>CAWEJF010000009.1:0-927288 GCA_963809345.1 Candidatus Aminicenantota bacterium | reverse complement strand
CCGTTTTAACTGCAGCCCCGGAAAGTCAAGAGCCGCGTTGGTTAGAACGGCTGATAAGTATTTGCCGCGCCTAAAAAAAATTAATATGATCTTGAAATCTCTTGCTGGTAAATGATCGAAACGCCAATGATGAATATACACAGATTCGCAAACTTCCTTATATCCTTCATATTATTGACAGGGCTTCTAGATGCGATATTGTTGGCCTAAATGACGGACCGTGTGCTGGGAATTGCGCATCACATCAGCATATGCATAAGTACATACAAGAGACCCCTGTTATTAGAAAGACTCCTTCACAAAATCTTTATTCTTAGGACGGACGGCCTCTTCAGCTATTCCGTGGTCGTCGTGGATAACGACGCTCTGGAGTCCGCCAGAGAAGTGGCCTTAAAGGCCATGAGTCATGCGCCATATGAAATTCATTATTATGTAGAACCTGAAAAGAACATTTCTTTGGCGAGGAATCTGCTAGTAAAGAATTCTACTGGAGATATGGTTGCATTCATTGACGATGACGAATTCCCGGATGAAAACTGGCTTTTATTACATTACAGCGCTATCTTGGATTCTGAGGCAGACGGGGTACTAGGCCCGGTGCTGCCGCATTTTGACAGTACGCCGCCGCCATGGCTAAGTAAAAGCGGGCTACTCGACCGAAAGAGATTCCGTACAAAAACGAAACTCACAGAGCCCCGCTATACACGCACTGGGAATGTCCTTCTTTTCAGGGACGTATTTCGGGCAGACGAGAAACCCTTTGATCCGGCCTATGGAAGAAGCGGTGGAGAGGATGCCGTTTTTTTCGGCAGAAAGATACGAGAAGGAAAGTCGTTCATATGGTGTGACGAGGCTTGTGTATATGAAACGGTTCCCATCGAACGGCAGCGAGTTAGTTACCACATCAAAAGAGCTTTTGTGAGAGGCTTGACTTCATCTTGGACTTCGCCTTTCTTCAGTATAGGCACGATGATCTCGATAGGAGCAGTCTTATTCTATACTCTGATATTACCGTGTTCTCTTATCCTCGGCTACCATGCGACTGTAAAGTTTCTAGTGAAGGACTGCGATCACGCCGCTAAACTCCTTGCCTATGCTGGCATCCGGCTGGCTACAGACTGGCCATCCTAAGAGTGTAAGAAAGGTTCGGTATCAGATATGTATGCTCCTTGTACACCGCAACGGATGATTGTCCGTGCGCTTTATCGGAATCCTCCAGTATATATTCCCCGATGATTGTGTTTAGGGGCTCTTGGAATGGCCGTGTCAAGGGATGTTCGCAGATTCGGGGCCATCGTAGCTCACTTCAGTTAGCCGCTTGAGCCATCAGCTCGTGGAGCCTGTCCAAAGATCCCTGGACCTTGTCCTCCCGGATGTAGCTCCGTTCGTTCTCCCAGTCTTCCGAGTATTCGATGAGATAGCAGATCGTCAATCGGAGGAAGCTTGCGACCGAGGGGAACACCCCGACCACCCGGCTCCGCCGGCGGATCTCCATGTTCAGCCGCTCCTGCCCGTTGGTCGAGGAGATCCGCTTCTTGTCGACGTCCGGGAAGTCATAGAACGAGAGCGAGTCCTCGAGGCCCTCTTCCAGGCAGCGGACCGCCTCGGGGAAGCGCTTCTCGTAATCGTCGATGAGAGCGGCGGCCGCCCGGCGGGCGCTCTTCTTGTCCGGCTCGAGCCAGATCTGCTTCAGATGAGCCGCGAAGCGGCCCTTTTCCTTGTGCGGGACCTTGGCCAGGATGTTCCGCATGAAGTGAACCTTGCAGCGCTGCCAGGAGGCGCCCAGCCATTCCTTCCGCACCGCGGCCTGGATTCCGGCATGGGCATCGGAGATGCAGAGCGCGGTCCTCTTCATGCCCCTCGCTTTGAGCTTGCGGAAGAAGACGCGCCACGAGTCCTCCGACTCGTCGAACATGGGCTCCACGGCCAGGATCTCCCGAGAACCGGCCGGATTGACCCCGCAGGCGATCATGCACGGCCACCGAGACGACCCGTCCCTCGACCCGGACCTTCTGATACAGGGCGTCGATCCAGAGGAAGGGATACTCCTCGGCCAGGGGCCGTCCCTGAAAATCGGCGACCTGCGAGTCGAGCTCCTTGTTGAACTCCGAGACCTGGGCGGCGGAGATATTCTCGATGCCCATCGCCTGGGCCAGCCGCTCGATCTTCCGGGTCGAGACCCCGTTGATGAAGGCTTCCTGGACGACCGCGATCAGCGCCTGCTCGGATCGCTGTCCTCTCCGAGACGAAGAACGGCACATAGCCGCCCTTGCGGACCTTGGGCACGAGCAGATAGACCGTGCCCATCCGGGTATCCACTCTCCGGGCCCGGCCCCGGAAAAGTGCGTTGTCCGGTCCTTCGAGTGCTTCCCCTTGGCCGCACCGACCTTGGCTTCGGCCTCGATCCTCATCATCTCCGTCATCACCCACTTGAGCATGGCCAGGAAGGGATCGGGTTCCGTGATGAACTGCAATAGCGCCTTCTTGAAGGGTGTCTTATAATGCTGTTGGGCCATCGTAGTAAAACTTCTCCTCTCTTTCGGATTGGCGTTCGAAGAGAGTTTACGATGGCCCACCTCCTATGCCAAATTGCGAACATCACCGTACACCAGCCTTGGAATAAAGAGCATGATTCATCCGTCCTCGTAGCTTCCCGAGGGGTGATATACTAGCCAAGACGCCGTTTCGTATTCTATAATTTACGTTTTTTAAGGTAGTATCCCAGAGTTAGAAGACGACTGACTTTATGCAGAGTTCTCGCATCTTCGTTATTAAGAACTGAATTGATGCGTCTCAACTCCTTCTATAGGGACTTCAGATTCAAGAAAATCCGCGACCCAGCGGGCCGAATCCGGATGTATGTCGCTCAAAAAAATGCGGATTGATCCAGGGGTCTGCTTCTCGGCAACAAATTGGTCGGCCCGGAGCAAACGCCTGACACTAATCGCTGTCTCGCTGGCTGAGTTGATCAACGTCAGATTCGGGGCAACGTCTTCGATGGCTTTCGACAAGAACGGATAGTGCGTGCACCCGAGGACGAGGGTATCGATCTGTGCGTCCAAGAGTGGATGGAGGTATTCTTTCAATATTTCCTTGGTGACATCCCGTTCAATCCAATTCTCTTCGACCAGGTGCACAAGGAGAGGCGCCGCGACTTCATGCACTTCGACATCGGCGTCCAGCTCCTTAATGCACGCCGCATAAGCATGCATTCGAATTGTTGTCTTGGTGGCAATTACGCCAACGTGTTTCGATCGCGTGGCACGCACGGCCGCTTCAGCGCCAGGCTCGACGACGCCGATCACCGGCAATCTAATGAAACCGCGCAGGAAATCAAGCGCCACGGCCGAAACGGTGTTACATGCAACCACGATCGCTTTGACCCCGAAAGAATTTAAGAATACGGCATTCTCGATAGCAAACCTTTTAATCGTCTTCTCAGACTTAGATCCGTAAGGCAATCTGGCCGTATCGCCGAAATAAATGATGTCTTCGTTCGGCAGGATCCGGAGCATCTCCTTGACGACGGTCAATCCGCCGATACCCGAATCAAAAACACCGATTGGCCTATTATCCGCAATAGACTTGATCATGGTATTCCTTTCATTCTGCTCCTCGTACGAACGACGGATTTGGGGAGTCTATATAGAAGAAGATACAGGTACTTGATGACATCGTAAATCCATGTCTTATATAACGTGTCGACCGCCCATCGGCGGAGTCGGTTTGTTTCGCGGTTAATGGTAAGGACTGGCAAAAGGAGTGTCTCTGGCCAAAGCTTCCGGATGATAGCATGATGCAGTCGGTAATCCGGCATCGTCCGCTGCTTGAACGGAACACCCCACATATACTCAATATACCGGCGACAATTATAGGGGCAGAAAGTTTCGAAGGCAAAGTCATACACGCCGAATGTCATCGCAGCCCAACTGCCAACGCGATGCTCCCAGTGCATGAGATCTAAGATATTCACATTGAACCGTGTCAGCGGGCGGACGGCCTTGAGCCAATGGCTCAACTCACGGTAGGCTATTGCGCTACCCGTCATGCGGACGCATTCCGTAAGAAATGCGCCGCTTATAAGCCAGCTCGGCACCTGAGGATAACGAAATCGGTCACGCTTGGTGATCTCGCTGAGGTTCCCATAAACCACGACCGTATCGGACTTCCAACGAAGCAGGTCCTCGGCGATCGAGTATGCGTTGATGCCCTTAAGCGCCTTGCCCGCCATCAGATCGCGTTTCAATAGGACGTCAAGGTCCGGGGGCAACTGGTCAGGTAGGATCAGGACCTTATGTTGGAACCCGAGGCGCTCTGAAAGCTGTTTCGGAATGAGAATATCAGGGTCGTCCTCGCGCATTGTCGATGCCATTTGCGTAAAGAACTGGATATTTGAGGCGACTGAACGGCTGGCTGCCAATAGGAGTCGACTGTCCAGACCACATGATATGCCCAGCGCCAGTTTGGAGCGCAGGCTGGCGCCGTTGATCAGTCCCACGAGAAGGCGTGAGATCTTGTCGACCGCCTCGTCAAATGGCACTTTGGATATTATCCTTCGAGGCCAGTATCGCACGACTTGCTGGGTTCGGATGATGAGGCAGTGATTTGGGAGGAGACGGTGAACAGAAGGAAAAAGTGTTACGCGTCCCGGAAACCAATAATCCGGATTCGTGGCGAAAAGTGCAGATCTGTCAAAATCCTTCTGGATGTTGATGTCAACTTCGAGTCCCAAGTGCTTGGCGATCATGGTTGGCTCAGAAGCTATCCAACACCGGTTACTTGGATCGATGTGGTAAAAGATCTGGCGAAGCCCACCGGCGTCGTTGAAAATAAGGGAATCATCACCAATCTGGATAATAAGAGCATAACGCCCACCACAACAAGCCGTTAGGTCGAATGCGTCATCAAACGAACTAATGTTCCTAACAAGATGTTGAATGATCTCATCATTGGACCAAGACGGCTCATCGGATTTTATTATGAAACCTAAAAGGACGACCGAATTGGAGCCGTGTTTGGCCTGATGCACCGGCAGGTCTTGATGTGCGGTCAGATGAGAACCATTTGATAAGGCCGATCGCGTCCATCCAGAAAACCCCGGAATGGCCTCGGGGCTCAGTATATATTGTCGGCCAAGTTCTTTTGTTTGATTCACCTACCAACTCCTGTCTGCCCGACAACCCTTATCTATCGCGGACATGTGACGAGCCATCTATTTTGGGAGAACTATCGGGAGCAAGAGCATTGGCCCGTGACGGATTCCATTTCGTTTTTTGGAGCTCCTGTAATTTACGAAAACCTGCGAGGATGATCCTCCTGTTTTGGATCATTGACTTGGTCGCTAGACTAGTCCAAATTTCATAATCCCGCTCGCGTAATGCGACATCCTCGGGCCCAATGAACGCTTCCAATTCGGCCGACTGGGCCGCCAAATGGACCGCAACCTCATGGATGCCGGGATGAAGATCCCGGAGAAATTTTTGATATTTTTCTTGCCTAAGACCGTTTTTCTCGTCTTCCCTTTCAATACGATAGTAGCTTGCCTGACTGTCAGGGAAAACAAACCCCTTCCGGCGCATCTCCGCGGGATCATTTGGCCACCATGACAACCTTGTGAGTTTTCTTCGCCAAACGCGCATCGGCAGGCAGTACTTACGCGCAAGCTGCATGATCCCTTCAAAATACTTAGTATTCGCCATATACCAACTCATGTGAGCATCGAGATGCGTAGGATTTACGCCAGAATCAAACACCTTGCGGATTTGTGCCTCCGCTTCCATGAGGATTTCATCTAACTTAGCGTGCTGAACCAGGCTTTCGACATCCGGCCACATCAGCCCGTCTTGTGTCAAAAGAGATGGGACGACATCCTTCGACAAGACGGGGGCCCAAGGATATTGTTGGCCCCATTCGCAGGTCAGCGTCAGATGAACGCCGAAGTCCAGGCTAGGGTCTTTCTTCCAAATATTGATCGTACGGCCGAAATCCGGGCATGGCACCATGAGGCTGCCGCTTGTGACGACCCCCTGCTTCATGGCCTGAATCGCTGCATTTGTTACATCAGCATGAAGTCCGACGTCTTCTGCGTTGACGATAAGGACAATGGCTTCGTCCGGATATCCGAGTTCCTTATTCATCAGGGCAGGTGAACCGCAACCCGTAACGAAGAGGACTATGACAAAGAACGCAAACAAAACTAAAGGAATGTCTATAGGATTGGTTTCTAGTTGTCGGCTGCTCGTCGGCCCCCTTCTTACCTTCCAAACTCTGCGTAAGGCCAAGAGTAATGCCGACGTTAATATGGTTTTAGGTTGGACAGAATGACCGATGCGTTTCTCGTGCGACGCCTCCATGCTTACACTAAGGCGAAGAATATATTGGAGCTTAGGGGAAGTCAAGGATGGCACCCAGAAGGCCTGGGCAAGATGCCTCTGGTGGAGCGGCAGAGGGGTATTGAACGTCGGAAAGCTATGTTATATTATTCGTTTATTGGCAGAATGGAGATCTAGTTGATCGCCACAAAGGTGAAGGTACTTTCTATCTGTATTCTTGCGTCTGCATGCTGCCAGGCTGTTCAATCCGGCCAGAGCGGGCCATTAGTCGCATCGTTCTTGATCAGACCGGCAGAACCGATGGCAGGCCAGTCCGTCCAGTTCACGGACACATCGACGGGAAACCCAAGTTCTTGGCTATGGCAGTTCGGAGACAGCTTAGCGAGCGCCGACCGGAATCCGAGCCACAACTATGCGGCGGCCGGTTCATTTAGGGTGGATTTGACCATAAATGAAGGAACGAATTCGAATAGCATGAGTCAGTCCATCACGGTTGTGCCGGAGGCTCCGGGATACTACGTTGATATGAGAAATCCGAAGGCCAGCGACTCGAACCCCGGCACAGAAGCGCTTCCCTGGAAAACCATAAACAAGGCCAATAATAGTGCCTACCCGGGGGATACGGTCTACATCAAAGCGGGCACGTATTCGAACAATATCGCTCCGATCCGTTCGGGAACGGCTTCCGATCGCATCACGTTCCGGGCCTATGGCTCTGATATCGTGACGATCACAGGCGACGATTCTCCCGGGCTCCTCCTCGACGGCGTTTCCTATATCACGGTCCAAGGTATCAATTTCTACAAGCTGGGTCATTTCCTCTATATCACGAATAGCGCGAACCACAACATCATTGCCTACTGCAATTTCGACGAAGATGACGGTCAGATCGACTGGAGAGGATCCACGATATTTCACGGTTCAAAATACAATTGGATTCATCACTGCCGGTTCTCGAAAGTCGGACGTTTTACTGGCCTGGACGATATCGGGGTTGTCCTTGAGATAGGGAACGAGGCATCGGCTTCGGACGGGACATCATACAATCTAATCGAGGACAACATCCTTTATCATGGCGGCCACCATGTCATCGGCATCGGCGGCAACCACAACGTCTTTAGGAACAATTACATACACAACGAAGCCTGGTGGACGAGTGCCGCGGAGGGCGGCCCGTGGGGCAACCGGCTGTTCTTCTCCGTCGGGTTCGACGGAGACACAGAGAGGAACCTGATTGAGGGCAATCGGTTCGGCTACGGAGGCGAGTGCGCGGACCAGGAAATCGGCGGGTCCGGCGGGACGCTTGCCTCGCGCCGGAACATAATCAGAAAGAACATCTTCTTTCAGAACCCGGCTCGCTCCATCTATCTCACCACATACGCCGGACAGGGGACCTGCGTTGACAACAAGATCTACAACAACACGTTCTGGCACAACGGTTGGTCTACAACGGGGCCATTAAAAGCTTGGTGGGCTAATGAATACGACCACCCAATAAACCTGGGCGGTGATGGTGGTACAATAGCCAACAACCATTTCAAGAACAACATATTCTGGCAGAACAAGTGCCATTACGGCATAGACAAACCGATCGTCATCATCAACTCCGGCGGAACGGTGCCGACATCTCAGACGATCGCTAATAACTGGACTGAAACGAAAGACCCGAAGTTCACCAACACCGCCGGCACTCCCAACCCGATGGCCGAGGACCAGTTCGACTTGACGCTACAGCCTTCGAGCCCCTGCATCGATGCCGGCGGAGCGTTGACAACCATTGCTTCCGCCACGCGGGTCCGGGACCGTTTTTATGGTGGCGGACGCCGGATATTTCATGGACGGCTGGGGGATCCCGAGAGTTGTTGGGGATCAGATCCAGATTCTGGGGACGTCACAGACGGCCCGTATCACCGGCGTGAATTATGACACGAATACGATCACGGTGGGGACGGCCCTGACCTGGATACAGGGCCAAGGGATCGCCTTGGCCTATATGGGCTCGGCCCCTGACATCGGTCCCTTCGAATACGGCAGCCAAGGGGGTCAGCTAGCCAAATCTCCCTTGAAATGACCGTCTGTATCCTCCAAAGGGGTGATTCTTGTCCATATCCTCTCCAGTAATATGGCGCTGTTATGATGAAACCGACTCTAGCGCCCGATTGGTCTAGTATGTCAGGATGTGGAGGGTTATATGATCGAACACGCCAGAACCAGAAATAGGGCCTGCCCGATAATGATCAGCCTCTTGCTCTTCGTGGCTAGTGTTCTGCTCTCCTCGTCGAATGCCTTAGCCCAAACAGCCTTGCCAAACTTTAGGAGTCTACTCAGTAGTCGTGCTACGAGAACCACGAACAGTCTGAGGGTATCGTTCACCTATAATCCCAGGTATCCTGTAGAAGGGCAGACCGTTCAATTCGCGGATGCTTCCGCAGGCAGCCCTGTCTCTTGGCAATGGGACTTCGGCGATGGGACAATCAGTACCGATAGGAATCCAATCCATATCTATACGGCTGCCGGATTTCGCAAGGTTAGTCTCGTAGCCGCCAACGGCACGACTTCAAAGAAAGCAACGAAAACGCTGACGGTTGTTCCTGCGCCTTCGGCCGCGACCTTTGTCTTCAGCCCCACGACGCCGGCCCCGGGACAAAGCGTTCAGTTTGCAGATACAACCTCAGGAAACCCTACCTCCTGGCGATGGAATTTCGGGGACGGAATGACAAGCACCACAAAGAACCCGAGCCATGCCTTCAACAAGGAAGGGACCTATAACGTTACGCTTGTCGCCAGCGATAGCTCCACATCAAGGCAAGGCAGTAAAGCAGTCAATGTCGCCCAGATGTCCGTCCTCACGTCAGCCTTCTCCTATGCTCCTGCCTCCCCACTTGTCAGCCAGGCTGTACAGTTCACGGATACATCGACCGGCAGCCCGACAGCCTGGTATTGGAACTTCGGCGACGGGTCGACGTCGACCTCCCAGAACCCGAGCCACGTCTATACGACGGCGGGATCGAAGACAGTGACCTTCGTCATCAGCAACAGTTCCGGCTCCAATAGCACGAGCAAGACGGTGACGGTGGCGACGGCGCTTGCCGCATCGTTCACATTCAGCCCGGCTTCGCCTGCCGCCGGGCAGACCGTGCAATTCACCGACACGTCCGTCGGCAGCCCCACCTCCTGGTCGTGGAGCTTCGGGGACGGAACGACGAGCACCTTACAGAACCCCAGCCATGCCTATACGACGGCAGGATCGAAAACCGTGACCTTGACCGTCGCCAATAGCTCCGGCTCCAACAGCACCAGCCGGACCGTGACGATGGCGACGGCGCTTGCCGCATCGTTCACATTCAGCCCGGCTTCGCCTGCCGCCGGGCAGACCGTGCAATTCACCGACACGTCCGTCGGCAGCCCCACCTCCTGGTCGTGGAGCTTCGGGGACGGGACGACGAGCACCTTACAGAACCCCAGCCATGCCTATACGACGGCAGGATCGAAAACCGTGACCTTGACCGTCGCCAATAGCTCCGGCTCCAACAGCACCAGCCGGGCCGTGACCGTAGCAACGGCGCTTACGGCGTTGTTCACTTTCAGCCCGGCCTCCCCGACGGCCGGCCAGGCCGTGCAGTTCACGGACACATCGATCGGCAGCCCTACTCTGTGGCAGTGGAATTTCGGGGACGGGACGACGTCGGGCTCCCGGAACCCCAGCCATGCCTTTGCGACTGCGGCTTCTTATAGTGTTGTCCTGACCGTTATGAATGCGTCCGGCCAGGCCAACACGAATCAGACAATTATCGTGGCCCCTGCAAGTGCGCCGGTCGCATCATTTGTTTTCAGCCCGTCGGCTCCAACGGTCGGCCAGTCCGTACAATTCACGGACAGCTCGACTGGAAGCCCGACGTCATGGCACTGGGATTTCAATGACGGTTCATCTAGCGCTGCCCAGAATCCAACTCATGCGTTTTCAACCATCGGCTCATACGGAGTTTCGCTGATCAGCGGAAACAGCTCCGGATCTAGTACGATATCCCAAGTCGTTACGGTAGCTCCGGAGACCCCCGGATATTATGTGGACGGGAGCAACCCTCAGGCCAGTGACTCGAATCCCGGCACAGAGGCGCTTCCCTGGAAGACCATCAACAAGGCCAATAGCAGCACGTATCCGGGGGACACGGTCTACATCAAGGCGGCCACCTATACGAACAACATTGCTCCGGTTCGTTCGGGGGACAGCTTCCGCCCGAATAACGTTCCGGGCATATGGCTCAGATATCGTGACGATCACAGGCGACGATTCTCCCGGGCTCCTCCTCGACGGCGTTTCCTATATCACGGTCCAAGGCATCAATTTCTACAAGCTGGATCATTTCCTCTACATCACGAATAACGCGAACCACAACATCATTGCCTACTGCAATTTCGACCAAGATGACGGTCAGATCGACTGGAGAGGATCCACGATATTCCACGGTTCGAAATACAATTGGGTCCATCACTGCCGGTTCTCGAAAGTCGGACGTTTTACTGGCCTGGACGATATCGGCGTTGTTCTCGAGCTAGGGAACGAAGCATCAGCCACCGACGGGACATCCTATAACCTCATCGAGAACAACGAGTCCTCTACCATGGCGGCCATCATGTGGTCGGCATCGGCGGCAACCACAACGTCTTTAGGAACAACTACATACACAACGAGCCCTGGTGGACGAGCGCCGCGGAGGGCGGCCCGTGGAGCAACCGGCTATTTTTCTCGGTCGGGTTCGACGGAGACACTGAGAGGAACCTGATCGAAGGCAACCGGTTCGGCTACGGAGGCGAGTGCGCGGACCAGGAAATCGGCGGGTCCGGCGGGACGCTCGCCTCGCGCCGGAACATAATCAGAAAGAACATCTTCTTTCAGAACCCGGCTCGCTCCATATATCTCACCACATACTCCGGACAGGGAACCTGCGTCGACAACAAGATCTACAACAACACGTTCTGGCACGCCGGTTGGTCTACAACGGGGCCATTAAAGGCCTGGTGGGCTAACGAATACGACCACCCGATAAACATAGATGGTGATGGTGGTTCAATAGCCAACAACCACTTCAAGAACAACCTCTTCTGGCAGAACAAGTCCTATTACGGCGCAAACAAGCCGATCGTCATCGTCAACTCCAACGGAAAAGTCCCACATGCAGATGATCGCTAACAACTGGAATGCAACGAGCGATCCGATATTCGCCAACATCGCCGGCACTCCCGATCCGATGGACGGAGACCAGTTCGACTTGACGCTGCAGGCTTCAAGCCCTTGCATCAATGCCGGCGGAACGTTGACGACCATCACTTCCGCCAGCGGGTCTGGGACCGTATTTACGGTGGCGGACGCCGGATATTTTATGGACGGATGGGGGATCCCGGGAGTTGTTGGAGACCGGATCCAAATCATGGGGACGTCCCAAACGGCCCGTACTGCAGCCGTAAATTATGACACCAAGACGATCACGGTGGATGCGGCCCTGACATGGACAACGGGCCAGGGGATCGCGTTGGCCTATGTGGGTTCGGCCCCGGACATCGGCGCCTTCGAATACGGCAACCAACCCGCTTCGACGATAAAATAGCCCATTCAGATTAGGCAGAGAGCGCATTCTAGTCTGGTTTTCTTCAAAACGTTGGAATCTCTCCCAAACAATATATAAACTATCTTTTGCCTCTCACCCCTAGGGGTGAGAAAGGGCCTGATTTTCTCACCCCTGAAATAGCCCCCTGAGGTGATGTGGGAGGGGGCCCCGTCGCCTAATATGACCCCGATAGGCAAAGAACTGCGAGATTGTCTATGATAGAGGGACGAATAAATTCATAAGGAGTCTTACATCATCATGAACGTGCCCTTCGTCGACCTCAAAGCCCAGTACCAGTCCATCAAGTCCGAGATCGATCCCGCCATCCAGTCCGTCATCAGCGAAACCGCCTTTGTCGGCGGCAAGTACGTCGAGGGATTCGAGAAGGCCTACGCCGAGAAGTGCGGCCGGAAGCACTGCGTCAGCTGCGCCAACGGCACCGACGCCATCTACATCACCCTCAAGGCCCTGGGCATCGGCCCCGGCGACGAGGTCATCACCGTCGCCAATAGCTTCATCGCCACCTCCGAAACGATCAGCCAGGCCGGCGCCAAGCCCGTCTTCGTGGACATCGATGAATACTTCCACATCGATCCAAAGCAGATCGAAGCGAAGATCACGCCTAGGACCAAGGCCATCATCCCCGTCCACATCTTCGGACAACCCGTGGACATCGAGGCCGTCAAGGCCATCTGCGACAAGCACAAGCTCCACCTCATCGAGGACTGCGCCCAGTCCCATTTCGCCACGTTCAAGGGCAAGAAGACCGGGACGTTCGGCATCGCCGGGACCTTCAGCTTCTACCCCGGCAAGAACCTCGGGGCCTACGGGGACGGCGGGGCCATCGTCACGGACGACGATGATTTCGCCCGTCAAGCCCGCCTGTTCGCCAGCCACGGCTCCCTCCAGAAGCACATCCACGAGATCGAGGGCATCAACAGCCGCCTCGACGCCATCCAGGCCGTCGTGCTCAAGGCCAAGCTCGGCCACATCGACGACTGGAACAAGGCCCGCAACAGCCATGCCCTGAAGTACAACGAGCTTCTGGGCGGCATCAAGCAGATCAAGACCCCCAAGCTCAGGCCCGACACGTTCCACATCTTCCACCTCTACGTCATCCGGGCCGAGCGGAGGGACGACCTGGCCGCCTTCCTCAAGGACAAGGGCGTCTTCACCGGCATCCACTACGCGAAGGCCCTTCCCCTGATGCCGGCCTATCGCTATCTGAACCACAAGCCCGCGGATTTCCCGGTCGCTTACGAGTGCCAGGACCAGATCCTGTCCCTTCCGATGTACCCCGAGCTCACGGACGAGCAGATCGCCTATGTCGCCGGAATCCGATCAAGGAGTTCTACCGTGCTTAATATCGGTGTCTTAGGGTACGGCTACTGGGGGCCCAACGTGGCCCGAAATTTCCACGCCGCGGCCGGAGCCAATCTCGTCGCGGTCGGCGACATCTCCGAGAAGCGCCTTGTCTTGGCGCAGAACCAGTTCCCCTTCATCAAGGTACTGAAGGATCCGCTAGACCTCATCCGGTCCGCGGACATCGATGCCGTGGCCGTCGTCACGCCGGTCTTCACCCACTACGAGATGGCCAAGGAAGCGCTCCTCGCGGGGAAGCACATCTTCGTCGAAAAGCCCTTCACCTCGACGAGCGCCCAAGCCAGGGAACTCATCGAACTTGCGGCCAAGAAGGGCCTCAAGATCATGGTCGACCACACCTTCCTCTTCACCGGGGCGGTGAGGAAGATCAAAGAGGTCATCGATTCGGGCGAGCTGGGCAATCTCCTGTTTTACGACTCGGTCCGGGTCAACCTGGGGCTTTTCCAGCACGATATCAATGTCATCTGGGACCTGGCCCCCCACGACCTGTCCATCATGGCCCATGTCATCGACAAAAAGCCGGTGGCCCTCGCGGCCCACGGCTCCGTCCATTTCGAGGGCCGTTACGAGGACATCGCCTACGTTTCGATAGAATTCGAGAGGCAACGGTTTTATCGCCCATTTCCACGTCAACTGGCTGAGCCCTGTCAAGATCCGCCAGACCCTGATCAGCGGCGACAAGAAGATGCTCGTCTGGGACGATCTCAACCCCGACGAAAAGGTCAAGATCTACGACCGGGGCGTCGAGGTCAAGAGCGCGAACGGCGGCAAGAACGGCATCCACGAGCTACTCGTCAGCTACCGATCGGGCGATGTCCACATCCCCAAGCTCGAGGCGACCGAGGCCCTCAAGGCCGAGGCCCAGTACTTTGTCGAGTGCGTCGAGAAAAACCAGGAACCGTTCAATAACGGCCAAGCCGGGCTCCAGGTCGTCCGCCTCCTGGAAGCCGCGGACGAATCCATCAAGAACGGCGGCAAGAGAATCGAGCTGTAAAGGAGCACCCCATGGAATTCTGCCGCGTATCCCCCGACGTCAAACTGGGGAAAGACGTCAAGATGTTCGCCTTCGTCAACCTCTACGGCTGTACGATCGGGGACAATACTCGGATCGGGACGTTCGTCGAGATCCAGAAGAACGCCTTCATCGGCAATAACTGCAAGATCTCCTCGCACACCTTCATCTGCGAGGGCGTGACCGTCGAGGACGACGTTTTCATCGGCCACAACGTCACCTTTATCAACGACATGTATCCGCGGTCGACCGCCCCCGGCGGAGGCCTCCAGACGGAAGCCGACTGGAAGGTCGTCCCGACTTTCATCAGGAAGGGGGCTTCGGTGGGGTCGAGCGTGACCATCCTGGCCGGGGTGACGGTCGGCGAGGGCGCCATCGTCGGAGCCGGGGCCGTCGTCACCAGGGACGTCCCCCCCTGGACGATCGTAGCGGGCAACCCCGCCAAGGTCTTGCGCAAGATCGAAGAAAAGTAGATAATAAGGAGCGTTTTTTGATCAGAGGGGCTTGAAACAATGCTAACAGAGAGGGAGAACGTTCTCCGCAGGTTCTTGATGTTCGTCGACGCCTGCGTCATTGTCTTGGCCTACATCTTCGCTCTCCTTCTGAACGGCATTATTCGACAAGTCGGGCATCACGCTTACCAAGTTCGGCCTGGCCCTCGTTTTTGCCATCCCCTACTGGTGCCTGGCGCTCTACGCAAACGGCATGTACCAGTCATTGAGGACGCGCACCTATCTCGAGATCATCTGGGCCGTTTTCAAGTCCGCGGTCATCACGTTTCTCCTTTTGGGCACGTTCATCTACCTCCTGAAGCTCCAATTCATGAGCCGGCTCTTCTTCCTCATCTTTATCAGCCTGACCTTCTTGTTCATCTGCCTCGAGAAAACGGCCATCTTCATGAGCTCCCATTATGTCCGCCGCCAGGGCCTCAACACGCGGCGCCTGCTGATCGTGGGGACCGGGAAGCGGGCCGTCGATTTCGTCAGGAAGGCCGACAAGCATCCGGAGTGGGGCTTCGAGATCCTCGGGGCTATCGACGATGAACCCGGCCGCGGCGTCCATCATGTCGACAGGCTGGCGGTTAGCGGTTCCCTCGAGGACATTCCCAGGATCTTCCACAGGGACGCCGTGGATGAGGTCGTTTTCGTCGTTCCCCGGTCCCGCTTGAATTCGCTCCAGGGCGCTATCGACGATTGCGAGACCGAGGGGGTCGCCGTGACCGTCGCCGTCGACCTTTTCGACACGAAACTGGCCAGGTCCTCGGTTGCCGAGCTCGACGGCCTCCCCCTGCTCCACTTCAAGACGACCCACGCCAAGGAGTGGGAGCTGCTCATCAAACGTCTGTTCGATTTTGCCGCCTCCGGGCTGGGAATTCTCGTTCTATCACCGCTTTTTCTCGTCATGGCCGTCCTCATCAAAGCGACTTCGAAGGGACCTGTCTTTTTCAAACAGAACAGACTGGGCCTGGCGGGCCGGAGGTTTACCCTCTACAAATTCCGGACGATGCGCCTCGGCGCTCACGACGTTCTTTCCGATGTCACCGATCTCAACGCCATGACCACGCCGGAATTCAGGGACAAGAAGACGAAGTGGATCACCCCCATCGGGCGCTTTATGAGAAAATTCAGCATCGACGAGCTGCCCCAGCTCTTCAACGTCTTTATCGGCCATATGAGTATCGTCGGCCCCAGGCCGACGGTCCCCGACGAGGTCGACAAGTACAAGGATTGGCAAAGACGCCGGTTCTCGATGAAGCCGGGCATCACCTGCCTGTGGCAGGTCAACGGTCGGAACAACATCGCTTTCGACGACTGGATGAAGCTCGACCTCGAGTACCTGGACAACTGGTCGCTCTGGATGGACGCCAAGATCCTGATGAAGACGGTGCCTGTCGTCCTGTTCGGGATCGGGGCTTACTGACGGACGGGCGAAGGTCAAGGATCGAGAATGCGTAGAAAGCTTGCGGCAACGCTTGTGATTTCGGCCGCACTGGCCTGTTTTCTCGGCTCGCCCAACTCTATGCGGGCCCAAGGCAGCACGTGGGTGGGCATCAACCTCGAAGAGATGGTCAACGCCGCGCGCATACGTCTGGGAGCTCTCAGATTGAACGCCTCCTTCGAGCTCACGAACGCGGGTTATGACAGCGACGTCTATTACGGCTATCTCGACGAAGCTGTCCCCGACTACACTTTCTCGGCCGGCCTCCCGGTCCAGGTCCTCCTGCCGCTCAGCAAGAAGGTCGTTCTGGATGTCTCCGACACGCCTCAATACCTGTTCTATCTCGAAACCGAGAGGGAGCGGGCCTGGAACAACACCTTCCAGGGAGCGATCCATTTCGCCCTCGACAAGGTCTACGTTCAGGCGGGCGGGGAGTCGGCCAACGTCCGGCGGCGTTTCAGCCCCGAATTGGACATCAATGTCCGGGAAAAGAGGGACGGCCTGAACGGGCTCGCCCTCTGGCAGGTTTCGAAGACGACGTCGCTCGCCTTGATCTACGGGGGAGCGGAATACCGCTACAGTGATGCCGAGTATCTCGGGACGAACATCGCCGATAGGCTCGACCGTCGCGAGGATTATTTCGACCTGGTCACGTACGTCCAACCCGGCCCCAGAACGAGAATTTTCCTGGACGGGCAATTCGGCATCTACAAGTTCACGGGAGCAGAGGCGGCCAACCGTAACGCTAAGAGCTATGCCGCTTTCGCGGGCGTCGAGTTCATCCCCAGGCTGGGCGAGGTCCTCCAAAGGATAGGTATTCGCGGGACCGTCAGCTTGGGCTACATGCGTCTCGATATCGACGACCCCGGCGTGTCGGACGGGGCCGGATTCGCCGGAGAGGCCGAAATATCGTTCGAGCCCATGAAAAAAACAACCGTGAGGGTCATTTTTTCAAGGGGTTTCGAATTCTCTATCTATTCCGGAGCAAGCTACTACCTGAAGACGAGCTACGGCGCGGGTTTAACGCGCCATCTCTCGCGGAGAGCCTCCCTCTCCTATGACTTTTCATTACGAACAATGATTATCCCGGAGACTCGGGCTTCGAAGGCGTGAATAACCGCTTCTTGAGTCACACCTTCAGCTTGAATTTCAAACTGGCCCGGTATTTGGATATGAGCTTGCTTGGAACGCTCTCACAGAGAACGCGTAACGCGACCGACCCGGTCCGAAATAGGAACTTCTTCGGCTTTAATCTGGTTTATGGCTTCGGGAGCCCCGGGATGTCGGCCCCGGTCCGCGGTCTTTCTCGATGATCCGTCGCCCCCTCCGGTAGACTGGGCGACTAAAGGGATATATAATGCTCGAAAGGGACGCCCATGAAAGCGATTTTTATCAATAGAGTAAGAGCCACCGTTCTCGCAGGAAGCATGCTAGCTGCATTCTTCCTTGCTCCCCTGGTCTTTCCGCTACAGGATACCCAGGCGGTCCAGGTCAACGATTATCGCATCGGGCCGAAGGACCTCCTCGAGATCACCGTGTTCGAGCTCCCCGAGCTCAACCAGACGGTCCGAGTCTCGGAAGATGGCTCGATCACGCTGTCTCTGCTCGGCAGAGTCGAAGTCGCAGGCTTCACCGCCCAGGAGCTCGAAGCCAAGCTAGCCCAGCTCCTCGACCAGCAGTTCACCAAGGGCGCTCACGTCACCGTCTTCATCAAGGAATATCAGAAGGTCTCCGTCATCGGCGCTGTCGGCAGGCCGGGTATGTACGAGCTGGTCGGGCCCACGACCCTCCTCCAAGCCATCGCCCAGGCGGGCGGCCTGACCGCCCAGGCCATGAACGAGATCTTCATCTACCGGACGGGCCCGGATGGCAAGCAGGAGAGGATCGTCATCATCCTCGAGGACTTGATGACCAACGGCAATCCGGAGCTCAACATCGAGCTGAAGCCGAAGGATGTCCTGACCATTCCCATCGATCAGACGCTCAACGTCTTCGTCTATGGTGAGGTCAATTCGCCAGGGGCCATCCCCTTCTTGAGCTCGAAAAAGATCACCCTGCTCCAGGCCATCGCCCAGGCCGGAGGAACGACGGAGTGGGCCAAGAAATCCAAGGTCGTGATCAAGCGCAGGGATAAACGGACCGACAAAGAGATGAAGATCGGGGTGAACCTGAAGAAGATGATCAGCGGCAAGATCGCCGATATCGTTCTCGAGGAAGGCGACGTCGTCATCGTTCCCTGAACCGGGAACGCCGCCAAGGATACCGAAAATGGCCACAGAGATAGCAAAGGAACCGCAGGCAGGACTTCTCTCTCAAGTCCAGCACTATTGGCACATCCTCCTCAAATGGAAATGGACGGCGCTTCTTTTTTTTGTGATCGTGCTCGGCGCCGTGGCCGCCTACACGCTGACCGTGACTCCCGTCTATACCGCCAGCGGGACTCTCTGGATCGAGGATGATCCGAACATCCTGCCCTTCGAAGAAGTGCAAGCGATCGGCACCGGCTCCAGCCTCGGAAGCCAGGCCCGTCTCCTGCAAAGCAGGGCCCTGGCGTCCGACACGATCGACAAGCTGAAGCTTTACGAAAATCCCGATTTCGCGGGAAAGCCGAAAAGGGGCGAGCCGCTCCCCGATCCCGCCGATCCTATATTCCGCGAAATGCTCGTTCAGAATTTTCTGGATAGCGTTTCCGTCTCGCCGAAAGAGCGTACCCAGCTCGTCGACGTCAGCTTCAGCAATCGCAATCCGAAGCTCGCGGCCGAGGTTCTGAACACCCTTTTCGACGGCTATATAGAATTGCTGGTCAAGAAAAGGTACACGGCCTCGGAGCAAGCCACGGAGTTCCTGAACACCCAGATCGCCGAGCTCCGGACCGAGATCGACAAGCAGGAAAGGGCCCTCAACCAGTACGGCTCGGAAAGGGATATCCTGCCGCTTTCCACGGCGGAGGCGCCGTCCGTGGCCCGGATCGGGGAGGTCAACAGCGCCTTGACGGCCGCGACGCTCGACCGGGTCAACAAGTACAATATCTACAACCAGCTGCAATCGGCCCCGTTGGGCGAGATCCCCAACGCGCCGGAGGGGAGCCTCATCCAGCGCCTCCGGGAGCAGTACATCACGCTCAGCCGCGAATACGCCACCCGGCTGACGACGGTCAGGCCGGAATTCCCGGCCATGCAGCGCCTGAAGTCGGAGCTCGACGCGGCCACGGAGGCGCTCAAGAACGAAACTCAGAACATGATCCGGAGCGCCTACAGCGAATACCAGGCCGCACTCAACAACGAGCAGTCGCTCCGCGGGCTGCTGAACACCCAGAAGAACGAGGCCTACAAGGCCAGCAGCAATTCGGTCGTCTACAACAGCATGAAGATCGAGCTCGAGAACCGGAAATCCCTGCTCGAAGCCCTGTCCAAGCGGCAGAGCGAGACCGATGTCTCATCGAGGCTCAAGGGACTGGAGTCGCTCAACGTCTGGGTCGTCGACAAGGCCGACTATCCGCTCAAGCCGGCATCCCCCAATAAGAGAAAGAACCTCCTTATGGGTCTTCTGGTCGGCCTGGCCGGCGGGATAGGGTTGGCCGTGGGGCTGGAATTCCTGAATCACACCGTGAAAACGACCAAGGATGTGACGAACGCGATCGGCATCCCGACGCTCGGAACGGTCCCTGCTTTCGAGGCAGAAGCCAAGCCGAGGGGCCCCTTCGCGGAATTCGCCAAGATCCGCTCCATTTTCAAGGGCAAAGGCGGAAAGGACGAGGGCAAGCCCCCGAAACATCGGGACAGCGGTAGGCCTCGCTTCCTCGAGCCTAACGGATCCCCCACGGATCCCGTCGAAAAGGAATACTGGAAGAACAAGATCGAGCTCATCGCGGCCAGAGAATCCCAATCGATCCAGGCGGAGAGCTACCGTTCGATAAGAACGACGTTGCTCGTTTCCTCCCCGCCGGGCAGGATCAAGACGATCCTATTCACGAGCCCGTTGGCGAGAGAGGGGAAATCCTCCACCGTTTCCAACCTGGGCATCACTTTGGCAGAGGGCAACAAGCGCGTCGTCATCGTCGATTCCGATCTGCGGAAACCGAAACAGGCAAGAATATTCGGCATCAGCGGCGGTAACGGACCGGGTTTGAGCCGTTACCTGAGCTCCAATATCGAGCCGGCTGAGATCGTCATACCCACGGAGATCCCCAACCTTCAGCTGATCACGAGCGGGCCGCTGCCGGCCAATCCGATCGAGCTCCTCACGTCCGAGAAGATGGACGCGCTCATCGCCTACCTCAAGCGGAGCTTCGATTTCGTGCTGCTCGACACGCCGCCGCTCCTGGCCGTCTCGGACGCCCTGGCCATGGGGCCGATGGCTGACGCGATCATCCTGGTCGCAAGGGGCGGGCAGACCCCGATCCAGGCGATGAAGCAGGCCAAGCAGAAGCTCGACGCCCACAAGCTGAAATGCCTGGGAGTGATACTGAACGGCGTCGACCTGGTCGAACAGGACGGCTACTACGCCCGGCAATATTATAACTACTCCAAAGCTGAATGATTATTGGGTTGGGCAATATTTAAAAGTATACCCCTTGCTTTAGGCAGCGATAACGTAGGATGAACCCTTCTCTCTCAGGTCAATTTGTCTGATCTCGAGATTGATTCTAGGCCTCCCACTACACAAGGGGCTTTGCCTGCCGATAGGCACGAAAAGACAGCAAACGCCTACGGAAGGATAATGAAATCCACTTTTGTTATGGGTGCCTCATCTGTAATTACAATATTCCTGGGGATCATCCGCAATAAGTTCTTTGCCCTGGTTTTAGGCCCAAGCGGTTTTGGAATAATTGGAATATATCAGTCTATTACTAGCCTTATCAGTTCATCTTCGGGACTCGGAATAAGTGAAAGTGGAGTGCGGCAGATAGCGGTAGCTTCTCAATCACAGGACAAAGTTAAAATCGATCGCACCATCATAACATTGAGGCGTGTTGTTAGTCTCACAGGCACTTTTGGGGTCCTAATATTAATTCTCCTGAGTAGGCAGATAGGTCTTTTATCTTTTGGCGACTCTCGCCATAATCAGGACCTAATTCTGCTTTCGGCTACCATCCTTTTGGGAGCGATTTCTGGGGGGCAGGCTGCGCTAATTCAGGGCATGCGCCGCATCAAGGATCTGGCAAAGTTGACCATTCTTAGCGCGTTCTTTACGACGCTTTGCAGTATTCCCATAATTTATCTATTCAAAGAACAGGGGCTTGTCTATTTTCTCTTGGCACAATCCGTAATTACTCTCCTTACTACGTGGTACTTTAGCAGAAAAATCAAGATTGAAACCGCTGCTATGCGTTGGCGAGATACTTGGTTGGAAGCACGCCCTCTATTGACCTTGGGCTTAGCTCTGATGCTAGGTTCATTAATAATAACCGGGACTCAATACCTAATAAGGGTAATTGTAATAAGGAATTTGGGTCTCAGCGCAGCCGGCATTTATCAAGCCTCGGAGACATTATCATCTTTTTATGTAGGAATACTTCTGACCGCAATGATCGCCGATTATTATCCTCGACTCTCTTCGGCATCCCATGATAATTCTGAATGTAGATTTCTTATCGATAAGCAAGTAGAAGTAGGCGTATTATTCGCCATTCCCGGTGTCCTTGCTACGATGATTCTCGCGCCACTAGTAATCCCCTTATTTTATTCTTCAAAATTTATTGTTGCCGTCAGTTTATTGAGGTGGCAGATACTCGGTGTCTTTCTCCAAGTGGTAAGCTGGCCCATGGGCTTCATATTTCGCGCAAAAGGCGAGGGCAAGTTGTTTGTTTGGACTGAAGTAGTTAAGGATGGTATTTATCTCTGCCTGGCCTGGCTTGGCATCAGGGAATTCGGTCTGACAGGAGTCGGCATAGCCTTTTTCGGGACGAATTTGGTCTATTTGTTTCTCATCTATTTCATCGTGCGCCGAAAATATTCATTCTCCTTTTCCCGGGCAAACGCGCAGCTTTTGTGCATAGGCGGCGCCGCGATCATGGTGATATTCCTGACGCCATTGTTATTCCACGGTGGCTACCTCCTTATAAACTTATGCATAATGGGATTAGCAGGCGTATTCTGCATTAAAAGGCTTTTTTATATTTTGGGCACTAGATCTCTATCATCTATTCTGGGTTTTTTCAGGTCTCGCCATTTATCTTAAGGATAGGTAGATGTTCAACAAGACAATAGAGGAGCCCCGGAAATCACGCCTGCCAAATATTAGCATATTAATCCCCACGTATAACCGCGAACGCTTTGTCGGCGTCAGCATTAAAAGCGTTCTGACCCAAACGTATAAGGATCTTGAACTGATTGTTGTAGATGATGGGTCTACGGATAAAACAAGTGAACTCCTCGCAGGTTTTGGAAACAATATTCGGGTTATCCGCCAAGACAATCAAGGAGTCAGCGAGGCTCTCAATAGAGGTCTTATAGCAGCTAGGGGAGAATGGATCGGCTTCCTAGATTCTGATGATGAATGGTTGCCTGGGTATCTAGAAATGCAAATGCAGCGAGTAGCCCAGTGCCCCGATGCTATCGTGCACGTTACGAACGCGTATACCGTGCTTGCTGACCAGACAAAGGAAGACCTTTTCCAGATGACTTTATTATCAAGGATGTTTGGCAAAGACGAATATTTGCTACTAAATCGTCCGCTTTCTACCATTATTAATCACGGGCCATGGTTTCGGCAGGCTATGATCATGCGAAACGATGTCTTGTCAACGGTTGGAGGATTTGATCCAACCTTGAGAATTGCTGAGGATTTTGACGTGATAGCTAAAATGGCATTAAAAGGGCCATTCTCAATCTATAGAAGAGCACTGGTCCATGTCATCAGGCGGGAGGAGGCGATCCAAAGTCTCGTTATTCAGGCCCGGCAAAATCGTGTATACACTTATAACTCATATGGGAAGGTTCTCAATAATCTTCTCAGTCATCAGGGGCTAAGAGTTGCCGAGAGAAGAGCAATTAGGAGGGCGCTGAATCATAATTGGCGTGCAATGGGCAACGTATTCGTTATCGCTGGTCGAAGGGCAGAAGCAATAAAGTATTATATGAAATCCTTCACATCATACCCATCTCTTCGCTCCCTACTTAAGTGTCTGCTAACGGCCATTTCGCAAAGAATCTCTTTATCGCTAATTAAGGATGCCGACAAGATTCTACCGGGAGATGATACGGAGTCTTAAAGGCCTACTTTTGAAGCTTCATTGGGAAGCTAGCCAATAGAAGGCTTCCCTGCTCAGATAAATTGCCTTACCCTGAGTGTTCCCTGAACCTCGAGTTAACATGTCTTGCCTCCAGATTAGATGAGAGGCCAATTGGCTAGAAACCATGGTGGTTAGGATTCAGGCGATACCCAGGAATCTGATGTGAGCGGCGCACCCTGTTGTTGAGCCCGCAGACCTGGACAGAGAGACGCTAAATTCTTGAATTCCTCCAAGGCCCGTTATATCCTCAACAGAAGCGCTCCTCCCTCAACCCTATTGTCGAATGACGACTAATGAAGCGCCCCATAATAAAGGAGGCATCCATGAATCTCAGATTCCCTGTACGAATTGGATTGCCGGCTGTCCTCGTTGTCATACCTGCCCTTATCATTCTCTCCCCGGCTTGCTCGAAGAAGGCCGCTGCACCTCCTGCGACCCCTGTCGAACTGGCCAAGGCGACGCGCGTCGATACGAACGGCTGGATCAACGTCCATCTCGAGGGGACGCCGCGCGAGATCGGATTCCAGCACGGGTGGCTGCTCGCAAGCGGAGATCGACGACTTCCTGAAGGCGCTCGGGCATTTCCTCGAGGGCTCGACGAAGCGCGATTGGGCGTTCTTCAGGGCGCGCCGCCGAGCGCATGTTCTGGCCCAAGCTCGAGCCCGAGTACCAGGAAGAGATCGAGGGCATCGCGGCCGGACTGAAGGCACGCCTTCCCCGCACGAAATACGACCGCATCGACATCACGGCCCTCAACGGCTGGATCGAGCTCGCCTGGTATTATGTCCCTTACCTCAATGAGATGGCCAAGAAGGGGGCCGGGGACAATAAGGCCCCCGGCTACTGCAGCGCCTTCATCGCCACGGGGAGCTGGACCGAGGGCGGCGGGATCGTCGTCGGCCACAACAACTGGGTCGATTACATCGTCGGGTCGCGCTGGAACGTCATCGCCGACATCGTGCCGGCGTCGGGCCAGCGCATCCTGATGGACTGCATGCCGGGAGCCATCCACAGCGGCGACGACTTCGTCATGAACAGCGCCGGGCCTCGTCTATACCGAGACGACCATGGGCACGTTCAAGGGCTTCCGTGAAGAAGGAACGCCAGAATTCATGCGGGCGAGGAAGGCCGCCCAGTATGCCGCGTCTATCGACGACTTCGTCCGCATCATGACAGCCGACAACAACGGCGCCTATGCCAACGACTGGCTCGTCGGCGACACGAAGACGGGCGAGATCGCCAAATACGAGCTGGGGCTCAAGAATCAGCGGCTGTGGCGGACGATGGATGGGTATTTCGTCGGATCGAACTTCCCTGGCGACGAAAAGGTCATCGCCGAGGAGACAACGTTCAATGCGGCCGATAAAACCCAGTCCGTGCTCGTCCGCAAGGCCCGCTGGGAGCAGCTGATGGAGGAGTACAAGGGCTACATCGATGTCGAGGACGGGAAGCTCTTCGAAGCCGACCACGTCGACATGGCCACGGGGAAAGAGGGCTCGAACAGCAATGTCCTCTGCGGGCACGTCGATGAGGACCCCAAGGGGACGCCCGAATTCAGCTGGGCGCCGTTCGCGCCTGCCGGGTCCGTCCAGGGAAAGGTGACCTCGAGCGCGCTCGTGAAAGAGATGAAAATGTGGGCCCACATGGGCCATCCGTGCGGGCGGGACTTCGTGGCCAAGGATTTCCTGGCCAAGCACCCCGAGTACAAGTGGCAGGCGCCCTTCCTCAAAGACCTCAAAGCCTACCCCTGGACTCTTTTCGAAGCGAAGAAATGAACCTCGCGGAGTTCTTCTCCCAGATCTACTGGCGGCCGCGGATCGGCGACCCCACCTTCATGGGCTGGCTGACCGTCGTGGCCTACGGCCTGACCGCGATCCTGTGTTTTGTCGCCGCATTAAAGCGGACAGCCGCGGCGGCCGGCGCTGCCGCCGCCGAAGACGCAGAGGCACGCCGCCAGCGCCGCATGTGGATGGGCGTCGCGGTACTCATGGCGTTCCTGTGCGTGAACAAGCAACTCGACCTCCAGTCGCTTTTGACGAATGTGGGTCGGATCATCGCGAATCGGGGCGGATGGTATGAACAGCGGCGCACGATCCAGTTCTGGTTCGTCGTCGCCGTCGGCTTGGTCAGCGTTGCCGCGTTCGTCTTTCTGGTGTGGAAGACCCGATCTGTCTTTCGGGGAAGAACCCTTTTGCTGATCGGTTTGAGCATGTTGCTGCTCTTCGTCGTCATGCGCGCCGCATCCTTCCACCATGTCGGCGTGTTTCTCGGGTGGCGGGTCGTGGGCCTCAAGCTGAATTGGCTCCTGGAGCTGGGCAGCATTGCCCTGGTGGCTGTCAGTGCCGCCCAGGCAGCCCGCCGCCCTCGACTGGATTAGTCGGGCGCCTTCGCAGAGGAAGCTACGACCCAACCCCATTTGCCAGGCGCTTCAGACGGTCCTTCCTGACGCCCAGGGCGGGCCGGGGCTCGAGCCCGGCCATCGACAAGAGCTTCTCCCAGCGATAGGCCCAATCGTGGCGAAGCAGAGCCTCGCGGGCATTCCTCCGGCTGATCTCCCGCATTCGCTCCGGCTGCCGGGAGAGGTCGGCGATGACGCGCGTCACATCCGAGCCGTCCGGCTCGATCTTCACGACGGCGTCCGGCCAGCCGAAGAGCTCGCCGAAGGAGTCGCCGTCGGGCTTGTCTCCGATCAATACCGCCCCGGCCGCGGCCCCTTCATAGTAGCGGGACCCGATCTCGCTCTGGCCCTGACTTTCCCCTGACGCGTCCATCTTCGCCGGCGCGACCAGGAAGAACCGGCTCCGTTTGGCCAGGCTGGCGACGAGGTCGCGGTGCTCCCTATGGTCGAGCGTATCGGCGTCGCTCAAGCAGGTCGTATCGTAGACATAGAAGATCCCGCCGCTTCCGGCCTGGCCCCGCAGAGCGTGATGGGCCTGGTCCCATCTGCGCCCGATGCTGTACACGTCGATAACGCGCGCCGGCGGATCGGGATAGGGCGTGAAGCGCAGAGCGTCGACGGCGTGGGGGATCCAATGACACGGCCGCCCGAGGACCCGTTCGAGGGCGCTCACGCTGCCTTTGTAGGTCACGGCGATGTGATCGAACCGGTCCAGAAGGTGGATCCAATTCTTGTATCGCGGGATCCACGCGGCCCATATTTCGTCGATCCAGCAGACGCTCGTCCCGCACTTCCCCTTCCACCCCTTGATCGCGTTCAAGGCGAAAAGGTCGGTCCAGTTCTGGCAGAAGGCGATGAACAGGTCATAGTTCCGCTCGAGCCGGATCGTCCCGAGGCCGGGATTCAGGACCGGCAGCGTTTTCGTAAAATCCACCCAAACGAGCTTCTTCTGCATGCGATCGCGGAACGAAAAGCCCGGCCGGGGCTCCGGACAGATCAGGTCGATGTCATCGATCTCCGCGAGGACGTCCTGCGCTTCGTGGACGGCGCCCTGGAAAACGACTTTCCGGAACTTCCTCAAGGACGGCACACAGATGCGCGGCATTCGATATTGCTCCATGATCTCTTCGGGCTCGCCTCCCCTACTGTATCACCGCCCTGAAAGCGCTTTCAAGGTTTCGAAGACGGGATTTTATTGCGGGACCGGACTGTTATAGAATGTGCCCGCGGCCGCGATCGGCCCGAAGTCCCGTAGGAGGGTCCCATGTTTCATTCGTCTCGAAGGCTATTTTTCGCCTCGATAACCTGCTTCGGCCTCTGCTTGGTCCTGGCCGGCTGCGGCTCGCCTCAGTCGGACAGAACAGGGCAGGGCGATCGTCCGGCTCAAGGTCAGGTCAAGACGCAGAGCGCGCGCATCCTGGCCAACCAGGTCGGCTACGAGCCGTCGGGGACAAAGAAGGCCATTATCCAAGGCCACGCCGGCGATTCGTTCGCGGCATTTACGGTCAAGAGCTATCCAGGCGGCGAGGTTGTACTAACGGGAACGCCTGCCCATATCGGACCGGTCGCGAAGTGGAAAGACTGGGACTTCTGGACGATCGACTGGACCGAGGTCAAGAACGAAGGGACCTACGTCATCGAATGCGCGGCGAACGCGGGAACGGCTGGTCGCGGCCGCGACCGGCGCCAGTCCGCTCTCACCCCATCCTCGTGCAGAAAAACGCGCTCGAGCGGGCCACGCTCTCGGACTCCATCTACTACTTCAAGGGCCAGCGCTCGTCAGGACTTTGGGACAAGGCCGACCGTCGGATGACCTTCGAGGGCAAGCCCGGAATGGTCGATCTCCACGGCGGCTGGTTCGACGCCACCGGCGACTACGGCAAGCACCTCTCCCACCTGTCCTACTCGAGCTATTTCAATCCCCAACAGGTCTCGCTCACGGCCTGGAGCTTGTTCATGACCCTGCGCGAGCTCGAGCGACGCAGTGAGCCTTACTTCAAGCAGTATCAGAAACGTCTCCTCGATGAGGCCCTTTTCGGCGCCGATTATCTCGTTCGGAGCAAGAACCCGGCCGGGTCGTTCTATATCACCGTCTCGGGACGCGGCCCGGAGAAGAAGCCGGAGGACAGGCGGATAACGGCGAAGGCCGAGCGCCACATCATCCTGACGCCGGAAACGAAAGACAAGTTCCGCGACTACGGCCGGGAGAAGATCGCGGGTGACGCGGCTTACGAGGCCGGGTACAGGGAGGGGGCCGGGCTCTGCATCGCCGCGTTGGCCATGGCGGCGGCGCGGGGCGGCGGGTCGGGCGCTCCCGGCAGCGAGGGCTACGGGGTGAGCCGGGGCGAGGGCGATTTCACGGCCGCCGATTATCTCAAGGCCGCGGAGGACGCCTTCGCCTTCCTCGAGAAAAACAACCTGATGTTCACCAACGACGGCAAGGAGAACATCATCGATGACTATTGCGCGCTCATCGCGGCGGTCGAGCTTTTCCGGACGACGGGGAAGCCCGTTTATGGGCAAGCCGCTGACCGGCGGGCCGCGTCGCTCGTCGCGAGATTGACGTCCTGGGCGTCTGAAGGAGCGGGGACTGCCGGCGGCTCAGTCAGCGGCGCCAGGTACGATAATTACTGGCGCGCTGACGGCGAGGGCGGCGACCGGCCGTTCTTCCACCCCGTCGACGCGGGGATGCCCGTGGTCAGTCTGCTCGCTTACGCCGAGGTCGCCGACCAAGCGAACCGGACGAAAGCGCTCGAAGCCGTCAAGAAGTCGCTCGCGTTCGAGCTCGCGGTGACCGCCGAGGTCGCCAATCCGTTCGGCTACAGCCGCCAGCTCGTCCAGTCGAAGGACGGGGCGGCGACGCGCCGGACGTCCTTCTTCTTCCCCCATGACACCGAGACCGCGCCTTGGTGGCAGGGCGAGAACGCCCGGCTTGGCTCGATGGCCGCGGCGGCCCGGCTCGCCGCGGAGGTATTTCAGCGACGACGCGGAACTGCGTCGCGAATAGATGAAGGCTTTCGGCCGCGACCAGCTGAACTGGATCCTGGGGCTCAATCCGTACGACGCCTGCATGCTCCACGGCCACGGCCGGAACAACATCCCCTACATGTTCTTCGATTCCTACGAGTACACGAACGCGCCGGGCGGCATCTGCAACGGCATCACCGGCGGCTACACGGAGGATACGGACATCGACTTCGGCCTGCGATACGCGCAGACGGGCAAGGATGACGACTGGCGCTGGGCCGAGCAGTGGCTGCCTCATGCCGCCTGGTACCTCTTCGCGGTGGCCATCGGGGACTAGGGAATAGAAGGGGGGCATAAAGGTCGGGATCGCCAGGAACCACGTGATCAGCTTCATCGCGCTTCCTGTTCTCACGTTCCTCTCCATGTTCTTGACGGTCCGCAGGGCGACTCATTCTTGGCGCTTCTCTTTCATCATTTCAGCGGTGATATGGGGTGTCCTCGTCACGCTCGTCACGGAATTGCTGAGCGTCTTTGGCCTGATCAACTTCTTCGGGCTGGCGGCGGCCTGGACGGCCTTGCTGCTCGTGTCCATCGTCGTTTGGGTGGGTTCGGGGAGCCGATGGCCGGGTCCCTCCCCCGCTCCGAGGCTCCCGATACTCTCGGCGCAGGAGCGGATCTCGGTCGGCATCGTCGTCGCCATCGTTGCCGTGGTCGGAGTGATCGCGATCGTCGCGCCCCCCAATACGTGGGATGGGATGTCCTATCACATGGCCCGCGTCGCTCATTGGATCCAGGATCAGAGTGTCCGCCACTATTCCACCGGCTACTTGCCGCAGCTCTACCAGATGCCCTGGGCCGAATTCGCCATCATGCACCTTCAAGTACTGAGCGGCGGCGACATGTTCGCGAATTGCGTTCAATGGGCGAGCATGATCGGCAGCCTGGTGGGGATCTCGGTGCTCGCCGGACTCCTGGGCGCGAATGTCCGGGGACAGATCATCGCTGTTGTCGTCGCGGCAACCCTGCCCATGGGCATCCTGCAGGGTTCGAGCACGCAGAATGATTATGTCCTGACCTTTTGGCTGATCTGCTTCGCCGCTCTCTCTTTGCGCTGGCTTACGGCGCGTTCCGATCCGTCGCCCACGAAAGACCTCCTTTATGCGTTGGGCGCGGGCGCAAGCCTTGGCCTGGCTGTGCTGACCAAGGGCAGCGCGTTCATCTATGCGGCCCCTTTTTCGATATGGATCGCCTGGCTCATGTTCAAGCGGCTGAAAGCCCGCGCCCTGGCCTATGGTCTTTTGGTCGTGACGGCGGCGCTCATCGTCAATTTCGGGCACTTCAGCCGGAACATGGCCCTCTTCGGCAGGCCGCTCACCGTGGGGCCTGGCCAGGAGCGTGTCACGAACAGCGTGCATACTCCTGCCGCGTTGGCGTCCAACGTCATCCGGAATGTCTCGCTCCACCTGGGGACGCCTTCCAAGGCCGTCAATGCCAAGATCGATCAGGCGGTCCGTAGAGTCCATGACGTCCTGGGGATCAGCGTCGACGATCCGAGGACCACGACTTGGGGGAAGTTCCAGATCCGCCGGATGAGCACTTACGAGGACGATGCGGGCAACCCAGTCGCACCTCGCGCTCATCGTCTTGAGTTTTGGGATCTGCCTGCTCTCGTCGACATTCCGGTCGCGGCGCCGCCTGATGGGGTATCTCGTCGCGGTGATGGCGGGATCCCTTTTGTTCTGCTTAATGCTCAAATGGCAACCTTGGAACAGCCGCCTTCATCTGCCTTTTTTCCTGTTGTCCTGCCCCATCATCGGGCTTGTCTTGGAGAAAGTTCCGTCGCGAACGGCTGACCGCCATTGTCGCTATTGGCCTTTGCGTCGCCGCCTTGCCCTGGCTGTGTTTCAATCAATCCCGCCTTCTGCTCCCCCCCAGCCTGGTTTCGGCCATCCGCGTGCCGGAAGAGAATCGATACGAGACCATTTGGACGGCCAGCCGGACCGACCAGTACTTCAGCAATCCCTACATGCGGGACCTGAAAGAACCCTATAAGGAAGCGACGGCTTTTTTGAGATCACGGGGATTCGCTGATATCGGCCTGTGGCTCCCCTTCAATCCTTTGGAGTATCAACTGTGGGTCCTTTTGGGAGCAGGATCCGGAGTCGAGTCCGCCTCGAACACGTTTTGGTCACAAATGTTTCGGGACGGCTCGAGGATGATCGGTTCATCCCATCGGCCATTCTCCGGGTCAGGTCCGTCGGCGAATCCGAAGAAACGGGGCTCCAGATCAGGCAGGGCCGGTATATGCGAGAGTGGTCCGGAGGCCTTGTCGAGGTGTTCGTCCGGGTCGACCATGAGAGGGTCCCTGAAAGATTTCGGCAAGAGGGGCGACCCGGCTCTTACTTGTTGAATTCGGTGACGGCGCGGAAGAAGGCGTTGAGGTTGGCCAGCGGCGAGCCCGGCGGGATATCGCACCCTGTCGAGACGATGAAGTTCTTATAGGGCGCGTGTCGCCTCGAGGAGCGCCTTGGTCGCGTCGCCCGCCGCCTGTGGCGTCCCCTTTTGAAAGACCGTGGTCGCGTCGAGGTTCCCGCCCAGAACGACTTCGGGCCCGACTCTCCCGAGCGCCGCGACGATGTCCATCCCCGCGCCGAAATGATACATTCCGGCGCCGGACTCCATGATCGCGTCGAGGTGGCCGATCGCGGCATGGCAGCTGTGGAGGACGACGGCGAATTCCGGGGTCTCGACGGCCTTGATGATGCGCTTGACGAACGGCGTCGAGAAGCGCGCCAGGCCCTCGGGCGGGAGCTTCCCGGCCGGCGCCTCGGCCACGAGGATGCCCCAGGCGCCCGTCTCCCGGAACTCGAGCGCGTAGCGGCAGAGAAAGCCCGTCACGATGTCGAGGAGGGCTTCGATCGTGTCGGGCTCGGATGACGTGGCGTCAATAGCCTCTTTTAGGCCGAAGAGCTTCGTGGCCAGCGCGAACGGTCCGAGCATCGCGCCCAGAACGGGGACACCCTCCCCCACTTCGGCCGTCAGCCGCCAGGCCGTTTCGATGGGGACGCGCGTCCGGGCATCGCCGGCCACGGGATCGGCGAGGGTGCCGACATCGGCCGCGCTGGTGACGAGGCGCCCGATGACCGACGGGGCCTCGCGCGCCGATATCTTGACCTCAGCGCCGTAGGCCTCGGCTTCGACGGTCGTGTCGATGGCCGTGACCAGCACGGGCGTCCCATAGCGGTCCTGGAGGGCCATGATGGCCTTGAACTGCGAGCCCGGCACGCTGAGCATATCCTCGATCGATTCGCCGGTGATCTCGAGCCCGGAGTAAACGCAGAGCGGCATGGCCAGCCGCCCGGGGAATTCTCTGACGAACTTGCCGAATCGTGTATCCATGGCTGCGACCCATGATATCCGAAGCCCAAGATGGGGTCAAACCTAGAGTTCTTCTTCTCGGGGGAGCAACATTCGGGCCTCCTGTTTCGTATTTATTAGTGGATTCGTTCTTCTCGAGAAAATCCGGCCATCGGGCCTTCGTAAAAAGATATTCGACCGGTTGCCGATCAGGAGTCAACAATGAAAAAGAGCGCCAAATCCGGGCTAATCCTGGCTATGGCTTTGTCTTTGGCCCTGGCTGCCGCCACTCCCATGTTTGCGGCCGCCACCCCCGCCGCGACCCGCACATCGTCCCGCCCCTCCACCCGCCCCGCGCTTCCCGCTCCCGACGCCAAGGTCGTCCAGGCCGTCCGCGCCACCGAGCCCATCGTCCTCGACGGCCGCCTCGACGAATCGGTCTGGAAGACCGCGCCCGCGGCGACCGGTTTCACCCAGAACGACCCCAACGACGGCTCCCCCGCCAGCGAGCCGACCGAGGTCTGGGTGGCCTACGATGAGCACGCCCTTTATGTCGCCGCGTTCTGCCACGACTCTGACCCCTCGAAGATCCTCAAGCGCCTCGGGCGCCGCGACAGCCAGACCGATTCGGACTGGTTCATGGTCGCGGTCGATCCCTACTTCGACAAGCGCTCCGGCTACGCCTTCTACGCCAACCCGGCCGGCGCGATCACCGACGCGGCCCTCTCGAACGACGTCAGCAACGACGACTCGTGGGACGGCGTTTGGGAGAACAAGGCCGCTGTCAACGGCGACGGCTGGGTGGTCGAGTTCCGCATCCCCTTCAACCAGATCCGCTTTCCCAAGAAGGACGACTACGTCTGGGGCGTCAATTTCCGCCGCATGCTCCGGCGCAAGAACGAGCAGTCGAGCTTCAACTGGGCCCCGAAGAGCGAAACATCGTTCGTATCGCGGTTCGCCCGGCTCGAAGGTTTGAACGGCATCAAACCGGGCGGGCGCGTCGAGTTTATGCCCTACGCCGTCAGCCAGGCCCAGTTCCGACCCGTCGAAGCGGGCAATCCCTTCGAGACCGGCCATCGCGCGCTCGCCAACGTTGGCTTCGACCTCAAGGTCGGCCTGAAGAGCAATCTGACCCTCGATGCCACCGTCAATCCGGACTTCGGGCAGGTCGAAGTCGATCCGGCCGTCCTCAATCTGTCGGCCTACGAGACATATTACGAGGAGAAGCGGCCCTTCTTCATCGAAGGCGCCTCGCTCTTCAATAACTTCGGGCGCGGCGGGGTCTTCATCAACGCCAACATCAATTGGCCGACGCCGACGTTCTTCTACAGCCGGCGCATTGGACGCGAGCCGCAGGGCTACGTCACCGAAGACGGCTTCGCGCGGATGCCCGACCGGACGACGATCCTGGGCGCGGCCAAGCTCACCGGCAAGCTCGGCGGCAGCTGGAACTTCGGCTTCCTCAACGCCGTGACGGGCCGGGAATTCGCCCAGATCGACCAGCTCGGGACGCGGTTGCGGCAGGAAGTCGAGCCGTTCTCGTACTACGGGGTGCTCCGCGTCCAGAAGGACATCAACGAAGGCCGGAGCGGATTCGGGCTGATGGCGACGGGCGTCGCCCGCGACCTCGAGAACGAGACCCTGGGCGGCATCCTCAACAAGAACGCGTTCTCGCTGGCCATGGACGGATGGACCACGCTCGACAAGAAGAAGGACTGGGTCATGGGCGGCTGGGCCGGCGCGACCCGGGTCGAGGGCAGCGTCGAAGACATCCTGCGGCTCCAGAATTCGTCGATGCATTATTTCCAGCGCCCGGACGCAGGATACCTCGGCGTCGACCCGACAGCGACGAGCCTCAGCGGCTGGGCGGGGCGGATCAACCTGGCCAAGCAGAACGGCAATCTCCTCGTGCTGGCCAACGTGGGCGCCATCTCGCCGGGTTTCGATCCGAACGACACCGGTTTCCAGTACGGCGGATCGGACATCATCAATTTGCAGTTCATCCCCGGCTATCAGTGGACGAAGCCGGGCAAGATCTTTCGCTACGCGCTCGTCATCGGCGGCTGGTTCCGGAACTACGACTTCGGCGGCAACAAGAATTGGGACGGCGGGCTCCTCGAGTTCCAGGGCCAGCTCAGGAACTTCTGGCAGTTCGACACCATGTTCGCCTATAACCCGGACACGGTCAGCAAGACGTTGACGCGCGGCGGGCCGCTGGCGCTCATGCCGTCGGGTTGGCAGGTCAACTTTATGCTGAACACGGACAGCCGTAAGCCGGTAGTGTTCGAGTTCTCCGGGACGACGTACCAGAGGCCGAGGGCGTCGGAGGAGTGGCAAGGCGAGCTGGCGGTGCGGTGGAAGCCGGCCTCGAATTTCAGCCTGTCCGTGGGGCCGACATTCGGATATGAGCGGAACGACATCCAATGGGTGAGGCGAGTGGACGACGTGTTGATGACGTCGACGTACGGGAACCGATACGTGTTCGGGAGGATCGATCAGAAGACCCTCGGGAGCGATATCCGGCTCGATTGGACGTTCACGCCGAAGTTGACGCTCCAAGCTTACCTGCAGCCGTTCGTCGCGGTCGGACATTATGACCGGTTTAAGGAGCTGGTCGCGCCGAAAACGTTCTCGTACAACGTGTACGGGGAGGGCGGGAGCGGGTCGACGATCGGCTATGACGCGGACGAGCGGCACCTACACGGTCGACCCGGACGGAGCGGCGGGCGCCGCGGCCCCCTTCGCGTTCGGCAATCCCGACTTCAACTACAAATCGCTTCGGGGAACCGTGGTGTTGAGATGGGAATACAGGCCCGGGAGCCTGCTCTACTTCGTCTGGACGCAGAACCGTGCCGATTACGCCAATCCCGGCGAACTGCGCTTCGGGCGAGACCTGGGCAACCTCTTCTCCGCCCCCGGCGACAACATCTTCCTGCTCAAGGTCTCCTACCGCTGGAACATATAACCAAGACGGTGTCAGACCTACCTTTTACCCGTTTTGGGCAAAAGGTAGGTCTGACACTGTCAATCGGCCTCGATTTCCTTCTCGATCTCGCAGACCGTTCTTGAAAGCGCCTCGCTTTGCTCAATAGCCTTTCGCGCTCTCGAGCAGGCGTTCGAAGCTCCTGATACGCTCAAGGAATATAGCCCTCCAAGATCTTTGAGCCTTGCTGCTGTGCATCTGTGACCGATAAGGATCGCGACGGGCATCGTCCATCTATTGCCGGCCCCGAGGGTTCTTTCGCAAATGGCCTTTATCCGCTGAAGGTCCGGCTTTTTACGGAGCTCATTCAATTGGGGCTTCTCCCGGTCCGGCTTTTTGAGATCGTCCCCGAGTTGTTCGGTCTTTATCTTCTCAATGAACTCTTGGTTTCCGAGAATCCCTTGTTTTGCCGATTCTCTGATCGGTGCGACATTATCCTTTCCAATGCCGTCTTCGATATATTTTGAGTAGGCTTTAAGGGCCTCGCTCCTCTGGCCTCTAAATAGCCTCAGAACGGCCGATGTCTCCAACCACCGCTCTGAAACCGCAGTGCCACGGTAGTAACCATAAGAGGACCACACGAATTGCTCAGGCCGATCGACGAGCCCGGACCGGACGGGATTCAAATGGATGTATCTGGACAGCTCCTTGGCATAGCTTTCGGCATCGACAAGGACTGACCGGAACCGGCTTTGAAAAAGGTGGCCACAACGCTCGTGCTTCTTGTTGAAATACAAGACATAATTGGTGATCAGGTATTGCATCATCTCTGATAGGTTGGCCATCAGGGTCTCCAGAAAAAGGTGAAAGTGGTTGGGCATCAGGCAGTAGGCGTGGACAACGGCGCCGAATTTCTTGCATGCAGACCTTAGGCAATCGATGAAATAGCACCGATCTTCATCCGAAAAGAAGATGGGCTGTTTTTGGTTACCCCTCGAGAAGACATGGTAGAAGGCGCCGGGATATTCGATCCTAATAGGTCTTCCCATTGTGAGCGTCAGGTAGCGGTTACGATTCACAATAAAAGACGCTGGGAGAGCCTTCGGATACTCATGTACGGGCCGGGAACGAGCTGCCCAGCTGCAGCAGGAACGGGCGAATTCGAGCGCAGGAAAGCGCCAGAGGCACAAACTCGGCCTTGGCAAGGGGAACGGGTGGGGTTGTGAGGCGGAGGGCCAATTTAGCGCTAAATGGGTGGATTTCAAACGGAGTCCGAACTGCGTCTCGCGATGGTGTCAGACCTACCTTTTACCCAAAACGGACAAAAGGTAGGTCTGACACCATCTTAGGCTCGCTGCTTATCCAGAAACGGGCGGAGGGCGGAGAAGCCCACGGTGATCAGGACGCAAAGGGCGGCGCAAACATACCAGACCGCGTCGGGGCCAAACCGATCGTAGATCGCCGTCCCGCCGGCCGGGGCGATGATGAAGCCGAGCGAGAAGACGAAGCTGAAAACGCCCATGTAGCGGCCCCGGTTCGAGTCGTCGGCCCGCGCGGCGATGAGGGCGGTCACGAGCGGCATGCTCAGCATCTCGCCGAACGTCCAGATCGCGACCGTGAGAGCGCCGTACGCGAACCCGCGCCCGAGCGGCATCAGCCCGAGCCCGAGGCCGAGCAGGATGAACGAGACGTTGATCATCCGGGCCTGTGAGTATTTCCGGATCCGCTCCATCAGGATCATCTCCAGCGCGACGATCAGGATGGTGTTGACCGCGAAGAGCTGACCGATCCGGTTCTCGGCGAGCCCGTAGACGTTGCGCATGTAGAGGGGGAACGTCGTCAGGAGCTGGACGAAGATCGAGCACCAGACGAGGAAGATGAGCATCATCAGAAGGAATGGGACGTCGCGCCAGGGTGAGAGGGCCTTCGGCGCTGCCGCCTCCCGACGGCTGGCGTCGCTCCCTTCGACCGCCTCGGCGCTCCCCTCCCCGCCCTCCTTTTCCGTGCTGGCCCTCGCGCCCCTCCAAAGCAACGCGAACACGACGGCCGCCGCAAGCGACGTCAGCCCGTCCGCCCAGAACAGCAACCGATAGTCCCGCATCGCCAGCACACCGCCGATGGCCGGACCGATCGTCGCCCCGAGGTTATTCGCCAGCCTGTTGAGGGCGAACCCCTTGACCTGGAGCCCGGCCGGGCAGATCTTGGCCATCGACGTGGAGTTGGCCGGATAGAGCGTCCCGGCGGCGAGCGCCAGGCAAAAAAGCAGCGGCAGGATCCCCTCCATCGTCCTGACCTGGCCGAGGGCGATCAACAGGACCCCACACATGGCCAGGCTCATCTTCTGGGCGCGGATCGATCCGATGCGGTCCGAGAGCCAGCCTCCGGCGAGGGCCCCCGCGAGCGAGCCCACCCCGTAAACGCTGAGCACCTGCCCGGCCCGCGCCGTCGTGAGCCCGAGCTGGCGCGTCAGGTAGAGCGAGAGGAAAAAGAAGACCATAGAGCCGGACGAATTGACCAGGTTGACGGCAAAGAGGATCCAGGCCCGCTTCGGCAGACCGCGATAGGCCTGGACATACTCGTCCCTGATGAAGCGGATCGGTCGAAAAGACCCTGTCATATGCGTTCCGGGGATTTCGCCCCTATTTCGACCTGGGGTACCGGAAACAGGTCACGAGGTGGTCATTGACCATGCCGGTCGCCTGCATGTGCGAATAGACGACGGTCGAACCGACGAACTTGAACCCTCGTGCCTTGAGGTCCTGGCTGATGGTATCGGAGAGCGGGGTCCTAGCGGGCATGTCCGCGAACGACCGCAGGCTCGAGCGCAACGGCTTCCCGCCGACGAACCCCCAAATGTATTTGTCGAACGTGCCGAATTCCTTTTGGACCTCGAGGAAGCGCTTGGCGTTGTTGATCGCGCCGAGGATCTTGAGCCGGTTGCGGATGATCCCGGCGTCGGCGAGCAGGCGTTTCACGTCGCGGTCCGTGAACCGGGCCACGATCTCGGGTTCGAACCCCTTGAACGCCCGCCGGAAGTTTTCCCTTTTCTTGAGCACCAGGCTCCAGCTCAGCCCCGCCTGCATGCCTTCGAGGACGAGGAATTCGAAGATCTTACGGTCGTCGTGGAGCGGCGTCCCCCATTCGCGGTCGTGGTATTCGCGCATCAGCGGATCGTCGAGCTCGCCCCAGCACCGCGTCCCGCGCGCCGGCTGCCGCACTTTTGATGGCCAGGCCGCGATCGCCGTCTTCGCCGTTTTCTTTTTCGCGTTCTTCTTCGCTTTCTCAGCCATCGCGCACCTCGTTGCCGCTCATTTTAGCACAACAGGATTGCCCTTCCCCATTTGAATGAAGGCGATGTTAATGGTAGTATTTCGCTTCCCTCAACCCTGAAAAGAGCCAACGCCGATGAAGAGACTCGTCATCCTCGGGGCCGGTACGGGCGGCACCGTCATGGCCAACCTCCTCCGCAGACGGCTCGCCCCCGCCGAATGGGCCATCACCGTCGTCGACCGCGACAGCGAGCATTTCTACCAGCCGGGCTTCCTGTTCGTGCCCTTCGGGGGCTATACGCGCCGCCAGCTGGTCAAGGACCGGGCCAAGCTCATCCCCAAGGGCGTCGAGCTCGTCATCGCCGCGATCGAGGGGATCGACCCGGCCAAGGGCGAAGTCGTCGTCGCGGGCGGCGAAGCGCTTCCCTATGACCTTCTCATCATCGCCACGGGCACGGACATCGTCCCGTCCGAGACGCCCGGCCTTCTCGACGGCTGGCGCGACACGATCTTCGACTTCTACTCGATGGACGGCAGCGCCGCCCTCGCCGCCAAGCTCGAGTCGTTCAAGGGCGGCACGCTCGCCGTCCACGTCGTCGAGATGCCTATCAAGTGCCCCGTCGCCCCGCTCGAGTTCACGTTCCTCAGCGACGCGTACTTCAGCCGGAGGAAGCTGCGCGAAGCCGTCGACATCGTCTATGTGACCTCGCTACCCGGCGCCTTCACCAAGCCCGTGGCGGCGGCGGCCCTCGGCGCCCTGCTCGAGGAGCGCAAGATCCGGGTCGTCCCCGACTTCGGCACCGAGCGCGTCGACGCGGCCGCCCGCAAGATCGTCGGCTACGACGGACGTGAGGTCCCGTACGACCTCCTCGTCACCATCCCGACGAACATGGGCGCCCCGGTCATCGAGGACTCCGGGCTCGGCGACGAGCTGCGGTTCGTCCCGACCGACCCGAAGACGCTGCGCTCGAAGAAGCACGACAACATCTTCGTCATCGGCGACGCGACGGACCTGCCCGCGTCGAAGGCGGGTTCGGTCGTCCATTTCCAGGCCGAGACCCTGGCCGGGAACGTCGAGCGGGCCATCGCCGGAAAGCCCCTGGCCGAGGAGTTCGACGGGCACGCCAACTGCTTCGTCGAGATGGGCCGCGGCAAGGCCATCCTGATCGATTTCAACTACGCGGTCGAGCCGCTCCCCGGTCGCTTCCCGTTCCCCGTCGTGGGCCCGCTGCCGCTCCTCAAGCCGAGCCGTTTCAATCATTGGGGCAAGCTCGCGTTCCGCTGGATCTACTGGCACATGATGCTCAAGGGGCGGCCCATCCCCTTTGTTCCCAATCAGATGAAGATGGCCGGCAAGAAGCGTCCGGCGAGCCCGGGGGCGGCGCCGAAGGCGGCGGAATAGAAAAACGGCGCCCCGGAGACTAAGATAGAAGGCGTGACAAGGAGGGACTGAGAATGCCGCAAAAACAGTACGGAGGAATCACGGTCAACGTCGACGAAGAAGGCTTCCTGACCGATTTCGGGCAGTGGTCGCGCGAGGTCGCCTCGGCCATCGCCAAGGAAGAGGGCCTCGCCGAGCTCACCCCGGCCCACTGGAAGGTCATCGAGTACATGCAGAAGGAATTCAAGGAGAACGGCCAGGTGCCGAGCATCCGCAGGCTCAACAAGAGCGGCGTCATCAGCACCAAGGAGCTCTACGACCTCTTTCCGGGCGGTCCGGCCAAGAAGGCGGCCAAGATCGCCGGCATGAAGAAACCCGAAGGCTGCGTTTAAGGAGCAAAAAATGAGTGAAAAGATCCAGAAAGTATCGATCATCATTTCCAAGGGCGGGCTCGACGGCGTTTACCCCGGCCTGATATTGGCCAACGGGGCCCGGATGGAAGGCATCGAAGCTAACCTCTTCTTCACCTTCTTCGGCCAAGACGCCATCGTCAAGAAGAGGATGGGCAAGATCAAGGTCGCCACGGTCGGCAACCCGGGCATGCACATGGCGACCATGCTGGGCATGCTGCCCGGCATGTCGGCCATGGCCACGTCGATGATGAAGAAAACCATGGAGAAGCTCGACATCCCGCCCGTGCCGGAGTATATCGAAATGATCGCCGACGCCGGCGGCAAGTTCTACGCCTGCAAAATGACCGTGGAAATGTTCAAGCTCAAGAAAGAGGATTTCTGCCCGCAGGTCGACTCGATCATCACCGTCGGCAAGTTCTACGAGCTCGCGGCCGGCGGCGAGATCATCTTCACCTGACAATGGAGTGGGTAACGCATTTTCAATCGTGGGTCGCGCTCGGGACGCTGACCGCGCTCGAGATCGTCCTCGGCATCGACAACATCATCTTCATTTCGGTCCTCGTCGGGCGCCTCCCCCACGACAAGCGCAACCGGGCCCGCGTCCTCGGCCTGGCCCTGGCCATGGTCAGCCGCATCCTGCTGCTCCTCTCGCTGACCTGGGTCATGACGCTGCGGAACCCGCTTTTCGCGATCTTCTCCCGCGAGTTCACCGGCCGCGACCTCATCCTCATCGGCGGCGGGCTCTTCCTCCTGGCCAAGAGCACCCACGAGATCCATCACAGCCTCATGGGCGAGGAAGGTCACGTCAAGGCCAAGGCCATGAACAAGATGGCGGGTGTCCTCGTCCAGATCGCCATCCTCGACATCGTCTTCTCGCTCGATTCGGTCATCACCGCGATCGGCCTGGCCAATCACCTGACCATCATGATCACGGCCATCGTCATCGCCGTCGGAGTGATGATGGTCTCGGCCAAGGCCATCGGCGAGTTCGTCGACGGTCATCCGACGATCAAGATGCTGGCCCTGAGCTTCCTGCTCCTCGTCGGGTTCACGCTTTTCGGCGAGGGGTTCGGTTTGATCATCCCCAAGGGCTACATCTACTTCGCCATGGCCTTCTCGATGGCGGTCGAGGTCCTCAACCTCAAGGTCCGGAAGCGGATGGAGAAACCCATCCATCTCCATACCGACCGAGACAGCTAACTGACGACGGCGCCAGCGTCTCTACCGCCTCCCGAGGAGCATCCTCCGGAGCTCCGCCGCCAGCTGCCGGCTGGTGGTGATCTTGAGCTCGGCCATGAACCCCTGAACGAACGGGTCATTCATAATGCCGTTGGCGAATTGTACGGAAAAAATATCGTTGTTCACGCCGCATAGCGCGGCATCGAACGCGGCTCCCTTTGTCTGTGTGCCGCAGCTATTCTTACCGCACTCGCCGTTATAGCGGCCGCATGTCTGTGTGGTGCAGTTGTTGTCGTTGCAGCCTCCCATCCCGCCGCAATTCTGCTTGCCGCAACCGCTCCCCGCCGCCGAGAAGAAGAATTCGCATCCTCCCGACCCGCCTGTATCCAGGACCGACCCCGGGACCCTGCCGAATTCCCCCATGAAGACGTCGTCACGCGGGATGAGGAACCCTTTGATGACCTTGGCCCCGTAAGAAACCGCCTTGATGTTGGCGAGCTTGTCGAGCGTGGCGGCGCTGATCGTCTTTACCCCCGCCCGTTGTCCGGGTGACCCCTGCCCCGCCGCGAGTCCGCCCACCCCCGTGAGCGCGGCCGTCAGCTGGGCCAGACGAACGACCGCCTCCCGCCTGTTCATAAGCTTTTTTGTCATGTTAGGACCTCCTCCTTGGGACCGTAACCGGACCTTCGCGGCGCGCCATCTGGCCGATTTCTCCTGGGCTTTCCCTTGTGCTTCAGCACGGCTTCCTGGATGGCGGCGAGAAGGGCCGTTTCCTGCTCCCTTTTTTTCATGGCGTAGTAGAGGACCAGATTCTCCGCCGGATGGAGCTTCCAGTCATGGCAGCGAAGCTTGCCCGACCGGTGGTAATTATGCGGACACCCCCCCATGCAGATCGGGAGGGCGAGGCACGAACGGCATTCGAGGGCGAAGGGATCCCGCTTCTCCCACTTCGCCGCGGTCCTGGCCATCGCGCGGGTTGGGCCCTTGAGCAGATGGCCGACCTCGTCCGCGGGTGAGGCCACATCGTTCCAGCATTTCGTCAGCCCCCCCGAAGGGGTCACCGCGAAGGCCGAGGCGCCATCGGCCATGCAGTAGCGGTCCCGGCTCCGGGGGGAACGATAGGACCCGAATCCTCGTTCCGACATGTCGAGCGCCGTCTCCAGCTCCAAAAGCGAGAATTCATCGTCACGCAGACAGCTCCCGGCTACGTCCTGGCAGACCGGGGTATACGGATAAGTCTGTCCGAGGTAGAAACCGAGCCGATCCTGCAGGCCTTCCTTGACGAGCCGGTCCAGGAGCCCGGGAATACTCGACCGGTTGTCGTCGTCGACGTTCATGCGCACCTGGATCTCGAGGACCGGCGCCGCGGCCTTCAGGTTGGATAGGATCTTCCGAAAAGTCCCCCGCCCGTCGGCGAGCGGCCGCCGACGATCATGGACGGCCGCGGGACCGTCCAGGGTGACCTGCGCCTCCGTGATCCGCAGGCCGGCCAAGCGCTTCGCGGCGGCCCCATCCATGAGATACCCGTTCGTCACGATGTGCGCGCCGTAGCTCGCCCCATGTCGTTCGCACATTCCGATGAATCGCCGCGAAAGCCGTTCGATGAGATCGGGCCGCAGGAGGGGCTCGCCCCCGAACCAGGTGATGAACAGGCTCTTACGGCCTTCGATCCCCCGCCCCACGTATTCGATCAGCGCGTCCTCGACCTCGGGGCTCATGGACTCGGCCCGTTTGGCCTGATAGCAATAGACGCACGAGAAATTGCACGCCAGCGTCGGCAGGATGGTCAGGCTCAAATGACCGGAATCCGCCCGGGCCCGGAGGTGTTGAGCCCGCAGATAGCCGATCTCGTCCGCGGCGTCATCGACGAGGAATCCATGCTTCCGGAAGAGCGCGATGAGCGTCTTCCCCCCCCTCGCGGCCGCCGCCCTTTCCGGCTCCTCGAGGATCCGGAGGGCTAGCCCGGCTTTCGCTCCTTCAAGGGCGATCAGGGACAGCGTGAAAAAATTGAAAAAAACAACGATCCCGGTCTCGAGACGGTAATGGAAGTTGTAGACCGAGGGCTTCACTTCGGGACCGTTGGACCGGATCCTATCTCCGATGCTGCCGGACCATCGTCTTGAGCTGGGCGGAAAGGGCCTCGGATGTCGTGACCCCCAACTCGCGGAAGAGCCCTCGGATGAACGGGTCGGTCCGGATCTTCTCCAGCGATTCCGCGGAGAACAGGTTCGTGAGAGCGGGCATCTTCTGCTGGCCGCAATTCTGGGTTCCGCACTGGTTGGTACCCTCGCAAAAGAGCTCCGGGCAGTCGTCTTCCCCGCACTGGTGGTCCTGACACGATCCGGATGCCGTAAAATCACCCCCGCCGGCAAGAACGATACAGCTGCCGCCGCCGTAGCTCCCCCAATGGAATTGGCCTTTCCGGCCGTAAACATTGAGGAAGACATCCTCGCGGGGGAAGACCATGATCTTGATGAATTTTGCCGCCGGGCTGACCGGCTTGACGGCAAGGAGCCGATCGAGGTTCCGGACCGGCGTTTGCTTTTGGCCCTGGGCCACGAGGCTTTTCACCCCCGCGGCGCTGATGCCCGCCGCGGCACCCAGGTATTCGGCCATCCGGACGAGAGCCTCTCTCCTCTGCAATCTCTTATGGTTCATGGAGCCTCCCCCGACCACGAAATCGGAATCCGAAATTCCGCTTCAGGATCGTGAATTTGATGGTAGGGCAGGACCCGGTCAAAGTCAAGGGCGGGGGCTATCGCCCGCAGAGCCGATGGCGGCCTATTCGATGTCGGGGTAGCGCTTGTCGGCGAAATTGAGCAGGGCCACGTAGCTCACGACCGCGAGGGCCGTCATCGCCACAAACACGATCCCGAGCACGGTATTCGTCCCCAGCTTAGCCCGGATCAGCGCTTTGACACTGAAGAACACCACCGTCAGGATGCCGACGTCGGCGAACAGGGCCAAGAGCACGTTGAGATTCTGCTTGATGGCCTTCTGCGGGTTCGTCCAATCGAGAAGCGGCCTGGCCAGGTCGATCATCATGGCTACGGCCGTCAGCAGCACCCCAGCCGCCATCGACAGGATGAAAGCGGGCACGAGATGGGCCGGCTTCAGGTGAAAGAAGATCGCGGCCACGATCGACGCCGTGACGACCCCCAGCATGGCCACGAGGTACGAGTGCACGAACTTGGCCGCCGCCTGCTCGCGCGGCGCGACGGGGATGACCCGCGAGATCCAGAACTCGGCGCCCTCCCGTGAGTAAGTCGACGACGCGGTGCCGTTAATGCTGCCGCAGATGGTCATGAACAGCGCCGACCCCAGGATGACGATGAGCGGATTGGCCGCCATCATGGCCCTCACGAGGGCCATGGGATCGCCGCCCTGGCCGCCGCCCCGGCTCCCCCCGTGATCGAAGGTCGCCATGATGACGAAGATGGCCGGAACGAAGACGCTGACCAGGACGCCGTTGAGCAGGAAGATCGGGGTCCGGTTCATGATCTTCCATTCGCGCCCGAAGATCGCCGCCCCCGCTCTCCGCCCCGACGAGACGCGCCGCGACATCTCGGCGCGCGTCAGCCTCCGCTTCTTTCCCGTCGTCTCGCCGAGCCCCACGAGGCCGCGATAGAAGAGCCTCTCGGCCGCGACGATCATCCCGGCAAAGAGGGCGAGCGACACCGCCAGGAGAAGCGCCAGGTTCCCCAGCCCCTCCCCACTGAACCCGCCGGCGATCGCCTTGGTCGCCCAGATCCCGGGCGGGAAGATGGCCCCGAACCTGTAGAGCAGGCTGTTGGGCGAAGTGAAGAACGCAGCCAGGGCTTCGGCGCTCCCTTGCGGCCCACCGTTCCCCGCCGACTTCCCCAGCCCTAGCTGCAGGGCGAACGAAAGACCGATCAGGACGAGGCTCCCGATGAGGATGAACGCGTCCTTCTTCCGGCTGATGTTGACGAACCGCATCATGATCACGACCGCGAGCGAAACGATCGCCAGCGGGATGATCGGGAGCGCCAGGTACACTAGCACCGCGTTGACCCAATAACCGACCCCCGCCCGGGCCATCACGCCGACGGTGATGACGACGGGCAGCACGATGGCCGCGACCGTCAGGTATTCGTTGATGACGATGACGGCGAACTTGCTGGCCATGACCTCGCCCGGCCGGAGCGGCAGGGGGATGAGGAACTCGAGGTCCCTCGCGAAATAGAAAGCCGCGATGACGTAGTAGATCCCGAAGAGCAGGATCAGGATCTGCCCGGCCAGGATCCCGAACGACAGGAGCAGCCTCTCCTGCCCCATCGGCTTGAGCACGAGGTAAATGTTCTCGATGAGCAGGACGATGCCGTAGAACATCGGCACGACGCCGAGCGCGCCCAGCCCGATGAGCGGCACCAGCCAGAGGTCCTTCCGTTCCTTAAGCAGGCGATGCTTCAGGATGGCCAGTCCGAAGTTCGACCGGAGCCCCGCCTTGACGACGGACCTGAGCTTGCGCAACCGGCTCACGCCGCCTCCCGCGCCGCCGCTCATTTGTCCGTCAGCTCCAGGAAGATCTCTTCGAGCGACTGCCCCGCTTCCGTCTTGTCGATGGCCTTGAGCTCCTCCATCGTGCCGCACGCGACCAGCCGGCCCTTGTGGATGATGCCGATCCGGTCGCACAGCTTTTCGGCCACCTCCATGATGTGGGTCGAGAAGAAGAGCGTCTTGCCCGCGTCGCAGTGCTCGCGAAACATCTCCTTGAGCTGATGGGCCGCCCGCGGGTCGAGCCCGACGAGCGGCTCGTCGAGCACCATGACCCGGGGCGCCGGCAGGAGCGCCGCCGTCAGCACGATCTTCTGCTTCATGCCGTGCGAGTAGCTCTGGATGGGGTTCGTCACGACCGGCGCGAGCTCGAAGATCTCGAGCCACTTGTTGATGCGCTCGAGCCGGTCCGCCTTCGGCACGCCGTAGACGTCGCCGATGAAGTTGAGGTACTCGAGGCCGGTCAGCCGCTCGTAGATAGCTGGAAAATCAGGGACATAGGTCGTCACCTGCTTGGCCTTGAGCGACTCCTTGGTCACATCGTAGCCCTCGACCGTGATCCGCCCCGCGTCGGGCCGCAGCAGCCCGACGATCAGCTTGATGGTCGTCGTCTTCCCGGCCCCGTTCGGCCCGAGGAAGCCGAAGATCTCCCCCGGCTTGACGGTCAGGGTCAGGTCATCGACAGCCTTGACCTTGCCGCGGTTGTAGCTCTTGGAAACGCGGCTGAGCTCGATCATCGCGCGCCCCTGTCGATCGTCGGCGGCAGCTCCACCGTGGGGAGCAGGCGCGGGGCCTTGCGCATCCCCAGGGCCTGTTCGAGGCCATAAGCCAGATGGATGAGCTCGGGTTCGCTCCACGCCTTGCCGATAAAAGAAATACCCACCGGCAGTCCGAAGACATACCCCGCCGGAAGCGTGATCGTCGGATAGCCGGCCACCGCCGCCGGCGAGGACGAGCTCCCGGAGAACGAATCGCCGTTGACGAGGTCGGTCAGGTGGGCCGGCCCGTTGGTCAGGACGACGAGCGCGTCGAGCTTGTGCTCGGCCAGCACGGCGTCGATGCCCTTCTCCCGCATGAGCTCGCGGCACTTCGCCAGCGCCTCGAGATAGGCCTTGTCGGTCAGCGGGCCTTTCTTCGCCGCTTGCTCCACGATCTCCTGGCCGAAGAACGGCATCTCGCGGTCGGCGTTCTTCTCGTCGAACGCGATGAGGTCGTCGAGCGTCCGCACACCGGAGCCTGGCCTGGCCGCGAAGTAGGTCTCGAGGTCGGCCTTGAACTCGTAGAGGAGGACCTCGTACTCGGCATCGTCCGTCTGGCCGAGCGTCGGGAACTCGACGGGGTCGATGACCTCCGCGCCCGCCTTCCTCATCGCGTCGATCGCGTTCTGCAGGATGGGATCGAGCATCTTGGCGAAGTTGAACGACTTCACCCGAAGGACGCCGATCCGCGCCCCCTTCAGGCCATCCGGCTTGAGGAATTCCCGGTAGTCCTGGAAGAGCCTGACACCGGTCGTCTGCGTCGCCGGGTCGTTCGGGTCGGGGCCGGCCATCGCGCCGAGCAGCGTGGCGGCGTCGGCGACCGTCCGGGCCATGGGTCCGGCGGTGTCCTGCGAATGGGCGATCGGGACGATCCCCGAGCGGCTGACGAGCCCCACCGTCGGCTTGAGGCCGACGAGGCCGCAGCAGGACGCGGGCGAGACGATCGAGCCGTCGGTCTCCGTGCCGACGCCCGCCGCGGCGAGATTGGCCGAGACCGCCGCCGCCGTCCCCGAGCTGGACCCTGAAGGGTTCCTGTCGAGCGCGTAAGGGTTCTTCGTCTGGCCGCCCCGCCCGCTCCAGCCGCTCGTCGACCGCGACGAGCGGAAATTCGCCCACTCGCTGAGGTTCGTCTTGGCGAGAATGATGGCGCCGGCCTCGCGGAGACGCCCGGCGACGAACGCGTCCCTGGCCGGCTTCGAGCCCAGCAGGGCGAGCGAACCGGCCGTCGTCTCCATCCCGTCGGCCGTGTCGATGTTGTCCTTGATGACGATAGGGATGCCGTGGAGAGGCCCCCGCGGTCCCTTCTCCTTGCGCTCCCGGTCGAGCTCGCGGGCGATGGCCAGGGCGTCAGGATTCGCCTGGATGATCGCGTTGAGCCCCGGCCCGCCGCGGTCGATCTTGGCGATGCGCTCGAGGTAGAGCTTGACCAGGCTCTCCGAGGTTTCCTTGCCCGAGGTCATCATCTCCTGGAGGCCGGCGATCGTCGCCTCCTCGAGGGGGAACGGGGCGGGCGAGGCCTTTTTTGCCGGGGCTTTCTCCGCGGGCTTTTCGCCCGATGGCCCGCACGAAACACTCATCGTCAACCCGAGCGCGGCGATGACGGCTGCGGGGATCCAAAGGCCTGAGGACTTTTTCATGTATCCCTCCATTCGTCGCCCCGCCTGCGGTTCCCGCCTGCTGAACGGGGGCGCGCATCGAACAATCCTCACATTACCCCAAATTGGGCCCGGGGCTCAACGGCTGGATCCGTTTCCGTTGGCCCATGGCGACCGATGTGCTAAGATTGAGGCATGGGGCCAGCAAACCCCGCAAGGCCACGACCCACGCACGGAGGCCGCATGGACAAGACGATCCGATTCAAGCTCAACGGGAAGGAGGTCGCCGTCGAGACCGCGCCGGAGCGCATGCTCCTGTGGGTCCTGAGGACCGACCTCGAGCACACGGGCACGAAGTACGGCTGCGGCGAGGGCTACTGCGGCTTCTGCACGGTCCTCGTCGACGGCAAGCCGGAACGCTCCTGCCAGCTCCCGCTCGCCAAGGTCGAGGGCAAGAGCGTTCTCACCATCGAGGGATTGGCGCGAGGCGGCCGTCTCCATCCGCTCCAACAGGCTTTCGTCGACAACGGCGCCCTCCAGTGCGGCTACTGCACGCCGGGGATGATCATGGAGGCCTACGCCCTTCTCCTCCGCAAGCCGAACCCGACCGAGGCCGAGATCGCCGACGCCCTCGAAGGCAACATCTGCCGCTGCGGCACCTACAAGCGCGTCATCGCCGCCGTCCGGCAGGCCTCCGGGGCCCTGAAGATGAAGGTGGTGGACCATGAAGCCCGTTAAGATCAAACCCCGCCTCAAAGACGACGAATACTCGAGTGATCCGATGACCCTCGAGCGCCGCGAGTTCCTCAAGCTCGCCGGCGGCGGGCTCTTCGTTGCCTTTGCGGTCGGCGAGGGCCTGGAGGCTCAAGAGGGTGGACAGCGCGGCCAGGGCTATCCCGACGACCCCAATGCCTACCTCAAGGTCGGCACGGACGGCCGGGTGACCGGCTTCAGCGGCAAGATCGAGATGGGCCAGGGCACCCTCACGGCCCTCCAAATGATGCTGGCCGAGGAGCTCGACGTACCGCTCGCTTCCGTCGACATGATCATGGGCGACACGGCCCTCTGCCCGTACGACGCGGGCACATTCGGGTCCCGCAGCATCAAGTATTTCGGGCCGGCTCTGCGCCAGGCCGCGGCCGAAGCGCGGGGCGTCCTCGTCCGGATGGCCTCGGCCAAGCTCGGGACGCCGGAAGACGCGCTCGCGACCAAGGACGGCGCCGTCTACGTCGTCAAGACGCCGTCGAAGAAAGTGACCTACGCCGATCTTATCGGCGGGAAGAGGATCGAGGTTCGCCTCGAGAAGAAGCCGCCGATCAAGCCCGTCGCCAAGCACACGGTCTCGGGGAAGCCGACGCTGCGCTCGGACGCGCGGGCGAAAGTCACGGGCGAGGCCAAGTTCTCGGGCGACATCCGCCTCCCGGGCATGCTCTACGCCGCGATCCTCAGGCCCCCTGCCCACGGCGCCAAGCTCAAGAGCGCCGACACCTCCGCGGCCGAGAAGGTGCCGGGCGTGCGGGTCGTCCGCGACGGTGATCTTATCGCCGTTCTTCACGAGAAGCCCGACGTCGCGGTCGGGGCCGTCGCCCTGGTCAAAGCCGAGTTCGAGCCGTCCCCGTCGCAGCTCGACAACAGCAATATCTTCGCCCATTTGAAGGAGGTCACGGCACGGACCGATGTCGTCGTCGAGTCGGGGAATCTCGACGAGGGCGCCAAGCTCGCGACGAAGATCGTCGAGAAATCCTATTTCGCCCAATACGTCGCCCACTCCCCGTCCGAACCACATACCGCCGTCGTGCGCATCGACGGGGACAAGGCCGAAGTCTGGGCCTCGACGCAATCGCCCTTTCGGGCCCAGCAGGAGGTCGCGAAAATTCTTGGCCTGGACGTCCCGAACGTCCGCGTCCGCACGCCTTTCGTCGGCGGCGGCTTCGGGGGCAAGAACGCGGGGGCGCAGATCGTCGAAGCGGCCCGTCTGGCCAAGCTCACGGGGAGGCCGGTTCAGGTCGCCTGGTCGCGAAAAGAAGAGTTCTTCTACGATACCTTCCGTCCGGCCGCGACCTACGACATCCGCTCAGGCCTTGACGCCCAAAATAAGATCGTCCTCTGGGATTATAAGAATTATCACGCCGGGAGCCGGAGCTCCCAGCCGGTATACGAAATCCCCCACAAGCGCGTCACCGGGTACGGGGGCGGTTTTGGCGGCGCGGAGGGCGTCCATCCCTTCGGCACCGGCGCCTGGCGCGGGCCCGGCAGCAACACCAACATCTTCGCCACCGAATCCCACATCGACGTCATGGCCGAGGCGGCCGGCATGGACCCGCTCTCGTTCCGGCTCGCCAACCTGACGGACGCGCGGATGAAGAAGGTCGTCCAAACGGCGGCAGACAAGTTCGGCCGCACGTTCGCCAAGGCGCCCTCGGGACGCGGCTACGGCATCGCCATCACGGACTACCTGGGGACCTATGTGGCCACGATGGCGGAAGTCGAGGTCGACAAGGAGAGCAGGCGAGGTCCGCGTCCTTCGCGTCGTCTGCGCCCAGGACACGGGCGAGATCGTCAACCCCGAGGGCAGCCGGATGCAGATCGAGGGCTGCGTCACCATGGGGCTCGGCTACTGTCTGACCGAAGAGATCCGGTTCAAGAACGGCGCCGTCCTTGACGAGAACTTCGATACCTACGAGCTGCCGCGCCTGTCATGGCTGCCGAAGATCGAGGTCGTTCTCATCGACAACCCCGACTTGGCCCCGCAGGGATGCGGCGAGCCGGCCATCACGGTCATGGGAGCGGTTGTCGCCAACGCGATCTACGACGCCATCGGCGTCCGCATCTTCATGCTGCCCATGACTCTCGGCGCGGGTCAAAGAGGCGCTGGCAGGACCTCGCTGATCGAACAGACCGGCGAGAAGAATCCGGCTTCGATCATCTTTTCCAGATAGCCGTCCGCCGCACGCACATCGCAGACGCCGTTCCGCACGGCCAAGCCCAGGATCCCCAGCGTCCCGGTCAGGGGGACGCCCAACCTCGCGGCCTCGGCTCGGGCCACTCTGTCGTCAGAAGCGAAGCGTAAGCCATGCCGCTTGGCGACCGCGATGCCTGCGGCTTCGCCCAGCCCCAGAGATCGAGAGAGCGATTCGAAGAGCGCCTTTTCCTCGCGGGACCTCAGCCCTGTCTCTTTGAGCCAGCCGGCGCGTACGGCCTTTGGAACTGCCGCCAGGAGCGCGTTGCCGCCCTGAATCCCCCTCATGATCTCCGCGGCGACGAATTCCGGGATCCGGGCCTGGCCCTTATAAAGCCGCTCTATCACTCCCAGCGCGCCGGCCAGGGCGAAATTCGAGATGACGCAAGTATCGAGAACGATCTCAGGCATTTTCCGCGTCGCGCTTGACCTCGTCGATGTCCTGGACCAGCAATGGAAGGCCCGTTTCTTTCAGGTAGCTTCGGGCACTGATCGGATCCATGCCCAGCACTTCCGATAGTTTCCCCAAGCTGATGAAGCCCTCACGGTAGGCCGCGATCGCGGTTTCCTTGCGCCGCTCGAGAGGGTCCTTTTTCTGATAGGCGACATCGAGCGCTTCCCGGACCATCCGGCCCAGGGTCTTTCCTTTCCTCTTCGCGTAAGCCTTGACCGCCTTGTGCTGGCTGTCCGTCAGAAGGACATTCGTGCGTTTCATCGCCTCTCCAGATATGTGTAATAATATGTGTATATGATAAGGGTCGTTCGTCAACTTGTCAACCGTCCTCTTAGAGATAACTCGAGGCGGTCGGTTCTTTTTATTTCTTTCGCCTTATGCTATAAGTCCCAAACGGTAAGGCCATGAAGACGCTGCTTGTCGTCAATCCGGCGGCCGGGCACGGGCGCGGCAAGAAGGTGTTCGAGGGCCTCGAGCCGCGCCTCCGGGAGGCCTTCCCCGCGCTCGAGGTCCGCTTCTCCGATTACCCCGGCCACGTGATCGAGATCGGCCGCGATGTCGCTCACACCGGCTACGACCGCGTCATCTGCCTCGGGGGCGACGGCACGCCCTACGAGCTCATCAACGGGCTCTACGACCGCGGCCGGCCCGCCCGCCTTCCCGAGATCGGACAGATCCCGGCCGGGACCGGCAATTCCTTTCTCCGCGACTTCGACATCACGACGCCCGACGGGGCCCTCGAGGCGATCCTCTCCGGGCGCCGCCGCAAGGTCGACCTCGTCGAGTTCACCTTCCGCGAGGACCGCGCCAACGCGCCGACCACCCGCCGCTACTCGCTCAACATCATCGGCGTCGGCCTGATCGCCGATATCCTCCAGCTCACGAACGACCACCTCAAGTTCATGGGCTCGGCCGGCTACAGCGTGGCCGTCCTCGTCCGCCTCATCCGGGGCATGTCGAACCGCATCACCATCGAGGCCGACGGCCGCAAGCTCGAGGTCGTCGACAGCGCTCTCGTCATCTCCAACTCGAAATTCACCGGCGGCAAGATGAAGATCGCCCCGCCCGCCGACACCTCCGACGGCCGGGCCGACATCATTCTTTTCAACGGCGTCAACCGGCGTCAGATCGTCTCCATCTTCTCCGGAGTCTTCTCCGGCAAGCACCTGGCGCATCCGAAGGTCGAGGCCATCCAGGCCGCCGCGATCTCCGTCGAGTCGGATCCTCCGCTCCGGCTGATGGCCGACGGCGAGCTCATCGGCTGGACCCCCCTGCGCCTCAAGGTCCTGCCGGCCGAGCTCGATTTCCTGGCCTGACCGTGCGCCCATGAGAGAGCTCTTCGATCGCCTGCGCTCCTACGTCATCTGGCTCCTCGCCCTACCCGTTTTTCTCATCGCTTGCGTCTTTATCATTCTCGGCTCGTTCGTCTTGCGGGGGCGCGCCCTCGAAGCCGTGCTCAAGACGGGCTGTCAGGCCATTCTTATCGTCTGCGGCGTGCGCGTCCGCGTGCAGCGGCAGCGAGAACGTCGTCCCCGGCCGGCAGTACATCGCCATGATGAACCATGTCAATTTCTTCGACCCGCTCGTCTTTCAGGTCGCTTTTCGGCCGGCGTTGCGCGGCGTCGAGGAGGAGAGTCACTTCCGTTGGCCGCTTTACGGCAGCACGATCCGCCGCCTCGGCATGTTCCCCATCAACCGCAAGGACACCGCGAGCGCCGTCGAGACCCTGCGCCGGGCGGCGGGCTGGGTGAGGGAGCGGCCCGACGTCTCGTTCGGCATCATGCCCGAGGGGACGCGAACGCGCACCGGCAAGCTCGGCCCGTTCAAGCGCGGCGGTTTCCTCATGGCCATCGAAACCGGCCTGGACATCCTGCCTGTCGTCCAGACAGGCGCCTCCGAGATCAACCACAAGGGGAGTTTGACGATCCGCCCGGGCCGCGTCGACGTGACGATCGAACCCGCCGTCCCGACGGCCGGCTACAGCAAAGAGAATGTCGGCCAGCTCATCGAGCGCGTCCGCCGCGTCTTCCTCGACCGGCTCGGGGAATCGACGTCCTGACCGGCGCCGACGCCGGCCGCCGCCGTCCCTCTTCCTCAGCCAGGAGATCCATGATCCCGGCTGCCGGGAGCCCGCGCGCGAGAAGATCGGCCATCATCCGCATCGGCCGCTCCGTGTGGGCGAAGAAGGCCTGCAGGCCGCCGCAGAGCCAGTTGAGCCCCAGCTCCCCGTCGGCCGACATGAGGATGCGGTTCTTCGGGCATTCGCCTTGGCAGACGAAAAGGAACCCGCAATCGCGGCAGACGCGGGGCAGCATCTCCGCTTTGGCCCGTCCGAAGGCCTGCTGCCTGTCCGATTCGGCCAAGATCGCGAGCGGTGTCTCCATGATGTTGCCGAGAAGATGCCGCGGCTCGACGAAATGGTCGCAGGCATAGAGATCGCCGTTGTGCTCGAGGGCCAACGCGTCCCCGCACTCGCGCCGCAGGGCGCACAGCGTCGACTCGCCGTAGACGTAGGCCGCAAGGACGCTATCGAAGAACGTGACGAACATCTCGCCGACGTCCCGCCGCACCCATTCGTCGAAGATATCGATGAGAAAGCGCCCGTACAGCTCCGGCTCGACCGTTCGCTCCGTGAGGCGCGCCCCCTCCTGGTCCCCCGTCTCATTCTCCCTTTCGACGATGGGGATGAGCTGGACGTAGCGTGCCCCGAGCTCGTCACGAAAGAACCGGTAGACCTCGAGAGGGCGCCGGCTATTGGCCGCGTTGACCGTGCAGAGGACATTGAACTCGACGCCGTGCTCCCTCATCAGGCGCGCCGCCCGGACGGCCCGATCGAAAACGGGCCTCCCGGCCTTGTCACGGCGGTAGGTGTCGTGGAGCTCACGCGGCCCGTCGAGGCTCAGCCCGACGAGGAAGTCGTTCTCGCGGAGGAAGCGGCACCACGCCGCGTCGATGAGGATGCCGTTCGTCTGAAGACTGTTCGAGATCAGCTGTCTGGGCCGCGCATAGCTCTTCTCGGCCTCGATCGCGCGCCTGAAGAATTCGATGCCCATGAGGGTCGGCTCGCCGCCCTGCCAGGCGATCTCGACTTCGGACAGGCCGCTGTGCCCCTCGATCATCTGAAGGATGTAGCCCTCCATGACCTCATCGGACATGCGGAAATCCGACGCGGGATAGAGCCGCTCTTTCTTAAGGAAGAAGCAGTAGTCGCAGGCGCAGTTGCACCTCGCTCCGGTCGGCTTGGCCATGACATGCTTCGGCCCGTGCAGACCGTCCATTATTTGACCTTGGCACCCTGGATTGTCTTCTTGGGGATCTCGGCCACGTCAAGTCCCGAGAAATGCACGAACGAGAAGCACTCCGGGATGTGCGAGTCATAGACACCGTGCTTGTTCAGGGCCCAGCCGGGGTGCGGCTCGACCGGGACACCGCAGTTCTCGAGGAGCTCGAAGCGGGAGAAATCCATGCGCCAGACGTCGCCGTCGCGGGGCGGCAGGGGACGGCTCCCGGCGAGGTGCTTCATGCTACGCCAGGGAAAGGCGATCTCGGCCGTCCAGCCCTCGTCGATGTCGGACGCGTCATTGAGCGTCCCCTGGACCTGGGCCGCCGCGCGCAGGCCGGGGAGGTCCCAGTCCATGAAGGCCCAGCGCTTGCCCCGCGGGTGCCTGCCATAGCGCATGCCGTCCTGGAAGCCGCCGAGGACGTCGACGCGGCGCTCGCGCAGGTCGAACTCCGGCAGGTCGAAGCGGCTCCCCTTCTTCAAGGCGTCCTGCCAGATGTAGAAGACCTCGTAGACCGTGCCCAGGGCGTTGATCTCGAATTCGTAATAGCAGTCCTCGCCTCCTACAAAGATCTCGACGTCGTTCTCGGTCCAGACGAGCGAATCACGCTTGGCCAGCCGGGCCTGAACGTTGGGCTCGCTCACCCAGAACGCGACATAGAGGTTCTCATCGTCCCAGAGAGAGGCCATCCGGGTCTCCAAAAAACCGGGGGCGCCCGTCACGAGGTCGACGAATCGGGGAGACTTCGGCGCTTCGCGCCAGGCGGGCCTGTCGAGCCGGCCGTCGATCGCGAATTTGTGGGAGGTCCGGTAACACGTATAATGAGCGAGCTCGCTCTCAGCACATCCGTAACGAGCCTTCATCGCTCCCTCCCCTATTCGGCAAGGCTCAACGCGAGGGGGTCTTTCGCCTCGAAAAAGATGCCGCCGATCCCGAGTCCTTTAGCCACGACAGAGTTATAGCCCGATTCATGGCGATACTCAAGAACCCGCCAAACCGGAACTTGATTTCCGGGGAGTGCGGGCCTATCCTAATCGTGGGGGTATGATGGCACTGGCTCGAGAGGAGCCCATGACAGGGATCCGGATGTCGCGACCGATCGCCCTGATGGCCATCTTGTTTGCTTGCGCTCTCCTCCGTCCTGCCCCGGCACCCGCCGCCACCGCTTCGCCGCAGCAGCCGTCTCCGAAGCCCGCGCCTTCCGCTTCGCCCCGGCTCGACGCTCTTCTGGCCAAAGCCGCCGAATACTGCCGGAAGCTCGAGAGCTCCGCCTTCGATTTCGTCTGCCGCGAGGAGATCCGCGAAACGATCGACCCCAAGCTCGATGCCGCTTCCCAAAAAATGCCTCTAGTGGATCGCGGCTCGCCCAGATATCTCGGGCCCGGCGCCACGAACTACAGCGGGCCGACGATCACGATCAGCACGGTGAAGAAGGTCAAGCATAACGTCGTCTACGACTACCAATGCGTCCGGGCCGGACGGACCGTCCGCGAGGTCCGCACCCAGCTCGAAGAGAATGGAAAGAAGAAGGTCGTGTCGAACGCCGAGCTCCAAACCTCCGTCGTCGACTGGACCACCTCGCTCCTGGCCCCGGTCGGTCTTTTCGGCGAGAGGTTCCAGCCCGGCTACGATTTCACGATCTCCGGCCACGAGCGGATCGGCACGACCGACGTCGTCGTCATCGACGCCACCCCCAAGCCCGGGGTACCGCCCACCAAGAACCTCTACGGCAAGGCCTGGGTCGATCCCGCCACCGGCGATATCCTCAAGATCGAATGGAGCGAGAGCCGCGTCGGACGTCACGAGATCTTCGAAAAGCGGGGCGAGCTCTTCAAGCGCACGCCCCGGCTCGTCATCCGCTCCGAGTTCAGCGCCGAGAAGAACGGCATCCGCTTCCCCAGCCGGCTTTACGTCGAGGAGGCCTACCTCAAGGCCAACGGCAAGGCGTTCATCCGCTCGAAGACCGAGGTCGTCTACAAGGATTTCAAGTTCTTCACCGTCGAATACGAAACTCGGGATTGAGGTTTTCGTGTCCATCCGGAGGAGACGATCCATGAAGATCCGTACTCTGCGTTCGTTCGCGATCCTTGGGGCTATCGTCGCTCTCGCCGCCGCGACGCCGATCTCCGCCGCCGGCCAGACAGCTCCCGGCAAGAAGACGGCCGTCGCCCCCGCTCCGGCGCCGTTGCCGCCGCGCGATCTGACGGCCCATCTCATCGGCCACGCCCACATCGACCTGAGCTGGCTCTGGCGCTGGGAAGAGACCGTGGCCGACATCGCCAAGTACACGTTCAAGGGGACGCTGGCCCAGATGGACAAAATGCCCGGCCTGACCTTCGCCCAAAGCCAGGCGGCCATCTATGACGCGATCGAGAAGGACCAGCCGGAGCTCTTCGCCGAGATCACAAAAAAGATCAAAGAAGGGACCTGGGTCCCGGTCGGGGGCATGTGGGTCGAGCCCGACGCCAACATGCCCGACGGCGAAGCGCTCGCCCGACAGCTCCTTTATGGCAAGCGCTATTTCCTCGACAAGTTCGGCGTCGACGTCACGGTCGGCTGGAACCCCGACACGTTCGGCCATAACTGGCAGATGCCGCAGATCCTGCGCCAGGCCGGGATCGATTCCTATGTCTTCGGCCGCTGCGCCCCGGGGCCGGACCCGACCCATTTCTTCTGGTGGGAGGGGATGGACGGCTCGCGCGTCCTCGGCTACGTGCCGGCCGGCTGGTACAACGTGAGTCTCCAGGAGGGGACGCGCAAGATCCTGGAAGCCGCGCGCAAGAACACTGATATCAAGGACTTCCTGATCCTCTACGGCGCCGGGGACCACGGCGGCGGGCCGCGCGACGTGGACCTCGCCGCCATCCGCAAATTCCGGGAAGATCCGAACGAGCCCCGGCTCGTCTTCGACCTCCCCGAGACCTATCTCAAGGGGATCGCCGCCGCCAACGGAGGCGCGCTCCCGGTCGTCAAGCGCGAGCTCAACTTCACCTTCCCGGCCTGCTACACGACGCAGACGGCGACGAAGAAGAACAACCGTCAGCTCGAGAGTCTCCTCGTCACGGCCGAGAAGTTCTCGGCGATCGCCGCGACCTCCGGCTATCGGGACTACTATCCCGAGCGCGACATCGACGAGGCCTGGAAGATCGTCCTTCGCAACCAGTTCCACGACATCCTCGACGGCTCGAGCATCGGCCCCGTCTATGACGAGGTGGCCGGTTTCTACCGGCAGGCGCGGACGCGCGGCGAGCGGGCGCTCGATTTTTCGCTCGAGACGATCGGGAACGCGATCGATACACGCGGCGAAGGCTTCCCGGTCGTCGTCTACAACCCGCTCTTCTGGGAACGGACGGAGCCCGCGCTGGCCGATGTCGTCTTGCCTCCGGACGCAAAGACGGCCAAGCCCTGGGCGGGCACGCTGCGGATGACCGACGGCGAGGGCAAGGACATCCCGGTCCAGGTGCTCGAGAAACGCGTGCAGGGCGACAACACGGCCTTCCGGATCGTCTTTATGGCCGAGGGCGTGCCCTCGCTCGGCTACAAGCTCTATCGCGCCATACCGGCGGAGACAGGGTGGACGGGCCCGGACGGCGTCAAGGCCGGAACGAACGAGCTCGAAAACGACTTCCTCAAGGTCCGCCTCGACCCGAAGACCGGCTGGATCGAGAGCCTCTACGACAAGACGGCCAAGCGCGAGGTCCTGGCCGGGCCCGGGAACGTCCTTGAGGCGATCACGGACGAGCCCAAGGAGATGTCGGCCTGGGACCTGGGCCTCAAGGGCATCGCCGGTAGGGCCGGAGAGACCGGCGCGGTCGTGGAGCTCGTCGAGAGTGGTCCGGTGCGGGCCGTCATCCGCGTCAAGTCGCGCTTCCGCGACTCGACCTTCGCGCAGGACCTGACCCTCTATCGCGGCCTGCCGCGGCTCGACTGCCGGACGAGTCTCGACTGGCGCGAACGGAACATCATGATCAAGGCGGCCTTTCCGCTCGATCTCAAATCGCCGGCCGCCCGCTTCGAGATCCCCTACGGCTCGATCGCTCGCCCCGCCGACGGGACGGAAGTCCCGGCCCTGCGCTGGATCGATGTCTCGGACGGATCCGGGCAATACGGAACGGCTCTCCTCAACGATTCGAAGTACGGCTTTGACGTCAAGGGCAGCGTCATGCGCATGTCCGTCGTTCACGGAGCGACCTACCCCGACTCCGAAGCCGATCGCGGCCGGCAGGAGCTTCTCTACTCGGTCCTCCCCCATCGCGGAGATTGGAGGGCCGCCGAGGTGACGCGAAAAGGTTTTGAGGTCAACAACCCCCTCATCGTGCGGGTGCCGCTCGTTCATGCCGGGACGCTGCCCAAGGTCCACTCCTTCATCAAGGTCGGACCGGCGAACGTCATCCTTTCGGCGGTGAAGAAGGAGATGGGCTACGCCGAGTGGGGCCTCGTCCTCAGACTCTATGAGATCCACGGCGAGAAGGCCGAGGCGAAGATTGACCTCCCCTGGGACGTCGAAGCCACCGAGTGCGACCTCATCGAACGGCCGTCGGGAAAGACGATCGGCTCGGGCACTTCGATCACCGTCCCCCTCGCGCCCTACGAGATCAAGACGATCAGGGTCGTACGCAAATAGGCGGACGGCGCGGGGAGTTGAGCACTGGAGATCACCGGGCCTTCACGAGCTGGTCGAGGCGGTAGCCGGCGGCCAGGTAGAACTGAAAGTCGAAGGCGATATCGTCGAGGTCGATCGGCGTCGTGCCGGTGAGCCGGAAGAAAGCTTGTTCGATCTCCTTGGCCTTGCCGCTGGGGCGCGGCCCGTCTTCTTTCGGTCCGTAGACCTTCCAGAAGGCGTCCCATTCCCGCCGCGCCCCGGCCGGTAGGTCGTCCAGACTGACGTAGGGCTCCCCCGCGGCATCGAGCCGGACCCAGTTCTCCTTGAGGGCGCGCACGGCCGGGTAGAGATGGGGCCGGCCGGGATCATCGAAGAAATAGTGAAAGCGGACGGTGTCGTCGATATAGGTGTAATAGAGGTCCCAGAGCGGCACCTCGGAACCCATCCAAGCCGTGCCGTGCTTGGCGGCGAGGTCGATCGGGTCCGAAAAACCGACGAGAGTCAGGTCCTTGGGGTCGAGCGTCCGGTCGCTGTAATAGAACGGCACATAGCTATCGGCCAGGGCGCGGATCGTCGGGTACTCGGCGGGCCGGCCGACGAGACCCGGGTAGCGAGATTGGGCGTTTGAGCCGTAAAGGCCCGTGGCCGGGTCGCGGCAAACGACGAGGTTGTGGTCGGCATCCTGGCTGGCCTCGAGCATGACCAGGCGCGGCTCGTGGCCGTGGAGGAAGTTCACGGCGTAGGCGAACATGGCCCCCTCGAAACAGTGGGCCATGCCCGTCCGCAGGACGAGCCGAGGCGGCATCGCCGTCTCCTCTTGGTCGACCGAAGCGTGGTCATCGTTGTAGTAGAGCCGCGTGTTGAGGAACTCCTGGACCTTGGCGGGATCGTCGAGAGCCGCGAGGATGACAAGCTCATCGCCGGTGAACCGGAGCCCGAGGGCCTGACACCGCTTCTCGAACGTGACGAGCGCCGGCCCGAGCCTTTCGCGATAGGGCGCCGCGAGCTCGCGGAGCTTCTCCTCCGACGATACGTGCGGGATGCCCTCTGTGGGGATCGGCTTGCTCATAGGTGCCCCTCGGCCCGGGGCTTGATATAGCACAGGGAACGGCGCTGAATCAACCGGCGGGTCCCGGCCGTCCGGTTGCCCGCCGGAACGGGAAGTGCTATCCTACGGCGCTTGCCATGAGACAGCACGAGATGTCCCCGAGCGCCCTGACCCCGGGGCGCATCGCCCGCTTCTGGCTGCCGCTCGAAGCGACCTGGCTGATGATGTCCGCAGAGGGGCCGTTCTTGGCCGCCGTCATCGCCCGCCTCGCGGCCCCCAAAGAGAACCTGGCCGCCTTCGCCGTGGCCACGGCCCTGGCCTGGATGGTCGAGTCGCCGATCATCATGATGCTTTCGGCCTCGAACGCCCTCGTCCGGGACGGCGTCGCCTACCGGAAGCTGAGACGCTTCTCGAACGTGCTCAACGGCGCCGTCACCGCGGTCATGATCGTCCTCGTGATACCGCCGGTCTTTGACTTCGTCGCCCGCGGCATCATGGGCCTCACGCCCGATCTCGCGCGCCTGGCCGGGCGATCGATGGTCTTCCTCGTCCTCTGGCCGGGGGCCATCGGCTTCCGGCGCTTCTACCAGGGCATCCTCATCAGCGACGGGCGGCCGCAGGCCGTGACCTGGGGGACGGTCGTACGGCTCTCGACCATGGCCGCGACCGGGATCCTCCTCGCCCTGGCCTTCCGCCTGCCCGGCGCGAGCGTCGGCGCGGGCGCTCTCGGGGCCGGGGTCGTCGCCGAAGCGGCCGCGAGCTGGTTCATGGCCCGTCCGACCCTCCGGCGTCTCCGTCGCCAGTCCGAAGAGGAATGCGCGTACGGCCGCTCGCTGACGGCCGGCAGGGTCGTGCGCTTCTACGCGCCGCTCGCCCTGACCTCGTTCCTGTCGTTCTTCATCAACCCGCTGACGACCTTCTTCCTGGCCCGCGGCCGCATGCCGCTCGAATCGCTGGCCGTGCTTCCGGTCATCACCGGCCTGGCTTTCGTCTTCCGCACGGCCGGCATCGCCATGCAGGAGGTCGTCATCGCCCTCGTCGGGGACGGCGGCGAGAATCGCAGGGTCCTCGGCCGGTTCACGTACCGGGTCGGAGCGGTGTCGACCGTCGGCCTGGCCGCCGTCGTCTTCACGCCTTTGGCCACCGTCTGGTACGGGACCGTATCGGGCCTGTCGCCGGACCTCGCCGCGTTCTCCGTATTGCCCGGCGCTTTTCTCGTCCTCATCCCCTTCATCGAGGCCATTCTGTCCTACGAGCGCGGAGTCCTGGTCAAATCGCATCGCACCGGCCTTATCAGCGTGGCCGTGGGGGTCCAACTGGCTGTCACGACCGCTGCCTTCAGCGTGATGGTCCTCGTCCTGAAGACCGTGGGCGCCCTCTCCGTCGGGCCCGCCCTGACCGCGGGATATATCGCCGGAGCGGCCGTTCTCATGATCGTAGGCCATGGGGCCACCCCGAAGGCCGTCTCCCCCGCTCCGATCTCGCGCTTCTGACTCGTCAGTACCTCCCCGATCTCGTTGACAGGGCCACGCGGCCGCCGATATACTCCGGCCGAGGAGTTCCCCGATGAAGAAAGCGCCCCTGATCCTATCCTTGGCCCTCGTTCTCGGCTTGGGACCGGCGTCCGTCCCGTCGGCGGCGGGCGATCCGCAGGCCAAGCCCGTCAAGGCCAAGTCCGCCTGGGCCCTCAACGCCGAAGAGTACTTCGAGCGTCCCGGCGTGTCGGTCCTCGTCTTTCACGACACCTACCCCGAGGGCAAGCAGGGCGGACTCGAGATCATCCAGCACGGCGAGAGGACCGCGGCGCTCGGCGATGTCCGACTCGAGCCGGCGCCGGGTCAATGGGGAAAGCTCCCGACCGTCGGCAAGCGCGTCGTCGACCGGGCCGCCAACCGCGCCGAGGTGCCCCTCCGCTTCGAAAAGGAGGGCATCGCCTATCGCGTCCGGATCGAACCCGACGGAGAGGCCCTGGCGGTGACCGTGGACCTGGAACGCCCGCTCCCGAAGGAATTCGTCGGCCGGGCGGGGTTCAACCTGGAGCTCTTCCCTTCGGCCTATTTCGGCAAGTCCTACCACCTGGGCCGCACGGACGGCGTCTTCCAGCGCCAGGGAAACGGCCCCAACATCGTTGACGCCTCAGCCGTCTGGGCCGCGCCGCTTGCCGAAGGCCCTGTCTTCACGGCCGCGCCCGAGGACCCCCTGAGGCGCCTGACCATCGAATCCCTGTCCGGCGACCTGCGCTTCTTCGACGGACGCAGCACCGACACGAACGGCTGGTTCCTGGTCCGCTCGCTCATCCGCGCCGGCGCGACCAAGGGCGCGGTGCGCTGGAGGATCACGCCCAACGCCGTCGCGAGCTGGCGGCGGCCCCCCGTCATCGGCATATCGCAAGTGGGCTATCATCCGGGCCAGGAAAAACGCGCGGTCATCGAGCTCGATCCGCGTACGGATTCGCTCGCACCGGCGACGCTCTTCAGGGTCGATTCCGCGAAAGGCCTCGTCCCGGCGCTCGAGCGTCCCGTCACCCGTTGGGGGCACTTCCTCCGCTACGATTACGCCATCTTCGACTTCACCGCCATCCGCGAACCCGGCGCCTACGTTGTCCGCTTCGGCGAGTCGCAGACCTCCCCCTTCCTCATCTCGCCCGAGGTCTATCAGCACAACGTCTGGCAGCCGACCCTGGAGACGTTCCTGCCCGTCCAGATGTGTCACGTCCGGGTCATCGACCGCGGCCGGATCTGGCACGGCGCCTGCCACATGGACGACGCCCTCCAAGCCCCGCCGGGCCTCGACCTGGCCTTTATCGAGGGCTACAAACAGGGCCCGGAAACGGAGACGCCGTTCGCCGCTGACCAGCACATGCCGGGCCTCGACCGCGGCGGCTGGCACGACGCTGCCGACCACGACCTCGCCGGCGGCGCCCAGGCCTGGGCGACCCATCTTCTCGCCTTGACCCGCGAGACCTTCGGCCTCGCGTCCGACCAGACGACAGTCGACGCGCCCCGCCTCAATGTCGTCCTTCACGTTCCCGACGGAAAGCCGGACATCCTCCAACAGGTCGTCCACGGCGTCGAGGCCCTCCTCGGCCCCTTCCGCCTGACCGGACATAGCTTCACCGGGATCTCGGATCCCTCGCTCGAACAATACGGCACTCTGGGCGAACCGGCCTCTATCACCGACAACCGCGTGTTCGATGGGTCGCTCAGAATCGACCAAGTCAATTGCGACCGCTCGGGACGCCGGGACGACCGTTATGCGTTCACCGGGCGCGACACGGGACTTCAATACGCCATGGCCGCCGCGCTGGCCGCCTCGAGCCGGGTCCTCCGGGGCTACGACGACACCCTGGCCAAGGAATGCCTCGCGACGGCCGTCAAGACCTGGCAGTTCGAGCAGACCCATCCTCCCGTCCGCGCGCCCAATCCGTACGTTCCGGAGCGGGCGGATTCCCAGGAGGTGCTCGCCGCCGCGGAGCTGCTGATCACGACGAAAGAGCCTCCCTACGCGGCACGCCTGGAGGCGCTCCTTCCGGTCATCGAAGCGCAGGCCGCGGAGGTCGGCTGGGCCGCGGCCCGGGCACTTCCCTACGTCCGGAACGCGGAGTTCTCGAAGCGCCTCAGCGTGATCCTCGCCGCGTACGCGTTGAAGCTCAAAACGGATCTGGCCAAGACGCCTTACGGTGTCCCCTGGGTGCCCTACGTTTGGGGCGTCACCTGGGATATCCAGGAATACGCGGTCCGGCAGTATTTCCTTCACCAAGCGTTCCCCAAGGAATTCGCCCGGGAGAACGTCCTTCGCGTCCTCAATTACGTGCTTGGCTGCCACCCGGCTTCAGCCACGTCGCTCGTGTCCGCGGTCGGCGCGCAGTCGATGACGGTGGCCTACGGCATCAACCTGAACGACTGGACCCACATCCCGGGCGGCGGCGTCTCAGGACCCTCGCTCATCCGGCCGGACTTCCCCGAGCTCAAGGAGCCCTTCCCCTACCTCTGGCAACAGGCCGAATACGTGCTGACGGGCGCCACAACCTACGTGTTCACCGTGCTGGCGGCCGACCGTCTGCTCGCCGGAAAGTCATAGACATGCTCATAAGGCCATTAAAGGAGGTCGACATGAATCGCTTCCAACGGAAAGGATTTTCGCGGCGCGCTTTTCTGAAAGCCGCGGCCGTCGGCGCCGGCGCCAGTCTGGTGCGCTTGGACGGGTTCGGCTCGCTCGCGCCCCAGGTCGCAGCCGCCAAGAAGAAGATCCCCGTCGGCGTCCAGCTCTACTCGGTCCGGGAGCAGGCGGCCAAGGACCTGCCGGCCGTCCTCGAGGCCATCGGCAAGATGGGCTACAAGGGCGTCGAGTTCGCCGGCTACTACGGATGGGAGGGCAAACCCAAGGAGCTGCGGCGTCTCCTCGACGCGAACGGCCTCAAGTGCTGCGGCACGCACACCGATCTCGAGACCGTCACCGGCGACAACCTGAAGGCCACGGCCGAGCTTCACTCCATCTTGGGCAATACGTTCCTCATCGTCCCCAGCCTCCAGGTCGAGGGCGCCCAGGGTTGGCGCGACATGGCCAAGAGGTTCAACGAGATCTCCGCGAAGGCCAAAGCCCTCGGCATGCGCGTCGGCTATCACGCCCACGCCGGGGATTTCGAGAAGCTTGGCGGCCAGACCTCTTGGGAGATCTTCTTCGACGGCACGAATGCCAACGTGGTCATGCAGCTCGATACCGGCAACTGCATGCAGGGAGGCGGGGATCCCGTGGCGTTGCTGAAGAAGTACCCCGGCCGGTCGCGGACCGTGCATGTGAAAGAGTTCGGAGGACCCGAGAACGCCGTCATCGGCCAGGGGGTCATGCCTTGGGCCCAGGTCTTCGATATTTGCGAGACGACGGCCGGTACCGAGTGGTACATCGTCGAACACGAGACGGGCCCGGACCCGATCGGCAACATCAAAGGCTGTCTGGACGGCCTTCGCAAGATGGGCCGGGGCCTCTGAGCCGGTCTGCCTCCGGTCAATAAAAGGGGAAGAGTCTCTTGATCTCCGCCTTGTCCGGCCGGCGGCCGTACTCGCCGATCTCGAAAGCCTCGGCGTAGCGGATCTTTCCCGCCCGCTCCATCCCGTACCACTCCTCGAGGCACTTTCGGCAGAGGGTCGTGACCTCGAGCTGCCGGGTCATGAAACGCTCCCGAAGGCCGGCCCAACGGGCCTTCTGCCAGGCAGGATCATTCGAGAGAAGCTCGGGCGAGCCGCTCACGCCGCCCTCATAAAATTGGGAGACCATGCCCAGCAGGACTTCGAGCTTCGTGTCCATCACGGCGTCGATGCCGACGGCGATATCGGGCTCGAACGGATAGGGTTTCTGGAAACGGTCGGAGAAGTAGAGGAACACCGGGTTGCCCTTCAGGGCCGGAACCTCTGGCAGGAACTTCGGCACCGTCACCATGTAGGCCGAATCCTGCACGAGGACGCTCGTGTAGCGATGGTCGGGGTGATAGTCGTTGGGGCGATGGGTGATGACCACGTCGGCCTTCCACTCCCGGATCAGCCGTGTGATCGCCCTACGGTTTTCGAGGGTCGGCTGGAGCTCGCCGTCGTGATTATCAAGGACTTCGAAATCATAGCCGACGAGCTTGGCCCCGTGTTCGACCTCGGCCCTGCGGCGCCGTGCGAGCTCCGGGCCGGATTCCTTCCAGTGGCCAATGTCGCCGTTCGTCGCGGACACGAACTTGACGTGATATCCCTTCGCGACCCACAGGGCCGCCGTGCCGGCCGCGCCGGACTCGGCGTCGTCCGGATGCGCGCCGATACAGAGGATCCTCGGCGTCCCGTCATCCGGCGGGGCCGTCCGAGCGGACGGCGGCAGAGAGGCCGCGGCGGCCAAGAACATTGTGACGGCGGCAAATCCCAGGCATCTTCGGCGTGTCATTGGAGCTCCTTCATGTGGAGGATAAATCGTATCACCGGGGGCGCCGTGAGGTCAATTTCGGTGAGACCTGTCAGGGAGCCGCCTGCCGTCGCACTCGCATTGACACTCCGCATCGAAAAGCCTATAGATATCCGGAGATAAGAAGTGGGAAAGAGCATGACCGAGCCGTCGAATGAGGCGCCCAAGCCGAGCGTCGCTCCCCCGCAGCGCAGGGTCCATTGGCATGTCGTTTTCACCCATCTTCCGATCTCGCTGTTCGGGACCGCGTTCGGTTTTCAGGTCCTCCATCTCTTCATGGCGCCGGTCTGCTTCGAGCTGGCCACAAACGTGACGCTCCTCGGCGGGACCGTCATGCTCATACCAACGGTCCTGACCGGCTGGGCGGAGTGGAAGGCGCGCTACAACGGCGCCAAGGGCCTGATCTTCAGGAGGAAGATCCTGACGGCCTTCGTCATGGCCGCCCTGAGTATCCCCTTGGTCATTTGGAGGATCACGGCTCTCGGCCTCTTCGAGGAAGCCCCCGAAAGCCCCGAGCACCTGATCTACCTGGCCGGAAACACCTGCCTCATCCTGGGAGCGATCGTAGAGGGATACTACGGCGGACGCCTGAATCACAGGTGATCGACACTCCCCGCAGATACGGCCGGGTCAAAACCGGGTCCTGCCCGCCGATTTCTCTGACTCTGGCGACTAGTCCAGGATGTCTTTGAGGCCGAAGGACGCGGCGTAAAGGCACCCGACACCGGACAGGTGGAAGGCGACGCGCAGCGCCTCGGCGATCTCTTCTTTGGTGGCGCCCGCTTTAATGGCCTGCTCGGCGAGGGCCCGGACGCCGCCGGGCGCCCCGTTGGCCGCGTCGAAGGCCATGGCGATGAGGAGCTTGATCCGGCGCGGCAGGGCTCCGTCGCAATAGACGAGCGCGTCCGTATCATCCACGTGTTTCATGAATCCGGGGTCGAGCTTTCGCATCGTCGAAAGGGGATGGTCAGGCATCGCAAGCCTCCTTTTCAGGAATAGTGGAACCGGGGACAGACGACGCGTCCGGCCCTGTCGAACGCGATCCCTTCGCGCTCGAGGAGGGCGCGCTTCATCGCGGGTCCGCCTTGGAAGCCGCCGAGGGAGCCTTCGGAGCGGACGGCCCGGTGGCAGGGCACGATGATCGGGAAGGGATTCGTGGCCAGGGCGTTGCCCACGGCCCGCGTCGCTTTGGGCTGGCCGAGATGGCGGGCGATGAGCCCGTAGGTGCTGACGCTGCCGCGGGGGATGCCATGTTCGGCGCGGAGCACGGACTGCTGGAACGCGGGGCGCTCTTTCAGGGCCGCGACGTCGAGCCGGAATACGCGATCCTTTCCGGCCAGGAACTCACGGATCGCCGCCGCGACGTCGTCGATCTCACGGCAGGACCCCGGCCGGGCGCCGGCGTAGAGCTCGGCAGCGGCATCGATGGCGGAGCACCCGGGTTTGGAGAGCAGGACCCGGACGACCTTGGGGGAGCCATCGAACCTGGACCACAGCAGCGCCACGGGCCCGAAAGGTGTCGGCTTGAGGACCAGCTTGTTCACGGGCACCTCGAGTCGAAAAAAAGGCGGACGCCCCTTCCCCGGGACGTCCGCCCCGAAAGACGAATCAATTTGGGGGCCCGTCTCTCGGGACGGACCCCGCGCGGCTATCCCTTAGGGGATCAGTAGCGACCGCGGCCGCCGCCGAATCCGCCTCTGCCGCCGCCGCCGCCGCCGCCGGCCGGCCGGGGCTGGGCCTCGTTGACCTTCAGGTTCCGGCCCTTGAGGTCCTTGCCGTTGAGTCCTTCGATGGCCTTGACGGCCTCTTCCTTGTTCGGCATCTCGACGAAGCCGAACCCGCGTGACTGGCCGCTCATCTTGTCGGTGATGATGGCCGCCTTTTCGACGGCCCCGTAGGCCGAGAAGGCCGTGCGGAGATCGTCCTCGGTCAGGTTGAATGAGAGGTTGCCGACGTAAATATTCATCTCGTCTCCTTCGACGAAGGGCCCGTCCGGGTGCACCGGATCAGCCCTGTCTAAAAATCGATCGCAATAAAGGAGAGGAGAACGCCGGCTGTTTGGGCCTCAGGCCTCCGTGCCTTTATCCGACCCGCGCCCCCGTTACGGGGGAATTACGGGCGATATCCTAGCACAAAACGGCCCGGGGCGCAAAGTCAAGTGTTTTGTCAAGCGCCGGCGGCGGCGATCTTGGCCCTCAGGTTGCCCGGGAACCACCGGCCGTCATTGACAAGACCCACGGCAGACGATATCTTCCCTCCGTCAGGAGAAAATGCCCATGGCTATCCCGGGATTGACGATCATCGGCGAATCGGTCAACGATTCCGTGCCCTCGACAAAAAAGCTTTTCGACGACAACGACATCCCCGGCCTCCTCGAGCTGGCCCGGAGCCAGGACGAAAAGGGCGCCGCCTGGATCGACGTCAACGTGGGCTCGCGGCCGCCCGCGTTCATGGCCGACCTCGTCCGCCGCATCCAAACCGTCACGGCCAAGCCCGTGTCGATCGACACGCCGGACCCGGCCATCGCCGAGGCCGGCCTCGGGGCTTTCGATCTCGAGAGGACGGCAGGACGGAGGCCCATCCTGAACTCGATCTCGCCCCTCCGCCTGCAGATGTTCGACCTCTGGGCGGTCCAGCCGTTCATCCCCATCCTCATGTCCTCGGAGCGCTTCGAGCGCGGCGCGAGCTGCGCCAGCGCCAACCGGACCGCCGAAGAGACCCGGCAGACGGCCCGGATGCTCCTCGAAGAGGCTAAGCAGCGCGTCCCGGGTTTCGCCAACGGCCAGGCCATCATCGACCCGGGGATCGCGCCGGTCGGAGGCGACTGCGAAGGCCAGCTCAGGCGGGTGCTCGATGCCCTGGCCCTCATCCACGAAGACCCGTTCTTCGCCGGCGTCCACATGTCGGTCGGCCTGAGCAACTTCACCGTCATGCTGCCTTCGAAGACCAAGGGCGGCTTGCCCGTCAAGGGGCCGCTCGAGAGCGCGTTCCTGACCCTGGCCATGCCGCGGGGCCTGGACACGATCATCGGATCGACCGTCCGCAAGTACGAGGTCCTCCCGGCCGGCCACCCGGCCCTGTGCTGCCTCGAGGACATCCTCAAGCTCGAGGGTTACGAAACGCTCATGCGGCTCAAGGAATTCTATGGATAAGATCTTCCACGTCGAGCTCCAGACCCCCAAACGCTCGTCCGAGGACATCGAAAAGGACCTCCTGACCTTCGAGGACAAGTATCGCAAGGTCATCGCGGCGGGCTGGATCGTCTGCATCACCGACAACCCCATGGGCCTTCTCAGCTACGGGGCCATGGAGACGATCGAGCTCCTGGGCCTGCCCGTCCACCCGGAACAGCTCATGGTCCACCTCAACACGTTCCACCCGCGCAAAGAGCTCGACGACATCCTCGGCGCCTTCGAGGCCGCGGGCGGCCGGCACCTGCTCATCGTCTCCGGCGACGGCAGCCAGCGGCTCCACCGCCTCGAGCCGGAGGAGATCGGCGTCGAGGCCACGACCGTGACCTCGGTCGAGCTGTTGCGCTATATCGCCCGGGAGCATCCCGGCCGGTTCACCTGCGGCGTCGCCTTCAATCCCTACGAGCCACAGGACTCCGAGATCGAGAAGATGAAGCGGAAGGAGGACGCCGGGGCGTCCTTCATCATCACCCAGCCCATCATCGGGCACGACGAGCGGCTCGCCGGTCTCGAGCCCTTCCGGCTGCCGGTCATCCTCGACGCCTGGATGTCGAAGAAGCTCCATCTCCTCTCCGAGTGCGTCGGCCACGAGATCCCCGAGGGAACGCCCTACGATCCGATGGAGAACCTGCGGGAGCTCCGGCGGGACTATCCCGACTACGGGCTCTACCTGGCCATCCTCGGCTTCAAGACGCAGTATCCTCTGCTCCAGGGGATCTGGGAGCAGCCCCAGGCCTGAGAACGACCGCCCGGCTGAGCCGGACGGCCCCGGTCTCGCCGGATGCGAAGCCCACGCTCACGGCGGCCGCCACGATCTCCTCGAACCTCAGCCGCGGGACGTGCGCCAGGGGTTCGACGAGAAGCAGAAGACCGTCCGGCTTCAGAGCTGCCAGGATCTCGGCGAAAAATCGGTCCAGGTCGTCGACCTCGTGGGCCATCCAGAAAACCAGAGCGAAATCGGCCTTCACGTCCAATCCTAGTGTTTTCGCCGTCGCGAGCACGAGGCGGACCCGGCCGGCGACCCCGTCTCTCTCCGCCCTTCGCCTCGTCTTCTCGAGCATCGTCGCCTGGATATCGACGGCGACGACGAGGCCGCGCTCGCCGACCTTCCGGGCCATCGGGACCGTGAAGAATCCCGGACCGCAACCGACGTCGAGAGCTGTATCCCCTTCCCGCAGGAAAGGACGGAGAATACGGACGGGGTCGTGGGCCATCCTCCGGAAAACGTTCGTCAGCGTGAAGGACAGCCACGCGGGGCAGAGGGGCTCGGCCATCTCAGACGTTATACCTTGCCGGTGGCCTCGATGTCCATGCGCGTGATTTCCCTTCTGGATTCCTCTCATCCGAACGTGCTAAGATCGGAGGGGCCGGCCGACCGGCCCAGATCCATCGAGGAGGTTTCCATGACCGGCTATGTCAAGAATATCGAGAAGATCACGGAAGGGAACAAGAATTTCCGGCGGGTGCTGTTCACGGCCAAGTACTGCCAGCTCGTGGTCATGAGCCTCAAGGCCGGAGAGGACATCGGCATGGAGGTCCATCACACCGTGGACCAGTTCTTCCGGATCGAATCCGGCGAGGGCAAGGTCGTCATGGACGGCAAGGCGTCCATGTTCGGCCCTGGCTTTGCCATCATCGTCCCGGCGGGAACACAGCACAACGTCATCGCCAAGACGGCGGTCAAGCTCTACACGATCTACAGCCCGCCCAATCATCCGCCCGACCGGCTGCAAAAGACAAAGGCCCAAGCCATGGCTGAGGAAAGCTGAGCGGTCGCGTCGAGGTCAGGAGGGCTGCTGCGAGAGCAGGCCCGGCCTGACGAACTTGGCCGGCACGTGGCAGGCCAGCCCCGGATCGGCATCCCGCCCTTCCGGGACTTCGTGATAGCAGGTCTGGTAGGCGGCCAGCGCCAGCTTGGCCCGGCCCTTGATATCGCACTTGGCGTGGATCCTCTTCACGTGCGTCCGGACCGTGAGAGGGGAGATGAACAGGCTTTGGGCGATCTCCTCGTTCGTCAGGCCGAGGCCCAGCAGGCGGAAGACCTTGAATTCGGACTGGGTGAGCGTGTGGACCTGGGCCATGACCTCTTCGCGCTGATAGATCTGTTCGGCTTGGCGCTTCTTGATCTCTTCGATGTCGTTGCTGTCCCAATGGTGCTGCCACACGAAGTCGTTGACCTTGTTCTTGACGATGGTCGAGACGAAGGACCGCGGCGGCGCCCAGCCTTCGCCGAGCTTCCGCAAGGTCATGAAGACCGCGAAAAAGACCTCGGACAGGACCTCTTCGGCGCACGGCAGTCCGCCCAGGGCTTTATCGACGGAGCTGCGGATCATGGTGCCGTACTCCTTGATGATCCTCTCCATCAGGGAGTTGTGTTTTGTCAGGACGTCGGTCATGCCACTTCTCCAATCATTTTCTTGCGGCTGGGGCCTCGATCCGTGAGCCCGGATCGTTGCCCTCGAAGGCCAAGGTATCAGCGCCAGATTAACCTGCTATTAATTAAAGATTAATTCTAGATTAAAATAACTATTGATAAATTCATTCTATTTTCATAATCTATTCATGAATAAAGGCGTATGCTTGGGCCTCTTTAGAATCCCTCAGGAGGGGACCATATGCGAGTCCTGGTCGTGGAAGATTCGAGGCGCCTTGCGGGCATCGTCAAGAGAGGCCTTCTCGAGGAAGGTTACGCCGTCGACAACGCCTACGACGGCGAAGAGGCCGAATATATGGCCGAAACGACCCCGTTCGACGTGATCATCCTGGACATCATGCTGCCCAAGAAGGACGGCCTCGCGGTCTGCCGCGACCTCCGGGCCAAGAACTTGAACACGCCGATCCTTATGCTGACCGCCAAGGACAGCGTGGAGGACAAGGTCATCGGTCTCGATTCCGGCGCCGACGATTACCTCGTCAAGCCCTTCGCCTTCTCCGAGCTCCTGGCCCGGATCCGGGCCCTTCTCCGCCGGGAGGTCCTGCCCAAGGTCCAGAAGTACCAGGTCGGCGATCTTTCGCTCGATCCCCAGAGCCGGGAGGTCCGGCGCGACGGCACCCAACTGGAGCTGACCGCCAAGGAGTACGCCATCCTCGAGTATTTCATGCGCCGCCCGAACGCCGTGGTCACGCGGACGATGCTCGGGGAGAGCGTTTGGGACTATGAGTTCGACGGCCTCTCCAACATCATCGACGTCTACGTGCGGCGCATCCGCCAGAAGATCGACCGGGAGGGGCAGGCCAGCCTCATCCAGACGGTGAGAGGAGCCGGCTACCGCTTGCGCGTCTCATGATCGCCCCAAAGAGCATCAAGGTCCGCCTGACCGTTTGGTATCTCGTGGCCATCTCGGTCCTGCTCATCGTCTTCGGGACGGTCGCTTATTACCTTCTCCGGAAGAACCTCTACCGCAACCTGGACGAGTCGCTCAAGACCAGGGCCAACGAGCTCCAAGCGACCATCAAGATCGAAGGCGACCGGGTCTCCTTCGATCGGAAGGTCGAAGAGATCGTCTTGATCTACAACGCCAACGGCGATCTTTTCCAGCGCCTCGGTCCCAACGTCGAGTTCGCGGACATCGGAAAGACCGTCCAACAGGCGCTGTTCGGCGACAAGTCCTTCGTCTCGGCTGAGACGGCCGAGGGGACCTACGTTCGTCTGTACGCGGTGCCCTTCAACGCCGAGACGCGCATGGCCCTCGTCGTCGGGCGCCTGCCGAACGACATCCTGAGCATGCTGGCCATTTTCCGCATGGTCATGTTGAATTCGTCCGTCCTCCTCCTCGTCCTCGCCGGCGTGGGCGGCTGGTTCCTGGCCGGCCGCACCCTCGAGCCCGTCGAGCGGATGGCGGAGATCGCCCGGGGCATCGGCGAGAGCGACCTGAGCCGCCGCATCGACGTCGAGTCCGACGACGAGCTGGGCCGGCTGGCCACGACCCTGAACGGGATGATCGCCCGCCTCGAAGAGGCCTTCATGAAGCAGCGGCGGTTCGTCGCCGACGCCTCCCACGAGCTGCGGACGCCCCTCGCGGTCATCCAGGCCGAATCCTCTCTCGTCCTGGAGAAGCCGCGGAGCCAGGAGGACTACCGGCGGTCGCTCGAGCTCGTGTCCCAAGAAGTGAATTACATGTCCGAGATCGTCGGCAAGCTCCTCGTCCTGGCCCGGAGCGACGCCGGCTCGGAGCCGGTCAGCATCCAGGAGGTCAACGTCGCGAACCTCCTGTCCGAGCTCATCCAGGACCTCGAAGCCCTGGCCCAGGAAAAGGGCCTGCGGCTCAGCTTCGATCCCATGGACGGTGTGACGGTGAGGGGCGACAGGGTCAGGTTGAGGCAGCTGTTCCTGAACATCCTGGACAACGCCCTCCGCTATACTCCAGGCGGGGGGACGATCACGGGCTCGGTCGTGCGCCGGGACGATCAGGCGGTCGTGACCATCGGAGACACGGGCATCGGCATCCCGGAGGAGCACCTGCCGTTCATCTTCGACCGGTTCTACCGCGTGGACAAGGTCCGCACGGACGGCGAGGGCGGCACGGGGCTCGGACTGTCGATCGCCACCTCCATCGCCAGGATGCACGGCGGGACGATCGAGGTCGAAAGCCGCGTCGGCGCGGGCTCGACCTTCCGCGTCCTTCTGCCGCTCACGGGCCCCCCGTCGAAACCGCCGACCACGACCCTTCCGCCTCCGCCTAATCCCTGATCCGGAAGGTCTTTCCGGCGACGGCCGTCAGGACGGCGGCCAGCGCGGCGAGGACCCCCACCTGCATGGCGATATCGGCGAACCCTCCCTGGAAGAACCTCAGCTTGTGCAGGGCGTCCATGGCCCAGTAGGCCGGCGAGATACGGGCCACGGCGCGGACGGCCGGGGGCACGATCTCGTTCGGCCACCAACAGCCGCCGAGCGCCGCGAAGATGTTGGCCAGGAGGACGGACAGCCCGATGATCATGTCTTCCTTGCTGATGAGCGAGCCGACGAAGAGGCTGAGCGCGGCCATGGCCAGGGCGAAGACGGCGATGACGAGCAGGGCCAACGGGACGCTGCCCAGATCGAGCTTGAAAAAGATCTTGCCGACGACGAAGAGCATGAGCGCCTGCAGGAGGCCCATGAGCCAGCGCCCGAGGAGCTTGGCCCGGAAGAGCTCGCCCGTGGAGAGCGGCGAGAAGAGCATCCGCCCGAGGATCCCCTTCTTCCGGTCCTCCATGATGGAGACGCCGCCGTAGATCAGGACCATCATCATGATGAACTGGATGGTCGTGCCGGGGATGGCGTGGTCGAAGCCGCTCGGCACAACGGTGACGGTGTTCGGGGGAAACTCCCCTTTCACGGCGACGAGATCGCGGAACTCGGGGTGGCCGTCCAGGAACTTCGTGATGTCGCCTGCGCCGTAGATGACGAGCTCGCTGATCGTCCGGGCGATGGCCTGGTAGAGCCGGGTCTCGACGCGTGCGGCCGCCGGCGACGATGCGTCCTCGCGCTTCTTGAAGGCCAGATTCTGGCTGAGGTGCGCCTCGATCTTGGCCGAGAAATCCGGCGGCAGGACGATCAGACGTCTGTACTCGGCCGGCTCCTTGTCGGCTACGGTGACGGCGACGCCGGGGGTCTCGATCTTGCCGATGAAATACGCGCCCCAACGTCCCTGGTCAAGGTTGACGACCGTGAGCTCGGCGACGTCCGGGGCGTTGTCGCTCGTCTTGTAGAGGAACCCGAAGAGGACGATGAATAAGATCGGGAAGGCCAGCGTCCAGAAGAAGAACACCTTGTCGCCGACCATGAGCCGCAGGTCGTTCGCGGCCACGTGGAGGATGCGCTTGATGTTTCTCATAGGTCACACCGAGACCCGGCGGCGGAGCGCCGGGACGGCCAGGGCCAGGAGGACGAGGCCGCTCACGAGGAGGACGAGGAAGCCGGCGGTCGGGAATCGGCCCTCGCGAATGAGCGCCGCGCCGTCGATGAACCAGCGGTTGGGGGTCACGATGCCGATCGCCCTGAACGCTCTCGGCATGGCCTCCGGAGCCAGCATGGACCCGCCGAACAGGCTGAAGGCCAAGATGATGGGCGCGCCGAGGGCCCCGGCCTGGTTGCGGTTGCGGACGAGGGCGTGGAAGAGGGCGAAGAAGGCCGCCGTCCAAAAGGAGGCCACGGCCGCAAGAAGCAGTAAGGAGCCGAACGGGCCCCAGGCCACGCGAAAAACCAGGGTGCCGAAGGCGATCATGACGAGCATAACGGCCAGGCCCATGACCCAGCCGCCGGCGAGGCGCGCGCCGATGAGCTCGAGCGGGCGCAGAGGTGACGTCATCATGCGCCGAAGCTTGCCGTCCTCGCGGTCGGAGAGGATATCGCGCATCAGGGTCTGGACGATGAACAGCAGGAACATGATGGCCATGCCGGGGAGGATGGCGGAGAAGAGGTCCGAAGCGGTGGTTTGGGGCTTGGCGCCGGGGGCCTTCGTCTCTTCTTCCTTCAGGCCGATGAGCAGGGGGTCCAGGTATTTCGAGGCGGCGACCACTTTTTTCTGGGCCTTGCCGAACTCCGGGCCCAAGGTCTCCCAGGGGATGGCGTCGGGCTTGAGGTCGAGCATGGCCCGGATGCCCTTGACCTCCTCGGAGAACGCCTGAATAACGCCCGATAGCATGACGGCCATGGTCTTCATGAACTCTTCGACCACGTCCGGCAGGAACTGCTCGGACGGGTTCTTGAGGACGAGGAGCGTCACCGGCTTGGCGTCCAGCAGGTCGAGGGTGAAGCCGTCGGGGATGACGACCATGGCCGAGGCCTTGCCTCTCCCCATGAGCTTGCGGCCTTCGGCCTCGTCGGTCACGGTCACCTGGAACATCTTCTTCATCTGATCGACGTCGAACGAGCTCACGATGAGCTTCGAGGCCAGCCCCTTGTCGTTGTCGACGAGGAGGACCGGGATGGGCGGGAGCGCGTTCCCGTCGGTCCGGGGGGCGAAGATGATGCCGATGAGACCGGTCATCGCGATAGGGATGATCATGAAGATGATGATGGCCCACGGCGCCTTGAGGTGGCGGCGCACATCGTTCCCGAGGATCAGGAGCAGACGCCGCACGGCTCAGTCCCTCAGGCTCCGGCCGGTCAATTTCAGGAACACGGTCTCCAGGCCGGGCGTCTTGATCTTCAGGTCGGTCACGGCCAGCTTGCGCTGGAAGAGGCGGTCCATGATGCGCGGGATCTCCTCGGTCGCGGCCACCGCCAGCGAGGCCAGGTTGTCGGCCACGGAGAGAAGCTCGACGCGCTCGCCGGCGACGTCCCGAAGGGCTTCGGAGAACGCCGCCGCGGGGAATTCCCCGGTGATCTCGACGATGTCCCGCTCGCCGACGATCCGGACGAGCTCGTCGAGCGTCCCCTGGGCCAGGATGCGGCCGTGGTCCATGATGGCGATGCGGGAGCAGGTCGTCTCGACTTCGGCGAGCTGATGAGTGGTGAAGATGACCGCCGTTCCGGCCGCGCCGACATTGCGGATGATGTCGAGGATGCTGATCTTAGCCTGGACGTCGATGCCGACCGTGGGCTCATCGAGGAGCAGGAGGTCGGGCTTGTGGAGAAGGCCGATGGCCGTGTTGAGGCGGCGCTTCATGCCGCCGGAGAAGTTCTTGACCGGCTCCTTGGCCCGGCCGGCGAGCTCCACGACCTCGAGGAGCTCCGCGGCCCGGCGCTTCAGATCGGCCCGCGGCACGTCGTAGAGCCCGCCCCAGAAGAGCAGGTTGTCCATGGCGTTGAGCTCGTCGTAGAAGGCCATGTCCTGGGGCACGATGCCGATGCGGTTCTTGAGGCTGCGGTCGGCAAAGAGGTTGCGGCCGTCGAAGGTCACCGTCCCGGTGAAGTCCCGGAGCGTTCCGGCCAGGATCGAGATGAGCGTCGTCTTGCCCGCGCCGTTCGGGCCGAGCAGGCCCAGGACCTCGCCTTTCTTGAGGTCCAGGGAGAACCGGTCGAGCGCCAGGACGTCGCCATAGGACTTGGTCAGGTTCTTGATCTCGAGCATTTGAGCCACATCCTTCCCGCGCATGAACCTGCGGAGCGGCTACTTCCTTGGGAAGGCCACTTCGCCGGAGGGGTCGATCTGCTTGAGGCCCCTGACGACGCCGTTCTCGACCATGAATTCGAAGACCACGTCAGAGAAATCCTTGATCCGGAACTTGAGTCCCTTGTAGGGGATGAGCTTTTCGTCCCCTTGGCCCGCGGACCGCAGATAGAGCCCGCCGTCCTCCTTGAGCACGACCTCGAACTTGATGCCGACGGGGGTCTCGTAGGTCCCGGCCAGCTTCTTGAGGAGCTCTGCGTCGATCGTCTCCGGCTTGCGGACGAAGACGGCCTCGGCCTCGTCGAGCGAGGTCACGACCTTGTCCACGTCGCCCTGGGGATCCGTCAGAAGTTCAGCGACGTCTTGCCGTATTGCTCGTCGTCGGGCGTATCGAAACGGTCGTAGTGGAAGTGGTTGAGCGGCAGGACGATCTTGTGGAAGTCGAGCTCGAGCCCTTCGCCTTTCAAGTTGACCTTCAGAATGCCGTAGGCGGGATGCTCGTATTCGCCGGCGAAATCGGCGATGGCGTGGGAGGGCTTGGTGTTCGGGACGCGTTCGCCGCCGGCCTTGGCCCGGGCCTCGGTCCCCGCCTTCTTGGCCTTCAGCCGCGTCTCGAGCATGCGGGCGCTCCAGGGGGTCTGGTCCATGCCCAGGAGACGCTCGTAGACGTTATAGCTGACGATGTTGTACAACCCGGCGCAGTGGTCGCCGATGACGAAGACGATGACGCCGATCCCCTCCTTGGGCATGTAGGAGACCTGAGAGTGGAAGCCCGGCAGGTCGCCCCCGTGGTAGGCGATGAGGCGGCCCCGGTAGGACGCCGTCCAGCGGCCCATCCCGTAGGCGGAGTTCAGGACTTCCCAGAAACCGCGCGTCTCGGCGGCCGTGTTCGGGAGGGCGATGGCCGGGGCCAGCGTGGCCTTGAGGACGTCCGCCGGAATGATCTGCCGGCCCTCGAACTTGCCCTCGTTCATCAGGGCGATGAGCCAGTGCGACATGTCGTCGATGTTGGAGACGATCGCGCCGCACGGGGCCACGCCGCCGATGTCCTCATAGTAGGGGATCTGATAGAGCTCGAAGGAGTCCCGTTTCTCGGTGAACGGAACGCCGGGCTCGGGCTGTTTGAGCATGTCCGCGATCGAAAAGGCCGTGCTCGTCATCTTCAGGGGAGCGAAGATCCGCTCCCGGACGAAATCCTCCCAGGTCTTTCCCGACCGCAGTTCGATCAGGTAGCCGACGGCCGCGTACATGAGATTGTTGTAGAGGAAGGTCTGGCGAAGGGCTTCGCTCGGCTCCAGGTACTTGATCCGGTCGAAGAGCTCCTGGCGCGAAAAATCGGACTTGTACCAGATCGTATCGTGACGGGTGATGCCCGTCCGATGGGCCAGCATGTCCCGGAGCGTGACCGTATTGTTGAGGAGATCATTGTAGAAGGTGATGGTCGGGACGGATTCACGGACCGGTTTGTCCCAGGTCAGCTTCCCCTCATCGACCAGCAGCCCGGCCGCGACGGCCGTGAAGAGCTTGGTGTTGGAGGCGATCTGGTGGAGCGTCGTCGGGGTGTAAGGGATCTTCTTTCCGTAATCGCGGTAGCCGTATCCCTTGGCGAAGACGAGCTTATCGCCGACGACGACGCCGACGCCGATCCCCGGGGCGTTCCAGTCCTTGAGGATCTTGGTCATGTAGGCGTCGAAGCCCAGGAGCTTCTTGGCCACGTCCTTATCCGGCCCCTGGGCCAGGAGGCCCATACCCGCTGACATGAATCCCAGGCAGGCGAGGAACAGGATGGCCAGGGCCTTAGAATTCGGCCTTCGAACGAGCTTCATGATGCCTCCTTGTCTCGAGTCGCGGCGCAACTCGGTCTTGATGATCTCCGGGGGGATAATATCGCCGGTCCGGGGCGCCGGTCAAGCGCTCGAAGATTCCAACATCCGTCCCGTGGTCCGACAAAATTAAGGGTAGGAATAAAAATGAGAACGGGTGCGGTGAAAGGCGTCTTCTGCCTCTTGGCTTTCGCCTCGGCCTGCTTCTCAGCTTGCCGGGCGAGCGTCCGGAGCGTCCCTCCCTCCGCTACGCCTGCCGTAGTCGAACCCACCGGCCTTCCTCTCGCTCCGGCTTCGGCCGAAGCGCCGCTGCCTCGCATGGGTTACACCATTCAGGTAGGCGCTTTCGCGGTCCTGGATAACGCCCGGGCTTTGGCCAAGGTCTTGTCCGCCGCGGGCCTGGACGCGTTCTATTTTCCGTCAGGGTCCGGCCTCTTCAAAGTCCGATTCGGGAACTACCCTTCCCGGGACGCCGCCCTCGGGGAGGCCAGAAAGCTAAAGGCGGAGGGGCGCATTGCCGAGTATATGATCGTCGGTCCCGATGAATATGCCGTCATCAGGCCCGGCCCTTCGACTCCCGCCGCGGGCAGGCCCGCCCCGTCAGCGGCGGACATCCGCGAGAGACTCACGATCACGGCGGAGGGCTTCATCGGAGTGGACTACGCTTGGGGGGGAACGTCGACGCGTTCGGGCTTCGATTGCAGCGGGCTGGTCCAGGCGGTCTATCAGCTGAACGGCCTGGCCATGCCCCGCTCCGTCCGGGATCAATACCGGGCGGGAACGGCGGTCGCCGGGGAGCAATTGATGAAGGGCGATCTCGTCTTCTTCTCGGCCTCGCCGGGCGGGGAGCTCAGCCACGTCGGGATCTATATCGGGGACGGCACCTTCATCCACGCCCCGGGGAGCGGCAAGAACGTCCGCCGGGAATCCCTCGGGAGCGCTTATTTCAAGTCGCATTACTCCGGAGCCCGGGCCTATCTCCGATAGCGCCCGCCCGGAATCCCTTTGCGTTTTCCCTGACCGCTGTTTGACCGGAGCTCGGTCGTCGTCCGGCATAATCCGGAGGCGCCCCTCAAAATATCGCGAGCGCGGACTTACTCAGAGTCCTTGACACAGCGGAAGCCGACCGTGGCGGCGCGGTCGAGGCCCGGGGCGACGAGCAGATGGATCTGGACCCGGTCGACGGGGAGCGGGCCGCTCTTGACATACCAGACGCTCTTTTCCGGCGCGTAGGTGCTCCCGCCGCGGATGATGCCGTAGCGGTAGACGCCGTTGTCGTAGACGTCGTCCATGACCTGCCAGACATTGCCGACCATGTCGAGGACGCCGAAGGGGCTCGCGCCCTCTCGGATAGGCGGTGACGGAAGTCGTCCGGTTGAGCTTGTCGTTGCACCGGCCGGGCTCCATTTTCTTCCCCCAGGGGAAGGGCCGCCCGTCCGTGCCCTGCGCGGCGTACTGCCACTCGGCCTCCGTCGGCAGGCGCTTGCCCGCCCACTTCGCGTAGACCCGTGCGTCCTCGATCGAGATCCAGACAACGGGATGGTCGGCCTGGCCGGCCGGCGGCTTGCCGTCGACCCAGTGCTTGAGGAAATTCGACGTGTCGGCGGGCGCGTAGCCGGTCGCGTCAAGGAACGCGGCGAACGCGGCGTTGGTGACCGGCGTGCGGTCCATGAAGAACCGGCGCATCTCGAGCGTGCGCGGCGTCTTCGTATCGGGATAAGGGATGATCGGGTTGGCGTCGTCGGGGTTGCCGACTGTCTTGAAAATGAATGTTCCGGCCGGGACCTCGACCATACCGCCCTGGGGCCTTCCGGGCCGGCGCCGTCCGCAGGACGCGCGTCACGAGTCGCGGCATAGGCCAACGGCAGCCGGACGACGCGCTCGTCGAGGATCTCGCCCCGGCCGTCGAAGAGCTGGACGACGAACTTCTCCTCGCGGAAGCCGAAATGCTCGTGGAGAGCGATCGTTTGCCGCGCGGTCCCGAACGAGGCGGGTCGTTCCGCGTAAGAGGGGTTCCCGGCTGAAACGGCGATCCGACTCCCCGCCGGCGCGCCGGGGGCCTCGAACGTCACGATCTCGCCGTCAGCCTTGACTTCGAGGAGATCCGGGAGGAGCGCGAGGCAGTCGACGTTCCCCTTCCAAGCGCGTCCCAAGCCGGGCGGCGTCGAAGGCGGCGACGTCGACGGGCGCGTAGCTCTTCCCTTCCCGCGCGACGGGCTCGATCTCTTCATGGTTCCACAGGCTGACCAGGTGCGAGCCCTTGGGCATCTCGACTTCGACGAGCGGACCTTTGTAGCCCTCGGGCCGCAGGCTGAAGACCGTCCAGACGGTTTTCGTTCCGTCGCGCCAGCGATTGGCCCAGAGGCCGTCCTCGATGGTAGGGACAAGAGGTTCCCAGGCCGGATCGAGGAAGGCCGTCGAGCTCTCGCGCAGGATCTTTGTCGTCCGGCCGAGATAGCCGAGCTCCTCCGCGATCCAGTCAGGCCTGCCCGGCCGCGTGGTGTTGATCTCCGAGCCGTAGCCGTTGAAGAAGGCCACGGCGGACTCGCGGCGCAGCGGCCCCTCGGCCAGCTGAAGGACCCGGAAGATGGCGAAATCGGGCCGCATGTACTTGTTCATGTTGAGCGGGGGCGGCATATAAAGCGCGTCGTGGACCCGGCCGGAGACGATACCGGGCATGTCGCGCGGCACGGCCATGCCCTCGCTGTACATGATGATGCCGGGCTTGACCCGGTCGGCCGCGGCCTGGAACTCGCGGCTCGACTCGCCGCGGGTGTCGAGGACGACGCCGTCGGCGTCGAGCGTCCGGAGCATGGCCTCCATGCCGGCGATGTGGTCCTCGTGACGCGTGCTCTCGTCCCAAGGATTGTAGGAGATGAAATATCTCTTGCCCAGCTTATGGGCCAGATCGACCTGGCGCCTCAGCTCCGCCAGCCCGCCCGGCAGGTCCCGGTACATATCCCATTGATTGCGGGCGTCGAGACCGAGCCGGGGCCACGTCGGCCAGATCGTGAAGATGTCGATGGGACCGAGGGACTTGTCCCAGGCCGTGAGCGTTTGGTCGAAGGTGTAGCGGCCGGCCTCGCCGTCGTAGTATGTCCGGTCCCAGGCGAACTGGAGGACCATGATGTAGGCCCGCCGGACCCAGGCCAGGTCGGGGCGGCGGAACAGGGCCTCGTCGAACTTCTCGAGATCATAGAGATAGCGCTCGCGGAACATGATCTCGAGCCCGCGGCGCCAGCCGCCCGGGTGGGCTTCGAAATAGACGGCATATTCGACCGAGCCTCCCGGCTCGACGATCGTGGCCCAGCGGGTGCGTTCGGCCTTCTCCGTCTTGACCCTCCGGGCGATGCCCGTCAGCGACATACCTGCGCCGACCGCCGGTACCGAACAGAACCCCATGTGCCAGGCATTATCCGGGAGGAGCACTCCGACAGGTTGCAGCCCGGGCCTGAAGAGCTGGCTCCGGTCGAGCGTGTGGGGCGGCTCGTTCGGCAGTCCGGCGGTGATGTAGGCCCGGTCGGCGCCCTCCCCGAGCGGGACGAGGTTCTCGAGCGTGACCTTGGTCCTGCCGGCATTTCGGAAGACGACGGCGAGCTTCGCGCCCGGCCCAAATCCGTCCTCAGGGGTCACAGTGAAGGCGAGCCCGGCAGGCAGTGCCGAGGCGGTTGTCGGCCGGCCGTCCACGAGAAGAGAGAATAGCGGAAGCGGCGACGCGCATGTTTCACGTGATCCGTCGGTGAGCATCACTCCGGAGACGGCCGTTTCCGCGCCGGTCGGACCGGACAGCGTGAGCGAACGAAGCCCGCTTGGACCGGGATTGCCTGTTCCGGAACTGTCCCCGAAGGGGACTGTCCTGCTTATTTTGGGGGACGCGCCGGCCGCGGAGAAAGCGAAGATCCCGACAAGGACAAAGAGGAGGAAGGGGAAAACAAGAACGCATGAGCTCCGGCGCGTCGGGATCATCCCTGGCCTCCTTTATCGAACCGCCGACCTATCGCCTGCGTTGCCTCCGGCCTCACTTTTCCGCGGAAAGGAGACGATCCTTGTCGAGCGGCGACCTTCTGAAGATGCCCAGCACGCCTTTCAGCCCGACGCTCATGACGATGTTGATGAAGAAGCACAGGAACGCGAGAAGGAGCAATCCGCCGCACAGGGCGGCCAGGATCATGTAGACGTTGAACTCGCCGTTGTAATAGATCGTCCGGCGCAGCATGCCCTTGAGGCCGGCCATGCCCATGAAGGCGCCCATGCCGATGCCGCCGGTGAGGTGGGCCCAGAACTGGATGTTGGCCAGCTTCTGGCTGTAGAGCTTGGCGCCGTTGGTCAGGATCGGGAAAAGGATGTAGATCGCGGCGTGGAGGGTCATGGTCAGGCCGACGAGGACCGCGACATGGACGTGGGGGCCGACGACCCACTGGGTGTTGTGGAGGATGCGGTTCAAGCCGACATCGGCCTGGATGATACCGGCCGGGACGCCGAGGGCGAACCCAAGGAGGCCGCCCAGAAGGAACTTCAGCTCGTTCGACATTTTCAGGGGCCGGGCGCTCCACAGCGTGGCCAGGGTGATGAAGAAGGCCAGACCCTGGGTGATGAGCTCGAAGGCGGTCACCATCTCGCCCGAAACGACCTTGAGGAGGGCCGGCTGGGCCTGGTCGGAGAGGAGGTGGTGCGACCAGACCGTCCAGGAGACGACGAGCTCGACGAGCAGGGCGGCCCGGGCGATGTTCTGCATGAACAGGGCCTTGCCCGAGATCATCATCGCCAAAAGATACCAGGTCCCGGCGACGAAGATCAGGACGAGGCCATCGGCGACGAGGTCGAGGCCCCACCAGAACCAGTTCTTGTAGAGCAGGGCGTCGATGGCCGTGTGCTTGAGGCTGGTGCCGAAGAGCTCCGCGACCATGTAGACGAGGATGAGGACCCCCGTGAACAGGATGGTCGCGGAGTTGAGGGCCACGTCCACGCTGCCGCGGGCGACGGCGGCCACGGGCAGGGGTACGAGATGCTCCTTTTTCTTTTTACGGAAGAGATTCCCGAGGCCCGTCAATCCGAGGGCCGAGGCCAGGAGCGCGCCAGCCGGCTGTTTGTCCCAGCCCTTGGGGGTATAGGTGATGGTCTTGAAAATGTTGATGACGAAGAGGGCCGCGCCCAGCATGACCAGGGCGATGCCCAGGATGAAGAAGGTGCCGCCGAGGACGCTGAACTGGCTGAAGTCGGCCGGGAGGGGCCAGTAGAGCGTGTAGAGAGGCGCGTAGTGGGAGACGAATCCGGCGCCCCAGAAGACGATGGTGCCGACGGCCAACAGCCAGAACGTCCACGTGGCCAGCTTGAAGCTCCACAGCGGTTTCTTCATGAGGAACGGCACGAGGAAGAGGAAGGCCCCGAAGACGATCGAGTACGACGACCCGAAGATGCCGACGAGCGGGTGGGCGGTCATGATGGCGAAGAACTGGTTCGATTTGATGAAGGGGACGGGATGGACCTCGTAGATCCGCATGATCATCCCCTCGATGATGGCGAAGCCGAAGTAGACGAGCCCGACGACGACGAACCTCAGGGCCAGCTTCTGCATGGGGGTCAGTGTCTTCGGCTTGAACAGGCCTTGTTCCCCGTTGACCAGTGTCTGCATGATGCTCATGATCTTCCCCTTACTTCCCGTCGACGACTTCGATGGCGTCTTCGAGGATCATCTGGGCGCCCCTGGGCCCCGAGTACTCGGTCGAGCGGATCGTGTAGAGCCCGGGCTTGGAGAACTGCCAGATGACATCGTTCTTATGGCCTGGGACGACTTGCATCTGAAAGACCATGCTGTGGTCCGGCCGGAAGACCCCGAAGCCATAGGTCAAGTCGTCCGATGTGACCTCGAAGCGGACCTTCTCGCCGACCTTGACGATAAGCCGGGCTTCCGGGAGCCGGAATTTGTGGTTGGCGACCCGGATCTCGAAGACCTTATCGACCTGGACGGAGGCCCGGTGCAGGTCGGGCTCGACCCAGGGGATGGTCTTCAGGGTGATGAGATGCAGCGAGACGCCGAGGACCGTCAGGAAAGCGACGAAGGTGAAGAACAGGGCGGGCTTGACCCCGCCTCCCTTGCCCGGTTTCGTCAATCGCCAGCCGACCCAGCCGACGACGAGGATCATGACGATCGCGTAAAGCGTATACGCCAGGGTCTGTCCCCACAGGACGATGGTTGAATCGACCATGAATAGTGGGCCTCCCTCCCGAGGGCATGATAACGGCGGCCCGCGGTCCGGTCAAGCATCTTCGGGCACTTCGTTCTTATTCGGGGAAGTCCTCCGGGCGGCGGCGATGGATATCGCACTAAGGCCCCCATGATGGAAAAGACCCATTTCAGATATCTCGCAGAAGTTTGGCTCCGGGTCGCTCCGCCGCACTTCTGCCGGGTCGCTCCCAAGAGTGCGCTTCCCGCCGCCGGGGTGTGGGGGCTAAGGGCGATATCCTGAGCCAAGCCGCCGAGGAGGCTTCCCCGAATAGAAAGCAGGTCCCAAAAAGAGGCAGTTCAGCGCTTCTGCTTGGGCGCCGGCCGGAGGTCGAGGTCCTGGAAGTCGAAGCTGAAATCGGTCTCCGGCGAGACCGCCTCCATCTTGGCCCGTTCGATAGAGCCGTCCGGATTGAGGGCGAACGTCACGTAGGCATCGGCCCGGAGCTCCCGGTCGCGCCAACGGACGACGAAGGTGTCGTACTGCCAGTGCTCCATGTCCCCTACGAGCGCGGGTGTCTTGGTGAAGCGCATGACCAGGCGGCCGCCGGCCTCCTCGATGGCGATGTCGCCATACCAGGCGTCGGTGTAGACGCCGGCGTATTTCGCGAGAGGCAGCGAGGGCTTTGAGGAAGCGTCACGGGCCGCGGCGGACTTGCCGAGGGCCTCCGCTGTCTCCGCCTCGGACCGGGTCCGGACCTTGAGATAGGCGGCAGGTCCAGTCCGTGGCCGGAGCGCCGAGGTCGTTGTCCACGATCTGCCAGGTGAGGGCGTCCCGGAGCTCCTTAAAATCGGCGTTCGTCAGGACGGCGATACCCAGGTTCCGCTCCGGGATGATCGTAACCCTTGAGAGGTATCCGGGCAGGGTCCCTGTATGCGTCAGGACGCGCTGGCCGCGGAAATCGCAGGCATCCAGTCCCAGGGCATATGCGGCAAAGTTCGACTTCAGGGCCGCCAGCTCGGCCGGCGGCGCGGGGTTGGGCATAATGGTCACCGGGGTCTCGATCTCACGGGCGGTCCGCTCCGAGTAGAGCGCCGTGCCGTCGGCGAGCTTCCCCCGTGCCAGGCGCACGAGCATCCACTTGGCCATGTCCTCGGCGCTGGAGTTGATGCCCCCGGCCGGGTTCGTGTTATCGCTCGTGAGCGGCGCGATCGGCCGCACGATGCCCTCGACCTTGGCGTGCGGGGAGGCGACGTTGCCGCCCGCGGCTGCCGCGGAGTGGCGCACGTTGCTGTCCATCATGCCCACCTTGTTCAGGATGCGCCCGGCGACGAAATCCTCCCACGACGTGCCGGACACGGCCTGGATGACTTCGCCGGCGACAGTGTAGAGGAGGTTATCGTAGGCATAGGCACTCCGAAAAGATGTCGCCAGCTTGATATAGCGCAAGCGACGGACGATCTCTTCCCGGTCATACGTGGATCCCGGCCACCAGAGCAAGTCGCCGGCCCCGAGCCCCAGGCCGCTGCGGTGGACGAGGAGGTCGCGGACGCTGAGCTCGCGGGTGACATACGGATCGGACATCATGAACCACGGGAGGTAATCGACGACCGGCGCGTCCCAGGCGAGCTTCCCTTCCTCGACGAGGAGCCCGAGCGCCGTCGCGGTGAAGACCTTGGTGTTCGAGGCGATGCCGAAGAGCGTCCGGGCGTCGACGGTCGCCGGGTCGCCGAGCTGGCGGACGCCGTAGCCCTTGGCCAGGACCACGCGGCCGTCCTTGACGATGGCTAGGGCGAGCCCAGGGACTTCGAAGGCCTTCATGGTCCGGGCTACGGTGGCGTCGATCCCGGGAGGGACTCCGGCGATGGCCTTCCGGGCTTGGGCGTCCGAGGCCGGCGCCGCGCTGTGGACCGGCGGCAGGGCTTGGAGAAGGGCCAGGGCAAGGAACACGGCCATGAGGGCAAAGCGGGAGAGGCGGCGGAACGCGGACACGGGAGACCTCCTTCGGTCGAGTGAGGTCATCATATCGCCGTCCGAACAGGGAGGTCAAGACGCCCCGCGGCGAAGAGGGCCCCTACCTCTGTCGATCGGCCCGCTTGCGGAACTCGATGAGCTCCACGGGGGCGCCGTCATCGACGATCATGGCCACCCGGACCCCATCGGAGGGCGAGCTGATCTCGCTCATGACGCCCAGCCGGGCCAGCGCGGCCTCGAGATCGTCCACTTCAAAAGCGATGTGCGGCACCGTCCGCACCAGCTCGGAGATCCCGCAGCCGGGCTCGAAGCGCATCCATTCGATACCGAAAGGGTTCGTCTCGAAGCCCGAAACGTAGATCTTGAGGTGCGGCAGATGGACCTCGCCCGGATGAGGGACGGTCGTCGGGATGCCCAAGTGGTGGTAGCGCCATCCCATATCGGAGATGGCGGATGGCGGTTCGTGGGCCTGGCGTTCGCGTCGCATGAAGGCGCCTCCTGTCGCGCTAGGATGATATCGCCGGCCCTGGACCGCGGTCAAGCGTGTCCCGATCGAGGACCGGCAGGGGGGGTCAGCCGACCTTCGCAAAATCAATAAATCCACGCTCAACATCTACGGCGTCGAGTCGCACGCGGATCCGGTCACCGACATCCACGCCCTCGAACCCGCGCACCACCCGCCCTTCGACGAAAATGGTGAGCAACCTGGCCCAAGTGCCTTTACTCGAAGCCCCCGTGACAATGGCGTCGAATTGTTCGCCGATCCTCGATTCCAGGAGGATCGCGGCTGCAGATTTGGCGACCTGCCGTTCGACCTTGTTCGCAGCGTCCTCTTCTTCGGTGAAATGCCGGGCCAGGACATCCAGTTCGGCAAAGTCATACGGCGCGGCGCGGCCGGCGATGGCGGCCTTCAAGAGGCGTTGCGTGATCAGATCGGTGTAGCGGCGATTCGGAGCGGTGGAGTGGGTATAATCCTTGACCGCGAGACCAAAGTGCCCCGGGGCCGCGTCGCCGGGACGTTCTGCGAGATATTCGCCCGCTCCGAGAAGCTTGATCACCGCGAGTGAGAGGTCGGGGAAGTGCAGCGGATCGCCGGCTTTTTCTTTGACGAGGAATCCCTCGAGAGCCGCCGGGTCCGGAGTGTCCGGCAGCCGGGATCCGTGCTGTCGGGCCAGCTCGACGATCCGGTCCCAGCGCTTGGGCGTGCGGACCACACGGCGGATCGAAGGGAAATTCCTCGCCGCGAGATACCGGACGGTCGCACTGTTGGCGGCGATCATGAAATCCTCGATGATCTCCTTGGCGCGGTTCTTGCGCTCCCATTCGAGATCACGGATCGTATCGCCGTCAAAAACCGGTTTCGCCTCAAGGGTTTCCAGGCTCAACGCCCCTTGGGCATGCCGCACGTCCTTCAGGACCTGGGCGGTCCGGGCCTGCGCACGCAGATTCTCCATCAGTCCGGGGACGGCCGTAACCGCTTCGGGCACGGCGCCATTCCCTTCCAGCCATGCGGCCACGCTGTTATAGGCGAGCTTGGCATGATTGCGGACGCGGGCCCGGTAAACATCCGAGCCCTGCATGGAGCCGTCCGCGCCGATCGTCATTTCCACGACAACGGCCAGGCGCTCGGCATCGAAATTCAGGGAGGTGAGATCGTGGGAAAGCTTTTCGGGCAGCATCGGGAAGATCTCGGCCGCCGTATACACCGAGGTCGTATTGTGGCGCGCGTGTTCGTCGATGGCCGACCCGTCCTTGACAAGCGCGTCCACATCAGCCACGGCCACACGGATCGCGACGGCGTCTCCGGGCCGGGCCTCGGCGACGGTGAGCTGATCCAGGTCGCGGGAGTCGTCGTTGTCGATGGAAGCCCACAGAAGGTCCGTCAGATCGCGGATCCCAAGCAGATCTCCCGCCGGCTCATCGTTCAAGCGCGCGGGCGCCTGGATCCTGTCCAACTCGGCAAGGACGGCGGCCGAGAAGTCGGGCCGCAAACCTCTCTCGCGCATGGCCCTCTGGGCGATGCCCTGCAAGATGGCCCGGTGCTGTTGATCCGTGTGAGGTGTTTGCAGCATGGGAATTACTCTCCGCCCCGGTTTTGTATCATGTTACCCCGCCAGCCAATTTTGCAATAAGCGTGCCAACTTTTAACAAACTAGCGGGTTTGGGATCGGAACTGGGGATCCTCGGGGTTCCTGATTCGCGGCCGGTCTTGAAGTACGGAAGCTTCTGGCACGAAAACGGCAATGTTGATGACGCTCTCTCTCGGGCTCAGTCTGCTTTCCGAAAAAGCCGGGTCCGGGGGAGCGAGGCCATGAAGAAAAGGAATACAAAATGAAGAAATTCCTGAGCCCGCAAGATCAAGGATGAAGCCCAGGGCAAGAGCCAGGGGAAGGGCAAGAAGAAATAGTCACGAGACGGCGAGAGGTCAAAAAATCTTAAGGAGGACACAATGATAATGAAGAGAATTCTGACGTTGTTGGTTGTGATGGTTTTCTTGTTGGCAGCCGTCAACTGTGCGTCTTGGAGCAAGAAAGAGCGGGGCGCCATGATCGGCGGCGTCGGTGGAGCCGTCGCCGGCGGGGTGATCGGCCATGCCGCCGGAAGCACGATACTCGGGGCGATCATCGGGGCGGCGGTCGGGGGCGCGGCCGGCGCCATTATCGGGAATTACATGGACAAACAGGCCGCGGAAATGCAGCGGGACCTCGAAGGGGCGGAGATCCAGCGCATCGGGGAAGGCATCAAGATCACCTTCGACAGCGGGATCCTTTTCGACATTGACAAGTCCGCCCTCCGGCCGGTCAGCGAAACGAACCTGACCAAGCTGGCCACGATCCTGAACAAATACCCCGATACCAACATTCTCATTGAAGGCCATACGGACAACACCGGAACTGAGGACTACAACATGGCCCTTTCGAAAGACCGCGCCAAGTCCGTGTCCCAATACCTCGCGACAGTCGAGGTGAAGTCGGCGAGGTTCTCGATAGCCGGCTATGGGGAAACGCAGCCGATCGTGACGAACGATTCACCCGAGGGAAGGCAGAAAAATCGCCGGGTCGACATCGCCGTCATCGCCAACGATAAGCTGAAGAAGGCCGCGCAGGAAAAGGCGAAGGGCTGAGTCATTTAATCATTCAAAGGAGGTCCTATGGATATCCTGTGGACGATCGTCGTCGGTTTTGCGGTTGGGGCCATCGCCAAGCTGCTCACGCCGGGAAGGGATCCGGGTGGATTCATCATTACCATCCTTCTCGGCATCGGCGGGTCCTTTGCGGCGACCTACATCGGGCAACGCCTCGGCTGGTATCGCCCGGGCCAGCCGGCCGGGTTCATCGGGGCCGTCCTCGGGGCCATCCTGATCCTCATCGTTTATCGTTTGATCAGGAGAAGATAGCCGGTTCGAGGAACTTCTCGCTTAAGGCGCTCGGGACTCTTCCTTAAAAAAAGGACAAGTGCTCTTTTTCGGTCAATTCCCCAGGCGGGAAAGCGGCTTTTCGGCCTATTCAAGATGCCCGGAATCGCCCGTTGCCTGAGATTCGGCCTTCTTCAGGTGTGAATACGCGTTTCCTGACATAGCGAGAAAGCGGGAAGCTCTTGGCATGAATTCGGCATAAGAGAAGGTAGCCTCTCCCGAGTCCATGGCGTCCGCAATGACGGCCGGGCGCAGGACAGCGAGAGGCAAGATAAAAAAGGAGGTTGATATGCTAGAGACCATTGTCATCATCCTGGTCGTTCTGTGGGCCCTGGGATTTTTCGCCTTCCATGTCGGCGGCGGCCTGATCCACGCGCTCATCGTCATCGCCTTGATCATTCTGATCGTACGACTGTTGAAGGGCCGGAAGATCCTTTAGCGGGAAAGCGCCAAAATGATCGGGTTGACGGGCCGGACCGCAAGACGGATATACGGGATCCTCGCAGGCTTGGGACTGATGACGTCCGGACTCTTTTCCGCGCAAGTCTTCAAGTACGGGAAAGCCAAGCCTGAAAAGGGGCATTTGATCCAGACGGTCCCCTTCGAGAAATGGCTGAAACTCAATTATTGCGGCCCGGCCTGTTTGACCATGGTCCTCAACTCCTGGGATGAAACGCGATCCTTCAGCCAGCGGAAGATCGCGGATGAGATCTATGACTCCGGAAGCCTGACGACATACAACTCCGAGCTCGTCCTGTATCCGCGGACCCAAGGATTCGAGAGCTACTCGTTCCAGGGAAACCTGGAGATCCTGAAGGATCTGATCAGGAAAGACATTCCGGTCATCGTCCTGACGAAGACCATCAAACAGCTCCGCAGAGGACATTACCGGGTGGTCATCGGGTTCGATGATGACGCGAACCAGATCATCTTCCACGACCCCCTTTTCGGAGGTCGGAGGGCCATGAAGGTCAAGAGTTTCATGAAGGTCTGGGAGCTCGGAAAGGGACGGAACCAGTCCCGGTGGATGATGGCCGTAGTCCCCAGTCAATCCGCGTTCCCTTTGCCCGCCCTTCAAGACGACCCGCTGACGTCCATCAACCTGGCCACGGCCTATTACCGGAGGTCGGATTTCGTGAGATCAAGGGAGCAGTGGGAGAAGGTCAGGGGATCCCTCAGCCAGGATCCCTATCCCCTGTACAGCCTGGGCATGGTCAGCCTGAGACAAGGCAAGCTCGACGAGGCTGAGGCCTATGCCCTTGAAGCCCTCGGCGTGGACGCGAAAAGCGCTTACGCCCTCGACGTCCTGGGCCTGGCTTACGCCAATCAAGGAAAGATGCTCCCGGCCTTCCAGTCCCTCGGTCAGGCTCGTCGGCTGGCCCCCAAGGAGGGGTTTATCCGAGCGCATTATCTGCAAGTCAGGGCCCTCTACATCGAAAGGGCCCGCCTTGAATACAATCAAAAAAAGGAGAAGTCGAATGAAAAGACGGGTTAAGATCGGAAGTGTCCTGATGTTGATCGTGTTGCTCTCCACCTTCGCCGCGGCTGCCGTTCAGAAACCGGCGGCCCAGCAGGCGGGGACATCGGCTCAGCTTGTCATCGGCGCCCAGGACGTGATAACGGCGTCCGATGCCGGGGGAGGCGCGATCTCCTCAAGAGATCTCATCATCATCATCACCGTCTGTGTTGTGGTCCTGGTGGTGGCGCTGGTCCTTTAGTTTGAGAGCGTGCCCGGCGGCGTCGTCTTCGCCGAAGGCCCGCCGGGACATCATTCTCTCGGCCGATCTGAAGTGGGCGTCCTCTCACGGGGGAGGACGCCCTTTCCTAACGCTTGGGGGAGGCATAATTCCATGAAGCTTGCGGGCATCATTCTCATCGTTCTGGGGGTCTTGGCTCTGGCTTATCAGGGCATACAGCTATACGAGCCGGGAGAAGCTGATCGATTTCGGACCCCTCAAGGTCACGGCTTCAGAGCAGAAGACCATCCCCTTGCCTCCGATCGTAGGCGGCCTGGCGCTCGTTGGAGGCATCGCGCTGGTCCTTGCCGACCGAAAAAAGAAGTAGGCCGGCCCGGTTTGACATCAGATATCTTCCCCGGTAGAATCTTTCTGACGCGCTACCGCGGGAAATACGATGGCCACCGTTCTGATCATCGACGATGACAAGCTCATCTGTGATTGGATCGCGAATGTCGTCACCCGATTAGGGCATCACCCCGTCTCGGTGCAGCTTCTCCGAGAGGGGCTCAAGAAACTCCAATCCGAGTCCTTCGATATCGTCTTTGTCGACGTGCGCTTGCCCGACGGAAGCGGCGTGGAGAGCATGCCGAAGATCAAAAGCACCCGATCCTCCCCGGAGATCATCGTGATCACCGGGCTGGGCCATCCCGACGAAGCCGAACTCGCTATCAAAAGCGGCGCCTGGGATTATCTGGAGAAGCCGGCTTCGTTCGATACGATCAAACTTCCCCTTCTCCGGGCTCTGGAATATCGGACTGGAAAGAAGGCCGGGGAACCCGTCGGTCGGTTTGAAAAGAAACGGCATCATCGGGAATTCGTCGAAGATCACATCGTGTCTGGAAGTCAGTAGCCCAGGCCGCGACAGCGATTCCAATGTTCTCATCACCGGCGAAACCGGCACCGGAAAGGAGCTTTTTGCCAAGGTCGATCCATGCCAACAGCCGAAGAGCCACAAGGAACTTTGTGGTCGTTGACTGCACGGCTCTCCCCGAGACACTCGTCGAAAGCGTTCTGTTCGGGCATGTGCGGGGAGCGTTTACCGGGGCTGAGACGAGTGAGGCGGGGCTGATCAAGCAGGCCGATGGAGGAACTCTCTTCCTGGATGAGATCGGGGAGCTGCCGTTATTGATCCAAAAAAGATTCCTCAGGGTCATTCAAGAGCACCGCTTCCGTCCCGTCGGAGGACGTCATGAGATCGGGAGTGATTTCCGCCTGATAGCGGCGACAAACAGAGGTCTCGAAGACATGGTCCGGGAGGGGCGATTCCGGGAAGATCTTCTCTTCCGGCTCCGGACCATCGTGATCGATTCGCCCCCGCTGAGAGATATCCCCGAAGACATCCAAAAGATAACGGCCTTCTATATGAACGACTTGTGCCAGCGATTCGGGATAGTCGCCAAACGCGCTTCTCCCGAATTCTGGGAGACCGTGACCGCGTATCCATGGCCCGGCAACGTGCGGGAACTGGTCCAGGGCTTGGAGAAAGCGCTGATCTCGGCAAAAGATGAACCCATGCTGTTCCCGAAACACCTTCCGACGTATATTCGGATCCATGTGGCCCGGAGCCTTTATCCGACGAAATCGACAAGCCCGGGGAAGTCCGGCCTGAGTTCGAGCGTTCCCAAAGTACCGCCCAAATTGAAAGAGATCCGGCAAGCGGCGGTTTCTGAAGCCGAACAAAGATATTTGAAGGACCTGATCGCTTTTGCGGGCGGTGATAACAACAAAGCGCTTCGGATCTCCGGCCTGTCGCGCTCCAGGTTCTATACGCTTCTCAGAAAATACCGACCGGGTGTTGCGCGTTAGCCGTCAGAACGCCTTTCCTGGCCTTCAAAAAAGAAAGAACGAGTGCTCATTTATCGGAATGAGTGCTAATTAAAAGAACACCTGGCTGCCGATCCCGGTTGATATCGGCTCGTCCCCCTTCCTCTCCCTCATAATAACCGATCGCCCGGTTCTGGGGATTTGGCATGTTTCTTGATTATGACTCAGGGAGGATGAATAGGAATAGCCATGCAATTGCTTTTTTATTCGAGCCAGGTCGATCAAGATAGCAAGCGGCTCGATGCGGCCGTTCACATGGTGATCCCGGCAGGCCGGATCGAGATCTTCAAAAGGCTGGATGACCTGAAGGAGAGGCTCCGGGCGCCCGTGGAACCGGATTCCGTCGCCGTTTTTTTGGTTTCGAACCGGCGGGAGCTCCAGGACCTGCAGTCGCTCCAGAGGTTGCTCACCGAGATCTATGTCATCCTTGTTCTCCCGGATCTCAACAAAGGCACGGTCAAGATCGCCCACCATCTGTTGCCCCGGTTCTTGAGCCGGAAAGACAGCGATTTCGCGGACCTCAAGATCGTCCTCAATAAGATGTCTGTCAATTCTCAACATTCCCAAAACGGGGAACTTTTCAGGGGGTCGCAAAATGGATAAGCACATCGTTTCAAAGATCGGCCTCGGCGCCGTCGTCGTCGCCCTGATCATCTGGGTCGTCGCCTGCGCCTTGAACCCGGTCACCGGCAAAAGGGAGCTCATGCTCATGTCCTCCGCTGACGAGCTCGCGATGGGCCAGCAGACGGACCCCCAAATTTTACAGACCTATGGCAAATATGACGACCCCGAGCTGGCCCGCTATGTCGCCGCGCTCGGAAAGAGATTGGGAGCGCTAAGCCACCAGCCGAATCTGGCCTATAGCATTCAAGTGCTGGATAGCCCGGTCGTCAACGCTTTTGCCGTGCCCGGCGGGTATGTCTATTTGACCCGAGGGATACTGGCTTACCTCAACGACGAAGCCGAGTTGGCCGGTGTCGTGGCCCACGAGATCGGCCACATCGCCGCGCGTCACAGCGCCCAACAGTACAGCAAGGCCCAGTTCGCTCAATTAGGGTTGGGCCTCGGGTCCGTGCTTTCAAAGACATTCCGCAAGTACGCCGGCGTAGCTTCCGCCGGGGTCGAACTGCTCTTTTTGAGCTTCAGCCGGTCGGATGAACGCGAGGCGGATGCCCTGGGAGTCGAATATTCCGCCAAAGCCGGATATGACTCCAATCATATGGCGAACTTATTCGTCTCACTGGAGCGGCTTAATCCGGGAGAGGGGCAAGGCGGACTTCCCGCATGGTTCTCCACTCACCCCAACCCGGAAAATCGGATCGCCGCCATCAAAGAGGACACTCTGGCCTGGCGGGAAAAGATCAAGCAAACCCGATTCGCGGTCAATCGCGATCAATATTTACAGCAGGTCGACGGCATCGTCTTCGGCGAAGATCCGCGCCAGGGCTATGTCGAAAGCAATGTCTTCTATCACCCGGAACTCCGTTTCCAGTTTCCGATCCCTTCGGGCTGGAAGGTCAACAACACGGCCTCTCAAGTGCAGATGATCAATCAAGAACAGAATGCGGTCATTCTCTTCTCCATGGCGCCTGAAAAAACCCCCTCGGCGGCTGCCGAAGCGTTCATCAACGAAAGCAAAGCCGCTGTCCTAAAATCGGAAAGCGCCAAAGTCAACGGCATGCCGGCTCACCGGATCGTCTCCGACGTCACAACGGAGCAGGGCGTCATTCGCGTCATGTCTTATTTCATCCAGAAGGGACAGACCGTCTATGCGTTTCTCGGATATACGGAACAGTCCCGGTTTAACGGCTATTCCTCCGTTTTCGAGCAGACCATGGGTCGATTCAACAACTTGACGGACTCCCGTAAGATCAACGTCAAAGCCGATCGACTGGACGTCAAACGAACGACGAGCCAGGGGAGCTTGCGCCAGGCCCTCCAGAGATTCGGCGAGCCGGCAAATCAAGGCGAAGCGCTGGCGATCATCAACGGGATGAAGCTCGATGACGCCGTTGCCGGCAACACGTACCTCAAGGTCGTCGTGAAATAGGGATTCGCGTCGGTTCTGCGGCTGGATAGGCGGAGGCGCGATTCGGCCCGGCCCTATTCCGGGAAATGGATCTTTGGGGATAACGCATGGCGAACCGTAAGAGAAAAGCATTTATGATCGCGGGCGGGGTGATCTTGGCCGCTATCATCCTCATCCTCCTGCTCGGCCCCAAAGCCCTTAAATCCCGGATCGAAGCGACCGCTTCGAGGGATCTGAGAATGGAGGTCCATATCCGCGGCGGGGTGAGCGTCTCATTTTTTCCGGTTCTCGGCGCATCGGTCGCGGACATTCGGATCACGAACGGCGGTTCTGAAGTCGCGACCGTGGCCAACGCGAAAGTCGGGCTGAAGCTCCTGCCGCTCATCACGGGCAGGGTCAGGATCAGCCGGATGGAGCTCGTCAAACCCGTCATGTCCATCGTCCGGCAGAAGAACGGAAAGCTCAATATCGAAACGCAGGGAGGCGAATCATCGGGAACCCCCGTGTCCCTGCAAAAGCTGGCCGTTTCCCAAGGGAGTCTCCTCTTTACGAATCTTGAGTCAGGCGGGGGAATCGTGCTGGAGGGCGTCGATATCACGGCCGGAAACATTCGAGCCGGGGCGCCGCCGGGCGGGGGCCTGATGAAGACGCTGTCATTCACGGGTGACGTCCGGTGCCGGGCGATCCAGGCCGGAAACATCACGACGACCGACCTCGTCCTGAAGGTTGAGGGCAAGAACGGCGTCTTCGATGTCAGCGATGCCCGCATGACCCTTTTTGGTGGGCCGGGGAACGGCACCCTCCACGCGGACTTCACGGGGGCCGAGCCTCAATACAGGATCCTCCTTGCCGTGAAGCAGCTCAAGATCGAGCAACTGCTTCAAGAATCCCCGAACGCGAAGAACATGCAAGGGCTGGCCGACCTATCCGCGGACTTGACCGCGAGGGGAAAGACCGCTGTCGAATTGAAACGATCCCTCAAAGGCCAGGCTTCCCTGAACGGCGAGAATATCGCGCTCAATGGCATAGACATCGACGACTTGATCTCGTCGCTCCTCCGGAGCCGGAGGTTCAACCTCGTCGACGTCGGGTCGTTCTTCCTCGCGGGCCCCTTGGGGCCGGCTCTGACAAGAGGCTACCGTTTCGCCGACCTTTTCAAGGATTCACAGGGAGGGAAAGGCGTCATCGCCGAGCTTGTCTCGGTCTGGAAGGTCGAAAACGGCATCGCCGAGGCGGTCGATGTCGCCATGGCCACGAAAAAACGCAGGATCGCCATGAAGGGCGGGCTGAATTTCACCGACGACCGCTTTGAGGACGTTGTCGTGGCGGTCGTCGATCAACACGGCTGCGCGGTTGTCACGCAAAAAGTCCGAGGACCATTCAGTCGTCCTGAGATCGGCAACATCGACGTCCTGAAATCGCTCACCAGCCCTGTGACGAACTTGCTCAAGAGCGCGGTTAAGCTGTTCAGTAACAAGCCATGTGACGTGTTCTATTCGGGGTCCGTCGCGCCGCCCGAGGAAAACAAGCTGCCGTAATTCGCGGCTGTTGACAGCCTTTTCCCCCTTGGATACGATTCGTATCGGCTCGAAGGGAGGAGGACATGAAAAAAGCCGCCGGGATCGTCATTTCGATCGTCGCTTGCGAGCTTGCGGGCATCATCGGAGCGCTCTTTACGACGCCGGCCATCCCGGGCTGGTATGCCGGCCTGGCAAAGCCGTTCTTCAATCCCCCGAGCGGGGTGTTCGCTCCCGTCTGGACGGCCCTCTACGCCTTGATGGGCCTGGCGGCCTGGCTCGTCTACGACCAAGGCTTCAAGAGACCCGAAGTCAAGAAGGCCCTGACGGTCTTCGCCATCCAGCTCCTTCTGAACATCCTCTGGTCGATCGTCTTCTTCGGCGCCCATCAACTCTTCGGAGCGGTCGTCGTCATCGTGCTCCTGTGGGCGATGATCCTGTGGACGATCCTGCTCTTCCACGAGGTTGCGAAGACAGCGGCCTATCTTCTGATCCCCTACATCCTCTGGGTGAGCTTCGCCGCGGTCCTGACCGTGGCGTTCTTCGTCCTCAACCGCTGAGGCACGCGGGCGCCGCCACCTGCGACCGGGCGGCTACTTCCCGAGGTCCTTCCGGATCGCCTCCAGCTTCTCTTTGAGGACGGGGGCGAAAGCGAAGAACTGCTGCAGGGTGGCGCAGCCGTAGTCCGTGCAGTGGGCGCAGGTCACGACGCCGCGGGCCGAGGCGCAGACGCGGATGCCGCACGTCGCGCAATGAGCCGTGCTCTTCCTCTTTCCCGTCGAGCAGCCGTCACAGACGCAGGCGTCGGCGCCCATGTCCTTGCCGCCGAACTGCGCGGCCCATTTCTTGGCGACCGCTTCGAGTCCGGCCCGGTCGTTCTTCTGCGTCGCGATGTAGGCTTCGCATTCCCCGCAATCGAGGCCGCAGGTGGCTAGGATCTTGGCCATGTGGTCATCCCTCCCGTCGACCCGATCATTTGCCCTTGCCCGGCATCTCGACCGGGATCGGCAGGGGCTTGCGCGGCAGCATCTCCTCGCGCATGGCCGTCTGGTAGACGAAGTAGGCCATGACGACGGCCGACTGAACGATATCCTCGGCGACGGCGTGGTCGTAGACGTCCTGGTTCGTGTGATGAAGGCCGGGGAAATAATCGAGAGGGTCCTGGATGAACTGGAAGCCGGGGATGCCGACGTAATCGAACGGCAGGTGGTCGGTCCCCTCCGTGTTCTGGAGGGCGATGGCCGTCACGCCGAGGTCCTTGAGCGGCTTCATCCATTCCTCGAAGATCGGCCGGACCTGGAAATTCTCCTGGAGATAGACGCCGCGGATGCGGCCCGAGCCGTTGTCGTAGTTGAAATAGCCCGAGATCTTGGCGTACTCGGGCTTGGCCAGGAGCTTCGTGGAATCGCCGAGGGGATTGCGCCAGCTCTTGTCGAGGGCCTCGAAGTCCATCTTGGCCAGGCTCTGCTTGTCCGTGTCCCCGAAGTGGCGGACGACGTAGCCCCGCGAGCCGTAAAAACCCTCTTCTTCGCCCGTCCAGAGGCCCACCCGGATCGTCCGGCGGGGCTTGACCCCGAGGGCCTTGAGGATCCGGACCGCCTCCATGGCCACGGCGCACCCGGAGGCGTCGTCCACGGCGCCCGTCCCGCCCGCCCAGGAGTCGAGATGGCCGCCGACCATGACAATTTCGTCCTTCTTATCTGTGCCAGGGATCTCCGCAACGACGTTGTAGCCCTGGGTGTCTTTGTCGTAGATCGTCGTCCGGACCTCGATCTCGAGCGTCACGGGTACCTCGAGCGCGAGGATCCGGCAGATCCTGTTGTATTGCTCGGCCGCCACGATGATGCGCGGGCTCTGACCGGGGGTGATGTGGTCCTTTCCGTTGCCCTCGTAAGCATCGACCTTGACCGTGCCGAAATCGGACCGGCTCCCACTCGACGGCTCGACGAGACAGCCGACCTCTTCGGTCCTGAAGAACTCCTGGAGCTCCTCCCACTTGAGCCCGCTTTGCCCGCTCGACTCGTCCCGCGTAATCGGCTTGACGGGGATGGGCGTTTCTTCGGTCTCCCGGAGGTCCTTGTCATCGAGCCTCTTCGCCGGAGCGTTGAAATTGGGGTGGACCGGCCGGGGATCTTTGAGGAGGACGATCGCGCCTTTGAGCTTGCCCTTGTACTTGTCCATGTCGGCCTTGGACGCAATGGGAGCGAGGACCGGACTACCGGTGATCTTCCCGTTCGTGCTGCCGGTCCAAGGGCGGGGGTAGGCCACGATCGGCATGTAAGAGGGGGACATCATGTGGACGGAGACGTATTCGTACGACCAGCCCAGGCCGAGCTCTCCCGCGGGCTCGACGATCGCGCCCACAAGACCGAGCTCCGTCAATCTCTTGGCCGCCCAGGCGGCGGCCTTGTTGTAGGCCGGTGACCCGGGGATGCGCGGGCCGAAGACATCGGTGATCCAGCTCATATGCTCCATGACCCGGGAATTGTTCGTTCCCTCGAGCCAGATGCGGTTGAGCATGGCCGGGTCCGCCGCGTCAGCCGGGCGGACCTGTCCATGCGCGGCCAGCGATACGAGCAAGAGGGCGAGGACAATGGGATGCGGAGAACGAAATCTGCTCATGGCGCAACTCCTCCTTCGATCATTCCGGAATCCGCTGGACCTTCAGATAGTAGAACGCCGCCATGTCGGAGCGGGACTCGAGCAGGAGGTCGATCCCGCCGAAGCCGCTTCTCAAACTGGCGATACCGAGATACCGGTCCGAATCGCCGATCCGGGCGATCGGCACGTAGACGCCGTTGGCGAAGACGTGCGGATACAGTCGGCCCGCGCCTTCGATGTCCCGGAGCCCGAGCTCGATATAAAAGGCCTCGCCGGTCTCGGTCCAAGCGCGATCCAAGATGTTCCATCGGGCATGGACGAGGCTATAGCCGGACACTCCTCCCCCGCCCGGGATGGTCCACGTGACACGGTCTCCGTAGAGAGGGAGCACCGCTACGTCATGCTCCGGCCAGTACGAGAGCGGCAAGAGATCTCCCCGGAGGTACACCCGATCGAACTGGAGATAGGCGTTGCCCGCCTCGTTCCGGCTCGTGCTCAGCCGATTCAAACTGAGCACGACGCCCGCATTCCAATCCGTCGGCACCTTGGGCGAGGGCGGAGGCGAAGCGACGCGAGAAGCCGAGGCGAGGAGATTTGCGGCCGATTTTCCCCGGGCCGTGGCGACCTCCCCCAGAGCGGCATCGCCGCCGGGCAATTTCTGGAGAGCTTCCAGCCCGTCGCGCAGCGACAAAGGCACGGGCGGGGGCGCGGCCGCGCGGGGCCCGGCCGGGAATGGCACGGCCTGACGGCCTGGAACACCGGGCTTTTCTTCGACGCCTTGCGGGACTTGGACGAGAGAGATCATGCCGGGGCGGACCACGGCCTTGGGCTTGGCCTTGGGCGGCGCGACCGTCTTTTGTGAGGAAACACCCGACCCCGCGGCGGACATTACCGCGCCCGCCATGATGACCGCGACGATCAGTCTTGGACGCATTACGCGACTCCTTTCGGGCCCGGGATCATCCAGGCCATGACGTGCAGGCCGCTCTCCTGTGAATTCTGGAAGGCCCTGCACCGGGATTTCCCCTGATGGGAGGATGATATCGCCGGTCGAGGACCGGAGTCAACTAAACGCCCGGCGGGCCCCACTATCTTGACGGCTCGAGGAGCTTCTTGAACGCCTCGTCGTCCGTCTTGAAATCGCGGGCGGCCTGGCCCACCCGGACGATGCGGATGCTCCGGATGGCGTCACCTTTCTTCAGGGTCTTCAGGAGATCGAGACCTGCGATCGTCCGGCCGATCGCGGTGGCCGTCTTGTCGAGGCCGGGGCGCTTGCGAAGGGTGAGATAGAAGGCGTTCGGCCCGGTCACGCCGAGAACGCCGGCGGCATCGTTCTTCAGGGAAGTATTCCGCGATAGGGGCAGCGTTGGGATGGCCACCGACTTCTGGACGTCGGAGACGACAAGCCCGGAGACGAGGCCGCCCCCCACGTTGACCTTGCCGATCGGCGGGATCTCCGGCCGCGGCCCCGCGCCAGGAGGTCCGCCGGGCCGTTGACCCATGCCCGGGCCGCCCGGGCCCCTCTGCCCTCCGCCTTTTCCCTCGGCGATGCGGACGAAGTTGGCCGCCTGGACGGGCGCGTTCGTGAAATCGAGCGTGGTCATGATGTGGACAGGGGCTTCGGCGGACCCAATAGCGATATCGGCATACAGGCCGTCGGCCAGATAGACGCCTTCCCTCGGGAGCGGCCTGTCGAGATTGGCCGCGCCGTACGCGACGACAGCGGTGACCAGCGCCGAATGTTGTTGGTGCGACGTGTAGGGCTCGATCTCGCTGTAGAGATCGTCAAGAGTGTGCCAGGCGTGGTTATAGTTGTAGTCCGTCTGCGTCTGGAAACGGAGCGTCGGCACGCTTTCCATCTCGAACGAAGAGGAGTCAGTCCCGCCCGGGCTGGTCGCGTGGGCCCGCGGCACGCCCCGCTCGAGCTTGAACGGCCATTTCGGATTGAGCGAGATCAACGGCACGGTGATCCTCTTGAAATCGGCGAACCATGTCTCCGGCACTGTGGCGCCGGTGATGGCGCTCGGGCTGCCGTCCCGGTTGATCATCATCATGACCTTGGGAGCGATACCAGGGCGGTCCTTCAGCCAGTCTTGCGAACCGATGAGGCCGATCTCCTCGGCCGCGAAAAGGATGACGACGATCGACCGCTTGGGCCGCCCGCCAGCCGCCTGGATCAGCCGCAGGGCCTCCATGGCCGGGGCGAACCCCGATCCGTCATCGACGGCCCCGGTCGCGGCGCTGAAACAGTCGAAATGGCCTCCGAGGACGACGTATTCGTCGGGCAATTCGGTCCCGCGGAGCGTGGCGACGACGTTGTGATACTTGACCGGCCCCATCTTGAACCAGTTCCGGATGTCGAATTCGAGCTCGACCTTCTCGCCCTTCTCGACGAGGCCCTTGATCTCGTTCCACTGGCCCTCGGCGAGCTTGATGTCAGGCAGGACGGGGAGCTTGTCCCAGGACGCGACGTATCCGTCCAGCATCCGGAAGGGGTCGGTCTTGGACGATTGGATGGTGCCGCGGGCGCCGGACTCGACGAGCGCCGTGGTCAGGGCGGGGATGAGCTGCGCGTCGGAATACTCGGGCGTGCCGCGGCGGCCGTCACGGGCGAAACCGGTGTTCTCCCCGGCGATAAGGACCCAGGCGCCCTTGAACGCGGCCGGGTTCGAGCGGACCTCGGCGATGGCCTCTTCGACGGCGGCGCGCTTCTTTTCTACGTCCTCCGGCTTGGCGTTCCGCCCCGGGATCGAGAACGGGTCGGACTTCAGGATGACGACCGTCCCCCGCTCTTTGCCCTTCGTCCCCGCCGTGAAGCTTGGCGTCCCGAAGGTAAGCGGCTTTTCGGCCGGCTTGATCATCTTGCCGAACCAAGGGCCGCGGTTGAAGCCGACCGGCACTTCGCCGGCCTCGTCGAGCTCGGCCTCGAGCCCCCATTCGCGGAACTGCCAGACGGCCCAGGCCGTGGCGTCGTTGTAGGAGTTCGTGCCCGACTCCCGGCCGCCGAAGCGGTTGCTGGCATAATCGTTCCAGACCATGACTCGGTTATCGTTCGTTCCGAGCTCGATGATCTTCTGGACGACAGGGTCGCCCGCCGGGCGGGCGGGCGTCTGAGGGCTGGCCGCCACAGAGGCCAGAACGGCGACGCCGGTGAAGAAAAGAAGAGCGTGCTTTTTCATGGGCCTTCCTTAACGGGTTTCGTTCGAGGCCGGAATAATAGTCTCGCCCGCGAGGGGCTGTCAAGAAAACGAAGCCGTGTTCGCCGAAGGTGTCGGGCTCAGCGTGCCAGAGGGACCCGGCCGAGGATGTCCGCGAATTCCTTCTGGAGCGAATCAAAGACCTCGGTGGCCACGCTCTCCTGGAAATCCGCCATGTCCGCCGCCGACGGCTTATTCGCAGACCACTCGGCCCACTTCGCCGCCGTCCTCTCCATGGCCCGGGCCTCGACCCGGAAAAGCTTGGGCAGGATCCCTTCCCCGCCGAAGGTCCTGAGCCGCGTGACATCGAGATATTGATACATGCGGCCCCGCTTGTCCGGGTAGAGATAGGCGACGATGGCCCGGGCGATATCGTTGAGCGGCGCGGTCTTGGGCCCGGTGGTCACGGCCGGGACCTTTCCCGAGGCGGGCCAAACCGGTACGGCGACGCCGGTTACGGGCTGGCCGAGGAGGACCCACATCGTCCCCAAGTCGGCCCGATCGCGCGACGGCGCGCCCTCGAAGAGGAGGGCCGAGACGCTGGTGTTGCGGTTGATGGTGTCGTTGGTGTGGACGTAGAGGGGCTCGGCCGGGTCGTCCGGCAGGGGCCGGGCGAGCGGGTTCGAATGGAGCTTCTCATTGATGAGGTCACGAGAGGCCTCGCGCAGGATGAACCGGACGTCGATCCGGCCCTGCGGGCGGGCCGCCTCGACGAGGTGACCGATCCGCTCGAAGCGGTCGAATCCGCCGCCGAGCATGTGATCGGGCGAGGTGAAGGCGAAATTCGTCCGGACGATCGTCCCGAAGGGGGCTACCCGCGGGTCTTTCGTGTCGAACTTCACAAAGGAGTCGCGCCGCGTCTCGAAGAAGCAGGCGCCGCCCTCGGCGTCGATGACGCCGAAGTTCGCGGCCAGGTCCCACTTCCCTTTCTCCCGGACGAGAAGGGCCTCGAAATCCTTGACAGTCGCGCATTCCCCCAAAGCGAGCTTCATGAAAGCGCCGTTCCCCGCGCCGTCAAGTTTCTTTGCGGCATCGCCGAGGTCGTCGGCCTGGGAGTTCATGATGGCGAAGCCCGCCGTGTTCTGGCCACCCCAGACCTCGCTCGGGTCCACGGCTTCGGAGATGACGACGGCGATGAAGTCGTGCTTCGGCCCCTTGAAGGCCATGAGCTTGTTGTTCGGGTCGGACGTGTCGCGGTTCTTCCACATCAGCGGCCGGCCGTTGGCCGTGGCTTTGCCGGAGATGACCGCCAGTGTGCAGGGCACAGCGGCCTGGACGAGCAGCACGAGCCCGGCGGCGACGAGCGCGGCCTTCGGGACGCGGAAGCGGCTTGTGTTCATGGCTTTGGGTCTCCTGGAAGCGATGATATTTCCGGTCGACGGCGGATGTCAATGAATTGACCGACGCCGTAAGGCTTCATTCTCCGAACATCTCGGTGATGAGCCGCCGAAGCGTGGAGGCCTCGACGTCGGAGAGGGCGCCGAGTCTCGCTCCCAGGCGGGCTTGGCTGACGGTTCGGATCTGGTCGACTGCGATCTCAGACGGCCGGCCGGCGCACTGGACCGGAAGGCGGCTGCGCCAAGCCGGATGGAGCTGACTCGTGATCGGGCAGATCGTTACGGTTCGAAGCCGGGCATTCAGCTCGTCAAGGCTGACAATGACGACCGGCCTAGTCTTGGCCATCTCCGAGCCCCGTGATGGATCCAAGACGGCCCAACGCATTTCGTATCGTTTGAAAACGTCCGGGCGCGCCCGCGCCCTTGCGCCATATCGCGATCTTCCCTCCCCGACCCGGTTGCCCTTCGGCGCTTGCCAGGGAACGGAATCCAGCCCGTCGGCGTCGATCGCATCCCATTCCCCCCAATCCTCGCCCGACGCGGCCATCTCCCTGGCTGTTTCCTCCCAGGAGAGCTTTTCGACGGCGGGGCCCTTGGCCCTGAGGAGGATCCCCTCGGCCCGTTCCTCCATGATCATCTCGGAGCCAACGGCGTAACGCTTCAAGGAAGAGGCCGGCAGCCGGACTCCGCGGGAATTCCCGATCCTGGCCACTTTAATCTCTAAAACCTTCATCTTCGGACCCCCCTCCCGAACGTGACGATACGGCTTGATGTAATTACTGTATATACATTGGTGGCATTTGTCAAGACTCACTTCAGGGTGAACCCGTCCGCAGCGGTAGAGCCGGGACTTTATCCGCCTCTAACGCAGGCGCTCCCAGCGCATCAACCGCTTGAGGACGCGGTCGGCGACGACGGTGACACCGAGTCCCGCGCCATCCGGGACGGCGATGAAGCCCCCGGGGCCGAGGACGACCGGTGGGTCGGCGATGTCCTCGTCGAAATAGTTGCTCGTTTCAGAGGTGTCGCCCGGGAGGTTGAAGCCTTCGGCCGTCTGAAGGTGGATGTTGACGGCCCGTCCGATGCCCGTCTCGTCCATGCCGCCCGACCAGACGTCGATGTCGCGGCCGGCGCAGAAGCGGGCGATCCGCATCGACTCCATGAGGCCGCCGACCCGCCCCTGCTTGATGTTGATGATGCGGCAGGCGCCGAGGGCCACGGCCGTGGCCGCGTCGGCGAGGCTGTGGATGGACTCGTCGAGACAGATCGCGGTCTTCAGCTCCTTCTGGAGGAGGGAGTGCTCGTAGATGTCGCTGTAGGACAGCGGCTGTTCGATCATCATCAGGTCGAAGTCGTCGAGGCGCCTCAGGTGGGCCGTGTCCGCGAGCGCATAGTCGCCGTTCGCGTCGACCATCAGCCGAAGCTTGGGGAAGCGCTCGCGCACGGCCCGGACCCATTCGATGTCCTGGCCCTTCTTGACCTTCATTTTGATGCGATGATAGCCCTTGGCCACGGCCTTCTCGACCACGGCCAGGAGGTCCTCCCGCGTCTCTTTGAGGCCGATGCTCAGGCCCGACATGATCTTCTTCGCGGGGAAGCCCAGGAGCTCGTGGAGAGGGACGCCTCTCTGGAGCGCGACCAGGACGAGAAGGCCGTTCTCGATCGTGGCCTTGGCCATCCCGTGGCCCCGGACGTGCCGGAACCGCTCCATGAGCCCGCCGAGCGTCGTGGCCGGCTCGACGAGCGGCAGGAGGAAGTCCTTGATGATGTGGCGCGCGGTCCCGTTCGTCTCGTAGAAATAGAAGGGGTCGGGGTCGGAGACGCACTCGCTCCAGGCGGTGACGCCGCCCGATTCGAGGCGCATGAGCATCGCCTCTTTGTCCGTCCAGACGTGGACGCTCGTCCCGAAGGGGGCGACGAAGGGCAGCTTGACCGTGACGAGATCGACGCGGTCAAGGGCGGGAACGGGCATGTTCTCGAGGGGCGTACTGGGTGACGTATTGTTCATCTTGCGTGCTCCTTAGCGCTGGGTGTCCTATGGGTTTTTCAATTTATCATTCCCTGGGGGGGTATTCAAGCCGCCGAAAGCGTCCTGCCGTGCGGAACTCCCAGGGGCGTCGTTCGCGCTCCTTCCCCTGGAATCAGGCGAAAAGGAGGTGGCACGTTTCTTGGTAATTATCCCTCTGACGAAGGAAGGAGAGATAGCATCATGAAGAACCTGAGAAGATCCGGTTTTGTCCTTGTGACCGCGTTTGTCCTCTTCTCTCTGGCCGGAGGTGCCCGGGGCCAGGATCCCGGTTACCCGGTCGGCCTTCCCGCCGGACAGGACAAGCCCGTTGCCTCCGGGGCGTCCCAGATCCACGCCCTGATGGAACAGATCAGCGATGCGTTCGAGGCGGCGGCCAACAAGGTCAGCGATTTCGTCGTCCCGATCTTCGCCGAGCAGGTCGTCCAGAGCCAGGGGCAGGGTCTTCCCGATGACCCTTTCCGGGAGTTTTTCGGCGATGACTTATTCAAGCGCTTTTTCGGCAACCCGCCTCAGGCCCAGAAAAGGACCGTGCACAGCCTGGGGTCCGGCGTCATCGTCTCCTCGAACGGGCTTATCCTGACGAACAATCATGTCGTCGCGGGCGCGGACAAGCTGACCGTGATCCTCGGCGACAAGAGCAAGTACGAGGCGAAGGTCGTCGGCACGGACCCTATGACGGATGTGGCGGTGATCAAGATCGCCGCCCAGGGGCTTCCGGCAGCCGTCCTCGGCGACTCCGATAAGGTTCAGGTGGGCCAGTGGGTCATTGCGGTCGGCAATCCGTTCGAGCTGCTGCGGACCGTGACTCACGGCATCATCAGCGCCAAGGGCCGGTCTTCGGTCGGGCTGGCCGCTTATGAGGACTTCATTCAGACCGACGCCCCGATCAACCCGGGCAACAGCGGCGGCGCGCTGGCCGACCTCGACGGGAACGTCATCGGGATCAATGCCGCGATCTCCAGCCCCACCGGCGGGAACGTCGGGCTCGGGTTCGCCATCCCCATCAATATGGCCAGGGCCATCATGACCGAGCTCTTGTCCAAGGGCCGGGTCGTCCGGGGATACCTTGGCGTGACCGCTCAGGATATCGATGATTCCCTGGTCAAGCCTCTCAAGCTCAAAGATGCGATGGGGGCACTGGTGAGCGACGTGACCCCCGACAGTCCCGCCGACCGGGCCAAGATCAAGCCCGGCGACGTCATCGTCGAGTTCGACGGGAAAAAGGTGGAGACGAGCTCGGACATCCACAACTGGGCCGCCAAGATGGCTCCCGGGACCACGGTCAAGGTCGCGCTCTTCCGGAACGGCGAAAGGATCGAGGTCAACGCCGTCATGGGCGAGCGGCCCGCCGAGAAGACGGAGGCCAAGCCCGCCCTGCAGAACGAACCCAAAGGGCCGGCGACCGAGAAGCTCGGCCTCGCCATCCAAACGCTGACCCCGGACATCGCCCGGCAGCTGGGCTACGGCGATGACAAAGGCGTCGTCATCACCGACGTCGTCCCGGGCGGCCCGGCCGACGAGGCCGCGCTCCAGCGCGGCGACCTCATCAAAGAAGTCGATCGCGCCCCCATCAGGAACGTCCAGGACTTCGAAACCGCCGTCCGCGGGGCGAAGAGCGGCGACACGCTCGCCCTCCTCGTCCGAAGGGGCCGGGAGAACGTCTTCGTGCCGCTGAAGGTCGGGTCAGGGACCTAAGGTCTCCTGAGGGCGGCCAGGATCGCCGAGGCGACCGGCCCGTAGCTTCCGCCCATACGGTGGCCGCCGGGAACGGGGACCGACAGGACCCGGCCGGGATCGATCGCGCCGCAGATCTGGGCCTCGTCCTTTTCGCCGTGGACGCAGAGAATGCGGACGTCCCGCCTGATCTTCCTTATCTCCGGGATGACGGGAAGAGCGTCCCTCCCCGGCGAGCGGCCGAGCCAGTCCATCATATGGAACTCGAACTCGACGCTGTCGCTCGGGCCCATGAGGACGATCGTTCCCACGACGGCCTGCATGTCTTCGGACAGCCGGTTCATCATGAACGGAAGGACGTCCGCGCCGAGCGAGTAGCCGATGAGGACGGCGCGCGTCCTGTTCCAGGCCGCGAGGTAATGTCTCAGGATCCTCTCCAACGCCTCGGCCGCCTCTTCCGGAGTCCTTTTCTTCCAGAAGTAATTGAGGGAGTTGAGGGCGACGACGGACATGCCGGCGGCCGCCAGCTCTTCGGAAAGACCTCGGTCGGCGACCGCCCAGCCGCCGTCCCCGGTGACGAGAACGGCCAGGGTGTCGCGCTCAGTCCCCTTGGACCGGACTTCGACGAGGGGGAGGTCCTCGAGGCTCTTGACGATGGCCCCCTTCTCCACCGGCGCGGCGCTCGTGATCCGGCTGAAGGCCTCCTTGAACTGGGGCATCCAGCTCCGCTGATACATGAAGCCATGTCCGACCTTGGGAAGCATCATGATGTCCGCGTTGCGGGTCTGGCGGACGAAGGCCTGCGTCGTGGCGGGGGCGCAGACCTGATCGTCCAGGCCTTGGAGAGCGATCCACGGCACTTCGAGCGTGGAGGCGGGAAGGAAGATGAACTCGCCCGGCTTCGACCCCGCCTTCCATTCGAGCCCGCTGCCCTTGCAGAGGGGTTTGGGCAAGACGAGGTCGGGACAGAACCCGAGACTGATCGCCCCCTTGAACTCCGTCGCCGGAGCCTGGGCGAGCACGGCGTAGACGAGGGTCGCGCCCGAGGAATAGCCCACCATGATGGGGGCGATATAGTCCGGCAGGCCGGCCCGTTGCTGGACGAACTTGCTCAAGGCCTCGAAGTCGGCGGCAGGGTAGAGACAAGTCTCCGGGCTGCGGGCCAGCTCCCTCATATAGTGCGTGATATCGACCCCGGCGACGAGCGTGTCGAGTCCGGCCAGGGACTTGGCCATGTCGACGACCCCGAGATTCCAGCCGCCGTCCCCGGAGACAAAGAGAACGACCTGGGCAGGAGAGCTGGCACCGCGGTAGAGCGTCACCGGTCCGAATCGGCCGAAGGAGACGACCTCGTCCGTCCCGCCGACAAGGCTCGAACAGAGGAGAGCGACCGCGATCAGAAGCCTGTGGACTTTCACGCCAGGGTCCCCCTTTCCTTGATCTTGGCCTTGAGCGTGGCCAGCGTCATCCCGGTGCGGCCCAGAGCGAGAAATCCGAGCGCCCATAGGGGGATCGAGAGAAGCACATAGACGACGATGGAGAATCCCGCCGCGGCCGTCTTGTCCACGCCGAACAGGGTCAGCCCGAGGACGCAGAACAGCTGGTAAAGGCCGAGGTTGCCGGGGGCGCCGGGCAGCACCGTCCCGAAGCGCACGATGAGGAAGACCGCGGCCCCCACCCAGAAGGAAAGCCCCAGTCCGTAGGCCTTCAGGATGAGCCAGAAAGAGAAGGCTTGAAACAGGACGATCAGGAAAGATACTGCGAACGCGGCGGCCGACAAGCGGGAGAGCCCGATCGATCGAAGCCCGCCTTCGACCTTCCGGAGATTGACGATGATCCAGCGCGCCGGTCCCGGCCGCCGGTCCTCCCCCTCCGGATCGTCCGGCCGCGCGCGCGCTTTCCTGACCAGGAGAAAAAGCAAGACCAAAGTCAGTGCGAGCATGGCCAAGCCGAAGATGTCGCCGGCCTCGAGAAGGTTATGGGGGAGCGGGACGAAGATGGCCGTGATGCCGATGCCGGCCGCCAGCCAGATCCCGTCGAAGAGCCGCTCCAGGGCCATCGAGGGAACGACCGCGACGAGCGGCGCCGCCAGCCAGCGCGAGACCGGATAGGCCCGGGCGATTTCGCCCAGATGGAACGGGACGACTTCGTTGACGAAGAGGCTCGCGTAGACAGCTTGTGTCGTGCGCCATACCGAGATCGCGCCGACCGGCTTGAGAAGAAGGCTCCAGCGGACCCCCTGTCCGACGTAGCTGACGATGTCCAAGCCGACCGCCAGGGCCACCCACCCCCACGCCAGCCCCGTGACGTTCTTCAGAAGCTTCGCCCACTCCACGTCGTGGAAGACCCAGACCAGGCCTGCCGCCGCGACGGCGTAGGCGAAAGCCCGCCGCAGGGCTCTCACGACAGGCGGCTTAAGCATGGGCCGACCCTCCCGCTTTCAGTCCCGAAACCCTGATCAGAGCGACGGCCAACCGCGGGAGATCGAGGACGTTCCGGTAGATCGCGTAACGGGGCTCCCAGTGCGTCGCGAACTTGGCCTTGTACTCCGCGAGGCCGCTGTAGCTGAAAATGAAGTTCGAGCGCTGGAGAAAATACTGGACGGCCCGCTCTTCCGCTCCCGCCTCCTCCCCTTCCCGGAAGCCCGACATCGGCGCCAGACCCAGCGAGAATCTCTTGAAGCCGTCTGGCCTTCTGCCGCTCGAAGAGCTGGGCGAAAAGACCGTCCATGATGCCGTGGGGGGCGTCCCGGCGGTGGCGCATGAGGTCGATGGTCGTTTCTCCCGGGGCGTAAGAACGGATGATGTTCATGAAGGCCAGGATGCGTCCGTCCGCCTGGACCGCGGCGAAGACGGGCGTTCGGCGGACCTCGTCCTCGGAAAAGACCCCGACCGTGAACCCGCGCTCGCGCCGCCCCGGGATCCGCAGCCAATCGTCCGAAACCTCCTCCAGCCCGGCCATGACGTCGTCGGGGACGGGCGGCTCGTAAAGAACGGCCCGGATCCCGGTCTTCTCCAACTGGTTGATCGCGTGGCGGATGTGCTTCATCCGCTTGCCATCGAGACTGAAATCGGCCAGGTCGACGATGGCGTCATCTCCGACCTTCATCTTCTTGAAGCCGGACTGCTTGTAGAGAGGCAGGAAATCGGGGAGCGCCTGATAAAAGGCCAGCTTCCAATCGTTCTCCTCGCAAAGCTCCTTGAACGAGCGGATGATCGCGGCGATCTCGCCTTCGGGGCCGACGGGGTCGGCCAGGACCACGGCGAAGCTCCCGGCCATCCGATAGGCGAGGAAGGCGTCTCCGGAGGGTGAGAAATAGAAGGTCTTATCACTCGCGAGCTTGAACGGATCGAGCGAGGATCGTCCGTGGGCCTCGAGGATCTCCGCCGCGCGGCTCCTCTCCTGGGGAAGCGTCCTGAGGCGATAGAAGACGGGCCGGAACAGGGAATACAGGGCGTAGACCAGGGCGGTGACGGAAATGAGGTCGAGAGAATCGAGAAACCAGGCCGCGAAGCGCGTCTGGGCGACAAGGGCCGGGTCCTTGACGAACGCCAGGGCGGAGACGGTCCTGCGGATGCCGTCGGCGACGGTGAAGGTGATCCCGAAATCCCTCTGGTCCAGGAACCAGAAGCCCAGGGTCCCGTAGAGGAGAGCGACCGCGAACGCCGTCACCAGCCTCACGAGGGTGGAGCGGAGGTCGGGAATGCTGCTCTTGACCGTGAAGCTCCTCCTGGCCAGGAAGAGGACGGCCATAAGGACGAGCGAGCTCGCGGCCTCCTCGTAGTCCAGCCCCTTGGTCAGGTGGAAGACGACGGAAAGCCCCGAAAGGAGCATCACCAAAATGTAGGCCCGTTTCTTCCGCCTGAAGATGTTCAGGGAGGAAACGGCCAGGGAGAAGCCGGCCAGGAGCGCGAGGAAGCGGGAGATATGCAGGAACTCCAGGGGAAAGACTTCCCTCAGGGCGGCCATGCGGCCGGGAAGGCTCCGCCCGGCCGCCGAGATGATGTTGATGACGCCGCTGCCGAGCGTAATGAACCCGACGGCCCGGACCAAAAGCCGGCCTGAATGCGTCCTTCGCCCCGGGGAGTCGGTCATGGGATTGTCTTATGCAAACTCTATGCCATCCGATGGGCGATGGCAACTTCCCGATCGTCCCCCCTTCTCTCTCTCGATCCGCGCCATTGACGTCAGAGGCCCGTGGCATCCTGTCCCACAGGATTAGCGTATTCCGGGACGTCGGTTTTGGGCGGCTGATGCTTGCCGTCAAGAGAGAAAGGCGGGCGATCCCTTGGCATGAAGATTGCATAATCTTCCGACATCGAGAGGAGGTTCAACATGAGACTTTTCAAGTGCGTCCTGTTCTCCCTGCTTCTTTGCGCGGCCGCCTACGGCCAGACGGAAAACTTGGGGCTGGGGGCTTTCGCCAGCGAACGCGGGCCTATCTTGCTTGCCGTCGACGCCGCCCTGGTCGATTTCCAGATCGACAGCCCCTACGTCATGTTCGTCTTTTACATGGCGTCCAAGAATCAGAATCAAGACATCGTCGTCAGCCGGGACACGATCGCCATGGTCTATCAAGGCAAGGAATACAAGATGGCGACGTTCAAGGAGCTCAGGGAAAATTACCACGGCACGATCCGCGACATCGACTTCTATCGTCATCTGGGCAAGGAGGGGATCATCTCGGCGTGGGTCCGGTTCTACAATTTCCCCCAGAGGGCGGACTTCTTCCCGCCGCTCACGATGCGCAGCGCGCTGGCCGTCGACGAAGGCTCCATGTACGGCTTTACCGGGTTCAGGACGAAAGTCTATTTCAAGAACCCCGGCTTCAAGAAGGGCGACAAGCTGACGTTCAAGGTCTGGGACAAGAAGGACCCGAACGTCGCCGGTCAGGTCGACGTCGTCCTGGACTAGAGGCATTTTCGGATCTCGCGTAAAGGAGGTTATCGATGAAAAACAGGATCATGCTCGCCCTCGTTCTCTTCGCGTTTCTCGGCGTGATGGCATCCTACGGGCAACCGCCGCAGATAAAAACAAAGATCGATTTCCCGTTCACGGTCGCAGCCACGGCGCTTCCCGCAGGGACCTACGTCTTCGCGCGGGACGACGCGGCCTCGGTCTTCAGGGTGAGCGACGAAGTGAAGAACACAGCCCAGGCCCAGGTCGTGACTCGCCTGGCCATGGACCTGCACAAGATCTCAGCCGATGCCCAGATCGTGTTCGATAAGATCGGCGAAACCTATGTGCTGGCAGAGATCTGGATCCCCGGTACGGATGGCTACGCGCTGGCGACAACGAAAGCCAAGCACGAGCACAAGGTCGTCAACGTCAAGTATTAGGCGGGTGGCGCGTTCTCTCGGACGCGGAATCTCACGATCTTCTTGACGAGGCCGAAGGGGATGGCCTTGCCGAGGGGGAATTGGATCGTCCCCTTGGACAGCTTGTACGGGGCCAACTCCTTCTTGAAAACCGGGATCGGCGAAGAGGTCGGAAAAAAGCTGATATGATCCTTGAACGCCGCGAAATGCACCAGATTCCCGTTGAGCTTGAACGTGGGGATCCCGTAGGCGATGGCCTCTTCCACCCCGGGGGCCGATTCTTTGATGACACGCCGGAGCTTTTCCAGCTTCTCTCGGACCTCCTCGGGGAATGAGGCGATATACGCGTCGATGGTATTGGACTTCGGGGCGGCTCGTTTCATGTCATTAAAATAGCCGGTGCCGGAGGATGGGTCAAGGCATCGGCGCTCAGGAACCATTGACATGCCAGAGCCGCCGAGTCTATCATCACTTCAGGGAATGATCGTATTCAGGGGGAGACCATGAGAAAGCTCGCTTCCTTTTCGGCCCTGCTTGTCATCGCCAGCGTCGCCGTTGTGAGCGTCGCCTTGCTCCGCGGCGCGGATAAGACCGTGACTCTGCCCAAAGGGACGACCATCGAGAAGGCCGGACCGGGCCAATTCCGGTTCCTCCTTCCCGACGGCCGGAAGGCCGAGATCAAGAATTATGATCCCCGCTCCGGCATCCTGGGCGATTGCGGGGTCTACGATAAAGGAAAGCTGGTCATGAAGGGGACGCGGGGAAGTCTGATCGGTGTCATCGATCCGGAGCCGCCGACGATCATCAGGGCCGGCAAGGGAAGAACCTACGTCATCACGCGGGGCGAGCTCCTCAACCTCCAGAACCTGTCGAAGGTCCCCAGATCGGATTATGTGCTGATCGATGACGAGGTGACCTGGCTTCCGGCCACGGTCCAATTCAAAGCCAAGGCCGCGGGACGGACCGGCTTGTCTCCCCAGCCCGATCCCCCCGGAATGAAGACGGTCAAGCTTCCCAAGGGGACGACCGGCCAGAAGCTGGGGGCCGGCCACATCAGGTTAACCCTTCCCAACGCGCAGGTGGTCGAGATCCAGGGATTCAATGCCAAGACCGGCATCCTAGGTGATTGCGGGGTTTATGCCGGGGGCAAGCTCGTCGCGGAGGGCAACGGGGGAAAGCTCATCGGCATCATCGATCCGGATCCGCCGACGATCATCAGGGCGAACAAAGGGAAGACCTTTATCCTCATCGGGGGCGGGCTGGTCAACCTCCAGAGCCTGTCGAAAGTCCCCCGGTCGGACTATGTCCTGATCGATGACGAGGTGACCTGGCTTCCGGCCACGATCAAGTTCAACTGAGATATCGCTGTTTCAGGTAATGACGTCGACGCTCAGGGGGAATTTGGACAGGAATTCGCACGCGTCGGGGAGGATGACGATGGGATTCTCGTACCGGAATCCTATGGCTTCCTCGGGGCAGGCGTATTGCATGGCGCAGATGAGCATCTCGTTTTCGCGGTAACGGTGGTCGGGATTCGTCCAGTACGGGAAGGGGCCATCGTTCATCCCGATCCGCCATTCGTCGCCCATCATTCCGATGCCGTGCTCGAATCCGGGCACCATGTAGTCGGCGAAGCCGCGGCTCTCGGCGAAGCCGATCATCTTCTCGGCGAGCTCCGAGGGACTGATGCCGCCCCGGTAGGTCCGGAGGGTCAGGGCCACGATGTCCGTGAAATTGCGGGCGTGCCAGAGCTGGCGGTCGCTCGCCGGTCCGATGAGGTAATTGTGGGAATGGTCCCCCAGTCCCAGCATGAACATGGCGTGGATGTCGACCATGAGCGGCTCGCCGGCCCGGAGCTCGCGGCGCGAGGCCGGCGTGCAGGCCCCGCCGGTCAGGCCCGTCCTGTATCCCGAGGCGATCTCGTTGCCTCCGGTGAACGACCACTCCCACTCGCTCCCGGCTCTCCGCATGGCCAGAGCGGCCAGGCCCGCGATCTCTGTTTCGGTGAGGCCCTTCCATCCGCCGGCGCGCAGGGCCTCGAGAACGGCCTGGTGCCCGACGTCGACGATCCGCGAAGCTTCCCGGAAACGGTTGATGGTGCCCCGGTCTTTGACGAGCGACAGGCGGTCGACGAGATCGTGGGCGTTGACCAGCTCCGAGCCGGAAAGCGCGTCACGAAAGCGCTCGAACTCGTAGTGGGTCAGGTTGCCTTCAGGCAAGTAGTTGGACATTCCGCTCTCGATCCCGATCCGGCCTTTCCGGCCCTTGAGCAGGTCCTTGATGTATTCGGAGATGAGCTCGATCTGGTCCTGGCCGCCCATCGGAGCGAAACCAAAGACGCTGTCCTCGCCGACCCAGGACTCGTCCGCGACGCGGGCGGCGTCGATGACGAAGGTGAAGGCGGCGGGCTTGCCCTCGGCAGGGATGACGACAAAGCTCCGCCAGGGGCAGAAGGCGTCGAGGGTCCAGGACAGCGTCCGCAGGCGCGAGCCGAGATAAACGTCGACCCCCGCCCGGGCCATCTCCGCCTGCAAGGCGCGGACGCGGCCGGGAAAATCGATGAAGTACGGGCTTCCGGGGTCAAGCGTCCTCATGACCACGCTCCTAATAGACCGCCGGGATCCCGGCCAGGACCTTATTCAGCCGGTCGGCGATCGCGGCCAGCTTCAGGGCCTTGATCATGTTGCCTTTGAGCTTGAGCTTGCCGGTCATGAGGGCCTTCTGGGCCCCGAGCTCGGCCCGCGAGATCTGGGCGAAGACGTCATAGCTGCCGGTGATCAAGAACTCGGCCTCGGGGGGCGCGCCCGTCCCCAGCGCGATCTCGGCTAAGGCGCCGTCCTGGAACCGGAACAGCAGGTACTTCGTCTCTCCGCCCGGGCAGTCGAGGTAGACGTTGGACATCGACGACGTGATGTGGTTCATCCGCTCGGGGGTCAGCTCGGCCTTGAGGCGGCGTTCCGCCTCGGCTCGCCATTCTTCGGTCAGATACTGGAATGGGGACATCGGGCCTCCTTTCAGGCAATCTCGATCTCGAATTTTTTAGTTTATCTCCTCGATCCTTTCGCCATGCCCATCCGCCAGTCCTTCCGCCCTGCGGTGACGGGCTAGGAGGCCGCTGCAATGACCACGGCCGCTCTAACCGCCTCGACCATGCTGGCGACGGCGCTGCCGATGGGCTGACTTGCGGTGATCTCCTTGGCCCGACGTTTGGCTTCCCGGCGCTCTCCCTTATCGAAGAGCACCCCGGTCAGATCGCAGGCATGGACTAGGCTGATCAGGGCGGCCGTGCGCTCCTCGGGCGGTGCGACGCCGAGGATGCCGGATCGGACCTGGCCCCGAATCCCGTATTCCGGCCTGGGATCGATCTCGGGGTAGCGCGGCAAGTGGAAGATCCAGAGCAGACGATGCTCCTCCTGCCTGAGGATCCCCTTTTGGACCAGGCGCATCAAAAGATCTCTTTTGATCTTCCTGCCCGACCGTCCGAGCCGGCCAACCCAATACTTGAGATGGCGCGTCCGTTTGGCTGAGCGGATCGTCCCCAGGACTCCGTCGAGCAGCTCGTCCCTCGATGAACCGCGTGCCGCCGCGACGAGCTCCTTCCCTTCGATGCTGAGGAGGCCGGCCTCGACGAGCTCGATGAGCAGCGCGCCGGCGAGACCGTAGGGAAGCCCCATCGACGCCGCCATCAGCACCGTTCCTTTTTTATCGTTCAGGGCCACTAGGAGCAGCTCCTCGGCCAGGTTCAGCGTTCTATCCATCATGTTCCTCCCATCCCGTTTTCCGGACCGACCGACATTATCGGATCACCACGAGGCGCACCGGGCCAAGAAGGCCCGATTCCGCAGGCTCGCCGTAGCTGTTGTTGATCAGGTTGGCGATGCGCACCCGGATCTCGTTCTCGCCGGGACGCAAGGCCTGCCCGACGTCGAACACGTGGGGACCCCAGAGCCGGGCGCCGCAGCTTGTTCCGTTCACCCAGACCGCGGCGACATGACCGACCTTTCCGAGATCGAGGCTCATGCCCTTGGCCGGCTTCTCGACCTGGATGGTCTTAGCGTAATCGAGCAGCCCGCTGAACTTATGAAGGCCCCAGGCGCTCCAATCTTCGAGCGGCTTCTCGACGCCTCGCGCGAATTCGGCCGGCGGTGTCGCCGGATACTCCATTTCCGGCTGGACGGCGGGATCGAAGATGACCTTCCAGGGACCGTCGATCGTCGCGATGAATTCGACTTCGGGTTTCCGCTCGGCTGGCCCGGCATGCTCGGTCTCACCAGGCTCGAAGACGAGCCAATAAGCCTCGTAGGGCTTGAACACCAGGGCCAGAGCGCTCCCCTCCTCCGTCTTCGCCGAGGCCACGGGACGGATCCCGCCGGTCTCGCAATCCCAGATCGAAGCGGCGCCCCGCGCGCCGCGGACCGAGATCTCGCTCGCCTGCCACGCGTCGGTATTGTTGGCCAGCCAGATGAACTCCCGTCCGTCGATGCGGCGGTGGTGGCGGAGCATCGGGAACGCGCCCGACTTGAAGACGATCGGGCTTTCGAGTCCGGCCGCGGCACTCCCTCCGGCGAGGAGCCCCTTCAGCCCGCCATCCCGACACGCGACGAAACCCGGCTGGAAGCGGAGCGCGTCCATGAGCTCCTTCATCCGCGGATCCCCCATCCCTTGTTCGACAGAGGCTTCGGGAAGTTCGGCCAGGGCATATACACGCCCGCCGGCCTTGGCGAAATCGACCATCTTTCGCGCCGCTTCGAGCGACAGGATGTCGAGCGCCGGCAACACGAGCGTCCGGAAGGCGAATGCGCCGCGGACGAGGCGAGCCCCTTTATCGACCTTCATCTGATCCAGGTAATGGCGGTCGCCGATCAGGAATTCGATCCCGGCCGCCGTTAGATCGTCGATGGCCTGGGCGTAGATCTTATCGAGGGCGTTGATCCGCTGGCCCGCGGGATCATTTTCAGGGAAGGACCACATATTGACATCGAGGAGCCCGGCGTCGGCCTGCAGCCAGGCGGATTCGATCGGATTATAGAGAAGGACGTCGGGGACTGCACGGCCCATCGAATTGACGAAGCTGGCTCGCCGCACGAAGTCGGTCCACTCGTGGAGGTACGGGAACATCGGATTCTCGCTATACCAATCGGGCGGCCAAGGGTTCCCGGTGAGCTTCCGGGTCGTGAACACGCCGTGGGGGATGACGTGGCTCATGCCCCAGGCGGTCACGGAGTTCGCGGCCTGCTTGAGAAAGGCCGGGTTGAAGGTGCCCCAAGGGGTCCCTTCGAAGGCCCCCGCGCCCATGAGCTCGGTCACGGCGCGCCGGTCCTCGAATTCGGCGACCGACTCGATCTCCTTGAAATCGTGGACGCGGAGGGGCTTCCGGCCGAGACAGTCCTGGCCGGGCATGGTTACGCTGCGGAGCATTTTCAGGTGGTCCCCGACGGCGGAGACCTGGGGCTGGATCCCCTCTTCCCAAAAATGAACGGTCGTGTACATGCCGCGCTTCTCATGCCAGTCGGTCACGGCCCGGAATGTTTCGGCGTAGACGTCGGAGACGAGGTCGAACCACTCCCAGCGGGCCCGGGCGAAGACGCCTTCGACGTCACGGTCGACGGAGAGGGGCAGCCAGAGGCGGATGTCGCGGCCGTAGCGTTCCTTGTAGCGCTCGTCGAGCGTCGCGGACCAGGCCAGGCCCCAGCCGTAGTCGCCCTCGTTGTCGATGAAATCGCCGGGGACCGAACGGCCGAGCTTATCGCCAAGACGGCGGGCATAGGGTTCGAGCGCGATCTCGATGAACGTCGGCGCCAGGCGTGAGTCGAGATAATTGACGTTCGACCCGTCGGCTCCGGCGTGGCTATAGGTATTGAAGACGTAGATGCGCCAGGTGCCGTCCTTGGGGGCCTTCCAGGCGAACGGCGCGCCGGCCCCGATGACCTGGAGCGTCCGGCTGAGTATCTTGGCGGAAGCGCCTCGGCCGAGCTCGGCGGCAACGGCGAAAAATGAGGCCGGGACCTGCGTCTCCGAGCCGCCGGGAACATCGCGGGTTTCCCAACTCAAGGACGCGGCGCGGAGGTCCGGACGGGCGGCCAGAACCCGGCCGTTGGCCTGGAAGCTGGGCCACCAGTATTCGTCACAATAGCCGAGATAGTTCTCGCAGGCCTCTGCTTCTTTGAGGGCGGCATCGAACGCGGCGAACCATTTGTCCCCCAGCCATTCCGCGTCCGGGAGATCAGGCGTCCCGACCATGGACTTGCGCGCGTGGGCGTAGCCCGGACTGAAGCGTTGGCCGGCCATGACCCTCGACATCTCAGCCATCTTCGCGGGGTTCAGGGGTTCGTCCCAGAACCAGAAGATGAAGGGGGCGTAGATCATGTCCGGATCCTGAAAGGACGAGCGGACCGTTTCGAAAGGAACAGCCGTCCGTATCCCCCGGTTCGCGGGCCCTGTTGGAGCGGGGGCGTTCCGCGAGCGGCAGGCCCCAGAGAGGCCGGCCGCGCCGATCAGGACCGCCAGGATCAGGAGTCTTGAGCTGAGAGAAGGTCGCAACATGGGATCGCCTCCCGCTAGTGCCGGCTTATCCCCGTGATGACCGGGGCCGTGTCCTATCCATCCCATAAACATCCGTGTGCAGGGAGTCTAGCACGCACCGGACCCTTTGTCACCCGAGCTGGGCCAGTGTTTTTCGTTCGGAACGGAAGGGATCGCCGAAGGCACCGTCGGGTCCGATAAGACCGGTTTTTTCCGGCCACGCGGGAAAAAATGCCGGCTCGCCCGTCACCTGGGCCATTCTTCCCCCAGCCCGGCCTTGGCACGGAGCCTGCAAATCAAGGGGAGGAAGTCAGGAGATACGTCGGAGGGATCAATGGCACGATACGGAAAGATGGCTCAGAAGAAGGTCGGGGAAGTCCTCAAGGAATTCGAGGAGGGCAAGCTGAAGAGCGGCCGGAGCGGCAAGAAGGTCACCAGCCGAAAACAGGCCGTTGCGATCGGCCTGTCGGAAGCTCGCAAGAGGGGGGCCAAGGTCCCTCCGCCTCCGGGCAAATAGTTACGCTTCAGGCTTTGCCCTCCAGGTAGTCCTTCAGGACCAAGGCGCTGTTACGTATTTCGTCCTTCGCCGCGTAGACGAATGTGACAGGTCCCTCTTTCATACGTGCCCGCAGCCGGTCGACCTCGCCGGTGTTGCCGCGGAGCTCTTTCAAGTAGCGCCGGCGGAAGGCCTCCCATTTCTTCGGGTCGTGGCTGTACCACTTCCGCAATTCCTGGCTGGGCGCGACCTCTTTGAACCACTCGTCGATCGCCGCCTTTTCTTTGGTCAAGCCCCGCGGCCACAGCCGCTCGACCAACAGGCGGGCCCCGTCTGCCTTCCCGGGCGGCTCGTAGGCGCGTTTCAACCGGATCTTCATTTCCCTCTCCTTCCATTCTCCGCCCCGGAGGCGGCCGGCCTCGAGGGTTTTTCGCGATCAGCTCAAGGGACGATCAGGCCGATGAGCGTCACCCTGTCGACGTTTTCAGGCCCGTGGGGGGCCAAGTCGAGCTCGGCCGTGAGATCGTGGCCCGCCTGGTGCGAGCTCTGATGCTCCCCGCCCTGCCAAAGGGCGCTGTCCGTGACATCGTAAACCTTGCCTCTGATCGCGACATAGGCACGGTTTCCGTTCTTTCCGTTGTACTTGGCAAGCTCCTTCAAAGTGAATGTCTTTTCTTCTGCCATGCTGGATCACTCCCACCGATAATATCTCACATAATCGACGAGGTATCTCAGGGGGAAGATGCCGTCGTCGATCCCGTGCTGGCCGCCCCACGTGCCGCCGATAGCGGTATTGATGAGGACGTAGAACGGCTTCCCGAAACGCCAGTAATCGGGATACCGATCGTCCTTCCTGTAGGTGAAGTATTTGAGCCCGTCGACGAAGAACTCCAGTTTGTCGGAGCGCCATTCGACGGCGTAGACGTGGAAATCGGCGTACGGCGCGGGGACCGTGGTCTGGCCGCCCCGAACGACCTTGCCGGGGTCATTGACCGATCCCGGGGTGTGAACGGTGGCGTAGATCGTGTCCGGTTCGTAGCCGACGTTCTCCATGATGTCGATCTCGCCGCAATCCGGCCAGCCCCTCTGAGGGATGTCCGTCCCCATCATCCAGATCGCCGGCCAGGAGCCGACGCCCGTCGGGATCTTGGCCCGGATCTCGATCCGGCCGTAGAGGCAATCCTTCTTGCCCAGGGTGTTGACGCTGGCCGACGTGTAACCCGCGCCGGCGTAGTCTTCCTGCCGCGACTCGATCACCAGGCAGCCGCTTTCGACGCGGACGTTCTCCGGACGGGCCGTATAGTACTGGGCCTCCTGGTTCCGGATGAGTCCTGTCTCGAAGCCCCAGGTCGCGGGATCGGGGGCGCCGGCGGCTTCGAACTCCTCGGCCCAGACGAGCTTCAGCTTTTGCGGGCTTTCGACCGTGGCGCACGCGGCGGCCAGGCCGGCCGAGAAGGCCAGGAAGATCGAGCAGCGCCGCTTTCGACCGGCGTCTGGAATGTCCTGACATCCTTCTTTCCTCCCGCTCCCATGATTCCAGAGGAGGGCCGTCGATGCAACCTATTTTTTTGAGGAAAGGACGGCCCGTCAGAGTCCGGTGCCGGTCCTTGCTAAACGGGGCCACCTGAATTACTCTGGGGACCGGAATCCGTAGAACACGGGGGTCCTCAAGAATGCGCACCCGAAGGAGCACCACATGATCCTGGCCAGACCCGAGATCCTCAGGCAGATCCAGGACGGCAGGATCAAGCTGGAACCCTATGACGAAGAGGCCATCGGCCCGGCCTCGATCGACCTGACGCTCGACGACAAGCTGCGGGTCTTCAACACCGACCAGCACATCACGCGGGCGGACATCGACTATCGCACGCTGGCCAAGCTCATCGACATCGCCGACGGCTATCTCCTCGAGCCGGGCGAGCTGGTACTGGGGATCACGAAGGAGAAGATCACGCTTCCCGGGGACGTCTGCGGCTGGCTGAACTCTCGCTCGAGATTCGCCCGGATCGGGCTCATGAGCCACATCGCGGCGCCCTTCCTGGCCCCGGGCATCTCGAACAGACAGATCCTGGAGATCTTCAACGCCGGGCGCAACAAGATCCGATTGACGGCGGGGATGAGGATTTGCCACCTCGTCCTCCAGGAATGCAGAGGCTCCGCGACGTATGCGGGGGCCTGGAAAGACCAGGAGCTCTAGAGCCCCTGATATTCGCTCTGGACGACGTCGGCGCCGTACTTCCTCTCCAGCCGTCGTATGGTGAAATGGGCCTGGGCGATATTCTGGAAGTGGTCCAGGAAGACCGTGTTGATGAGCCCCCCGCCGATCGCGCCGATGGCCGGGATGCTCATGGCGGCGATCTCTTCCGAGACGACGACGCCGAAGCGGGAGGCGATCGCGCTGACCAGCCTGACGAGTACCGGGGCGCCCTTGGCCGTCAGGCCCCGCCGGGAGATGAACTGAGCGGCCTCCGAAACGGCTTTGGACAGGGCCGTCCGGACGGCATAGTAGCCGGTTTCAGCGGCATCATCCTTGTCGGATCGTCCACCGAGCGCGAAGACTTGCAGGCAGTTCAACATCGTCTCCGGTGAATTGAGATCTTCGCCTTCACATCTGGCGATGTCCGAGATCGAGCGCAGCATGATCACCGTGGAGACCGGCAGCTCGAGGGGAAGGGCCGCAAATCCCAAGGCGCCGCCCGCGATGCCGGAGGTCATCACCGCGACCTTGTGGATCCCTCTCGAATGCCGGGAGCGGCGCCGGCCCTTCACGGTCGCCACCGCGAAGACAAGGCCCTTCTCGATCGACTTCCGGGTCGCCTTGTGGACGATCGCTTCCCATCGGCGCGGCAGCTTGGACAGTCCTTTTTCGATGGGCGCGGCCAGGGCGTCCGTCAATCGTATGGCTAGGCTGGGATGCTCCAGGCGCGCCTTGGCGCGTCTTAGCGTTTCGATATCTCCAGGGGAAAGGTTCATTCCTCAGCTGGCAGGTCAGAGTCCGGCTCCGTGCCGCCGAACCGGATATCCAAGACGGGTCCGGACCGGACGACGCTCCCCTTCTTGGCCTGGAAATCGACGAAATCGAAACCATCGGGCCGGTCCGCCGTGACCTTCACATACGGGTCGAGGTTGGCCTGGAGATGGGCCAGGGCGGCGGCCGCCGAATCCTGGTCCGGATAGGGCACGATCAGCCGGGTGAACGCCGACCCGTCTGGCATCCTGTATGCGGCCAAGGCCCCAAAGGTCCTGCCCCCGAGCGACAGGATGTCCCCTTCCCCGAAGGTGAAGTAGGGTTGAAGTCCGTAGGGCCCCCGAATGAGCCGTTCGGAGCCGCTTACCTTGCCCTCGGCCGGGAGGGCGTCGAGAGGGGTTTTGGCGCTTTCGTCCCGGACGCCGGCCAGAAAAGCGTTAGCGAGGGCCACGGCCTCGGCGGTCGGGGCGGCGACCTCCCCCAGGTTGTCGACCTGGATGAAATAGCGGCCTTTGAGAATAGTCAGCTGGACCTCTTCGCTGGAGTTGCGGGCGGCGACCTCGGGAAATGGCGTTTCCCTCCCCATTTTCATCAGATAGACGCCCAGGGCGGACGCGGCGCTCTCCATCTCGTAGGCGTTGAGCGTCAGCTCCGCTTTGCCCCGGGCGTAGGGCTGGAGTCGGAGCCGGGCGAACCCGAGCTCGAGGAAGAGCTCCGCCCCGCCATCGATCTGGTTGAAGAGGTCCTGGCCGGTGAACGTCCGGAGCGGCCCGGCTTTGGTCCACCCGGGAGCGAATGAGGGCTCGGGGATCGCGGGAGAGGCGGTGACGGCCTGGGGCGAGAAACGGGATGCTGGCGCGGCCGCCGGCGCGAAGGCCGGCAGCGCCCAGATGAGAAGCGCGGCAAGCGCCGCTTGAACGGCGATCCTGCCCGCTCTCCCCTTCCGGCGCGCCCGGTCAGACCTTGACATGCGCGATCTTGGCCGGATCGGCGATCCCCAATCCGAGCTTTTCGGCGTAGCGGAGGTACTCCGTGAAGCGGGGGTTCTCGTTGACCGCGACGCCCATCTCCTTGCGCTTGGCCACGATCCGGTTATGGCAGACCATGTCGAGCGCGAACGGGTCGGAGGCGAAGTATAGCCGGTTGTCGATGTAAGCGAACTTGGCATTCTTGTCCGGGCCGCCGTCGTACTGCGAGCGCAGGCCGTCCGTGACGTTGAGGACCATCTTGTCACGGACGGGCCAGAAGGCCGGCACCTCGACGCAGACGTCCAGGAACAGGGGCGCGTGCAGCCGGTTCGTGTTGCAGACGGCGCCGTAGCCGATGTTCTTGGTGGCCATCGAGATGGCGTTGCCGGTGTTCTTGAACACGGGCAGGTTGACGATCTTGGTCAGCTTCTTGATCAGCAGCTTTCCGAAGTAGGAGTGCTTGCCGTTGAAGACGTGCTGGTTGAGATAGGGCAGGTCCTTGGGCCCTTCGACGTCGGCCCAATAGAAGACCTCCTGGTCGAAATTGGGCACGCTGACGTGGGTGCCATCGGGCTTAAGCCACTTGCTGTTGTCCTGCGTCTTGCCCTCGGCGGCGGCCTCGTCCATCGTCTGCAGGCCCTCGATACCGATGCCCGGATAGCGCTCGGCCGTGAAACCGGCGTCCTTGAGCATGTAGTCGAAGCGGTCCCAGATGACGATGTTCTTGCGCGGCAGGCCGCAGGAGGTCAGCCAGTCGATGACGGCGTCAACGAGCTCGAGCCGGGTGCTGATGAGACCGGGCCCGACCGGATTGACCTTGAGCCCGACGACGTCCTTCTTGGTAAAGAACAGCCCGAAGCTCTTCTTGAGGTTCTTCCCGGTCAGTCCCGTGATCCCCTTTGCGAACATGGCCTTGACCACGGCCGCATCGACCTTGCCGTCGGGCATGGCCGCCGGGTCGTGGACCTCGATGACCCGGCCGGGGAACGGCCCGGGCAGGCTCCACTTGGTCTTGGGGACCTTGAGGGCGTCCTCGATATTGGTCTTGGGCCGGGGCGGCCGCGCGGCCGGCTTGGCCGGCGGCTGCTGGCCCTCGGTCTGCTGGGCGGCAAGGAGGCTGCGGCTGGCGAGGACGAGGCCGGCACCGATCGCTCCTCCGGCCTTCAGGAAATCGCGGCGGCCGACGGCGTTCTCGGGGGGCATCGAGCGGTAGCGTTGTTCTTTCATATTGCGTTCCTTTGGACGAGGCTCGTTCAATTATAACGGAACCCCGTGAAAATGGGAAAAAGATCAAGGAATCACAGGCGTGACAGCGCGCTTATGCGCAGTCATGCCCCGATGACGACCGTCCAGGGCCGCACGGTCCATTCCACGATCAAGCCGGCCTTGACGTAGGGATCGTTCCGGGCGAAATCCTCGACCACGGCACGGCTCTCTGTCTTGAATATGAGTACGGCCGTGTCCAGGGGATCACCCAGCGCTCCGCCCATGAAGAGCTCGCCGCGGCCATGCGCGGCCTCGGAATAGCCGAGGTGCTCGTCCCGGTACGGCTTCCGCCGCTCCGCATAATTTTCCACGGTCTTGTAGAACAGCAAATAGTACATATCGTTCCCCCCTCACTCGTCCGATTCAGCCCCGGTAAGCTTTCTCGAGCTCGGCGATGTCGAACTTCTTCATCTTCAGGAAAGCCGCGGTGACGCGCTCCACCTTCCTGACGTCGGGATCCCGCAGCATCTTCTCCAGGATGGAGGGGGCGATCTGCCAGGACACGCCGAACTTGTCCTTGAGCCAGCCGCACATGCTCTCCCGCCCCCCGTCTGCGGTGAGCTTCGCCCAGTAGCGGTCGATCTCCTCCTGGGTTTCGCAGGCCCTCAGGAACGAGATCGCCTCGTTGAACGTAAATTTGTGTTCGTAGGCGCTATCCATGGCCGCAAACTCCTGGCCTTCGAGCGTAAAGGCGGCGTGCCGGATCGTCCCCTCCTTGTCGGGCTCCTCCCCCTTGCCGTAGCGATCGATGCCGCCGATCGCCGCCTTGTCGAACACAGAGGTGTACAGCTTGATCGCCTCTTCCGCTCTCCCGCATTGTTCGCCGACGAACATCAGCGTCGGGATGATCTTCTGTTTGATGGCCCGGTTTCCCATGGCCATGACCTGCCACGAGAGGCCGTACTTGTCATGGGTCCAGCCGTATCTTTCGCTGAAGGGGTAGGCGTCAAGATCCATAAGCGCCACCCCGCCGGCCGAAAGCCTCGTCCACAGGGCATCCACTTCCTCCTTCGTCGCGCAGGCGACCAGGAACGATATGGCCGGCGTGAACTTGAACATCGGCCCGCCGTTGATGCCGATGAACTTCTGCCCCTCGATGTCGAATTCGACCGTGACGACCGTGCCCTCCGGCAGGCCGGTGGTATTGAACCCGACCTTGGTGGCCCGCATCACCTGGCCGATACGGGAATTCTTGAAGATCGACGTATAGAAGAGCGCCGCCTCCTCGGCTTGGCGATCGAACCACAGATTCGGGATGATCTTTTGCTCCATTGGTCCTCTCCTTCGTGATATGGCGTTGGGGTCAGACTTGCCTTTCAGAGTGTAGATTGTGGCAAGCCCATCAGCTCCCTGATCTGGCGGACGATCTCCGCTACGGTCGTCTCGACGATCACCCGGCCTTTCTGGCGAGTGGCCAAAGTCGGATCCCCCCAGATGCCCGTCGGGCTGTAAGTGCCCGCCCCCTTGGGATCGCGGGTCAGGCCCTTGCGCCCGGGCCGGGGATCGAAATCCTTGATGGCCTTGGACATATCGACGAGCTTCGGCGCGATGTAAAGCATCATCGAGGTCTCGGCCTCATCGGCGTGGGTCCCGCCCTCTTCCTTGAGAAGCCCGGATGGCAGCGCCCGGTCCGTTTCGGCGAGATCCAAGAAGCGCATCGTGATCCCGGCCCGGCTCAGCTCCTCGGATGCCTTTTTGAGCGGCGGGACGGTCGAGATCCCGGTATTGAGAACATAGAATTTTCGGATCCCGTACCGGCCCATGGACCGGCAGACGTCTTCGACCGTGGCCTGGAAGGCATCGGCTCGGATGGAGACGGACCCGGGGTATTCGAGGAACGAGGGATAATAGCCGTACTCCAGGGTCGGGAGGATGGCCACGGGCACGTCCCGGGCGACCCGGTCCTTGAGATATTCAGCCAGGACATAATCGGTCCTGAGAGGCAGGTGCGGACCGTGCTCCTTGGTCCTGGCCCCGACCGCGAAGAGGACGACCTCGAATCCCTTCAAAGCCTTCTCCGCCTCCGGCCAGGTCAGATCTTCTATGGCGACAGATCGAGCCGCCCGGCGTGAAGCCTCAGGCAAGGGACCGATCGCGGCGGCGAGGGCAAAGGCCAACCCTCCGAGGACCAAAGCAAAGAAGATCGGACGGACGTGTCGTGGGGATCTTATGATCATTGCGACGGCCTCCAGACTGGCCCGATGGTAATCGGGGCCAGCCGGGATGTCAACAAATGCAGCCGGCCGCTATTTCAACAGGATCAGCGAATATGTGTCGGCGACGAGGATGGTCTTTCCCAGGACGCAGAGGTTCTGGGCTTCCCCCGGCGTATCGTAGGAAGAAACGAGCCGCGGCGAATTCGGGTCGGAGATGTCGATCTTCTTGACGCCCGCCAGGCCGTCGGCGACATAAGCGAAGTGACCGTCAAGGACGACGGCGCTCGAAAAATCGTCGGAGGCGGCGGTGCCCAGGACCTTCGGCGCGTCCGGCCGGCCGATATCGACAATGATCAAGCCGTCCGCTCCGGAAGCGACGTAGACGAGACCGTCACGGACGGCGACCCCGCTCGGCTCCCCGGCGAGCTTGACGCGCCCGATCTCGACGGGAGTCACCGGATTCCGGATATCGAGGATGTGGAGGCCGGTGTCGCTGTTGGCCAGGTAAGCGTGATCTCCGGACACAGCCAGCCCGTAGGTGAATCCGGGCAGCTTGAACGAACCGGCGACCTTGGGGACGGCCGGGTCCGTGAAGTCGAGGGCATAGAAACCGAAGTTGTCGGCCGTGAGATAGCCGGAGCTCCCCTGGACGACCAACGTCCTCGGGATGCCCTCGGCGAATGTCAGGGGCTTGCCCGCCTTGGGCTTGGCCGGATCGGTCACATCGAAGACCCTGATCGACCAGCGGTCGGTGACATAAACGAGGTTCCCGTTGACGGCGATGTTCTGGACGCCCCGGAAAATGTTCGTCGCGCCGACCAGGACCGGCCGGGCCGGGTCGACCGCGTCGACGGCCAGCACCCCGGAAAGCTCGCCGACCGCGAACGCATAGCGGTCGCGGCCGCAGACGGCGACGATGGAGCTCGGCGTGGGGAAATGGCCGATGAGCGCCGGCTTCCGGGGATCGGAGATGTCCATGAAGAAGATGCCAGAGAAATAGTCGACGACGATGGCCCGGTTGTCCCGCAGGAGGACGCGCCAACCCTCGTTGTACATCGTGTATTTTTCGGTCGAGACGACGGCCGGCGAAACCGGGTTGGAGATGTCGAGGATCTGATAGCCGCCGTCATAGAGGCTTCCGACGCAGAGAAGCTTATCGTTCGCCGAAACACTGTGGGCATATCCCTCCGCGACCAAGGACGCGGCCAGCTTGGGTCCGGCCGGCAAGGCGACATCCACGACCTTGATCCCCCCGGAGCCGTCCGCGATATAGGCATAGTCCCCGGAAAGCGCGACGCTCTCGGCCGTACCGTCCGTGTCGAGGGCCCCGGCCGGGGCGAGCCGGGCCGGATCGGCGACGTCGACGATCTGTAAACCGGCGCTGCCGTCGGCAAGAAAGAGGGATCTCCCCCTGAGAACGATCCCGGTCGCCTCGCCGGGGGAATCCCAGGAGCCGGCGATCTTCGGGGCCGCCGGATCCGCGATGTCGACGGCCAGCAACCCTCCGGGGCCATCGGCGACGAAGGCCACGGACCCGGAAGCCGCGACGTCCCGGGCTTCGCCGGGGGTGTCAAGGACGCTCTTCAAAACCGGGGCCTTGGGGTCGGTGACGTCGATCACGGCCAGGCCTTTGTCGGCCGCTGCGACCAAGGCGTGGTTCCCGGACAGGTCGACGGCGAACCCGCCGCCGAGATGGATCTGGGAGAGCGATTTCGGGTCCCGGGGATCGGAGAGGTCCAGGATCTCGAAGCCGTCGAGGAAAACGCAGTAGGCCAGCTCGCCCCGGATCTCGACGTCGTGGGCTTTCGTCCAGAGGGACGAGCCGACAAAGGTCAGCTCGCCGCCGTCCCGATCGCCGCAGGCCAGGCCGATGAACAAAAACAGGACCACGGCCGACGCAGCCCCCCATCTGAATTTCGTGTTGGACATGTTCGTCCTCCGCCCCGCGCTCAGATCATGACGTCGTCGAGCCAGCCCAGCTTGACGAGCTCGATCTTGTCGGGGTCGGCCGTGCCGATCCCGTATTTCGTGTCGGCGAGCTGGATGTGCTTGGGAACCGGGGGAATTTCCTGGGCCGGGCCCAGTTCCTTCCGCCGTTTGGCCATGATCAGCCGGAGCCCGACCGAATCCACGGCCACCGGGTCCTGACCGACGATGAGGCCCTTATAGTTCCAGACATACCGGCGGCTGAAATTGTGCGGGCCGCGGCCGTGGAACTGCGGGGTCAAAGCGCAGAGGATGTTCAAACGGGTCTTCCCTTTGACCTGGGGCAGGAGGAAGAGCGAGCCAAGCGCGGCGCAGCTGTCGGGGTGGTAGGCCGGCTGGGATTCGGCGAACATGATGTAGTTCTTCAGGCAGCCCGACATGCCGGCCAGATAATGCGTCCGGACCGGCCGGGCGTTGATCAAGGCCGTGGCCTTGACGAAGAGGGGGTTCGTCCGCACGGTATGGTCATCCAGCCCGATGTTCTTCTCCTCGACCCCGGCGTCCAGGACGCGGCGCTTGATGGCCCTCTCGACCGGGGCGGGCGTAGGCAAAAAGGACCAGACGTTGGTTTTGATCCCGACGATATCCTCGGGTTTGACCAGCCGCTTGAAGGCCTCGACGGGGTCGCTCAGGTCCAGGAGCTTCGCGACCGCCTCATCCAACATCTGCTGGATGACCGGCTCGTTGAAGGCGGAATTGGCGTCGAGCGCCTCCGGATGGCGGATCAACACGACCCGGGTCTTCTTGCCCGGCATGGCCGTGTTTTGCCCGAACGCGGCCGATGCTCCCAAGACGGCCGCAGCCGTGCCCCGGATGAAATCGCGGCGGGACATGGAGGATGTCATGGTCACCTCATTTGAGCGGACGGACGGCCGTTTCCGCGAGCCGCCCGGCGTATTCCTTCGACGACCCTTCGAAAACGACGGCCAGGACATTATCCCGCGTCTTGATCGTCGTCCAATTCTTGTTCTCGATCAGGGCGGCCCCGTCGGCGTCCGCCCCCGGCAGGAACGATTTCAAGAACGACGACGCGGCGGCCTTGGCTTTATCGGCGTCGGGATAGCGGACGACGAGAAGCCGGCCCGCGCCGTCACCCGGCGAATCGTATTCAGCGAACAAGCATTCGGTCTTTTCGTCCAGGTTCAGGATGTTCTCGGAAGCGACATAGTAGCGGTTGCTGAGATGGACATGGTTGTGGAAATACGATGTCTTTTCCGCCCTTAGCCCGGCCGGCGGGAGGAGCTTGAGCATCTCCGGGAGGGCGCCGTCCGGGCCGAGCAAGGGGGCGACCGCCTTCCCCAGCTCGAGGACGGCCTTTTCCGCCTTGTCCTCATTTCCCGAGACCGTGATCGAGACGAAATAACGGCCCCGCCAGAACCGCAGGAGCCCGAGTCCGTATTCCGAGCCTTGGCCGATCCCGGCCTCGGGATCTTGCCGGTCGCAGGAAAACAGGCCGAAGGCCTCGGCCGGCGAGCCCATGTCGTAGATATCCAGGACGAGCTCGTTCTCCGCTTCATCGGCGTACTTGCGGACGAAGACCTCGCGAAAATCGAAGGCCAGATAGACCTCCGCGCCACCATCCATATAATCATAGAGCGTATTCCGGCTATAGACCGTGTCCTCGCCGGAGGCTTTCCAGTCCAGGACCTGTTTGGGGATCTGCGGGCCGAAATACTTCACGGCACCTCCGGCTAGGGAAAGAAGGGCGGGAATGAACGCGAGCGACATGAATCGGTCGATCCTCATCGTGAAGGGTACCATAGCGGAACGGCCGCTGGCATGTCAAATGCCGGTGTGACCCGCTTGTCCTCTTTGCTGGGGGGAGTATAATTCATCTATGGTCACAAAGAAAATACGGGTTGCGTTGATCTCCGTTCCCTTGGCGATCGTCCTGGCCGTTCCCTGCGCATGGCCCCAGGACAATGGCCTCTTCCCACCCTTCATAACGCCGAACGGGGATTATTTTGTCACCCGGATCGGAGCGCTGCCGAAGATCGATCCCTCCTCCTACCGGCTCGAGGTCAAGGGCCTCGTCAAGACGCCGAAGTCGTTCGGCCTCGAGGAGCTTTACGCCATGCCGATGAAGGAGCTGACGCTAACCATCGAGTGCATCGGCAACGGCGCGGGAGGCCCCCTTGTCTCGACGGCGGTGTGGAAGGGTGTTCCGCTCTACGACCTTCTGAAGACTCTCGGCTTGAGCGACACGGCGACCGGAGTCCGCTACGAGGCCCCGGATTCCTATTACGCGTCCCACACGCTGGCCCAGGTCAGGGACAACGGGGTCCTGGTCGCGATGTCTATGAACGGAGAGCCCATCCCCCCGCTTCATGGCTTTCCCGTGCGGATCCTGAATCCGGGATTCTATGGCGTGAAGCAGCCGGCCTGGATCACATCGATCACGGTGATCGACAAGCCGATGAAGGACTACTGGGAGGACAGCGGCTGGGACTGCTCTCCGCCGATGGCCGTGGACTCGACCTTCTTTTTCCCTAAAAACGCCGCCATCGTGAAGCCCGGCGAGCCGCTGAAGCTGGGCGGGGCCGCGTTCGGGGGGACGCGCGTCGCCCGCGTCGAGCTGACCTCCGACGGGGGGAAGACCTGGACGGAGGCAGCCATCGTGAAAAAGATGGATGCCGACCATGTTTGGGTCTTCTGGGAGGCCGAGCTGGCCTTCCCCGCCGCCGGGAATTATCTCGTCCAGGCCCGGGCCACGGATATCCATGGTCATCGTCAGCCGGAGAACGACCCGGATCCCGCCGACGGCACAGATGAGTGGCCTTCCTTGAAGGTCAGGGTCAAAAAGTAGGGCTCTTCTCCCGATTCCGGGTAATCCCTCTCTCCGGCTTAGCTCAGGGTATTGCCTCTAGCTCCCCGGCCCCGATCTCGGAGTCAGGCGAGCGCAATGGATATCTTGACAGAATCGACCCTTCAACCGACTAATCCCCAAGGAGCATAAACATGAAGCAGAGGTCTTTCATCGCCGTCGTTTCCGCGTTCCTTGTTGTCGGCCTCGTCGGCTGCGCCAGCGTCGAAAAGAGATACAAGAAGGGCCAAGAGCTCGAAGCCAAGGGCCGGTGGGAAGAGGCGGCCCAGCGTTATATCTCCGTGCTGACCAAGGACCCCAACATGGAAGACGCGCGGCGGAGCTTGGCCGACGTCGGCTCCCGCATGGTCGCTGAGTACGTGGCCCAAGCCCGCGCGGACGAAGCGGGCGGCCTCTATGAGAACGCCGTCACGGCCATCAACCGCATCGACAGCCTGAGAGAACGGGCCGGCCGGGTGGGTGTCTCACTCGCCGTGCCGGACGATTACGTGGACTTCCGCCGCGGCACGGTCGACGCCGCCGTCGTCGCCCTGTTTCGACAGGGCGAGGACTTGGAGGACGCGGGGAATTGGGCCGAGGCCCTCCGGACATACGAACGGATGGTCCCCTATCCCCTTGCTTCGGACCAAAGGACCCGGGTGGATGGATCCCGGGCGCGGGTCCACATCGAATGGGCCCAGCAGGACATGGCGAGAGGGTCCTTCCGGGCGGCCTACGGGCACGCCCAAAGCGCCTTGGAGATCTATGGCCCGGAAAGCGAGGCGGGCGCGAAGGGCCGGACGATCCAAAAGGCCGCCCTGGATGCCGGGACGATGACGGTCGCCGTCCTTCCCTTATGGGCCGATCTGGGAGCGGGAGACCGGGCGCCTCGAGGAATGGAGAGCCGCCTCTATGACACTCTCCTGTACGAGTACATGGCCGCTCCTGTTCTGTTCGTCGGCCCCATCGACCGCGGGGCGATCCACCGGGAGATGACGCGGCTCCGGGTCAGAAGCGGGGAGATCCCGGTCCGGACGGCTGAGACGGTCGGCCAAGCTCTGAACGCGGACTTCGTCGTTGTCGGCTGGATCGAATCCTATCTGCAGGAGGATGGCGTTCCCCAAGAGACGGCGCGGAATGCCCCTCTCCGCAGGGACAAGTCGAAGTCCGCCGCGTACACGGAGAAAAAGTACGCCGTCAAGCTGACCGGAGAGGTGATGTACCAGATCATCGAACCGGCTTCGAGAAGGGTCGTGGATGAGGAGAGGGTCGTCGCTAACGCTTCCGCCCAGTTTCGGCGCGCCTATTTTGACGGGGACTACACCACGCTCGACCTGTCACGGGACGAGCGCGCGCTGTTCGATAAAGAAGGATGGCTCCGGGCCGAGGAAGAGCTCCAGGCGAGCCTGGTCAAGAAGCTTGCCGAAAAGATGGCCGCGAGCGTTTTCGAGAGGGTCCTGCGCTTCGTCAAGTGACCCTTATTTGATGGTCCATCTGTCCAGCTCGGACTTGAACAACACCGCGTTCGGGAAATTGCGCCGGATCCCGGCCTCATCCAGCGGCTCCTGGCCGGCCCGCGGCAGGTGCGCGGCGATGAACACGCGCGGCCGGATGCCTTTGGTCACGAAGGGCGGAAGCTCCGGCATGGCGAGAAAGAAGCCGGGCACGAAGGCGAAATCGATCTTCTCACCAGGGAGGCCCAGGGCCTGGAGAAGCTCCGGGGTCAGCTGCGAAGGGTCGATGTCCCCGGAATGGAAGAACGTGACGTTCCCGATGGTCATGAGATAACCGAGATTGACGATCCCGGAGACTCCCGGCGGAGGGGTTCCGTGAGACAGCGGCATGGCCTGGATCCGGACGCCGTTCACTTCGAGCACGGTGCGCTTGCCCTCGTCGGCTCGAATGGGGTGAACGCGGCCCGGGAAGCCCGAGACCTGGTCCGCGGCATCCGTCGGCGCGACGAAGGCGGCCTTCGGCTGATTTTGCAGGCAGCGCCCGACCAGAGCGGCGTTGAAATGGTCGCCGTGGCTGTGCGTGGCCAGCACGAGGTCGAGCCCGTCGAAGGGCGCCTCGCCCGCGAGCAGCTGGCGTTCGATCGCAGGCGGCGTGAAGTTCGTAAGCCCGTCGATCAGCACCTTCTTGCCGTCGACTTCGATCAAAAAGCCCGAGATGCCGACAAAAGTCACCGTGTTCGGATCGGCCTTCTGGGATGCCTGGCCGCTCGTGTCCGCGGCGAGCGCTCCCACGATGGCTAAGAGCAGGGTTATTATCCTGAGTGTCATAGTCTTTCTCCCCGAGTCGATTATAACCTGATAGATGACCCGGAAGGGCGAATAGTTGCGTCAGCCAAGATAGGGCATCCGCCCCTTGCGTCGGCCCACCTGGAAAGCTATTATTTTTCAGCATTTTATGAATTATTTTAATAATTTTTAATCAATTTATTGATTTTATCAATTTATTATCGTATATATATTATGAATATGAAGTAAGGACTTAAGAAAAATGACCCAAGATTGGCAGGAACTGACCAAGTTGACGCGGGGCGAGGCCTTCACCATCGAAAGAGTCAAAATGGTCGACCGGGACATCTCGATTGTCGGCAGCTTCACCCTCCCTCCCCTGGCCAAGATGACGGTTGAGGACCAGACCTTCGTCACCGCCTTTGTTCGCAGCCACGGCTCGATCAAGGAGATGGAGGCCCTCTTCGGCATCAGCTACCCGACCGTGAAGAACAGGCTGAATGCCATCTCGGCCCAGCTGCCCTTCGTGGACATCAATCCGCCGTCATCCAGCAGGGATGTCCTCGACGAGCTCGACAAAGGCGAGATCTCGGTCGAGGACGCCCTCAAGAGACTGAAAGGCTGAATCTTATAAGGAGAATCCCATGAACGAAGAACGACGCAAGATCCTGGACATGCTGGCTCAAGGCAAGATAACCGTCGAAGAGGCCGACAAGCTCTTGTCCGCTATCGGCGAGACCGGAACCGGAGCTACGGCGGGAACGGACGCCGCCGGGCGGCGCTCCTGGAAGTACCTCCGCGTCCAGGTCGAGCCGGGCCCGATGAGCGAGAGCGGCGACCGGGTCAATATCCGGGTCCCGTTCAAGCTCATCCGGGCCGGCCTCAAGTTCGCCGCCTTCATCCCCAACGAGGCCCAGGCCAAGGTCACTCAGGCCTTCAAGGAGAAGGGGATGGACGTCGACCTGGCCCGGATCACGCCGCAGGACCTGGAGGAGATCGTCTCCAACCTCGATGACATGACGGTCGAGGTGGACGGCAAGGACAAGGTCCGCGTCTTCTGCGAATGACGGCCGGCGAACATGATATACCCCTACGTGACGCGTCTCGACGTCAAGTACGGCCCCCTCGAGGTCGTCGATCTGCCGGCGATCGTCGCGGCCTGCGCCGACCGGTGGTTCAATCAGACCCTCGTCCGCGTGAACGATTCCGTCGTCCGCGTGGGCGTCATCGAGGGGGAATACCACTGGCATAGGCACGAGGCCGACGATGAGTTCTTCTTCGTCGTCGAGGGCCGTCTCTTCGTCGACATCGAGGGACGGACGTTCACGCTCGAGGAGCGGCAGGGACTGGTGGTCCCCAGGGGCGTGAGGCACCGTACCCGCGCTCCCGAGCGGACCGTCATCCTCATGGTCGAGAACGCGGGGATCGTCCCGACCGGCGACGAAGGATAGGAGGCTAACGGACGAACGGCGTGACTAGGCGCGCCTCGACCCAAGCCCGGTCGATGGTCATCCCCCACTGGCTGTGCTTCATGGCCGTGCCGGGGTCGATCTTCAGCGCCTCTTTGTAACAGGCAAGCGCCGCCTCCCGGTCCCCGAGCAGGTCGTGCATGTGCCCCTGCCAAACGCCCGCGGCGAAAGCGTACACGCCCGTCTTCTCCAGGGCGGACATTCTTTCAAAGGCCGTCAGACTCTCTTTCTTGTCGCCGCTGTCGTAAAGAAGCAGCCCCAGCTTGAACCAAAAATGCCCCTCCGCGATCGCCATTCCCGCCGCCTTCCGAAAGACGAGGAGCGGGACCTCGCCCTCTTTCTCCCAGCCCATTTCATCGACGATGGCGACGAGATCCTCGGCGGTCGGGCGGTCCGGCACCCGGAGCCGGACCCCCGGCGCGTACGGCGTCCTCAGTCGCTCTTCCACCCAGGTCCGGCTCATGGTGATCCCGAACTGATCGTGCCGCACCGGCCGGTCCGGGGCGATGGCCAGAGCGGCCCGGTAGTGGGCCAGAGCGTCGGCCCGGAGGCCCTTGAGATCGTCGAGCAGCCCGAGCCAACCCAGGGCACCAAATCGCCAGATCGGCGGCGCGTCCGGCCGGTCGGCCTTGGCGAAGCAGTCCGCGGCGTCCTCCAGGCGACCGGCCCCATAGAGGTCCACTCCAAGCTGGTACCAGATGGCAGCGTTCGCGATGGGCTCGCCTTTCACCGCCGCGTAGACGGCCTGGGCGTTGCCCGATTCCCAGCCGAAGCCCAGCGCAGCGGCCGCCGCCTTGGATATGGGCGGCACCGGAGCCCCGACTAAAGCCAGCCGCTTGCCGGGATCGAGGACGACCTCCCGAAGGGGGGCCCGGCTCTTGAGCTCGATCTCCGTGACAACGAGCGTCCGGTCGGCCCGGACCGTCTGCGTGGTCCCGTCCGCGAACGAAGCCACAGCCGAGACCGGCATGGCCAGCGTGCCGAGGCGTTTCAGCCGGAGAGTTGTCGTGAAACCGCCCTCGCCGTCCGCCCGGCTGTCATCCCGCTCCACGGCGTAGCGGAGGTATTGGTTCGAGCGTACCCAGGCATCGAAGAACCAGGCCAGGCTCCTCCCGCTCTCGGCTTCGGCCGCCGCGCGCAGGTCCCGCCAGCCGAAGGGCCGGCCTCGGAATTCGCGCAGGCAACGCTGATAGACGCGCAGGAAGGTCTCGCGCCCCAAGACGTCGTCGAGGGCAAAGACGACGGCCGGGCCCTTGCTGTGGACCACCGTATTGTTGTAGTCGAATTGGACGGCGTCCTCCCGGCCGGGCGCGGCGTCCAGAGTGGTGTCATAATACATGGGAACGGCATCGATATAGTTCCCGATCCATTGAGCGGCCCGGTCCGGATCGAAGCCGCGGACGGTCATGTATTCGGTGTCCGCGAAGATGCCCATAGCGATCCAAATCCAGGCGGGATCGTCCGCCTCCAAGACCCACTCGCCCCAGTACTCGTGCCCGATCTCGTGCGAGGTGATGTGCTGCCAGTGGAGAGGCGGTTCGCCGTCGACGTAGGTCTCCAGGCCGTGGATGGCCACGATGCCGGTCGCGACGGGGTAGCCGCCCCATCGCCCCGGCCCGCCGGGAATGATGTTCAGGAACGGGAAGGGGGTGAAGCCCAGCCAGTCCTTGTAGAAGCGGATGGCGTCGGCGGCTGTCTCCAGGCAGACGGCGGCCGCTGATGCGCCCTTGTCCGTGAAATACGCCGTTATCAGGACGCCCTCGACCTCGCGCGATGCCGACTTCAGGCCGGGCGCCAGGTAGAGTCCGAACGACCTGGCGGCCGCGGCCTCCCAGCGCCCGGTCTTCGGATCGAGGCGTCCACTGGCCGCGACCGCGAAGCCCGCGGGGACATCGATCTTGACGGAATAGGTGTCATGCCCCGGAAGCCCGTCCCACCATAGCCGCGGATACCAATCGCTGCTCAGGAAATCCTTCTGTTCTTTCGCGCCGTCGGGACGCCGGCTGAAGGAAACGGTCAGTTCGACCGAGGCGCCCGGGGCGAGAGGTTCGGCCAGCGGGACCATGATCGGCCGCGGACGGGGCTCGGTGGATGTCGTCGATGGGGGGAAGAGCTGTGACTCTGCCACAGAGACCTCGAGCGTCGATTGAGAACCGACGGCCCAATCGAAGGCGACGACGCCGAGCGGATAGCGTCCGGTGTTCCTCAGGCTGACGGTCTCCCGCCCCTCGACGGAGCCGCCGGCGACATCCACATGGGCGTCGATGACATACCGGCTCGAAGGCCTTTCTGCGGGGGCGTAGAAGGAATCGGCCGCCGGCGACGGGCCGGCCGTTCGCCGGGGCCCGCACGAGGCGGATCCCACGATGAGGAGACAGGCCGAGGCGAAAGCAAAAGGCGTCATACGGCTCATGATCGATCCTCCCCTTTCCTCGTGAGATCGAGGATATTCCAGCCACGGAGGGGAGTCAAGAAAGCGAGCCCTACCAGGCCTTCTCGGAGTGAAGCTCCCAGACCTCTTCCTCGGGGTTCTCGCGAAGATAGAAATAGCGGCCTTGGTAGAAGCAGAACAGGATGCCGTTGGACAGCCGGCCGGTGAAAGGCAGGTCCAGCCGGCCGAGCTCGCGGCCTTGCTCGTCGAAACGGGCGAATTCGACCAAGTTCTGCCGGTATTTGTACGTCCGGACGATGAACTTTCCATCGACGACTTCAAAATAATCGAGGCCGGGCGTCTGGCCGGGGAAGAACAGCCGCTTTTCGAAGTCCTCCCAGCGGGCCGGCCCCGTCCAGCTGTCCTTGAGGGGCTTGATGACGGAGGCCTTCAGCGCGTCCGTCATCTTGAGCGACTCCAGGGGCAGAAGGATCTCCCTCTGGAGAACGCCGTTCCGGTCGTAGACCGTGACGACGGAATCCTTGGCGGCGTCGATCACGTAGAGCCGGTCGCCGGCCACGCGGGGGGCGAAATAGTCCGCGACGAGATTGATCTTCATAAAGCCCTCGGGAACCGTGCGGACGCCGATCTCCTTGACCAGCTTGAAGATCTTGTCATAGAGGCGGATCGTCGTCGCGGCGCCCTTTTCGTCGAAATTCAGGTCCCTGACCACGTAACCGTCCCCAAGCCGGTAGACCGCGCCTTTGAACGCGCCGACGGTCACGGCGATCTCGCTCTGATAGTCGCCGTCGCGGGAGAAGCGAGCGAGCTTGTTGGTGCCCGGAATGTCCAGATGATCCTTGAAGGGGCGGACCGTGTAGATGTAATCGAACTCGCCGGGCCCCTGTCCCGCCCGCCCGAACGTCTTGACGAAGGAAACGCCCTGGGATCGAGCTCGTAGATGTGCACGGCCACGGAATTCTCGACGATGTAGATGCGGCCATCGGAGATCGTGATGTGGAAGGGATTCATCACCTCGGGCAGCTTGGCCACCAACTCCGCCGAAGCTGTCCCTGCGGAAAGCGCCAGGACGGCCGCGATCGCCAGACGAAGAAGCGAAGACCTTACTTTTGTGCTTGTCATTTCCAGCCTCCTGGTTTCCCCTCTCAAATCAGCATAGGCCGACCGAAGACAGGCGTCAAGAACTCAGAATCGAGACGTTCCGGAGGAACGGGGGCCTCAGATCGCGCCGAGGCGCTCGATGGCCAGTTGCGGCCATCGGTCGATCGCGCTAAGATCATTAGGGACGTTCTTGGAAGTGAGGTGAAAAGATGCCCAGGATCGAAGAAAGGGTGGATATCAGGCGGCCGGCCGATGTGGTGTTTGCCTACACCACGGACGCGAAGAACTGGCCGAAGTGGCAGTCGACCATACCGGGATCGGAGCAGACGTCTCCGGGCCCGGTGGGTGTCGGCACCACGTTCAAAGGGAGCATCCGTATGATGGGCCGCGGCATGAAGTGGACGGCCCGGGCCACGGAATTCGAGGCCAATAAGAGATTCGGCAAGACCATCATCTGCGGGAGCATCACGAACGAACAGCACAGCACCTATGAGCCCATGGACGGCGGCACCAGGTTTACGGTCGTTTACGATATGAAGGTGGGCGGGCTCATGAAGCTGTTTTCACCCATGATCGTCAGCGCGATGCGTGACGGACTCAAGAAGGCGCTGGGCAACTTGAAACGCCTTCTCGAGGCCTAGGCCTTCCCTCCCTCACCTTTTTTCGTAGGCCGGCCGTTTCGGGCTGACCGGCGGATTCTTCTCCAGGAGCTTCAGGACTTCCTGGATGGCCCTCTCGAGCTGAGGATCGACGCCCTTGGCCAGCTGGGCCGGATCATCGACGACCTCGATGTCGGGATCGACGCCGTATCCTTCCTTGAACCAGGTTCCGTCTGGATCATACATGCGGAACGTCGGGACCGTGACACCTCCCCCGTCGATCAGGGCGGGCGCTCCGCTGATGCCGATCAGCCCGCCCCAGGTCCTCGTCCCGACGAGCGGCCCCAATTTGGCCTTCCGGAAATAATCCGGGAAGGCGTCGCCTCCGGACCCGCTCCAGCCGTTGATCAGCATGACCTTGGGGCCGAAGTTGGCGAAGGGAGGCCATTGCCAGGTCATCCCGTCCCGCACGGCCCAGAAGGCCAGCGGCTTCCTGTCCAGCAGCTCGATGAAGCGGTCGGGGATCTGCCCGCCGTCGTTGAACCGCTCATCGATGATGAGGCCGGCCTTCGTGTATTGGGCGGCGAACTGGCGGATGAGCTCGGTCTGTCCGTCGATCCCGGTGCTCGGGACGTAGATGTAGCCGATCCTGCCCTTGGTCGCCTCCTCGACGCGCTTCCGGTTCGATTCGATCCAGGCCAGGTTCCTGAGGCGCGTCTCATCGTCGAGTGCCGTCACCGTAATGTTCCGCGAGCCGGCCCATCCCGGCTTGTCGTTGACCGTCAGCTCGACGGTCCGGTTGGCCAGCCCGGCGAAGGCCGCCCAGGGGTCGGCCCGGACATCGAGCGGCTCGCCGTTGACGGCGAGGACGTAGTCGCCTTCCTTGACCTTCAATCCGGGCAGCCGCAGAGGGGAGCGGACCTCGGAATCCCAGGGGGCCCCGGAGATGATCTTCTTGATCCTGTAGGCGCCGCCAGCGACCTCCCAATCGACGCCGAGATAGCCGACGTTCCTCGCCACCCCTTCGTCCGTATCCCCGCCGCCCCTGTAAGTGTGGGAAGCGCTCAGCTCGGCGATCAGCTCGCCGATAAGATAGTTGAGGTCCCACCGGGTGACGCAGGCTTCGACAAGCCGCCGGTAGCGTTCGCCGAGGGCCTTCCAATCGACACCGTGCATGTTCGGGTCGTAAAAGAAATCCCGCTCCAGCCGCCAGACGTCATTGAAGATCTGTTTCCATTCCGCGCGCGGATCCACCGTCATCTCCATCTGGGCCGTCGGCATGACCTTGGTCATCTTCTGGTCCGGGGCGACGTCGACGATGGAGAACGCGCCGCTTTTCCCGACCAGCGCCTTCTTGCCGTCGGCGCTGACCCGCAGGAGGTCCGCGTCTCCGATGATCGTCTTCTCCTCGCGGGCTTCCAGGTCATAGAAGACGACCGGCCTCACGGGAGCCGCCGCTCCCGTGTTCGGCATCCGGTGATAGATCACTTTGCCGGACGCGGCCGCGAGCGTCCCGTAGTTGCCCGGGGCGGGAGGCAGAAGGACCAGCCGGCCCTCGAAGTTCTCGAGGGTGATCTTGACTTCTTTGGGCTTCTCCTTCTCCTTGCCTTCGTCCTTGCCCTCCGTCTTTCCGGCGGCTTTGTCATCCTTCTTGGCCGCCGTCTCTTCCTTCTGAGGCTCGTCCTTTTTAACGGCGGGCACGTCGTTCTTGGGGGCCAGAGGGGAGACGACGTCCTCGGTCAAGGGGACGGCGGCGATGTTCGTCGTATTGGCATAAATGAACGTATTATCGACATCGCCATAAATCGGATTGAAGGTCCGGTTGGTCAGGAAATAGAGGTATTTCCCGTCCGGGTCGAAGACGGGTTTGGTATCATTGTAATAGCCCGAGGTCACCTGCCGAGACCGGTTCTCCTTCAGGTCATACAAGAAGATAGCCGCGCCCCGGGTATCGAGGTCGCGGGCGTAGGCCAGCCAGCGGGCGTCGGAGGACCAGCTGGCGGTGAAATTGTCGAGGTCACCCTGATAGAAATACAGGCCCTTATCGACCTTCAGGGTCTTGCCGGTCGCCAGGTCACAGATGAAGATCTCCATAGCCTTGTCGATAAAAGCGATCTTCCGGCTATCGGGAGACCAGAACAGCTGGTATCGGAATCCCGGTCCATAGGAGGTGAGCGTCTTCTCCACGCCGGGCTTCTCCAGCTCCTGGACGGTCAGCTCGTATTCGCCGGATCTGTCGCTCCAATAGGCGACGGACTTGCCGTCCGGCGACCAAGCGGGATGCCGCTCGGCCACGCCGGGGCTCCTGGTCAGGTTGAAGACGGGACCGTTCTCGGCCGGGACCGAGAAGATCTCGCCGCGGGCCTCGACGACGGCCCTCTTGCCGTCGGGGGAAGGCCCTCCGCCCTGGATGAGCGAGGCGACCTTTTCGACCTTCGGCATCAGGGTGATCTCATCCGTCACCAGCTTGATCGGGACCTCGCGATATTTTTGGTCGACAAGGCTCAAGAGATAGAGCCGGCCGCCGTTCTCGAAGACGATATCCTCGGGCCCCAGAGAAGGGAAATGGATATCGAAATCGGTGAACCGGGTGATCGGCGTGTTCGTCTTTGTCGTGAGATCGTAGGACCAGATGTTGGCCCGCAGCTCCGGGCCGCGGTCGGAGAGATAGTAGATCTTCGTTCCGGACCACATCGGGAATTCGTCGTTGGCGGCGTTTTGAGAGATATTCTCGGCCGACAGCTTTTCAAGGTCGAAGATCCAGATGTCCGCCTGCCAGCCGCCGCGGTAGCGTTTCCAGGTCCGGAAAGCCTGGGTGATCGGGGTATAAGCGAGCTTTTTCCCGTCGGGCGACGGCGAAGCCATCTCCCCATAGGGAACGGGGAGCTTGTCGGGCAGCCCGCCGGCCTGGCCGACCCTGTAAAATTGGTTGAACCGCTGCTTGCCGCTGGCCATGGACGAAACAAAGAGGAGGCTCTGTCCGTCCGGATACCAATCGATGAGCCTGTCGTTCATCCCGTGGTGGGTCACCTGCCGGGGGACACCGCCCAAAGAGGGAACCACATAGACGTCGGTATTGCCGTTGTAGGCCGCGTTGAAGGCGATCTCCGAGCCGTCCGGGGAGAACTTGGCAAAGAGCTCCTCCCCCGCTGGCGAGCTCAGCTTCAGGGCGGTCCCGCCTTCTTTCGGGACGATCCACAGGTCACCGCCGTAGGTGAACACGATATGCGTCATCGATACATCGGGGTTCCGCATCATCCGCGCGTCGACCTGGGCCTGACCCACTCCATAAAGAACCAGGATCGCGAACGCCAACGCAGACAGCTTTTTCATGATCGACCGCCTTTCTGTTGAGTGTTGGCCAAAGATACCCCCGCTCCCGGACAGGTGTCAATGCCGCTGTCGGGACGATGATCCCGCGGACGGCGCCCGAAGTGCTGGAAACCTCGCCGAACGCGGCAAACGCGTCGCGGAGATCCCGCTCGGCCGCCGGAAATCGTCTTGCCTTTTGTCGCGGGCGATGTTAGCATATGGCCAGGACATGGGTTGATGACGCATCAAGGTCATCGACGAAGCATCTTTCCGGAAGAGCGGGACGCCGTCCGTCTGCGCGTCCCCCCTCAAATCCATTCTGCGGGAGGTCACGCATGAAACGAAGCGGAAGGACTCTGGCCACGGCATTCCTTGTGGGCGCCCTGTTCGCGAGCGCACTGCCCGTCGCCGCCCAGGAGGCAGGCGCGTTCAAGGTGGGCGCGGCGCCTCCGCCGCAGGAAGTCTACACCAAGGTCAACTTGACCGAGCCCTACAACATCATCGAGGGTTTCACGATCTATCCCTCGCTCACGAGCCCCGACCTGTTCTACTACGTCCCGAAGCCCCGCATCGCGAGGACCGCGCAGGGGCGGCTGGTCTTCCGCCTGCTGAGCTACGCCATGGCCGAGAACAAGAACCAGGTCGGCAGCGCCGACGTCGCGGGGGGCTACGTCCAGTTCGACGTGACGATGTCGCCGAACCCGGACGAGGAAAAAGCCATCAAGCAGCAGCTCCTCAATCCGCCCAAGCGCTTCGCTTCGACCAACCTCCAGACGGGCAAGTTCCTGACGATGGCATCGGCGACGGCCCATCCCTTCACCCAGACCTTCGGGGCCGCGGCCAAGCCGAAGAACGTCCGTCTGGCCCCGATCCCCATCCACAACCTCAAGGCCAAAGCCAAGATCCCGGGCGTAACGGCCACCGACAAGACCGACACCGACTGGTACGAGGCCAACGGGGACGCCAGCGGGACGACCACCTTCGCGCTCAACCTCTCCGGTCCCCAGTCGATCGCCCTCTACCAGGCCATCATGAACCCCTCGGCGGTGGAGCCGTTCAACGTCTACTTCGCCGGCGACCTGGGCGGCTACATCAAGTGCAAGGCCAAGCTCACGGTGAAGACGTCGGAGATCTACAACTTCATGCAGACCCAGGAGGGTTCGTCCACGAAGATCGAAAAGCCGGGCAGCCGGGGCGTCACCCTGTTCGGCGTCATCCCCCTCTCGAGCGGCTCGATGGCCCAGAGCTCCACCAAGGAAAGCCAGGTCAACAATATCGACCTGACCCAGGTCCTGAACACCTCGATCAAGATCGAGGGCGATCTCCAGGGCTACGACGACGCCCTGATGGCCATGGCCAAGTACGCCTGCGACCAGGCCATCGCCCGGTTCGGCACGCCCATGCCGCTCGACGAGCTGATCGACCCGAAGCGCGAGCTCCGCGAGCCGAACCTGCCGGCCGGCACGAAGCCCAGCGCCTGGGGATACGTTTCGAGCATCCTCACCGGGGGATTCCTCGGGCAGGGCGGGGACAAGGGCCGCAAGGCCTACTACGGCTACTTCGACCAGAAGACCCTCGACCAGTCGAAGGCGGCCTCGTTCACCGTCGACCTGAACAAGGAGATCGCGGTCACCTGGCAGTTCTCGCCGAGCTCCTCGCTCTTCGACGATTCCATCGTCAAGGAGATCCAGGGGAGCGCGGCCCAATACGCCCAGAAGCTGGCCCTCAACGATCCGTTCTTCGAGAAGCTGGACATCACCTACACCGCCAACCTCGACTTCGCCGGCGGCCCCTTCACCAAAGTCGTCTTCACCGACCTGTTCAAGCTCAAGGACGGCAGCAACTACAGCGTCCCCGGCCTGCTTCTCGAATCCAAGGATTACCTGAGCGACACGGGGGTCCTGCTCGGGGCGGCGCCGCCCCAGAACATGAGGTTCGGCGGCCTCCTCCAGGGGAACCTCTACCAGGGCGATATCGGAGGGTCGTTCAACATTCTGAATCCCGCGGCCAGGCTGTCGGCCCTCCGCTCGGCGAAGTGGCCGAAGTTCGCCGACGGGACCGAGGTCAAGGGCATCAGCCACCGCTGGAAATACACCGTCTACTTCCGCCCGAGCGTCAAGGACAACGACTTTCCTCCGTCCTGGACCTCGCCAGAGGCGACGAATTCCGAAACCGTTCTCACCGCGACGATCCCGCCCAAGATCGCGCTGTTCACCGTGACCGGCGACGGCCTCGACGCGGAAACCGTGCGGACCGTGACCGTCAAGGTCAAGTACACCAGGAACGGCGGCGACAAAGGCTCGATCATCAAGTCGGCCAAGCTCAAGCCGGGCGCCCCGGATGTCCGGCTCTATTTCTATGACGAGGAGCCGAAGACCGACCTGCCGTGCGAATACCAATACACGCTGATCTATGCCGGAGGCAAGACGTTCACCAGCCCGTGGAAGTCCGAGGTCGGCGGCCTCGTCGTTCCGGTCGACCCGGGCGAGGGAGGGCAGCGACCGTAGCCCCGACCCGTATCATAACTTCCGCGGCCTGCTCCGTCGGAGAACCGGCGAGCGAAAATGCTTCTGCGTTCGCTCGTTCGACTCGGGGAGGATGACATGCGCAAGATCGTGACGCTCACTGTGGTACTCTTGGCCGTCTCGATGGCCAAGCCCGGACCGGCCGCGCCTGGGCCCGGGGATCCCGGTCAGATGGTCCTGAAGCCCCAGAGGACCCTGACCACGGTCGCGCCTCCGAAGATCTCTGCTTCGAAGATGGACCGGTCGGGCCCCGTCAAGAGCCCTGACCCCTATTACACCATCAAGGTCGGAGAGGCCGAGATCTATCGGGACGCAAAAGACCCCTCTCTCGCCTACTACAAGCCTGTCATCCGCCTGGCCCGCCGCACCGGCACGCCTCTGGCCGAGGGGGTTGGACAGCTGGCCGCGTCGCTCGACGCGTTCCGGTTCCAGTACTACAAGTTCGAGTCGGGGGGAAGCCCGAAGTGGGCCAGCATCCAGGCCGTGGTGACCCTCGATAGGCCGCAGGACGCGACGCTCGAAGCGGTTCAGGCCAAGTGGAAGGGCATCACTCGCCTGGTTCCCCTTCCCCTGAAGCTCGACGGCTCGACGGGGACCCGGATGACGCTTCCCTATCCGCCGCGTGCCGTCGCGTTCTCGGAGTCCGGCCCGTCAGGGGCCGAGGGTGACAACCGCTGGCAATACCTGTCGACGAACACGCGGCCGCTGCCGCCCGATCTCCTGGCCGACGGGAACAACAACACGCTGAACGAGTCCAAGACGAGGGACTTCGCCTCGCTGATCACGTCCGACCTCGGCGACATGCCGTCGTTCCAGCCCGCGCTCGAGATCCGGGCGGTCTTTTCGGGATGGACGGGGAGGTCGCCTTTCGCCAGAAACCTCGCGGCATTCAAGACGGCCGTTCCCCTCAAGCTGATGCAAAGCGGCACACCCGGAACAGAAGCACCGCCGGCCCCGGCGGCGAAGGCGGCCTCGCCGATGCGCCCGATGATGGTGAACCGGGCCCGCCCGGCCGGCGCGACGCCGGCGCCCGCCCCTGCGCCCGCTCCAACTCCCCCCGCCGGTCAGGCGGGAACCGTATCGCAAAGGCCGGCTCTCCGGACCGTCAGACCGGTCACCAAGGCGGCCCTCCGCCCGGACTTCGTCCGCGTTTTCGGCGAGCTGCGGCCCCGAGAAGACATCGACTACGCCTATTCCGATGCCCAGGAAGTCGTGGTCCGGATCCCCGTCAGCTATCCGAAGGACAAGACCCCGGACTATGACTATTATTTCCTGTCCGATTCCGGCCGGTTCGGAGGACCGTATTTCGAGCCCTCGGCCGTGCCCAACCGTCCCGGACGGGCCGAGCCTCCGCAGGGTTTCACGGGACCATGGTATGAAAGCCACTCATTCGGTAAGCGGCTCGTCTGGGCGGCGCCGAAGGAGCTTCGTTTGCGTTGGGAGGTCGAGTCCGGGCTCCGGCCGTCCTGCCGTTTTTCCATGACGGCCGACAGTCAGGGCAAGTCGACAGGCCATATCACCTATGATCTCTATCCCGATTTCTCCACGCGAGAGCTCGAGATCGCCGTGGAGGCCTTGAAGGCCCGGACGGGCGAGGCGATCGAGCTCCTCCCGTTCCCGGACCTCGTCGACGCGAACCAGATCACGCTCGCCTCGGGCAATCCCGCCATGCAAAACTCATATCGGCTCACCAGGTCGGCCTGACCATGCTCAGCCCGGTCCGGATCGACGACGCCTGGTTCCGGATGACCATCGACATCCCCGTCGACGATTGGGCCGCCTTCACCCTGTTCATGAAGGCGGGAGACCTCGGCACATGGGACTTCGGGATCAAGACTGGCGCCAGTTCCGGGACGGCCGAAAAAGCGACGTTCCGGCTTTCGGGAGACCTCCTGGAGACCATGGGCGGCCCCGTCTCGGCCTCGCTCAAGGCCTGCGACCCGGCCACCGGCGGTTATGAAGTCGTCCTGAACAATTACGGCCTTGACGCGGTCTCGGTCCGCGGCGTAAGGTTCGCGGGGGAAGGCGGGGGACGGACGGCCTGCGACGTCTGGCTCGATGACGCGAAGGCCGGGCTGGCCGGCATCGGCTCGGCTTCGTCGTTCGACCAGCAGAACGGCATGAGCGGAGCGGTCACGGCGACCGTCAAGGCCGATGCCTCACCGGCCGTCAAGGCGTTCCTGGAGGCCGGGAAGTATCAGAACCTGACCGCGTCCTTGGCCGCGGACATGGTCGCGCCGTCCGGGTCGCCGGACGCCGCCGGCGGGACCGATCCGGACATCAAGTTCAGCTTCCTGCGCTCCCTCTGCTACCAGTTCATCGGAAGCTCCGAGATCATCCAGGTGCCCGTGACTCCCGTCGAGATCAGTCAATGGACCGACTACTCGAGCGGCCTGGCCGTCCTCCGCTTCCAAGGCTACGTCTATACCCGCGAGCTCGACCTGGCCGCCCGGAACACGGTCGAGATGCGGCGCCTGCCTCACGAAGGAGCGTACGCGTTCTCGGGCAAGCCCGGAGACGCGGACGTGCTTGAGTTCCGTACGGTCTTCACCCGAAAGGACGGGACGGTCGTCTATCTCCCGGCCGCCGCCGAGGGAGAGGCCAAATGGCTCACGGCAGACGTCAGTGGCGTTCTGCTCGACATGACCCAGGCCCAACCCGCGATAAGATAGAACAGTGACCCCATGCCGGAGACCGACGGGCGAGTGAACATCCTGGGTTTGACCCGTCCGGCCTTCGAGGCGCTGGCAGGCCGCGGCGGACGTTCGCGGGCCCTGGGCCGCCTCTATAGGCGGGCCTTCGCCGAGGGCCGCTTCGAGCCCGGTTCAGAGGCCATCGCCAAGGAGACCGCCGCCGCCCTGACCGCCCGCGTCACGCTCCGGCTGCCCGCCGTCGAGGACGTCGTCGAGGAGGAGGGGCCCTTCGGGACGACCGCTAAGGCCCTCCTCCGGCTCGACGACGGCCAGCGGGTCGAATGCGTCCGCATCCCCGTAGCACGCCGAGTCCCCGAACCGGGGCCGGCCACCCTTTGCGTCTCCTCCCAGGTGGGCTGCCGCATGGGCTGCGTCTTCTGCGAGTCCGGCCGGCGGGGCTTGGTGAGGGACCTCCGGCCCGAGGAGATCGTGGGCCAGTACGCAGTGGCCCGTCTGACCCTGGGCTGGGACATTGGCCAGATCGTCTTCATGGGCATGGGCGAGCCGCTCGACAATTTCGAAGGCCTGGCGGGGGCCCTCGCCGTCTTCCTCGACGAATCCGGCCCCGCGTTTTCGCAGGACGATATCACAGTCTGCACTCTCGGCCTGCCTGAGGGCATCGCCCGCCTCAGGGGCCTCGGGCTCAAGCGCCTCAATCTCTCGGTCAGCCTCAACGCGCCTGACGAGAGGCTCCGCGGCGAGCTCATGCCGGCGAGCCGAGGCGTGGGCCTCGAGGCCCTGGCCGCCGCCCTGGCCCGATATCCCCAGCGCCGCAATTTCGCCCTTGCCGTTAACTACTGCCTCATCCCGGGCCGGAACGACGACGAAGGCGCGGCGGAAGGGGTGGCGGCCTTTCTTCGAGCAGCGGCGCCGTCCGGGCGGGCTGTCCTCAACCTCATCCCCTACAATCCCGGATCCGCCCCCATAGGCCCCTCCCCGTCCGAAGCCGAGATCGAATCGTTCACCAAGCGTCTCGAGGCGGCCGGCGCCCTGGTCAAGCTGCGAAGCCCAAGGGGCCGGGCCCTCATGGCGGCCTGCGGCCAGCTCGGGCGTGTTGGTTGACCGCCGCCCCCAACAAGGCCCTCCGAAAAATTCTGGCCGACCCCGGGCCTTTGCGCGAATTAGGCCACCGTGATCACCACCGGACCCAGCTGACGACCTTGTTCGATATAACGGTGCGCTTCGGCAATCCGCTCGAGGGGGAAGCGTTTGTCGATCGGCGCCTTGACCTTCCCGGCCTCGGCCAGCTCCTTGACGAAAACCAGGCTTTCGGCCTTTTCCTCGGCCATGGCGCAAATGACTCTTTGCTTGCGGCCGGGGAGCGAAGTTCGGAGCATGTCGAGAAGGGCCTGGCTCTTGAAGCTGGCCAGCAGGTAGATGCCCCGGGGCTTGAGCGAGCCCGAGCAGCGGGAAAACGAGCTGCGGCCCAGGATGTCGAAGATCAGGTCGTAGGTCTCGCCGTTCTGGGTGAAATCCTGCCGGGTGTAATCGATGACTTTGTCGGCTCCCAAGGATCTGACATATTCCAGGCGAGGGGTGCCACAGACGCCGGTCACTTCGGCCCCGTCGCACTTGGCCAGCTGGACGGCCATGGCGCCGATGCCGCCTGAAGCGCCGTTGATCAGGACCTTTTGCCCGGGTTGCAGGTTGGCCTTTTTGAGCAGGCTGACGGCCATCACGGCTCCGTAAGGCAGGGTGGCGGCCTCGTCGTAGCTCAGGTTGGCCGGTTTGAGCGCGATCATCCCGTTCTCGGGGAGGCCGATATATTCGGCGTTGGCCCCCATGCCCATACCCACATAGGCGAAAACCTGGTCGCCGGGTTTGAACTTGGTGACCCGTTTGCCGACCGCTTCAACCCGTCCGGCCAGCTCGCTCCCCAGAATGTTGATCTTGGGTTTGTTCCAGCCCATGGACAGCCGGCCGGGCAGAAGGAGAATGGCCGGCATGTTGAACTCGCCGGATTTGAGGTGGCCAAAATTCCGGGCCGTCAGGTCGCCGTAATTGACCGTCGTGGCGTAGACCCTGACCACGATTCCGTTGTCTTTGGGGGTCGGTTGAACGACTTCCTTGAGCTGCAGAACATCTGGGGAACCATATTCTGTGAAGACAGCGGCTTTCATTCACTCCTCCAAGGCTTCGCTCATGCCAGGGGATATTCGCATGTCTGAGGGCGCCGCGTCAAGGCACCGCATTGCATCACCTAATATGTTACCGAAAGGTAGGTTGTTGAATCATATAAAATGTTACCCAAATCCCTGGAAGGATCGGGTGACATGCTTAGGATGGACATGCGATCACGCGAACAGTATCTGAAAGCGCTGGGGGCGGGGCCTGATCGACTGTCACGTCTACCACCAGCAAGATACGGTCATTCTTCATATCGTGAATCTCACCAGTGCCGGAACGTGGCGCCAGCCGGTCGATGAATTCATTCCGATCGGACCGCTGAGATTCTCGGTCAAGTTGCCGGGCCATGGTCCCGTCAGTTCCCTGAGGATGCTGGTTTCGGGGGAAACCCTCAAAGCCAGCGCCGTCAACGGTTGGTGCAGCTTCACGGTCCGATCCGTCACCGATCACGAAGTCGCCGTGATCGGTTAATCCAGACAGCCGCTTCCTTCGATCGCCCAGACGTCCTCGACGATCCCGTCCCGAACGGCGAAGAGGCGCCTGTGCAGGTTGCAGGTCGTGCAGCCGTGCGATGGGATAAGCCTGACCCTGTCCCCGACATTCAGCGGGGGGCCGCCGACCTTGACAGAACCGTGCTCCTCCGACTCGAAGCGTGAGATCACGTCCTCCGGACGGTCCGCCAGGACGGGAGGGCCGAGATCCGTCCCGACCCCCTTCACGCCGACGTCGAGGACGGCGTGGTCCGAACCGTTGCTCGAGATCACGGTCGTGATCACGCTCAGGGCGGGGGCGAATTCGGGCCGTCTTTTCGCGTAGTAATGGTCCATCAGGGCGTAAGAGCCGGCCTGGACCTCATCGACGCCGTCCATGAGGCCCGTGATATCATAGGACCCCGTTCCGCCGCCGCTGAGGACGCGGACCGGCAGCCCGGAAGCCTCGATGAGCCGCCTCGTGTCCACGGCCTTCTGCATTGAGGCGAGGACCTGTCGGCGCCTGTCCTCAGGGTCAAGGACAGTGATGCAGTGGCCCTCGTAGGCCTGGACGCCGAGGAAATCGACGCCGGGGGCGGCCGCCGCGGCGCGGGCGATCTGCAGCGCCCGCTCGCCGGGCGGGACGCCGCAGCGGGCCAATCCGACGTCCACCTCGACCAGGACGCCGACCCTGGCGCGCGTCCCGGCCAGCGCGGCGGAGAGCTGCCGCACCTGGGATTCATCGTCCACGGCGACGGCGAGACGGGATTCCCGAGCCAGCTCGACGACACGCTCGACCTTGTCCCGTCCGACGATCTGGTTGGCGATGAGGATGTCCCGGATGCCCCCGGCCGCCAGGACCTCGGCTTCGGAGACCTTGGCGCAGGTGATGCCGACGGCGTTGCCGTGCTCGAGCTGACGCCTGGAGATCGAGACGCACTTGTGCGACTTGAAGTGCGGGCGCAGCTTGGCATGGCGGTGGGCGAAGAAATCGGACATGAGGCGCAGGTTGCGATCTAGAACCTCCGTCTCAATGATCAGCGCGGGCGTCGGTATGAGTGAAACCGGCTTGCCGACCAGGTCTTTCATACGGCCGGCCACAGGACGTTCTCTCGAATCAATTGTTTGGGCCATTAGGGTGTTTCCGGTCCGATTATATAAAATCCCCACAAAAATTAAAAAGGGCGGACTCCCCTTCCGGGGCATCCGCCCTTTGCGTTTGAATAAAGTCATGCCGGGGCAGCTCGTTCCGGGCTGAGCCGTGCCTGCGACGCCTAAATGCCGTGCCGGGTCCGGGCGTATTCCCTAAGAGGTGAACGATGGACAAGCGCGACCGGACCGCCTGCTTGCTCCTGGCTATTCTCTTTTCCCTTGGACAGTCCCCCGATCCCCGCGGCGGGCCGCCCGCCGCGTCAGAGAAGGACGTCAGCCGGCTGGAGAAGCTGATCCTCTCGGATTCGTTCCGGGACGCCGAACGGGCCGCGGCGGAAGTCCTGGCCGATCCCGCCGCCGGCGCGCGGGCCCGGGCCGTCGCCGGACTGGCCTTGCTCAAGGCGGGCCGCGTCCTGGAGGCCGCGTCGATCCTCGACCAAGTCGTCGCGCTCGAGCCGCATAATCCCGAGGCCCATCTCGGCCTGGGCAGGATCGCGCGGATCCGGAACGACACGGACCTGGCCATCGCGCACCTGCGCAAGGCCGTCCCCTCGGCGGCGTTCTATGAAGAAGCGCTGCGCCAGCTGTGGCGGGCCGCCTGGGACCGCGGTGTCGTCTCCGACCTCTTCGAAATCTACAAAACGGCCGAAGAACGCTACGCCCGGGAAGGCCGTCCCCTCCCCTCCTGGTTCACCAACGGCCTTGGCCAGGTCCGGGGGCTCGCCGGCAAGCGGCTCTTCGAGATGGAGGGCCGTTTCGAGCATCTCGAGATCCCCCTCGTCACCGACGCCGACCCCCGGGCCCGCAACCGGATGATCGCCCTCGGGCTCAACGGAAAGGGCGAGTACCTCTTCACGATCGATTCGGCCGCGGCGGACTTCCTGACGGTCAGCCCGCTCCTGGCTGACGAGCTTGGCCTGGCCCTGACCGGCAGCTCGACGGCCACGGGCGTGGGAACGATGGAGTCGGCGGTCCGCTTCGCCGTCCTGGACCAGGTGGAGCTGGGACCGATCGCATTCCGCAACGTCCCGGTCATGGTCTCGGACCTCCGGACTTTCAGGGGTCTGAAGAAAGGCCTGCTCGGCGCGGGCCTGCTCAAGCGCTTCAACGTCACGATCGACGTCGAGGCGAAAGTCATGGACCTCTATCCGCTCGAGCGTCCGGAGATTCTCGCTGGCGCCATCAACTGGCCGGCGGTGGCCGCCAATGTGCCGCTCTATCTTTTCGACGCGACGACCGTCGAGGCCTCCCTGGGCGGGGCGCCCGCGGCCCTCTACATCCTGGACTCGGCGGCCGCTACCCACCTCGTGGATGGCGCCTTTTTCGATGAGCATCTCAGGCCCAAGCTCGATCCGGCCAAGATCCGCCCCAGCATGATCCAAGGCGCCGGAGGGGCGGAAAACGTCAACCGGATCGACGGCCTGTCGATCGCCCTGGGCCCCCTCGTCCTCGAGGGACAGACCGTGCACGAATTCCCGATGGAGAGGTTGAACGCGATCGGCGGCCGGTATCTGGTAGGCCTCGTGGGCAATCAGCTCCTCTGGCCTTATCGCGTGCACATGGACTTCCGCGCCGGCCGGCTTATCCTGGAGAGGCGACCCGCCGATCAGGCCGGACAGCGACGGGCTTCACCCAGGTTAGCCGTCGCCGAAAACCTGCGAACGGGGAACCCCCCCAGAAAATAAAAAAGGGCGGACTCCCCTTCCGGGGCATCCGCCCTTTGCGTTCGAATAAAGTCAGCTAGAAGCTGAGATCAATACCGGCCGCGGCCGCCGCCGAAGCCGCCCCTGCCGCCACCGGCGCCGCCGCCCGTGCGGGGACGATCGGTCCGGGGCCGGGCCTCGTTGACCGTCAACGGACGGCCCTTGAGGTCCTTGCCATTGAGTCCGGCAATAGCCTTGTCGGCCTCTTCCTTGTTCGGCATCTCGACGAAACCGAACCCGCGGCTCTCACCGCTGAACTTGTCCTTGATGATCGATGAGCTGGAGACCTCGCCGAACGCCGCGAAAGCGTCCTTGAGATCCTGCTCGGTCGCCGTGCGGGAAATGTTTCCCACGTAGATGTTCATACATCTCTCCTTAAAATTTTGCCCTTGCCCTGGTCGCGGACCCTCTTATTCGGATTCCGTGGTTACCCCTTGGCCCATGAACGGAGCCCGCGCCCAACCTGCCGAATAAAAGGAGAGGAGTATGACGGCCGTTTTGGGGGCCCGTGCCCCTCTGACCTTTATTCGAGTAAAATAAAAAAACCCGGCAACGACCTACTCTCCCACCCAGCTGCCCAGGCAGTACCATCGGCACGAACGGGCTTAACTTCCGTGTTCGGAATGGGAACGGGTGTGGCCCCGCCGTCAAAGTCACCGGGATTTGATGCGGTGTTAACTTAGCGAAAAGAACTTTTTTGTCTTGATAAACTTTATGGTCAAGCCTCACGGTCTATTAGTACTGGTCAGCTGAACGCATCACTGCGCTTACACCTCCAGCCTATCAACCTGGTCGTCTACCAGGGACCTTTAGCCCTTGCGGGAGGGAGATCTTATCTTGGGGCGTGCTTCCCGCTTATATGCTTTCAGCGGTTATCACGACCGAACGTAGCTACCCAGCGCTGCCCCTGGCGGGACAACTGGTACACTAGAGGTTCGTCCATCCAGGTCCTTTCGTACTATGGACAGCCCCCCTCAAATCTCCTACGCCTACCGTGGATAGGGACCGAACTGTCTCGCGACGTTCTAAACCCAGCTCACGTACCTCTTTAACCGGCGAACAGCCGGACCCTTGGGACCCGCTTCAGCCCCAGGATGAGATGAGCCGACATCGAGGTGCCAAACAGTGTCGTCGATGTGAGCTCTTGGACACTATTAGCCTGTTATCCCCGGCGTACCTTTTATCCGTTGAGCGATGGCCCTTCCATACAGGACCACCGGATCACTAAGCCCTGGTTTCCCATCTGTTCGGCCCGTCGGCCTCGCAGTCAAGCTCCCTTATGCCTTTGCACTCTACGGTTGATTTCCAAACAACCTGAGGGAACCTTTGGGCGCCTCCGTTACATTTTAGGAGGCGACCGCCCCAGTCAAACTACCCACCTAACACTGTTCCTCTCCCCGATCAGGGGAGGAGGTTAGAATCTCAGACCAGGAAGAGTGGTATCTCACCGTTGACTCCACGCCAGCCGGAGCTGGCGCTTCAAAGTCTCCCACCTATCCTGCGCATCATGGACCGAAATCCAATGCTAGGATGCAGTTAAGGTGCCGGGGTCTTTCCGTCCAGCGGCAGGTAACCGGCGTCTTCACCGGTACCACAATTTCGCCGAGCCCCTCTTTGAGACAGCGCTCAAGTCGTTACGCCTTTCGTGCGGGTCGGAACTTACCCGACAAGGAATTTCGCTACCTTAGGACCGTTATAGTTACGGCCGCCGTTTACTGGGGCTTCGGTTCACAGCTTCGCCTTGCGGCTAACCGCTTCCCTTAACCTTCCAGCACCGGGCAGGCGTCAGACCCTATACATCGATTTTATGTCTTTGCAGAGTCCTGTGTTTTTATTAAACAGTCGCTAGAGCCATTTCTCTGCGGCCTCCTCGGGCTCCACCTGATCGGCTTCACCCTAATAAGGCGCCCCTTATCCCTAAGTTACGGGGCTAAATTGCCTAGTTCCTAAAAGAGGGCTCACTCGTGCGCCTTAGAATATTCTTCTTATCTACCTGTGTCGGTTTACGGTACGGTCACCTGAGACACTCCCTAGAGGATTTTCTAGGCAGCGTGGAATCGACAAGTTCGGAAGCCCGAAGGCAACCTACCCCGCCGTGCTCGGGGTTAAGAGCGTCCGGATTTGCCTGGACACTCCCCCTACGTGGCGGCCGCGCATTTCCGATCGCGCGTATGCCTATCCTCCTGCGTCTCCCCATTGGTGATAACGCGTCTCAGGCGGTGCAGGAATGTTGACCTGCTGTCCATCGGCTACGCCTTTCGGCCTCGCCTTAGGGACCGACTGACCCTGGGCGGACTGACCTTCCCCAGGAAACCTTAGATTTTCGGCGTTGAGGGTTTCTACCCCAATTATCGCTACTCATGCCGGCAGGGTCTCTTCTCAGCCGTCCACCGTGGCTGACGCCACGGCTTCGCCCGAGTGAGAATGCTCTCCTACCAAAGGCGGATCCGAAGACCCGCCAGTTCGCAGCTTCGGTAACAGGCTTGAGCCCCGTTACATTGTCGGCGCAAGAACGCTTGACCAGTGAGCTGTTACGCTTTCTTTAAATGATGGCTGCTTCTAAGCCAACATCCTGGTTGTCTGAGTATCCTCACATCCTTGCCCACTTAGCCTGTATTTAGGGACCTTAGCTGACGATCTGGGCTGTTTCCCTTTTGACTACGGACCTTAGTGCTCGCAGTCTGACTCCCGCATAGTGTTCATGGGAATTCGGAGTTTGGTTGGATTTGGTAGAACTTTCGAACCCCTAGGCCATCCAGTGCTCTACCGCCCATGACATTCGTGCGAGGCTAGCCCTAAAGCTATTTCGGAGAGAACGAGCTATTCCTGAGTTTGATTAGCCTTTCACCCCTACCCTCAGCTCATCCAAGCCGTTTTCAACCGACAATGGTTCGGACCTCCCGCAGGTGTTACCCTGAGTTCATCCTGGCCAAGGGTAGATCACTCAGCTTCGCGTATATTCCGTGCGACTGAACGCCCTATTCAGACTCGCTTTCGCTACGGCTCCGCTCCTTAAGAGTTTAACCTTGCCGCACAGAATAACTAGCCGGCTCATTAAGCAAAAGGCACCCCGTCACCCCCTTGCGAGGGCTCCGAGTGCTTGTAAGCATGCAGTTTCAGGTACTGTTTCACTCCCCTAACAGGGGTTCTTTTCACCTTTCCCTCACGGTACTAGTTCACTATCGGTCGCAGATGAGTATTGAGCCTTGGAAGATGGTCCTCCCGGATTCCCACAGGGTTTCTCGTGTCCCGTGGTACTTGGGTGCCCGACAAAGAGGGGAGATCTTTTCGCCTACAGGTCTATCACCTTCTGTGGAGACCCTTCCCATGGTCTTCGGCTGAGATATCCCTTTGTAACTCTTTGGCCCTTATGTGCAAGAGCCCCGTCGAGTCCCACGACCCCGTCGACACAACGCGCACACGCTTACATGCCGACGGTTTAGGCTGTTCCCCGTTCGCTCGCCGCTACTGGGGGAATCGCGGTTGCTTTCTGTTCCTCTAGGTACTGAGATGGTTCACTTCCCCAGGTTCGCTTCGTCACCCTATGGATTCAGATGACGATACTCCGTCTTCAACGGAGTGGGTTTCCCCATTCGGACATCCCCGGATCAAAGTCTGTTGAGCGACTCCCCGGGGCTTATCGCAGCTGGCCACGTCCTTCATCGCCTTCCTGCGCCTAGGCATCCCCTGCATGCTCTTAGTAACTTGACCATAAAGTTTAGTCAAGACAAAAAAAATGCCGCTAAGTTCGATTGTCAAAGATCTGGTCGTTGTTTATGAATCACCCCCAACCTGGGGGGGAATCTCGTTTAAAATGTTCGCCGGCCCAAAATGATGGTGGAGCTGGCCGGGATCGAACCGGCGGCCTCCGGCTTGCAAAACCGGCGCTCTCCCAACTGAGCTACAGCCCCGCCGAGAAGAAGCCGCTCGCCGGACGAAGAATGGTGGGCCTAAGTGGAGTTGAACCACTGACCTCACGCTTATCAGGCGGGCGCTCTAACCAACTGAGCTATAGGCCCACTCCCTACGAAACGATCCCGAGCTGGTCCGAGAGGGATCTCTCACCAGCGAACATAAAAAAAAGCGGAGCGACCAAGAAGTCTTTCTTTTTTGCGAAAATCTCTTGAAAGGAGGTGATCCAGCCGCACGTTCCCGTACGGCTACCTTGTTACGACTTCACCCCAATCACCGACCATACCTTAGGCACCTGCCTCCTTGCGGTTAGCACAGTGACTTCGGGCACGACCAGCTTTCGTGATGTGACGGGCGGTGTGTACAAGGCCCGAGAACGTATTCACCGCGGCGTAGCTGATCCGCGATTACTAGCGATTCCGCCTTCATGCAGGCGAGTTGCAGCCTGCAATCTGAACTGAGAACGGTTTTAGGGATTAGCTCCACCTCGCGGCATTGCATCCCTCTGTACCGCCCATTGTAGCACGTGTGTGGCCCTGGACATAAAGGCCATGCTGACTTGACGTCATCCCCACCTTCCTCCCCGTTATCCGAGGCAGTCTGCTTAGAGTGCCCGACATGACTCGCTGGCAACTAAACACAGGGGTTGCGCTCGTTGCGGGACTTAACCCAACATCTCACGACACGAGCTGACGACAGCCATGCAGCACCTCTGCTGGCTCCCAGGAAACCTGGGTCCTCGCCCTTTCGGGTCCGTACCACCAGCCGTTCAAGCCCAGGTAAGGTTCTTCGCGTTGCGTCGAATTAAACCACATGCTCCACCGCTTGTGCGGGCCCCCGTCAATTCCTTTGAGTTTCAGCCTTGCGACCGTACTCCCCAGGCGGGACACTTAACGCGTTAGCTACGACACTCCCGCTTGAACGCGGGAACATCTAGTGTCCATCGTTTACGGCTAGGACTACCGGGGTATCTAATCCCGTTTGCTCCCCTAGCTTTCGAGTCTCAGCGTCAGGACTAGTTTAGAGAGCCGCCTTCGCCTCTGGTGTTCCTCCCGATATCTACGCATTTCACCGCTCCACCGGGAATTCCGCTCTCCTCAACCAGCCTCAAGCCGATCAGTATCAAAGACCATTCCGAAGTTGAGCCTCGGGATTTCATCTTTGACTTAACCGGCCGCCTGCACTCCCTTTACGCCCAGTAATTCCGAGCAACGCTTGCCCCCTACGTATTACCGCGGCTGCTGGCACGTAGTTAGCCGGGGCTTCCTCTGAGGTTACCGTCAAGCCCTTGCGGGCATTCTTCACCTCTGACAGGAGTTTACAACCCGAAGGCCGTCTTCCTCCACGCGGCGTCGCTGCGTCAGGCTTTCGCCCATTGCGCAAAATTCCTCACTGCTGCCTCCCGTAGGAGTCTGGACCGTGTCTCAGTTCCAGTGTGGCCGATCACCCTCTCAGGCCGGCTACCCATCATCGCCTTGGTAGGCCATTACCCTACCAACTAGCTAATAGGACGCAGGCTCATCCCCAAGCGCCTTACGGCTTTGGTCCTCAGGGTTCACACCTGAGGACGTCATGCGGTATTAGACCCGCTTTCGCAAGCTTATTCCTCACTCGGGGGAAGATTACCCACGTGTTACTCACCCGTTCGCCACTGCCCTCAAGTATTGCTACCCGAAGGCCGTTTGACTTGCATGTGTTAAGCACGCCGCCAGCGTTCGCTCTGAGCCAGGATCAAACTCTTCAATTATAAGAACTCTTGCGAGTTCCTAGCGAGTTTGATGTGGCAAAAAAGATCAACAACTGGTCGCTCCGCTTTTTGTTTCAAAGAACCAAATTCTCTCTAACCCGAGAGAGAAACCTCGGTATCTATTCAACTCTGACTATTATTTCAACCAGTGACGGTTGTCAGAATGATAGCTTCAAAGGCCAATACAGTATAGGGGTATACGGGGGGCTTGTCAAGGGTCAAACTGAACTTTTTTTCGGTTTTTCGAACGTCGCCGCCCGTTGACGCAATAGCCCATATTTTTCAGCGCATTAGCCATCGCCGTTGACGCGGCGAGGCCGCGGAGGGCCAGGCCCGCCGAGAGCTTTTTTCGGGCACGCTGGCACGCGGACGGCTTGAAGGGAGGTGCGGAGAGCGGACAATGAAGCGCGGCGCGGCGGGCGCGGGAACGAGTCTCATCGAGGTCCTCGTGGCCATGTCCGTAGGGCTTGTTCTCGCCGTCGGCACGGCCGAGATGCTGACGCTGGCGCTGCGCGCGAAGCGGCGGGGCGACGTCGCGGCGGCGCTCACCCACGCCGTGATTGACCGGTTCGAGACGCTGAAGTCGCGGCCGTTCGACGACGCCACGCTCGCGCCTGGCGCGTACGCCGAGACCGTGCGCGTCGAGCCCGGCGGCTGCCTCATCGAAGAGACCTGGGAGATCGCCGACGACGGGGGCGGCCTGAAACGGGTCCGGCTAAGGGCCAGGCCCGCCGGCCGGGCGGGGCCGGAGACGGCCGCTGTGCTCTTTATCTCCCGGGACCTGGGGTTTGCGCCGTGAAGAGGGGCGGGTTCACGCTCATCGAATGCCTGGTCGGCCTGGTCCTGTCCCTCTTCGTCATCTCGACGGGATTCGAGGTCTTCGCCCGGGCCCAGAAGGCCTTCCTACGCCTCAAGGAGAGAGAGGAGGCCGGCCAGGGGGCGCTCGCGGCCCTCGACAGGATGCGCATTGACCTGCTTCATGCCGGCCGGGGCCTGTCCTTCGAGATCGGTCTGGGGCTCGCTGAAGCGGCCGAGGCGACCGCCGACGAGCTGCGGACGACATCGCTCGAGCGGGAGCTCCGGCTCGCCGCCGGAGCGGCCGCCGGTGAGACGCGGCTCGCGCTCGACGCGACGACCGCTATCGCTGCCGGTCAACGGATCTCTCTTCGGGAAGGCGCGACGGGAGAGGTTCGAACGGTCGTCCGGGTCGAGCCGGGCGCTGTCATCGTCGATTCTCCGCTCGAGCGGAGCTACGCGCCCGAAACGGCCGCGCTGGCCCTTCTCGAGCATGTGACCTACTTCCTGGACCCGGCCGCGGGGATCCTGAGACGGCGGGTCAATGCGTCGCCGGCCCAGCCGCTGCTCGAAGGGACCGCGCGGGCAACATGGAGCCTGGACGCGGTCGCTCATCTCGTCCGTATCCGGCTCGAACTCGAGATCGAAGGAGCCCCGCCATATGAAACGACAGTTTTTCTTAAGAACCCGGCCCTCGCCCAATAGGGAACGCGGCGCCGTCACCATGGCCGTCCTGCTGCTCATGGTCGTCTTCGCCGGGCTCGGCCTGGCCATGCTCCACGCCTCGGGGGTGCACCTGAAGATCAACGGCTTCCGCAAGTCCTCGGCCCTCCTCGATTGCGCTTCGGAGGACGGGCTCAAGCGCGGGCTCCGTGATCTCGCCGCCTGGATCGAGGCCGAGGGTCTTCTCGCGGCTGTTACGTCCGAGCGGGTTGAGGCCATGCGCGGGGATGGCCGGGCGGCCTTCCCCCTCCTCCTCGAAGAAGCCCTGGGCGCTGCCTTTCCCCGCACGCTCGATGAGTCGTTCGACGGCATGACTTGGGAAAGCCGGGCCGAATGCGCTTTCGGGGGCCTTAGAGACATGGGCGGCTATCTCCGGATCTCGGCGGCCCTCAGGATCGAAGCCTCCGGGGGACTCGTTCAGGTCCGGTCGAGGCGCGTCTCCGTCCTCGAGGGATCGCTCGGCCTTCTCGCCGGACGCCTGCCCCTGCCGGCCATCCCTCTTTATATGGAAGGAGACATGACCGAAGGCGAGAAGGCGGCTTTTATCAGGGCGAACGGGATCGACCTGCCGGTCAAGCCGGGCCAGCTCGTGGGCACGGGACTCGCCGCGTCCTCGGACGGCGTGCTCCCCGACGATACGGGGGAGCTGGCCGCCAAGGCCATGGCCATCGGCGTTTTCCGACCTGGAGACCTCTCGGCGGCCCAGCTCCGCGAAACGCTTGGGCTCGAGGCTTCGACGGACCCGGTCCCCGACGGCGTCTATCTCATCCGCAACGATCTCGGGCTCGGAGGGGTCTTCGTCCAGGGCGATCTCGACGAAATGGTCCTCGCCGTCCGCGGCGACGCCCAGATCGTCATTTTCCGCGCCCGCGGCGCGGAGTGGCGCCTGGAATGGAGCCCGGTCCGAAGCCGGACGGAATACTCCACGCCGGAGGAATCCAGGACTTTCGACCTCGTCCCCGTGCCGATCGTCTTCGTCAACGGCGCGATCGCGGCGCTCGGCGGCGGGGCCGTGGGCATGGACGGCCGGGTGGAGATGTCGTTTGACGGCGAGACCCCGGCCGTCCTCGACGGCGTCGATCTGACCATCGTCTCCGCGGACAAGGTGACGATCGCTTCGCATCTCATCCTGGAAGGAGTCCGCTGGCAGGACGGTATCCCCTATTCCAAAGGCTCCGAAGCCCAGCTCGTCATCTATTCAGGGGGTCACGATGTTATCACGGGGGAGGCGGCCAGCGGCGGGATTGCCGTGGCCGGGGAGGCGCCCAACGACCTGAAGCTCCAGGCCTCGCTGACCGCGGCCTCGGGGGGATTCCTCATCGAAGGGACGGGAAAGTCGGTCGAGCTTCTCGGCGCCCTCCATGCCGACGCCTACACCGGGAACGGCAACCGGCTGGCCCTCTATCGTGACGACCGGGCCGTGGCCGGTGAGTTCCCGCGGAACGCTCCGCTCACGACCGAGCCCCGGCTCGCGTTCACCTCCCTGAGGGTCCTGTCATGGAAGGAGTACTGAGTGCGCGGGCGGCAGGGCTTCACGCTGGTCGAGGCCGTCCTCGCGCTCGCCCTCGCGGCCATGCTCGCTCTCGGGGGCGTATACACGGTCGGGCGGCTCGTCCCGAAGCTCAACCTGCAATCGGGGATCTGGGAGGTGACCGCAGGGCTCAACCAAGCCCGCTTCAGAGCCATCTTGTCCGGCGCGTCCGTCCGCGTCCGCTTTGCGGCGCCGGGTTTCATCTTCGAGATCCGCGACGCGACGGCGGGGACGTGGCGGACATCGCGCGTGGTCCCCCTGCCGGGTGTCTTCGTCCAGGCCAACAACGCGCCGGTCTTCCACCCTCAAGGCACGGTCTCGGACCTCGCTTCGATCAGGGTATGGAACGCGCGGGGGGCTTACAGGATCACGGTCGCGATAACGGGGAGGATCAGGGCGGTCAGGACCGGCTGAGCTCGGCCGGTTCGCGCTTCGGCGAGCCGGCGGCGGCCCGCCCGTCGTGGAGGTTCTTCATCAGGCTGAGGACGGTCACCATGCTGGTGTGCTGGAATTCGACGCCCATCTCGAAGACGTTCGCGGCATCGTCCCTGCGGATCCATTTGACGACACCCTCGACGCGAAGGGCCTCGTTCGTCCGGACGAGCTCGATCTCGAGGCGGAGCAGGTCCCCGATCTCGAACGCGTACTCCGTATGAAGCCTGGCGCCGCCGAGCGAAAGGTCGTAGGTGAAGGCGTCGATCGCGGGGTGCCCGTTCGAATTCCGGGGGTCGACGAGGCGCGTGATGCTCGTCTTGTTCCACTGCTTGAAGCGGCGGTCTTTGCGCGGCTTCATGCCGTCCCCCGTGCCGTGTCCCTTCGCTGGGGTCATGAGAGCGTGACCTTCTCCATCTGCGCGGGCAGCTGGTCCTCTTTCCCTTTCCGGTCCGTGTCGTGATAGAGGTTCCTCATGATGGCTTGGAGCGTGGCCTCGACGCATTCCCGGAACTCCACGCCGCACTCGTGGATCTTCATCTCTTCGTTCCAGCGCGTCCAGCGGACCTCGCCGTCGATGCCGATGAATTCCCGCGAACGGACGAGCTCGAGATGAATGCGGAGGACGGCCCCGACGGGGAAGCTCTCCTCACACTGGATCCGCGCCCCGCCGAGGGAAAGGTCCCAGGCGCAGGCGTCGACCGGGCAAGAGGGCAGGACCCCCTGTCCGCCGGACGCGGACTTTATGATGGCCTTGTTCCATTGCTGGAACCGGGTATGCTTGCGTCTTTCCCTCATGGCGGCACTCCAGTCCGAGACTTCGGGCCTCGGTTCTCTGTCATTTTGAAAGGTGAAGGGGACGGGGGCAATCACCTCTAGAGGTGAATCCGGCGATGAAATGGCCGTCCCCCGAAGGCACCGCGACGGGTGGGGCCGGCGCTCGATCGCCTGCGAAGGGGCGCGGGTTGACTTCGTGGGACCCGTAGAACTATAAAGATGAAGAGATCAAGGGGGATCCATGGCGAATCCCGAACTTGTCGGTCAAACGCTCCTTCACTACCGGATCGTCGAAAAGATCGGCGAGGGCGGCATGGGAGCCGTCTTCAAGGCCATCGACACCCACCTCGACCGGCCGGTCGCCATCAAAGTCCTTCCGCCCGACAAGATCGCGGACCCCGAGCGCCGGAGCCGTTTCGTCCAGGAGGCCAAAGCGGCCTCCGCCCTGCGCCACCCGAACATCGTCGTCATCCACGACATTGCCACGGACCGGGGCCGGGACCTCATGGTCATGGAATTCGTCGAAGGGCGCTCCCTCGATCAGATCATCGGGCGCCGCGGGCTCAAGCTCAACGAGGCCCTGGGCACCGCCGTCCAGATCGCCGACGGCCTGGCCAAGGCCCACGCCGCCGGCATCGTCCACCGCGACCTCAAGCCGACGAACGTCATGGTCACGGACGAGGGCTTGGTCAAGATCCTTGACTTCGGCCTGGCCAAACTGACGGAAGGCGTTCCCGGCGCGGAGGACGGACGGACGATGACGCTGGGCCAGGACGAGAAGCCCCGCACGGAAGAAGGCTATGTCGTCGGCACCGCGGCGTATATGTCGCCCGAACAGGCCGAAGGGAAGAAGGTCGACGCGCGGTCCGACATCTTTTCCTTCGGAGCGGTCCTTTACGAGATGTTGACCGGCCGCAAGGCCTTCGGCCGGGAGAGCGGCATGAAGACCATGGCGGCCGTCCTCAACGAGGAGCCGAAGCCCTCCTCCGCCATCAACGAATCCGTTCCGCCAGAGCTCGAGCGCGTCCTCGCCCGGTGCCTTCGTAAAGACCCGCAGCGGCGCTGGCAGACGATGTCCGATCTCAAGGTCGCCCTCCAGGAGCTCAAGGAGGATTCGGAATCGGGAAAGCTCAAGGCCGCAACGGTTACCACCGGGCGAAGAAAAAGAAGATCGTTATTTGTCACTTCGGTAGCCGCGGCTGTCATCGTCCTCGCCGGCGCCGCGCTCATCCTGAAGCTCGTCGTCCTGAAGCCGAAGGGACCGATCGAATATGAGATCATCCCCGTGACCCTCGATTCCGGCCTGACCGCGTCCCCGACGCTCTCCTCCGACGGCAGCCTCATGGCCTATGCCTCTGACCGGGAGGGCAACGGGAACCTCGACATCTGGGTCCAACGGGTCTCTGGCGGCAAGCCTCTCCGCTTGACGGACCACCCGGCCGACGATTGGCTCCCTTCGTTCTCTCCGGACGGCCAGGAGATCGCCTTCCGCTCCGGCCGGGACGGCGGCGGGATCTATATGATCGACGCTCTGGCCGTCGGCGGTCAGCCGAGGCGGCTCGCCGACAAGGGTTTAGGCCCACGGTTCTCCCCCGACGGCCGCTGGATCGCGTTCTTCGTTCTCCCCGCGTCCTTAGAAGCCCGCCAGTTCAGCGTTTATGTGGTCTCGCCGAAGGGAGGAGAGCCCCGGAAGATCCTCAACGGCTTCGTCTTCGACTTCTTCGTCCAAGGCGCCTCATTAGTCTGGTCGCCCGACAGCAAGCATCTGTTGTTCCGGGGCCGGCGGGCCGATGATCCGAAGTCCAGAGACTGGTGGGTCGCGCCGATCGACGGCGGAGCGCCGGTCCGGACGCACGCTATAGAAAATCTCGCCCTGACCACCATCGTCCAATTTCCCGTCGAATGGAGCGGGAACAGCGTCTACTTCGTCTCGGGGACGACGATCGAAGGGGTCAACCTCTTCCGGGCCTCCATCGACCCAAAGACCATGGCGGTCACTGGGCCCGCCGCGGCCATCACGACCGGACCGGGCATGAAGCTCTTCCCGAACGTCATGCCTGACGGCCGCGTCTTTTTCACCGAGATGAAGGTGGCCATGAACGCCTGGACGGTCGCGGCCCGGGCCGATGAAGCCGTCGTGTCGGTCGAGCCGCAAAGGCTGACCCAGGACCTCATGCAGAACTTCACTCCGACCATCTCCCGCGACGGTGCCAAGGCCGCGTTCACGGCGTTCGGCGGGGCCCAGGCGGGCCGGAATGAGGTCCGGATCAAGGACCTGAGGACGGGCGCTGAAGCGGCGTTCCCGGCCCAGGGGATCATCGTCAACCAATTCACGAGGCTGAGCCCCGACGGCTCGCTCCTGGCCTACCGGGACATCGCCGATGGGAAGACGAAGACGTTCATCATCGCGCCGGGAGGAGCGGCCGCGCGGGTGCTCTGCGAGGGCTGTTTCGTTCATGGGATCTTTCCCTCGAACGACGCCGCCGTGGTCCAGGTCAAGCCCAATGAGTTGGAACGGATGGACATCCGGACCGGGGAGAAAGAGGTCATCCTTTCATCCCAGCAGGACAGCATCGAGGACGCCAGCGTCTCGCCCGACGGCAAATCAATCGCCTGGCTGGCCGGCCTGCCTGACGGGCGGGCGGCCGTCCGCGTGTCCCCTGTCGAAGCGGACCAGGATGGGGCGCGGGAAGCCATCATGGTCGCCGAGGCCGATTATTTTCTTGGCCGGCCCGACTGGTCCCCCAACGGCCGCTGGCTCTATTACCTCTCTGAAAAGAACGGTCGTTGTTCGATCATGGCGCGGGAGATCGATCGCAGGACTCAAGTTCCCGTCGGCAAGGAGCGCGAGGTGTTCACGTCGACGGAGAGCCGGCTCTGGCTGAATTTTCCCTATGGCAACGGAGCGATCGCCGTGGCCAAGGACAGGATCCTCTTCGAGGGCTGCAGGATGACCGGGAATATCTACGTGGCCAAGCCCAAGAAGCGCTAGGGGCGCCGGCGGGCGTCGCGCCGGGCCTGCCGGCGGATGCGCCAGAGCTCTTTGAGCATCCCCCAGGAGCCCTTGAAGATCTTCACGCGGCTCGGCCGGGCGTCGCACCAGACGACCGGGATCTCGGCGACGCGATAGCCGAGCTCGCGGCAGAGGACCAGGACCTCGACGTCGAAGCCGAACCCCGGGGTCCGGAGCCGCGAGAAGATGTCCATCGCCGCCGCGCGGCGGAAGGCCTTGAAGCCGCATTGCGTGTCGCGATACCCCTTGAGGACGAACAGCCGGACCAGGACGTTGAAGGCCTTGCCCATCCACTCGCGGGGCCGGCGCTGGCGGAGGAGGATCTCGGAGTCCGGCAGGGCCCGCGAGCCGATGACGACGTCGGCCCCCGCCTCGAGCGCGGCCATGGCCTTGTCGAGCTCGTCGATGGGCGTGGACAGGTCGTCGTCGCAGAAGAGGACGATCTCGCCCGAGGCCGCCAGCACGCCCTCCCTGACCGAAGCGCCCTTGCCGAGGTTCCTCTCCCGCCGGATGATCTTCGCGGGCAGGCGGCCGGCGAGCGCGGCCCGGGCCACGTCGGCGGTCAGGTCGGAGCTTCCATCGTCGACGACGATGATCTCCGAGGTGAACGGCTTGCCGGCGAGATAGGAGTGGACCGCGCCAAGGCTCGCCGCGATCCGCGACGCCTTGTTGTACGTCGGGATGACGACGGAGAGGCGGATATCCTTCGTCGCGATGTCGCTCATCGATGGTCCCCGGGACGCGGCACCGGCATTATAAAGGAACAGTATCGAAAAAACGAAATTTGAATTAAAATCCCAGCATTGCGCCGGTCCTCAGGAGGCACCTCATGAAGAAGATCGCGTTTCATCTGGCTGTGGTCCTCACGGTCGTGCTTTTCATCGCCCCGTTCGTTTCGCCCCAGGAGCCCTACAAGCTTCCGCCGAAAGAGGTCATCGACATCGTCGACGCCCCGCCGACACCCTCGGTCTCGATGAGCCCGGCCGGCGACACCATGGCCCTCGTCGAGCGCGAATCGATGCCGACGATCGCCTCGATCTCCGAACCCATCCTCAGGATCGCCGGGATGCGCATCACGCCCGCCTTCAACAGCCGTCAGGTCCTGACCTTCTCGACCGGCATCTCCCTCAAGGACATGAAGACGGGCCTCCTCCGCAAGGTCGCCCTGCCCGAAGGTTTCAAATTCTCTCTTCCCGGCAGGGGCGATCTTCCCTGGTCGCCCGACGGCCGGACGATCGCCCTGCTCCGTTATGTCGCTGGCGGGGTCGAGCTCTGGACGGTCGACGTCGCGACGGCGGCCGCCAAGGCCCTGACGCCGGCGGCTGTCAACGCCATCCTCGGCGGTATCGAATGGGCGCCGGACAGCCGCCGTATCGTCGTTCCGCTCGTCCCGGAGGACCGCGGCCCGGCCCCGGTCGCCCCGCGCGTCCCCGTCGGCCCCGAGGTCCAAGTCTCAGGAGGCAAGGAAGCCAAGGCCGCGACCTACCAGGACCTTCTCAAGAACGCTTTCGATGAAGTTCTCTTCGACTATTACGCGACGTCCCAGCTGGCCGTCGTCGACGCCTCCACCGGCGCCATCGCCAAGATCGGGAAGCCCGGCATCGTCGATGCGATCTCGGTTTCCCCCGACATGAGCTACGTTCTCGTCGAGCGCGCCAAGCGGCCCTATTCCTACGCCCTGCCCGCGTCCGGGTTTGCCCACTCGATCGAGGTCTGGGACATGGACGGCGGCCTGGTCAAAGTCGTCGCCGATCTGCCCACCGAGGAGAATGTCCCCATCAACGGCGTGCCCGAGGGCCCGCGCGGCGTCAATTGGATGACGCACAAGCCCGCGACGCTCATCTGGACCGAGGCCCTCGACAAGGGCGATCCAAAAGCGACGGTGCCCTTCCGGGACCATTACATCAGGCTCGACGCCCCGTTCAGCGCCGGGCCTCAGGAGGTCGTCAGGCTCAAGGAACGGGCCGCCGGCATCTCCTATCTCGCGACGCCGGGCAAGGCCCTGGCCTCTCAGAGCGAATGGAAGCGGAGCTGGCGGACGACCTTCCTCGTCGACCTCGCGAATCCCGCCGCCGAGCCGGTCAAGATCTGGGACCTCGGCACGCGGGACCGATACAACGACCCCGGCCGGCCGGTGACCGCGAGCCTCAAGACCGGCGAGCGCGTCATCCTCCAGGACAAGGACTGGATCTACCTCTCCGGGGCGGGCTCTTCGCCCAAGGGCGATCATCCCTTCCTCGACCGGATGAACCTCAAGACCATGAAGGTCGAGCGGCTCTGGCAGTGCCAGGACCCGGCCTATGAGACCTTCGTCGATTTCGCCGGCGCCTCACGGACGAAGCTCATCACGAGCTGCGAGACGGTGACGGACCCGCCGAACTACTATCTCTATGACCTCAAGACGAAAAAGCGGACCGCCCTGACCGATTTCAAGGACCCGGCGCCCCAGCTGACCGGGATCAAGAAGGAGCGGATCACCTACAAGCGGACCGACGGCCTCGAGCTCAGCGGCACGCTCTACCTGCCGCCGGGATACCAGCCGGGCACGCGCCTGCCCGTCGTCATCTGGGCCTATCCCATGGAGTACGACACCGCCGCCGTGGCCGGCCAGGTCCGGGGCTCGGTCAACCGGTTCACGTTCTTCCGCGGGACGTCGCAGCTGTTCTTCGTCACCCAGGGCTACGCCGTCCTCGACGACGCCGAGATGCCCGTCGTCGGGACCCCCGAGACGGTCAACGACACCTTCGTCCAGCAGATCGTCTCCAACGCGGAAGCGGCCATCCGCAAGCTCGACGAGATGGGCGTCGGCGATCCCAAGCGGGTCGGGGTCGGCGGCCACAGCTACGGGGCCTTCATGACCGCGAACCTTCTCGCCCACTGCGACCTCTTCGCCGCCGGGATCGCCCGGAGCGGCGCCTACAACCGGACGCTGACCCCGTTCGGGTTCCAGAGCGAGCGGCGGACCCTTTGGGAAGCGCCGGAGACCTACATCAAGATGTCGCCTTTCATGCATGCCGACAAGATCAAGGAGCCCATCCTGCTCATCCACGGCATGGCCGACAACAACTCCGGCACGTTCCCCATCCAGTCCGAGCGGTTGTTCGCCGCCCTGAAGGGATTCGGGGCGACAGCGAGGTTCGTGTACCTGCCCTACGAAAGTCACGGCTATTCGGCGCGGGAATCGGTCCTCGACGTCCTCGCCGAGATGTTCGAATGGTTCGATACGTACGTGAAGAACAGAAAGTGAACAACGGATATCCACAGACTTTGTGAATAACCCTGTGGAAAAATACGGGAAGGGATATTCTAAGAGCTTGTCAGACGCGGAGTTTTGACAAATCGCACAAAGGTTGTGCAACGCGTCACGCGGCGAGAGGAGCGAGCGATGTTGAATCGGCGGCATCCCTTCGGGATCGTCATCCTGGCCCTCGTCCTCGCGGCGGCGTGCGGCGGGACATCCGAGGCGCCGGCCTCGGGGCCCCTCCGCATCCTGATCACGAACGATGACGGGATCGAGGCGCCGGGGATCCTGGCCCTGGCCGAGGCCCTCCGCCCCCTCGGAGAGGTGACCGTCGCGGCGCCCGCGGGAAACCGCTCGGGCACGAGCCATGGCATCACTTCGGGCCGGGCCATCGCCGTGCGCGAGAGCGAACGGCAGGGCCAGCGGTGGATCGCCATCGAAGCCACGCCGGCGACCTGCGTCCGGCTGGCCGTCGAAAATCTCGTCCCCGCCCGGCCCGATCTGATCATCTCGGGCATCAACAGGGGCGAGAACCTGGGAACGGTCACATTCTACTCGGCCACGGTCAGTGCCGCCCGCGAGGCGGCCTTCCAGGGCATCCCGGCGATCGCCGTCAACCTCGCCTCGACCGACGGCGTCGACTATGGAGCGGCCGCGTCGGTCATGGCCGCGATCGTGCGGGCGCTCGGGAAGGACGGGATCGCCAGGGGGACGTTCCTCAATATCAACGTTCCCGCCCTCCCGAGGGAAAGCCTCCGGGGCGTGCGGATCACGCGGCAGGACACGCGGGCGCCGATCGAATTCTTCGAGAAGAGGGCCACGCCCGACGGGGTCACGGAGTACATGCCGGGGTGGAAGCACCTCGAGCCTGGCCGGGAGGACACCGACATCTGGGCCCTGCGCAACGGCTACGTATCGGTGTCTGTGTTCGGATTCGACCAATCGGCCGCCGCGCCTCCCTCCGCCTCACTCGCCCTCAAGCGCCTGGAGCGTATTGTAGTGACGCTCCACTAGGACGGTTCGTTCAGGACGCGGCCGGACGGGATTGACTTCCGGGAGGGTTCGCTAGTAGGATGAGCGCATAGCGGTACCGGGGGGCCGGCCTTGACCAGATGCCCTCATTGCTCGGGAGAGAACGCGGACACGCAGCGCTTCTGCGGCGAGTGCGGCACCCCCCTGCCGGTCGACCTTAAACAGAAGATCAGCCTTCCCCAAGCCGACGAGACCATCCTGCTGCCCACCGCGGAACTCCCCGCGGGCACCCTTTTCGCGCACCGCTACCAGGTCATCGAGGAGCTGGGCGGCGGCGGCATGGGCCGGGTCTACCGCGTCCTCGACAAGAAGATCGACGAGGAGATCGCCCTCAAGCTCATCCGGCCCGAAGCCGCCTCGGACCGGCAGGTCTCCGACCGTTTCTCGTCGGAGCTCAAGCTCGCCCGCCAGGTCGTCCACCGCAACGTCGCCCGGATGTTCGACCTCAACGAGGAGGCCAGCGTCCCCTACATCACCATGGAGTACGTCCGCGGCGAGAACCTGAAACGCCTCATCCGCAAGGTCGGCCGTCTCGCCCCCGGACAGGCGATCCCCATCGCCTGCCAGATCTGCAAGGGGCTCGACGAGGCCCACCGGCTCGGCATCGTCCACCGCGACCTCAAGCCCCAGAACGTCATGATCGACGAGGACGGCCAGGCGAAGATCCTGGACTTCGGCCTGGCCCGGGTGTTCACCGACGCGGCGCCGGAGAGCCGCTCGTCCCGCAGCGGAACGCCGGCCTATGTCGCCCCCGAGCAGGTCCGGGGCCTCGCCGTCGACGCCCGGTCGGACCTTTACTCGCTCGGCGTCCTTCTTTACGAGGTCCTGACCGGCCGAACGCCGTTCCAGGCGACAAGCGTCGACGAGCTCATCGACAAGCAAGTCAACGAGCCGCCGCGGGATGTGCGCGAGCTCAACCCCGGGATATCGGCCGAGCTCGGCGGCATCGTCATGAAGTGCCTGGAGAAGGACCCGGCCAAACGTTATCAGAGCGCGGCCGAAGTGCTGGCGGCCCTCGACGGCGTGAGCGATCGCGGCCGGTCGTCCCCTTGGCCGAAAAGGCTCAAGATCGCCGGAGCGGTCGGGGCGCTGGCGGCCGCCGCGCTCGCCGGCTGGATCATCTTCCGTCAGAAGCCGTGGGAGAGCTCTCTCGCCGTCCTGCCTGCGGAGACGACCGGGGCGGAAGACACGCATCAGGCTCTCTTGGCGGGGCTCCAGAACGAGATCACGGACAGGCTCATGGGCGTCCCGGGCCTTCGGGTCGTCCCCACCATGTCCGTGAACTCGTACGACACCAAGGGAAAGAGCTCCCCCGAAGTCGGCAAGCTCCTCGGCGTCAGGTACCTCCTGAGCCTCAAGGTCGACGTCCAGGGCGACCGGGTCGAGGCCAAGATCTATGTCATTGACGCCAAGAAGAACTCGGCCCTCCAGCCCATGACCTACAGCAAGGAGACTTCGGACTACCGCGGCCTCCAGGAGGAGATCGCGAAGTACACGGCGCGGACGCTCGGCGCCGCGATCAGCGAAGAGCAGCTGAACAAGTTCAGGCGGCGGGGAACGGACAACATCGAGGCCTACAGCCTCTATCTCGACGGGATGGCGCTCATCGAGCGGCACAACGACGATGCCGATATCCGTGAGGCCATCGGCAAGTACCTCCGGGCGATCGAGATCGATCCCAACTATGCGCTGGCCTATTGGGGCGCGGGCAACGCCTACGAAAATCTTTATTACTACAACACGGAGAACAACGACAAGGCCGTCCTGGAGAAGATGTACGAGTATTTCCACAGGGCCTCCGAGCTCGACCCCTCGTTCGCCGAGACGAACCTCGGCCTCGGCTGGTACTACTTCAACAAGGGCGACAATCCGCGGGCGTACGAGTTCTTCAAGAAGGCCCTGGAGCTCGAGCCTCAAAAATATATCGTCCGCCGGGACGCCGGCGCGTTCCTGCGCAGCATCGGCCTTTACGAGCAGGGCATACGGCACCTCGAAAAGGCCGTCGAGCTGTCGCCCCGCGATTCCCAGCCCGTCGTCCAGCTCGCCCAATCGTGGCTCTTCCTCGGACGGTCCGAAGAGGCCCTGCGGTACGCCCGGCAGGCGGTCGTCCTGGACCCGACCGACCAGGACGCGGGGCTCATGCTCGCGCTCCTGCTCATGGTGACAAAAAAACTCGACGAGGCGGACTCCCAGATCAACAACCTGGAGAAGATCGGCTATGCCGTCGAGCGGCTCCGCGCCCTCCGGAAGCTGACGGGGAGGCTGAGGGACGACCGGTCCCGGGCCACGCCTTTTACGGACGACAAGCCGTCGGTCTTCCCGCACGGGACCTATGTGTATCTCCTGTTGGGCATGAAGGACGCCGCCATCGCGAATATCCGGGCCGGCATCGATCTGGGCTTCTGGCGCGGTATGTATCTCTATTCCTATCCCTCTCTCGTCGAGAACCCGTGGTTCAAGGAGCTCCGGCACGACCCCCGTTTTCAGGCCGTCCTGAGACAGCAAAAAGAGATCTATCTGCGAGAGCTCAAGCCTCTCGAAAAACTCTAAAGCAGGAGGGACACATGAAAGGCAGGAGGTTATTCAAGTTTGGGGCGGTCGCCCTCGCGGTCGTCGCGGCAAGCGTGCTCGCGGCGGCCGCGCTGCAGGATCCGGCGGTCTTCGTCCCGCAGAGGCCGAAGCCGGAAAAGGTCTGCCCCATTACCTTCCACCTGGACCCGGTCACGACGCTCCAGGCGAGATTCGCGGCCGACACGGAAAGGACCAACGGCAAGCTGGCGACCAAACTGAGCGAATTCCGGGCCTCGCTCCCGGCGCACCCGCCCCGCACAGCCGAAACGAAAATATGGCTGGCAGACCTGGCCCACAGTTACGATGACGCTTTTGCCGGCACGTATCTCAAGGCCCCGGTCCTCTGGGGAGAGGACGGGTTGGAATACAAGGGCTGGCACAACATCCTTGTCTATCTCTCCTTGATCATTCCCGAAACCACCTACATCGTTCCCCAGAGCGTCAACGTCTATCTGGAGTATCTGCCTCTGGGGAACCAGACCACGGAATACCTGCTGAAGAGAGGCGTGAGGATCAGCGACTTCAAGGCCGAGGAGATCGATTTCCTGGCCAAGATCAGGACGGTCCTGGCCTACGCGCCCTACGATCCCCCCATGGAGATCGGGAACGAGGGGCCCATCCCCCACCGGAAGATCTGCGATCCGATCTACTAGGAGGCCGGGGACCTCACGGCGGCGCCGTGTCTCAGCGGGTGAGGAGCCAATAGACGAAGGCGACGAGATAGACGACGAAGAGGACGGCGGCCATGACGTTGACCGCGTCGTCGATCCGCTTCATCAGCGGGGAATCATGGCGCCGGGCGTGCGTGTTGAGCTTGGGCAGGACATAGAGAAGCGCGATGGCCAGAAGCAGGGCGAGCCACTTCCTCATCGAACGGCACGTCAGCGCTGGAACTTGTAGCCCAGCCACGGCACCGTGACCAGGTGCTTCGGCACGGCGGGGTCGTCCTCGATCTTGCGCCGCAGATTGTACATGAACGTGTCGATCGTCCGCGTCGTCGGGTATTTCTCGTATTCCCAGACCTTGTTGAGGATGGTCTCCCGGGAAACAACCTGGCCCTCGCACCCGGCAAGAAGCCGGAGCAGGCTGAACTCGCGGGCGGTCAGGTGGAGGTCGTTCCCCGATTTGGTCGCGATCTTCTTCCGGAAGTCGACGGCGACGTCGCCGAAGGCGAGGTCCTCGAGCTCCGGGACCTCGGGCCGCGACCGCCTCAGGACGGCATGGACCCGGGCGATGAACTCGTCCGTGCCGAACGGTTTGGTCATGTAGTCGTCGCCGCCGAGCTCGAGGCCGAGGACCTTGTCGAGCTCCTTTTTCTTCTTCCCGGAAAGGACAATGACGGGGACCTGCCGGCCGGCCTCGCGGAGGTTCCGGCAGACGTCGAGCCCGGTCATGACCGGCATGATGACATCGAGGACGATAAGGTCGAAAGCCCCTTTGAGGGCCTTGTTCAGCCCTTCCCGGCCGTCGCCGGCCTCCGCCACCTCATAGCCCTCGGCCTTCAGGGCCTCGCCCAGGGTCTGCCGCAGGACGCGGTCGTCGTCGATGATGAGGATCTTTTTCATGGTCACCGCCTTCCGGGGAATTTCAGGGTGAAGGTCGTCCCGCGCCCCGGGGCGCCCTCGATGGCGATCCCGCCGCCGTGGGCGTCCATGATGTGCTTGACGATCTTCAGCCCCAGGCCGACGCCTTTCGGGTCGTGCCGGACCGCTTCGGGGGCGCGATAGAAGGCCTCGAAGACGCGCTCGCGGTCCTCCGGCGTGATGCCGATGCCGCTGTCCCTGACGCTGATCTCGGCCCCGTTGGCGGTCGCGGCGAGCCGGACGGCGACACGCTTTCGCCCGGCGCTGTACTTGATGGCGTTGTCCACCAGGTTGAGCAGGGCCTGGCGGACCGCGTCGGGATCGGCCTCGGCCGGGACGGGCCCGTCCGGCATCTCGACCGTGAGGTCCAGGTCCTCCTCCGCGGCGGCCGACCGGACGACCTCGGCGACGCCGGCGACGACCGGCCTGAGGTCGATCGGCCGGATCTCGTAGCGCTTGGCGTCCTGCTCGATGCGCCCGAAATCGAGGACGTTGTGGAGGTAGCGGCCGAGCCGGCCGCATTCGCCGGCCATGAGCTCGAGGAGATGGTCGCGCCGTGACGGATCGGCCACCTTGCCCGACTTGAGGAGCTCGGAGATCGCCTGGAGAGATGTCATGGGCGTCCTCAGCTCGTGGGACACCGAGGAGATGAACTCCGTTTTCAGCCGCCCGACCTCCTCCAGCTTTTCACGGGAGGCCCGCTCGTAGATGACCTCCTCCTGGAGCCGGATGCGGCGGAGGGCGGAGGCCATCTCGACGGTCAGGGCCTGCAGGAGCTCCCGGTCTTCGTCCGTGAGATCGAGTCCCGACTTCTTCGGCCCGAAAAAGACCCAGCCGGACGGCCCGTTATCGCCGAGGGGAACGGGTAAAACATGGGCGAAACCAAGGCGCTCGAGGGCCGCGGGATGGAGCGGTGACTGGGGATCGCCGGGCGCGGCGAGGAGAGTGGCGATGGCATCGTAGTCGAGCCCGCTCCGGAGCGCCAGCCCGGGCGACCCGACGCCCGGCGCCGGGACGAAAGCGCCGACCCTTTCGACGGGGAGCGCCTCGTCGAGCGTCCGGGAGAAGAGGGCCAGGAGGTCCGAAGCGCTGTGGGCCTTTTCGGCCGCCGTGGCGAACCCACGCACGGCGCGCCGATAGTCGTAGCTCCTTCTGAAAAAGGCCCGGTCGACGACGACCTGGAGCCGGGACCGGATCGGCGCGAAGGCCATGGCCGCGATGAAGGCCGAACCGACGGGGATCCACTTCCCGCCCGGCCGGCTATTCGCGGAAAAGAGCGCTTTGAGCCCCTCGACCGAGGCCAGGTAGACGCCGACCGTGACCATTGTCAGGAGCGAATAGACGACACTGCGGTTGATGATGAGGTTGATGTCGAGGAGCTTGTACTTCAGGATGGCAAAGGCCAGGGCCAGCGGCAGGACGGCGAAGAAGGCGCTGGCCGTCTCCTCGCTCAGTAGCGGACGCCATCCGGTCACGATAGGCAGGGTGTAGAAGAGCATGAACGGGCCGAGACCGACGACCATGCCGTAAAAAACCCAGCGGACCTGGTCCCGCCGTTCGCGGGAAGGCGCGGCCCGCAAGGCCCGATAGAGCGTGACGAGCGCCATGACGCAGACGACGGCAAAAAAGATCCGGAAATAGACAAAGTGGGCCCTCAGGCGAAAGATCTCGATCGAGGGAAGGAGGAGGCTGGCGACGAGCACGCCGCTGAAGAAGCCGCCGAAGAGGAGGGCCACGATCCAGAGGAGCGGCCCGCCCGGAAGCCGCTCGCGGGCGGTGAACGTCCGGACGAACCTGAGCAGGATGACCGGCGTCAGCGTGTAAGCGAAGAAGAACAGGACGCCCGGGACGAGGCGCAAGGGCCGGCCCTGGACGCCGTACCACTCGCCGCTGATCATCACGGCCGAGGAGAAGGCCATACACATCCAGTAGAAGACGCGGGCCCGCCGGTCCCCTGAGCGCAGGATGAAGACGCCGAAGCCGATGAAGAAGCCGAAGACGCCCGTCAGGAGGAAGACGTAGGGCATGCCCTCCTGGGCATAATAGGGCACGAGCTGTTCGGTCACGGCCAGATCCCGGCCGTCCTTGGCGACGACGAACTCGATCGGGTCGCCGATCCGGTGATGGGCAGCGATGAACTCGAAATCTTGATCGTGGTCGCGGACTTCGAAGCCGTCGATTTTGACGATGTCGCGGGGCAGCAGGTCGGGATCTCGGTCTCGCGGTTGGGTAACACCCGTTGACTGCCCGAGCGCGTCCCAGGGGATGCCCGGCCGGCGCAGCAGGCCGGCGAAGCCGAAAACGCTCACTCCGAGGATGACGATACCGGCACAGAGAGAGAGATAGAAGTCCGCTTTCCTGCGTCCCACGATGATCCTGTTCCCAGCTGGCGCGATTATAGCCGAGTCAACATCGCCATTACAAGCGCGGCGGCCTTGAACGGCGGCGCGGGGCGTGCTATCTTTGAGTCTCCCCCAAGGAACCAAAAGGCCAAGGAGGCGACATGGCCAGCCAAACGGATCCTTCTCCCATCATCACCATCGAGCGCCATATCCTCGACGAGCAGGCCTTCCACCCCGAGGCCACGGGCACCCTGACCAACATCCTCTATGACCTGGCCCTGGCCGGCAAGGTCATCGCCAGCAAGACGACGCGGGCCGGCCTGGCCGAGATCCTCGGGCGCACGGAAGACATGAACGTCCAGGGCGAGACGGTCATGAAGCTCGACCGCTTCGCCGACCTCACCGTTACGCGGCTGACGGACCACACCGGGCGGCTCGCGGGGCTGGCCTCCGAAGAGAACGCCGAGATGCTGCGGATCCCCGACCAGTACCCGATGGGCAAGTACCTCCTTGTCTTCGACCCGCTCGACGGCTCCTCGAACGTCGATTTCAACATGCCCGTCGGCACGATCTTCGGCGTCTACCGGAGGATAAAGGATTCCGGCCCGCTCGATGAATCCGAGTTCTTCCAGCCCGGCCGCAACCTCGTCGCCGCCGGCTATATCGCTTATGGAACGAGCACGATGTTCGTCTACACCGCGGGCCACGGCGTCCACGGCTTCACCCTCGACCCGTCGGTCGGCGAGTTCCTGCTGTCCCATCCGAATATCATGATCCCCAAGGCCAAGTACTTCAGCGTCAACCTCGGCTATCAGCTCTATTGGAGCCTCGGCGTCCGGCGCTACACGGAATTCCTCCAGGGCCGCGGGGGAGAGATCAAGGGCCTGTCCCTCCGCTACATCGGGACGCTCGTCTCCGATTTCCACCGCAATCTCCTCGCCGGCGGCGTCTTCTACTACCCGGCCGATTCGAAGGACCCGAAAGCGACGTCCGGAAAGCTGCGCCTTCTCTACGAGGCGGGGCCCCTCGCCTTCATCGCCGAGCAGGCCGGGGGCTACGCCTCGGACGGCAACGGGCCCATCCTCGACGTCACGCCGACCTCGCTCCACCAGCGGACACCGCTCTTCATCGGCAACAAGGACCTCGTCGGCAAGGTCGAGGAATTCATCCGCGGGCTCGACCGCTGACGCCGGCGGGCGCGTCCGGACTTTCCCCGGCGCCTTAATTGTGATATTCCTTTCGGCTCGAGGAGGTGTTCCCCATGTCGCCCACCCGCCGCTCGTTCATCAAGACCGGTACGATCTCGCTGGCCGCGCTGGGGCTCGGCCCCGTCAAGGCCGGCGTCGACGGGCCCGCGCCCGGGTCTCCTGAACCCGGCGCGCCCCAAGAGCTCAAGAACCTCGTGACCGGGACCGCGCCGCTGACGCCTGAAGACTACGCCCTGCGCCGCGAAAAAGCCGGGCGGCTGCTGGCCCAAGCGGGGTTCGACGCCATCTTCATCGGCGGGGGAACGAACCTCCTCTACTTCACCAAGGTCGGCTGGTGGCTGAGCGAGCGCGTCTTCGGCGTCGTCCTCAGCCCCAAGAAGGACCCGGTCTGGGTCTGCCCGGCCTTCGAAGCCGAGCGGGCCGGGGAGCTCGTCCCGGCCGGCCAGGAGGTCAGGACCTGGGAGGAGCACGAGAACCCCTACGCGACGATCGGCGGCGTCCTCAAGGACCTCGGCGCCGCGGCCGGGAAGCTGGCCACCGCCCCCGACCTGCGCGCGTTCGAGGTCCACGGGCTGCGCCGGACCCTGACCGCGGCCCAGATCGTCGACGGCGCGCCCGTCACCGAGGGCTGTCGCGGCATCAAAACGGCCAAAGAGATCGCCTTCATGGACCTGGCCAATCGCATCACCAAGATCGCCTTCGGCGAAGGCTTCAAAACGCTCCGTGAGGGCATGTCGACGCGCGAGCTGGCCGGGGCCATCTCACAGGCGACCCAGAAGCTGGGCTCGTCCGGCGGCGGAGGGCCGCAGTTCGGCCCTAATACGGCCTTCCCGCACGGCTCTCAGGTGCAGCGGACGCTCACCGCGGGCGACGCCGTCCTCGTCGACGGCGGGTGCGCGGTCGAGGGCTACCGGTCCGACGTGACCCGGACGGTCGTTTTCGGCCAGCCCTCGGACAAGCAACGCCGCGTCTGGGACATCGTCAAGAAAGCCCAAGACGCGGCCCTGAGGGCCGCCAGGCCGGGCGCGACGTGCGAATCGGTCGACGCCGCGGCCCGCAAGGTCGTCGAAGAGGCCGGATACGGGCCGGGCTACAAATACTTCGCCCACCGCCTCGGCCACGGCATCGGCATGGAGGGCCACGAATACCCCTATCTCGTCAAGGGCAACACGCTCAAGCTCGAGCCGGGGATGACCTTCAGCAACGAGCCGGGCATCTACATCTACGGCGAGTTCGGCATCCGCACCGAGGACTGCATGGTCGTCACGGAGAACGGCGCCCGGCACCTCGGGGGAATGGAAGCGGTCTCGATCGAAAAGCCGTTCGGCCCGGAATGAGCTCTCAGCCAGCCGCGAGGATCACCCGGATCTTCGCGGCGTAGGCCTCGCTCGCCGCGTCGGGCGTCGCGATGACGATATCGGCGGCCGACGAGACGCCGAGCCCCAGCTCGACGGCCCGGGCGATCTGCTCCTGGGCGAAGACCGCAGGCTTCATGATGGCGTCGTTCGAGCCGAGCTCCTTGAGGATGGCCACGCCCACCGCGTCTACGGCGACACGGTCCGTCCCGGCCAGGAAGACACCGGCGTCCTTGCGCGGCCCGTCCATCGGGCCCTGGTCGACGAAGGCCACGAGCCCGTCGAGGACGATGAGGGCCGGCTTGTAGGCGGCGTTGATCTCGGCGATCATGCGCCGCTGGTCGGGCGAGGAGTGGAGCTCGCGCATGTAAGTCGTGCCCTTGCGCGGCACGGTGCCGACGGAGTTCTTGAGCGACATCGTGAAGACGCCGCCGTACTGGTGGGTTTTCAGGCAGCAGGTCGAGACGAGGCACTCGGCCCCGACGACCGGCTTGGCGATGAGAAAGCCATCCTTCCAGTGCGAGCCCGGCGGCGTGAATCTGACGTAGCCCTCCGCGCCGAGCTCGTCGAAGTTCAGGAGCTGGGCGTCGAAAGAGCCGGCCAGCGCGGGGATGCCCTTCTTCTCGAAGACCTGCGGGGTCGGCTCGGGCCCGCTCCGGTCCCCGATGGCCAGGCCTTTCGCCCCCATGTCCCGGGCCCGCTCGAGGATCGCCTTCAGGGTTTCGTTATGGGTCGATCCGGGCGTCTCGTCGGAGGTGTTGAAGTTCGGCTTGATCAGGACGTTCTTCCCTTTGAACGGGTTGATGTTCAGGAGGTCGAGGCACTTCTTCACGCCCTCGGCCCTGGAACCGGTCCTGACCAGGACGACGCGGGATTTGCCGGCATGGCCGGTCGCCTGGGCCAGCCTGACGCCCGCCGCCCCCGCGGCGCCGCGCGAAGCGTTCGGACCGCTCCCGGACAGGGACCCGGCCGAAAGCACCGCCCCGCCAGCGAGGCCCGCGCCCGCGGCGAAGAATTCCCGTCGAGACATGCCCTTGGGTTCTTTCATGGCGTTTCGCCCTCCCCGATTACTCTAGCACATGCTCCCCGGCCCCGCCACGCGGGGACGGCGGTTCACTTCGGGCCGCGGCAGTCGCGGACACAGATACCGCAGATGAACTGCGTCGTGTAGCCCTTCTTGCGAAAATCCTTGAGCGTTTCGTAGCAGGACCGGTGGTCGAAGGTCTCCCGCGTGTCCTTGATGGCCCCGGCCGGGCAGGCCCGGGCGCAGGCGCGGCAGGCGCCGCAATCCCGGTCGAGCGGGACGCCCGCCTCGAGCGGCATGTCGGTGAGGACCGTGACCAGCCGGAATTGCGCCCCGAGCTCCGGGTTGACGAGCAGGTTGTTCCGGCCGAACCAGCCCAGGCCGGCCGCCCGCCCGACGTGCTTGTGCGAGACGTGGGCCCGCTGGTTCTCCCAATCGACGATCTGCGAGGCGGCGATGGCCAGCGAACGGAAGCCGCGCTTCTGGATGTGGTCGGCGACGATGAGCGCCCCGCGGTCGAGGAAGAAATTCATCTGCCGGTAATGGTGGAAGTAGATCGATGTCGGATGGTCGAGGATATCGTCGAGGACGGCGCCGCTCAGGCGCTTCCCCAGCGACACGGCCAGTCCGAAGCGGTCGCGCGTCCCCGGCTCGATCAGGAAATCGGCCCTGAGAGCGGTGACATCGGCTACGCCGAAGAGGTCGAAGCCGAGGCCTTGGGCGAGGGCCTTCAGCTCCTGGGTGTTAGCCGCCTTGTCCATGTCCGCGGCCATTCTATCGGCGCCTCCCCTCCCCTGTCAAACCCGGATCTGGGTTTTCCAGGAATTCCCTACTTATTTCGTAGGAAATGAAACCTTTTACCGCGGGGGACCGTCTAAAGGGATGTAAGACGGAAAGAAGAAAGCCATGAAAGAGGAGACAACCATGAAGATCAGAACGAAAGTCGCCATATTCCTCATCGCCACCATCCTGTCGCTCGCCGGCTACGGTGTCGTCGCCAACGGCCTGTCCGTGGACCGGATCATGGCCGCCGCAACGCCGACGACAGAGGTGGGCGTCCACATTACGAGCTAAAGGGCCCCTGCGTCTGCGACGCGACCCGGCACAAACCTCTCGAACTTCTGAATCACCGCCGCCGCAAAGTCCCTCTGGACCGGGGCCCCTCACGAGCGCTGGGCGCTGACTTGAACGATCCCCGCCTCAAGGAGTACATTGGGGCCATGAAGATCGCTAAAAAGCCGGTCATCGCTTTCATTTCGCTCATTCTCTTCCTGGCTCCGCTCGCCCCTGCCGCGTCGGGACAGGACGGCGAGTGCTTCACCGTCCTCGTCGGCAAGAACGCGAGCGCCGACGGCTCGGTCATGGTCGCCCACAACGAGGACGACCGGGGCGACATCATCGTCAACCTGCGCAAGATCCGGGCCCGCGACTACGGCGCGCCCCGGAAGGTCGGCCTTGGCAAGGGCGCGTTCGCCGAGACCGACGGCAAGACCGCGGGCTTCCTCTGGATCGAGGCGACGACCCAGGAGTTCGCCGACAGCTTCATCAACGACAACGGGGTGCTCATCACCTCCGACAGCTGTCCGTCGCGGGTGACGGAGGAGGACTACGCGGACGGCGGGATCGGTTGGATGCTCCGCCGGCTCATGGCAGAAAAGGCCACCTCGGCGCGCGACGCCGTCAGGCTCGCGGGCGAGCTCATCGAGAAATTCGGCTACCGTTCCTCCGGCCGGACCTACTCCATCGCCGACAAGAACGAGGCCTGGATGCTGGCCGTCCTCAGGGGCCGCCACTGGTACGCCCAGCGCGTCCCCGACGACGAGGTCGCGGTCATCCCTAACCATTTCACGATCCACGGCGTCCGTCCCGACGACCCGGACAGCTTCATGGGCAGCCGCGACATCGTCGAATACGCCGTGAAGAACGGCTGGTACGATGCGGCCGCCGGCGGGCCGTTCGATTTCAAGAGGGCCTTCGAGAGGCCATCAAACCGCGAGCCGGCCGCAGATGGCAACGCCCTCCGTCATTGGAGGGGCTTGAGTCTCATCACCGGCAGGGCCTGGGAGCTCGGCCGCGATTATCCGTTCTCCGTAAAGCCCAGCAAGAAGGTGGCCGCCGAGGCGCTGAAGGCCATCCTCCGTGACCATTACGAGGGCACGGCATACGACGCCACGGATGGGTATAAGACGAGCACGCCGAACCAGACGAAGTTCCGGACGATCTGCACCGCTTCGACGATCAACGCCTTTGTCGTCTCCCTCGACGCGAGGCACCCGGGACCCCTGTCGGTTTCGATCTGGCTGGCCATGGGCAAGCCCGACACGACCATCTTCCTGCCCCTCTATTTAGGGGTCGAGAACCTGCCGCCGGGGGCCGGGCTGGGAGGGGATGCGCACGATTACGAGGCGCTCGACAAGAAGCATTTCGACGACGCGGAGCTCAAAGCCGCCAAGGCCGGCCTGCTCAACACCAAGGTCCTCGATCTCGAGAAGGCGGCCGAAGCGAACTACGGCCCGATGCGCCTGACGCTCGTCAAGGAGCTTTTCCCGGCCGAGATAGCCTTTATTAAGGGCCAGCCTGAATTCGAAAGGAATTTCGCGGTCCTCTACGCCAAGGACAAAAAGAAGGCCCTGAAGAAGCTCGATGATTACGTCGCGGCCGCGTTCGCCAAAGTCGCCAGCCTCACGACAGAGATCCTGGCTAAGATCCCGAAGAATACGCCTTCAGCGCCTTGAGGGCGAGGAGGGTCACCCATTTGCTGGGCCGGCCCTTCTTTTCGATATCGACCAGGAAGCGGCCGTTATAGGTGTCTTCCAAAGACCACCGGCCGGCCGCGTCCCGCTTGGATAGGATGAGCTCGGCGGCTTCCTCCATTCGCGGATCTCGAACGCCCAGCTTCGCCAGGATGCCGAAGACTTCCAGGGCGTCGCCGTCCCACATCAACGGGAATCCGAACTTCAGCCACTTGAGCTTGACGTCTTTCGAGAGGTCGTGGCTCCGCTTGTGGATGTGATGTCGAAGGAAGTATTCCACGGCCGCTTCGATCGTCCGCTCGACCTCGGGTGAGCGTTCCTTTTCCGGGACCTCGGCCAGGGCCTTCAGCGTTTTGGCCACGCCGGAATGACAGGTGTGTCTGCCCCAGCAAGTCTTCCACAGGTCGTACGGCCAGCCGGCCGGCGCCGGGCCGGTCCCGTCATCGAAGCGGGCGTATGTCGTGAGCCATTCGATCCCCCGCTCGACCCTGGGATCCTTGCCGAATCCGAGCCGGATGAGGCTCCAGACCATGTTTCCGCTCAGGCAAGGGACGATGGCGCTGTGATAGCCGCCGTTCGGACCGCCGCGATAGGCGAAACCTCCGCTCTCCCGGTCCTGCGAGGCCCGGAGGACGAAATCGCAGGCGCTTCGGATCCTCGGGTCTTTCCGGTCGGCCCCGAGCTCGGCCAGGATGATCAGCTGCCAGACCGTGCCCTTGTACTTCGCCCGGACATAAAAATCCTCGGCTATCCCCCAGTATCCCCCTTTGTTCTGCTTGGCCAGGATCTTCGGAACGGGCCCCCTCTCCATGATCGCTCTCTTGGCCGCCGTGACCAGCCGGTTTCGGGGGGACGCGTCCAGGAGATCGACGAGGGTGTAGTAGCGGACCGAGGGATCGCCCTCTTCCAGAAGCCAAGGGACAGGATCCGCCTTGAAACCGGGAACCACGGCAAAAGCATAGCGGCAGAACCGCAGGGCGTCAAGACGCCCGGGCGCGCCAGGCCGCCTACCGCCTGGCCTTGAGGATGTAGAGATTGTGGTAGCGCAGGAAATCCTCGACCTTGATCAATTCGAACACCGATCGGCCGATCATCTCCTCCACCTCGGCTCGCGTCCTGAAATGCCCGACCGCGTCCGAAGCCCTGGCCGGGTCCCGGTCCATGATGATGACGGTCGCGTCCGGCTTGAGGGCCGGAATGAGGTTCGCCAGGAGATCGAGAGGCCGCTCGAGGTCGTGAAACGCGTTGACCATGAAGACCCTGTCCAGGGACCCTCGTGGGAAGCGCGGGTCGTCCACGGTACCCAGGATCGTCTCGACGTTCGTGACCTTCTCCTCGGCGCACGTCCTTTCGATCGAGGCGAGTGCGGAGCGGTCGATATCGTTGGCGTAGACCTTACCCTTTTCCCCCACCCCCCGTGACAGCCAGAACGTGAAGTAGCCCCGGCCCGCCCCTATCTCGCCGATGACCATGCCGGGTTTGACCCCCGTCACCTCCATGACCTTCTCGGGTTCGTCGCTGCTGTCGCGATTGGGCGCTCTATACTGGGCGCTCAGCGGCGTCATGCTTAGACAGCACAGGACCGCCGTGATCAAAGCCGCGCCGAGACATGCGGCGACGCGGGACTTCAGTCTGGCCGTATCGGTGATGGGCATCGTCGTTCCTCCACGCCTAGAGGCCAGCAACTTTCATGCCACCGCCATAAGAATCCCCGCCTATGGGCGGAGAGCTGTCGGCCCCCGAGAAAGACCTCCCATCCCCTGGCCCGCTCCAACTCGCGCGCTTCCCCCGCCAACGCAAAGTTAATTTACAAGGAACGGTTGGCCGCCCGTCGCGGCGCGGCCGCTGTGTTGACAATCGTCCTTTCGCTTCCTATTATTGAGCCCATATCGGCGACGGCGGAGGAGGTTATCATGACATTCAATTGCTCCCGTTCTTTCTCCGGACGGAGGGCCTTCCTCAAAGCCATCCTGCCCGGGGGGGCGTTGTTGGGACTGGGGACGCCGTGCTTTCTGCGCGCGCTCCAAGCGGAGGGGCAGGCCAAGCCCGCCAGCCCGAAGCACAAGTTCCTCGCGGATGCGGGGCTGACGCTCGCCGACGCCTTCAGCTTGACCTACCTCTGGCCCATCGATATCTTCAGAGGCCTCGAAACGGAGATCGGGCGCGACAAGTTCCACGAGATGTTGAAGAGCCTGATCAACGCGGGCGCCAAGCAGCAGATGGCCGAGATGGCCAAGCGGACGGGCTCGAACGACCTGGCCGCCTTCACCAAGGGCTTCCGCGCCCCCGGCAGCATCTTCAACAGGGCGCTGACGTTCGACGTCATCGAGGACACTCCCAAGGCCTTCGAGGTCAAGGTCAAGGAATGCCTCTGGGCGAAGACATTTCGCGACGCCAAGTCCGAAGACCTCGGCTACGTCCTCTCCTGCTACGGGGATTACGCGTCGGCCGAAGGGTTCAATCCCAAGATGCGCATGATCCGGACCAAGACCCTCATGCAGGGCGACGAGTTCTGCAACCACCGGTACGTATTGGAGGGATAGCCCGGCCTGGTACTCTCGGTTACATAGCGAAGGAGGTCTCACGTGAAGCCTATCCTGGTTCTCATCACGGTCCTATTCGCGCTCGGCCTCGCGATCCCGCTCAGCGCCGCGGGACAACAAGCCACCCAAACGACGGAGATCAGCCTCACGCCGGAGCAATTGGGCGGGGAGATCGCGGCCTGGAAGAAGCAGCTGGCCGAACTCGTCGAGGACCTCTCCGATCCCTCGAAGATCTGGGTCCGCCTCCAGGGCGGAGAAACCGTGGCCACGGACGACAGGGAGCTCGTGGGGGCTCTCCGGGAGTATAAGATCTTTGAGTTGATCGGGTACGCAGGCGAAAGCCGGCTGCTCGGATTCCGGGACCCTCGATTGGAGGTCAAGAGTCTTTTCCGGGATGAGGTCGAATCCTTCGTCAAAGAAACCTACGCCGAGCTCGTGAAGCAGGACAAAGCGATCCGGGAGATCAAAGAGCAGCAGGCGGAAAGGCTCCGCGAGATCATCCGGACGTTCGAGAAGAAACGGGCGGATGCTCTCGCGTCGAGACCGCAACAGGCCGGCACGCCCGTATTCAAGCCGGAAGATGCGGCCGTGACCGATTCCGAGATCAATGCCGTTAAGAAGGACCTCGACGATACCCGCCTCCTGGAGAAATGGGACCTCAGGGACCACGGTTACGTTTTGGGCTATCTTAATAAAGTTAAAACGCCCGCCCAGCTCCGGCGGGTCAAGGAACTGATCAAGCGATTCTCCGCCTGTTACAAGGCCTGGAACACGAAGATGGCCGAGATCGCCGCGGAGGCCAAAGCCGGCAACTGGATGCCCGGGAAGCGCATCGAGGAGGGCGACAAGGCTCTCAGGGACAGGAATGATCGCCTGCGGCGCGAAAAGGCTTCGTTCGAGGAGGCCTGGCAGACGCCTTAGCCGCGCTTGCGGCGGTGGACGAAATCGCCGATGCGGCGCATCCGCTCGATCTCGGCCCCGGTCATCGGACCGCTGTCGAGGACGGCCAGGTTCTGGCGCATCTCCTCGACCGTCTTGGCCCCGGACATGCAGACGTCGACCCCGGGATGGGATAGGACGAACCGGTAGCAGTCGGCGGCCGTCGGCGGCTTCTCGCCCTGCGGCATCTTCTTCTCCTTCAGGAGCTGCCCCCAGCTGGTGGCGGTGAAGGCCACGGTCCCGGGGCGTTTCTCGATCTCTTCGGCGAGGTACGGGAAGATATCGATCTCGGCCCCGCGGTGCGCGGCGTTGTAGCGGAAGTGAAGGACGTCGAACTCCCCCTCCCCCGCCAGCTCGCCCAGGAGCTTCCGGTTGTGGCTCGATACGCCGATGAACCGGACGAGCCCTTTTTCCTTCATCCGCAGCGCGCCGTCGATGAGCCGCCGCGGCGGCCGCCGCGAGAAGTATCCCAGGATGAGGACGTCGGCGTGGTCGAGCCCGGCGCTCCGGAGCCCCCGCCGGAGCATGCGCTCGGTCATGAAGTTGTTGTGGGCGTATGTGACCGCGGCCAGAACGAGGCGGTCGCGCTGGCCCTTGGCGACGATCGCCTTCATCGCGTCGCGCATCCCCGGCATGTAGCCCTTGATGACCGTGCCCCAGGTGAAATAATTGCAGCCCCGCTCGAAGGCCTCTTCGATGGCCGCCGCCGGCGCCTTGTATCCCGAAGCGATGCCCATGCGCCCGACCTTGAGGCCCGTCCTTCCCAACACGACCGGTTCACGAAAGTTCATGTTCTTTTCTCTCCCTCAGGATCATCGGGGACCGCCCCGATCTGGTCCTCCAGGCCGTCGAGCCACTCCTGCATGGCCGCGAGATGGAGGTCGATCGCCTCTTCGATCCCGTCCGGCACGGCGATCCCCTTCGCCGCGCAGTATTCGGCGAGCGACGCGTCGATATCCTGCCACGAGGACAGCGGGTCTCGATCGTCCCGCTTTTGGGCCGACTCCGGCTCCTTCCCCGCGGCTTCGCTCTCGCCGCCCGCGCCCGCTTCGACCTTGCTCTCGACGCCGATCCGGTCGAGAACCCGCAGCATGCGCCTATAGACCTCGCCGTAGCGGACCGACCATTCGAGATACGGCGCGACGCCCTGGGTGTCGAGGAAGTCCGCGATCGTGCCCTCCGTCCCGAACTCCGCCTCGCAGCCTTCCTGCTTCGGAAAGAGGGCGAACCGCTCGCCCCCGGTCCCGTCGGTCGCCCTTCCCAGCGGATAGAGCCGGCAGACCAAGGGCCGCCGGGGGTGCACCCGGCAGCCCGACGCCGTCACGAAGACGCAGCGGCCGTCCTGCCTCGCCGAAGCGGAGCGTCGTGCCACCGTTGTCGGCGTAGAGCGCGAGAAACTCCGTGGTGCTTATCCCCAGGAGGCGCGACATCCCCAGGACTTCGTGGGGGCCGGCCATGATGACCTTGCCGGTGCAGCAGCGGCCGCACGCTTTACAGGAAAAAGAGAATTCGCTCCGGCGTTCGAGGCAGAAATCCAAAGCCGCCGCTTCAGTGCTTGCCTTGGATGGTCCCCAGGTTCCTCAGCATCTGGCCGGACCTGAAGAGCTTGAGCTCGACGGTCGCGTTGACGTCGGAATCGAGCAGCTTCGCGACCCTGGCCGGGATGGCCGAGGCGTGCAGGAGCGTGCTGCCGTCGTACCATTTGATCTCGGCCCGCTCCCACTTGTGCTGGGCGAGCTTGTTCTCCTGGAGGTGCTTGCCCTCGACGGCCCCCCTCTCCTGGCTCCCGTGGAGGAAGCCGAAGGAGGTGCAGAAGGCCGCCGCGGTCCCGGCGAGCTTGATGACCTCGCGCCGTGAGACGGTTTTCCCGATCTGTTGTTTCCCCATGGTTTGATACTAAGACCGGAGAGGGCCCTTGTCAAGGCCGCTCCTGGCCCCGCTGAGCGGACCCAGGCAAGAAACAGGCAAGAAACGCGTTGACATCCGCAGGGGTCCCGCCCTATATTTCGACCAAGGACCGTATCCGAGCGTTATGGAGGGGAAAATGACTCGCAAGTCTCTCGTTCTTTCGGCCATCGCGCTTCTTTTTTCGTCCGTCGCCCTGACGGCCCAGATCAGGACAACGAAGCCGAATGATGTCACGCTCGAATTGGGCGGAAAGTGCATCGCTTATTCTTTGGGCTACCAAAGGACGATCAGCCCGAATTTCTCGCTCGAAGCGGGGGTTTCGCTGTTGGGAGGAGGGTCCGGCGAAGGCAGCTCCACCCTATTCTTCCTCAACGGCGGGGGCCGGCTCTATCTCCTGAAGAAGGACACGTCGCCCTATCTCTCGGGCGGCCTCGTCTGGATTTCGGGAGCCACGGACGTGGGACCGTTCGAGGGCAGTGCTTCCGGCGTGTACTTCTACGCGTCGCCGGGCTTCGAGTTCCGCTCGCCCGGAGGATTCCTGTTCAGGGCCGGGGTGTATTTTTTGATCAAAGGCGGCTTTTTTGTCTGGCCGGGCATCTCGCTGGGGGTCGGCTTCTGACCTGATGCTCGACGTTCTTTAAGACCCGAGATCTCCCATAGCCGTACGGCGCGGATCGACCGCCTGGGGCCCCTCCGCGATTGACTCCCCAGTCCCGCCAATGTATAAATGAGTCCCGATCACAGCAAGGAGAGCGCCCCATGGAACGGACCTTGGCCATCATCAAGCCCGACGCCGCGAAGAAGCGGATCATCGGCAAGATCATCGCCCGCATCGAGGAGGAGGGCTTCACCATCGTCCGGATGAAGCTCGTCCACCTGACCAAGGACGAGGCCAAGGGGTTCTACATCGTCCACAAGGACAAGGGTTTCTACGACAGCCTGTGCGAGTTCATGTCCTCGGGGCCGGCCGTGCTCATGGTCCTCGAGGCCGAGAACGCCATCAAGCTCTGGCGCGAGACGATGGGCGCCACCGACCCGGCCCAGGCCAAGCCCGGCACGCTCCGCCACGCCCACGGCTTCTCCATCGAGCGCAACACCGTCCACGGCTCGGACGCCCGCGACACCGCGGAATGGGAGATAAGCTACTTCTTCAAGAAGTAGGCGCGCCCGCCCGGACGCGCTCTGTTCGGTCCTTGACACGCCCCTGGCGCTGTTCTATTCTCCCCTCAGGCACAGGGTGGGGAAACCGTCCGTCTCGGGGGCAGGCTCTTGCCGATGGGGACACGATTTCCACGTCAGCCCTGGGACCAAAAGGAGAAGACCACATGAGCAGGAAGGGGATCTGGATTTTGGCGGCGATCTTGATCGTAGCTGCCGGGTGCGCGCCCAAGGCCGACAACCCGAAGGACGTGGCCGCGATCAAGGAGATGTCGACGGCTTGGGGCCAGGCCGCGACCAAAGGCGACGTGGCCGCCCTCGTGGGACAATTCGCGGACGACTCGGTCAGGCTCTTTCCGAACGCCCCGATGATCGTCGGCAAGGAAGCGATCGGCAAGAGCATACAGGAGACCGCCGACCGCTACAATCAGGAGGAAGCGGACGTCGCTGAAGACGTTCACGTCATCGGGGATCTCGCATACGCGCGCGGCACCTATGCCTACAAGGCGACGGCCAAGGTCCCGGGCGAGGCGGTCATCGATGACAAGGGGAAATATCTCGACATCTACCGCCGCCAGTCCGACGGCTCGTGGAAGATCCTCGTCGACATCCCGAACTCCGATCTGCCCGCGGTCCAATCGCTGGCTCCCTCGACCCCCGACGAGCTGGCGCTCCTCCAGATCGAGCGGGACTGGGCGGCGGCATGGCTGAAACAGGACGCCGCGGCCCTGGACGCCATCCTGGCGGACGGATTCGTCGAAAATTGGCGTGGCGAGATCTCGACCAAAGCGCAGGTGCTCGCCAACATCAAGGCCGGCATCTATAAAGTGGAGTCCTGCGAGAACAGCGACATGCGCGTGGTCGTCTTCGGGGACCACGCGGTCGTCAACGGCCTCAACAGGGGAAAGCAGGCGCTGCGAGGCAAGGACGTCGAGGGCTCGGATCGCTGGATGGATACGTTCCTGAGACAGGACGGGCGCTGGCGCGCCGTGTTCTCGCACCTCATCAAGGTCGAGTAGCGTCAGCGGGTCGCGGCGGCACCCTAGCGGTTCCTGGCCGGCTCGGCCGTCCACGCCGAGCCGTTCCAGTAGCGAACGCCCGCAAGCAGCGTGCTTTTGTAGCTTTCGTCGAGAGCGCTCGTGATCTTCCCGGCTTTGGCCATTTCTTCGTGCCGGACGATGAAGCCGTGGCCCCAGCTCACTTGAACGCACTTGAGGCTGAAATCGAACTCGTAGATCAGGCCTTTTGCGGCCGTAGCCTGGATCCAGTCGTTTCTCGTGGTGTCAACCTTCCTGAGCCCGTCGACGTGGTCGCCCATGGCCTCGGAAACATCCACATAGGGGGTGGTGACGTAATAGAGCATCGAGCCCGGGCCGATCCCCTCGCAGACGAACTCTCCGCTTTGAGGCGAACCCCCGCGGATGTCACGGGTGTCGAAGACGATCAGGCACCCGCCACGGTACTCGTTGTTGACCCCGCAGACGATGAGCTCCTCGCGGCCGTCGCTATTGACGTCGTGATATGCGATCTGCCTCAAGTAGCCGGCGTTCCAGAACTCGCCGATCATCGTGCCGGACGCGTCGAGCACGGCCAGCTGGCAGGGCCAGTCGGGGGCCTGGAAGGATTCGACGACGACCTCCTGCCGGCCGTCGCCGTCGAGGTCATGGACGTGGAACCCGGCGATGCGGTAGTCGGGAGAAAAACGCTTCCTCTGACAGACGAGCTCCCGGCCGGCCCGGAACCTCCAGAGCTCCTTGCCGAGGCGGTCATAGCAGAAAAGGATGCCCTCCCCCGTCTGGTCACCGACCCTCGTCAGGGCGAAGAGGACCTCGGTGTCCGCGTCCCCGTTGATGTCCTTCATGACGAGGACGGGAAGGATGTTCGACTGGTCCGTGTGCATCACCTGGAAGTTCGCCCGGTAGTGTTCGTCCGATTGGAGGTCCTCGACCCCCATGTCCTTGCGCCAGAGCTCGCGCTCCTGTTTGTCGAGGACGATGAGGAGAAGACCCGTCGATCGTGAAACCCGCCGGCTGGCTCCGGACGCGGCCTCCCCAGAAGCGGAAATACAGCCCGGCCAGGAGCCAGGAGGATCGCCACCCGGGCGACCCATTTCAGCCAGTTGAGGGCGGCCGCGTTCTTCACCGAGTGGTGACTCGAGTTCTTGAACGTCCCCTGGAACCAGCGGTCGAGTTCGTCCTTATGGGCAAAAACGGGGGATTTCTTCTCGCCACCCTCGGCCCGGTGGATGGGCATGCCGCGGTCGGTCTCCCAGCGGTGGCAGGTCCGGACGTCGCACCTGAGGTAGGCGGCGATCTCCTTCCATGATCGGAGGAGGTTGTCCTTGGAGAGTTCGGCCATCCGCTGCCCTCGGGGCCTTACAGACTTTAAACAACAGTAGTTTACGCATCCGGGCCTGAGAGTCAAGGGGGGCAATAAGCAAAAAAATCTCCCTTTCATGAGAATTTATATCGGCAACAGCACTCTATACTATTAGAATAGCTCATGAAAGCCGGCCAGAGTCAACATACCCAGATGGACGTGCCGAAGACAAAGGAAGAGGAATTAAGAGAGTTACTTGAAGGCTACGCACAGTACATGAACGTTCAGGTCCAACAATACAATCTGACGAAGTATGGCCTCGATCCGGAAGACATCCTGCAGGACGTAAGAATCAGGATATGGAAGATTATTTGCAGCGAGCGGATCATATTATGCCCCGGGTCTTATATCAGGAAGATCATTAGCTCGGCCGTAATCGATCAACTCCGCAAGCGCCGCAGGGAAGACAACCTGTTCGTGTGCGAGAAGCTGAAGTGCATATCGGAACAAGGCTACATGTATTGCCGCGAGGCCGATCGAAAAAAGGGCCTCGAGGAAGCCGTAGGTAGGGCCGTGGAGGGGCTCATCGACACTCGTCGCCAAGTGGTCAAACTGTACCTCATGAACTTGAACATCCAAGAGATCGCGAGCTACCTGCATTGGACTCAGAACAAGACTCGGAACCTTCTCTATCGGGGCCTGGCCGACCTGAGGGACTCCTTAAGGGAAATGGGAGCAAAGAATGAAGATTGATAGCTTGAGAGAGCTTTTCCAGGGGCACGCCGATTCGAGAAGGACCCCGTGCCGCAGGAATTGCCCCTCCTTCGCGGCTATTGCCGGCTCCTTCGAACCGGCCGCATCCCAGCGGGACAAGAAAAGGATCATAGATCATATCTCCGGATGCTCGGACTGCCAAGAAGAATTCATGTTGCTGCTCGAGCTCCAGAAGAAGGAGGGCGATCGTCATCCAGGGATCGTAAAAGATAGGGTTTTCGCTCATCCTCTTTTGTGGCGCTATGCTTGCACCTTGATAGGTCTGGGTCTCGCTTTGACTTCGTTTTTTATGCTCATCCAAAAGGAGAAACTCTCGGACGTTCAGCGAACATCTGAGAGGGGGATCCTCATGATTTCCCCAAAGATCGACCACTTTGTTTCAAGCCCACTTGTCTTTCGTTGGCTTGGAGACAAAAAAGCCGAATATTATATCCTCGAACTGTTCGATGAAGCATTATTGCCTGTCTGGACCAGCGATACCATTCGCGATATTCAAATGCATCTCCCCTCTGAGGTCAATTCGAAGCTCCGGCCAGGAAAATCCTATTTCTGGATGATAACAGCGTATTCTCAAGATTCAAAAATAAATGAATCTAAGCTCGCCCGCTTTACAATCGTCCGCTAGAGAGCTCCGCCTTTATATTCATGGTCAGCCCCTCCGAAGGATGGGGCGCCCTGAAGCATAAAGCCCGCCCAATAGAAGGGATGCGCCCACTTTGACCCGAGCATACTTGTCTTCGCGGAACGGAGGGCCTCGATCGTGGGTTGCCCTGCGATGAGGGCTTTGTAGAATTGGCCCATGAAAACCACCGAGGCCCGATCGTTGAGCGTCCAAAGTGACGCAATGACAGAGCGGGCCCCAGCGAAAAAAAAGGGGCGGGCCACGCCCAACGGGCCCTCCGATCCCACGAGGAGGCCCTTGGCGGTTTGGCAAGCGGACAAGACGACGAGTTCAGCGTTCATAGACAACCCATAGATCTCATTCATCTGGAGCAATCCGTCGTCTTCTGATGCCTTCGTTTGAGAAAGCGCCAGGGCAGACCGCAAAGGGAAACGTTCGTCGAGGAATCCGTGGCAGGCAAAATGAATGATTCGATAATCTTTCAACGACAGTCTCTTGATGTTGGCTTCGTTGGCCGCGTCTCCAGCGAGGACATCGACAGCGCCCGCCGAGAACAGCTTTGCGATATCCAGGACCTCTTTTCTGCTGAAAGGGAGCGGCGGCAAGGTCATTCCGTCCAATCTACCTGATGTTCCACCGCCCGCGCTGCGGGCCAGGGGGACGGCTTCGCCGTTTGCTATGGCCTGATCATAATTCGGCCCCCCGATAGCCAGCACATCCTTCTTCCACTTCCGCGGCTTCATGGGGCTCTTGAGAGCAAGAAGAGATGAGGACGAGGGACAATATGAGACGGCCATGTCTTCCACCAGATACCTAGGGCCGTCTTCACCCCGGACCCTGATCGCCTCGAAGGGAAGATTATGGAGGGCCCCGTCCGGGATCACGATAATAGACTTAGCCTTTCTGAGGCCTTCGTCCTCATCGAAAGGCAACAGCTCGCGCCCAATCCTCTCGGCGGCCTCGAATCCCGCCCGCCTGTCCGAGGATCGGTCGGAGATGAGCTTAAGATAGGCACGAAGCGACGTCTCTATTTGCCCGCAACTCGGTAAGATGTGGAGCTTAGCGCCAGCCGGAGAAACGAGGATGAGGTAGGATCGCTGCTCCCCCAGGAAGTATTCCAGCAAGACAGCTCCCTCCCCTTGAAGGACCTGCTGGATATCGGGGATACCGCCCGGCTCGTCCGGCCAATCGTCGTGGCCCCCTCGCCCGGCAGCCTTTAGTTCGGAGATGAGACGGACATACTCTCCTTCTTCGCGCTCCAGCTCGTTTCTCAAGGCCAGCTCGTCCTCCCCGCGAGCCGGCCCGAAAGCTAGGGTCCGGGTCAGTTCCGAGATGTTACGGGAAAGGAAGCTCTGCCGCTCCTTCAGAGAAAGCTGATCGGAATCGGCGACATCAACTCGGGCCTGCCGGATGCTCTCCAGGAAGGCGTAGGCCCTGGCCCTTTCGATCAGATCAAAGACCTCCGTCAGCGACTCCGCGGAGGGCCGCTCGATGTGCCGGCGGGCCAAGATGTGGATCGCCCTATGGAAGGCCCCGAGCTTGTTTCGTGCGAACCCGATCAGGAACGGCTCCGAGGTTATCCGGCCTCTCATGCCTTCCATGGTCTCGATAGCTCTTCGATAGCAGGAGAGCGCGGACGCATCGTCATGCTTCTTTTCGTAGCACTGGCCGAGACCGAAGGAGGACTCCATCAGGACATTACCGAATCCGTTTTGTGAACCCAGGTTATGGGCCAGACTGAAATGGGTCAGGGCGCTATCAACATCCTCCTCATCTAGGAACGAGGCGGCAATATTACAGAGAACATGGCATTTCTCTAAAAGATGGCCCTGACTTTCGGCTATCCGCATCGCCTTGACGAAGTGTACGCGGGCGTTCCCGTAGCTCTTGAGCTCATTGAGAACGATCCCCATATTGTTGAGCACCGTAAAACAGACGACGGGATCCGATCTCCCCTGGTTCTGCAACCCTAGACTGCCTTGGAACGCTTCCATCGCATGGAGCAGATGCGGCTTGCTTTTTTCGTCTATCCCTTCTCGCAATAGCAAAGACCCGATGTTGTTCAGGTCCATAGAGATCGCATCTGTGTCCTCGCGGGCCTTATCCAGCTCCGTTGCCCGCGCGAGGCAGGACTTGGCCTGGGCGAAATTGCCGAGCTCGCGATACACGAGTCCGAGATTGCTAAGACACTCAGCTTCCGTTTGTCGGTCGTCAGTCGTTCGAATGATGGAGAGAGCATCTTCAAAGTACTTGGAGGCCTGCGAATAATCATGCCGCTGTTGGTGATACACCCCGATATTATTGAGACACCGGCCTTGCTCGATCTTATGATTGATCATCACAGAGATATCTAGGGCTTTCTTGCTGACTTCAAGGAACAGCTCGAGCTTGTGCATCTCGAGGTAGGTCAGCGACTGCTGACGCAGGCACTTGAGCTGAAGGTCAGGGAATCCGACCTCCCGTCCCAACAAGCAGGCCGCTTCGAATCTCTCGATGGATCGATAAAACAATGTCGCCTTTCTGTCCTCTTTCCCAAGATTGTAGAGTTTAATCACATGCAGGCACTTCAAACAGATCTCTTGGGACTTATGGTCCTTCCCCCTCAGGAAAGCCGCTGCTGCCTCGCCGAAATAGCGCTCAGATCCGGCGATGTCGCCGAGATCCCACTTGAGAAGGCCCATCCAGAGAAGGCATTTGCCTTGATTGTCATGCCGTTGACCCCGGCCGGCCAGACTGAGGGCGGATTGCAGGAGCACGAACGATTTCTCGAATTCCCCTTGAGATCGAAGCAAGGCCGCCCGATGGAAATGGAACGGAGAGCATCGTTGTTCCTCACGGATTGCGGCTGGCCAAGCTCCGCTTGGACAGAGAAGGAGGATTAGAGCGCAGATCACAGAAAAACCCATCTTAGGAACCTCCTAGACCAAGGCCTGGAACCCTGGGGCTCATTATATTTTGCGGCTCCCCGAGAATCAACGCTGGCTTCCGGGCTAATTACTCCGATCCGCCATCTTAATACTTCATGTTACATGGGCTTCCCTCCTCCCTCTACCTATAATGTTTCCATCCCGTTTATCCCGGGGGCCCCATGCGCAAAGACAACATCTTGACCCTTACAGAAGAGAAAGACGCTTGGCCGTCACAAGATTTCTCACGGCGGAAGTTTTTCGGCACGGCCGCCATGGCAGTAGCCGGAACCGCCCTGGCCCCGCGCCTATTCTCCCAAGGGAAGGTCCAGGAAGAGAAGCCGCCGGCCGCCGCCTCAGCCGAGATCAAAACCAACGTCGGCGAGGTCCGCGGCATCGTCAAGGTCGCGACATCGCGGCCCGGGGCAAGATCGAGATCACGGACGTAAGCCTGGGATGAGCGCCTAGTCCCGTCAGGGGCGTTTGGAGAGGAATTCCACGCTGAGCGTGAGCCCTGCTCCCGCGATGGGGATCGTGATCGGCAGGCCCGAAGCGATCGATCCTTTCAGTTTTTCCCACGACCCCGGGCTGAGCATCGCTATGAATCCGTCTTCCAGGGCCGCAATCCTGTCTACGATCCCCTCCCCGTTACCGAGAATGAAGAAGCCCCCCGTGGTCCAAGCGCCGGGCCCTGGGGGCCGTTGTAGGACGATGGTTTTTTCGCAGTCGGCAAACCAGAAGAATCGGGAAGAGGCGCTCGGATCGGGTATTGTCAGCAGGGCCACTGCGCCGTTCTCGGGAAGATCCTCTAGAAGGGCCTTCAGCTGAGGAAGCGCGTCCTGGGGAATGCGCAGAGCGACTTCCCCCCCCAATACTGCGGGGCCTTCGGACCCTGCCCTCACGGGCTCCGGGGACTCGGGCAGGACAAAAGTGCGGACCATGACGCCGCCATTCGGCGTGTAGAGGCCGACTTTGCTGAGCACGCTCTTTTCATATTGCGCCTCAGTGATCGCGGCCTTCCGATCAAGGTCGGACCAGGGGGGATAGGGATAGTATCGGTACGCCCCGGCCATCGAGGTCGCGACGCGATAATTGAGTCCGGCTTTGATTAGATCGGTTTCGAAGTCCCGGATGAGGATGGCCGTCAAGGCATTCACGGGGATATCGATGCCGTCGAACATCTCGGCGGGAAGATACATGAGCCCCCACTGTCCTTTGCGTCCAAGGAACGGCATCCCCGGCTTGAATATTGAGAATCCGCCCGGGGACACGAGCTCTCCTTTTTCCGCGTGGCCATAGTTCATCGCGAACATCTTGAAGATGTTCTGGGGGAATCCCTGGCTCTCCATCGGGGGCGTCCGGCGAAGGGTGAAAACGACCTCCCTCTGCCCATGCCGTTCCATGCCCTCCGAGACATACGTCCAGCAGCGGAGCATGCCGTCTCGGGTCTCGATTTCGTGGGAGTAGACGGAAACAGAGAGCTTTCCGGGGACGACTTCGACCGTTTGGAGGAGTCTCGTCTTCTCCTGGATCGAGGGGGCAGAGAGAGCCCGGCGAATGAGCGCTGTCAAGGTCTTGATGTGGCCTATCCTTCGTTCGTGAATAGCTCGGGGTTCAGCCTCTTGGCTTTCGTGTTGAGCCGATGGTACCGCCGCACAAGAAGGAAAGTCAAACGACGGGGCAGAGCGCCAAAGTGTTTCCGGCAGGCTGGGTGTCGCGTCCGCTCAGCGGAGAAGGTAGGTTTTCGCCGTGATCGAGGCGCGGACCTCCGAGCGCGGGTCGTCCGTCGAAACGGCCTTGAAGGAGAAGCGCTCGACGATCCAAGGACGGGGGAGCTCGGCAAAGTCGAGGAGATAGCGCCGGATCTCGTTCCGGTCCCCCGAGACGTCGATCGAAACAGGCAGCGCTGTCGTGAATTCGCCGGCGACCTCGGCCCCGGGCGCGAACTTGGTCATCTGGAGGCCCGCGCCGAGCGCGAGCCGCTGGAGGTCGCGGAGCATCCCGGCGGTATCCTGGCGCGATGGCAGGGCCTTCTCGAGCCCTTCGAGGCGCGCGGCGGGATCCGAACCGGCGGAAGCGCCCTCACTCCCGGGATCCCGGGCCAGGGCCTCGAGCGAGAATTCCCATGACTCCCGGCCCCGGACCGTTCTCATCATGGATGCGCCGAGCGTCAGGTCCGTCAGCGACGGGCTGTCGCCGAGGCGCGAGACGTAGTCGGCCAGGAGGTTGTTGGACGAGGCGATCCCCTTGATCCGGACCTTCCCGGAGTCGTAGGTGATCTCTGTCAGCCAGACGCGGTCAGGCAGGGCCGACATGAGCTCGTCCATGATGCGTCCCGCCATGGGACGCCGGGCCAGCAGGCCCTCGATGTGTTCGACCTTGCGCGCGAGGACCGCGGCCTCGTCGGCTTCGGATGAGGAGGGGCCGGAAGAGGAAGGCCCGGAATTGCAGGCCGCAAGAGCTAAGCAGGCGCCCAGGCAAAAAAGACTGGATATTCCTCGTGCCATAGCCTTCTCCTTCCTCCGTACTCCCTTTTAGTCGCTTGACTGGCCGAGCGAGACGGATCGGGCTCGAGGCGCGTCCTTTATTGGGAAGAGGCAAGCGCTTCATGAGGCCTTGACACTCCAGTATCTTTACTTTATATTAATTGTAAAGCATTATTATATTTGTAAAGGATTGCCCATGACGACGGCCACGGTTTCCTCGAAAAGCCAGATCACCCTTCCGGCCGCGGCCTGCCGCGAGGTCGGCATCAAACCGCACGATCGCGTGCTCGTCGAAGTCCGGCAGGGAGTCATCGTCATTCGGTCCGCGCCCGACCTTATGGACTTCAAGGGTTCTTTGGGCAAGGCCCTCCCCCGCGACGTCGAGATCAAGCGGACAGGCCGGGCCATGGCGGAACGCCTGAGGAACGCGTCGTGACGTCCTGGTTCGTCGACGCCAACGTCTTTCTCCGCTTTCTCACCGTGGACGACGAAGGCCAGCACCTGAAGGCCGCGCGCCTGTTCGAGGCGGCGACCCGAGGGGAATGCCAGTTGGTCACAGGTCCTCCGGTCCTTTTCGAGCTGGCCTGGACCCTTCGGGCGGCCTACAAGACCCCCAAGGAACACGTTCTGGAGATCTTGAGCGCCATCTTCGCGACCCCGGGTCTGACCCTGACGGACGCGCCGCTCGTCGCGGACGCGTTGACCCTCGCCTCAGCGACCGCGTCGGAATTCGCCGATGCCTATGTCGCCGTAAGTACCAGGGCAGCCGACTGCTCAGGGGTGGCGACGTTCGATCGCAGAGACTTCACCCGACTCGGTATCGAGTTGGCGCGGCTCTAGAAGTGCAAAGCCCGTTCAAGGCGCCCGACCGGCGGGATCCGGCGCGCCCGGGGGCTCGACGGTCTCAGGCGGCCGCGTTCACGAAGACGCTTGGGAGCGGCTGTCAAGGACACGCGGCCTTCTCTCCCTCGGTTGACTATTCCCGACGATAGGCGCTATCCTTGGCTCACTTCATAGGTGATCCGGCCGTGAAATGCCTGAGCTGTCAATTCGAGGTTTCGACCGACAGCCGTTTTTGTCCGCAATGCGGGATGCCGATCGGGACGGCCGGATCAGGCGGGGAGCTGTCAGCGACCCGGTCCATCACCGCGCCTCAGGATCGGCATCAGCCGGGCCATCTCGTTGGGGGCAGATACAAGCTCCTTAGCGCCGTCGGACGCGGCGGGATGGGCATTGTCTTCAAGGCCGAGGATACGAAGTTGCGGCGGACGGTGGCTTTCAAGTTCCTGCCTGAGACGATCGCGGGCGACCCTCAGGCCAAAAAACGGTTCCTCCGCGAAGCCCAGGCCGCGGCCATCCTCGATCACCCCAACATCTGCCCCGTCTACGAGGTCGACGAGGCTGAGGGGGAGATGTTCCTGACCATGGCCCTCATCGAGGGGCTTAGCCTCAAGGAGAGGATCGCCGAAGGTCCCCTGCCACTCATCGAGGTGCTCAACATCGCCGTCCAGATCTGTGAGGGCTTGAAGGCCGCTCACGACAGGGGCGTCGTTCACCGGGATATCAAGCCGGCCAACATCATGCTCGGTCGCGAGGGTCAGATCCGCATCACGGATTTCGGCTTGGCCTCGCTCGAAGGCGGCGTCGATCTGACCCACCCCCAGACTATCCTGGGCACGCCGGCCTACATGTCGCCCGAACAAATCCGGGGCGAGAAGGCCGGCCCACGAACCGATATCTGGTCGTTCGGGGTCACGCTTTTCGAAATGGCGACAGGCAGGCGGCCGTTCGCCGCGGAGGGTGTGGGGGACGTCCGGGAGGAGATCCTGAACGACGCTCCCCCGACTCCCAGCTCCCTCAGGCCCGGGATCCCGCCGGGGCTCGACGAAGTCATCCTCGGGTGCCTCCAGAAAAAGGCTGAGGAGCGATTTCAGGATGTCGAGGGCGTCTTGTCGGCGTTGCGGAGCGAGGGTGTCCGTGCGCCGGGCGGGGCTGGAGCAGGGGCTCCGCCCGCCAACGCCATCCCGTCCATTGCCGTCCTCCCCTTCGCCGACATGAGCCCGGCCAAGGACCAGGACTATTTCGGCGAGGGGCTGGCCGAAGAGCTCATCCACGCTCTCGCCCGGCTCCAGGGGATCAAGGTCGTGGCCCGGACCTCGGCCTTCGCCCTCAAGGGGATGAAGCTCGACCTCCGCGAGGTCGGCAAGATGCTCGGCGCCGGGGCCATCCTCGAAGGGAGCGTGCGGAAGGCCGGCAACCGCCTTCGTGTCACGGCCCAGCTCATCGACGCGGCCACGGGCATGCACATCTGGTCGGAAAGATACGACCGCGAGGAGCGGGACGTCTTCGACATCCAGGACGAGATCTCGATGTCGATCGTCGAGCACCTCAAGGTCACGCTCCCGAGCGGCGAGAAGACGGCCCTGCGCAAGCGCTCCACCGCCGACACGGAAGCGTACAACTTGTACCTGAAGGGGCTCTATTTTATGGCCCGGCCGGACGCCGGGTCCTACGCCAAGGCCTTAGATTTCTTCCGGGCCGCCATCGACAAGGACCCGGGCTTTGCCCAGGCCTACGCGGGCATGGCCTTCGTGTTCGGCGCCCTGGGCATTATGAACCTGGCCCAGCCATCCGAGATGTGGCCCAAGGCCAAAGCGGCCATCCAGAAGGCCCTGTCGCTGGATGGCGACCTCGCCGAAGCCCACGCCGTCGCCGCGACGATGGCATTTTGGTATGAGTGGGATTGGGACGCCGCCGGCCGAAGCTTCGATCGCGTGCTTTCGCTCAATCCGGGCGACGCGATGAGCCATGGCACGCGCGGCTGGTTTTTAATGAACAGAAGGCGCTTCGACGAATCCATCCGGGAGATCAAGAAGGCGCTGGAGCTCGATCCCCTCATGCCTCTCTATTATGGCTGGTCGGTTGGCTTGCACTGGTCCGCGTCCCGGCCCGACGAGGCTCTGCTCGAGTTCGCCAAGGCCATGGAAATCGACCCCAACCTGGGCCTGGCCTACTTCCATGCCGGTGTGGCCTATTATCAGAAAGGGCTCCTGGACGAGGCCGTCGAGGCCCTCGAGAAGGGCCAAAAACTGTTCGCCCCGCCCGGCTGGGCGGACGGCATGCTCGGGCTGATAGCCATCAAGAAGGGGGACCGGGAAAAGGCGCGACGGATCCTCCGGGAGGTGGTCGAGAGCAAGAAGAAGGTCAAGCACACCACGTCCGCGGGGCTCGCCTGGCTGGCCGCGGAGCTGGGCGAACTCGACCTGGCCTTCGAACTCCTGGACCAGGGCTATAAAGATCGCGATACCTTGATGGCTTTCGTCCACGTCTATAGCGAGATCTTCTCCCCCGTCCTGGCGGCGGATCCGAGGTTCAAAGGCGTCCTCGCCAAGATGAAGCTGGATTTCTGAGAGGCTCTTGACCTGCGTCCACATGGCACCCGCGCCGATCATGCGCTCGGAGCCCTGGCTTGAGAGAAACCGAGAACGTGAGGCGTCTCTCTCTTGGATCGCAAATGCCGAGAGTTGACATGGGAATGGACCGGCCGTTTGGAGCATCGCGATTGACTCAGCGTACGCAATATGGTACGCTTTGGTCAGAGGTCACCGCAATGACGACACTGACGGCCAGCAAAGCCCGGGCGCGGCTTTATAAGCTCCTCGACCAGGCAGCATCCTCCCACGAGCCCATCCAGATCACGGGGAAAAGGGCCAACGCCGTTCTCGTCTCCGAGGATGATTGGCGATCCATCCAGGAAACGCTCTACCTGGTCTCGATACCGGGGATGCGCGCGTCTATCCGCAAAGGGCTAAAGGAGCCCGTCGAGAAGTGTCTGCCCGACCTGAAGTGGTGAGCTGGCGGGTCGTATTCACCCGCCAAGCGCAAAGGGACGCCAAGAAGCTGGCCGCCTCAGGCCTGCGCCCGAAGGCCGAGGTCTTACTCGAGATCCTGGCCAGGGACCCGTTCAAGGATCCCCCGCCTTACGAAAAGCTCGTGGGGGACCTGACCGGCGCCTATTCCCGGCGTATCAACATCCACAACAGGCTCGTCTATCAGGTGCTGCCCGATATCCGGACGGTCAAGGTCATCCGGATGTGGACCTATTACGAGTGACAACCGGCTTGACGCTCCCGATGCAGCCGTCGGTTAATGCTTTTCCGGATACAGCGTGACCTGGACGTAGCGCTTGGTGTCGAAATAGGTCTTGGCCGCGGCCTGGACCGAAGCGCGGGTCAGGAGCTTGAGCGATTCGGGGAAGCGGATGATCGCGGCCGGGCTTTCGCCGAGCTCGTAACTGCCGGTGAGCCTGTTGAGCCACCAGCCGTTCTCCCGGCTTTGGGTCTCGTAATCGCGGGACTCGGCCAGCCGGTCCTCCTCGACCTCCTTCGCGGTCGGTCCCTTCTTCTTGAGCTTCTTGATCTCGCTGAAGATGGCCTGGGTCATCTCCTCCATGCGGGCCGGGTCCGTGCCGAGGTCGATGGACATCCGGAACTCCGCGCGGGGGATCCGGCCGTAGGACGGCCGGACGCTGACATCGTACGTCCCGCTGAGCTTTTCGCGGAGGAGCTTCCGCAGCCGGGTTTCGAGCACCTGCGAGGCCGCCCGGATGTTGATGCGGTTGCCCGGGTCGTCCTTGAAGGGCCCCGAGAAGACGATGGCCGTCAGGCTCTTGGGCTCGAGGCCTTTCTCCACGACCCGCTTGACGACGCCCTCCGGAGGCGAAACGCGCCAGTCCTTCCAGGTTTCCTTGCGGTTGAGCGACGGCAGCGAGGCCAGGTAGCGCGTGACGAGCGGCTCGATCACCGCCATGTCCAGGTTGCCGACGAGGATGAAGGTGAAGTCGCTCGCGTCGGCGAAGCGGTCGCGGAAGAAGGCCAGCGATTTCTGGAGATCCATCTTCGGGATCTCGTCGACGGTCATGGGCCGGAAGCGGGGCTGGTCCCTTTGCAGGGTCGTGCGCAGGGTGTCCGAGAAGACGGTCTCCGGGCTCTTGGTCCGGTTCTCGAGGTAGGTCTTGAGCTGGGACTTGAGGACCTCGAAGACGACCGGGTCGGGCCGCGGCGCGGTGAAGGTCAGGTAGACGAGCTGGAAGAAGGTCTCCGCGTCGCGGGGCGAAGCGCTCCCCGAAAGGCCTTCGTCGAGCTCGTCGATCGAAGGCCGGATGGTGACGGCCTTGCCGGCCAGCTTCTTCTCGAGGTCGACGGTGCTGAACACGCCGAGGCCGCCGGCGGGGATGACCTGGTCGGCGGTGTTGGCCGGGATGAGGTTCGGGTCATCGGCGAGCGAGACGCCGCCGGCGCTCGTGGCCTGGAAGAGGATCTCGTCCTCCTTGAAGCTCGTCGGCTTCAGCACGACGCGGGCGCCGTTCGACAGCGTCCACTCGGTGACGCCGACCTCGGGGATCTCGCGCCGGGCGACGATCGAGCCGGGCTGGGGCTCCTCGGGGACGAGGGGCGCGTCGGTCGTCGTGTCCTCGTAGGCGGTGAGCGCCTCGCTCTTGACCTCCTCGAGGACGGCCCTGAGGCCGGCCTCGGTCGGGACCGGGACCCCGGGCTTTTCGGGAAGGCTGGCCATGACGACGCGGTTCCTGTCGGTCATCCACTCCCGGGCCAGGGCGTTGACCTCGTCGAGGGTGATGCCGGGCATGAAGAGCTTGTGCAGGTCGTATTCGTACTGGATGCCGGGCGTCGGCTCGCCCTGGAGGAAGGCCCGGGTGAACTCCTCGGCGAAGGCGGTGGAGTCCTCGGTCTCCTTCTCGACCAGGGCCCGCTCGAAGTAGCGCATGGCCGTCGCTTTGCGGCGCTCGATCTCGGTCGCCGTGAACCCGAAGCGGGCCACGCGCTCCCCTTCCGTGTAGATGGCCCGGAGCCCGCGGGGGATCCCGCCGTCTCCCACGAGGGCGGACAGGACGTAGACGTCCTTGGAGCCGACGAATCGTCCCCGGCTCGACGCGGCGCCCAGGAAGGGCGGATCGGGTTTCTGGGCGATCTCGGAGAGCCGGTCGTTGAGCATGTCGTTGAAGAGCCGCTCGACGAGCATGCGGCGGTAGGACCCGACCAGGCTCTGGTCGGCCGCGGGGAGCTTGTGGTAGACGGCCACGACGCTCTGGGAGGCTTCCTTGTCGGCGGCGATGGCGAAGAGCGTCCCGTCGTGGTCGGGCACAGGGTAATCGGGGCGCGGCGCGGGGTTGGCGGGCATGGGGATGGGACCGAAGTGCTTCTTGACGAGCTCCTCGATACGGGCCCGGTCGAAGTCGCCCACGGCGATGACGCCCATGAGGTCGGGCCGGTACCAGGTCCGGTAAAAGCTCTTCAGGGTGTCATAGGCGAAGCTCTCGATGACCTCTTTCTTGCCGTCGGGCAGGCGTTCGGCGTAGCGGGAGCCGGCGAGAAGGATGGGGATCTGCTTGTCCCGGATCCGCGTATCGGCGCCCTGGCCGAGGCGCCACTCCTCGACGATGATGCCGCGCTCCTTGTCGATGGCCTGGGGTTCGAAGGTCAGGTTGTGGGCCCAGTCCTCGAGGATGAGGAAGGCGTTATCGACGATGGCCGCCGAATCCATGGGGATCTGGAGCATGTAGATCGTCTCGTCGAAGCTGGTGAAGGCGTTGAGGTCGGACCCGAAGCGCATGCCGATCGATTCCATGAAATCGACGAGCTTCTGCTTCGGGAAATGCGTCGAGCCGTTGAAGGCCAGGTGCTCGACGACGTGGGCCAGGCCGCGCTGGTTCTCGTTCTCGAGGACGGAGCCCGCCTTGACGACGAGGCGCAGCTCGGCCCGGTTCTTCGGCTCCCGGTTCTCGCGGATCCAGTAACGGAGGCCGTTCGGGAGCCGCCCGACCGTGATCCGCGGGTCGACCGGGATCGCCTGGTCGAGGGCGTATCGGGCGGGCGGGACGGCCGCCTGATCGGTCTGCGGGGCGACCTGTTGGGCGGCGAGGGCGGAAGAGGAGGCCCGGTCCTGGGCTCGCGCCGGGCTCAGGGGGACGAACAGAGCCAGGAGCAGGCCTGCGGTCAGAACGAGGGGAAGGGCGACGCGGACGGTCTTCGGCGTGTTTTTCATCCCCTCTATCATAACATCTTTTTATCCTGATGCTCGCGCGCGGCGGCGGGAAGGCCCCGGCGGCATCTCGTAGCAGCTGACGGTCCGCAGGAAGACACTCCGCTCCAGCCCCTCCGCGCGAGGGGGGAGGGTGAACGTCAGGACGGCCGGATCGTTCGGGCCGGCGAGACGCAGGGTCGTGCCGTCCTCGGTGGCAAGAGCCGCGAGGACCTGGGCCGCGTCCGGGCCGTCCACGTCGTCGGGGGCGAGCTCGACCGCTTTGACGGTGATCGTCTTCCCGAAATCGATGGCCAGGCGGTCGATGATCCAATACCCGACAGGAGGCGATAGCGCGAGCTTGACTCTGTCCGAGGCGACGTCGCTCAGGTCCAGATCATAGATCATGTCCACCGCGGGGAGTGGTCCGCCCGCGAAGAGCACCTGTCCGGTCTTCCAGCCGGAATACGTCATCATCCGGACATGCAGCTTGCTGTATTCCCGCTCCGGATAAGAAGCCAGCGACCTGGCGGCGGCCTGGGCATGGACCTCGCGGGCGAACTCGGAGCGCCAGGCCGAATTCGACGCGGAGACGATGAGCTTGGCTTTCAGGGCCCCCTTCGGCTTGGGGAACGAGAGCACGAGCTCGTCGTGCAGGGGCGTCCCCGCGCTGAGATCGAGCTTGCCGCTTGAGCGCCAGAAAACGCCGTCCTTGGCGGACACGAGATCCATGATGTCGCCGCTAACGCTGTCGGTCGCGGCGTCGGGCGTGACGGGAGCGGAGAACGAGCGCACGCCCCCGAGGACGTCCGGAGCGACGGTCACGCCCGGAGGATGGTCGACGACGATGAGCTTGGCCTCGTCGATCCCCCGCGGCGCGCCCGATCCGTTGTCGACTTTGACGCGGAGCTTGCCGTCTTCCCCCGGCTCGACGTTCACGGGTGTCCACTCCATAGACCAGAACTCCTCCTCCGCGGATGTGTCGAACGAGTCCCGCAGGGAGAGGATGGCCGAGTTAGGGCGCCCTCCGACCAGCGGAACATCGGGCTCGAGAAGGGAGTCGATGAAGTCGGCCGTGGCGCTGTCCTCCGGATCGTACTCGTCCACATCGTCGCCGCTGACCGCGGTCATCGAGGGCCGCGACCCCCACCACCAATATGGCCGCTCCGAGCGTGCCGAAGATCGATCCCACGGCGTCTTTCACCCTGAGCTTGGCCTTGACGACGTCGTCCAGGGGGACGACCACGGGCTTGATGGTCTCGCACTCGACGCCATCCCCCTTGGCCTTGCTGGCCATGACCCGGAAGCGGTTGCCGTCCTTCAGTACGACCTCCGGACCGGCGGGACTGGACGAGACATCGGCGATGTCCCGGGGATCGAGCTGATAGGTCATGTAGACGCTGCCGAGGACCACGCCTTCCGTGATAACGGCCGGATCTTCCTCGGAGAAGGCGACGGAACCCCCGGCGGTCTGCACGCCGACGATCCGGGCCTTCTGGGCCTTGGCGGCCAGGGCCCGGCCGTCCACATCCTTGACCCTGTACGTCGTGCAGGACGTCGCCAGGGCGGCCAGGGCCAGCCAGATGAGCGCCCGGATTTGCCTTTTCATCTCGGTCCTCCGATCGTCCCCTCGGTATCATTATGATGCCCCGCCGGCCCGGGTGTGTCAACGTTCGGTAAAGAATGCGTCAATATTCTGTCAAGAGGAGGGCTGGGGGGCGATTTGTCAAGGGCGGGGAGGCGGCCTATACTAGATAGGCGACCGCCAAGAGCGGCCTTTCGGATCTGTAGAAAAGGAGCTCCGCCCATGAAGCCCGCTCGCCTGACGTTATGGGTCGTCCCGTTGGCCCTGGCCCTCGTGGCCGGCGGCTGCGCCTCGAACGACGATACGCCGACCTCGAATCTCGTAGTCAATTCCCTGGAGGACATCGCCTCCCCGCCGGCCGGAACGATCACCCTGCGTTCGGCGATCGCGGCGGCCGTGTCGGGCGAGGCCATCACCTTCGACCCTGCCCTCGACGGCGACACGATCCTGCTCACGGTCGTCGGAGAGGAGCATTCGACGCTCGTGGGCGAAGTCTACGTCAACAACGCGTTCGCGGGCTATCTGGAAAGGGACTACGGCGAGTCCGCCCTTTACGCCAGAAAGCACCTCGTCGTCGACGCCTCGGGCTTGCCGAACGGGATCACGGTCAAGTGGGGCGGCGGCGCGACGACTCACGCCCGGGTCCTGGCCGTATACGGCGACCTGACCATGAAGAACGTGACCATCGAGTCGGGCCATTCGGAGGCCGTGGCCATCACCGGCGGGACCCAGCCGTATACCCTGGCCAGGGGCGGCGGACTGGCGGTCTGGGGCACGGCGCGGCTCGAAAACTGCACGATCGCCGGCAACACCTGCGTCGGTGAATCCGGGTCGGCCCGGGACCGCGGCACGTACGGCGGCGGCATCTACGCCAACGGACTCGACCTCAAGAACTGCGTCATCAGCGGCAATTCCGTAATCGCCTACGGTGCCGGTGGCGGCGGCATCTACTCCGTCGGCGGCGGGGACCACACGGGCGGCCGGGGGAACAACACGTCGCTCGACCGGTGCACGGTCAGCGGCAACAGGGTCACGGCCCAGCACGCCTACGGCGGCGGCATCTTCAGCCTGTCCGGCGGGCCGAATAATCTGGCGACCATGGTGCTGACGAATTGCACCGTCGCCCGCAATCTCCTGGAGGATCATCCGGACTTCGTCAACGCCGGCCAATGGTTCGACCGGGGCGGCGGCATCTACATGGGCGGCGGCTCCCTCATGCTGTCCGGCTGCACCATCGCGGAGAACGCCGTGACGGGCGAGCTCGCCTACTTCAGCGGCAAGCCCAGCGCGGCCGGCGCCGGAGTCGGGGCCACGACCGGCAACGCCCACGTCATCGAGACCGTCTGGCTCCAGAACTCGATCGTCGTCGGCAACACTTTGAACGGCGCCCCCGAGGACTGGTTCGCCGGCTCCATCCTCGACTTCTTCAGCAACGGCTACAACATCGTCGGCCGGGTCAACTTCACCTGGATCCTCGTGCCGGTGCCCGAGTGGATGATGTCCAGTCGCAAGCGCTGGCCCAAGCCGGGCGACCAGGAGGGGATCACGCTGGCGCAGGCGCTCGATGTCGGCGGCGCGCACTATCACGCCAAGGCCATATCCGTCGGGACGGACGCCGGCGGGCCGGCCATCCTGTGGTACCCCCCGGCCGACCTCGCCGTCGATAAGATCCCCAACCGGGATTACAGCGTCACCTACGTCAACGCCGGATACACCGGATCCGGCGTGCCCACGGACGACTTCCTCAACTACGTCATCCTGCAGTGCCGGAACCAGTACGGCGCGATCCTGGGCGACGATTTCGGATCGGAATTCGGCGACATGACCGGGACGACCTGGTACGGGCCGGCCCGGACCTGGCCATCGAATGCCGAGAACGCGGCGTGGATCACCTTCTGGCACGATCTGGACACGGCCATCGGCGACCGGCTCGGCATGGTCAGGCTCGGGGACGACTTCTGGGGGACGTTCACGAGCGGACCGCTCGGCGACCATATCCGCCTCACCGTCAGCAGGGAGACGAAATCCTTCCATATGGAGGAGGTTGACCAGCTCGGGACGGCGCGGCCGCGGGGCACGACGGGCGACATCGGCGCGATCGAGCGGTAAGCCGGGTCCTCGGCCGTCTCGAAGCGGCCCTAAAGAACGCCTATTCGCGGAACGCTGCCGTCATTGCCAAATAGAGCAGTCCCAAGGACACCGGCACCGCCATCGCGATCAAGGTCAGGGCCGGATTGATCTTCTTGAAGCGGACCTGACGGACGTCCGAGAGGGGGATGGAGACCCGCTGCGCCGTCCTTTCCTTGATGATAACGGACCACTGGATCTCGTCTTCTTTCAAGACGCTTTGGACGGCATACACGCGACCGCTCTTGTCGGTGATCTCATAGACGGTCCCGTCGTCCCGCTCCTTGATCGAAGAAAAAGGCCTTTGAATATCGATCGGAGCCGAGAGTCCTGAAACGGCCGTGCCCGTGATCACCAGGCCGCGAACGCGGCCCGGATCGGACTTGGAGAAGTCGATGCGTTCTCCGGACGCCTTGACGACGCTCATGATCTTCGCTCTCTTGCCGGGAGCCCCCGATATCCCGTCAATACGTGTCGTCCTCCACCCGGTGCAGGACGTGGACGCGAGAACGAAAGCCGCCAGCGTGATCACCGTCACTGACTTTTTGGACATGGCGTTCTCTTCTTGGCGGTCAGTTTCTGCGTTTCGTGAGTGACACAGGGTCGGCGTTGGGCTTGGCCTGATACCATGCCCAGACACCCCGACTGCCCCTGGCTGGTCTGACGATAGCGGTCCGGTTACCCTGCTTGATCTCGACGGTTTTCCAGCCTGAAGGCACGGACGTCCTCAAAGTGAGCGGAAGATCGTAGATCTCGGCCGGCAGGTCGTGGCGGAGGTCGACTTCTATCGCCTTCCCTTTCCGAACCGTCGTAACGCGCCCATGCATGCGCTCCCGCATGTACTTCGTCACGTCTTGAAAGGTCGCCACCCAGACGCGGCCCTCGAGGGACTTGATATAGCTAAAGTACTCCTCGAGCTCGGCGCCGGTTTTCGGCTCCCAGCCGATGCCGTCGATACCATGAAAGACGAGGACCAGCCAGATGCTGTCGCGGCCAACGATCGTATCGACCCAACCTCTCATCCGGCTCATGGGCGTCGCTGTCAGAACGCCGCGCTGCCATTGGACATACTCTTTAGAGGATGCGGTCGGGTCCATCTCGCTCGAGCGGTTGAGCTCCTCGAGAAATGGCTCGGGCATGCGGTTTCGCGAAGCCGGATATAGCGCCAGCGCGTGCCGGACGACACGCTCGTCCTCGGTGCCGAATGGACATTCGACGGTGAACGCGTGCTTGGGGCCGAGATGGTCGAGGATGTCCTCGCGGCTCTTCTGGAGCTCGTAGTCCAGGTTGGCATCGTCGAGGACCGCCAGGCGCGGGTGAGTGATCGTGTGGCTCGAAAATTCGAATCCCTGCGCGGCCAGGGCCTTCAGGTCGTCCCAGGTCAGATGACGTTCGCCGGAACCCGGCGGCGACGGCGGCTCTGATTTGAGCAGGCCGGCCCGAACTTTCGCGAAGGCTTCGTCGATCAGCTTATGGGCTTCGCCAATCTTGCCGTCCTCGAAAAGCTCGCCGGCACGAAGGTGAAGATCGAAGCCTTCCTGGAGCCCGAGCCTGCCGATCGCCGAGGCCCGTTCGAAGAAGTTATCCGGCCCGGTAGGGATGCGGCCTGTCTCACGAACGATGTCTTCGACGGGGCGGCCGATGAACGCCCCATGATAGCGGGATCCTTCGATCTCGCCCGTGATGATGTGGAAAGTGGCCGGAAGGCCAAGGCGCGTCATGAGGGGCACCGCGACCCGGAATTGGTTGGCGCTGTTATCGTCATAGGTGAGCGAGATCGCGGCCGTCTTTCCGTCTTGCCATTTGGCGATCTCGGTCCTGAGATCGTCGCGGCCGCATCCGGACTGCGATCCCAGGCCCGCTAATCCGATGAGGATGATCGGCACCCAGCGTTCATGCGTCATTCGAGCCTCCGTGACAATGCGTGCTCCAGGGAGAATTGTTCCACCCGGCTCCTCGGCTTCTCAGGTCGACCCCGTGAAGCGGCGGGCCGCGGCGGCGTAGAGCCGCGCCGCGAGAAAAATATCCTCGACTGGGACGCTCTCCTCCGCCGAGTGGGCCAGCTTGAGCTCGCCGGGCCCCCAGATGAGCGTCGGGATGCCCGCCTCGCGGGAGATGAGGGCGCCGTCGGTCCAGGCCGGGAACACGATGGGGGACGCTGTCGCGGCCCGCGTCGTCGAGGGCCCCCCGGACGGCGAGGACAAGCGGGTGCCCGGGGTCGATGACGAGCGGGCCGTGAAGCATCATGGCCATGCCTTCGGGCATCCTCGCCAATTCGGTCCTGAGCCCCGGGCGGGCGGCGCGAACCTTGGCGAGAAGCTCCTCGAGGCCGTCGAAGACCTGCTCGATCGTCTCGTTCGTCACCCAGCGCCGGTCGACCTGGACGCGGCAGTCGCCGGCGACGATGCTCGGCTGCTGACCGCCGTGGATCGTGCCGATGTTGATGGCCGAGAGGCCGAGGACCGGATCGGGGCGCCGCTCGAACCCGGGGATGAGCTCGTGCTCGATGAGGGAGATGAAATGGGCCGCCGCGCCGATGGCGTCGATGCCCTCCTCGCGCACGCTGCCGTGGACGGCTTTGCCGATGAACCGGGCCTCGAGCCACTCGAGCCCCTTGTGGCCGATGGCGACGCGGTTCCCGGTCGGCTCGCCGATGACGGCGCCGTCGGCCTTGAAGCCGCTCGTGATCAGCGCCTCGGCGCCGAGGCTCTCCAGCTCCTCGTCGATGACCGCGGCCAGCGTGACCCGGCCGGAGTCGAGGCCGCCCGACTCCCGGATATCGACGAGGGCGGCGGCCATGGCCGCCAGCGCGCCCTTCATGTCCACGGTCCCCCGCCCGAAGATCCGGCCGTTCTCGACTGCGGCGGAGAAGAAATCGGCGGAGGACCCGGCGTTGGGAGGGACCGTGTCCGTGTGGCCGCAAAGGAGAAGATGCCGCCCGGGCTTTTTTCCCTCGAGTTTCGCGATCAGATTCGGCCGTCCTTCGCGGACCTCGATGAGCTCGCCCGGGATGTCGTGGCGTCGGAGGTAATCCTGAAGGGCAAGGGCCGTGCCCTCTTCCTGTCTGGGGATGGCGGGATGGCTCTGCGCCTTGACCATGGCTCGCAGGAGCTCGAGCGTCTCACGGTCGTCCATGTTCTCCTCCCGAAGTCGCGGCTTCGGCGACACTATAGTGAATTCCGAGGTCACGTTCAATCTATGACCCGCAACGCTTTTCCCCTATAATCGGTTGACGAGACAAGGAGAAACGCGCATGAGAACAAAAACCATCCTGCTGATATCCGCCTTCGCCCTGGCTTCGGCGCTCGCGTTCGCCGGCCAGAAAGTCGAAACCGTGGACGGCGTCAAGGTCGTCCACAACTCCGGCCCCGGCGCCTGGGGCAAGTCCCCGAAGGTCGCGCTCGAGCCCGTCCGCACGCTGGGCGACGTCGAGACGGCCGACGAGAACCTGGCCTTTTACATGCCTTCGACCATCGTTGTCGACGGCGCCGGCGACCTTTTCGTTCTCGACACCGGCAATCACCGTGTCCAGAAATTCGGCCCCGACGGGAAATATCTGGCGACCTACGGGCGCCAGGGCCAGGGGCCCGGCGAATTCTATTATCCGGCCTGGTTGGCCGTCGACGCCAAGGGCTTCCTCTACGTCTCCGACCCGAACAACCAGCGCATCCAGGTCCTGACGCCGGACGGCAAGGACCACAAGACGATCAAAGGGCTCGAGCAGGGCGCCGGCCCCGTGTTCCTCGGCCGGCCCGGCGAGCTCATCACGGGGGCGCCCCGGATGCGTTTCACGATGAACCCGGAAGAAAAGAAGCCGGCCGCTCTGCCGAAGCTCGGCAAGGTCATCGACGCCGATGGCAAGCCGCTCAGGGAGTTCGGCGAGCCCTTCGATTTCAAGGACGATCTCGTGAACAACGCCGGGAACGAGGTCATCATGACGGTCGACGGCGCCGGCCAGGTCTATCTCGTGTTCCCGGTCCAGAACAGGATCGACAAATACGCGGCCGATGGCCGTCTCCTCTGGCGCGCCGACCGCGAGCTCCCCTATTCCATGGAGATCAAGGATAAGGGAGAGGTCACTCGGCAGGGCGCGAACAATATCTCGGTCCGGGGGCCTCGATTGAACCGCTGCGCCGGCGGAGTCGCCGTCGACGGTCAAGGCCGCATCTGGGTCGTCACGATGACCCGCCAGCTCAAGACTGAGGAGCAGGTCGGAACGGCGGTCAGCATGACCATGGATGGGAGCGGCGGGCGGACGATCGGCTACAAGGTCATGGGCGATGGCCAGGAGCTCCGGACGACCGACGCCTACAAGCTCGAGGTCTTCGACGCCGACGGCGCGCTCCTTGGCTCGCTCCCGCTCGACTTTTTTGTCGACGGCATCTTCATCTACGGCGACCGGCTCTTCCTGATGGACAAGTACCGTGGCACCCAGTTCAAGGAGTTCCGGATCAAAGGCTGATATCTTCGTTTATGCCCTCAACAACGCTTATAATCGGTCCGGGACTCGATAGATAACAATCCTATCTTATTGATCATATTCATATTGCTGTGATCAGACCCCATAAAATTAGCGATTAATCAACAAGTTGACCGACTAAAGGGGCGAAGACATTCTATCCGGAGGTCAACCATGAATTCTCAGCTTAAACCATCTTTAACCCTTATTCTCGTGATCGCGGCCGTCTGTTTAGCCGCCTGGCCTTCGGCGCTGGCCGCCGAAACCCCTGACCGCATCGGAAGCCGGATCGCGCAGCCTGGGCTCGAATTCCGCTTCGACCAGGACGTCTTCCCCGCCCCGGCCGCGCAGACCGGGGTCGTCGCGCCCCAAGGGTTCTCGCGGCTCAGCATCAGGCTCTACGGCGGATACAGCCATATCCTGGCCGCTGACGTCAACGACGGCTCCGACGGCTTCTTCGAGCTCTTCGAGGCCTATGCGGCCCAGGGATCCGGGACTTTCACGGGCGGCTACATGCCTCTCCACGGCGGATTCGACTTCGGAGCCGACCTCATCTACCAGATCACGCCGAATATCGGCGTGGGACTCGGCGCCGGTTTCATGCGGAATTCCAGCCGTTCGCTCGCGACATGGACGCTCAATACCACCGAATACACCATTACGGCCGAACCGGCGCTCTCGGCCATCCCTATCCGCCTGGGGGCGTTCTTCACGTTCCCCCTCGCCGGGCAGATCAACCTGACCGCGGATATCGGCGGGGCCTATTACACCGGGCTCAAGTTCGACGCCACGCAAAGGCTGGAAACCAGCCCGACCGACTGGTTGGAGATGTCGGTCGCCAGCCTGACGTCGGGTTCCTCCCCCCTGGGCTTCCACGGCAGCCTCGGGCTCGAATATATGGTCTCTCCAAAGATGGGCCTTTTCGTCGAGGCCGCGGGACGCTATGCCAAGCTCAAGAACTTCGCGGAGGTCACGGGGATCTCGAATTCGAGCGGCGGAAGCTCGAGCACAACCGACGGGAAGCTCTATATCGAAACGCAAATCGACCCCAATTATCCATTCAGCATGTTCACCGTCGAGGAAACCCCGCCTGTCGACGACGCCGACACCACGTACCGCGAACCGAAGTTCGACCTCAGCGGCTTCAGCCTGCGGGCCGGGATCCGGATCCGGTTCTAGGCGCTTGACTCCGCCGGGCGGGTCGTCTCTAATAGAAGCATCTTTCTGAAGGAGACCCGCCCATGATCAACAAGAAGAAGGCCGCCATTTTCGTCGGCGTCTTGACCGTTCTGGCCGTCGCCGCGATAACCGTCCTGCTTTCGGGCCAGGCCGCAGCGCAGGCCGTGACCAAGCCGGCCCAACCCGCCCAGCAGACCCAGCCCGCGGCCCCGGCTCAGAATCCCGAGCCCCGGCCCCAGCCGGCCGTCGTCGGCCAGCCCATGGCCGACTTCACGCTGCCGGTCTACCAGGGCGGGTCGTTGACCCTGTCGTCGCTCCGCGGCCAGAACGTCCTCATCCTCTTCCCCCGCGGCTACGCGGCCGAGAATTATTGGTGCACGATCTGCAATTACCGCTATGTCGAGCTGGCCGAGCTCGAGAAGGCCCAGAAGATCCAGGAGAAATACAACGTCAAGGTCCTGGTCGTCTTCCCCTACACGCAGGACATCGTCAAGCTCTGGCTCGAGGCCCTGCCCGGTCAGCTCGAAACGATCAGGAACAACAAGAACCCGGCCGATCCGTCCAAGCTCGACGAGCGCGGGAAGGCCCGCATGGAGCGGTCCCGCCAGCTCTACCCCAAAGATTTTTCCCTCGAAAAGGGGACGATCCTGGACCCCTTCCCGATCCTCGTCGACGGCGAGCGGATGCTCTCCAAGAGGCTCGACCTCTTCCGGAACGAGTGGAGCGGCAGTAAGGTCGACCAGAACATCCCCAGCGTCTACATCGTCGACGCCGACGGCATCCTCCAGTTCAAGTACCTCGGCCAGAACACCGTCGACCGGCCCGGCTACGACTACCTGATGAAGGTCCTTGAGGTCATCAACTCGCTGAAATAAGGGGACAGGCCCGGAGAGCGGCCCCGGGGCCCTCGCACTTTCCCTCCCCTCCACCGACTAAACGGGTGGAGGATCCGATGAGAAAGACTGCCTGGGCCGTGATGGCCGCTCTTCTCCTCCTCGCCCTGTCCGGTTTGGCCGGTGAGGACCCTCGGGTCGGCCCTCCCCCGCTGCGGACCGAGGCCCCGACCCTTCAACCGAGTTCCAACCATGTTTGGGCCCCCGGCTACTGGAAGTGGTCGGGCGTCAACTACGAGTGGGTCGACGGCCGCTGGATCAAGGCCAAGAAGAACAGGGAATGGGTCCCAGGGACATGGGAGCGGGTGGGCAACCGCTGGGTCTGGAAACCCGCCGCCTGGAAGAAGATCGAGACCGCGGCATCCGCGGCCAAGAAGGCCAAGAAGGAAGAGAAGGGCAAGTAGCGGAGTCCCCGCCCTTATTGACATCCGCCTGTCGCCGGTCCTATAGTCGGTGCCGCGTTCGCCTCGCACCGTCGCCATGACATCCGCAAACGACCGGCAGGACCTCCCGGCATATCGGGAAAGGATCATCGATGAGGTCGTGCGCGCCCTAACGGGCTCTCCCTCGGGCCCGGCGCGACTTCTCCTCGGCCCTCTCTTCCGGCTCCCGGCCTCCCGCTTCGCCCGGATCCTAGCCCGCGCCGACGATGAGATCAGGCTGGCGGGGCTCCCCGGGGGGGCCCGCAGCATTCTGCGCGACTTCGCGCTCGAACCACGAGTTTGGGGGGCCGAGCGCATCCCCCAAGCGGGGCCTCTGATCGTCGCTTCGAACCACCCCGGCGCTTATGATTCCCTGGCCATCATGGCTTCCGTTCCCAGGCCTGACCTCAAGGTCGTCATCTCGGACGTCGGTTTTACACGGGCGCTCGCCGTGGCCGGCAAACACTTCGTCTACGCGCTGAACACCCCGGCCGGGCGCGCGCAGGCCCTCCGGAGCTCGCTGAGGCATCTCGCCGATGGGGGCGCCTTGCTCATCTACCCGCACACGGAAGTCGAGCCCGACCCGGAGACCGGCCCCGGCGCGGCCGAAGCCCTCGACGAGTGGTCCCGCAGTCTCGAGCTCATGCTTCGCCACGTACCCGGGACACGCTTGCAGGTGGCCATCGCCAGCGGCATCCTGTTGCCGCGGTTCATCCATAGTCCGCTCGTCAGGATCCGCCGGAGCCCGGCCCGACGCCAGAAGCTGGCCGAGTTCCTGCAGGTCGCCTGGCAGATGGTGTTCCCGAGGCGGGTCAGGCCCCGCGTCCATCTGTCCTTCGCCGCCCCTGTCGCCGGAAGCGATCTCCCCGCCGGCGCGGTGATGCCGGCCGTCATCGGGATCGCGCGCCGTTTGCTCGATACCCACCTCGCGGCCGTCCGCGCGGCGGCGGGATGATGTCCATAGTAAAAGGAGGTCCGCCCCATGGAAAATGAACCCATCAAGGTCTATCGCGCCCGCTGGCTCATCCTCGCCGTATTCGGGATCATGGGCTCGCTGACCCAGGTCCTGTGGCTCTCGTTCGCGCCCATCACCGGTCCCGCCGCGGCCTTCTATGGCAGGTCCGACTTCATGGTCGGCCTCCTGTCCATGGTCTTCATGATCGTTTACATCATCTTGGCCATCCCCGCCGCGTGGGCCATCGACACTTGGGGCTTCAAGGCCGCGGCCGGCCTGGGCGCCGTGCTTTCGGCCGTCTTCGCCCTCCTGCGCGGTGTCTTCGCCTCGAACTATACGATCGTCCTTCTCGCGCAGATCGGGATCGCCGTGGGCCAGCCCCTCGTGATCGGCGCCATCACCAAAGTCGCCGTGCGCTGGTTCCCTGTCCGGGAGCGGGCCACGGCCTCGGGGCTGGGGACGCTGGCGCTCTACGTGGGCCCCCTGATGGCGATGCTTCTTTCGCCCTACCTTTTCCTGCGGTCGGGGATGAAGGGGATGCTCCTGATCTATGGCGCGGCCATGGCCGTCACGGCGGTCCTGTTCCTGGCCGTCGCCCGCGAGCATCCGCCGACGCCGGCGGGCAAAGACGAACGTGTCCTGATGTTCGACGGCCTCAAATCGATGCTCCGCCAGCGCGATTTTCTCCTGCTGCTGGTCATCTTCTTCCTCGGCCTGGGCCTCTTCAACAGCGTCTCGACATGGGTCGAGGACATCATCCGGCCGCGCGGTTTCACGATCACGCAGGCCGGCACTCTCGGGGCCTTGATGCTCGCCGGGGGCATTGCCGGCGCGATCGTCATCCCTCTTTTCTCCGACAAGACCAGGCGCAGGAAACCTTACGTCATCCTGGCCCTCGTGGGACTCCTGCCCGGGCTCATCGGGATGACATACGCCACCGCCGCCTGGCTGCTATTCCTCTCGGGGTTCGCCCTCGGGTTCTTCCTGCTGAGCGCCGGCCCCATCGCCTTTCAATACGGGGCCGAGATCACCCACCCGGCCCCCGAGGGCACATCGAACAGCCTGCTCATCTTGATGGGCCAGGTCTCGGGCATCATCTTCATCGTGGCCATGGACGCCATGAAGGACAAGTCGACGGGCTCGATGACGACGCCGCTCCTCATTCTGGCCGCTCTCATGGTCGTCGCCGCGGGGCTGGCCACGGTCTTGGGCGAATCGCCGGTCGCGGGGAGACCGAAGATGGGGTCAAACCTACGCGATGCCAGTACTCAAGGTTAGGCGTATTCGGGGTTAGCCGGATTACGATGCCAGCGCGAGCGGAATAAACTGGCATCGCGTAGGTTTGACCCCCTCTTGGAGGGCGGTCAGTCCGGCGACGTCAGCGCCGTGTAACAGAAGCCGGTGTAGTGCTTGACGATGTCGGCGACGACCTCGTCCTTGTCCATTCTCAGCACCTTGAAGGGGAAGAGCCCGGGCATGAAGTCCTCGTCGGTCGTCTGATATTCGGCCTTGGGCGTGCGGCGGGCCTTGATCTGGAGCTTCAGCCGGAGCTCCACGGCGTTCTTGGGCAGCGCGATACGGTAATGGAACTGCTCTTCTTTCAGGCCCGGGAAGCAGATGATGAAGCGGATGCTGCGGCCCTTGGTCTTCACCTGATCGGACTTGATCCGGTAGTTGTTCAGCTCCTCGGTGAGGCTATCGAAGGCGGGCTCGGCGATGAACTCGCAGAACTGGTCGAACTGGCCGACGGTCTCGGCCTGGCAGAGCTCGATGACCCGGACGTTCTCGAAATGGTTGGCGAGTTCTTTTTTCCAGTCGACCTTGCCCATCATGAACTCCGTGTTCCGCGCTGTCTGGAATGATAGCACAATCGCCCCGGCGCGGCAAAGTGCCGGCTGAGGTCAGCAAAAGGGGGGTGATGATTGGAAATTTTGAGGGAGCCCTCTCCAGCCGGCGAAAGAGAGCCACTAACATCTTATAAAAGCGCGGCCATGAAAATCAAGGAAAATAATTATGCGTCCGTTCGCTTCGGCGGCCATTCCCAAACGGGGCGGGATGACTTAAGATGGGACGAGCGAGGAGGCGATTCACATGAAAAAGATCCTGACGGTCCTGACAGCGATAGCCCTTGGCGCGGCGGTCGCCGCCGCGGGAGCGGTGCCTCAGACAGCCGGGGCCCAGGCGGGCGCGGCCAAAGGGACGGACAAGCCGCCGACGACGCGGGAGATGGCCCTGCTCTGCTGGCAGGAGTTCGGCGAGCTCGTCCCGGCCAAGATCGACACCGTCCTCGTCCCGTTCGGCTCGCTCGAACCGCACGGCGTCATTCCCAACGGCACGGACAGCCTCGCGCCCGAGGCCATGGCCCGCGACATCGCCGTCCGCGTCGACGCCCTCATCGCCCCCGTCCTGAACTACGGCATGACCGAGGCCATGAAGGCCTACCCGGGCGCGGTCTCGATCGCCGCGGAGACGTACGCGCCGTTCGCCGAGGCCGTCCTCGACAACTTGGCCGGGAACGGCTTCAAGAACATCATCGTCCTCAACGGCCACGGCGGCAACACGGCCGCCCTCAACGCCGCCGCGACCCGGGTCGCCAACGCCCGCCGCGTCCGTGTCCTCGTCGTCAATTGGTGGACCTTGGCCGACGACATCACCAAGTCCGTTTTCAAACAGAACGGCGGGCACGCCGGCAACAACGAGACGGCCTACATCCAGGCCTTCCTGCCCGCGTCCGTCCACCCCGAGCGGTATAAGCCCGAGATGGCCGCGCCCAACGCGCCGGCCGGGGCCTATTACACCGTGCCCGTGGCGTCGACGATCCTGCTCTACGAAAAAGGCCAGGGCTATCCGACCTTCGACGCCGCGCAAGCCAAGGAGTATTTCCGCAAGGTCAACGACCGCGTCGCCGAGCTCGTCCTCGACACGATCGCCAAGTGGGACCTGGCCGGGGTGTACAAGTAGAGGTCAGGCGGCGCGGAGCAGGAAGACGCGGAGGTCCATGACGTTGGTGCCGGTCGGCCCGGTCATGATCAGGTTCCCCGTCTGTTTGAAGAAGCCGTAGGAATCGTTGTCGTCGAGATACTCCGAGGCGTTCAGCCCGAGGGCCCGGGCCGTCTTGATCGTCCGGGGGTCGGCCCAGGCGCCCGCGGCGTCGGTCGGGCCGTCGATGCCGTCCGTCCCCAGGCTCAGGATGAGCCATTCGAGGCCCTCGATTTTGGCCTTCTCCATATCGACGAGCGAGGCCAGGACGAACTCCGTGTTGCGGCCGCCCCTCCCCTGCCCCTTGACCGTGACGGTCAGCTCGCCTCCGGCGAGAAGGCAGAGGGGCCGCGGCAGCATGGGAGCGGAGCAGGCGAGCTCGGCCAGGAAAGCGGCGTAGCCGGCCGCCGTCCTCCGGGCCTCACCGCCGTCGGACGAGGACAGGAAGATGGGCTCGAAACCCTGCTTCTCGGCTTCATGTTTCGCGGCGCGCAGGGCCGTCATGTTGTCGCCGATGATGACGGTCGAGACGCGCTCGAAGACGGGATCGCCTTCCTTGAGCGTCTCCGGCGCCCGGCCGCGCTCGCCGTCTTCGATGCGGGCCCGGACCATGGCCGGGGACGCGTCCCAGAGGTCGTAACATTCGAGGATGGCCTTCGCGTCGGCGAAGGTCGAGGCATCCCAGTACGTCGGCCCCGAAGCGATCGTCCCGAGGTCGTCGGCGATGACGTCGGAAATGACGAGGGCCACCACGGTGGCCGGGAAGGCCGCCCGGGCCAGCTGCCCGCCCTTGATCTCCGAGAGGTGCTTGCGGACGACGTTGAGCTCCTGGATGGTCGCTCCGGCGCGGAGGAGGTCCTCGGTGATCCGGCGCTTCTTCTCGAGCGTGATCCCCTCGGCCGGAAGCGCCAGGAGGGACGAGCCGCCGCCGGAGATGCAGACGAAGAGGAGGTCCCTTTCCCCGGCTTGAGAGGCGATCTCGAGGACGCGCCGGCCCGCCTCGACGCTTCGCGCGTCGGGGACGGGGTGGGAGGCCTCGAGGTATTCGAGCCGCGAGGATTCCTTGCCAACGGGCCAGGGCACGACCACGAGTCCGGAGGTCAGCCGCTCGTCGACGATCCCGGCCAGGGCTTCGCCCATGGCCGCCGCGGCCTTGCCGAAGGAGACGATGAAGACGCGTTCGTACCCGGCCAGGTCGAATTCTTTGTCCTTGATCCGGACGACGTCCCCCTGGCGTTCGACGCTCTTCCGGACGAGATTCCAAGGTTCAACGGCCCCGAGGGCGGCCCGCCAGATGGCCTCGGCGTCGTCGGTGAACCCGCCTTTCCCCCTCGGTCGGTCGATCATGCTCCCAATATACCCAAATCGTCGCCACGCCGCCAGTCTCCGCGCGTCATGAGCTCCCCTCTTTCTTGACAGGTCATAAGGCGCCGACTACGATGGAGGCGTTCTGGGGAATCGCAAACCGAGGAGGGAGGAAGGACCATGAGCCCTGAGATCAAGGACCTTTACGGTACGTACGCGCGCGGCGGGATGGACCGTCGCGAGTTCCTGGGCCGGCTGGCCGCGCTCGCCGGCGGGACGGCCGCCGCGGCCGCGCTGCTGCCCGCCCTGGAGGGCGGGGGCGGCGGCGGCCAGATCGTCCCGATGGACGATCCGCGCCTCGAAACCGGCGCCATCGAGTATCCGTGCGAAACGGGAAAGATGCGCGCCTACTCGGCCAAGCCGAAGGGCGCCAAAAAGCTCGCGGGCGTCATCGTCATCCACGAGAACCGGGGCCTCAATCCCCACACCGAGGACATCGCCCGGCGCGTGGCGCTCGAGGGTTTTCATGCCATCGCGCCCGACGCCCTGTCGCCCTTCGGCGGGACGCCGGCCAACCCTGACGAGGCCCGGCCGCTCTTCCAGAAGCTCGACCGCGAGGCCAACATCAAGTGCTTCGTCGCCGCCGTCGCCTATCTCAAGACGGGGCCCCAGGCGACGGGCAAGGTCGCCTGCATGGGCTTCTGCTGGGGCGGCGGGGTGACGAACCAGGTCGCCGTCAACGCTCCCGACCTCACCGCGGCCGTGCCCTTCTACGGCGCGCAGCCCGCGCCGGAGGACGTTCCCAAGATCAAGGCGGCCATGCTCATCCACTACGCGGGCGACGACGAGCGCATCAACGCGGGGATCCCGGCTTTCAAGGAGGCCCTCGAGAAAGCCCACATCGAGCACACGATCCATATGTACGAGGGCGCCGGCCACGCCTTCATGAACGACACCGGCCAGCGCTACAACAAAGAGGCCGCCGAGCTCGCCTGGAAGCGCACGGTCGCCTTCCTCAAGGACAAGCTCAAGAGCTAGGCCCGGGATTCTGGCGGCGCCACTCCAATGAGACGAGGGCAGCCCTCTCGAAGCGGTCTATTGACGGGGCCTTCGCAGTTGTCATACCCTATCCTCGCCCAGAGGGGGATTGAGGATGCATTGTCCGCGGTGCCGGACCGAGAACTCGGCTGAGTCCAAGTTCTGCCGGGAGTGTGCAACACCACTTTCTCAAGGGCCTGGCCAGGGTTCCTTCACCAAAACCCTCGAGACGACGGCTGACGAGCTTGCTCGTGGGACACTGTTCGCCGGTCGCTATGAGATCATCGAGGAGCTCGGCGTCGGGGGGATGGGCAAGGTCTACCGGGCCCACGACACGAAGCTCAACGAAGAAGTCGCTCTCAAGCTCATCAAGCCCGAGATCGCCGCAGACAAGAGAACGGCCGAGCGCTTCCGAAATGAGCTCAAGGTCGCCCGCAAGATCCGGCATAAGAACGTCTGCGGCATGTACGATTTCCACGAAGAGGGGAAAACTCTCTTCCTGACGATGGAGTACGTCCGAGGCGAGGACCTGAAGAGCCTCATCCACAGGACGAAGACGCTGTCGGTTGGGACGGCTTTGGCCATCGCCCGCCAGATCGCCGAGGGTCTGGGCGAGGCCCACAAGCTGGGCATCACTCACCGGGACCTCAAGCCCGGCAACGTCATGATCGACAAGGACGGGCAGGCCAAGATCATGGACTTCGGGATCGCCCGGTCGCTCCAGGGCGGCGGGATGACGGGGGAGGGGGCGATCATTGGGACTCCGGAGTACATGTCGCCGGAGCAGGTGGAGGGGAAGCCCGCGGACCCGAGAGCGGACATCTATGCCTTGGGGATCATCCTCTTCGAGATGGTCACGGGGCGGGTGCCCTTCGAAGGAGAAACGGCCTTCTCGATCGCCAACAAGCACAAGACCGAGCTCCCACCTGTTCCCCGGAAGCTTGCGCCGCAGATCCCCGAAGGGCTGAGCAAGCTCATACTGAAGTGCCTCGAGAAGGACAAGGCGAAACGCTACCAGACGACCGAGGAGCTTCTGGCCGACATCGATGCCATCGAGCAGGCGCTTCCGACCGCCGAGCGCATCGCCCCTAAACGCAGGACGATCACCCATCGCGAGGTCACGGTCAAGTTCCAGCCCCGCAAGCTCCTCATCCCGGTCCTGGCCGTTTCGGCGCTGGCCGCGGTCCTTGTCTTTGTCTGGAGGTCTTGGTCGGATAGGACCGCCTTTATCCCGCCTCCCAAGATCGAAAACTCCATCGCCATCGTCAGCCTCGGGAATCAGACCGGCAATAAGGAGAATGATTCTCTGTGCCAAAGGAGCCTGGCTAACCTCCTGGCGACGAACTTGGAAAACACCGAGCAATTCTATGTCGCCACCTGGGAGAGGATGGGCGACGTGCTCCGGCAGATGGGGAAGAAGGATGTGGAGGTCATCGACAGCAAGCTCGGTTTCGAGATCTGCCGGAAGGCGGGAATCGCTTTCGTTGTTACCGGTGATCTGATCAGTTCCGGCGAGGCGTTCGTGATCGACCTCAAGGTCTGGGACGCGGAGACCAGGAGACTTCATAAAGCCCTTAAATCGACGGGCCGGGGCAAAGAAAGCATCCTGGAAACCCAGGTCGACGATCTCAGCACAAAGATCTGCGAAGCCCTGGGCGTCAATCTCGAGAAAATCGGGCCTAAGCGGCTGAGCATCGCCGGCATTACGACCTCCTCGATGGACGCCTATGAGCATTTTCTTAAGGGCCAGGGCTTTATGCAAAAAGTGCAATTGGCGGAAGCTAAGGCATCGCTCGAGAAGGCTATCGAGCTCGACCCTTCTTTCGCCACGGCTTACTTGGAGCTATCTAGGGTCGTCGGGGCCTTGGGGCAGGGGGATTGGAAGGCCAGACAAGAGGCCCTAATAAAAGCCAAAGAATTTTCCGGCCATGCCTCCGAAAAAGAAAAGCTTTTTATCGAAGCCTCATTCGCAAGTGGAGTTGAGGGAGACGCTGCAAAGACCATTCGTATCCTCGAAAATATCGTCAGCAGATATCCCCAGGAAAAAGAAGGACATTATCGGCTGGGGAGATTCCTTTCCGCTTCCGGCATTCCTTCAGATTTGCGGGATGTGAATAGAGGGATCAAAGAGATGGAAGAAGCGCTGGAGCTCGATCCGAACTGGGCAGAGCTCAATAACATGCTGGGATTAGCGCATCTCGACCTCGGACATTTCGAGAAAGCCATCGGGCTGCTTAAAAACTATGCCTCTTTGTCCCCCGGGAACGCCAATCCAATCGACTCAACCGGGTATGCTTACTATAAGTGGGGAAAGCTCGACGAGGCGATCCGTTCATTTCGAAAAGCCATCAAGATAAAATCCGTCCACCATGGGACCTATTGGTCTATCGCTTATACCTACGCCCTCATGGGAGATTACGAAGAGGCGATGGGCTGGATCGATCGCTTGGTCGAGAAGACTATTCCCCCGGCCGCGCAGGTCGAAACCTTTCAATTCAGGGGATTCCTCAATCTCTGGCTCGGCAGGTTCGAGCAATCCCTGCTGGATTTCAAGAAAGCGGAGGAAATTAACGAAAGCACCGAGAATAAAGAATTACGCGATAACATGGATTACTGGAGATGCATTCTCTATCTGGAAAAGGGGGATTTCGATCTCAGCCGGCAAAATATCCAAAGATGGCTCGAGGGAAAAACAAAAAGGGACGATTTTACTTTTTTTAAGATACTGGAAGCTTATTCTCTTGGATTAATCGATATGAAGCAGGGGAAACCGGAGTCTGCCAAGAAGCAGCTCGAGGTCATAGAACCCCTCATTCCGGAATTTGGACAGCTTGTCTGGGGAGATTATTTCGGTTATCTCCGCGATATTCTCAATTTCGAGATCGGCCTCAGCGAGGGAAAAGCGGATTTCAGCCGTGTCCTCCAGGCCTTCGGTGAAGACCGGGCGTTTCTGGCTCCGTGGAGCTACCTTTGGAACAATGCCTACGTTATTAGGTACTTGAATTCCCCTCCTTTTGTCAGGGACTTCATCCCAAGGGCCTATCTCCTGGAGGGAGAGGTGGACAAGGCCATCGCCGCATACGAGCGCTTGATCACGTTCAATCCGCAAAGCCAGGACCGCCGCCTCGTTCACCCCCTGAATTACTACCGGTTGGGCAAGCTCTACGAGCAGAAGGGGAACATAAAGAAGGCGAAGATCAATTATCATAAGTTCCTCGACCTCTGGAAGGACGCCGACCCGGGCCTGCCGGAAGTCGCGGACGCGAAGAAGCGGCTGGCTGCCCTTTAGCCTGCGCCCTTCGCTCTCGCTCCCTAGAAATTGTACCTCAGGCCGAAGCGGATGACCCTCGGATTGAGGATGCTCTGGATCTGATCGTAGCGCGATGAGTTGCCGTAGGGATAGCGTGAGAGAGCGTGGGCAAAGTTGAATACGTTAAAGGCGTCGACGCAGAGGGTCATCGTTCCGGAGTTTTTGAAGCGGATGTTCTTGATCAGGCTCAGATCGACGTTATAAAAATCCGGAAGCCGGGTCGCGCCGGGCTTTTCGATGTAGATGTCCATGAAGCTCCCCAGTTCGACGGCCTCCCGCTCAGGGGTCGGCACGCGAATCCGCTGGAGGTTGATGAATCCCTGGCGGGCGTTAGCGAAGCCGGATATATGGATTCCCCAGGGTAGCTGGTAGAGGAAGCTGAACTTGGCCATCCAATCGGAATCGGGGAAGCCCCACGCTCTTTCCCCATTTTGGATGCTGATGTTCGTCGGGTCGAAGTAGCCTCGCTCGCCGTAGTAGCTCTTGAAAACCTGGTAGGTGAACGACGTGTTGAGCATCCATTTGTGGCTCAGGCGCTTGACGGCCGTGAGCTCCAGAGCGGTGAAGTGGTCGTGGCGGTCTGGTAGGTTGCTATAGTACAGCCCGGCGGGGGGAATTTTCGCGAGTGTCCAATATTCATAGTTGTAAGTTGTGCCGCCGTAGGTCAGAGAACCCGCGATGGGCCCGACATAGTCGGACTGGCCGATGATCGTCCCGGTCTCCTTGTCGTAATAGGTGCCGGCTATGAAATGATGGTTGCGCCTGAAAATGAGCGTTCCGCTCAGCGAGAAATCCCTCATAACCTCCCGCTCGATGCCGAGAAGCAGTTCGTCGCTCTGCTCCACCTTCAGGTTCTTGTCAATGCCGTTTAGGGATTCGAAGTTTGTGGGATTCGCCGGGTCGAAGCCAGAAAACCAGAGGCGGCCCTCCGTGGGGTAACCCTCAAGCTCGTCCTTAGAAACACGGTCGTTGCCGTCGAGATCGGTCCAGAAAAAGCCAGCCCATGCCTCCTGCGAAGCCGTTACCAAACTTGCCGCCCAGACCCCTTCCTGGCTTCCATATCGGGCTACGTTTCCCCGGAGGATGGTCTTCCCGTCCCCCGTCAGGTCATATGTAAAACCGAACCGCGGCGAGAAGGTCAGAAACGTCACTCCAGGATCGACGCCAGGAAAGGTCACCGCGGGAAGCAGCTCCGGCCCGATCGCGCTGGCGGGCACCGAAGCGTCGTGATTCGTGGCATCTTCCCTGTCCAGCCGGAGTCCGAGATTGAGAGTCAGCCGACTGATCGTCCAGGAGTCGTTGGCGAAAGCGCTCTGTCTGTTGGACGCGAGATTGTAGGCCCCTCCGCGGCCGATCTCGGCGTAAGCCGGCTCTCCATCCCAATAATATTTATAGCCGCCGCCGCCGGGCCATTCGGTATGTTGACGGGAGGATACGCCGCGGTGTTCGATGCCGAACTTGAGCTCGTGATTGCCGCCGAGAAATCGTTCCTTAAAGGAGTTACCTTGGAGGCTGGCGACAAACGAAGGCCGTTTCGAGGTGAAATAAAAGTTGGAGCCGGAGTACATGCCCGTCTCCAAGTCGTATCCGGCCTGCGTCTCCATGCCTCCTTGCGGAATAAGCGACCATCTTACGCTTTGATAGCTGATCCTCATGGACAGGAGAAAATTGGGGGAAAACGTATGTTCGTCCTCGAACTTGCCGTAGAACGAATCGGACGGAGAATCCTGTGTCGTTTCCGGAGGGTTCACGGCGCTTGCGCCACGCCCAAACGCGTTTTTGGAGTTGCTAAGAAAGGCCAACTCGGCCCTGTTCCTGTCGCTCAGCCGGAAATTCAGCTTGGCGTTAATCCCCTCGAGCTTGACGTCGCTCGGGTATCCGGTGATAGCAAGCCGCCGGACGTCCTGGACGCCGTAGCCCAGCCAGAACCAGAGGCGGTCCTTTTTGATCGGGCCGCCCAGCTGGAGGCCGTAATCCATGATCTTCTTGATCTGGTCGCCCAAGTAGCCAAGATCCTTGACCTCCTGGGTTCGGTTATCGCTCTGGAGGTCGTCGTTCGTGAAGAACGCCCTGGCCTGGACCTGGAACTTGTTTCCGCCTCTCTTGGTGACAAAATTGATGGAAACTCCGCCGGTGGGTGAGGCGGCGCTATGGCCGCCCGTGACGATCGTCATCTCCTGGAAGGTGTCGAAGTCGTAGTACATGGAAGATGTTCCGACCCCGACCATGTCCGTTATGGGAACGCCGTCCAAGTTCCATTGGTTGTTCCAGGTCATGCCGGCCCGGCCTTGGATTGTATATTGATTCCCGGAGGCGCTTCCGCCAACGTTTTCCTGGCTAACCAGGATGCCCGGCGTCTGCTGGAGGATGACCCAGGGGTCACGCGCCGAGGGCACGCTCTGCAGCATGTCCTGGGTGACGTTCGTGACCGTGCCGGTTTTTTTCGTGTCGACGATCGGTGAGATGGCGACGACCGTGACCTGCTCCTCGAGCGTGGCCGGGATCAGAGTGATGCGGAAGTCGAAATTCGTGCCGGCCCGGATGTCGATGACCTCGCGAACGTGGGACTTGAATCCGGCGAGCTCGCAGCGAAGCTTGTAGGTTCCCGGCGTGAGGTTGAGGAAGCGAAAGATGCCGCCCTCGGAGCATCGGGCGGAACGGGAGGGGAACTGAGCCGACTCGAGATAAACGGTCGTCCCCGGAAGCGGGCTACCTTCATTGTCAACGACGACGCCCCGGATGTTCCCATACTGTTCCTGGGCCAAGGCAACAGACGCAAGAAAGAGAACCGCGGCCACGGAAATCTTGAACTTCATCAAGCCCTCCTTTGATGAATTTGTTGAGGGAATCCCGCGGGCTAGGGCAACGCTGCGTTATAAAAAGGTCATCCGAAAAATCCCCCCATCGGACTTTCTAAGGGGGAGTATAGGGTTGTGCCCGGCCTCTGTCAAGAACCGGATCCGGGGTTCTGGCGGCGCCACTCCGCGGCCACTGCGGCCACGAAGGGCCGCGCGTGGAGGAAGAACGCCTTGTAGCCGGCGCAGAGGTAATTCAGGCCCGGCTCGCCGTCCGGCGCTTGAACGAACCGGTTCTTCGGGCACTCCCCATGGCACATCTCGAGCACCTCGCACGTCCGACAGGCGCGCGGCAACGTCTCGAACTTGGCCAGGCCGAAGGCGCGCCGGCCGGGGCTTTCGAGGAGCTCGAGGAGCGGGACATCTCCGATATTTCCCAGCCGGTGGGCGGCATCCACATAATGATCGCAGGAAAAAAGGTCCCCGTTCCGCTCGAGGACCGGGATGTCGCCGCAGACGGGCCGGAAGAGGCAGAGCGAATGCTCCTGACCGAAGGCCGTCCGGGCGGCTTCCTCGACGATCTGGATCTTGATCCGCCCGATGTCGCGCCCGACCCAGGCATCGAAGACGGCGCAGAGGAACTCGCCCCAGGCCGCGGGCCGGACCGTCTCAGGACTGGCGCCGTCCGCTCTGTCCGGCCTTCTTTCGACAAGAGGCAGGAACGTCACGAACGAGGCGCCGATCTCCCTGAAGAATCCGTAGACTTCGAGCGGCCGGCTGACGTTGTGGGCGCCGACGACGCAGAGGATGTCTTTCGCAACGTTATGCCGCCGCAAAACCTCGTAACCCCGCATCGTATCGTCGAAAGACGGCCGGCCGTCGCGGGTCAGCCGGAAACGATCGTGGACCTTGCGGGGGCCGTCGAGGCTGAGCCCGACCGAAAATCCCTCTGCCGCGAGGAACCGGCCCCATTCGTCATCGAGGAGCGTGCCGTTCGTCTGCAGGCCGTTGGCGATCGTCCGGCCCGGAGGGCCATACCGCCGCTCGATCTCGACGATCTTCCTGAAGTAATCGAGGCCGAGGACGGTCGGTTCGCCGCCATGCCAGGAAAAGCGGATGACGTCGTCGGGAGAGGCGGCGATATGCTGGGCGATGTAGGACTCGAGCAGGTCGTCGGGCAGGTGCGAGGGCCCGGCCCCGGGCCCCGCCGGGCCTTTGTCCAAGTAATAGCAGTAGCGGCAGGCCAGATTGCAGGCCGCTCCCGCCGGCTTGACGAAGACCTGAAACCCGCGCGACGCAGCGGCCACGAGAGGATGATACTCCGTCCTCTCTCCTGCGTCTAACTAGAAAGTGGGGAAAGCCGTCGCCGGTTCGACCGACGGACGGAAGGGGCTGACGAGATCGGCAACGCAGACGGGAACGAGCCGGCCGTTGCGGACGGTCGCATCGGGGCAGCTCCGGCAGATGACCGAGATCTGCCCGTCGGGCCCGAGTTCCGGCGGGACCTGGATGGCGATGAAATGGAGGCGAACGTTCTTCAAGGAGCCGGCCCGGCGAAAGAGCCTAGCCATGGAGACCAGCCGCCGCGGCGAGGTCAACGCCTCGAAAAGGACAAAAGGGACGATGATCCGCCTGAGCTCGGCCGGACCGTGGTTCGTGCCGTACAGATGTCGCCCGGTGACCAGCCGGAAGAGCCGCCGGAAAGCCCGGTCGAGCCCCGGCGAGAACGGGTAGAACCGGGTCCCCCCGGCGTCCGCGAGATAGAAATAGACGAGCCAGCGGGCGTCCCGGTCGCTGAGGTTGCTCGGCACATAAGCCGTGGGCTCGAGTCCGAGCCCGGCTTTGAGGCCCTCGTACTCCTCCCGCAGCTCGACGGTCTGGGCTACCGGGCCCTTGGCATCGCGAGCGAGAACGGCCAGAATGCCGTCGAAATGCCGGAACCGGGAATAACGCCGCACGATCGCGGACATGCGCCCCCGGTCCTCGTTATAGACCGTGACGGACAAGGCGAACTCAACGTGCTCCGCCTCCATGAGCGAAAAGAGCCTTTCGCGGGCGGCTTCGATGTCGCCGTGGACGTGGGCCTGTCCGCCATCGACATGGAGAAGGACCTTGTCGATGCCGGCGCTTTTGACGGCGCGGAGGAGGGCCGGGCCGTCGGGATCGAGGAAACGAAGGCCGTTCGTCAAGATCTGGCAGTGGAGGCCACGGCTCTTGACCAGGGCGACGATCCGGGAAAGATCGGGATGGAGGGTCGGCTCGCCGCCCAGGATGGTCACGGACTGGACCCGCCGGAGGGTCATGGCCCGGTCGAGGTCCCGCGCGACCTCACCGAAGGACTTCACCCAGCTCCGGTCGATATTGTAGCAGCAGCGGCAGTGGACGTTGCAGGTCCGGTTGATCTCCAGGGTGATATGCGGGACGTCCCGGGCGGGGAATTTCAGCAACGTGGCCCCCAGGCCCGGGCTGAAGTCGGAAACCGTCACGGCCGCATCGTCCTTTCGCGTCGTCAGGGCGTCCGCGACTCGCGTTCGGGAGCCCGCGGCCCCGGCTTGGCGACGGCCGGATGCTGGCGTAGAAGATAGCGGAGACTCTCGCCGGGGATGTCGATCGTCGCGAGCACATCCTTCTTTGGCTCCCCGATGGCGTTGATGTGGATGTCGTAATAGCCGGTCGCCCTGATAAACAGGCTCCGGGAAAGGGTTGGATCGAGGGGAGGCACGGCGAATTCGATCTCCGCATAGTGACCCGCCTCAGGCAGGTCGTAGTACCGGCCGTCGCGCGCGGCGAGGTCGTCCCGGACGTCCCGACCTTCCGAGTCCGTTGCCGTCGCCGGGGGGAGCTCGACGACCTTGACGGGAACGTCCCCGGAGAAGTCGAGGCCGATGTGGTCGATCATCCAGAAGCCCGCGGCGGGCGTCAGCTTGATGCGGACCGTCTCGCCGGGGACGTCGCCGAGGTCGAGGTCATAGGCCTTGTCCTTGGCGATGAAGGACCCGCTGCCATAAAGAAGGCTCTTCACGACCCACCCGGCGGGGGTCTCCACACGGACCGGGAGGTTGAACATCTCCTCCCGCACGAACCAGCTCAGGGTCGACCAGTAAGCGGGCCCGTGGGCGTCGACTTCCTCGAGCCAGGAGCCGAGGCCGCCGCCGCGGGCTTCGAGGAAGACGTGGGCCGCCCCAGTCCCCCAGGCGGTGTTCCAGGCGTTGGCGACGAGCTTGGCCCGGCGGGCCCCGGCGGGCTTGGGGAATTCCAGTATGAGCTCGTCTTTGAGCTCGGCGTCGTTCTCGGGATCGAGACCGTCGAGGCGGCTGAGCCAAAACGTCTCGTCCTTCGCCCCGACGAGCGGGAGAATATCGCGCCCCTCGCGGTCGATCGCCCGGGCGGGCGGGACGATCCGCGAGAACGCCGAGATCCGGCCCTGGATACCGGCGGCAACCGAGGTGCCTTTCGGATGGTCGACGACGAGGAGCTTGAACTCGTCCGTGTGGTCGTTCTCGTCGAGCTCGTTGGCCAGCCGGAGTTTGTACCGGCCGTCGACGGCCTTGAGATTGTCGAGGCCGATCCATTCGGTCCGCTCGAGGCCGCGGCTGATCGCGGCGCCGTAAGGCTCGGCGTCGAGCACGTATTCGTTACCGTCGAAGGAATAGACCAGTGGGCAGGAGCCCTGGGGCTCGGGGGGATTGACGAGCAGAGCCACTCCCACCACGGCCACTGCGGCGGCCCCCGTGGCGACCGACGAAAGAAGGGCCGACACCGGCCAATTGGTCTTGCGGACCCAGAGGAGCTCGAGCTCGGAGAGAAGGGCGACGAATCGATAAGGGACCGCGCCCTCGAAGGCGATGCCCTGCTCGTCCTTGGTGGCCCGGACGACCCGGAAGAAGCGGCCGTCATTCGTCAGGATCTCGGTGATGTTCCCGCCCGCGACCTCTTTGTAGTCCTTGATCTCGCTCCAAGCCAGTCGGCCCGAGAAGGAGGATGTCGGCTTGCCGGCGACCACCTTGTCCCCGACGACCGTCGCCCGGTTATTACGGGGAAAGTCTAGGCGCTCGCCCGTCTTCTTCTGGACGGCGACGATGACCAGCGCGCCGGGCTTGGCCCTTTCGACCTGGGCGGGTGATGTCTTGGCGTTCCTCTTGACCTGAATGCAGGAGTTGAAAGAGACGAGAAGAACGACTGTCGTGACAAGGGCGATGACCTTCTTGCGCATGGGCTCCCTCCTACGCTCGGATCGGACATCCCCATCATCGCCGGCATGGCCGCCCGATTTGTCAACCTTAAGTCAAGGCTTTGTCAAGATTCTCTCAAGACGAACGGTTTTGTGTTATAAAATAAGGGATGCGAAGCGTCGGCGCGACGGCTTGCCTCCTGGCCGTCCTGTTCCTCTCCGCCGCGGCGGCCCCCCGATCCCAGAGCGTCTCCGACTTCGAGCAGCGGCTGACCCGTATCAACGGCCAGATCAAGGACCTCAAGACCAGACTCGAGTCCGAGGCCCGCAAGGAATCGTCGATCCTCACCTCATTGGCCCGGATCAACATCAACAAGAGCATCGTCGAGCGGGAGCTGGCCGCCCGGAACGTCGAGCTCGAACGGGGCCGGGCCGACCTGGCCGCCATCCAGGCGAACATCCGCTCGCTCCGGACCGGGATCGACAAGGAGCGCGAGTCCATCGAGCGGACCCTGGTGACGCTCTACAAGTTCGGCCGGGTCGATTTCTTCCAGTTCCTGCTCCAAGCGCGGAACATCGAGACCTACGCTTCCGAGAGCAAGCACCTGGCGCTCCTGGCCCGCGGCCAGGACGAGCTCGTCGCGGGATATCTGGCCTCGCTCGATGAGCTGCGCGCGGCCGAGTCCGCTCTCGAAAGCAAGCAGACGGACCTGGCCGAGATGGCCCGGGCCGCCAACCTGAAGAGGCGGGAGCTCGACACCGAGGCCCGCAAGAGCGCGACGCTCGTCCAGGAGATCCGCAAGAACCGGACGACCTATCAGCAGACCCTGAAGGAGCTGTCCGAGAGCGCCGAAGAGCTCCAGAAGCTGATGAACAAGATCATCAGCCAGGAGTGGGTCCTGCCGCCGGCCTGGGTCCCCCTCTACGAGCGGAAGGGCAAGCTGGCCTGGCCGCTCGAGGGCCGGATCATCACGCCGTTCGGCTTCGAGAAGCACCCCGATTTCAATACGGTCGTCATGAACAAAGGGGTCGAGATCTCTCCGGCCAAGGACAAGTCGCTCATCCTGTCCGTCCACCCGGGCAAGGTCGTCTACGCCGATTATTTCCAGGGCTACGGCAACCTCCTCATCATCGACCACGGCATGACCTACTACACCCTCTACGGCCACTGCTCGGAGTTCCTGGCCGCGGTGGGCGACATGGTCCGGGCCGGACAGCCCGTGGCCGTCGTCGGCGACACCGGCTCCCTCAAGGGGGAGTGCCTTTATTTCGAGGTCCGCTACAAGACCAAGGCCCTCGATCCCTTGCAATGGCTCAGGCGGAGATGATAGAATGGATGTCCGTTCTGCCATGAAGGTCCCGAGATACCGCTGGTTCCTCTGGGCGGCCACCCTGGCCGCGGCCCTGTTCTTCGTCCTCGAGATGGGCTATCTCTCGCGGGGCCACGCCACCACGGCGGCCAGGGGCTTCGAGCTCCTCGACAGCCTCATGAGCCACATCCGCAACGACTATCTCGAGGAACGGGACCCGGTCCAGACGGCCGAGGGCACGTTCCGTGGCCTGGTCAACTCGCTCGACCCGTTGTCCGCCTACCTCTCGAAGGACCTCCTCGCGGCCTATGAGGGCCGGACGGGCCAGGAGACGGAAACCGGGATCGTCGTGCTGAAGCGGTACGCCGCCTTCCCCCAGGTCATGGCCGTCCTCGAAAAATCACCGGCCGAGACGGCCGGGGTCAAGATGGGCGACCTTGTGAGCGCCATCGGCGGCCGGAACACGCTGAGCATGAGCCTGACCGAGGTCAAGATCCTCCTCCGCGGGACGGACGCGCGGCCGGTCGACATCCGGGTGCTGCAGGGCAACGACGCGCACAACCTCAGCGTGCCGCGCGCGCTCCTCTTCCCGGCCCCGTACACGTTCTCCAGGACCGTCGGTCAGCCCGCCCGCCTGCAAGTCCACCGTTTCGACGCCGGACTCGCCGCCGAGATCAAGCGCGCCGTCGTTCCCGCGCTCAAGACCCGCAACATTCCCCTCGTCCTCGACCTGAGAGACTGCCAGGACGGCACGATCGACGAAGCCAGGAAGTTCGTCAACCTATTCCTGACGACCGCCGACGCCGGGCGCTTCGAGGGCCGCGGCGGCGCGAAGGAGCAGGTCGCGTGCCCGGCCGACGCCGAGCTCGGGCAGATCCCCCTCGTCGTTTGGACGGACGCGGGGACGGCCGGCCCGGCCGAGTTCGCCGCGGGGATCCTCCAGGAAGTGCGCAAAGCCAAGGTCGTCGGCTTCGAGACGCCCGGACTGGTCGGACGGACGACGCTCTTCCCGCTCAAAGACGACAGCGCGGTTTTGCTGACCTCCGGCGTCTTCTCGCTGCCCTCCGGCCGCAAGCTCTGGGAAAACGGCCTCGTCCCCGACGCGGCCATCCCGGTCGACAAGCTCAACGAAAAGACCTACCTCGAGAAAACCCTTCCTCTTCTGCCCAAGCTCTGACGGATGACGAAGAGGCTCCCGCCCAAAGACCGGCTCCCCTGGCCGGCGTTCACTCTCGTCACCGTCGTCCTGATAGCGGCCGCGCTGCTGGCCGCGACACTCCTCGACTTCATCAACGCCCGGCAGGGCGATCGCGCGTATATCTTCACGGCGGTCCCGAAGGCCCAGGGGCCGATCATCGAAAAGCGGCCGGTCGAGCGGCCCGCGAAGATACCGGCTGGAGAGCCCGCTCCGACCCAAGAGCCGAAACCCGTCGTCAAGCCCTTCGACGATGTCGTCGCCGAGAGCCTGACCGCCGCCGGCGTCAGCGAGGATTCCATCCTTCGTCTTAAGGGGCCCAGGGGCCGGCCGATCTTCGAGGTCGAGCTGCCGTCGGAGCTCTACGAGTCGGTCGGGCCCGCGGTGGAGAGAGCCCTCAAGGCCGGAGGCGTCCTCGTCCTATCCAAGAAGAGGACGCCGGGCGAGGAGAAGACCGAAGTCCTCTGGGCCCTCAGGCGGCCCGCCAAGGAGGACGCCGAGATCTCGTTTGTCCTGCCGGTCGAGCCGCCCCCCGTCGTCGTCGCCGAAAAGGAGCCCGCGGTCAAGAAGGGGCCGCGGGGCCAGGTCGCGCTGATCATGGACGACATGGGGAACAGCCTCGAGACGCTCGACGCGCTCATCGCTTTGGGACGGCCGTTGACGATATCGGTCCTCCCCTACAGCGCCCACGCGGCCGAGACGGCCCGGATCGCCCACGAGCGCGGCCTCGAGGTCCTGCTTCATCTTCCCCTCGAATCGATCAACAACCACGAGGCCATGGCCGACACCGAGGGGCTGATCATGGCCATGATGACCGAGCCGGCGATCGTCGCCGCCTTCGAGGCGAGCTACGACCGCGTCCCGTTCGCCGCGGGCACGAACAACCATATGGGCTCCCGCTTCACGGCCGAGCCGGACCTCATGCGGATGATCTTGAGGCCGATCAAGGAGCGCGGTCTCTTCTTCGTCGACAGCCGGACGACGGCCAAGACCGTCGCCCTCGACGAGGCCCGCCGGATGGGGGTCCGGGCGACCCAGCGGGACGTCTTTCTCGACGCCGACGCGGACCGCGGCCGCATCCGGGGCCGGCTCATCGAGCTCCTTCAGAGGGCCCGCAAGAAGGGCACGGCGGTCGGCATCTGCCATCCCTTCCCCGAGACGCTGGCCGTCCTCAAGTCGAGCCTGTTCCTCCTCGACTCCTACAATCTCGAAGCCGTCCCCGTCTCGCGCCTGGTCAGATAGCCATCCGTTCTCAAGAAACACCGGAATTGACTCCTGCTTTCCAAGTTGTTATTCTCAGGCCAAGCGGAAAGAGGGACTCATGGAGAATACCTGTCCGCGTTGTCGCGCGGATAATCCTGAGACGCAGCGTTTCTGCGGCGAATGCGGTACCCCTCTCCGTTCGGGAAGTCAGCGCCAGGCGCGGGATTCCCCAATAGCCGCCGGCATTCCCCCGAGTTCCATGACGGAAACCCTCCGGATACTCATCCATGAGCTGGCGACAGGCTCGACATTCGCCGGACGCTACCAGGTCATCGAGGAGCTTGGCCACGGAGGGATGGGGAAGGTGTATAAGGTCTTCGACACCGACATCAAGGAGAAGATCGCCCTCAAGCTCCTGCGTCCCGAGATCGCCCTGGACAAGGAGACCATCGAGAGATTCTCGAACGAACTCAAGCTGGCCCGAAAGATCAGCCACCGCAACGTCTGCCGGATGTTCTGCCCACATCCCAGAGGACTTGAGCCGCTTAATATTGCGGTGCCTGGAGAAAGACAAGACAAAACGTTTTCAGGCGGCCGAGGAGTTACTGGCCGACCTGGAGAAAGTCGAGCAGGGGTTGCCGACGACCGAGTGCATCGTCGCTCAAAAGAAGTCTTTCACGTCCCGTGAAATCACGGTTAAATTCAATTTGAAAAAACTCGCCATGCCCTTATTAGCCGTCACGGAGAATCGATTTGGGTATCGAGAATGCTGTCGATACCCGTCCCCTTGATGTTGGCGCTATTCAAGAGTCCCTTGGTGTCGACATCGAGGACCTTGACATCCGTGCGGAAGACCTCCCTGGCCTTGAACGATCCTGAAAAGCATTACACTCTCCTGAAAGAGTTGGTCCGGAAATTTCCCAACGAGAAATGGGCCTTTCATTATTTGGGCGACGCCCTCTATCTTTATCGAAATGATTTTCCCGGGGCATACGATCAGTATAAAAAATGGTTGGAGCTCGATCCGCAGGATGCCAACGCGATCGATCTCTGATCTTTGCAAGCTCCGGGATGCGCGAGCTCAAGAAAGCGGCCAATTATATCAAAATGCACGATGCTGTCGCTCCCCCGGATGCCTATAATCTGTTTCTCCAGGGAGAAATGCATCGGAAGATGAGACAACTTGATATTGCTATCGCCAAAAATATGGAGGCTCTCGAGATTAAGCCTGATTTCAAATTCTCCCTTGATCGCCTCTGCAAATTCTATGCCCTGAAAGAAGAATACGAAAAGTCTTTGAGGTGGGCTAACGAATATGTTTCCCGCGCTTTCTCGGCAGGGCAGAAAGCCGCGGCCTATGCAAGGAGAGGTTTTTATCTCTACTGGCGAGGGAATTTTAAAGAAGCGATAAGCAGTTTTATTCTGGCAGAGGAGATGGAGGAAGAGGTCGAGAACTGGGGGATGAAATCGGCCGCCGTGGAGTGGAAAGGTATTTCTTGTGTTGCGCTTAGCGAGCTCGATCTCAGTCGGAAGTCATTCGAGGACGACGTTAGGATCGCCGAGGAGCACTTTCCCACGGATGTTCCCCTCTATAAAGCCTATGCGGCATGGTGGATGGGTAATCTCGCCATAAAACAGGGCAGAATCGACCAAGCAAATACCCGGCTCTCAGAAATGAAATCGTTCCTGCCAATTGTCGGCGAAGGCTGGAAGGCGTTTGTGATTCTCTGGCATGATCTTTTACAGGGCGAGGTGTTCTTGGCGCAAGGATCGTTGGACACGGCTCTTTCTGTCAGCCAAAAAGCGTGTCAGCCTGGATCTTCCTTTCAGGAAGATTCAATGTATTACATGGACCTCTGGCCAGGGTTTACGCTAAGAGAGGAGAGGTCGGCAAGGCCATTGCGGAATACGAACGTTTGTTCAAGCAGGATGTCAGCGCCGATGTGACATATCTCGTCCATCCTATTTATCATTACCGTCTGGGCCTTTTATATGAAAAGTCAGGAGAGGTCGCGATGGCCAAGGCCCAATTCGAGAAATTCCTCGATCTCTGGAAGGAAGCCGACCCCGGCCTGCCCGAGGTCGAGGATGCAAAAGCGTGCCTTAAAGCACTTCTTTAGATTCAGCTCGTTCGCTGTGCCTCAACGGGCCCTGGATTTATTGACATTTACTCATTATTGAGTAATTATTTACTCATATTTGAGTAAGTAATGTTATTAGAAATTTTTGGAAGATCAAGAATTCGACAAAAGATCATTCTCTTGTTCGTCTATAACAAGGGTAAGGAATTCTTTCTCAGCGAGGTCGCCCGCTGGGTGAATACGTCGGCGGGGACGGCCCAACGGGAGTTGAACAGGTTGCGTAGGATGGACCTTCTGACGTTCGATAAGAAAGGAAACCTGAGCTTCTATAAGCTCAACGATGCGAATCCCTTGCTGGACGAGATCGAAATCATCGTCCGCAAGACCCTCGGGATCGAGGTCGAACTCAAAAAGGCCTTGGCCGGCATAAGGGGAATTCGCTGGGCGTTTACCTTCGGTTCCCATGCCAAAGGAACCCTCAAGGCGGATTCGGATATCGACTTGTTCATTATCGGCAGCATGAGCGAAGACGATGTCTACAACGCTGTGAGGACGGTCGAGGAGATCGTGGGCCGCGAGATCAACTATCACCTTTCCGGTGAGTCCGAATTCGCCAAAAGTTCCAAGGACGGATCCTTCTACAAGGAGATCGCCGCCGGGCCGCTGATGCTGATAGGACGGGAAAATGAGCTCAGGCAGTTCATTGGATAAGCTCGTCCGGGAGGGAAAGCTCAGGCCCCAGAAGGCGGACGCGCCATACTTGAACGATCTCCTCGAGGCCGCTCATCGGAACTTCGAGGCCGCGTGCCTCCTCCAGGGACGCGTCGATGAGGCCGCGTTCAAGCTCTATTACGACGGTCTCCTTCAGGTCAGCCGCGCGGTCCTTTTACTGGAAGGGCTCAGACCGGATGACGGGGAACAGCACAAGACCACGTTTCTCGCCGCGGGTATGATCTTGGGATCCGAACTGGAGGACCTCATCAGGAAGATCCAAAAATTCCGGATCAAAAGAAATGAGTCCATTTATGATCCTAAGGGGCTGGTCGGCGCGAGCGAAGCCCAGGCGATCTACCTAACGGCCAAGGCCTTCTGGAACAAGGTTCGTTCCCACTTGCGGAAGGCCGACCCCCAGCTAAAGCTATTCGAGGACATTTAGCCTCCCCTCTAGAGCCTCGTCCGTTGAGCCCCCGGGCCGGCGGTTGAATAATTCCCCACCGTCCGTTAATATACAAACGAGAGAGAGGAGGACCCCATGAAGAGAATCACCCCGTCCGTTCTCGTGCTGGCCGCTCTGGCGCTCGCCATCCTGCCGGCCTGCAAGACGATGTCGAGCGAGGAGCTGAAGAGCTCGATCGAGGTCCTGGATTATACGTCCTCCTGGGTCTCCAAATACTATCAGCCCTGGCCGCCCCGGCTCATCCTCGTCCCCCAGATCTCCTTCCGCATCAAGAACATCGGGACGAAGCCCCTGACCTACGTCAACTTCAACGCTGTCTATCAGTTCAAGGGCGACCCCGAGAACTTCGGTGACGCCTTCATGGCCGCGATCCGCGGCAAGGCCGTCCCGCCCGGCGGGACGAGCGATCTCATCGTCCTCAAGAGCAACCTCGGCGTCGAAGGCAAGAACCTGGCCGGCATCCGCGACAATCCGCAGTGGAAGCAGGCCTTCGTCAGGCTCTTCGCCATCTCCAAGGGCTCCCATCCCGTCCTCCTCGGCGTCTACGACGTCTCCCGGACGATCGACTTCAAGGAACCGGAGCCGGTCGAGCCGAAGAAGTGACGATGAGCGCTCTGCTGCCGGTAAAAGTCTTCCTGGTGCGCGGCAAGGGCCAGCACAAGGAGAAGCTCGTCAGCTTCGAGAAGGCCTTGAGGGAAGCGGGCATCGCCCCCTACAATCTCGTCCGCGTCTCGAGCATCTATCCGCCGCACTGCCGCTTCGTCACGAAGGCGGCCGGCCTGAAGCTCCTCAAGCCGGGTCAGATCCTGTTCGTGGTCCTCAGCGAGAACGCGACCGACGATCCCCACCGGGTCATCACGGCCTCGATCGGTATGGCCGTGCCCGACGATCCGTCGCATTACGGCTATCTCGCCGAACACTCCGATGTCGGGAAGTCCGCCAAGGAGATCTCTCTCCACACGGAATATTTGGCGGCGGAGATGCTGGCGACCAAGCTCGGCGAAAAGCTCAAGGAGCCCCCAACGGGAAAGCCCGCGGCCTCGTTCCGGGTATCGAACGGCCTGTCCCTCAAGACGCGGAGCATCACGCAGAGCGCTATGGGAGAGACGGGGGTCTGGACGACGGCCCTAGCGGCCGCCGTGCTTATTTGTTGAAGCCGAGCGGGTCGGGGTTGATGATCTTGACGTAGCTCTTTTCCCGCAGCGTCTTGATGAAGGCCTCGGTCTTCACGGCCCGCTTGGCGTTATAGATCTTCTCCTCGACCTCCTTGCGGGCGTCCTCGAACGGACGGAGGAAGCTGTCCTTCTTCTCCACGAGCTGGAGGAGGTACCAGGCGTTCTTGTTGGAGACCCAGGGGCTTGTCTCGCCGGCCTTGAGCTTTTCCACCGGCGCTTCGAGGGCCGCCTCGAGCTCGCCGGCCTTGAACGTCCCCAGGTCGCCCTTGGCGTCCTTCATCGGCGGGTCGGAGAGCTCCGCGGCCGTGTCGGCGAAGGCCGCGCCCGACTTGAGCTTGGCGTCGATCGCGGCCTTGAGCGCCTCGACCTCTTCGGCCGTACGGTTGTCGCCCGCGACGTAGATGGCCCTGAGCTTGAATTCCGTCGGCGTCGTGAACTCGCCCGGGTTCTTCTTGTAGTACTGGACAACCTCCGGATCCCCGAGGACGATGGACCGTTCGACCTCCGTATAGAGGACGCCGTTACGGAGGATGTTCTCCTCGAGCTGTTTGATCCAAAGGTCGTACGGCGTGCCCTGCTGCTCGATGGCCCGGCGCAAGTCGGCGTCGGAGGTGATGTTGTTCTCTTGCTTGATCTTCTCGAGCGTCGCTTTGACCTGTTCCTGGACGTTCAGGCCGAGCTCCTTGGCCTTCTGCAGGAGGAGCATTTCGGTGATCATGGAATTGAGGAACTCCTTCCGGAAGCGCGCGATCTGCTGGTCGAATTGCTCCTGGGGCATCTGCTGGGCCCGGAGCTGGGCTTCGGTCAATTCATACTGCGTCCGGAATTCGGAGAGCGTGATGATGTCGTCGTTGACGACGGCCACGATCTCCTCGACGACCTCCTGTCCGAAGACGGCGGGCGCCGCCGCGAAGATGAGGGCCGTCAGGGCCAGTCCTGCGATGATCTTTTTCATTCGTCCGACCTCTGGTAGGTGAAGAATAGGTTGCCGGGGTGGGTCTCCCAGCTCAGGGTGTCCTTGAGCCCGGCCAGATGGGAGGCCAGGGCCTCTTTCATCTTCTGGGCCGTGACCCTCTGCTGGATCTCGGGGGCCGCCTCGGCTTGGGTCTGGAGGGCCGGGGGATATTTCTTGTCCAGGCGGAAGATGTGGAAGCCGTAGGACGATTCAACGACCTGGCTCGTCCGGCCCTCGTCGAGAGAGAAGATGACCTTTTCCATGTCGGCCGGGAGGTCGCCCTGCTCGAAGACGCCCATGACCCCGCCCCGGGCCGCCTCGGGGCCCAGGGATTCCTCCGTAGCGATCTTGCGGAACGCCGGCTCGCCGGTCCTCTCGAGCCGCTGGAGAACGGACACGGCCTTCTCCTCGGTGCCGACGAGGATCTGGCTGACCTGGATCCGCCCCTGGTGGAGGAAGTCCTTCTTGTTCCGTTCGTAGTAGTCCATGACCTCGGCCTCGTCGACTTTGATGTCGCGGACGACAAGGAAGGTGTATTTCTCGACGAGGAGCCGGTCGAACGTCCCTTCGGCCGGGACCTTGTCTCCGCCTTCGGACCCGCCCGCGGGGATGGCGGCGGTGGCCAGCCGGGCCAGGTGCTCTTTCTTCTCGTCTTCCGTCAGGGTGATGCCGCGCTCGCGGGCGGCCTCGAGCAGGATCATCTCGTCGACGAAACGGTCGAAGAGCCGGCTCAGGGACTCGGAGGGCAGTCCCCTGACGTCCGCCCCCGTCGACTCGAGATAGGCCCGGAGGTCGGCGTTATAGAACTCCGTCTTCTCGACGCGCAGGACCGGCCTGCCCCTGAGCTTGCTCTGGACGAGCCCGGCGACGCGGGAGACGGGCCCCCGCCCCTCGTCGCGGCCGCAGGCTGAGGTGGCGGCCATGAGAGCGAAGGCGGCGATAACGGCCGCGAACAGAGCGGTCCCCGTCGTTCGTCTCGTTCCGTCCGTTCTCTGATGCGCGTCCATCTCAATTAATATCAATCTATTGTATCCTACTTGGACAACTCCATCAAGACGCCGACCGTTTCATCGAGCAGGGCCCGCTCCGACGTGCCGCGCAGGGCCAGGGACATGACGCCCTCAGGGGAGAGCGACCCCCAGTATTTCTTGAGCAGGGGCGTCACCCGGGTCCAATCGACGGCCGTCTCGGGGCGGAACTTGAACACGACCCGGTGCTCGGTCCGGTCGACGGAGCGGAGGCGCAGCTTCTTGGCCAGGAACTTGAGCGTGCCGTAGCGCAGGAGGTTCTCGATCGTATCAGGGACGGGCCCGAAGCGGTCGACGATCTCCTCCCGGATGCGGTCGATTTCCTTGAGGTCCTCGACCGAGGCCAGCCGCTTGTAGAGATTGAGCCGCAGGTTGACCTGGGGCAGGTAGTCTTCGGGGACGCGGATGTCGACCTTGAGGTTGATCTCCGGGTTCTCCTCCTCGATGGCCTCGCCCTTGAGCTCCCGGATGGCCTGGTCGAGGAGCTGCATATAATATTCGAACCCGATAGCCTCCATCGTGCCGTGCTGGCGGTGGCCGAGGAGGTTCCCCGCGCCGCGGATCTCGAGGTCGCGGGCGGCCAGCCGGAAGCCCGAGCCGAGCTCGCTGAACTCCTTGAGCGCCTTGAGCCGCTCGCGGGCGAGAGGGGTCAGCTCGATGTACGGCGGCACGAGGAAGTAGGCGTAAGCCTGCCGCGCCGATCGGCCGACGCGGCCGCGGAGCTGGTAGAGCTGGGCCAGGCCGTAGAGGTCGGCCCGGTCGACGATGAGCGTGTTGACCAGGGGGATGTCGATGCCGTTCTCGATGATCGTCGTCGAGACGAGGACGTCGTACTTGCGCTCGACGAAATCGATCATGCGCTTCTCCAGGAGCGGGCCGGCCATCTTCCCGTGGATGGCGATGACCCGGGCCGGCGGCACGAGCCGGGTGATGAGCTCGGCGACCTTGTCGATGTCCTCGATGCGGTTGTGGATGACGTAGACCTGCCCGCCCCGGCCGATCTCCTGGCGGACGGCCGCGGCGATGAGCTTGGCGTTGAAGGGCGTCACGACCGTGTGGACGGCCAGCCGGTCGCGGGGCGGCGTCTCGATGAGGCTGATATCACGAAGGCCGGAGAGCGACATGTTGAGCGTCCGCGGGATGGGCGTCGCCGTCAGGGTCAGGACGTCGATCGTGGCCTTGAGCTGCTTGATCTTCTCCTTGTGGCCGACTCCGAAGCGCTGCTCCTCGTCGATGATGAGGAGGCCAAGGTCCTTGAAGCCGACGTCCTTGGACAGGAGCCGGTGCGTGCCGATGAGGACGTCGACGAAGCCTTTACGGCAGTCCTCGACGACGGCCTTCTGCTCGCGCGGCGACTGGAGCCGCGTCAGGGCCTCGATACGGACCGGGAAGAGGACCATCCGGTCCCGGAAGGTCTTGAGGTGCTGGCTGGCCAGGACGGTCGTCGGGCAGAGGATGGCCACCTGTTTGCCGTCCATGACCGCCAGGAAAGCGGCCCTCATGGCCACTTCGGTCTTGCCGTAGCCGACGTCGCCGCAGAGGAGGCGGTCCATCGAGGCCTCGCGCTCCATGTCGTCGCGGATCTCGCGGATCGACCGGAGCTGGTCCTCGGTCTCCTCGTACTCGAAGGTCTTGCCGAACTCCTCGTCCCACTCCCCGCCCGGGGAGAAGGCGTGGCCCTTGATGGCCCGGCGCTTGGCGTAGAGCTCGACGAGATCCTTGGCCACGGCCTCGACGGCTCTCTTGGCCCGCGTCCGCGTCTTCTCCCACGTGGCGGTGCCGAGCTTGTCGAGCGGCGGAAGCTCGGGTCCGGCCCTGGAGAACTTCTGGACGAGGTTGAGGTCCTCGACGGGGACGAGCAGCTTGTCGCCGTCGCGGTAGTTGAGCTCGATGAACTCGCGGCCCTTTCCCTCGACCTCGACGCGCTGCAGGCCGCGGAAGACGCCGATGCCGTAGTCGGTGTGGACGACGTAGTCACCCGCCTGGAGGTCTTGGAACTGTGAGAAAAAAGGCCGCCGGGAGGCCCGGCTGACGATGACCTTCTCCTCGGTGAAGATGTCCTTCTCGGAGAAGAGGTGGAGCTTTTCCTTGGGATAGCTGAAGCCGCCGGGAAGCGGGCCGAGATAGAGGGCCACCTCGTTGCGGGGCGGCAGGGCGAACGGCGAATCGGTCTCGAGGACCGGGATGTCGCTCTCTCGGAGGAGGGTCGCCAGGCGCTGGCGCGTCCCGGCGTTGAGAAGGTAGATCGAGCAGAGGTCGCTTTCGGCCTGGAGCTTCTTCAGGTACTGGAGGAAGAAGGGGATCTTGTTGTCGAACCGCGGCACCGGCTGGAAAGAGAACCGGAAGACCTTCTTGCGGGCCGGGGCGCCGAGCTCCTCGAAGCGGATGGCCTCCTTGCGGACGCGCTGGAGGAGCGACGTCGGGAAGACGGCGTCGGGATCGAGGGCGAAGACGCGGTCGGAGAGGAGGTCGGCGAACTGGTCGCGGAGCTCTTTGATGTGGTCGTCCCACTCGCAATCGACGGCCTCGGGGTCATCGACGATAAAGACCGGGTCACGGAGGTAATGGGTCACGGGGACGAAGCGTTCGGAGAGGAGGAGAGCGAGGGCGGAGAAGCTGGGACCGAATTCGCCGCGCTCGACGGCAGCGATCTTCGCGTCGAGGTCGCGGGTAAGGCCCTTGCCGCGCTTGCGGGCCGCGGCCTTCCAGCGGTCGAGGAACTCGGGCGACGCCGGGAACTCGCGGAGGCCCGGGATGGTCAGCCGCTCGATCTTGCGGAGGGAGCGCTGGTTGGAGATGTCGAACTCGCGGAGGGAGGCCACGCGCGAGCCGTCGAACTCGATGCGGAAGGGATTGGCCTCCCAGGGCGAGAAGACGTCGACGATGCCGCCGCGCCAGGCGTACTCGCCGGGGGAGGCGATGAGGTCCTCGCGGGTGTAGCCGTAGCGGGTGAGCGTCTCGAGGAGCTCGTCGTGGTCGGCCTCGCCTCCGGTGTCGAGGGTGGTGAAGAGCCGGGCCATGTCCTCGGGCGACGGCACGGGCTTGAGCAGGCCGCCGAGCGAAGTGACGATGATCGCGGGCGGTGTCCCGAGAAGCCGTCGGAAGAGCTTCATCCGCGAAGACGCGGCGTCCAGGGCGGGTGGGACCTCGAAGTAAGGGTTGTCGGAGAGCGGGGCGAGTGTCGCCAGCCCGGCGTCGGGGGCGAGGCGGGGGAGGAAGAACCGGCAGTCCTGCTCGGCTTGGGCGAGCGGGGCGGATTCGGCCCGGACAAAGACGATCGGCCGGCCGGCCGTCTTGGCCAGGCAGGCGAGAAGGTAGGCCTTGGCCGGCTCGATGACGCCGTGGACGGAAAGCGGCCGCTCCGGCGAAGTGATGGCCCTGGCGAGGTCGCCGAATTCAGAGGTACGAAGAAGGAAATCGAGGCTCACCCGGCTATTCTAGCGGTGGGGCGGGGACGCGGTCAAACTGGTCTGCTTGGGGGACATGTCCCTTGGATACATATCCCGAGCTTGGACAGGATCGGGGCTGGGGTGTTTCCGATGGCCGCCCCGATGGTTCTGGAATATAATTGTCCGCATGAAAAGAATGTTCTTGTTATTCATCAGCCTGGGACTGATCGCCTCCGTGTCCATTTCGCTCTTGGCCCAAGACCCCGCCCATGTCGAGGATGCCCTCATGGTCAAGGCCCGGGCCTTCCTGGCCGCGCTCGAGAAGGGTGAGTTCGAGCTCGCCGCTCGCGACTTCGATGAGACGATGCTCAAGGTGTCGGGCCCGGACAAGCTGGAGGCGTTGTGGAGGAAGCAGCTCCCGCCGGAGCTCGGCGCGTTCAAGAAGCAGGGGGCCTCACGGCGCGAGCAGCTTCAGGGCTACGAGGTCGTCCTCGTGACCTGCGAGTTCGAGAAAGCCACGATCGACGCTCGGATCGTCTTCGATAAAGCGAGCAAAATCGCCGGATTGGGCTTCGTGCCGACCGCGCCGCCGGCAAAATACGAGCCACCCGCGTATGCCGATCCGGCTAAGTTCGAGGAGACCGAAGTGACCGTGGGCTCGGGAGAGTGGGCCTTGCCGGGGACGCTGACCATGCCAAAAGGAGACGGCCCGTTCCCCGGGCTCGTCCTCGTCCACGGCTCCGGGCCGAACAACAGGGACGAGGAGTTCGGCGCCAACCGGCCGTTCAAGGATCTGGCCTGGGGACTGGCGACGCGCGGCATCGCCGTGCTCCGCTACGACAAGCGCAGCAAGGTCTACCAGTCCAGGATCCTGGCCGACCCCGAGCTCGAAGCGACGATGACGGTCATGGAAGAAACGATCGACGACGCCCTGGCCGCAGCGGCCCTTCTCAAGAAGACCAAAGGAATCGACGGCAAGAGGGTGTTCCTCCTGGGGCACAGCCTAGGCGGGTTCCTGATGCCTCGGATGGCGCTCGCCGCCAAATCTCTAGGGCTTGCCGGTTTCATCAGCATGGCCGGCCTGACCCGGTCGTTAGAGGACACCATCCTCCGTCAGATGATCTATATCTATGGCCTGTCCGGCGACGCGTCGAACAAGAAGAGGGTCGAGGATACGAGGGCCGAGGTCGCCAAGATCAAGGCCCTCACCGATGCCGACAATGGCTCGACGACGAAGCTCTTCGGCGCCATGCCGGCCTATTGGCTCGACGTCCACGGCTATGATCCGCCCGAGGTGGCTAAGACGGTTAAGGCACCCATGCTGATCCTCCAGGGCGGCCGCGACTACCAGGTGACGACGGAAGATTTCGAGAGCTGGAAAAAGGCCCTGGGCGGACGAAAAGACGTCGAGTTCCACCTCTACCCGAAGGTCAATCACCTCTTCTTCGAGGGCGAGGGACTCATCACGCCGCTCGAGTACATGCAAAAGCACGGCAGCGTCGCGTCTTACGTGATCGAGGACATCGCGAGGTGGATCGGGAAGCACTGACGGCTAGGCCTAATCCCCGATGATCTCATCGAGCCCCTCGAGGGCGCGGGCGAGCTCTTCGGGAAGAAGGACCGCGGCCAGCTTGCCGATCCGCTCGACCGCGAGTGTCCGGACCTGACTGATCTTGATCCACGATCGCTTGGGAAGTCCTTTAGGTCCGATCTCCATCGTCAGCGGGAATCCGGCCTTTTGAGGGCGGCTGGTAATGGCCATGGCGATGACGGTCCCCGAACGCTCGTTGAATACCCCGTGGCTGAGGATAAGCACCGGGCGGCGTCCGGATTGCTCGCGGCCCTGGGTCGGGCTGAGGTCAGCCCAGCGGATCTCACCCCTCAGTATTCGGGCCATCCGGATATCTCCTCGGACAAGCCTTCCTCGGCTAGGGCCTTCTCGGCGGCCGGATCGAGCTTGGCGCATTCGAGAGCCAGGCGGGTCCGGTCGAGACGGCCGATCTTCTCGACGACCGCAGCTTCGATCGCTTGGCTCCGGTTGTCGAAGACCCTGCTCGTGACGAGACTGTCCACCCGCTCGAGGACCTTCTCGTCCATGGAGATGGCGATCTTCGATTTGGGCATGGGAAACCTCTCGGTATTACCATATGTAATACCCAGAGGTTTGTCAAGATTCGGGGGCTGGTCGCTCACACAAAGAAAGACGGGCTGGCAGCTCCGAGATTCTCAGACCGCCGGCGGATAAGAAAGGAGGACCGTCCTGCCTTTCAGGCGTGTTCGATCGAGGTGGAATTTGAGATCTCGGAGCTCGTCGTGACGAGGTCGCGGACCGAGAGCTTGTGGACGCTGTCGTGGCCGGTGAGCCGGGCGAAGTCCCTGAGCTCCTCGGTCGAGACGCGGAGGAAATTGGCCAGGCCGCGGGCGGCTTCATCGACGTCGAGACGGGCGCGCAGCCCGGGGTCCTGGGTGGCGATCCCGACCGGGCAGCGGCCCGTGTCGCAGATCCTGAACTGCTGACAGCCGATGGCCATCAGGGCCGCGGTGCCGATGGCCACGGCGTCCGCGCCGAGGGCCAGGGCCTTGGCGAAGTCCGGCGAAACCCGGAGGCCGCCGGTGACGATGAGGGTCACGTCCTTGATGCCTCTCGCTTCGAGGTAGCGGCGGGCCCGGTCAAGGGCGAAGATCGTCGGCATCGAGGTCGCGTCCTTGATGAGCTTGACGGCGGCGCCTGTCGCGCCGGCCCGGCCGTCGATGGTGATGAAATCCGGGCCCGCGGAGAGGGCGAACTCGAGGTCGGCCTCGATATGGCCGGCGGCGAACTTGATGCCGACGGGCCGTCCCTTGGACAGCTTGCGGAGCTCGTCGACCTTGCGCTTGAGGTCGGCGCGCGTGGCGATGTCGGGGAAACGGGACGGGCTGACAATGTCGGCCCCTTCGGGGAAGCCGCGGACGGCGGCGATCTCCGCGGTCACCTTGCCCCCGGGGAGATGCCCGCCCATGCCGGGCTTGGCCGACTGCCCGAACTTGATCTCGACGGCGTCGACGCGCTCGAGGTTCTCCGGGCTGACGCTGTAGCGGTTGGGGACATACTCGAAGATGTACTTGTGGGCCAGCCTCATGGCTTCGGGCAGGATGCCGCCCTCGCCCGAGGACATAGCCGTCCCCGCCGCGCCGCTGCCGAGGGCCAGCGCCGACTGCGCTTCCCGCGAGAGCGCGCCGAAGGACATGTGGCTGACGATGATGGGCGTGCTGACGACAAGGGGCTTCTTCGCCCCAGGGCCGATGACCGTTTTCGTGTCGACCGTCTCGTCGCGGTTGAGCGGCAGGCGCGCCAGCTGGGCCCCCCTGATCAGGACATCGTCCCAGGATACGATGGGCTTGCGCGAACGCATCGGCTCGATGACCGACTCGCCGGTGAGGGCCATGCGATGGATGTCGGCCATGGCCGTCTCGAGCTCGTCGGAGGCGCGGCGGTAGTCTTCGATGCTCTTGTGTTCCCGGACGGGCTCGGAGGGGGCGGGCGGCTCGGGCTCGTCATCGAGCCGGTCGAATTCGGCCTTGGCCGCGCCGCAGACAGGACAGGTCCAATCCATGGGCAGATCGTCGAAGAAGATCCCTTCCGTCTTCTCGTTGTGGACGAATTGGCAGACGCGGCAGCGGTATTTACCCATGAGCAGCCCAGGCGGGGCCTATCCTAGCACCGGCCACCCGAGGGGGTCAAATCTTAGAGGCGCCACCAGTAGGAGAACTTGAGGAAGACGTTGGTGTTGTCGCGGAGGAGGCGCCCGGACGCGTCGCGGAGATAGTTGTTGTCGAACCCGAGGAAGAAGACCGTCCCGGGCCGCAGGACCCAGCTCGCGAGCAGGCTTCCGAAGGCCTCTTTATAGAAGAAGTTGTAATCGACGATGGCCCGGAGAGAGAGCGTCTTGTTGAGCTGATACGTGGCCTTCTCGCGGACGACATTGTAGTCCCAGAGCCTCTCCCCGCCGGCCGAGCGCCAGAACGTCTGCTTGCTGAAGTCGGTCCCGAGCTGCAGGCGCTTGCTGGGCTTGAGCGTGAGGGAGATCCCGTACGTGTTGCTGTACCCGAGAAAGGCGTCCTCGGCGTCGTAGTTGATGCTGTCGCCGGTCTCGAAAAAGAAGAAGAAGGGCATCCAGCTGATGAACGTGATCTGGGACTCGATCGAGAGCCTCTGCTTCTTGAAATCGACTCCGGCGAAGCGCTCCAGGCCCGCTTCGTACATGACGAAGACCTGGTTGAACTCGGTCAGGCGGAACTGGATCTGGGGCCTGATCCAGGTGTTCTGGGTCGTGCTGTCGGCGTACCCATCGGTTTGCCCGGCTTGCAGCCGGAATTGGACCTGGTTGAGGTACTTCTTGTCGGAGTAAAGGCGATAGGAGGCGAAACCGCCGATCGTGCTGTAGTCCGTCCTGTTGACGAAGCCCAGGGAGGCCTGGAACTCGGGGTGGATGGCCTTGTAATAGCCGCCGAGGCTCCAGTGCTTGGTCATGTAATAGAGCTCGCCATAAAGGCCCGGGGCCAGCGAGGTCCGCTCGCCCTCGGAGCTCGAGCTCGAGGCCAGGGCCTGGAAGCTGAAGAAGACCCGGTTCTTGAAGCGGAGCTGGCCGTCGATGCCGCCGAGGCGGTTCCAGTTGCCGTTCCCGAGCTCCTTGTCCGTCAAGGTCAAGCCGATATAGGACCCCGAGCCGACGTCGGCCTTCGTCCGGAAGACGTTGGAGAAGGCCTTTGTATCGGTCACGGCCCCGCCGCTCGGGATCTCCCAGAGACTTTCGGTCGGATGCATGTCGTAAGCCGAGAGAAGGCCGTAGGTGAACCGGCCGCTCTTGCCGGAGGCCTTGGCGCCGAAGATGGGGTCGCTGATCTGGCGGGTGTAGACCGTTTCGATCTCGGGCGAGCTGAAGATCTCCATGCCCTCGAGGAAGAACGGCCGCTTTTCGTTGTAGCGCAGAGCGTAGCGGAGGTTGTAATCGATCTTGGGCTCGTCGGCCTCGATCTGGCTGAAGTCCGGGTTGGCCGTCAGGTCGAGGGTCGTGTTGGACGACAGGCCCAGCTTGAAGTTAGCGCCCGGCTCGAAGGCGAACTTCCTCCCCTCGACCGTGCGCCCTCCCCTCGTGAGCGAGGTCACAAAAGGCATGACCTCGACGTTGCGGCTGCGCTCCACGGCGCCCTGGATGATCAAGGGCCAGCCGTTGGACAGCAGCCCCGGGATGTCGCGGGAATAGCGGGGATACATGATGATCTCGCCGGTACGCGGGAGGTTGCGCGCGAGGACGATGTTCCAGGTCTTGACGTCTTCGTTGGGGAAACGCAGGCTCTTGAAGGGAATGGCCGCCTCGACGGTGTATCCCCCGGCGTCGATCTTGCCTTCGCTGAAAAAGACGGTGTCCCAGCTGTCGTCCATGTTGTCGTTGCCGCCCTCCTCGACCCGCATGAAGTCCATCTGGACGCCGGCGGGATTGAGGGCGAAAGTGAAGGCCCGGCGCTTCTCGTTGAAGGTGTCGAGCATGATCATGATCCAGTCGTCTTCGAGGCAGCCGTCGCGCTTGGTGATCGAGCAGCGGATCTTGGAGGCCTGGGAGTCGGAGGCCCGGAAGGCGACGTAGAGGTTCTTCTCGTCGTAGCCGAGATAGGCGACCGTCTTCTCGGTCGGGGCACCGTTCTCCTTGGGCGAGAGCTGGACGAAGGCCTCGATCTTGAGGGCCTCGGTCTCCCAGATGGGATTATCGAGGACACCGTCGATCTTGGGGGCGTGGGTCAGGCGGGGGATCCGGAGAGGTTCCTTAGCGGGGGCGGGCGTCTGGGCGGCCGGGGAGGCGCCCAAGGCCAGAACGCCGGCTGAGGCCAGGATGATCGCCATGGCGCCCAATGTCGCTCGTTTTCTCATGTCCTGCGTCCTTCATCCAAAATGCCCCAGACACCACCTTCATCCCGTACTCCAGATTGACGAAAGGAAGAGGTAAAAGGTTCCCCCTGGGCGTATCTTCAGGGGGCGTTCAATCCGCTCGGGAGACCCGGCACGTGCCGCCCTCGAGGAGCTCGACGGTCACGACCCGGCCGTCCTCAAGGCGGCAGCGCCAGATATCGGCCGCCCGTGCGCCCGGCCTGACGAGGGCCCGCGTCCGGAAGAGGATCTCGACGACGTCCTGGCGAACGCCCTCGATGACGACGGCCCGGGGAGTTTCGGCGGCCTTATATCCCGAGTACCACTCGACTCTCGCGCCTTTGATCTCGTAGCTCACGAAGGTGTTTCCACTCCTATTATATCATCTATCGCCGGGCCCGGGGTCCCATGGTTGCGGCGGGAGAGCCGGACGCCTATAATACGCGGAGTAATCCCGGCCCTCGCGGAGGTGCGCCTTGAAAAGAACCCCGATCCCGAGTTCCTCCCGGATGACGATCGGCCTCCTGGCCGTCGCCCTCGTCCTTGTCCTCGCGGCCGCCACTCCCCTCGCCGGCCAGACGCCCGGTCCCGACCGCTACCTCGACGGCGCTCCGGCGCGCGACGCGGGCGTCCGCCTGGTCGTTTTCAATCCCGAGGTCTTCAACATCCAATGCCTGGTCGCCTTGCGGAAGAACGGCGCGATCGACGTCCCCGACCTGACCGTCGTCGGCGTCTATCACGTCAAGCAGGTCGACCGCTTCGCCCGGAGCCGCAAGTATGTCGAAGAGAACGGGCTCGACTGGTTCAAGTTCCACGCCGTCTCGGCGGAGATCAGCGAGCCGGTCCTGTTCAAGACGAACGCCTGCACGCCCGAGTTCGAGCAGATCGTCAAGAAAGCCGACGGGGTCATCTTCTTTGGCGGGCCCGACATCCCGCCCTCGGTCTACGGCGAGAAGACGCTCCTCTTGACGAACATCACCGATCCCTACCGTCACTATCTCGAGGCCTCGGCCGCCTTCCACTTCCTCGGCGGCTCCCAGGACGCGAAGTTCAAGCCGCTTCTCGATCGCCGGCCGGGTTTCCCGGTGCTCGCGATCTGCCTCGGTTTCCAGACGCTCAACATTGGCACGGGCGGGACGCTCGTCCAGGACATCTGGACCGAGGTCTACGGCAAGACGACCGTCGAGGACATCATCGGGCTTGGCCCCGAGCAGTGGCATAACAACCCCTACCGGTTTCTTTTCCCCTTGGACAACCTCATGGGCGTCAACTACCACACGCTCCAGCTCGGGGACAACAGCAAGTTCGTCAAGGCCATGGGCTTCAAGCCCTCCGACCACCCGCGCATCCGGAGCTCGCATCACCAGGCCCTGGAAAAGATGGGCCAGGACCTGGTGGCCGTGGCCAGCTCCCGGGACGGCCGGATCATCGAAGCGATCGAGCACAAGAAATATCCCAACGTCCTCGGTCTCCAGTTCCACCCGGAACACTATCTGCACTTCGACGACGAGCCGCGGTTCCGCATGAAGCCGGGCGACCCCGTGACAAGCCTTAAGGCCATCCTCGAGGGGGCGCCGCCGAGCGCCGAGTTCAACAAGGGCATCTGGCGCTGGTTCGCGGGCCGCCTCGTCGAGAACCACGGCAAGGTGACGGCCCCGGGCCCGCTGACCTGAGCCGGGGCCGGCCCGCCTTTCTCCCTAACGGGAGATGAGACGGCTCCCCCGCCGTTCCCTCGGGGGGGCGCAAATTGACAGCCCCGCTATCCGGCGATATCATTGAAGTGATGCAGGTGCGGCTCCTGGGCAGAGGAGCCGCACCTCGATGTCCTGCTGATCGCCCTGCCTCCGAGAGCAAGGAGAAACCGGGATGGGGGCGTTCGGGTCTTTCATGAGGCGGACGAGGCGCATGAGCTCGCTCCGCATAAAGAACGGGGATGCCTTCGCGGCATGCGGGGAGAAGTATGGCGTCACCGGCCGCGAGGGCGAGATCGTCCGGCTGCTCCTCGAGGGCAAGGGAAACAAACAGATCTCGGAGGCCCTGTTCATCTCGGACCATACGGTCAAGAACCATATCCATCACATCTACCAGAAGCTAGGCATCAAGAACCGCGTCCAGCTCGTCCAGTGCTACCGGACCGCTCTCGAAGATATGGGGCGCCTCCCCACCGGTCTGCCGCCTGGGGAAGACGCGTCCCCGGGCGTCGGCAAGAAGTCCGTCGACCTGCGGCGGGCCGCCCTCCCGGCCCTCGTTTTGCTCGTCGCCTTCGCTGCCGTTCTCATCGCCTGGAAGCCCTGGGGGCGCCGCCCCCGGCCCGCGGCTCTTCCGCCGACCCCGGCGCTGGCCGTGCTCGACTTCGAGAATCTTTCGGCCGACCCCGAGCTCGACAAATGGGTGACCGGTCTTCCGCTCCTTCTGGCCACGGACCTCGGACAATCCAAACGCCTCAGGACCGTCAGCGACGACGCCGTCTACGGCGCGCTCAAGAAGTTCGACCTGACCGACCGGCGGCGATATTCCCGCGAGGAGTTGCGCCGCCTGGCCAAGGAGATGAAGGCCGACTACCTCGTCAACGGGACCGTGCTGGCCGCGGGAGGACGGATCCTCGTCACGGCCGTCCTCCAGGACGCCCGGACGGGGACCGCCATCAGGACCGAGATGCTGGACTGCCAGGACGAGAAGGACCTGATGCAGAAGGCGGACGGGCTGGCCAAGGCCATCCGGTCGGGTCTGGCCCGGAACGCCGCGCAGGCCCTCGACGACATCGACCTCGACATCGAAGTCCTGACGACCACGTCCGCCCTGGCCTACAGGTATTATGCCGAGGGGTGGCGCTACCACCGGACAGGCGATTACGAGCAGAGCCTGCTCATGCTCAAGAAGGCCGTGGAGATCGATCCGGAATTCGCCATGGCCTACCGGATGATGGCCGTGGACGCCCGGAACCTTCGCTATATCGACCGGGAGGCCGAGTACATGCGCAAGGCCTTCGAGCTCACGGCCCGGCTGCCGGAGGACTGCCGGGAGCGCCACCTCATCCGGGCGGATTACTACGCCGGGGCCGAGGCCACCTGGGAGCTGGCCGTCGCTGAGTTCAAGCGGATCCTCGAGAACCACCCTTACGATCTCGTCGCCAACAACAACCTCGGGGTCCTGTGCTACGAGACCGAGGACTTCGCATCGGCCGTCACATACGCGGACGTCCCGGTCCGGCAAGGCACGCCCGATCCCTTTCCGCATCACACCAAGGCGGTTTCGCTCCGGGCCCTGGGCCGGCCCAAGGAGGCCGAGCGGAGCTTGAACGCCTATCTCGCAGATTACCCGGCCAACCGGCTGATCTACCAAACGCTCGTCGCCACCCTGCTCGACGCGGGGGACCTCGCCGGCGCGGCCGCGACGATCGACAAGGCCGTCTCCATCTTTCCCGATCCCTCCTGGTCGAACTGGAAGGGCGTGCTGCTCTTCCTGACCCAGGGGCCCGGCCCGGCGCGCGAGGAGTTCCGCAGGCTCTTCCTTATGGACGAACCGGCCTGGCATCTCCGGGCCCGGCTGCGCCTGATCCTGCTCGCCCTGGCGGAGGGCCGCTATGCCGAGGCCGAAAAGGAATGCCGGGAAGGCGTCGATCTCGCGGAGTCCATCCAGGAGTTCATGTGGTCCAAGGACATCCGGGCGATGCTCGGACAAGTCCTTCTCGATCAGGGCAAGCTGGAGGCCGCCCTCGCCGAGCTGCGAACGGCCGTCGAGGGCCCCGACAGCGACGTCTCGCGGACAAGAACGCGTCTGATTGGCCTGGGACAGGTCTACGTCCGGACCGGAAATCCCGCCGCGCTCGAGGACGTGACGCGGCGGTTCCGGGATCTCGTCGGGCCCGCCGCCCCCCGTCGCCTCATTCGGGACTACGATCTCTTCCCCGGCGTCGTGGAGTTCGAGCGCGGCCGTTATCGCGAGGCGGTCGCCGCCCTCGAGAAGGCCGCGGCCGCCCTGCCACCCTCCTTCCCGGCGGTAGCCTACGAGCCGATCGTCTATTATTACCTCGGACTGGCCCGGGAAAAGTCCGGCGACGCCGCCGGGGCCGCGGCCGCCTTCGAAGAGATCTCGAAAGAGACGGGCTATCGCTTCCTCTTTGGCGACGTCTTCCCCTTGGCCGTTTTCGGGAAGGCCCGGGCGGAGGAAGCGCTCGGCCGCCGGGCGGCCGCCCGCGACGGCTATCGGGACTTCCTCGAACTCTGGAAGAACGCCGATCCCGGGCGGTCGGAGGTCGAAGAAGCCCGGGCCCGTCTCGCCGCCCTCTCCGGACCGTCCGCGCCGGACCGTTGACACCTCTTGTGGATCACCTCGGGACCGGGGGAGGCACCCCTGATCGTCTCGCTCCTAATGAAAAAGAAAAGGAGGGGGGCCCGCCCCTCCGGGACAGGGGCGGGCCCGACGGGCTCCGCGTCGTTCCCCTCACACCGTGGCTAGAACACGAACCGCATTCCGAGGCGCCCGGAGATCGGAGCCATGAAGCTGTAGGGCATGCCGAATTGGGGGTCGACGACTTCGTCCGCGGCGGGCGCCCAATTGTTGGCGAGGAGCGCCGCGTCGCCGGGGGATATGTTGTACCGGTACTTCGTGGAGTAGATCCGCTGGGCCGTCTTGGCGTTGAAAATATTATCGACGTTGAGGCTGAACCGGAGTCCCTTGTGGCCGCCGAGATTGATCCCGTACTCAAGATAGGCGTTGGCGAAGAAGACGAACGGGGTGCGGCCCAGGTTCCCCCGATTGAAGGGGAAGTAGCCGGACGAATCGACGATCCATTCTTCGGTGACGGGCGTGCCGCTGTAGGCGTTGGCGACCAGGCCGACGGTCAGGCCGAACGGGAGGGCGTAGCTGCCGTAGGCCTTGAGGGTATGCGGCCGGTCGGTCGGCAGAGGGCCGTCGATCGGATTGAGCTCCTTGTCAAAGGACAGATGCCACATGTCGAAGAAGCGCTCCCCGTTCGGCGAGTTGCGGCCGTCTTCGTCGGAGCTGGCCAGGCCGCTGTAGTTGCCGGTGAGCCGGCTGAGCGTGTAGGAGAGCCCGCCCTGCCAATTGTGGCTGAAGCGCTTCTCGAGGGACAGGTTCATGGCATAGTAATCCCGCTTGGCTTTGGGCGAGTCGGGCGTTCCGGGCAGGAGCAGGCCGCTCTCCCGGCATTCTTCGAAGACGTTGTGCATGTACGCGCTGCCGGGATTGCTGTAATAAAACACTTCGATGGGCACGCCGATGTCCTCGATGGCCCAAAGGACCTTCTTGTTGACGAGGCGTAGGGACAGGGACGTGTCTTCCGCGAGCTTTTTTTCGAGACCGAAGGAAATCTCGCGCTGGGTGAAGGGTTTCATGTCCGGATCGATGACATTGAACAGGGGCGGCCGGAAGTCGAGAGTCCAGAGGAGGGTGCCGGGGAAGTTCCCGTTGACCCCGATCTGGGTATAGTCCCAGTCGTCGAGCGTGTAGTAGGCGCTCTTCCACTTCAGGCCTCCCAGGCCGTTGGCGCCCATGTTGAGCTTCATGACGTCCTGGAAGATCCCGAAGCTGCCGTAGACCTTGAGGCTGGAGTCGCCGTAAACGTCATAAGCGAAGCCGAGCCGCGGCGCGAGCTTGTCGGCGAAGGAGAAATCGACCGGCCTCTTGATGCCGGCGAAGGCCGGGTCGGTCGTGTAGCTCGGCAGGTACTCCGCCTCGGCGCGCAGGCCGAGGTTGAGCGTCAGCTTATGGCCGATCGTCCAGCTGTCCTGGAGATAGAGGGACCAGCTGTTCATATTGACCTTGTAGTCCTCCCCGTAGGGGCCGGCGTCGGCGAAACCACGAATGCCATAGTAGCCATAAGCGCCGCGGCCGTAGTTCGTGCCGTAGGCGATGAGGTCTTGGTCCCAACCCAGGAAGACGATAGCCTGCTGCGCTTTGTCGTTCACGTTCTGGCTGCGGCGCATGAACTGGGCACCGGCCTTGATGGCGTGCTCGCCGCCGAAGTTGATGTAGTAAGTGAAGTCGGAGTTCAGGCTCAGCCGACTGTCCATGCGCTGCTCCAGGCCCATGACATTGGCCCTGGGGAAGTTCTGCCACCCGGAGGGGTGCCGGAGCTCGGCGGGGATCTCGGGGAACATGTCGTTCGAAACGAAGGCATATTCACCGGGCTGTTCCAGGCGGAACGCATAGTAGGGTGTCGAGGGCAGCGGAGCGATCCTGCCGTTCTGGTTGTTGTAGAAATAGCCGCCCCGGACACTGAGGAGGGCGTTGTTGCTGAGGGTCAGGTCCGCATAGGCGGTCGCCGAATAATTCGGATAGGAATAGCCAAGGTTGTTGTAGTCGCCCGTGGCGTTGGAGAGGGCGGCGTAGGTCGAATCCGCCGGGTAGGTCATGGGGTCGCTGCCACCCTTGTACTTGAAGCGGTTCATAACGAAGCTGGCCCCGGCCCGAAGGTTCTTGATCGGTTGGGCCGACAGCTTGAAAGAGGAGTTCCAGGTCTTTTCTGTCCTCTCATAGGCGTTGATGCCTGTGCCGCCCTGGATGGACATGTCCATGGCCCGGTCCCGCTGGAAAAGGCTGGGCGTCAGGGCGCCGAAGAACCAGAGACGGTCCTTCACGAGGTAGCCGCCGAGAAGGAACCCGGCTTCGTAGGCGTGTTCCTTGTCCTTGCCGACATATTCGGCATAGGGGTAATAGCGGGCCTTCGTTTCGTCAGCGAGGTCGAGGGACAGCCGGTCACGCCGCCGTCCTTCGAGGGCCGTCCCCGAGTAGTAGCCGATGACCTCGCCGTGGAAGGCGTTGCCGCCCGAGCGGGTGATGACATTGACGACGCCACCGACCGACCCGCCATACTCGGCGTTGTACCCGGAGGCTTTGAACTGGACCTCCTCGGCGAAATCGAAGACCACATTCTGCTTGCGGGTCCCGCCCGTCAGGTCAGATGTGTCCGTGCCGTCGACGAAAAAGACATTCTCGGCCCCCGAAGCGCCGTCGACTGAGATGCCGTCAAGAAGGTCGTTTTCGCTCTGGACGCCGGGCAGGATGGTCACCAGCGAGTCGAAGCTCCGGCCTTTGGGCAGGGCGTTGAATGTCTGAGCCGTGAGGACTTGGCCCCGGGCCGTGTTCTTGACGTCGATGAGGGGGGCCTGACCGATGACGACGACCTCTTCCTCAACGGCGCTGGGCTTCATCGCGATGTCCACGACAAGGGCCTGCTCGACGCCGAGGACGATGTCGTTCCGGACGACCGCCGTAAAGCCCGGGAGAGTGTAGGTGATGATGTAGGACCCCGGGGGGAGGGCCAGGAGGCGATACGCGCCGTTGGTGTCGGAGACCGTCGCGGCCGTTCCCACGAGCCGCGGGCTCTTCGCCTCTACCGATACTCCCGGCAAAGGGCCTCCCTGGTCATCCGTGATCGTGCCTATGATCCTGCCTGCCGTGGGAGCCTGAGCGGAGAGGACCCCGGCCAGGAGAAGCACGGCGATGGTCGCCAAAACGAGCGATCTGAGAATCTTCATGGTTTCTCCTTGTCCCGGACCGAACCCCCTAGGGGGGCGGCCGGGCCGTTCTCTCGTTCCGCGCGCCGGGTTTTTCGCCCGTAGCGCTGAAGTGTTTTTGCCTGGAGCGATCGTCCGCAAGCCGCGGCGGTCGCGGGCCCGTGGCCTCGCGCCGAACTCACCGGGATCGCTCCCCCAGCCATGCCTTTCTTCAAGCGGATGTCGCCGGTCCGGTCACCTCCTGTTCTCGAAATGATGATTGTGTTCATGGTCGTTCCAGTCGTTCGCCTCAAGCTCTCACCATAGGCGCGCGGCCGGCCAAGTAAATGGGTAAACCGGCCCATTCCCCCATATGAACCGGTCTACCCATGGCGCCCTCCCCCGGGGCGGGGCTTATGTGTTTGACCCCCGCCGTCTGGATGGCTGATAATAAGGAATTGACGGAATCGGGAAACCGGAGGAGGCCCCCATGAGATACGGCATCGGCATGGCGTTCGTGATCTTCGCCCTCGCGGCAGCGTGCGCTAAGCCGCCAAAGGCGGCCGAAGGGATCCTGTTCCAGGACGACCTGGCCTTCCTCAGGGCCCATACGAAGGTCGTCGTGCTCAGCGGGGCCGACGGCCAGGCCCAGGTCGCCGTCAATCCCGACATCCAGGGCCGGGTCATGACCAGCACGGCCGGCGGGCCGGACGGCCTGAGCTTCGGCTGGATCAACCGGGAGCTCATTTCGTCCGGCGTCAACAATCCCCATATGAACGCCTTCGGCGGCGAGGACCGCTTCTGGCTCGGCCCCGAGGGCGGCCAGTTCTCCGTCTTCTTCAAAAAGGGCGACCCCTTCGACCTCGACCACTGGTGGACGCCGGCGGCGGTCAACGAAGGGCCCTTCGACGTCGCGGCCCAGGACGCGGGCCGCATCCACTTCCGCAAGACGATCCATCTCGTGAATTATTCGGGCACGGAATTCGACCTCGAGGTCAACCGGGAAGTCCGCCTGCTAAGCGCCGCCGAAGTCGGGGCCCTCGGCGTCCCTGTCCCGGCGGGCGTCAAGATGGTCGCCTACGCCTCCGATAACAACATCACCAATACCGGCGTGAACGCCTGGACGAAGGACACGGGCTTGCTCTCGATCTGGATCCTGGGCATGTTCAATCCCTCGCCGGCGACGACCATCGTCATCCCGTTCAAGAGCGGCCCGGAATCCGAGCTTGGTCCGGCCGTGAACGACGCCTATTTCGGCAAGGTTCCGGCGGATCGCCTCGTCGTCAAGGACGGCGTGCTGTTCTTCAGCGGCGACGGTGAGTTCCGGAGCAAGATCGGGATATCGCCGGCCCGGGTCAAACCGTTCGCCGGCAGCTACGATGCCGCCCACCGGGTCCTGACCCTGGTCCATCTGACCGTCCCCGAGGGCGCGGCCGACTACGTCAACTCGATGTGGGAGATCCAGGAGAAGCCCTTCGCCGGCGACGTCGTCAACAGCTACAACGACGGACCCGCCTCGCCGGGCGCGAAGCCCCTCGGCCCGTTCTACGAGCTCGAGACATCGTCCCCCGCCGCGGCTCTGGCTCCCGGCGGCACGCTGACCCACATCCACACGACCATGCACATCACCGGGCCCGAGAAGGCCCTCGACGAGATCGCCCGCCAGGTCCTTGGCGTCAGTCTCGAGGAGATCAAGACAGCGTTCGGAAAATAACGCGCCTGGCGGCCTTGACATCTGCGGACCAGGAATGTATCTTCTTTGTATCTACTTTTGAGGTAAAAGTTTGAAAACGCGCGTGCAAAAGTGGGGCCACAGCCTGGCGGTGCGCATCCCCAAGTCCTTCGCCGACGACCTCGATCTCGAGAACGGCTCGCCCGTCGAGATGTCGCTCGAGGAGGGAGCGCTCGTCGTCAAGCCCGACAGGGACGCGGCGTGGGACCTCGATGCGCTCGTGGCCGCGGTGACCGACGAGAACATTCACCCCGCATGGGAAACAGAAGGCGCGGCCGCCGCCGCGGCGGAGGGATCCGGCGAGGATGGCCGATGAAGCCGATCTTTTTCGTTCCCGAGCGCGGCGACGTCGTCTTGATCTCCCTTCCGTTGTTCTCCAGCAACGGCAGAGACACCCGCTCAGGATCCCGGCCGTCCCGACGCCGCGCGGCCGTTGTCCTGTCACCGCGAGCCTATAACCAACGCGTCGGTCTGGCCGTGCTCTGCCCGATCACCGCGCAGAGCAAAGGATATCCTTTCGAGGTCCTGCTCCCGCCCGGCCTGCCAGTTGAAGGCGTCATCCTGGCGGACCAGGCCGTTAGCCTCGATTGGCGCGCCCATCGGGCCGAAAAGCTATGCGCCCTGCCCTCCGGCGCCGTCGAGGAAGCTCTGGCGAAGCTCCGCACGCTCATCGAATAAGGGCAGGTCGACTTCGCCCGGACAGGATAAACACGGAGTTTCCCATCCGACAGGGTATCCCGTGGGCCCCTCAATAACTGCCGCGAAGTGGGTTTTCGATCTTCCCGGGCGCTCTCGAGGCGGCGAAACAAGCAGTCAGCGCCTTTGCGCGTCGTATGAGCGACCCGCATGCGCGACAAGAAGCGTCACAATAGGCCAAAATTGAGGAGAGCCCGCGTCTCCACTTGACAACGCCGACCCCGGTACCCATCGTATCCACAGGTGTGATGACGACCAGGCCCTTTTCGCCCGGGGGAGCCCGATGTCGGCTTTCAAGGCGAAGAGGCGTGGTCCGCTTTTAAAGGGGGAAGGGGGAGGAAGAGACGCCCACTGCCCAAAGGTCCTGATGGAGAACCCAGGGCGCCTCTTCCTCCGCTCGGTTTCTTTTTTCGAACTCATCGCCCCGGGCAAGATATCTTCTGGAGAAGACCCGTTCGTTCCCGTTAATTCGGAAATTGGTATTGGGTCCCCGATCTAGGGGCCGGCGAAAACCGCCTCGGCTTCCGCGGTGTATTTGCCGTCGGGGCCAAAGAGGATGAGCGGGGGCATCAGATCGAGTTCCCCGCTTCCCCCATCCGGACCGGCCGAGACGAGCGATCCCGGTTCTGTCCCGGAATTCTTTTGAGGGGCGTGCCCCAATTCGATCAGAAACAGGTTCGGCGGCTCGCCCGCGCGCGGGTGGATGAATCTGAGCCGCGTGGCCGCCAGGCCGCTCTCCCCTGCGGCGGTTAGGAACTCGGCCCGCCGCTTCTCGGGGAAAACAAAACAGGCCCGGCCTTCCGGTCTGAGCCACTCCCCTGTCTTTTCGAGGATCTCGCCGATGGCGCCGTGGAGCTCGTGCTTGGCCGCAGATCTTTCGGCCGACGCGCTCAGAAATCCGGTCGACCTCCGGATGTACGGCGGGTTGGAGAAAATGAGGTCGAATGTCCGGCCCGGCTCATACCGGCGCAGGTCGGCCTCCACGACTTCGATCCGGCCGCCCAATCCGTTGAGCTCGACGTTGCGCCGCGCCAGATCGGCCAGCCCCGTCTGGATCTCGAGCGCCGTGATGCGCCGGAACGGCTTGACGCTCAGGAGAAGCGAGATGACGCCGCTCCCCGTCCCGAGCTCGAGCGCCTCGTCCTCGGGCCTGGTCCGGATGAAATCGGCGAGGAGCGGCGCGTCGACGGAGAACCGGTATCCTTCCTTCGATTGGAGGACGCGGATCCGCCCGTGATAGAACGTGTCGAGCGTTTCGCCGTCACGCCTCGGCGTCGCCGGAGTCGTCATTTTCGCCGACCTCGGTCATGACCACGACCTTCTCGGGCTGGATCTGGGCGTAGCCGCCCCGGATCGTAAACGATTCTTCGCCGCCGCCCTCCCGGTAGATCAGCTTGCCCTTGCCGATCCCGACGAAGAGAGGCCGGTGTCCGGGGAGCACCCCGATCTGACCTTCGAGCGTCGGCAGAAAGACGGCTTCGACCTCGGTCTCGGCGAGCAGGCGCCTCGGAGTGACCACCTTCAGGTGGAGGGTCGCCGGAAGCCCGTCGCTCATTCCGCCCTCAGCTCTTCGGTCCGCTTGGCGACGTCGTCGATGTTTCCCGCCATATAGAAGGCCTGCTCGGGCTTGTCGTCATGGAGGCCCTCGGTGATCTCCTTGAAGCCGCGCACGGTCTCATCGACAGGGACGTACTTACCGGGCCGCCCCGTGAACTCCTGGGCGACGTGGAAGGGCTGGGACAGGAAGCGCTGGATCTTCCGGGCCCGGGCCACGATGACCTTGTCCTCGTCGGACAGCTCCTCGATGCCCAGGATGGCGATGATGTCCTGGAGGTCACGATAGCGCTGGAGGATCTCCTTGACCTTGCGGGCCACGGCATAATGCTCCTCTCCGACGATGAGGGGGTCGAGGATGCGCGAAAACGAGGCCAGCGGGTCGACGGCCGGGTAGATGCCGATATCGGTCAGGGCCCGCGACAGGTTCGTCGTCGCGTCGAGGTGGGAGAAGGTCGTGGCCGGGGCGGGGTCGGTGAAGTCGTCGGCCGGGACGTAGATCGCCTGGACCGAGGTGATCGATCCCTTCTTCGTCGAGGTGATGCGCTCCTCGAGCTCGCCAAGCTCGGTCGCGAGGTTCGGCTGGTAGCCGACGGCCGAGGGCATCCGGCCGAGGAGAGCCGAAACTTCCGAGCCGGCCTGAGTGAAGCGGAAGATGTTATCGATGAAGAGCAGGATGTCCTGGCCCATCTCGTCGCGGAAGTACTCGGCGACCGACAGGGCCGTCAGGCCGACCCTGAGGCGGGCGCCAGGCGGCTCGGTCATCTGGCCGTAGATGAGGGCCGTCTTGGCGATGACGCCCGAGCCCTTCATTTCGAGCCACAGGTCGTTGCCTTCGCGCGTCCGCTCGCCGACGCCGGCGAAGACCGAATAGCCGCCGTGCTTCAGGGCGACGTTGTGGATGAGCTCCTGGATGATGACCGTCTTGCCGACGCCGGCGCCCCCGAACAGGCCGATCTTGCCGCCCTTGAGGAAGGGCTGGATGAGGTCGATGACCTTGATGCCCGTCTCGAACATCTCGCGCCGCGTGCTCTGGTCCTCGAGCGAGGGCGGCAGGCGGTGGATGGGGTAGCGCTTGTCGGTGACGATGGGGCCCATCTTGTCGACCGGCTCCCCGATGACGTTCATGACCCGGCCGAGCGTGCCCTCTCCGACCGGAACCTCGATCGGCCCGCCGAGGCTCTCGGCCTTCATGCCCCGCGACAAACCGTCGGTCGGGTGCATGGAAACGCAACGAACACGGTCCTCGCCGATGTGCTGTTCGACCTCGACGATGATGCAGAGGGGCTCGGCGACGTCGAAGCCTTCGCTCGTCACTTTGACGGCCGTGTAGATCTCGGGCAGGGCCCCGCCCTCGAATTTGATGTCGACGACGGGCCCGATGACCTGGACAACGGTTCCGATCGTGGCGTCTTTCTGATCCATGGGTGGTCTCCCTAGTCGTTCTGTTTGAGCGCTTCGACGGCGGTCATGATCTCCAGGAGCTCCTTCGTGATCCCCGCCTGGCGGATCTTGTTGAGCTGGAGGACGAGGTCGTCGATGAGCTCCTCGGCGTTCTTGGTCGCGTTGTCCATGGCCATCATCCGGGCGGCCTGCTCGGCGGCCTGGGACTCGTAAAAGGCGTGATGGATCTGGCTCTCGACGTAGAGCGGCAGGATGAACGCCGCCAGCCGGGCGTCCCCAGGCTCCCAATCGGGAAGCCAGGTCGCCGAGGCCTCCGGCCCGGGTTGGAGATCGATCGGCAGGACCTTGTGGGTCATGATCCGCGGCGCCAAGATGGACTTGAACTCGTTGGTGACGATATAGACGGCGTCGATCTTCTGGAACGTGAACGCCCGCATGAGCTCTTCGGCCAGGCCGCGGAGGTCGTCGCGCGTCAGCCGGTCGGTCCGGTCGCCGAAGGCCCGGTCCACCGGGTAGGGCCCCTTGCGGAGGTGGGCGACCGCCTTCTTCCCGATGAGGACGAGCCGGACGTCGGCCGTCGCGGCCTTTCCGGCGATGAACGCGTCCGCCGCCGCCAGGAGGTTGGAGTTGTAGGCCCCGGCCAAGCCCTTGTCGGCCGTGATGACGACGACCTCGACCTTCTTCTCGTCGCGGCGCAGGAGCAGGGGGTGGGCCCCCGCCGAGGCCCAATAGGCCAGCCGGCCCATCAGCTCGGGGAAGAGGTGCCAGAAGGGCCGCGCCTCCTGGACCGTCCGCTGGGCCTTGCGGAACTTGGCCGTCGAGACGGTCTTCATCGCCTGCGTGATCTGCTCGCTGTTCCGGACGCTCTGGATCCGCCGGCGGAGGTCGATGAGGGTCGGCATGCTACTTCAGGCCCTCCTTGAAGACGGGGGCGAAAGCCCGGATGGCGGCGCTGATCTCGCTGTCGAGGGCCGTGTCGATGTGCTTCTTCTCGCGGATCTTGGTCAGGATGTCGGTGTGGTTTCTTTCGAAGTACTCGTAGAGCTTCTTCTCGTAGTTGCGGACCTCGGCGACGGGGAACTCGTCGAGGTAGCCGCGGTTGCCGGCGTAGATGATGAGGACCTGCTTCTCGACCGGCAGCGGCGAGTACTGGCCCTGTTTGAGGATCTCGGTCAGCCGCTCGCCGCGGTCGAGCTGGGCCTGGCTCGTCTTGTCGAGCTCCGTTCCGAACTGCGCGAACGTGACGAGCTCGCGGTACTGGGCCAGGTCGAGCTTGAGCTTGCCGGCGACCTGCTTCATGGCCTTGATCTGGGCGTTGCCGCCGACGCGCGACACTGAGATGCCGACGTTGATGGCCGGCCGGACGCCGGCGTTGAAGAGCTCCGGCTGGAGGTAGATCTGGCCGTCGGTGATGGAGATGACGTTGGTCGGGATGTAGCCCGAGACGTCGCCCGCCTGGGTTTCGATGATGGGCAGGGCCGTGAGCGAGCCGCCGCCGAGCTCGTCGTTGAGCTTGGCCGCCCGCTCGAGGAGCCGCGAGTGGAGGTAGAAGACGTCGCCGGGGTAGGCCTCGCGTCCCGGCGGCCGGCGCAGGAGGAGCGAGATCTCGCGGTAGGCCGCGGCGTGCTTGGACAGGTCGTCGTAGACGATCAGGGCGTGACGCTTGTTGTCACGGAAGTATTCGCCGATGGCGCAGCCGGAGAAAGGCGCCAGGTACTGGAGCGGCGAAGGATCGCTCGCCGAGGACACGACGACGATGGTATACTCCATCGCCCCGTGGTCCTCGAGGGTCTTGACGATCTGGGCGACCGTGGAGTTCTTCTGGCCGATGGCGACATAGATGCAGACGACATCGGAATTCTTCATGTTGAGGATGGTGTCGATGACGATGATGGTCTTGCCGGTCTGGCGGTCGCCGATGATGAGCTCGCGCTGGCCGCGGCCGATGGGGATCATCGTGTCGATGGCCTTGATGCCCGTCTGCAGGGGCTCGCGGACGGGCTGGCGGTCAACGACGCCGGGGGCCAGGCGCTCGACGAACATGAAGGTGTCCGTGGTGATCGGCCCCTTGCCGTCGAGGGGGTGCCCCAGGGGATTGACGACGCGGCCGATCATGGCCGGCCCGGCCGGGACCTGCATGATCCGCCGGGTCCTCTTGACCACGTCGCCTTCACGGACGAGGTGGCTTTCGCCGAGAAGGACCACTCCGACGTTCTCTTCCTCGAGGTTCAGGGCCAGGCCGAAAACACCCCGGGGGAACTCCAGGAGCTCGTTGGACATGACCCGGTCGAGGCCGTAGACACGGGCGATGCCGTCGCCGACCGAGGTGACCGTCCCGACCTCGCGGATATCGACCTCCTTGGTGTAGCCCTCGATCTGCTGCTGGATGATCTTGGTGATCTCATCGGCTTTGATGCTCATGACAACCTCTATTCGTGTCCGATTCGCTCTTTGAGCGCGGAGAGCTCGCCCTCGACGGACGCGTCGTAGACGATGTGGCCTTTTCGCACGGTCAGGCCGCCGACGAGCCCGGGATCGGCTTTGAGGACGAGCCGGACCGGCTTTCCTTCGGAGGCCTCGAGGCTCCCGACGAGCCGCTTCTGCTGAGAGGCGGTCAGGGGGACGGCCGAGGCGACCTCATAGGTCACGATGCCCTGCTTTTCGCTCCAGGCCTCGGGCAGCGCCTCGACGATGTCCGGCAGGAGCTCCATCCGCTTGTGGTGCTGGAGGAGCGTGAGGAAGCGGGACGCTTTCGGGCCGGTGGCCGCTCGGGACAGGATCTCGCTCAGAATGGCGTCCCGCTTCCGGACGCTGACGAAGGGACTGACCAGCGCCCGCTTCAGGTCCCCATGGGAGAGGAAGATCTCGAGGAACGCGCGGACCTCGCCTCCGACGGACGCATATTCCTGGTCGTCCTTGAGGGCATCCGCCAGGCCCTCGGCGTATTTTCTAACGAGGGGCAGGTTTCTCATGGAGATTGGACAGCCTGGTGATGGATTTGTCGATGAGGGCGGATTGGGCCTCGGGCGTCAGGCGCTTCCGGATCCTTTCGCGCGCGATATCGGTGGCCCGGGCGGCGGCGTAGGCCTTGAGCTCCCTGACGCTCTGCCGGAGCTGTTCGTCGAGCTCCTGACGGGTGAACTTCTTGAGGCGTCCGGCCTCCTCGGCGGCGGCGCGCGAGATCCGCTCGGCTTCGCGCTTCCCCTCCTCCACCGCCTCGGCCTTGAGCCCGAGGACCCGGTCCTCGAGGCCGGCCAACCCGTGCCGCGACTCCTCGGCCTTGGCTTCGGCGTCGGTCCGCCCCGTTTCGGCCAGGCGGATGGTCTCGCCGACATCCACGGTCCTTTTCGCGAGCATGGCCTTGATCGGTTTGCGCATGGCGAACGCCAGGCCTCCGAAGAGGACCAGGGCGTTGATGACCTTGCCGAGGAAGTCCATGCTCGCCGAGACTTCGCCGCTCATTCTCCGAGGATCCTCTTCTCGATCGTCCCGGCGATCTCTTCCGTGTGCTTGTCGAGCTCTTTCTTGAGCGTCTCCATCTCGCGCAGGAGCTCCGCCTTGGCCTTCTCGACCTCGGCCCGGCCCTCGGCCTGGACCTCGCGGACGAGACGGCTCTTGTCCTTGAGGGCTTCGGTCTCGGCCGTGTTGCGGATGGCATCGGCGGCCGCCCGGGCCTCCTTGAGGCCGTCCTCGATCCGTTTCAGGTCGGCCTCGTAGGCCTTCCGGGCGGCGTCCGCGGCTGCCTTGTCCTTCGCGATCCGGCCCGCCCGCTCATCGAGGATGCGGAGGACGGGCTTGAAGAAGATACGGGTGAGCACGATCACGAGGATCCAGACGACAGTGAAGACGACGAAGACCGTGGCGTTTATCGACAGCATCAGGTGACTTTCCCAGGCGGAAAAGTAAAGAAAACTCTAGCACGAAGTCCGCGGAATTGCAACGCCTCCGGGCATCGCCTCTGCGCCATTGCCCTTACCACTCGAGCCCCTCGGCTCATCTCTTCTCTGCGAACAGCCGGAGCCGCTTGACTTCGCCGATGAGAAAAAGCGAGCCGGCGATGACAACAGGGGTCCGGCCATGGGATTCGGCCAAGGCGAGGTCGACGGCGCGGCGGGTATCGCGTTCGAGGAGGACGCGGCCTTTGAAGGGCGGAGCGGCGGCGAGGAGCTCCTCCGGAGTCGCCGAGCGCTTGTAGGGCACCCGGGTCAGGATGATCGCTGATGCCGCCGGGAAGAGGATGCGGGTCATGGCGCGAAGGTCTTTGTCCTTCATGGCGGCGAAGACGATGACGACGGGCCGCCGGATGACCTCCTTGATATGGGAGACGAGGGCCGTGACGCCTTCGACGTTGTGGGCGCCGTCGAGGACGACGAGCGGCCGCCGGCGAACGGTCTCCAGGCGGCCTTCCCAACGGGTCTCGCGGACGGCCGTGAGGATCTTGGCGCTTTCGAGGGGCCTCCAGACCCGCGAGAGGACCTCCGAGGCCGCGATGGCGACCGCGGCATTCTCGCCTTGGTGACGGCCGGCGAGGCCGGGTGAAAAAGCGTAGCGGCCGTTCTCCCCGACGTAGGTGAATCGATACCCTTCGCGGGTCCTCCGGGTTTCGAGCCTCCGTCCAGGGCCGAAGACTTCCGTCAGGGGCGCTTCCCTCTCGCGGGCGACGCGCCGGATCTCGCGCAGGGCCGGCCCGCGCCGCACCCCACAAACGACGGGGATCACGGGCTTGATGATGCCCGCCTTCTCGAAGGCGATCTTTCCGAGCGTCGAGCCGAGATGGCCCTCATGGTCCTTGGCGATCGTGGTGATGACCGAGACGAGGGGGCGGACGATGTTGGTCGCGTCGAACCGACCGCCCATCCCCACCTCGAGGACGGCGACGTCGACGTCTCGTTCGGCGAACTCGACGAAGGCGAGGGCGGTCACGACCTCGAAGTAGGTCGGATGATAAACGAGCCTCTCTTCCGCCATCAGCCGGTCGATCACCGACTTCAGCCGGGCGAGGATCTCCCGGAAGCGCTTCGGGGCGATCGACGCGCCGTCGATGCGGATCCTTTCCTCGACCCGGGCCAGGTGGGGAGAGGTGTAGAGCCCCGTCTTGAGCCCGTGCTCCCGCATGATCTCCGCGAGCATGGCCGAGACCGAGCCCTTGCCGTTCGTCCCGGCGACGTGGATGGACAGGAAGCGGTTCTGGGGGTTCCCGAGGGCCAGGCAGAGCGTCTCGATGTTCTCGAGCCCGAGCTTGATACCGAAGTGCTGGAGGTGGCCGAGATAGTCCCGGCACTCGGACAGGGTCATTGAGGCCGGTCGAGGAAGAGGCGCAGGGCCCGGACGAGATAGGGCTTGAGGGCCTTCCGCTCGACGACGTCGTCGAGCATGCCGTGGCTGAGCAGGAACTCGGAGCGCTGGAAACCCTTGGGCAGCTTCTCCTTGATCGTCTGCTCGATGACACGCGGTCCGGCGAACCCGATCAGGGCCTGCGGCTCGGCGACGTTGATGTCCCCGAGCATGGCGAAGCTCGCGGTCGTGCCGCCCGTCGTCGGGTCGGCCAGGACGGAGATGAAGGGGACCTTGGCTTCGCCGAGCCGGGCGATGGCCGCGCTCGTCTTGGCCATCTGCATGAGCGAGAGCATGCCTTCCTGCATGCGCATGCCGCCGGAGCAGGAGACGATGATGACGGGCCTACGGTCCTCGAGGGCGCGCTCGCAGGCCCGGGTGATCTTCTCGCCGACGACCGAGGCGACGCTGCCGCCGAGGAAGCCGAAATCCATGGCCAGGATGTAGACGGGAATACCGCCGATCGCGCCCCGGGCCGTGATGATGGCCTCGGCGAGGCCCGTCTTGCGCTCGTTCTCGACGATCCGGTCGGCGTAGCGCTTGACATCGACGAAGTGGAGGGCATCGACGGAGTGGATGTTGGCGTCGAGGACCTCATAGGCGCCCTCATCGAAGAGCATTTGCAGGCGCTCCTCGGCCGAAAGCCGGAAATGGAAGCCGCAGGACGGGCAAACGGCGAGATTGTCGAGGATATCCTGCTTGTAAAGGATCCGCTGGCAGTTGTTACAACGGGTCCAGAGGCTTGTCATGGGCGTTGTCCTTTGTGCGCCGGTTTCCCCTCCCCCCGCGGGGCGGCATGGCCGCGGCGGCGGCGGCTCAGGGATTCGATGACCTCGTTCGAGTCGGGGAGCTTTTCGTCGAAATCGTCCTCGTCGTGGAGCAGACGCTTGACCGCGGCGACGAAGGCCTCGTCGTCGAGCGGTTTCTGGAAGTACTCCGAGGCGCCGAGGGCGTTGAGGGCCTCCTGTCGGTACTGGGGCCCCTTGTAAAGGCTGGTGATGAGGATCACCGGGACCCGGCCCTGGGTCTCGCGGGAGATCTTCTGGGTCAGGTCGAAACCGTGCAGTTTCGGCAGCATGGCCTCGATGACGACGAGGTCGGGCTTCTCTGCCTGAAAAGCCGCGTACCCGGCCTGGCCGTCCGCGGCCGTTATGGTCCGGACCTTATTCGTTTTCAATAACTTGATAATCTTGGCCAGACTTGCGGCGTCATAATCGACGATCAGGACTTTCTTCTCAGCCATGGCACGAACGCCCAATAATCGTACGGGAATGCCCGGGCCGTGTCAAACGGCATCGTTCGTCAGCCGGTGTCCCCGTTTTTTCGACTCAGAGAACGAAGGGGGAAATGGGGACGTTTCTATTTTTCCGGCCGGAAAAATAGAAACGTCCCCATTTCCCGGCCGGCCGAAAGGCGATATGATGGCGGAGGCCCATGTACAGATCTCGCCGCCATGCCCTCGGACAGCACTTCCTGGCCAATACGGGAATCCTGCGCAAGATCGTCGCCGTCATCGACCCGAAACCCGATGATCTGATCGTCGAGGTCGGGGCCGGGCGCGGAGCGCTGACGACGGAGCTCGCGGAAAAGGCCGGGCGCGTCGTCGCGATCGAAAAGGACGAGCGGCTCATCCCCGGGCTTCGCGAAAGGATGCCGCCCAACGTCGAGATCATCCATGGCGACGTCCTGAGGATCGATCTCCGCGAGATCCTGAAGAAGGCCGGCGTTCCGTCGCTTCGTCTCGTCGGCAATATCCCCTATTCCATCTCCTCCCCGCTTCTCTTCCGTGTCCTCGACGAACGCACTGTCCTCTCCGATTGCACCTTCCTGCTCCAGAAAGAGGTGGCCGAGCGCGTCACGGCCGGGCCCGGGACAAAGAGCTACGCTCCTCTCGGGATCCTCCTTCAGAACGAGTTCGAAGCGCGCGTCGCGTTCACGGTGGCGCCCGGATCGTTTTCGCCGCCGCCCAAGGTCCGATCGGCCCTGCTGACGCTCCGACGCAGGTCTTCCCCTGTCCATCCCGGCGCGGCCGACAAGCCGTTCCGGGCCTTCCTGAGAGCCGCTTTCACCGAACGGCGCAAAATGCTTTGGAAAAATCTGTCCCGCCGGGCGACCCCGGCCGCGCTCGAGGCGGCCTACAACGCTCTCGGGCTCTCCCGGAGCGTCCGCGCCGAGGACCTTTCTCCCGAGGTTCTCTTCGCCCTCTCCAGAATTCTACATTCTTGATCTCTAGAACGCCTGTTCAAGCCGGGCCAGATGAGGACCTTGTCAGATCATGAGGGAGAGGAGACGAAGCCATGAGGAGAAGCCTGAGAGAAGCAAGGAAGGGGCTGGCCAAGATCCATTTGGAGAAGCACTCCGCGGCGGGGGCCCTGTTCAAGGAATTCATCCTGGGAGGGCAGGACGGCCTGGTCAACGTTCTCGGCGTCATCCTGGGGCTTGCCGCCGCCACCGCGAACGCCAAGCTCGTCATCATCGCCGGGCTGGCCGCGGCGTTCGCTGAATCATTCTCGATGGCCGCCGTCGCGTACACCTCGGCGAAGGCCGAGGAGGATTATTTCGCGAGCGAGCGGACGAAAGAGCTCTTCGAAATGGACAACTTCCCCGACGTCGAACGACAGGAGATCACCGACCTGTACCACCGGAAAGGATTCAGCGGAAAGCTCCTGGAGGACATCGTCGGCCATATCGTCGGGGACAGGACGACATGGCTGAATATCATGATGCACGAGGAGCTGGGCCTTTCCGACGAGTTTGTCTCTCCCGTGAGAAGCGCGGCGATCGTCGGGTTGGCGGCCCTGGTCGGCTCGTTCATCCCTCTGACGCCATTCTTCTTCTTACCCGTGAAAGGGGCGGTCGTCCTCAGCCTGGGAGTCTCCGCGGTCGCCCTGTTCGTCACGGGAGCGGTCGAAGGGAAGTTCACGGTCGGGCACTGGGCGAAGAAGGGCCTGCAGCTGACCGTGATCGGGATGCTGGCCGCGCTTATCGGATTCATCGTCGGCAAGGCCCTCGGCGTGAGTTGAGGGCGGCCGAAACGAAATATGCTATAATCCCGCCGTGAAAAAGCGGCGGTCCCGGGGCGCCAAGGGCGCCGAGGGCAAGAACGGAAGGAACGACAGGGGCTCGTCCAAGAAGAGCGCCCTGGCCGTCGAGACGACCGGTGTCATCCTCATCTTTCTTGCCCTCTTCGGCCTCATCAGCGTCGTCAGCCATCATTCCGGGGACCCCTCGTTCGCGAACGCCCCCACGGCGATATACAGCATCCACAATTTCGCCGGCCGCGCCGGCGCCTATTTCTCCCAAGCCATCCTCTGGTTTTTGGGCCTCGCCGCGTTCATCCTGCCCTTCGTCCTGGGCTACGCGGCCCTGCGGGCCGTCCTGCGCGGGAGCTCCGCCCACCTTCTCAAGCGGCTGGGCACGATCACGCTGGGCCTTCTCATCGTCTGCCCGCTCCTCGCCCTGATCTTCGAGTCCTTCAAGTTCGGCGGCAGCAGCGTTCCGGCCGGAGGCATCATCGGGGAGCTCCTCCTTGACTTCCTCGTGCGCTACCTCAGCACGGTCGGCTCGTTCATCTTCCTCCTCGCCGCCCTGGCCGCGTTCCTCCTCTTCTCGACGCGCTGGTCCCTGGCCAAGAGCCTCCGCTTCGCCAAGGGGGCGCTCGATGCCACGGCCAGCGAGGTCCGCATCCGGGTCACCGACCACCAGAAGGCCAAAGCCAAGGACAAGATGCGGGAGAAGGTCCGTCAGAAATACACGCCGGCGGCGGAACCCGTCGGGCTCGACCCCAAGGACGAAAAGGCCGCCCGTAAGGCCGAGAAGGAGGCCGAGCGGGAGCGCGAGCGCGAGCGGCGCCGTCTCGAAAAGGAGGCCCGCAAGCCGCCGAAAAGCCCGCCGCCTCCTCCCAAGCCCGTCGCGCCGCCCAAGCCGGAGCCGCTCCTCTTCCCCGACCTCGGCCGTAAGGGCGACTACCAGTACCCGCCGTTCACGCTCCTCGAGCCCGGGAAGCCGGCTGAAAAGATCAACCAGAGCGAGCTCTTCGACAAGAAGAAGCGGATCGAGGAGAAGCTCAAGGAATTCGGCATCGAGGGCGAGGTCCGCGAGTACCACCCGGGGCCGATCATCACGACCTACGAATATTTCCCCGCGCCGGGGATCAAGGTCGCCCAGGTCGCCAACCTGACCGAGGACCTGGCCCTTGCCCTCGAGACCGAGTCCGTCCGCATCCAGCGCATCCCCGGCAAGTCGTCCCTGGGCATCGAGATCCCCAACGACAAGCGCGAGATCATCAAGCTCCGCGACATCATCGAATCGGAGAAGTTCCAGAGCTCGCCCTCCAAGCTGACCTTCGCCCTGGGCAAGGACGTCCACGGCGGCGTGATGGTCACCGACCTCGCCGTCATGCCCCACCTCCTCATCGCCGGTTCGACGGGGACCGGGAAGAGCGTCGCCCTCAACGCCCTCATCGCCAGCCTCATGTACAAGGCGACCCCGGAAGAGGTCAAGATCGTCCTCATCGACCCCAAGCGGCTCGAGTTCACGCTCTACGAAGACATCCCGCACCTCCTCTGCCCGGTCATCAACGACCCCAAGAAGGCCCATGTCGTCCTCATGGACATCGTCCGCAAGATGGAGGAGCGTTACAAGAAGCTCCAGAGCGTCAAGGTCCGCAACATCGACCAGTACAACACCCAGATGCGGCAGCTCCTCGCCGAAAGGAAAGGCCACCTGACCGATGAGGAGAAGGAGAAGATCGCGCCCCTGCCCTACATCGTCATCATCATCGACGAGCTGGCGGAGCTGATGATGGTCGGGGCCCAGGAGGTCGAGTTCTTCATCGGCCGCCTGGCCCAGCTGGCCAGGGCCGTCGGCATCCATCTCGTCATGGCCACGCAGCGCCCGTCGATCGACGTCATCACCGGGACGATCAAGAACAACTTCTCCTGCCGCATCGCCTTCCGCGTCCCGTCCAAGGTCGACTCGCGGATCATCATCGACACGATCGGCGCCGACAAGCTGCTGGGCATGGGCGACATGCTCTTCCTGCCGCCGAACTTCCCCCGGCTCGTCCGGCTGCACTGCTCGTTCATCTCCATCCCCGAGGTCAGGCGCCTTGTCAAGCACGTCAAGAGCCAGGGCACGCCGACCTACGACACACGCATCCTCCATGTCGTCAAAGGCGATGTCGATCACGCCATGGGGGACGACGACGGCGAGAAGGACGAGCTCTACGGGAAGGCCGTCGACACGGTCCTCAACAGCGGCCAGGCCTCGGCTTCCTATCTCCAGCGCCGGCTCAAGCTCGGCTACGCCCGGGCGGCCCGGATCATCGACCAGATGGAGGGCGAGGGCCTCATCGGCCCGTCCGAGGGAAGCAAGCCGCGCGAGATCCTCGTCGACCGCAAGGAGTTCTTCAAGGACCAGGCCCGCGCGAAGGCCGCCGGGCCGGAGCGCGACCGCGAAGATTGACCCCCCGGCGCCGCCGGCCTTGCGGAAGGACCGCCCTGCCGTTATAATGGGCCGAATGAAGAAAGCGCCGCCCGAAGATGCCGTCCTCCAATACCGGCCGGTCATCTCCTTCCGCGTCCGCAAAGCTCTCGGCAGCTCCAACCCCGACTGGGAGGACGTGGTCAACGAGATCCTGACGCAGGCCGTGGCCAAGATCAAGAGCGGCGAGTTCCGCGGCGATTCCTCGATCGGGACGTTCCTCTACACCATCACCAGCCGCCGGATCATCGATTACATCCGCCAGAAGACGCGCGTCCTCAAGCACGCTCCCGAGCCCGCCCCCTACCCCGATCCCCACGATGAGATGGAGCGGAGCGAGAGGGCCAAGCACGTCGAACAGGTCGTCAACGGGCTCAAACCGAAGTTCCGGGACGTCCTCTACCTCTACTATTACAAGGAGCTGTCCCGGGAAGAGGTGGCCCGGACCCTCGACATCTCCCCCCGCCGGGTCTCCGAGCGGGTCAATTACGCCCTCAAGCTCATCCAGAAGGCCGTCAGGAAATAGGTGCGGCGTTGTCCGTTCTCTCCCGCGCTCGAGCGACTAAAACCGTGAGCCCCCCTGAGGCTGCGGACATGAATAAACACCGCCACTACGAGCACCTCATCGACGACTACCTCCTCGGCAAGCTCAAGCCCGAGGACCAGGCCGAATTCGAGGAGCACTACTTCATCTGCCCGCACTGCTTCGCCAAGCTCGATCAGCAGAGCGAGATCGTCCAGATCCTGAAGAAGGAAGGGGTCCTCGAGACCTTGGGGGAACACTGCGAACACGTCGGGCCGCGTCCGTCCTTGTGGCGACGCCTCCTGGCCCGGCTCCTCCGCCGCTAGTCCTCGATCGGCCGGTCGTCCGTCTGGGGGACCAGCCGCCCGCGCGTCTGCTCCTCGAAACCCAGACAGCACATCAGCCGCCCGCAGAGCCCCGAGATCTTGGTCGGGTTGATGACGATCTGCTGCTTGCGGGCCTTCTGGATGGTCACCGGCTCGAACGTCGTCATGAAGCTCGAGCAGCACAGGCAGCGGCCGCAGACGCCGAGGCCGCCGATCATCTTGGCCTCGTCCCGGACGCCGACCTGCCGCATCTCGATGCGCATCCGCAGCTCTTTGGCCAGGTCCTTGACGAGCTGACGGAAGTCGATCCGGCCGTCGGCCGTGTAATAGAAGATGCCCTTCTTCTCGCTGAAGAAGTAGCGGACCGCGACGAGCTTCATGGGCAGGGCATGGGTGGTGATCCGCTGGAGGCAGAGGTCGTAGGCCCGGCCCTCGCGCTCCTTGAGCCACTCGAACTTGCGGACGTCCTCGGGCGTCGCCTTGCGGATGACCGGAACGGCCATACGGGCGGCCTTGGGATTGTGGCAGAAGCTCGAGGTCTCGTCGATGACGACGGCCAGGTCGCCGCCGAGCTCGGACTCGATGACGCAGCGGTCGCCGACGTGTAGGGCCAGGTCGCCGGGCCGGACCCGGATGAAGCGGCCCGAAGTTTCCGATTGGACACAGATGATATCAGGCATTTCTGAGCTCCCCGAAATTGGAGAAGAATGTCGTGGCCAGCAGGCCTTTGTTCATGTTCTTGCCGAGCTCGACTAGCAGGAAATCGATCTCCGCCAGGACGCCCTGGGCGCGGCGCGGGCTCCAGGACGAGGCGGCCTCGCGGAGCCTCGCCTCGAAGTCCGGGTTGAGGAGGAGCTCCGGGTCGCCGCCGCTTCCGAGAAGGAGGATGTCGCGGACGAAGGACGCGAAGACCTCCAAGACCTGGCCGAACTCCTCCTGCACGGCCTTGGGCACGGCGCCAAAGCGTTCCAGGAACTCGCTCGACCGGTCGGTCGAAGACAGGGCCTCGAAGAGCTTCCAGGCCTCCTCTTTGAGGGCCTGGACCCCGTCCCACTCGAGCTCCAGGGCGCGCTCCAGGTTGCCCTCGACGAGGAGGGCGAGGATGCGAGCCTGTTCCTTGCTGAAATCCCGTTCGATCAGGATCTTCTCGATCTCCTCGCGGCCGATAGAGGAGAACGAGAACATGCGGCAACGCGAGCGGATGGTCGGCAGGAACAGGTGGGGGCTGTCCGTCAACAGGATGACGTGAGTGAAACTGGGCGGTTCCTCGAGGACCTTGAGCATGGAGTTCGCGGCCTCTGGGGTCATGTCTTTAGCGTCATCGATGATAAACACACGCTTCTTCCCGGTCATCGGCCTCAGAAAGGCCAGGTGTTTGATCAGCTCGGTCTGCTCAACTGTCACCTTCTGGACCTCAGCGGCGAACGCCATGACATCGAGATGGGAGCCGTTATCGATAGCCCGGCAGGAGGGGCACGCATCGCATGAATTCGAGGTCAGGGTTTCGCAATTGAGCGCCTTGGCCAGGGTCATGGCCATCTCCATCTTGCCGACGCCATCCGGGCCGGCGAAGATGAGGGCGTTGGGGACGCGGCCCCGCTCGAGGGCCAGGCGGAGGATCTTCTTGATCCCCTCGTTGCCCACGACGTCCTTGAAGGCCATGGACTCAGCCGTCCTTTCGCGCCTGGCGGTGATCGCCGTCCAGGACTTTCTTGAGGTAGCGCCCTGTGTGGGAGCGGGCCCCGGCCGCGGCGACCTCTTCCGGCGTCCCCTGGGCCACGATGCGACCGCCCTCCTCTCCCCCTTCAGGGCCGAGATCGATAATATAGTCGCAATATTTGATGACTTCAAGGTTGTGCTCGATGATGACGACCGTGTTGCCGAGCGAGGCGAGCTCGGACAGGACCTCGAGGAGCTTGCGGACGTCGTCGAAGTGGAGGCCGGTCGTCGGCTCGTCGAGGAGGTAGAGCGTCCGGCCGGTGGCCCGCCGTCCGAGCTCCTTCGTCAGCTTGATGCGCTGGGCTTCGCCGCCGGACAGGGTGGGCGCGGGCTGGCCGAGGCGGATGTAGCCGAGCCCGACCCGCTTCAGGGTGGCCAGCTTGCGCTTGAGCTGGGGGTAGGCCTTGAGGAGCTCGTAGGCGTCGTCCACGGTCATGGCCAGGTAATCGGCGATCGTCTTGCCCTTGTAGGTGACGGCCAGGGTTTCCTTGTTGTAGCGCTTCCCCTCGCAGCGGTCGCAGGTCACGAAGACGTCGGGCAGGAAGTGCATCTCGATCTTCTTGACGCCGGCGCCCTCGCAATCCTCGCAGCGGCCGCCCGCGACGTTGAAGCTGAACCGGCCCGACCCATAGCCGCGGGCGCGGGCCTCGGGCGTGCGGGCCATGAGGTCCCGCAGGGCCGTGAACAGGCCGGTGTAGGTCGCCGGGTTGGAGCGCGGCGTCCGGCCGATGGGCCGCTGGTCGACGGCGACGACCTTGTCGAGCCCGTCGATGCCCTCCATCTTGTCGTGGGCGCCGACGAGCTGGCGGGCCTTGTGGAGCTTGTTCTCGAGGGCCTTGAAGAGGATGTCGTAGACGAGGGTGCTCTTGCCCGAGCCCGAGACCCCGGTCACGGCCGTCATCGCGGCGAGCGGGATGCGGACGTCGATCCCCTTGAGGTTGTGCTCCCGGGCCTTGCGGATGACGAGCCAGCCGGCCGGCTTGCGGCGCGCCGCCGGCACGGGCACGGATTTCTCGCCCCGGAGATATTGGGCCGTCAGGGAATCGGGGGATTCGAGGATGGCCGCGAGCGGGCCCTCGGCGACCTTGAAGCCGCCGGTCTCGCCGGCGCCGGGGCCGAGGTCGAGGAGATAATCGGCGGCCCGGATGGTCTGTTCGTCGTGCTCGACGACGATGATCGAGTTGCCGTCATCGCGCAGGCCGCGGAGGAGCGTGATGAGGCGGCCGTTGTCCCGCTGGTGGAGGCCGATCGTCGGCTCGTCGAGGACGTAGAGGACGCCGCGGAGGCGCGACCCGACCTGGGCCGCGAGCCGGACGCGCTGGGCCTCGCCCCCGGAGAGGGAAGCGGTCGTGCGGTTGAGCTGGAGGTAGGACATCCCCAGCTCCTCCATGACGGCCAGGCGGGAGGAGATCTCTTTGAGGATCTTCCCGGCGACGAGCGTTCCGGCTGGCGTGAACTCGAGCTTGGCGCACGCGGCGAGAAGGTCGCGGATCGAAAGCTCGCCGACGTCGTGGATGCTCCGGCCGCCGATCTTGACGGAGAGGCTCTCCTTCTTGAGACGGGCGCCGCCGCAGTCGGGGCAGACGTCGTCGGTCAGCTCGACCTCGCCCCATTCGTTGTGGGTCGTCTTATAGCCGAGACCGTGGCAGGTCGAGCAGGCGCCGTAGGGGCTGTTGAAGGAGAAGTTGCGCGGCTCGAGCTCGGCCAGGCTGACCTCGCAGAAGGGGCAGAGGAGGGTCAGGGAGAAGAAGCGCTCCTTGCCGGACTCGTCGACGACGAGGACCTCGCCTTCGGCGACCTCGAGGGCCTTCTCGACGGCCAGGCGCAGGCGCCGCTCCGCGTCGGGGCCGATCTTGATCGTGTCGACGAGGACGTCGATCGTGTGCTTGCGGTTCTTCTCGAGCGGGATGTCGTCCTCGAGGTCGCGCAGGACGCCGTTGACGCGGACCCGGAGGAAGCCCTTTTTGCGGAGGCGTTCGAAGAGGCGCTGGTACTCGCCTTTGCGGCCCTTGACGACGGGCGCCAGGATGCGGACCTTGGCCCCCGGGGCCTGCTCGGCGATCCGCTTCAGGATCTCCTCGGGCGTCTGGGACGAGACGACCCGGCCGCAGCTTGGGCAGTGGGGCGTGCCGACGCGGGCGAAGAGGAGGCGGAAGAGGTCGTAGACCTCGGTGATCGTGCCCACGGTCGAGCGGGGGTTGGTCGAGATCGTCTTCTGGTCGATGGAAATGGACGGCGAGATGCCTTCGATGGACTCGACCTCGGGCTTCTCCATCTGATCGATGAACTGGCGGGCGTAGGCCGAGAGGCACTCGATGTAGCGGCGCTGACCCTCGGCGAAGATCGTGTCGAAGGCGAGGGACGACTTCCCGGAGCCGGACGGGCCGGTGACCACGATCAGCTTGTTCCGGGGCAGGGCGACGTCGATCCGCTTGAGATTGTGTTGCGCCGCCCTCTTGATGCGTATCTCGTCGAGCATAACATGTTATTTTAGCACAAAGGAGGGCATAAAAACGGGGACACAATGCCAATATCCGATTTGTTGCCCGGAGCTAGGCGTGAAACGGTTCGGAGGCCACGGTCTCGAAGAGATCGATCCATTGCCGCCCGACATTTTCGGCGGAGTACCGGTGGCAGCTTTTAAGGCCGTTCGCGGCCATTTCCTCCCGCTTGGCCTTATTGTGCATCAGCCAGATCAGGCCTTCCGCATAGGCGTCCAGATCGGCGTTGGGAATGACCAAGCCGTTATGCCCGTCCCTGACGACGTCATGGAGTGAGGCGAAGCTGTCAAACGCCATCGGCACGACTCCCATCTGTTGCGACTCTAACAAGACCATGCCGAATCCTTCATAGGCGGACGTCATCATGAAGATGGACGCCCGCCGATAGTAGGGCCGAGGGTCCTTAGGCCCTTCTTCGAAGACAACGTTCCGGAGCCCCAGCGCGGCGGCCCGTTTCTTATATCGGCCCCCCCAAGGCCCGAACCCGACGATGACGAGCCTCCAATCGCTGCAATCCTCGCGGCGCTCGATCTTTCGCCAGATCTCCAGGGCCCGGTACAGCTTCTTTTGCTTCTCGTCGAACCGGGAGACGATGAGGACCTCCCGCTCTTTTTTCGAGATCTCTTCCGGCGATGCCGAGGTGTCGAACGGAACGGGATTGCCGATGGCCGCCAGACCCCGATGGTCGGACAATCCGGCCAATCGTGCGTAAGCGGGGATATAGCCAGGCGACAGCAGGACGACCCGGTCGGACGTCCTCGTGATCTCCTTGTAGTCATGGCGGATATAAAGAGACTTGACCGATCTGTAGACGGGATAGGCGGCCAGCTTGCCTAGGTTGACCGCCTTGTACACCCATGATCCGGCGTATTTGACATTGTTCACGATGTTGACCGCGGCCAGGTCCAAGAGCTCATAGCCCGGCGAGAAGTGGAGAACACGGATCAATTTGCAGGGTCTTCGCTTAGAGACCCTTTTGAGAACGGGCCGGATGCCGTACTTTTCGGGCAGCTTCTTTTGAAGGATGACGATATCGATCTCGTTGCGGACGATGAAGTCCTCCAACCGCGCCGGGCCGTCTTCCCCGGTGATCCGGATCTTGCCGTCGAGAGCCGTGGTCCGGTCGGACGGAAAATCATTGATGTAGGCCAGATAGCACTTGAGATGATAGCGATCCGTGAAGGCCCGGGCCAGGATGTGTGTGCACCTCTTCACCCCGCCCCGATCGGGGGCGATGTCGTCGTCGTTGATGAAAAGGATGTTCATGGCCGGGGGCGGCACCGGCCCCGTGGGAGGATGATATCCCGGGCCTCGCGTCCGAGTCAACGGCGAGCAAAATCGGGGGCTCGACGCAAATTTCCGAGGCCGGCTTAATAAGGAAAATAGTGTTGTGTCCCCGAATCAAATTCGCTAGGATGAAGGGGCCCCATGTCGAACGAAGAAAAGATCCTCCGGTCGCTCGAGCTGCTCAAGGACTTCGGGTACAAGAGCGACTCCATCAAGGCCATCAAGCACCTGCCGGCCCAGGAAGGTTCGTTCCGGGATTACCCCGACGACGTCCACCCGGCGCTGCGCGGCGCGCTCGAGGCCAAGGGGTTCACGAGGCTCTACTCCCACCAGCGTTCGAGTTGGGAGGCGCTCAAAGAAGGGAAGAACATCGTCGTCGTGACGCCCACGGCTTCGGGCAAGACGCTCTGCTACAACCTGCCGGTCCTCGACGCCATCATGAAGGACCCGTCGACGCGGGCCATGTACCTCTTCCCGACCAAGGCGCTGTCTCAGGACCAGCAGGCCGAGCTCGACGACATCAACGGCCGGCTGCCCGAGGAGATCCGGGTCTTCACCTACGACGGCGACACGCCGCAGGACGCCCGCAAGGCCATCCGGGCCCGCGGCCACATCGTCCTGACCAACCCCGATATGCTCCACGCCGGGATCCTGCCGCACCACACGAAGTGGATCAAACTCTTCGAGAACCTCAAGTATATCGTCATCGACGAGCTCCACAACTATCGCGGCATCTTCGGCAGCCACTTGGCCAACGTGTTGCGGCGCCTGCAGCGGATCGCCCGGTTCTATGGCGCCAACCCGCAATTCATCCTCTGCACGGCGACGATCGCCAACCCGGCCGAGATGGCCGAGAAGATGATCGAGGCGCCGGTGACGCTCGTCGACGACAACGGCGCGCCGCGGGGCGGGAAGTACTTCGTCTTCTACACGCCGCCTGTCGTCAACGCGGCCCTGGGCATCCGCCGGTCCTACGTCAACGAGTCGCGGCGCGTCGCCTCGATCTTCCTCAGGAACGGGCTCCAGACGATCGTCTTCGCCGGCAGCCGCCTCATCACCGAGGTCCTCCTGACCTACCTCAAGGAAGACATCGAGACGAACATCCAGAAGGAAGGGCTCATCCGCGGCTACCGGGGCGGCTACCTGCCGCTGAAGCGGCGGGAGATCGAGAAGGGCCTGCGGACGGGCGAGATCCTGGGCGTCGTCTCGACGAATGCCCTCGAGCTCGGCATCGACATCGGGACGCTCGACGTCGCCGTCCTCGCCGGCTACCCCGGGACGATCGCCAGCACCTGGCAGCGGGCCGGGCGGGCGGGACGGAAGACGGGCCTGTCGGCGGCCGTCCTCGTGGCCACGAGCTCGCCCCTCGACCAGTTCATCATCAACAACCCGGAGTACTTCTTCTCCAAGTCGCCCGAGATGGCTCTCATCAACCCGGACAACCTGTCCATTCTCATCAGCCACATCGAGTGCGCCGCCTTCGAGCTGCCGTTCGAGGACGGCGAGAGGTTCGGCCGGGCCGAGATCGGCGAGATCCTGAACTTCCTCGAGGAGGACAAGATCCTCCACCATTCCAAGGACAAGTGGTTCTTCACGTCGGAGGCCTACCCGGCCGACGCCATCAGCCTGCGCAGCATCAGCTCGGACAACTTCGTCGTCGTCGACATCACCGGCGAGGCCCGGGTCATCGCCGAGGTCGATTTCACCTCGGCGCTCACGGCCCTCCACCCCAAGGCCATCTACATCGTCGAGGGCGAGCAGTACTTCGTCGAGAAGCTCGACTTCGAGGAGCGCAAGGCCTACGTCAAGAGAACCGACATCGACTACTACACGGATGCCATCGACTACACCAAGATCACCATCCTCGACGTCTTCGACAAGAAGGGGCTCGAGAGCGGGACGGGACGCGTCTCCCACGGCGAGGTCCACGTGGCGACGCAGGTCGTTGGGTTCAAGAAGATCAAGTTCCACACCATGGAGAACGTCGGGGCGGGCGACCTCCAGCTGCCGCAGAACGAGATGCACACGACGGCCTACTGGCTGACCGTGCCGTCGGCGCTCATGCAGTCCATCCCCTACCCGGCCGAGCAGAGGATCAACGGCCTGTTCGGCCTGGCCTATATCATCCACCACGTCTCGCCGATCTTCATGATGTGCGACCTCCACGACGTCGGCGTGTCGATCGGCGACAACACGTCGGGCGATCCGGTCCGGCCGCTGGCCCCCCAGGCGCGGCCGACGGGACAGGGCCAGGACGAGATGCCCGTCTTCATGGACCCGGACTTCGAGCCGAACATCTTCATTTATGACAACTATCCCGGCGGCATCGGCCTCAGCCCGTCGCTCTTCTCTCTCGAGTCGAAGCTCCTCGACCACGCCCTGAGGACGCTCGAGGCCTGTCCCTGCCGGGACGGCTGCCCGTCGTGCGTCGGGGCCACGAATGAGAGCGGCAAGGAAGCCAAGAAGGTCGCCCGGGCCATCCTCCAAGGCCTGCTCGGCCTCGAACCCCCCCGCTCCCCCCTCGTCAATTAGAAGGGCCGGCCGGAATCCGGAAGCCGCCCTTCTTATTTGACGGTCTTCATGACGCGGATGGGGAGGACGATCGACGGGATACCCCGGAACTGGAGGATACGCTGGATGCTGAACGCTGTCTGGTTATGGAGGAGCCGGATGAACGCGTTCTCCTCCTCGAACACGAGCTTGCCGACGAAGAAGACGGCCTTGTTGTACTGGCGCTGGATCTCCTCGCATCGTTCTTCGACGACATCGAGCGTGTCGATGTCGACCGACTGGATGGATTCGGCGTAGAAGCCGAAGTCGTTGGCCATCCGGACGTACTTCTTGAGCTCCTCGCGGATGTGGCCCTCCAGGTTCTTGACCTCTTCGGCGCCCTTGAAGCTCTGCCAGTCCACGACTCCGATGGAGAAGAAGACGAAGTTCTTGAAATAGTTCGGGAAGATCCGATGGATGTTGAGGAACGAGTGGATGCCCAATCCGCCGAAGCTCCGCACGAAGAGGACGGCCGTCGGCGCCGATTCGTCCTTGACCGGCGGTTCGTGCTTCCCGGTCATCTGCTGGACCTGGGCCATGATGGTGTCGAGACGCTTCATCATGCCCTTGACCTGGTTATAGTGCCTGCGGACGAGGACGCAGACGGCGATGAAGGACAGGGTGATGACCAGCGTGATCCAGCCGCCCTCCTTGAACTTGATGGCAATCGTCACCATCAGGATCGACACGGACATCAGAAGCCCAGTGAAGTTGATGGCGAACTTCTTGCCGCGGTGAGGCGCCTTGGTCTTCATCCAGTGGAGGCACATCCCCAGCTGGGAGAGCGAGAAGGTGATGAAGACGTTGATGCTGTACATGACAATGAGGATTTGAACCGAACCGCGAGTCAAGACGAGGATAAGGATCGAGGCGAGCCCCATGAACAGGATACCGTTCTGGACGACGAGGCGTTCGGAAAGGTGCATGAACCGGTTCGGCACCCAGGAGTCGATGGCCATGTTGCCCAGGACCCGGGGGCCGTCGATGAAGCCCGTCTGCGCGGCGACGAACAGAATCGCGCCTTCCGATACGAGAATGATCCCCAGGAGCCAGACACCCAGCGGGAAGCCGCCGATCTTCCAGGTTCCGATGAGCGTCTCGATGAGCGAGGCGTTCAGGGTCTTTCCGGCAATGTGCTGAACGTTGGTCAGGAGGTAGCAGAGGAGGAGGCCCCCGGCCGTGAACGACAGGGACGCGGCCATGAGGAACATCGTCTTCTTCCCCGTCCTGACTTGAGGGGGACGGAGGATTTGCAGGCCGTTCGAGACGGCCTCGATCCCGGTGTAGGTTCCGGCCCCCAGGCTATATCCGCGCAGGAGGATGAAAGCCATGGTCCCAAAGCCGAGCTGCTGGATGCCTTGGCGCGTCTCCCGGATGGTGTCGATGAACAGGGTCGGCGTCGCCGAGACATGGGAGAAGATGCCGTAGAGGATAATGACAGCGTGAGAAATGAAGAAGAGAACAAAGATCGGGGTTAGCGTGGCCACCGATTCCTTCACGCCCCGAAGATTCAGCAGAATGAGGCCGAGCGTGATGAGCAGGATAAAGGTCAGCTTGTGGGGGAAGTAGCCCGGCGGAAGGAAGCTCAGGACGGCCTCGACGCCGCTCGAGATGGAGATGCTGATCGTCAGCATGTAGTCGACGACGAGAGCGCAACCCGAGATGAGACCGAAGGCCGGGCCGAGGAGCTTCGTGGCCACGACGTAGCCGCCGCCGCCGGTCGGGAAAAGCTCGATGATCTGGGAGTAGCTCGCGGAGATGGTGATGACCGTGAGCGCGGTCATGATGGCCAGGTAGAGGGCCAGGTGCCGGTGATCGCCGAGCGATAGGAAGGCCTCTGGCGGGCCGTAATTCGCCGAGCTCAACCCGTCTGCCCCCAGCCCGACCCAGGCGAAGAAGGCGACGAGCGAGAGCCGGTGGAAGATCCGAGGGTCGCGGACGTTCTTCTCTCCGCCGAGGATGAGCTTCTTGAACCTGTCCCAGGGCGTCATGGCACTCCGTCCGTCCCGGTCCGGCGCTCCGCGCGAGCCATGACCGGACTATATAATGAATCCGGCCCGGTCATCAAGGCGCTCATTTGACAGAACCCGGGCCGTGTGCTACTTTTTTTCTCGGATTATTATGAATATCAACATTTTCAAGATCATCGCCGAAGCCGATATCGTCGTCCAGCTCATCCTCCTCCTGCTCGTCTTCTTTTCCGTCTTTTCCTGGGCCATCATCTTCTTCAAAACGAAGATGATCAAGGCCGCCGTCCGGCAGTCGGACCGGTTCCTCGAGGCTTTCCGCCGGAGCAAGAGCCTGACCGAGGTCAACGACGCCGCCAAGAGGCTCCGCGGCAGCCCGCTCGCCGTCATCTTCCTGGCCGGCAACAAGGAGCTGGCCTACCAGTCGAAATCGACGGGCGAGAGCGGTTGGACCGGGGAAAAGACCGAGAGCCTCCACCGGGCCCTCCTCAAGGCCTCCAACGCCGAGGTCTCGCGCCTGGAGAAGATGATGTTCTTCCTGGCCACGACGGGCAGCGTCTCGCCGTTCATTGGCCTCTTCGGGACGGTTTGGGGCATCATGATCTCTTTCATCCGCATCGGGGCCATGCGCTCGGCCAGCCTCCAGGTCGTCGCGCCGGGCATCGCCGAGGCCCTCATCGCCACGGCGGTCGGCCTCTTCGCCGCCGTGCCGGCCGTCATCGCCTACAACTACTTTCTCGGCCGGATCAAGGACCTCAGCGCCGACATGGAGGACTTCACCCTCGAATTCCTGAGCATCGCCGAGAGACTCCATGGGTCTTAGCACGCAGTCCCTCCCCTCCGCCTCCTCACGCCGGAGGCAGGTCGGCACGCACCTTTCCGAGATCAACGTCACGCCGTTCATCGACGTCATGCTCGTCCTGCTCGTCATTTTCATGGTCACGGCCCCCATGATGCAGTCGGGTATCGGCATCAACCTGCCACAGGCCGAGACCGACACCAAGCCCGCCGAGGAAGGGCTGACCCTGACCGTCACCAAAGACGAGTACGTTCACATCGGCGACTCGACGATCAACATCAATCTCCTCGAGCGGCGCCTGACCGAGTACTTCACTAACAAGCCGAAGAAGGTCGTCTACCTCCAGGCCGACAAGGACCTTCCCTACGGCGTCGTCGTCCGCATCATGGACATCACCAAGAAAGCGGGGATCGAGCTGATCGGCATCATCACCGAACCCATCGACGTTAAAGACAAGAAACGATGATTGCCGCGCGCATGGCCCTGCCGAAGGCGTTCAAGCGGGCCGTTTTTATCTCGATCTTCCTCCACGCGGGCCTCCTTATCCTCATCGCCGCCTCGCCCTCCTTCTCCCGCGCGCCGCAGAAGGGCCTCGTCCAGTACGTCAATTTCATCGGTGGCGGAGGCGGCACGGGCGGAGGAACAGGCGGGGGCGGGTCGGTCGTCGCCAAGACCGAGGCTCTGCCCGCGCCGAAGAAACCGGCCCTGCGCGACCTGACCGTGCCCTCCAAGCTCAAGGCCGAGCCCAAGACCGCCCTGACCCATCCGGTCGATAAGCCCAAGACGGCTAAGAAGACGCCCGAAAAAAAGGCCGCCATCACCAAGCCCGAGGCCCCCAGCGCGGCGGATGCGGGCAGCGCCGCGACATCCGCGGCCCAGAGCGGGTCCGGCTTCGGCCTCCGTTTCGGCACCGGGACGGGCGGGTCCGGCGGGGGCACCGGCGGCGGAGGCATCGGCGGCGGCACCGGGGCGGGCGCGGGCGACCCCTTCGGCGTCGCCGGCTTCCCCTTCCAGTTCTACCTCCAGATGATCTCAGACAAGATCACGGCCAACTGGTTCCAGGCCCTTGTCGACCCCGGCGTCGGCGGCCTCCTCCAGACCCAGGTCTATTTCCGCATCTACAAGAACGGCTCGATCTCCGACATCAAGATCGACGTCTCGAGCGGGGTCGAGTCGTTCGACCTCTCGGCCCGCCGGGCCATCCAGACCGCGGCGCCCTTCGCGTCCCTCCCGAACGAGTACGACGGCCAGTACCTCGGGATCACCCTCGTCTTCGAGCATGCCAAATGACCCACACCAAGAAACTCATCGGACTCCTCGTCATCCTCGCGGCCTCCGGGGCCTTCGCCCAGCAGGAGGTCGTCCTGAAGATCAGCGAAGGGATGCCCATGATCTCGCTGGCCCTGCCCGAGTTCGTCATCCGCGGCTCTTCGCCGGCGGCCCAGTCGGCCGCCCAGGAGATCCGCCAGGCCCTGTCTGACGACATCAAGTACACGCGGATCTTCCAGCTCCTGCCCAAGGAATATTACGGCTACATCCGGCCCCTCGACCTCGACAAGATCTTCTTCAAGGATTGGGATTCCGTCCAGGCCCGGCTCCTCGTCACCGGCGAGGTCCGTGAGGACAGCGGACGCATCGTCTTCGACGGCAAGATCTACGACGTCAAGAGCGAGCGCTTCATCGTCGGCAAGCGCTACCAGGCCGAGAAGAACGGCCTGCGTCTCGTCGCCCACAAGATGGCCGACGAGCTCCTCAAGCTCCACGGCGAGAAGCCCATCTTCACGACCAAGATCGCGTTCGTCTCCAACCGCGACGGCAACGACGAGATCTACATGATGGATTATGATGGGGCCAACCCGACGCGGATCACCTTCAACAAGATCAAGGACTACATGCCGGCCTGGTCCCCGGACCAAAGGACGATCGCGTTCACGTCCTACCGCGGCGGCGTCGCCGGCCTGTACCTCCGCAACATCTACGAAGGCACGGAGACGCCGGTCGCCACGAAGGGGACGAGCTATTCGGCCGCCTTCTCGCCCGACGGCAAAAGGCTGGCCTTCTGCTCGACCATGGCCGAGGAGGGCAACGCCGACATCTTCGTCATGGACCTCGACAACCGCAAGATCAAGAGGCTGACCTTCAACGCCGCCATCGAAACGGCGCCGTCCTGGTCGCCCACGGGACGCGAGATCGCCTTCACGACCGACCGCCTCGGCGCCGGGAACCCTCAGATCTACATCATGGACGCGGAGGGGTCGAACGTGCGCAAGGCCAGCTTCGGCGGCAACTATCATGACGCGCCGGCCTGGGCCCCCACGAGCGAGCGGATCGCTTTCGTCTCCCGTGTCGACAACGCCTTCGACATCTATATCCTCAATCTCCGGACCAACCAGATTTCCAAGCTCACCGAGAACAACGCCCGCAACGAATCGCCGAGTTGGTCGCCCGACGGCCGTCACGTCGTCTTCGCCTCGAACCTCTCGGGCTCGATCCAGATCTACTCCGTCGACTACGACGGGGCCAACCTCAAGCGTCTGACCGACCGCGGCGAGAACAAGCTGCCCAACTGGACGAATTGAGCTCGCCGAAAGGGGGTATTTCGGCGCGAGCGCGGCGCGCAACGTATTGACATATCCCATTCTTACGGGGTATAAAGAACTGGGAAAATGTGTCGCGCCGTCGGCTTCGAAGGCTGGGGACGCGCATTCTAGGAGGCCTTATGAAAAAGCTGATCATTTACGCGCTGGCCATCATCCTCATCTTCTCGTTCGCCGTCGCTTGCAAGAAGAAACCCAAGGAAGTTCCCCCTCCCCCGCCGCAGACACAGGAACAGCCCCCGGTCGAGAAGGTCGAGGCGCCCGTCGTCCAGGAACCCCAGCTCAGCGAAGAGGAGATCTTCCTCCAGAAATCGCTCGACCAGATCAACCGTGAGAAGCCCTTGGCCACGATCTATTTTGACTACGACCGTGCCGTCATCCGCGACGACGCCCGCGCCACGATGGACGCGAACGCGACCTGGATGAAGAAGTTCAGGTCGGCCAAGATCCTCGTCGAAGGCCACTGCGACGAGCGCGGCACCGAGGAATACAACCTTGCCCTCGGCGAAAAGCGGGCCAAGGCCGCCCAGGACTACCTCCTGTCCATGGGCATCGGCTCCGACCGGCTCAAGATCATCTCCTACGGCAAGAGCCAGCCCATCAATCCCGGCCACGACGAGGGCGCCTGGCAGATGAACCGGCGCGCCCAGTTCCTCGTCATCGAGAAGTAAGACTTGCGCCGCGTCATCCTCGGGGCCCTTTGCCTCGCCGTCCTGACCCTGTCCTCAGCCGGGCAGGACAAGAGCAAGAAGGCCATCGAGCTCGTCTATGACGACGTCCAGATCCTCAAACAGCAGGTCCTGGATCTCCGCGGCCTGGTCGACCAGAACGCCGAGGATATCCGCGCCATCCAGGACCAGCTCAAGGCCCTGGCCGACCTCGTCCGGCAGGCGATGGCCGGGCAGTCCGGGACCCAGGAGGGCCTCCGGGCCGTCCCCGCGCAGTACCAGGATATCCTCCGCAAGCTCGACCAGCTGACGCTCGATCTCCAGAAGATATCGGCCGACCTCGCCGTCCGCGCTCCGCAGACGGCGCCCGACGCCGCTCCCCAGGAGGAGCGGAGGGCGGCCGAGCGGACGATATCCAGGCCCCCCGCCGAGACCAAGCCCCGGCCGGCCCCGGCCCCGCCGGCCCCCACGATGTCCCCCCAGGAAGCCTACTCTGTCGCCTACAATGACTACCTCAAAGGGAACTACGACCTGGCCGTCGAAAGCTTCAAGCTCTACCGCCAGCAGTTCCCGGAAAGCCCTCTGGCCGACAACGCCCTCTACTGGATCGGCGAGTGCCGCTACAGCCAAAGGAAGTACGAGGAGGCCATCGACGCCTTCGACGACCTCATCTTGACCTATCCGCAGGGGGACAAGGCCGCGGCGGCCCACCTCAAGAAGGGCCTCAGCTTCATCGAGCTCGGCCGGAAGCCTGAAGCGCTGGCCGCGCTCAAGCTCCTCGTCGCCAAGTACCCGCTCGAGGAAGAGGCCCGCATCGCCCAAGACAAGATCCGGGAGCTGAACGAAAAATGAGAGACATCAACAGCCTGAACAAGGTCATCCTGGTCGGCCGCCTCGGCGGCAAGCCGGAGATCCGCAGCCATTCCCAGAGCGGCCGCTCGTCCGCGAGCTTCACGATGGCCACGAACGAGCGCGTCTTCAATCCGAGCACGCGCGAGTCGACGGACCGGACGGAGTGGCACAAGATCAAGGTCTGGTTCCCGAAGCTCGTGGAATTCGCGGAGCGGTTCCTCGACAAGGGCAAATTCATTCTCGTCGAGGGGAGCATTCGGACGAGGGACTACCAGGACCGGGACGGCAACAAGAGATACATCACCGAGATCGTGGCCGACAAGATCATCCTCCTCGGCAAGCGCGAAGAGGGCTCGGCCATGACGACCGACACGACCGACCTCGACAAGGTCTACGGCCGGGGCGGCGGCACCCGCGGCGCCGATACGGCCGATGAGGAGTTTCCGTCGGGCGACGATCCCGGCGGCGCCTCGGGCGGCGGCACCGACGACGACATCCCCTTTTAGCCGGTGAGCGAAAAGACCCCGCCCGAAGCCTCTTTCCGGAACGGCATCATCGAAGACGTTCGTCCGTGGGGCAAGTTCCGCCGCTTCCCCCACGCGGACGCGGGCAGCATCAAGATCATCACCGTCGAGCCGGGTGGCCGGCTCTCCCTCCAGTACCACGAAGGCCGGGCCGAGTTCTGGGTCGTCCTCGACGCCGGGCTCGAGATCACGGTCGGCGACCGCGTCTGGCTCGCGGCCCCCAACGAGGAGATCGTCATCCCCCGCCGCGTCGCGCACCGGGCCCGTAACGCCGGGACGGCGCCGGCCCGGTTCATGGAGATCTGGATCGGCCGCTCGGCGGAATCGGACATCGTCCGGCTCTCTGACGATTACAGCCGTAAATAAGGGACTGTCCCCATAGAAAGCTGTCCCTCTTTATCCCTCCTTATTATGATTAGAAATGGTTCTCCTCCGTCAACAAGGGAACCCTCCCGTGAGGCGGCGAGAGGTGTCGCTCTAGGGCCCCCGTAAGGGAAGGGGGGCCCGCCGAAGGCGGGGGAAACCGTATACGGAGGTTTCCGGGGCTCGGGGGCTAGGAGCGATACCCCGAGCACGGCCGAAAAGGGAGGAGTTCCCCGGCCGGGAGGAGAAGTCTATTTTTTAGGGGAAGCTTCGAACGCCTGGCCCGTCAAAAACACCTGGGGGTGCCGGAGGAGGATCTCCTCGATGACGTATTCCTCGATCTGCTGGGCGCTCCGGAGCTTCAGGGTCTCTTCTGCGATCTTCTCAGCCGTCCCGCACTCGATCGACCGCAAGGCCTTCTTGATCCGCGGGATGAAGATGGGGTTCATGCTGAAGGTCCGCAGTCCGAAGCCCAGCAGGACGATCGCCGAGAGCGTATCGGCGGCCATCTCGCCGCAGACGATGACGTCCTTTTCCGCCTTTCGGGCCGCCTGGATGACGGACCGGATGAGGCGGAGGACGGCGGGGTGGAATGGCTTGTAGAGGTAGCTCACGAACTCGTTCGACCGGTCGACGGCCAGGTAGTACTGGATGAGGTCGTTCGTCCCGATGCTGACGAAATCGACCTCCTTCAGCATGAGGTCGGCCAGGGCCGCGGCCGCGGGCACTTCGATCATGATGCCGAGGGGGATCTTCTCGTCGAAGGCCTCGCCCTTGCGCTGGAGCTCCTTCTTGACGTCCTCGAAGATCTCCTTGACCTCGAGGACCTCGTCGACCTCGGTGATCATGGGCACGAGGATGCGGACGTTCTTCCCGGCGCTGGCCCGGAGGATGGCCCGGAGCTGGATGCGGAAGAGATCCTTGTTCCGGAGCGAGAAGCGGACGGCCCGCAGGCCGAGCGCGGGATTGGGTTCCTTCTCGATGTTGAGCTGGGGCAGGCTCTTCTCTCCGCCGATGTCGAGGGTCCGGATGGTGACGGCATGCGGGTGCGCGCCCCGGGCAAGACGGGAGTAGATCTCGAAGTGGTCCTCCTCGGTCGGAAGGGATTCCCTCCGGAGGTAGATGAACTCCGAGCGGAAGAGGCCGACCCCCTCCGCCCCCATGGACGCGGCCAGGGCGATCTCCTCGGGGAGCTCGATGTTGGCCTGGGGGACGAAGCGGACGCGATCGAGCGTCTCGGACTTGAGCTTGGCGGTCTTCTGGAGCTCCCGGCCGTAATTCTCGTACTTCTCCTTCTTGGCCTGGAACTCGCGGCGCACGGCCGGCGGCGGGTCGATGATGACCTCGCCGTCGGTGCCGTCGATGATGACGAACTCGCCCTCCCGGACCTGGCGGGTGATGTCCCTCAGGCCGAGAATGGCCGGGATGCCGAGGGACCGGGCCAGGATCGCCGTGTGGGAGGTTTGCCCGCCCATGTCCAGGGCGATGCCGAGGGTCAGCTCCTTGCTCAGCCGCAGGGCGGCCTCGGACGGCAGCAGCTCGTGGGCGACGAGGATATGCTGCTTCAGGGGTTTCTTTTCCTTCTCCCTCTTGGTCTCGAGGTTCCGATAGACGCGCTTCAGGACGTCGGAGACGTCGGACTTGCGCTGCCGGAAGTAGTCGTCCGCGAGGGATTCGAAGAGCTGCTCGTAGCGCGTGTTGGCCTTGGACAGGGCCCACTCGGCCCGGGCCTTCTCGTCGCGGATGACGGCCTCGAGCCCCCCGACGAGGGTCGGGTCCTCGAGGATGAGGAGGTGAGCCTCGAAGATGAAGGAACTGTCCGCGCCCATCTTCTCTTTGACGCTCTCTTTGACCCGGACGAGGTCCTCGCGGGTACGATCGAGGGCCTGGTGGAGGCGTTTGATCTCGTCCGGGACCTGATCGTCGGCGATGATCTCCTTGCGCGAGGTGAAGACGACGCGCTTGGCCAACAGGGCCTCGCCCATGGCGATCCCCGGCGAGACGGCGATGCCGCGGAGGCGGGTGATGTCCATCCGGCTCACTCTTTCTCGTCGAAACGGTTGGCGATGAGCTCGACGAGGGCGGCCATGGCCGCCTCCTCGTCCTTGCCCGAGACGACGAGCCGGATCGAGGTGCCCTGTGTCGCGGCCAGGGTCAGGATGCCGAGGATGCTCTTGCCGTCGATCTCATCGCCATCCTTGACGATCTTGACCGACGCGCCGAAGCGGTTGGCCAGGTTGACGAACTTGACCGCGGCCCGGGCGTGCAGGCCCAGTTTGTTCCGGATGGCGACGGTCTTGTCGAGCATGGAGGGGCTACTTGGTCCGCGACCCCAGCAGAACACTGACGAGGTGGATGTTCTTCTTGCCCTGGTCGACGACCTTCTTGGCCACGTCCTTGAGGTTGTTGTTGCGCTGGAGGGAGACGAACTTGATGAGCATCGGCAGGTTGACCCCGGTGATGATCTCGACCTGGTTCTCCTTGTAGAAGCTGAAGCTGAGGTTGGAGGGCGTGCCGCCGAACATGTCGGTGAAGATGGCGACGCCGCTCTTCTGGTCGACCCGCTTGAGGCTCTGGTTGATCTTCTTCTTGGAGTCCTCGACGTCGTCGTACCAACCGATCGAGATGGCCTCGATGTTGGGGGCTTCGCCGAGAATGATCGTCAGGGCATTCAGCAGCTCCTCGGCCATGCGGCCGTGGCAGACGATGATGCCTCCGATCATGAGTTTCTCGCTCTCCCGGTCAGTCCGCTATTGTATGATAAAGCCGCCTATTTATAAAGGTCCCGGTGATAAATCCTGACGTCGCAGGCCCCGCCTTTCTTGAGGTGGGCCCGGAGCTCCTCGGCGACGACGACCGAACGGTGCTTTCCCCCGGTGCAGCCCACGGCGATCGCGACGGTCGTCTTGCCTTCCCGGGCGAAGCGGGGCAGGACGAAGTCGACGAAGCGGACGAGCTCGCGCAGGAACTCCCTGGTCCCCGGCGAGCCGAGGACGTACGCGCGCACGCTCGGCGTCTTGCCGGTCCGTGTCCTCAGCCGGTCGACGTAGAAGGGGTTCGGCAGGAGCCGCGTGTCGATGACGAGGTCGGACTCGAGGGGCAGGCCGTGCTTGTAGCCGAAGCTCGTCAGCACGACCTGGGTCCGCGGCTTCTTCCGCCGCAGGACGCGCTCGGCGATGGCGTCCTTGAGCTGGTAGATGTTCAGGCCCGAAGTGTCGACAACCTCGTCGGCCATGCGGCGGATGGGCAGAAGCCTCTTCCGCTCGAGCCGGACGCCTTCGAGGATGGGCTTGCGGGGGGCCAGCGGGTGCGGTCGCCGCGTCTCGTTGAAGCGCTTGGCCAGGGCCTCGTCCGTGGCCTCGAGAAAGATGAGCCGGACGGGGACCTTCTTCCGGATCTCCCGGAAAACCGCCGGAAAATCGGCGAGGAAGCGCGGCTCCCGGATGTCGATGACCAGGGCGGCCCGGTCGATCTCGACCAATTTATTGAGCCACAGATCGACGAAATCCGCGATCAGCTTGGCCGGCAGGTTGTCCATGCAGTAATAGCCGAAGTCCTCGAGGGCCCGGCTGACAACGGTCTTGCCTGAGCCGGACAGGCCGGTGACGATGAGGAAGCGGTTGTCCTTCGCGGCATGCTTCATGGCACCTCCAAGCCTGGATCACACGGCGTTTTCATGAATGGTCCAGGTCAGGTCAGGACGCGGTCCAGCCGGCGGATGATCTCGTCCGGGGCGCTGTAGCCTTTCTGGCGGAGGATGTGGACCTTGCAGGCGACCTCGATGAGCGTGGCGATGTTCCGCCCCGGCGCGACGGGGATGGCCAACTGGGGGATCTTGCGGCCCAGGACGGTCATGTCGTCCCCGGACTTGAGGCCGAGACGGTCGACTTCGTAGCCGCGCCGCCACTTCTTCAGGCGGATGACAAGGTCCACCTGGGCATCCCGGGCGATCGACCGCGGTCCGAAGATGGCCCGGATGTTGATGATGCCAAGGCCACGGATCTCCATGAAGTTGCGGCTCAGGGCCGGGGCCGTGCCGCGGAGCCCGCCCTTCGGCGTTATCCGGACCTGCACGACGTCGTCGGCAATGAACTGATGGCCCCGGGAGATGAGCTCGAGGGCGCTCTCGCTTTTACCGATGCCGCTGTCGCCGATGATGAGCGTCCCCAGTCCAAAGATCTTCAGGAAACCGGCCGAGATCGTCGTTTGTTCGACGGCCTCGGCGGGCCGGACGGCGGGATCGTCAGGCATAGGCCTTGTCCTCCTCGGCGCGGAGGGCCTCGATGACGTCGGCCGCTGTCGCCGACTTGAGCAGCTTCGAGGCGAGCGACCGGGACTTCCGGGTCAGGCCGGCAATCGCGGCCAGCAGCCGGAGGCCGGCGCCCGGGTTGTCCTCGGGCGAGACGAGGAGGAAGAAGACGTGCGAGAGCTTGCCGTCCACCGCTTCGAAGGCGACGCCGTCCGGCGATAGGCCGAGCAGGAGGGCCGGGGTTTTGAGACCCTTGGCCCGGCAGTGGGGCACGGCGACGCCCTTGCCGATAGCCGTCGTGCCCAGCTCCTCCCGCTTCAGGAGCTTGTCGAGGAGGCTCCCGTCGAGGTCGGGCGCGTACAGGGTTTCGAGCAAGGCCGACATCTCGCGGAGAACGCCGGCCCGGTCCCGGGCCGTCAGGCGCGGCACGACCCGGTTTTCGTCGAGGAGCGTGTGGAGCTTGGTCATTCTTCCCTGCCGGTCATTCGGGCTCGACGAGCCCGTAGTGGCCGTCCTTGCGCCGGTAGACGGTGGCCCATTCCTGGGACCCTTCGCGCCGGAACATGAAGACCTCTTTGGCCTTGACGTCGAGCTGGACGAGGGCCTCTTCGAGCGACATGGGCTTGAGCGAGAAGGCGTTCGCACGGACGACCCTCTTCTCCGGCTCCGCGGCCTCGATGGCGGGGGCGAGGACTTTTCTCTCCCGGCCGCCCCGCCTCTTCTTCTCGCGCCACTTGGCCCGTTCCTTGCGGATCCTTTTTTCGAGCGTGTCGAACGCCTTGTTCAGGGAGTCCAACATGTCCAGGGTCTCCTCGACGACGACGAGGCCGCCGCCCTTGGCCCGGACGTTGATCTCGGCCTTGTTCCGGCTCTTCTGGACGATGAGGATGACGTTGACGTCGAGGACGTCGTCGACGAGGTTCTTCAGCCGGTCCAGGCGTTTCTCGCAGTAAGCCTTGATCTCGGGCGTGAGCGTCACCTGCCGCGCCGTATAGTGGACGTTCATGTTCTATCCTCCATGATGGACTTCCTCTTGCGGATGTGGGAGGGCTCGATGCTGAGCTGGTTGCGGTACTTGGCCACCGTCCGCCGGGCGATGCGCAGGTCCTCGCGGGCCAGGAGCTCGCCGATCTCGATGTCGCTCAGGGGGTTGTCCTTGTCCTCGGCCTCGACGAGCTTGCGGATCCTGTCCTTGACCCTGAGCGACGAGACGTCCTCGCCGTAGTTCCCCTGCAGGGATTTGTGGAAAAAGTACTTCAGCGAGAAGACCCCGCGCGGCGTCATCATGAACTTGTTGGCCACGACGCGCCCCACGGTCGATTCGTGGACGCCGATGTCCTGGGCGATCTCCATCAGCGTCAGCGGCCTGATGAAATCGAGCCCCTTCTCGAAGAACTCCTTCTGCCGGTCGACGATGAAGCGGGCGACCTTGTAGATCGTCTGGTTCCTCTGGTCGAGGCTGCGCATGAACCAGAGGGCCTTCTTCAGCCGGTCCTTGAGGAAGCGGTGGGCCTCGGGATCGCCCTGGATGGCCTTGGCCAGGAGCTGGCGATAGTAGGGGCTGATGCGCAGGCGCGGCAGGCCCTCGTCGTTGAGGGCGATCGTCCAGTCGTCCCCTTCCTTGGAGACGATGATGTCCGGCGTAACGTAGCTTGTCTTGTCGCCGGCGTATTTCCGGCCGGGGGCCGGGTCAAGGGTCTTGATGAGATCGATACGTTGCCGGACCTCGCCGAGCGAGGCGCCGAGGACGCGGGCGAGCTGGGCGTAGTCGGATTTCTCGAGGAGCGGCAGATGCTCGGCGACGATCTTGCGGGCCATCTCGTCCTCGACCTGGAGATAATCCATCTGGGCGAGAAGGGCCTCGCGCAGGTCCAGGCTGCCGCTGCCGACCGGGTCGAACGTCTTGATCTTGGCCCGGACGGCCTCGACCTGCTCGGGCGTCTTCTGCGCCAGGCGCGCGATCTCCTCGACGCCGGACGTGAGGTAGCCGTCGTCGTTGATGTTGCCGATGATGAACTGGGCGATCTCCCGGTCCTCATCCGTAAAGAAGGTGAGGGAGGCCTGCCATTCGAGGTGGTCCCAGAGGGACGGGGCGCGGGAGATCGTGTTCTCGAGGGACACGGCGTCGCGGCTCTCGGTGAAATGGGGGCGGAAGCCCTCATCGAGATACTCCTGGAATCCGGCCAGGAAATTGTCATCGGCGGACATCTTCGGCTCGGTCGATTCGAGGCTCAGCCCGTCGAGGACGCTGTCCTTGTTCTTGACCCCGGCCTCTTCGGCGGCCACGGTCTCGCTGTCCTTGGCCTTCCCCTCGCGGGCTTCGTCCTCGATCTCGATCATGGGGTTCTGAGAGAGCTCTTCGTCGATGACCTCGATGAGCTCGAGGTTGGTCAAAGGCAGGAGCTTGATGGCCTGCTGGAGGGCCGGGGCCAGGATGAGCTTCTGGACCTGCCTCTGGTCGAGCCTTTGCTTGAGCGTCATCGTTCGCGCCTCATGTATCTAAAGACGAAACTCCTGGCCCAAATAGCTCTTGCGCACCTCTTCGGACGCGACGATCTCCGCCGGCGTCCCCTCCTTGAGGATCCGCCCGGCCTCGAGGATGTAGGCCCTGTCCGTGATCTCGAGGGCCTCCCGGACGGCGTGGTCCGTCAGGAGGACCCCGATCCCTTTCGCCCTGAGGCCCCGGATGATCTCCTGAAGGTCCCGTACCGAGAGGGGATCGATCCCGGTGAAGGGCTCGTCGAGAAGGACGAAATCCGGGTCCATGACCATGGCCCGGGCGATCTCCAGGCGCCGGCGCTCCCCTCCCGACAGGGTCAGGGCGCGGGCCCCGGCCAGCTTCTCCAGCCCGAATTCCTCGAGCGCGCCGCTCACTCGGGCCGCCCGGGCAGCCGTCGCCGCGGGCCGGGTCTCGAGAACGGCGAGGAGGTTCTCGGCCACGGTCAGCTTCCGGAACGCCGAAGGTTCCTGGGGCAGGAGGATCAACCCTTTTCTGGCCCTCAGGTACATCGGCAGCCCGGTGATGTCCTCGTCTCTGAGGAAGACCCGGCCGCCATCCTGGGGAACGAGACCGAGGATCATCGAGAAGGTGGTCGTTTTCCCGGCGCCATTGCAGCCGAGAAGTCCGACGATCTCCCCCTCTTCGACCCTGACCGAAACCCCGTCGACGACCTTCTTCCGCCCGTAGCTTTTCTCGAGATCAACCGCTTTCAGGGAAGCCTTCATGGCTCACGATCTGACGACGGTCGTCGCTCTTCCCGTTCCCTCATTCTCGATGAGAATCTTATCATCGGCCAGATCGAAAGTCAATTTGGCGCCCCGGGCGGAACCGCCCTTTCCGTCGGTCAGGACGGGCTTTCCGGTGAGCGAGATCCGCCGGGTCGCCGCCTGGTACGACGCGGCCTCGGCCCGGCCCTCGTAGGGGCCCTTGGAGACAGCCACTCTTGTGGCGGCCGTGAGGGATTCGACGGCGTTCTCTTCGCGGTCGAGAACGGCTGAAACCGCCCCGGCTTCGAGCCTGGCCCGGTCCAGCTGGACGTAGGCCTTGGTCGTGAGTGTGAGCGTCCGAGCGGCGGACAGGAAGACCAGGTCCTGGCCGCCGAGCTCGATCCGCCGCCCGGCGGCGTCTCCCGCGGCGGACTGCCCCAGCGCGGCCGCGACGCCTCCCCGGCCGCGCATCTCGCCTTTCTCCTCGGAGAATTCGAGCTCGCGGGCCAGGATGGAATCCGCGCCCTGCCAGGCCCGGACGTTGCCGGAGAAGGAGGCGGAGGTCGTCCCGCCCCGAAGGACGAGGGCGTCGCAGCTGACCGAGACGGCCTCGCCAGGAGAGAAGAACCCGGCCGCCCGGCTCCCCTGCCCCGGCTTGAGCAAACAGCTGACCCCGCCGGAGGCCTCGAGGCCTCCTGATCCGGGGCCGGCCGTGATCGAAGCGGCCTCGATGCGGGCTTCGATCGAATCGGCCGCGGCCGGCCTGCCCGGCGCGCCCTCAACGCGGAGGAGCCCGGTTGCGGCATCGAACGCGGCCGAATCTCCTGCGACGGTGCGGCGGCGATCATCCGTGTCCGAGAGCTCGGCCCGGATGCCGCCCGACGCCGACCAGCTCGAGAGTCCGCCTTCCGGGCCGGACTTCAGGGCCGCCGTTGGCGCCGTGACCAGGCTTTCCTCGCCCGTTGCAAAGCGCCAGGAAAGGCGGACATTGTCCCTGGCCTCGACAGAGACGACGGCGAGCGGCGCGCGAGCGAAGGCGGCCGCGATCCTGTCCGCGCGGACCTCTCCATTCCTGCGATCGCCCGGCCCGCTTTCGTCGAAGACGACCCGAGCCGCGCCCTCGAAGGCTGCGGATTCGACGGCTGACTCGTCCCCCGCCGCGACGAACGAGACGGCTTCCGCAGTGCCCCGAAAGCCGCCGTTTCGAAGCTCCGCCCGCCCGTCCACGCGGCCCCGACGATCGCTCCGGGCGTAGACGAGGGAGTCGCCGGAGACGGCCAGCGTTTCGCCGGCCCGGCCGGCGGCGGCGATCGAAGCGAGGAACCCTCCCCCCAGCCTGACTTCGTCCGCGCTTTCCAGGTAGGAGATCTCCGGCGCGCTGCCGCTCATCAGCTTCGAGGCGAAGCGGCCGCCTCGCTTCGTCTCGAACAGGCCTTTCGGCCTGTCGTAATCGAACGATGCCCCTTCGAGGACGACGCCGCCGGCTTCGACGCGGACGTTCCCGGAGACGGTGAAAAGAAGCGAACCGGGGTCATAGACGACCTCGTCGGCGGTGAGACGCGATTCGGGCTCGCCCGCGGCGCCGAGGTTCAGGACCTCGACGGAGCCGGCGAGATGGTTCCGCCCGTCCGGGCCGCGAAAAAAGCTCTGGCCGCGGATGTCCGCGACCGCCCGCCCGTCCCGGTATTCCTGGTGCCTGACCTTCTCCTTGAGATCGACGACCTGCCCCTCGGGCGGGGGCTCGACGGGTGCGGCGGCAGGGGCTTCGCGCCGGCCGGCCAGGCGGATGACGAGGAGAGCGGCCAGGCTGATGAGCACGGCGGCGGCGGCCAGCCGGGCGAACCTCACCGGCGCCGACACTTTCTGAGCCCGCATCGTCTCAGGTCCTCAAGTCTTCGATGGACAGGTTGACTTTCTGTTCGCCGAGATACTCCGAGGTCATGAGCGAGAAGGCCAGGCTGACCCGGCTGCCGCGGCGCATGACATGACGCCAATCGGCCTTGTCCCAGCAGAGGGCCTCGAGGACCCGGCCGTTCTGCCGGGCCAGGAACTTCAGGTGCTTGCCCTGGAGGACTTGGGGGTCGCTGATGACCTCGACGTTATCGGCCATGAACAGGGGCTTGGGGTTCCCGACGCCGAACGGCAGGAGCAGGGCGAACGTGGCCATGAACCGCTCGTCGATGGCGGCGAGCTCGAGCGGCCCGTCGATCTTGATCTTCCTCTTCAGGCAATCGTCGGCGATGCGGGCCTCGGCCAGGGGGTTGAGGGTCGCCTTGAAGGCGGCCATGCTCGCCGTGGGCAGGGTGCAGCCGACGGCCAGCCGGTGTCCGCCGTAGCTCAGGAAGTGCTGCTTGCAATCCTCGAGGAGATCGATCAGAGGGACCTCGGAGATGCTCCGGCCCGAGCCGTGGGCCTGGCCGTCCTCGTAGTGGAAGAGGACGACCGGCCGATTGAAGCGGTCCTTGAGCTTGGAGGCGACGATGCCGATGACGCCACGGTGCCAATCGGGGCTGCCGAGGACGAGGCACTTGTACTTCTTGTCGAGCCCCCGCTCCTCGATCCGGTCGCGGGCCTCGTTGAAGATCTTCTCCTCGGTCTTCTGGCGCTGGGTGTTGAGCTCCTCGAGCTTCTGGACGAGGGCGAGGGACTCCGCCGGATCCTCCGAGAAGAAGAGGCGGACGGCAAGGTCGGTCTTGCCCATCCGGCCGGCGGCGTTGATCCGGGGGCCGATGCGGAAGCCGAGATCGCCCTCGGAGATCTTGCGCCGGCCGAGGCCGCAGGCCTCGATCAAGCTGCGCAGCCCTGGGTTGGAGACGTTGCGCAGCCCTATGAGCCCGTGCTTGACGAAGAGACGGTTCTCGCCCTTGAGCTCGGCGACGTCGGCCACGGTGCCGATCGAGACGAGCTTCATGTAGTGAGGCAGGCCCGCGTCCTTGCCGGCCTTTTTGAGCAGGGCCTGGACGAGCTTGAAGACCACGCCGACCCCGGCCAGCCCGGCGTCCGGATAGCCGGAGTCGGGAAGGACCGGGTTGAGCACGGCGACGGCGTCGGGAAGGTATTCGCCGGGACGGTGGTGGTCGGTGATGATGACGTCGATGCCCTGCTCCCGGGCCCGGGCCGCGAATTCGACGGACTTGATGCCGCAGTCGACGCTGATGACCAGAGTGGCGCCACGTTCGACCGGGATGCGGACATGCTCGTCCTTGATGCCGTAGCCGTCGGTCAGGCGCTCAGGGATGAAGTACTCGACGTTGGCGCCCAGGGTCGTCAGGGCCTTCTTCAGCATGACGGTCGACAGCACGCCGTCGACGTCGTAATCGCCGAAGATGAGGATCTTCTCGCCGCGGGCGATCGCCTCGCCGATGCGTGAGACGGCCTTGTCCATGCCCTTCATCAGGTAGGGGTCGTGGAGCTTGTCGACGTCGCCATAAAGGAACGCCCGGGCCGCTTCTTCGGTCAGGATCTTGCGGTTGACGAGGACGCGGGCCAGGGCCGCAGGGATGCTCAGGGCTGCGGCCAAGGCGTCGGCTTCGGCGCGCGGCGGATAAACAACCCAGATGGCGGGGTTCATGGCGCCCTCACTCTAGCATATCCACCGCCTCTGCTCAACCGCCGCCATTGACAATTAAACGCTTGAAAAATAAAATGTTAAGACCATGTTCGGAAGCCTCAGGGAAAAACTGGCCCGGACCCGGAACGCCTTCCGCAAGGTCGGTGACCTCGTCCGCAGCGGCAAGCGCCGCGAGGAGATCCTGGACGGGCTCGAAGAGGCGCTCGTGCTCGCCGACATCGGCGTCCCCGCGGCGGACAAGATCCTCGGGTCGCTTCGGGCCAAGACGAGCAAGACCGAGGACGAGGCGGGACTCGAACGGGCCCTCAAGGACGAGCTCGTCTCGCTCCTTTCACCTTCCGACGGAAAGCCGGCCGCAGCCGCCGGCCCGACCGTCATTCTGATGGTCGGCGTCAACGGCGGCGGCAAGACGACCTCCGCCGCGAAGCTCGCCGCCAAGCACAAGCGGGAGGGACGGCGGGTCGTTCTCGCGGCCGCCGATACCTTCCGGGCCGCGGCCCAGGAACAGCTCGCGCTCTGGGGCAAGAAACTGGGTGTCCCCGTCGTCAAGGGCTCCTACGGCGCCGACCCGGCGTCCGTCGTCTTCGACGCGGCCCAATCGTTCAAGGCCCAGCAGGGCGACGTCCTCCTCGTCGACACGGCGGGCCGCATCCACACGAACACGAACCTTATGTCCGAGCTCGAGAAGATCAAGCGGGTCGTCGTCCGCGAGCTCCCCGAGGCCCGCGTCGAATCCCTGCTGGTCCTCGACGCGACGGTCGGCCAGAACGCCCTCGTCCAGGCGCGTGAATTTCTGAAATTCTCCGGCTTGACCGGGATCTTCCTGGCCAAAGTCGACGGGACGGCCAAGGGCGGCGCGGCCATCGCCATCACGGCCGAGCTCGGCCTGCCCATCCGGTTCATCGGGGTCGGAGAGAGCGAAGAGGATCTGGCCGAGTTCTCGGCCCGCGATTTCGTAGAGGCCCTGCTGCCATGACGGCCGGCCGCGACCTCGCCTGGATGGAGATGGCCTACGGCCTGGCCGAGAAGGCCCGCGGCCGGACGAGCCCGAACCCGCTCGTCGGGGCGGTCGTCGTCCGCGACGGGAAGGTCGTCGGTCATGGGTTTCACGAAGAGCCGGGAAAGCCCCACGCCGAGATCCTCGCCCTGGGCATGGCCGGCCGCCGGGCCAAAGGCGCGACGCTCTACCTGACCCTCGAGCCGTGCGTCCATTGGGGCCGCACGGCGCCGTGCGTCGACTCTGTCATCGCCGCCGGCCTGGCCCGGGTCGTCATCTCGGCCATCGACCCCAATCCCCTGGTCAATACGAAGGGCGTCCGCCGGCTCGAAGAGGCCGGGCTCGACGTCTCCGTGGGGACTTCTCGCGGAGAGGAACGCCGCGCTCAACGAGGCCCACGCCAAGTTCATCGTCCGGAAGGTCCCCTTCGTCACCCTTAAGGCGGCCCTGACGCTGGACGGTAAGATCGCCTGCCGCGGCGGCGACTCGAAATGGATCTCCTCGGCCGTGACACGCGATTACGTCCACCTTCTGCGCGGCGAACAGGACGCGCTCATGATCGGCATCGGTACGCTCCTCACCGACGACCCCCTCCTCACCGTGCGCCATCCGGCCTGGCCCGCCAAGAAGGTCATCCGGGCTGTTCTCGACTCCGGCCTGCGCTTTCCGTTGACTTCGCGCATCTTGTCGACCTTCGACCGCGGCCGGATCGCCGTCTTCGCCGGACGCGAAGCGCCGCCCGAAAAGGCCAGGGCCCTCGAGGCCCTCGGCGTCGAGGTCCTCTTCCCCCGCGATGGCGCGAAGGCTTGGGGCCTCGCCGGCATTCTCGCCGAGCTCGGCCGGCTCGAGATCGCCGCCCTGCTCGTCGAGGGCGGCAGCCGCGTCTTCACCTCGTTCATCGAGAACGGCCTCGCCGACAAGGCCGTCTTGACGCTCGCGCCGCGCCTCGTCGGGGGCCTCTCCGCGCCGGGCTTCATCGGCGGCCAAGGCGTCGACCGGGTCGCCCTCGGCATCGCCCTGAAGCGGGCCCGCTCGTTCTCGATCGAGGACGACATCATCGTGGAAGGATATTTCTGATGTTCACAGGCATCATCGCCCACCGGGGCCGGTTCCGTGGCTACCGCAAGGGCCGTTCCGAGATCGCCGTCGAGGCCCCGGGGCTGGCGGCCAAGCTCGCGGCCGGCGACAGCGTGGCCGTCAACGGGGTTTGCCTCACTCTCGCCGGAACGGATAAGGACGCCCTCCGCTTCGACCTGTCCCGCGAGACCCTGGCGAAATCGACGCTCGGCTCCCTCAAGCCCGGCGACGCGCTCAACCTCGAGCTCCCCCTCACGCTCGCCGACCCGCTCGGCGGGCACCTCGTCAGCGGCCACGTCGACGGCGTCGGCAAGGTCGTCGGAGCCTCCTCACGGCCGCCCGGAAAGAGATTGACCGTGTCTTTTCCGCCGGCGCTCCGCCCGTTCTTCGTTCCTAAAGGCTCGGTCGCGGTCAACGGGGTCAGCCTGACCGTCGCCTCCCTGGGGTCGTCCTCCTTCGAGGTCGAGCTCATCCCGACGACGCTCGCCGCAACGAATCTGGGCGCGCTCCGCGGCGGCGCGAGCGTCAATCTCGAGTGTGACATGGTCGGGAAATACGTGTATAATTGGCTGTCCCGAGGAAGCCGAGAGGGCTGAAAGAGGCCCCTTCAATCCCATGACCGAAGAGCAGACAAGCGTTTCCGTCGAAACGGCCCTGGAGGCCGTCCGGGCCGGGCGAATGATCGTCATCGTCGACGACGAGGACCGCGAGAACGAAGGCGACCTCATGGTCGCCGCCGAGAAGGTCACGCCCGAGATCGTCAACTTCATGGCCACGCACGGGCGCGGCCTTATCTGCATGCCGCTCACCCGGGAGCGGCTCGAGACGCTCCAGCTCCCTCTTATGGTCACTGAGAACACGGCCCGCTTCCAGACGGCCTTCACCATTTCGATCGACGCCAAGAAGGGCGTGACGACGGGAATCTCGGCCCACGACCGGGCCCGGACGATCCTCGCCGCCGTCGATCCGGCCACGAAGCCGGACGACCTGGCCCGGCCGGGCCACGTCTTCCCTCTCCAGGCCGTCGAAGGCGGCGTGCTGTCGCGGGCCGGCCAGACCGAAGCCTCCGTGGACTTGGCCCGCATGGCCGGCCTCACGCCGGCCGGCGTCATCTGCGAGGTCATGAACGAGGACGGCTCGATGGCCCGCCGCCCGCGGCTCGAGGGGATGAGCCGGCAGTTCGACGTCCCCATCCTGACCATCGCCGAGCTCATCCGCTTCCGCATGCATCACGAAACGCTCGTCCGCAAGCTCGAGGAGACGGACCTGCCCACCTCGCACGGGCACTTCCGCATCCATGTCTACGAGGACACGATCCGCGGCGACCACCACGTCGCCCTCGTCAAGGGCGACGTCGGCGGCGGAGAGCCGCTCCTCGTCCGGGCCCATTCGCAGTGCCTGACGGGCGACACGTTCGGCTCGGTCCGCTGCGACTGCGGCGAGCAGCTTCGCCTGTCGATGGAGATGATCGAGAAGGAAGGACGGGGCGTCGTCCTCTACATCCTGAACCACGAGGGCCGGGGCATCGGGCTGGCCAACAAGATCCGGGCCTACGCCATGCAGGACAAGGGCGCCGACACGGTCGAGGCCAACCGCCAGCTCGGCTTCAAGCCGGACCAGCGCGATTACGGCATCGGCGCCCAGATCCTGGTGGCCCTCGGCGTGCGGCGGCTCCGTCTCATTACGAACAATCCGCGGAAGTTCGTCGGCCTGGCCGGGTATGGGCTAGAAATCGTCGAGCGCGTGCCGATCGAGGTGCCGCCGAACGCCTGCAACCTGCGCTACCTGAAGACCAAGAAAGAGAAGATGGGCCACATCCTGGACCTGGTCTGAGGATGGACGAACCTCGCCCGACCGACGAAACGACCCTGTCCCCCGTCTGCCGGGCCTTTCTCCGGAAGCTCGGCAGGACCCCGGACAAGGCGAAGAGGCTGAGGATCCTCGCGGCCTGCGGGAAGGTGCCGCGGGCCTGGGCCGAGGAGCTCCTTTGGGAGGTCCTCGCCGACCCGAATGAGGCTATAAGGGACTTCGCGGTGAGGGCGCTCCGCAGCCGCGAGACCCTTCATCCCGAATGGGCGGTGAGGAGGCTCCTCCCGCCGCCGTGGTACGCCCGGAGCTCGGCCCTGGCGGTCATCGGCCACAGGCAAATTCGGGAGGCCCTCCCGGCGGTCGGAAAGGCGGTCGAAGATACGAACGTTGAAGTCCGGCGGGCGGCCGCCGAGGCCTTGGGTGAGCTCGGCGGCGAGGAGGCGGTCCGGCTCCTTGTCCGGCTGAAGAAGGATGCCAGTCCCTATGTCAGGGCGGCGGCCGAGGAAGCCATCGGGAAGACGAGCGGGGTCCGCTTCAGCTGAAGCTCAGGGGCGGGACGTTCTTCCGAGCGCTCAGATCATGACGCGTAGCGGATGTCGGAGCAAGCCTGGCAACAGAGGGGGTTCGACGTGCAGTTGTCCTTGTGGTTGTAGGGCGCCACGGGCGGAGCCGTCTTATGCTTACAGTGGCATAAGAGGGTCTCTTCCGGACGCCCCTTGAAAAGGACGATAAGCTCGGGCGTCTGCCACTTCTTTTTCATGGCCTTGAATCCTCCATAAATGCTTCCTTCTCAATATATTAGGCCGAAAGATCGGCAAAGTCAACCTGTTTTTAGTCCGTCCGCCCGGGCCTCCGCGACCCGGCAGAAATCCTCGACGGGCAGGTCGAGCTCCCCCGTCTCGAGATAGGCGTGGGCCGGGCACCAGAGGCAAAGGTTGACGATCGGGCACCTCCCGCACTTCTCCAGGTACGCCGGCCTGTTCGATTCCAGGCTGAGAGCTTCCGGAAGTGACCGTGTCCAGGCATCGGACAGACTGCCCTTCCTCAGGTCAAAGAGGAAATCCGGGTGGTGGAGGGACAGGCAAGGCCGGAGGTGCCCTTCGGGCCCGACGACGAAGCTCCTCTGGCCGACGCTGCAACGAAAGATGTGGCGACATTCCGGGGTGCGGGCCCCATGAGCGGGTTCGGCCGGCGGGAGGTCGCCGCACGCGGCCCTCAGGGCGCCGAAGCGCTCCGGGTCGATCCGCTCCAGGCGCGCGACCTCCCTGGGGCTGAGCCTTTCGGCCCGGATCATCGTGTTCCGGGCCTCGTCCCGGTCGAACCGGAGATGGAGCTGGGGATCGAACCGGTAATAATCCTTGGTGTGGGCCCGGCAGAAATCGCCGATGGCCGCGATCTCGTGCTTGTTCGAGCGGAGGGCCATGGCTTTGAGACGGATGGTGATGCCGCTCGCGAGAAGCCGGTCGAGGCCCCGCTTGAACGCTTCGAAAGACCCCGGCGTCCGGGTGACCCGCTCGTAGGTCTCCCGCGTCACTCCGTAGACGGTCACTTCGATGTCCCGGGGCGGGAACTTCTTGAAAAAGCGGACGTGCTCGTCGGTGACGAGGGTCGCGTTGGTGAAGAGCGAAAGGAGCAAGCCCTTGCTCAAGAGGGCCTGGTAGAGGTCGAAGAAATCCTTCCTGAGCAGAGGCTCCCCTCCGGTGATGAGGCACCAGACGGCGCCGTGCGCCGCCGCCTCGGCCCCGATGCGTCCGGCCTCGCCGACGCTGAGCTCCCGCTTCTTGGCCGCCTTGTCCCCCGCCGGCACGTTGATGTAACAGTGCCGGCAGTCGAGGTTGCAGCGGGCCGTCGCCTCGAAGTCGAAGCTGAAGACGGCCCGGCCGGCCGACATCTTCTCCCACAGGCCGAACTCGGCCAGCGGCCTGCGGACGACGAACCCTTTTGTCATATCAGGCGCCCCCCTCGCGGCGAGCGAGCGTCCGCCGGGCCCGGCGGGAGAGCCGGGTGAACCAGAAAGACCGGGACAGCCGGGCCAGAGCCGCCGAGCGGAGCGAAGGTCCGAGACGCCGGGCCCGGCCGCCGCGCTCGACGCGCGCGACCCGGCCCAGAAGGGCGTCCCGGGAGAGTTCCCCGTCCTCGCCGAGGGCGTTGTCACCCTTCAGCACGTAGACCCCGTTCGACGCCTTGACGACCCTGTGGACCCGGACCCCGCCCGAAACCGGATGGACGAAGGTGACGACGTCCCCCGTCCGCGGCCCGCCAGGGGCGAGGGGCTCGATCGTGACCACGTCCCCGTCCTTGATGAACGGGTGCATGCTCGTGCCCCGGGCCTCGAAGCGGAAGGCCTTGCCCTTCTCGAGGACCGCCCGCATCAACCCGGCCAACGGGTAGTTGTCGCCCAGCGAAGGGCGCGGGCGGCTCGGATGGTCCAAGGTCCTCAGCCCCTTTCGACGATCATCCGGCGCTCCAGGAGCTCCTGGAGGATGCCGACGACATCGCGCCGGACGAGGCTTTCTGGGGCGTCGTAATCCTTCGTCAGCTCCTTGACGACCGCGCCGAGCGGCCGCGAGCCGTCGATCCTCGCCCAGATGGCGCGCCCCGTTTCATTGAGCGTGAACAGCTCGTCCTCAAGATCGCCGATCCCGGACGTCAGGGGGACGATGACGATCTCCCCCTCGATCTCCCGGACGACGATGTCGTCCGAAGGTCCGTACACCCGGCTCAGATCGATCCTTTCCCTCATGATCCTGTTCTCCTTTTCGCCCGCTTGGATCCGTCCCGGACGGTCCAGGCTTTCTCCCCCCGATCGAGAAGGCCGGCGGCCTCCGCCTGGGCGTGGGCGATGCCGCAGAAGTATTCGACCGGCGTGTCGAGCGTCCCGTGTTCGGCCCAAGACTTCGCCGGACATTGCTCGCAAAGGCCTTTGAGAAAACACCGACCGCAGCGCTCGAGGTAGGCCGGCGCGGCCGCCCGCCTTTCTCGCAGCCGCGGCAGGAACACCGTCATCGCCTCGCGGAGCGAACCGGAGGCGAGATCGTAGACCGTGTCCGGATGGCGCAGGCCGAGGCAGAACTGAAGGCGGCCGTACGGGTCGACCGCGGCCGAGGCGCCCGACGGCTGGCAGCTGAACAGGCGGTCGCCGCGGGCCCCGCCGGAACGGCCGCAGAAGTCGCGCCATTCGTCGACGGCCGCCTCGCCCCGGCGCCGGGCGAAGCTCACGAACTCGTTTCCGCCCATTCTCAGGCCGGCGATGAGGTTATTCTTCCCGTCGTCACGCCGCGAGCGCAGGTCGAAGAGCATGGCGAAGGACGTCGACCCGGTGTGTCCCGGCAGGCCCGCCGCCCAGGTTTCGAAGGCGTCCGCTTCGTGGCGCGTCGGCGGCAGGACGGCGCCCTTGACGGTGAACGCTACCCCGGCCTCGCCGAGAAGCCCGAGGCCGCGCCGGCAGGCCGCGAACGCGCCGCGAGCGCGCGTCACGGCCTCGGTGGTTTCCTCCGTCAGCCCGTACACCGAGACCTCGACCGCTTCGAGCGGCGGCACGTCCTTGAGGAGGCGGGCCAAGCGCGGCGTGATGAGTGTCCCGTTGGTGAAGAGCATCACCCTCAGCCCGAGCCTTCTCGCGTGAAGGTAGATCTCCTCGAAGTCGGCCCGGAGGAGCGGTTCGCCGCCGGTCAGACGGACGACGAGACAACCGAGGCCGGCGGCTTCGGCCAGGAGCGCCTTCCAGCGGGCGGCGGGCCATTCGGACGCGCGGGCTTCGACGTCGCCGGCCGGGAGATTGACCGAGCAATGGAGGCAATCGTTGTTGCACCGCTCCGTGAGCTCGATGTCGAGGCGCGCGAGGACCGGTTTCGCAGACTTCCATAGGCCGGCCTCGCCCGACACGACTTTTCTGACGTAGGTCCCGGCGGGCATGGTCACTCCGCCCCCGGCAGGAAAGCTTCGAGGACGTCGACGATCACCCCGCTCTTGTCGAAGGAGAGATCGTAAAACGGGATATCCCGGGCGATCTCTCCGGCCAGGTCCAGTGCCCTTTCCCACCAGTCGGCCGAGACGAGCGGCCGGACGAGGCGGGGCAGGAAGTTGCTCAAGACAACCTTGGGATCTTCGATGCGGTCGATCCTGTTGGCCGCCGCCTGGCGCAGGAAGAAGACCCCGCGCAGCGGCGCCGAATCCGGCGAGACGCGCCGGACCTCGCCGTGGTTCCAAGTGCCGTGGACGCGGAAACCGCCGGGGCCCTTGCGGACGATGACGCGATCGTCGCAGAGGACGCGGCCGCGGTCGCCGATGAGCTTGACGATGGTCGATTTCCCCGCTTCGGACGGGCCCGCGAAGACGAGGCCGTGTCCGCCGATATCGACCCCTGCCGCATGAACGAAGACGCCTCCGAAGCCCGGCAGAGCCCGGGCCAGGATGAGCTGGTCCGAGGGCAGCAGAGCCAGGGAATCGAGTCCGCCGGCGCGAAAGGACGCGTCTGACGGGCTATAGATGCGGCCGCGGGTGTGGCCGTCGTCGAAGACCATGACCCGGTGGACCGTCGCGTCGGACGGGTCCGGTGAGATCATGAGGTAGATCCAGGAGGAATCCTTGCGGTAGACCGCCCACGGGGCCTGTCGAAAGATCTCGTGGCCAAGGTCGAGCGAGGCGAGGTCGGGCAGCGAAAAGTGATGGCTGAGGACGATGTCGGCCGGGCCGTTCAGGGCCGTCCGGAAGAGATCGAATTTGGGCTCGAACGTGTCGTCCGCAATCGGCAGGTCGGCCTCGACGTCGACCGAGAGGCCGGCGACCCGGAAGCGGCGGCGGTGCGTGGCGAGCCACTCCGACCGGACGCGGCGCGTCTCCCGGGCGATCTCGCAGAGCCCGTCGATCTTGGCCGAATGATCGCGGCTTTCAAGATAGGCGAAGACGGGGCACCACTTGCAGTCCGCCCTGAGGTCGCACGCTCCGCACCCCTCGTCATAGGCCTTCGACGGAGGAACGGCTTCGGCCAGCCGCGGCAGGCGCTCTTCCCAGGCTTCGGCGAAGCTCATCGCCCTCAGGTCGAGGCGCAGAGCGGGGTCCTTGACGAACGAGCAGAAGCTCATGCCACCGTAGGGGTCGACGTGAAAATCGCGGCGGCCGGCGATGCAGTCCGCGTAGAGCCCGACGGACGCGACTGAAGCGGCAGCGCACGCCGACACCGTATCGTCCTCGGCGCTGCCAGGACCGCCGGCCTGGACCTCGTCGAGCTCGACGACCCGGCGGGGATCCAGACGTTCGGCCAGGATATCGCGGTTCTTGCGCGCGTCGCCCGAAGCCGAGAGATAGAGCCAGGTCGCGCCCACTCTCCAGCTGGGACTCCAGGACGCGGCGAGGCGGACCATAGCGTCGTAATCGGCGATGTTGATCTTCATGGGGACAACCTGGACCGTGAAGCCCGCCCGGGCTTCACGAAGGTAGGCGATCCCTCTTTCTAGGGCCGCGAACGAGCCGGGGTTGCGGGTGACGGCGTCGTGGACGGCGGCGGTCGAGCCATAGAGGGCCACGAGCTTGGTGCCCCTGCGCTTCAGCAGGCGCGCGATCGCGGGGGTGATCATCGTACCGTTCGTGTTCAGCGTGTACCAGGATGATCTCGCGGCGATCGCGGACAAGATCTCGCTGAAGTCGGGGCGGATCAAGGGCTCCCCCCCCGAGAGGGCCCATTCCCGGCAGCCCAGGGCCCGGGCCTCGTCCACGATGCGGCGGATCTCGCCGAAGGACAGCTCGACTTCGCGCTCGGCCGCATCCGGTCCAAGACGCAACCAGCAATGGCGGCAATCGTTGGCGCAGCGATAGGTCAGATCGAGCGTGCCGCGCAGGGGGAGCCGGGGCAGCTTCTCGACCTTTCTTCTCGCGACGAATCGGCTCATCAATAAATGTCTCGACTCCCGGACAGACCCGTCTCCCTGCGGCCGTCCATCTTAAGACTAGCGCGGAGGGGGCTTGCCGGCATGGCCACGGCGGGGGAATCGAGGGGTGATTTTTCAACCCCTTCCCTCCCCTCTAGGGGTGAGAAAACCGGGTCCGCCTCACCCCTCGCCTCTGGCGCCGGCGCCGGGCTTCGATTCGAGGATGAAGGTCACCGGGCCGTCGTTGGCGATGTGGACCTCCATCATGGCCTGGAAGACCCCCGTCTCGACGGTCACGCCGAGCGCTTCGATGGCCCCAACGAAATAATCGAAAAGCTCGGCCGCCCGGCCGGGCTCTTCCGCCCCGTCGAAGCTCGGCCGCCGGCCCTTGCGCACCGACGCGGCCAACGTGAACTGCGAGACGGCCAGGACTTCGCCTTCCGTGTCGGCGAGCGAAAGGTTCATCTTGCCCTGGGCATCGGGGAAGACGCGCAGCTCGACGCACTTCCGGGCCAGATATTCGGCGTCCGCCTCGCCGTCGCCCTTCTCGATGCCGACGAGGAGACAGACGCCCCGGCCAATGCGGCCCGTGGTCCGGCCATCGACGTCGACCCAGGCCTCCTTGACGCGCTGGAGCACGAGCCTCATGGGTTCTCCTTGACCGCGGCCTTTCTCAGGAGCCCGACGACGCTCTTCAGGTCGGCGGGACTGATGAGCCGGATGAGCCCGACGTAGATGACGATGCCCGCGACAATGGCCCCGGCCAGGGCGGCGGCGCGGACGATGAAGGCGGCGCCGTCGACATGGAGCAGGGGCCAGGCCAAGCGCAGCGATATCCCCATGATCGCCGCGGCGGCCGCGGACTTCGCGGCCGGGACGGCCCATCGCATCGTCTCCGTCCCGCCGATCTTGCGCTCGAGCCAGACAAGGAGCAGGAGGAAATTGAGCGCCTGCGATAGTGACAACGACAGGGCCAGCCCGCCGACCCTGAGGGAGCCCATGAGAAGCAGGGACGCGGCGGTGTTCACGGCCATGACGACGATCCCGATGGCCACGGGCGTCCGGGTGTCCTTGAGGGAGAAGAACGCCGGCGCGACGACCTTGACACCCGACACGAACGGCAGGCCGATCGCGAAAAAGAGGAGGCAGGCGGACGAAACGGCTGTCGAGCCCCTGTCGAACAGGCCCCTCTCGAAGAGCGTGCGCATGATCGGGACGTTGAGGGCCATGAGACCGGCCGCGGCCGGGAAGCTGACGACGGCCGTGAGCTTGAGCGAAAAGCCCAGCGTCTTTTTCAGCTCGCCGATGTCCCGCGCCGCGACCTGCTCGGAAAAGGCCGGGAGGAGGGCCGCGGCCAGGGCGATCGAGAACAGCCCCAAGGTCAGCTCCTCGATGCGGGAAGCGTAGTAGAGCGCCGAGGCGCTCCCCTCTTCGAGGCCGGAGGCGATCATCCGGCTCAGGGCGAAGTTGATCTGGTAGACGCTGGCCCCGAAGATCCCGGGCACCATGAGCCGCCCGACACGCCGGACCATCGGGTCGCGGAAGGATGCGCCGAAGGTGAAGCGCATGCCCTCCTTCCACAGGAACGGGACCTGGAGGGCGAGCTGGAGGATGCCGCCGATGACGACGCCGGCGGCGAAGACGAGCGCCGGCTCCCGGGCGTCGCGCGCCCAGCCGGTCACCGCGACGATGATGGCGACGTTGAACAGGATGGGCGTCGAGGCCGGGACGAAGAAGCGGCCGAAGGAGTTCAGGACGCCGCTCGCCAGGGCGGCCAGGGTGATGAAAAAGAGGTAGGGGAACATGACCCGGGTCATGAAGATCGTCAGTCCCCATTTCCCGGCGACGTCGCCGAAGCCGTAGGCGATGACCTTGACCAGCCCGGGCGCGAAGAGGACGCCCAGAACGGTCGTGACGGCCATGACGAGCGCGAGGTCCCAGAAAAAGACGTTGGCGAAGCGCCACAGCCGCTTCCTGTCCGGGGCGGCCTTGAGCTCGGTGAAGGTCGGCACGAAGGCCGGCGTCATGGCCCCCTCTCCCGTCAGGCGGCGGAAGAGGTTGGGGATGGTGAAGGCGATGGTGAAGGCGTCGGCGCTGGTGCCCGTGCCAAGGAAATAGGCCTGGAGGAGGTCGCGGACGTAGCCGAGGACGCGGCTGGCCATGGTCGGCGCCGCGACGGCGGCCGTGGAGCGGAGCAACCGGGTCTTCCGCTCGTCATGTTCCATGGGAAGAGTCGCCCTCCCGGCCCGGCGGCCGTTTGACTTTGTGGTCGAGCTATTCTATCATAGGACCCTTTTAAGAGGAGAAAAATATGGCCCGTCACAAATCAGCGATACGGCAGCACCGCCGCAGCCTTCGCCGGAAGGCCGTCAACACTCAGACGAAGTCCGCCCTGCGGACCAAGATGAGAAAGACCCGGGAGGCCATCGAGGCCAAGGACCGCGAGGGCGCGGCCAAGATGCTCCCCGCGCTCTTCAAGGCCATCGACACGTCGGTCAAGAAGGGGGCCATCAAGAAGAATACGGGCAGCCGCTACAAATCCCGGCTGAGCCGTCAGGTCGCGCTCCTCAGCTCCAATCCCGCGAAATAATCGTCTTCTTGTTCATCGCCAGGCAGAATTCCTCCAGGAACGCCTCGAACAGGATCTTCTCGCCGGCATCCCTTGAGCCCGTCGTCTTGATCGTCCTGTCCAGCTGACGCAGCTTAGCCAGGATCGCGTTGAGATCGGCCGGTTCAAGCCCCTCCACGACGCCGAAAAAGTCTTCGTACTTCCGCCGGTAGAGGTCCCCGAAGCCCTTGGAGATGTAGGGGAAGAACCCCTGGAAGATCTCGTCCTTGGTCCGGCTCTTCTCCAGCAGCCAGGTCTGAGCGGCCAGCACGTTGCGGAAGAAGCCGGCCAACCGCCCTACGATCACCTCGCACCGCTCCCCCTCGGCGAAGAGCTCGTTGAGGATGGCCACTCCTCCGGCGAAGTCCGCGGCGGCCAGGGCGTCGTCGAGATCGTAGGCCTGGAAGCTGCGCTGTCCGGCCGTGGCCTCGTCGACATCGCCCTCCTCGATCCCCTTCTTGTCGCCGACGAACACGGCCAGCTTGGAGATCTCGTTCATCATCAGGCGAAGGTCCTGACCGAGAAGCTCGAAGAGCCGTTTCTTGGCCCCAGCCGTGAGGGTCTTGCCCAGGGCCTTGGCTTTTTCGTCAGCCCTCTGCATCAGCCGGAACTCGGTCAGCCGTCTCATCTCGATGACCGAGATGGCCGTCTTCGGCAGGGATTGGAAGAAGCGGACCAAGGCGTCGTCCCTCCGGACGCGCCCGGCCCGGATGACGACGATGACCGTTCGGGACGGGGGATCGGCGAAATATTCCCTCAGGACCTTCTGCTCGGTCGCGGAGAGGTACTTCGATCCGCGGCCCTCCTCGCCGTCGTCGCCGCCCCTCCGGTCCGCCCCCCGATCGGAGCCGGACTTGCGCTCGGGCACGCGGACGACGATCGCCCGCCAGGGCTCGAACAGGAACGGCGCGGTCCGGGCGGTGTCGATAACGTCACGCCACTTCGCTTCGTCGAGGCCCATGCGGTTCAGGTGGATCTCACCGCCCGACGAGGCCGCCAGGACCCGTTCGAGCTCGCCGACGAACTCTTCGGCCACATATTCCTCCTCGCCGAAGAAGAGGTAGCCAGCGAGGAGGGAACCCTCGCGGAGATCGACGGCCATCCTAGAACCCCTCCAGGATGCTGACGACGAGGCTGCGGGCGAATTTCTCGGCGATCTTGTCAATGGCCTCGGTTTGGACGGACTCGAAGCTCGCGCCGGGCGGGACGTCGTATTCCTGCTGATAGACGAAGGCCGGGTTGGCGTACAGAGGGGTGGCCAGAGACCTGTCCCTCAGTGTGACCTTGGCCGTCACGGTGACGTTGTATTTGTCGGCCTGGTTCGCGCCGCTGAAGCCGATGGGGTTCGCGTTGAAGCCGGTGATCTCGCCTTCGAGAACGGCGTCCGAAGCGGCCGGGTCGGCGCCGATGGCCACCTTGCCGCGGGCCACGAGCTCATTGATGACCGCCCGCGTGAGCTTGACGTCGAGCTCGAACCGCGTCGTCTGGTTCTTGAACATGGGGACGCTCATCGTCTTGATCCGGGGAGGAAGCGACGATCCGGTGCCGCGCAGGCGATAGCCGCAGCCCGCCGCGGCGATGAGCGCGGCCGCGAGGAGGACGGCCGCCGCGGCGAGTCTCTCGGGACGATTCTGTCTCTTCATGGTCGGCGATCTCGAGGCCGGTCCGTCAGCTGACGATGCTGACGAGCTTGTTCCTGACCGAGATGACCTTTCTCGGCGCTTTGCCGCCCAGGGCCGCCTGGATCTTGGGCAGGGCCAGGGCCGCCGCCTGGAGCTCGGCGTCGGGCAGGTCGGGCACGGCTTCGAACCTGTCCCGGACCTTGCCGTTGACCTGGACGACCACCGTGGCCATCTCCTCCCGGGCCAAATCCGGATCGTAGACGGGCCAGGCCGAGAGCATGAGCAGGCCCGTGTGGCCGGTCCTTTCCCAAAGCTCCTCGGCCAGGTGCGGGGCGAAGGGCGAGAGCAGGCGGATGAGGGACTCCAGCGCCGATCGCAGGGCGTCGCGTCCCGCGGGCGTCTCCCTCAACGCGTCCCTCTCCTTGCGCGTCAGGTTGGTGAGCTCCATGATCGAGCTGATGGCCGTGTTGAGATGGAAGCGGACGCCGATATCCTCGGTCACCTTGCGGATGGTCTGGTGCGTCTTCTTGACGACCTGCGAAGCGGCGTCCCCGGCGACGGCCGGAGCCGCGGTCGCCCCTGCGGGGGCCGCGAAGACGTCGAGGTTCTCCAGGACGATGGTCCAGACGCGGATGAGGAAGCGATAGCAGCCCTCGAGCCCCTCTTCGGCCCAGGCGAACTCCTTGTCCGGCGGCGAGGCGAAGAGGATGAACAGGCGCAGGGCGTCGGCCCCGTAGCGGGCCAGGATCTCGTCGGGGTCGACGATATTGCCCTTGGACTTGGACATGGCCGAGCCGTCCTTGGTCACCATGCCCTGGGCGAGGTAGTGGGGAAAGGGCTCCGAGATGTCCGTCAGCCCGAAGTCCCTGAGGACCTTGGTGAAGAACCGGGAGTAGATGAGGTGGAGGATGGCGTGCTCGACGCCGCCGATGTAGAGGTCGACCGGCAGCCAGAACTTGGCGGCCTCGGGCCGGAAGGGCCGCAGCGTCTCGCGCGGCGAGCAGTAGCGGAAGAAGTACCACGACGAATCGACGAAGGTGTCCATGGTGTCCGTTTCGCGACGGGCGGGACCATGGCACGTCGGGCAGGTCGTCTTGACGAAGCTCTCCAGCCGCTCGAGCGGCGAGCCTTCCTCGCCGGTGAGCTTGACGTCGAAGGGCAGCTCGACGGGCAGATCGGCGTCGGGGACGCCGACGATGCCGCAGCGCTCGCAATAGATCACCGGGATGGGGGTGCCCCAATAGCGCTGGCGGGAGATGCCCCAGTCGCGGAGCCGGAAGATCGTGCTCCGCCGGCCGAAACCCTTGTCCTCGGCATATTTCCCCATGTCGTCCATGGCCTTGTCCGAGGGCAGGCCCGAGAAGGGGCCGGAGTTGACGAGCACCCCGGACTCCTCGAAGACCTCCACGGGCTCGCCGTCGAAGCGCTCTCCGGCCTTGTCCGGCGGCGCGATGACCGTCCGGATAGGGATGCCGTAGTCCTTGGCGAACTCGAAGTCGCGGGAGTCATGGGCCGGGACGCCCATGATCGCGCCCGTGCCGTAGTCCATCAGGACATAATTGGCGACCCAGATGGGGATGCGCTCGCCGGTGAAGGGATTGACCGCCTTCTTCCCGGTGTCGACGCCGGCCTTTTCGGTCTCGCCGATGTCCCGGCGCTTGCGCATCTCGGCCGCCGTGCGGGCGACCCAAGCGCCAAGCTCCTTTTCCTTCGGGCCGGCGACGAGATCGGGGACGATGGGGTGCTCGGCGGAGACGACGAGGAACGTCGCCCCGTAGATCGTGTCGATGCGCGTCGTGAAGACCTCGATCTCCTTCGAGGTCCCGTCGAGGCCGAAGCGGACGTGGGCGCCGGTGCTCCGGCCGATCCAGTTCTTCTGCATCTGGAGGACGTGCTCGGGCCATTTGTGGAGCGCGGCGTGGCCGGAAAGGAGCTCCTCAGCGTAGGCCGTGATCCGGAGGAACCACTGCTCCATCTTCTTTTGCGTGACGGGCGTCTCACAGCGCCAGCAACCGCCGCCGACGACCTGCTCGTTGGCGAGGACGGTCTGGCACTGCGAGCACCAGTTGACCCAGCTCTCCTTGCGGTAGGCCAGGCCGCGCTCGAGCATGCGCAGGAAGATCCACTGGTTCCATTTGTAGTAATCGGGAAGGCAGGTGTTGATCTCCCGGCTCCAGTCGTAGCTGATGCCCATCCGCTTGAGCTGGGTCCGCATGTGGGCGACATTGTCGAGCGTCCAGGTCTGCGGGTGCGTACCGTGCTTGATGGCCGCGTTCTCGGCCGGCATGCCCAGGGCGTCCCAGCCGATGGGGTGGAGGACGTTCGCTCCCGCCATGCGCTTCTGGCGGGCGATGACGTCGCCGATCGAGTAGTTGCGGACGTGGCCCATGTGGATGCGCCCCGAGGGATAGGGGTACATCTCGAGGCAGTAATACTTCGGCTTGGCCGGGTCCTCGCGGGCTTCGAAGGCCCGTCCGTCATCCCAGGCGCGCTGCCACCGGGACTCGATAGCGGCGAAGTCGTAGGTCTCGGTCATGGTTCTAGAATCCTCAAAAGAACGGGTTTTCATCTTAGATTCATTCCCCTGTTAAGTCAAGGAAGCCTCGTGACGGGATCTCGCTTTAAGGACTTCCCGGCTTGGGGCGCGCCTTCTCGAAGGCCGCCGAGGCTCCTCCGGGATCATCTCCGTTCGCTGCGGTGATTCTTCACGCCGGTCCATCGTCGCACTCGGCGCCAAAACAACTCGCTCGGCGTGCGCTACGCCTCGCTCAAACACGTTTTGGCGGTTTCCCCTGAAACTGCCCTCGTCCGACTCCTGACCGGCTGAATCACCGCTTATGCTCACTCCGATGATACCCCTCGGAGCCTTATTAGTGCCCTCCTCCGGGCATCGCCCCTGCGCCATTGTCCATATTCGCTCGACCTGCACTTCGGCACTTGACCTTGTGGGCGTGGAATTCGCTAAGATGAATGGATATACTGAGGGAGAGCGCGGACGGACATGGGCATACTCGAGGTCAAGGATCTGTCGGCGGGATACGAGAACGGGTTCGTTATTCATGGCATCTCACTCGAGGTCGAGGCGGGGGAATTCATCGCCATTCTCGGCCGTAACGGCTCGGGGAAGAGCACGCTCATCAAGGCCGTGCAGGATCTTCTCGATAACGTCCGGGGCGCGGTCGTCTGCGGCGGCGAGGACGTCTTCCGGATGGGCCCACGGCGGCTCGCGTCGAGGATCGCCTACGTCCCCCAGTTGGCCGAGCCCATCTTCGAATACACGGCCGAGGAGATCGTCCTCATGGGGCGGTTCGCGCGACAGGGCCGCTTCGAGAGGGCTTCGAGCGAGGACGAGGCGGCGGTGGCCGAGGCCATGCGGCTGACAGAGGTCGGGGGCTTCGGAGCGAAACGCCTCTCCCAGCTGAGCGGCGGGGAGCGGCAGAGGGTCTTCATCGCCCGGGCCCTGGCCCAAGATACGCCATTGCTCCTTCTCGACGAGCCCAGCCTTCACCTCGATATCAGCTATCAGGCGGATGTCTACGGCATCCTCAAGGGCCTCCAGGAGCGGCGGGGAAAGACCGTGGTCGTGGCGGAGCATAACATCAACCTCGCGGCGGCCTACGCCGGGCGGCTGGTCTTTCTCAAGGACGGCATGGTCGCGACGGCGGGAACTCCCCGCGAAACGGTCACGGCCGGAAACATCCGGACGATCTTCGGCGCGGACGTCGACATCCGCGAGAACGCCCGGACGGGCCTGCCCGAGATATCGCTGGCCGGCGGAAGGATGATGCCATGAGGCCGGCGGTGGAAAGGATCCGGCTCATCGCCTTTGCCGCGGCGTTCGCCTGCTCCGGGCTGACTGACGCGTCAACGCCCGCACACGGACTTTTTGGAGAGAACCGTGCTGTGGCACACGTCCCCGATCCGTCGCCGGCCCAGGTCATCGATGACGATCTCGGGCGACCGTTCCCGCTCCCGTCCCGGACGCCGGAGCGCATCGTTTCCATGGCCCCGAACGTCACCGAGATCCTATTCGCCCTCGGGCTCGGGGGGCGGGTGGTCGGCGTGACCCGTTTCTGCGACTGGCCTCCCGAAGCGAAGGGCATCCCCAGGATCGGCGGACTCGTCGATCCGAACGTCGAGGTCATCCGGTCTCTCGACCCGGACCTGGTCATCGCCTTCCGGGGCAATCCGCTCAGGCTCGTCGACCGCGTGCGCAAGCTCGGCCTGCCCGTCTTCGTCCTCGACATCGGCGAGGACCTCGACGAGCTCTTCCCTCTCATCGGGAGGATCGGCCGGGTCACCCGGACGGAAAGACGGGCCGCCGAGATCATCGCCGAGCTTCAAAGGCGGGTCGAGGCCGTCGACACCGGTCTGCGGGACATCCCGGCACGGCCCAAAGTCTTCACCCTCCTTTACGGCCAGGGGCTCTGGACCTGCGGCGGGGAGAGCTATCTCGACGACATCATCGCCAGGGCGGGCGGAGTCAACGTCGCGTCCTCTCTGCCCAAGAAATGGACCCTCTACAAGCGCGAGCGGATCATCAAGGATGACCCGGACGTCATCTTCATCCTGGCCCGCTCGGAGGCCGATTTCGCTTCGGGACGCGACCGCCTGGCGCGAACCCCCGGAATGGACGGCATCGAGGCGGTCAGGTCGGGCCGGATCTTCGAACTTGACGAGAATGCGGCCAGCCGCTTCGGACCGAGGCTCGTCGATATTCTCGATCGGATGGCGGCTTTGCTTCACCCGGGACAGTTCGGAGGACGGAGGTGAGCCGGAAGACCGGCCGCCGGCTCTTCTGGGCGGTGTCCCTATTTTTGTGCCTGGCCGGTTTCTTCCTTTCCCTCCTGACCGGCCCCGTCCGGACAACCCCAGGCGACTTGGTTCGCTTCATCCAAGCTCCCGACCGGGTCCACCAGGCCATCTTCATCGACCTGCGGCTGTCCAGGGCGGTCCTGGCCTTTCTCGTAGGGGCCGCGCTGGCTCTATCCGGAGCCATCCTCCAAGGCTACTTCCGCAATCCCATGGCCGACCCGTTCGTGGTCGGCGTTTCGTCGGGGGCAGCGCTCGGGGCCGTCATCGCGACGGCCGTGGGTTTTGAGGCCGCGGCCTTCGGCTTCAGCGGCCCCGGTCTGCTGGCCTTCCTTTCCGGGTTGGGCATTGTCTCGCTGGTCTATGCCCTCTCCCTGCGACGTGGTGGGTTCAAGGTCGAGACGATCCTTCTGACCGGCATCGCGGCCGGCGCGCTGGCTTCGGCCCTGACTTCTTTCTTCCTCTTCATGCGCTCGGATTCCTACGACCAGGCGGTCTTTTGGCTTCTCGGGAGCTTCCAGCTCGCCGAGTGGGGCCAGGCCGCGACGATCGCGCCCTGGGTCGTTCTATGTCTACTGGCCTCGGTCTGGCTGGCCCGGGACATGGACCTCCTGGCATTGGGCGATGAGTCGGCCCAAGCCCTCGGCAGCCCGGTCCAGAGGGTCCGCAAGGCGTTCCTGGCCATGTCGGCTCTGCTCGCCGCGCTCTCGGTGGCCGTGAGCGGCATCATCGGCTTCGTCGGCCTCGTCGTTCCCCACTGGGTCCGCATCCTCATCGGTCCCGGCCATCGCACGCTCTTCGTCGCCTCGGCCCTGGCCGGGGGGACATTCCTTCTCTATTGCGATCTCCTGGCCCGCAACCTCCTCCCGGCCGAGCTCCCCATCGGCGTCATCACCGCCGCCGTCGGCGCCCCCTTCTTCCTCTATCTCCTCCATAAGAAACGCTAGCCGCCGGGGCCTCCGAAGAACTTCGGACGCCTCCGGGCCGTATGATAGGAGGAGGATCCATGGATTTTTTCTTTATCCGCGATTACCGGCACCGCTCCCGTTTCTATTCGGCCGGCCCACTCGGCCCGCTGCCGGCGAACTTCTCTAAGACGCGGAAGGTCTGGGAGATGGCCAAGAAGAAGGTCACGAGCCTCAATCCCCGGACCCTTCTCCAGGAGCAGGCCTTCGAGCACGGCGGCCGGCCCGGCGAGGGCCCGCTCCGCATCCTCCACTCCGGACACTTCGACGACCGGGCGACGCGGACACGGCTTTTCCTTTTCCTGCGGCGCCACCGGACCCGCCACATCGTCATTCTGGCCGGCGAGGCCGTCGCCGTACCGTTCACGGGGCTGGTCGCATTGCTGCCCGGCCCGAACATCGTCTTTTACGTGCTGGCTATCCTGATGGTCATCCAGTGGCAGGCCCTGCGTGGAATCAACCGCATCCTCCGCCGGGACCACGAGTTCGCCGTCGACCCCCTCCTCGCGGCGTGGGAGGCGGCGGCCGAGGCCCACGATGAGGCCCATTTTCCGGAGCTTCTCGAGCGGCTCGAAAAGGTCCACGGCCTCCCCTCCCCGCGCAAGCTGCTCTGGAAATAGCTCTCGCGCGCAGGTTGGCGCCCTCGAAAAGATAGAGGCCTCCGACCCCACGAACACCCCCCCGTCGCAAATTGACAATTCCCCCCAATTGGCTTAGGGTATAGGTACAATGACTCTGACCCTCAACCAGGTCCTGGGGATCGTTTTGACCGTGGCGGCCGTGGTCGCCGTCACGTTCTTGGTGATGTTCCTGAACCAGCTCCGCAGGACCGCGCGGGAAGGCGAAAAGACCCTGGTCAAGGCCCAGGAGACGATGGACGGGCTGCAGGTGATCGAGGCCAAGATCAACGCCAGCCTGGACAACGTCGGGGAGGTTTTGGCAACTTCGAAGAGGGCGGTGGCCGGACTTACGGGGGTGACGCATTTTCTCGCCTCCAGCGTCATCCGGCCGTCCGTAAGATTCTGGCCTCTGCTCTTCCCCCTGCTAAGTTTCGGCCTGCAGAAAATGAAAAAAAAAAGGAGAAATAAAGATGGGTGACATGAAGGACAGCCATTTCTGGGATTCCCTGCTGACGTTCGTGGCCGGCGCCGCGACGGGCTTTATCGTCGGCATCCTCGTCGCTCCCGCGAGCGGCAAAGAGACGCGAAAGAAGATCAAGGACCAGGCCGCCAAGACCGGCGAAGCGGCCAAAGACGGTTACGAAAAGATCGCCAAGGAAGCCGAAAAGGGCATCCGGATGGTCAAGGAGAAGACCGGCGAAGGCGTCGACGCCATCCGCGATTTCATCGAGAAGAAGAGAGAAGAGCTGCAGAAGGCCGAAGAAAAAAAATAGGCCCGCATAGGTCGGCCCATCCGGGGCGGGCGGCGTCATAGACGTTGATGAAGCCTTGGCGATCGCCCGCGATAAGGAACCGCAGAGTCATGAAGATCCGATTCCATTGCTACGCCATAGCCCTTGTCATCGCCCTCCTGGCCGGGTTCCCCCCCGCCGCCCGATCGGTCGACACGAAAACGGCCAAGCGGATCGACGCGGAGATCGAGAAGAACAAGGCCGAGATCGTCAAGATCCGGCGCTTCATCCACATGAACCCCGAGCTCGGCAACCGCGAGGTCGAGACGGCCCGCCTCATCGCCTCCAAGCTCCAGCCTCTCGGCTTCGAGGTCCGCACGGGCGTGGCCAAGACCGGCGTCGTGGCCGTCCTCAGGGGCGGTCAGGCCGGCCCCGCGGTCGCGGTCCGGGCCGACATGGACGCTTTGCCGGTCCAAGAGACGACGGGCCTCCCCTACAAGTCCCTGAACCCCGGCGTCATGCACGCCTGCGGCCACGACGTCCATAGCTCTGTCGTCCTGGGGACCGCGCTCGTCCTGCACGCGCTCAAGGACTCCGTCAAGGGCTCGGTGACCTTCCTCTTCCAGCCGGCCGAAGAAGGCGCCCCTGAGGGGGAAGAGGGAGGAGCCGACCTCATGGTCCGGGAAGGGGCCCTCGACAACCCGCCCGCGGCCGCGGTATTCGGGTTCCATGTCTGGCCGGAGCCGACCGGCCGGGTCTTCATCGCCCCGGGCAACGTGACCGCCGCGGCGGACAGCTTTTCCATCACGGTCAAGGGCAAGAGCGCCCACGGCGCCCGGCCTCAAGAGGGCCTGGACGCGGTCGTCATCGCCGCCGAGATCGTCACGGCGCTTCAAACGATCGTCAGCCGGGGTACGGACCCGACCGATCCCGCCGTCCTGACCGTCGGCACCATCGCCGGCGGCTCCCGCCGCAACATCATCGCCGACCGCGTCGTCCTCGAAGGGACGATCCGCACGCTGAGCGAGGTGAACCGGAAGAAGGTCCCCCAGCTCATCGAAAGCGTCGTCAAGAACATCACCGAAATCTATGGCGCGGGCTATCAGTATGAGTATAAACCGGGCAATCCGGCCGTCTATAATAATCCGGAGCTGACCTCGGCCATGATGCCGACGCTTGTCCGGCTCCTGGGGAAAGACAAGGTCGCCGAGTGGAAGCCGCAGATGGTCGCCGAGGACTTCGCCTTCCTGGCCCGGAAGGCGCCCGGCCTCTACTTCTTCCTGGGCGTCAGGGGCCCGGGACAGACGGCGGCGCCGCTCCACAGCCCGAACTTCAGCCCCGACGAGAACGCGATCCCCCTAGGGGTGCGGATCCTCTCGCACCTCGTGCTCGACGCCCTCGAAGGCCAGAGCTCTCTCGCCACGGTCCGGCAAGAAATCTAAGAACCAGCCCCTTCCCGTTCGTTTTCCTGACCGCCGCGCTCGGCCTCGGCATCGCCGCGGGCGAGGCGCTCTCCTTTCCCGCGGTCTTCGCGTGCGGCCTGGGTTTGGCCTGCGTCGCCGCGGCCTGGGGCTTTTTCGCCGGCCGCATCGACCGGGCCGCCGCTGCTGCGGCGATCGCCAGCGTCGCCTTTCTGGGCGCCGCCCGCTTTGCGGTCTATGACAAGGCCTATCAGGCCAATCCCCTCCATACGTTCGCGGCAGGTGAGTACGCCGATGTCTCCGGCCTTCTTTACCGGTCGCCAGGCCGTGAGCCCGACCGGGACATCCTTTTCATCAGCGTCCGGACGATCACGGCGGGAAGTGAAGAGAGACCCGTTCATGGCCGGCTCCGCCTGGGCGTACCGTTCGCCAGGGAGACGCGCCGACGCCTCGACTACCTCGTCGGGGACCGTGTCAGGGCCTCGGTCCGGCTGAGCTCCGGGGGATCGTTCCGGAATTTCGGGGCCTTTTCCTACGAGCGCTACCTCCAGACCCTTCGCATCCACCGCCGGGCCTCGACGAAGTCCCCGCTTCTCGTCACCCGGGTATCCGCCGCTCCGGCCGCAGCGGTCCGGGCCCGGGTATCGCGCGTCCGCCGGAGCATCCAGACAGAGCTCGAAAGGAGATTCCCCGCACCGGACGGAAAAGATATCTCACCGTCGGGCGCTGTGCTCGAAGCCCTGCTCCTCGGCGAAGACGGCCGGTTGGACGAGGCGACCGTCGACAATCTCCAGAAGACGGGCCTCTATCATCTCTTCGCCATCTCCGGCGGTCACATCGCCATCATCAACCTGCTCCTTTTCTCGCTCTTCCGCGTCGTCCGCATGTCACGGCGGGCGTCGAGCCTCGCCCTGGCCGTCTTCCTCGTCTTCTATACCGTGCTCGTCGAAGGCAGCCCGTCCGTCCTTCGAGCCACGCTCATGACCCTGGCCTTCCTCGGCGGGCGGCTTCTCTGGAAGGACGTCCACGTCCTGAACACGATCGCGGCCAGCGCCTTCGCCCTCCTTCTCGTCAATCCCGCAAGCCTCTTCGACATCGGGTTCCAGCTGACATACGCCGCGACGCTGACCATCATCCTCTTCATGCCGCCGCTGCTGGCGAGGCTGCCGCGTCTGCCGCTCAAGATCACCGAGCTCGCCGGGATGTCCGCCACCGCGGCGCTGGGCGCCTCGCCGATCGTCGCCAGGAGCTTCAACCGCGTCGCGTTCTCTTCGCTCATCCTGAACTTCCCGGCCATACCTCTCGTCGGGCTGGTCATGGGGGTCGGCTATGCGTTCCTGCCGTTCGCCGCGGTCTTCCCCGGCGCGGCGGCGCCGCCGGCCGCGCTCTTGCGGCTGCTCGTCGCGGCCTTCGCCCTCGTCTCCCATTCCCTCGACGCCTTTCCTTTCTTATCCATCCGCGTCCCGACGCCGCCGGCGTGGGTCCTCTGGGGCTATTATCTCGCTTTGGGCTTGAGCCTCGTCCGGCCGCGGGCCCGGCTCCAACGTCCGGCCGTCTTGTCGGCCTTGGTCCTGTTTCTCCTTCTTCTCGTGTTCTCCCCCTTCAGGCGGGCCTCCCCAGACCTCAGGATCACGATGATCGACGTGGGGCAAGGCGAGTCCATCCTCGTCGAATTCCCCGGCCGCCGGACCATGCTCATCGACGGCGGCGGGCTCGCTGGAAGCCCTTTCGACGTCGGAGAGAGGGTCGTCTCCCCGGTCCTCTGGCGCAAGGGGATCAAGCGGATCGACTACATGGTCCTGACCCATCCCCATCCCGATCACCTCGACGGACTTCTGGCTGTCGCCCGGAACTTCCGGGTCGGCGAGTTCTGGGAAGGGCTGCCGGCGCCGACAGAAGGGGTCTACGGTGGGCTCGTCCGGACCTTGAGACCTCGGACGGTGCGTCATCGCTGCGGCCGGGGCTTTCATTTCGAGAAGGGCCCGGTGTCGATCGACGTCCTTCACCCTGCCCGCGCCGGCGCCTATGATCGTCCCGGCCCGGCGGAAAACGAGAATTCCCTCGTGATCAGGATGACGATGGCCGGCGCCTCCTTCCTTTTTATGGGTGACGCGGGCTCCGAGACGGAGAAGGCCCTCATCGAGTCGGGCCTCGACCTCGAAAGCGACGTGCTCAAGGCGGGGCACCACGGCAGCGCCGCCTCGACCTCCGCGGAATTCCTGGCCGCCGTCCGGCCCCGGATCGTCCTCGTTTCCGCGGGAGAGGCGAACACGTATGGCTTCCCTAGCCCAGCCCTTCTCGCCCGTTGCGGCGAGGCCGGCGCCAAAGTCCTTCGGACGGACCTCGACGGCGGGATCGAGCTAAGCACCGGCGGCCTCGGGGTCGCCGTCCGGACCGCGGCCGCCCGGAGGCCCGAAAGAGACCCGGACTTCCGTTTGACACGTGCGACTAAATCCATGATAATCGCCGTAGACTAGAGGAGCGGTAAAGTCATGCAAAAGAAAAGATTTCTGGCGGTTCTCGTTCTGCCCCTGGTCCTGGCGTCCTTTCTCCAGTCCCAGAGCCTGGCCGACCTGGCCAAGAAAGAAAAGGAGCGCCGGGCCGCCCTGAAGGGCAAGCCGGCCACCGTGGTCACGACGGCGGATCTGACCAAGGTGAAAAAGCGGCCGGCCGTCGAATCTACCTCTCAGGAACAGGCCGCTGAAGCGGGCGCCGAAGTTGCCCAGGCCGGGGCCGCCGAAGCCCAGGCCCAGGAGGGCGTAACCCCGCCCGCGACGGGCGAGCAGGCCGCCGCGGCCGCCCAGGTCGAAAAGCCCGCCGAAGAGACCCCGCCCGCGACCGCGCAAGACCTCCAGAAGAAACAGAACGAGCTGGCCGATATCGCCCAGCAGAAAGCCGAGATGGTCGACCTCCTGACGACGAAGATGAACGCCCTCTATCAGGAATTCTACGGTCTCGACAATCTGAAATCCCGCGAGATGGTCCAGATCCAGATCAGCGACACCTACGACAAGCTCCTCAAGGCCGAAACCGAATCCGCCAAGGCCAAGAAGGACCTCGAGGACTTCCTGGCCCAGTCGAAAAAGGACCAGACCCCGGCGATTTGGATCAAGTAGTGGATCCCGTCCGCGCCGGCAAGCGAGCGCCGAACCAGCTCCGGCCCCATAAGATCACCATCGACACCCTCGATTTCGCCGACGGCTCGGCCCTGATCGAGGTCGGGCGGACGCGCGTCCTGGCCGCGGCGACCATTGACGAGCGCGTGCCGCCGTTCCTGCGCGGAACGGGCCGCGGCTGGGTCACCGCCGAGTACGCCATGCTGCCCCGGGCGACCACGGAGCGGACCCCCCGCGAGCGGGTCGCCGGCCGCATCTCGGGCCGGACCCAGGAGATCCAGCGCCTCGTCGGCCGGGCCCTGCGGGCCGTGACGGACCTGCGGGCCCTCGGCGAGCGGCAGATCATCATCGACTGTGACGTCATCCAGGCCGACGGCGGAACGCGCTCGGCCTCGGTCACGGCCGGCTGCGTCGCGCTCGGCCTGGCCCTCAAGAAGATGAACGACCAGGGCCTCATCGACCACATGCCCCTCCGCCATCTCGTCGCCGGCGTAAGCGTCGGCATCGTCAAGGGCCGCGTTCTCCTCGACCTCGACTACTCGGAGGACTGCGAGGCCGATCTCGACATGAACGTCATCGAGACCGACCGCGGCGAGCTCGTCGAAGTCCAGGCCGGGGCGGAGAAGAGCCCCTTCTCGCGGAAGGACCTGCTCGGCCTGCTCAAGCTGGCCGACCGGGGGGTCGCCAAGATCGTCAAGCTGCAGAAAGAGGCCCTCAAGAAAAAGAGCATCCTGTTCATGGCCTACGGCTACAAGGACAAGCCGGTCCCGGACTAGGGACCGGCCTTGACATCCCGTCCCTGATTTCAATACTATCAAGCTTCAATAGAGGTCTTTTTTTTCTAAATTTCCCCCGGGACCCGGGGAGCCCTATCGAGGAGGTCGTCATGAACCTGATATCCTGGCTCATCATCGCCGGCGCCGTCATCGTCTTCTTCGCCCTCGTCATCCTCGTCCTGGCCCTGCGCTACCGGAAGGTCGGGCCCAACGAAGCCCTCATCATCGCCGGGGGCGGCAAGCGGACCATCACCCTGGCCGACGGGACGACCCAGAAGATCGGCTATCGCTATCGCCTCGGCGGCGGGGTGTTCGTCTGGCCGGGCATGGAAAAGGTCTACGTCCTCCCGATGGACATCATCCCCATAACCATCCGGACGCCCGAGGTCCTGACGAGCGGCGGCGTCCCGATCCTGGCCGAGGCCTCGGCCCAGGTCAAGATCGATTCCTCCGACGAGACCATCCACCGGGCCGCCGAGCAGTTCCTGGGGATCGGCCGTGACGGCATCCGTGACGTGGCCATCAACGTCCTTGAAGGCAAGGTCCGCGAGGTCATCGGCGGCATGTCGGTCGAGGAGATCTACCGCGGCCGTCAAGAGTTCTCGAAGCGCGTCATCGCGGCGGTCAAGGAAGATTTCCACGGCATGGGCCTGGTCATGCTCTCCTTCGCCCTCAAGGACATCAGCGACACCCAGGGATACATCGACGCCCTGAGCAAGCCCCAGATCGCCGCGGCCAAGCGCGACGCGTCCATCGCCCAGGCCGAGACCGAGAAGGAATCGATCATCAAGTCGTCCCAGGCCCGCAAGGAGGCCGAGGTCGCCCGCCTCCAGTCCGAGGCGCTCATCGCCAAGGCCCAGTGGGAGAACGAGGCCAAGAAGGCCGAGTCCCAGGTCTTCGTCAATACCAAGAAGGCCCAGGCCGACTTCTCCTACGAGCTCGAGCGCAACCGCATCAACCAGGACCTGAAGAAGGAAGAGGCCAAGGTCAAGCAGGTCGAGAAGGAAGAGGCCATCAAGACCGAACAGCTCGAGATCGTCCGCAAAGAAAAGGAGCTCGAAGCGACCGTCATCAAACCGGCCGATGCCCGGAAATACCAGATCAAGTCCGAGGCCGAAGCCGAAGAATTCCGGATCGCCGCCGAAGCCAAAGGCAAGGCCGAGGCCGTCAAGCTCGAGGGCTTGGCCGAGGCCGACGAGATCCGGGCCAAGGGCAGCGCGGAGGCCGAGGCCATGATGAAGAAGGCCCAGGCCTGGGAGAAATATACCCAAGCCGCCGTCCTCGACACCTACATCAAGGTCCTGCCTGAGTTAGCGCGGGCCGTATCGGAGCCGCTGTCCAAGGTCGACAAGATCGTCATCGTGGGCGGGGACAAGGAGCTCGGCACGACCAAGATCACGGCCCAGGTGGCCCAGGTCCTGGCCCAGATGCCCGAGGTGGTCAAGTCGCTGACCGGGGCCGACATCCGCGATTTCCTCAAGGCCAAGCTCTCCCCCGAGGCCAAAGACGCGAAGAAGTGAGCGCCCGGCGGGGCGTCGAGGCAGGTGAATCATGATCTCTGAAAAAGTCCAGCGCATCGGCGCCTCCCCCACCCTGAAGATCTCGGCCAAAGCCAAGGCCATGAAGGCCGAAGGCATCGACGTCATCGACCTCAGTGTCGGCGAGCCCGATTTCCCCACGCCGGAGAACATCAAGGAGGCCGGGATCAAGGCCATCCGCGACAACTTCACGAAATACACGGTGAGCGACGGCATCCTGTCCCTGCGGCAGGCCATCGCCAAGCGGCTCAAGGAGGATTACGGCCTCGAATACTCCCCCAAGCAGATCATCGTCTCGGCCGGGGCGAAGAGCTCCCTTTTCCACCTCGTGCAGGCCCTGGTCGATGAGGGCGAAGAGGTTATCGTGCCGGCGCCCTACTGGGTGACCTACCCTGAATGCGTCGCCCTGGCCAAGGGCAAGGCCGTCATCGTACGGACCCGGGAGGAGGACGGGTTCCTGCTGACCCCCGAGGCGCTCAAGGCCTCGATCTCACCGGCGACGAAGGCCATCATCCTCAACAACCCCTCCAATCCGACCGGCGGGGCCTACACCAAGAGAGCAGCTGCTGGCCCTGGCCGAGGTCGTCAAGGGCGAGGACGTCTACGTCATCGCCGACGAGATCTACGCCAGCCTCGTCTATGACAACTTCAAGTTCGCGAGCTTCGCCTCGCTCGGCGAGGACATCAAGAAGAAGACCATCGTCATCAACGGCGTGTCCAAGTCCTACTCGATGACCGGCTGGCGGATCGGCTTCGCCGCCGGGCCGGCCGAGGTCATCGACGGCATGTCCAAGATCCAGAGCCACACGACCTCCAACGCCTGCTCGATCGCCCAGAAAGCCGCCCTCGAGGCCTACGACGGCCCCCAGTATGAAGTCCAGAAGATGGTCGCCGAGTTCCAGCGGCGCCGCAATTACTGCCTGATGCGGCTGGCCACGGTCCAGGGGATGTCCTGCTTCAAGCCGCAGGGCGCGTTCTACCTCTTCCCCAACGTGAAATCGTTCTACGACAAGGAAGCCAACGGGGCCAAGATCCGCAACTCGTACGGCCTGGCCTACTACCTCCTCAAGGAAGCCCGCGTGGCCATCGTCCCGGGCGACGCCTTCGGGGCGGACGATCACATCCGGCTGTCCTACGCGACCTCGATGACCAACCTCGAGAAGAGCATGGACCGGATCGTCGAAGCCCTGGGCAAGCTCAAGACGGCCAAGAAGGTCAAGCGCGTCGCCCTGAGCAACGCCGTGACCCGGGTCAAGAAGGCCGTCCCGGTCGAGGTCGTGGCCGACGCCCGGATGCGCGACGCCCTGGTCGCCGAGATGGAGAGCCACCTGGGCTACGAGGGCCGCTACGAGTGGAACGCCCGCATCGGCGGCGCCGTCATCCAGCTCCGGACCAATATCGCCCACCTCAACGATTTCTGGATCGAGAATTTCGCGCCGGCCCCGGGAGAGGCCGACGTCAAACCGCACGGGGTCATCTATGCGGTTGACGGCATCGCCGGGCGCGAGCCGCGCGGCTTCTATCACGAGGCGACCCAGACGGGCGTCCTGGTCAACACCGACCTTTATGCGTCGCTCCGCGGCCTGGCCATCGGGCTGGCCATGGATATCGCCGCGAGGTCGGGCGGAGCGGGAGTCTCCGGCGCCATCCGAGGCATGTCCGCCGACATCGACGGCCACGGCCTCATCCTCGTCGGCCCCCCGGGCACGAAGAAGACCGAGCTTTTCTTCGAGCTCCTGGCCGACCCGCGCTTCAAGCTCCACGCGAACGACGTCGTCTTTGTCGAGATCGCCGGAGGGAGGGCCGCGGCCGACTGCGTCGAGAGGAAGCTCTACCTGCCGACGGCGACCGCCGAGCTCGATCGCCGGCTGGCCCCCCTCTTCGACCGCAGCAAGTGCGAGAACGTCGCCCTCCGCAAAGAGGACTGTCAGGACCTGGACTGCCAGCGGGCTGACGATTGTCGCCTCGACAGGGGTTCGGCGTACTGCTACAAAGCCGCCAAAGAGGCCCATACGCTCCTCGATCCGGCCTGGCTCGGCGGTCCGGCCGCCACGGTGAAGAGGACCAACCTCAGGTGGCTCGTCCTCCTCAGGAACGACGCGACCTCGCCGGCCGTCGCCGATCTCTCCAAGGACGAGGCCCTGCGGGCCCTCGAGGCCGGGGAAGCGGCCGGAGCCAAGAAGGCCCTGACCGGCGGCAAGCCCGTGCCCTACTACAACCCCCATATTCTCGGGGCGACGCCGGAAAAGCTCGAAGCCCAAAAAGCCTTCTTCGGCCGGCTCCTCGACGGGGCGCGGTGCGTCCTCATCAACAGCGGGGTGGCCGGGGCTGACAAGCTCAAAGAGCTCGTTTCGAGCGGCCGCTGAGCCGGCTTTTTTGGCTAGCCGCGCGGGGTGAGGTCTCTCCTCACAAAATCACCCATCTCTTCACCAACCGCGATGATTGTCCGGGCAGGGGCGGCGCCGGATAATGCGATACGGCGGAAAAGCGTTGGGAGCCGCCTTGAAAAGGTGCTGAGTTTGTTCTATAAGAAAGAAGAACAACAAGTTAGGCATAAGGACAACCCATGAAGACCACCTCTCGCACGCATCGGGCCCGACGCGGTTTCACCCTGATCGAGGTCCTCATCGTCATCGGCATCATGGGCATCCTCATGCTCGTGTCCTATCCCAGCATCATGAACGTTATGGAAGTCCGGAACCTCGAAAACACGACCCGGCAGGTACAAACCTACCTCCAGCAGACCAAGCTCCGGGCCGTCGACACGAAGATCGTCCATCGCGTCCGCTTCTATCAGGCCGACGGTGGCTATTGGGCCTATGAGATGGAGCGCCTCCAGATGGACGGGACCTGGGTGAGGGTCGAAGGCCCGCCCCGCAAGACGATCTCCACCCGGTTCAACGTCACGATGTCCCTGCCCCCGTCCGGGACCGACCATATCGCCATCTTCTCCCCCGTCGGGGCCGTCGCCAACTTCGCCGTGGGCCAAAACGAGATCGTCCTCCAGAGCCCCCGGCTCGACCGGCCGGGGCAGATGGACGAGAGGGTCATCAGCCTGTTCATGGGAGGGTCGATCTACTATGCCAAGAGAAAGAGCACCTGAGATGAAAAGAAAAAAACGCCAGAGCGGTTTCAGCCTCATTGAGGTCCTCGTGAGCCTCTTCCTCGTCGGTGTCGCCGTCATCGGCCTGGCCCAGCTCTTCCTGGTCGCCGTGACCAACAACCTCAGGGCCGACCGCATCGCCAACGCGACCTTCCTGGCCCAGCAGCAGATCGATTGGCTCCGCGGCTTCACCCTGGACGAGCTGACGGCCTACGCCGGCACGACCCTGGATTCGCGGGACGAGATCATCGACATGAACCTGGACGGGACGAATGATTACCGCCGGGTCACGGAGTTCCGCCTGGCCGGCGACACGTTCCAGGTCCTCATCCACGTCTATTCGGCCGAGAAGCTCAGCGTACCGACCGCCGCCGAGCTGGTGGCGGACCCGGTCCAGCACCGCCCGAAGGCGCTGATCACGACGATCATCACCCGATAAAGGAGCATGAGCCGTGAGAACCTCAACGACCTCCTCGTCGAAACGGGCCGTGGGCTTTACCATGATCGAGCTCCTCGTCGGCATGTCCGTCATGCTCGTCGCGGTCCTCGGGGCCCTGTTCATCTACTCGCGCAGCAACAAGGTCTCCGTCGAACAGCAGATGGTCACCGAGGTCCAGAACGACGTCCGTTCCTCGATGTTCTTCCTCAGCCGGGACATGCGCATGGCCGGGGCCGGGCTGCCCGAGGAATTCTCGGGCCATTTCATCGAGGGGCAGGACAACGAGGACCAGGGCGGCGGTGAGGTCCTGCCCGACCGGGTGACGATCATGGGCAACATCGAGGACCCGCTGAACCTGCCCCTCCAGGACTACCAGGGGTCTTCGGAAAACGTTACTCTCGAAAACTTCAGCCTCGAGCAGTATTCTTATCCTGACGCTTTCTACGACAACAAGTACGTTCTCGTCCTACCCAACCCCGAATCGGGCTGCCGGGGGGGCGTAATTCGTTCCATCTCTCAAGTTATACACTCTTCAGGCGGCACAAACGAAGGCTTCGGCTTCGCGCCCGGGCAAAATCAGGGGGTCAATCCACCGGGCGGCCTGTCGAACACATGCAACAGCCCCAACGACTACGACGGCGGCATGGTCAGCTTCATCAACGTCAAGGAATACTGGCTCGATGTCACCGGGAACTATCCCGGGCTGACCGCGGGCGTCAACGGTTACATCGGCGGCGGCGAAGGCGGGGTCTTCTACTGCACCCACAACGGCATCCACTTCCCTATGGCCAGGAACATCGAGAACTTCCAGCTCGAATACAACGGCGACATGAACAACGACCTCGCTCTCGACGGCTGGTCGCCCTGGAACGTCGCCTGGACGCTGCCCGAGGTGGCCCGGATCCAGCAGGTCCGGATGTGGATCCTCGGCCGGACGGACCAGGCCTTCACTTCGGTCGGAGGCCGGGTCCCCGGCGCCGTCCAAGTCTATCGCCGGCCGGCCCTATCGAACAGCCCGCTGGCCGCCGCGGATGACATGCACAAGAGGTTCCTGCTCGAATCGACGTCCAACGTCCGGAACATGAGCCTCAATCTCTACAATCTCGGACAGCGATGAGGAGGGTCCCATGATCCCATCCATCAAACGACAACGCCGGGAACGGGGCTCCGGCCTCATCGTCATCATCATGATCGTGGCCTTCATGCTGGCCGTGGGCATGCTCCTGCTGACCGTCACGGGGATGAGCCCCAAGGCATCGGACTCCATGCGGCTTCAGGGCATGGCCTTCGACGCCGCCGAGGCCGGCTTTAACGCCGCCTGGATCGTCCTCAACGACAACTTCCTCAACCGTGTCTCAACCACCTTAAACGGCCAGTACCGGACGAAATTCGGCGGCTCCCCGGGCCTCGACGACCCGGCCAGCCCGAGCTACTTCCGCGGCCTGACCGACGAACAGATCGTCGCCGACGTCGCCGCGGACAACACCGCGGCCAACCCGGCCCTCTTCAGCTCCGAGCCGCTGGTCACCGACCCGCGCTGCCAGTTCACGGTCTTCCTCATCAACGACGAAGCTCCGGGAACGATCGCGGCCGACGACTACGACTGCATCATCGTCTGCATCGGCCGCGGCCCGCGCAACACCTACAAACGTCTCGAGATCGTAATCGAAGTGACGCCCTAGGACCTCAGAAAGGGGACACGCTATGAAACACAATGGCTTGAAGCGCCAAGGAAGCCTTTATGTTCTCGCCGGCCTTTCTGTCATCGTTGCCGCGGCCGTCGTCGTGCCGCGCCTCTGGCCGCAGGTCGTCCAGGCCTGCACGGAGTACACGCGGTCCTTCTCGGAGAACTTCGACGGCGTCGCCTACAAGGATACCGCGCATTCGTCCGTTAACGGCTGGCCGATAACGGTGCCCCATCGTCCGGCAAGGGATGGGATCATCACGCTGCCGTTCCTGGGCTCGAACTTCCTCATCGGCGCGGCCGACAGCATGGGCCGCCGGATCTACCAATGCGCCGCGGGTGACTTTACGGGCGATGGTTATCCGGACCTCATGGGCCTGGACATCACCGGGGAATTCCCGGTGGCCGCGCCCAATCCGTGGTCCGAGCTTCGCCTCATCCGGAGCAACTACCCGACCAACTTGGGCGCCACTCCGCTCTTTCAGGTCGACATATCGACCTCTTACGAGAAATTCTACAACCACACGGGGCCCGCTGCCATGACGGTCGGAGACTACAACGGCGACGGCCTGCTCGATTTCTTCTTCATGCGCAATTCGGCCGACCAGTTCGGTTACACGAACTTCCTGGCCACGATGTACATCAATACGGGTACGTCGACCGTGCCCGCCTTCCAGCCCCACAACCTCTCCCCGAACCTCGACTTTACGGCCCGCTTCCAGACCGCGGCTATCTATATTTTCTGGGCGGCCAACCACTTGTTTTCCATAGACATCGATCAGGACGGCGACATCGACATCCTGGCCATCAGCCAGGACAAGATCTTCCTGCTCCGGAACCCCGGCGCCGGCAACTTCAACCTCGCCGCGTGGGAAGTCAGCGAGCTGTCCTATGACGCGAGGACCGGCTTCAACGGCGTTCCCGGCGGCTCGGCCGTGGCCGCGGCCGATTTCGACGGCGACGGCGATTACGACATCGTCGCCGGCACGGTCGGCACGAACCCCTATCTCGTCTACTACGAGAACGACGGAACGGGCCATTTCAGCCGCAACACTCTGGTCATCCCGAACGCGGCCTGCGTGGCCGTGGTCGGCATCATGGCCAACGATTTCACGGGGGACGGCCGGCCCGACATCTTCGTGGCCACGGACTCGGCCTACGGCAGCGTCCCCCAGGCCCGTATCTGGTTCTTGAGGAACCGCGGCCTCGTGAACGGCGAAGTCGACTGGAACTTCAAGTGCCTCAACGGCTGTCTGGCGCCCACGCCCGCTCCCTATGACATCGACATGGCGACGCCGCTCGACTACGACCAGGACGGCGACATGGACATCGTCATCGCCGACGCCAACCATTCGGGCGACTACTATTACATCGAAAACGAGCTGGCCGGAGTCTACGAAACCGACGGCCAGGCCCAATCGCTGAACATCGGCACGGGCCTTCTCGACCCCCGCCTTCACGCCGTCACCCGAGTCCGTGTCAGCTCCATCCGCCAGGGCGTCTTCGATGGCTCGAGCGCTGGCCTGAGCGTCGCGGTCCAATTCTCCAACAACGGCGGCCAGGCCTGGGAAACTTACCATGTGTTCTCGGCCGCGGAGATCGCCAATACGAACGGGACCGCGCATCAGGTTGGCATCAACAAAGACGGCTGGTACGATTTCAACAACTTCGGGGCTGACCTGAGATGGAGGATCGTCCTGCACGCGGACGAAGATCCGATGGCCGATTACGAGCACGCCTCGTTCGAAACGCCCTACGTCGACGACCTCGAGATCGAGTTCATCTACGTCGACCGGCGGGAGTACTCCCGGGCCTCGGCCGCGGCGACCATCGTCACAGAGAGCGGCCTCGACAAGAAGCTCGTCATCGGCTCGTCTTTCATCTTCCCCGGTTGGGAAGGCCAGCTCCGGGCCTACGACGTTTCCGGAGTCACCTTTGTCGCCGGCCCCAGCTCCGCGCTTCAAACGATCACGACCTCGGACCTCAACGACGCCACGGGCCGGAACCTGATCGCCGGGGCCGCGATCTACTGGGACGCCGGCGCGCTCCTCAACGACCGGAGCCCCGATTCGCGCACGATCTATACCGCCCTTCGGGCGGGCGGCACGGTGACCAATCCCCTGGTGCGGACGGCCTTCACCAGGTCCAATGCCGGCAATCCCTCGACAGCCGGGAGCCTGGCCTGGTGCCTCAAGGACTTCAATAACGACAACACTGGCCTGATCGATTTCGTCCGGGGCGCGAATCGCTACTGGACGCTCGGCGATATCAACCATTCAACGCCGGCCGTCGTCGGCCCGCCTAACGGAGATTCCGCCTACATGGGCACCGGCTACGCCGAGTTCAAGACGGCCCAGGCCTCGAGGCAGAAGGTCATCTACGTCGGGGCCAACGACGGCATGCTCCACTGCTTCGACGCCGCCACGGGGGAGGAGCTCTGGGGCTTCATCCCCTACAACCTCCTGCCCAAGCTGAGGAACATGTACGCCGTCGACGCGGCCAACAACTCCCGCTTCTACTCCCACTATGTCTATTGCGACGGCTCCCCCACTGTGGCCGACGTCCAGATCGGCGGGACCTGGAAAACCGTGCTCGTCACGGGCCAAGGCCCGGGCAGCGGCAGCGTCCTCGGAGCCGGCAATATCGCCGGGGCCATCAACTACTACTGGGCCCTCGACGTCACGGACCCGACGAATCCCCAGCCGCTCTGGGAGATCTCGCACACCTACACCGTCGGGAGCGGCCAGAACCGCAAAACCTATCCGACCATGGGCGAGACCTGGTCGACCCCGGCCATCGGCAAGGTCAATCATTCCGGGACGACCCGTTGGGTGGCCTTCATGGGATCCGGCTACGACAACGTCAAGTCCGGGAGTTTCAATCTCGGCCGGCGGTTTTACGTCGTCCGGCTGGATACAGGCACCGTCATCACGGCCACCAGCGAGGTCACGCCGGTCAATACGGCGAGCCTGTCGGGCCAGAAGGCCGCCTATAGCTACCCCGATATCGTGGCCACGATCCCCGGCTCGCCGACGGCCATCGACCTCAATGGGAACAGCTTCACGGACTCCGTTTTCGTCGGCGACCTCGACGGACGCCTCTACCGGATGAACGTGATCGGATCGAACCCCTCGAGCTGGACGCTCCAGGCGATCTACACCGATAATCTCAATTATCCGATCATCACCAAGCCGGCCGCTTGGGTCGATCCGCTGGAGGGCGGCCCGGCGCGAGCCCGGGTCTATTTCGGCACCGGAGGCGACGACGCCGCCCCGGCCGATAGGGACTATTCGTTCGTCGGCATCATCGACACCGGCGGCAACGCGGCGACCCTCGAATGGTATCTCGGCGTCCCCGCCCGGCTCGCCCAAGACGTCTCTTATCAACGGGGCGATTTGGGGACCGGCAGCAAGGTCTGGGCCGACCCGGTCCTCGCCGACCAGATCGTCTATTTCAGCACCCTGCGGGGCAGTATCGAGGCCGTTAATCCCGTGCATCAACCTCGGCGATGCCGGCCGTCTCTATGCTCGGTATGTCCGCTGGACATCGGCCATTCCCGTCGGGGGGACCGCCTTCAAGGCCACGGCCGCGAGCCCTCCCGAATACCTCGACCTGATTAGCAAGGCCCGCCGCGCGGTGACAGTCGGGGAGGCCGAGCGCGTCGGCGGCCGCGTCAACAAGCGCGAGATCTACGTCCAGGAGTACGACTCCACACTGCAGAAGCTGGAGCAGCCCATCGGGTCGCTCTTGCGGATCAAGTCCTGGAGGGAGATCTACCGGATCATCTGGTAGAGCGGAGTGCTCTCCCGTCCGCCGCGTTTGACAGGCGGCGGGCGGGAGACGATAATAGTGTAGGAATGACCATCATGAAGAGATTTTTGGTATTCATCGCCGTCTTGGGTTTGGCCGCGTCCCTGAGCGCCCAGAGCCTGGCCGACCTGGCCAAGAATGAAAAAGCCCGCCGGGAGAGCCTCAAAGGCCGCCATGCCGTCGTCGTCAAGAACGCCGATCTCCTGCGCGTCCAGAAGATGCCCGCTGTCCAGATCACGAATCCCGATGAGATCACTGGCGAGACGGTCGCCGAAGGACAGGACATCGAGCCGGAAACCGTCTCGGAAGAGACGGCGCCCGGCAGCTTGCCTTCTGGCTCCGGAGCCCCGTCGGGCCGGCGTATCGTGCCGAGCGTCACCCCGAACGGCCCGGTCATGACGGGCGACCTCAACAGGGACCAGGCCGATACCGGCGCGACCCTCGAGGCCCAGCTCAAAGCGGCGAACGAACGCGTCGACCTTCTGACGACCAAGATGGCCGCGCTCCGCCAGCAGTTCGAATCCCAGGACGCCATGGTCCCCGGGTACGTCATTCAGCAACAGCTCGACGAGACCAATCAACGGCTCCTCAAGGCCCAGGCCCAGCAGGCCCGGATCGAAGCCCAGGTCGCCAAGAGCGCCGCGGGCAAGAAAGCCCCGGGCGAGCCTGATCGCTAAGCCCGTCCCTCCAACATTTCCGCCATAAAATGGAGCACGAACAGGTGCGCTTCCTGGATGCGGGGGGTAGAGCATGAGGGCACGTCAAGGAGGAAGTCGGCGAGCGGCGCGGCAGCCCCTCCCTTTTCCCCGGTGAGCGCGACGGTGACGAGCCCCGCGGCGCGGGCCGTCTCGAGCGCCCCGACGACGTTCGGCGAGGTCCCGCTCGTGGTCAGGGCGAGGGCCACGTCTCCCCGCCTGCCCAAAGCCTCTATCTGGCGGCTGAAGACCTCCGCGAACCCCCTGTCGTTGCCGATGGCCGTCAGAGAGGACGTGTCCGCGGTCAAGGCGACGGCCGGAAGGGCCGGCCGATCGTGCCGCGAAAGGCCGTTGACGAGCTCGGCGGCGAAATGCTGGGCTTCGGCGGCGCTCCCCCCGTTGCCGAAGACGAGGACCTTGCCGCCCGCGCGCAGGCTTGCGGCGATGGCCTCCGCCGCGGCTTCGAGAACCGCGCGGCGCGTCTCGATGAATCTCCGGAGGACCTGGTCAAGTTCGGCAACGCCGCTTTCAAGCGTATCGACCGGCTTCACGGCCGCGGCCGCAGGCCTTGCCGGCGCAGGCCTTTTCAGCTTCGTCATGCCCGGTTTTTTGTTCATGGATCTCGTCCTCCCCGTCCTCATCCTGAAAGGCTCGAACCGGAGCCCTCGCCGGACAGGATCACGGACCTGACTTTCTCCATCAGGTCGCCCATCGTATCCTGCGTATAGCCCGTCACCGGGAGGGGTTCATGAAAGACGACCCGGACCGTCCCTCGCCTGGCGAACCACTGACCTTTGGGCATGAGCTCGCGGGTTCCCGAGACCGTAACAGGGACGATCGGCGCTCCGCTTTCGATGGCCAAAAAGAAGCCGCCCCGGTGAAAGGGGCCCAGGCGGCCGTCCCGGCTCCGCGTCCCCTCCGGGAAGATCAGGTACGAGTAGCGCCTTTTTCGCATCAGTGATACGGCCCGGGCGATGCTCTTTTTCCCTCCCTCGGCGCCCTTCCTGTCCACGGGAACGAAGCCGACGAAGCGCATGGCCAACCCGACGATGGGGATGCGCAGGATGGATTTCTTCATGATGACCCGGGCCACGCCGGGAATGAGCACCATGACGAGGGGTCCGTCGATGAAGCTCGCGTGGTTGGGCATGAAGACAGACGGTGTCAGGGGATCGATACGATCGAGGCCGGACGCTTCGACGTCGATGCCGAGGACGCGGCGGCTCACCCGCATGGCCCAGAGCCCGATGGCGACGAGCGGCTGGCGGAGCCCCGTCAGCATACAGAAGACGATGAACGGGGTGATGACGATGACCACGACCGTATAGAACAGGACGAGGAGGGCGGTTCGCATCAAGTCGGGCCGGATTATAGCACAGCCCTCGCGTATACAAAATCGGACCTCGCGGGTATAATAGGCCGGAAGAGCCGACGATGAATTCCAGTCTTTCCAAGGCCGTCGATTTCATCAAGGCCTGCCAGAATCCCGACGGTGGCTGGGGCTATGGGCGGAGCCGGATGAGTCTACGTCGAGCCGACGGGATTGTGCGTCCTGGCTCTCCACACAGGGGGAGATAAGGCGGGGGCCGCTCGCGGCCTCGGGTTTCTAAAAGCCTGCCAGAAGGATTCCGGGGCCATCGGCATCGGACCCAGGGACACCGATGGAAGCTGGATGGCCTATGCGGCCCTCCTGGCCTTTCACGCGCTCGGTCCGGGCGGCACCGAGGAGGAGCGGCTTAAGAACTGGATCCTGAGCTTTGAGGACGCCTCGGGCCAATTCACCAAAGAAGACCTGGCTGCTGCCGCGACTCTCAACCGCTACGACGCCTCGATCCCGGGCTGGTCCTGGACGCCCCGGACCACGGCCTGGGTCGAGCCGACCGCGCTCTTCATCATCGCCCTCATCCATGCGGGCGTTCCCGCAACCGAAAAGAGGATCAAATCTGGCGTCGACCTCATCCTCGACCGGAGAGTTCCCTCGGGCGGCTGGAATTTTGGCAATCCCTACAGTAAGTCCTACGAACTCGCGGCCAGTATGATGTCGACGGCTCTGGCCATGGTCGCGCTCGGCGCGGCCGGCGTCCCCGAAGGCCGCCCCGCCATCGGCGCCGGGATACGTTTTCTCGCCAGGAGCCTTGCAGGGGACGTCAGCACGGCCTCCCTGGCCTGGATCCTGCTGGCCTTGAAATCCTATCCCGGCGGAGCGCGCTCAGGCGCCCGGCGTCGCGGGCCGACTGGCCGGCCTCCAGACGGATGATGGCGGATTTCGCGGCAACCTTTTCGAAACGGCCCTGGCGTTCCTCGTCCTGAGTGATGCGCCCATCCTTAGACCGGTCTCCGGGAGACGCGGATGACCGGAAAGCGCATAACCCGCCGGGAGATTGTCCGTCTTCTCGGAACGTCCGCACTCTCGGCCTGGCCCATGGCCGCTTTCGCGGGAGGAAGGCTGCAATCGGCCAAGCGGCCGTCTTCCGGCCCCTTCCTTCAGGTGGCACTCCTCCCCTGCCCCGACTACGGCCCGGAAACGCTCGCGGCGGCCATCCGGGCCGGATGGCGAACGACGCGGCCACCCGATGTCCGGGGCAAGCGCGTCGTCATCAAGCCGAACATGGTCGACGTCTCCCCGGACCGGCCGATCCATACCGATCCTCGGCTCATCGAGGCGCTCATCCTCCACCTCGGCGGCATCGGGGCGCGGGAAATCGTCCTGGCCGAAGGGACGTCGCATAACAGGGACACCGAATGGCTCTTCCGCCGCTCCGGGTACGAAGCGCTGGCCAAGCGGCAGGGTGTTCGGCTCGTCGACCTCAATTACGACGACATCAGCCCGGTCAAGTGCGTCAATCCCCGGGCGACACTGCTGAGAGAGATCGTCGCTGCCGGAAACGATCAGGACGGCCGACGTCATCATCTCCGTCCCCAAGATGAAGACCCACAAGCTCGCCGGAATCACCCTGAGCATGAAGAACATGTTCGGCATCCTGCCGGGGATGGTCTACGGCTGGCCGAAAAACACGCTCCATTGGAACGGTATCCCGCTGAGCATCTGCGAGATCAACGGTACGATCAAGACGCATTATTCCATTATCGACGGCGTCGTCGGCATGGAGGGACACGGTCCGATCATGGGGACGGCCAAGAAGGTTGGGGTCCTGGTCATGGGCGACAACGCCCTGTCCGTGGACGCCACGGCGGCACGGGTCATGGGCGTCGATCCGGCCCGTGTCGAATACCTGGCCATGGCCCATAAGATCAGGCTGGGATCTCTCCGCCAGGAAGACATCGCCGTAGCCGGCGCCAGGATCGAACAGGTCCGAGCCGATTTCGCCCTGGACCCCGAATACGCCTTCCTGAGGGCCCCGAGGGGATAGCGTTTGGACCGAAGAAAGGAAACGATGACGCGACCAATACCTATGCGCTTCTTCTTGACGGGTCTTATCCTCGGCTGCGGCCTCCTGGCCGGGAACGCGGCAGGTTACATCGACCCGGGCACGGGCAGCTACGTCTTGCAGATCGCGATCGCCTTCCTCGTCGGATTGGCCTTTTCGGTCAAGGTCTTCTGGAAGAAGATCTCGATATTCCTCAAGAAGACTTTTTCGTCCAAGGACGGTAACGGTCCCGATGCATCCTGAGGGCGTTCTTCCGTCCTCTTTCCGCGACCCCGCGGGCCGCGTTTTCCGGCGCGATGGCGTTCTCTATCGAAGCATCCGCGATCCCGGCCGGCCTCATTACGACACGCTCATGTCTTCCGGGCTCTATAAGGAGCTCGTCGCAGCCAACCTGCTCGTGCGGCACGAAGAGGTATCCCTCAGCGGCGTGGCCCCGGAGGATCGGGGCCACGGTCATCCGGCCGGAGGAGATCCCGTTCATATCCTATCCTTATGAATGGAGCTTCAGCCAGCTCCAGGACGCCGCCCTCGCCACTCTGGAGATCGAGAAGCGCGCACTCCGTTCAGGCATGACCCTTGTCGATGCCAGCGCCTACAACATCCAATTCCTGCGCGGCCGGCCCGTCCTCATCGACACCCTGTCCCTGCGCCGGGCCGTCGAAGGGGAACCTTGGACGGCCTACCGTCAGTATTGCCAGCATTTCCTGGCGCCGCTCGCGCTGATGAGCCTTCGGGACATCCGGCTGGCCCAGCTGCTGCGGGTCCACCTGGACGGGATCCCCCTCGACCTGGCGGCCGCCCTCCTCCCTCTCGGTTCGAGAAGGCGGCCGTCGCTCCTCCTTCACGTCCACCTTCACGCCCGGAGCCAGAAACGATATGAGGGCCGCGATGCGCCGGTGGCCCGCAGGACGATCAGCCGCCAGGCCTTCCTGGGTCTTATCGATTCCCTCGAGTCCGGGACAAGGAAGCTCCGCTGGCGGGCTTCGGGGACGGAGTGGGCTGATTATTACGACGACACGAACTATTCCCCCGCGGGCATGGCCGACAAGCGAAAGGCCGTGGAGGAGTTCGTCGCCGACGTCCGGCCGCGGACCGTCTGGGACCTGGGCGGCAACGTCGGGACCTTCAGCCGCATCGCCGCGAAGGCCGGGGCCATGACGGTCTCGTTCGATATCGATCCGGCCTGCGTCGAGAGGAACTACCTCGCGGCCCGCGCCGCAAAAGAGACCGGCATCCTCCCGCTCCTCATGGACCTGACCAATCCGAGCCCAGCCGTGGGCTGGGAGAACCGGGAACGGATGAGCCTGCTCGAGCGGGGCCCGGCCGACGCCGTTGCTCGCCCTGGCCCTCATCCACCACCTGGCCATCGGGAACAACGTCCCCCTGGAGATGGCCGCCCGGTTCTTCGCCCGGGCCGGACATTCCCTGCTCATCGAATTCGTCCCCAAGTCGGATTCCCAGGTGAAGCGGCTGCTGGTGACGCGGGAGGACATCTTCGAGGGCTACACCCAGGAGGGCTTCGAGCGGGCCTTCGAGAAGCATTTCGAGATCGGCCGTCGCATCCCCCTCGCCGATTCCGAGAGGACGCTCTACATCATGGAGAAAAAATGAGGGGCGGCAAGAAACGGACGTTGGTCGTCCATCCCTTTTTCTTCGCCATCTTCCCCATCCTCGCTCTCTACGCTTATAACATCAGGAGCCTGCCCGTCGCGCCGCGAGAGGTCGCGGGGCCGCTCGCCGCGTCCCTCGGCTGCGCCGTCGTCCTTTTTTTCGCCTTCCGCGTCGTTCTCAAGAATCCGGCGAAAGCAGGACTTCTCGTCTCCATCCTCTTTCTCTGGTTCCTCTCCTTCGGCCATATCGCCAATAAAATATCCGTCTGGACGGGGGGCATCTTCAATCGTTCGCTCTTCTTCGCCACAGCCGTCCTCGTCGGCGTGGCCGCCTTCTTCATCGTCCGATCACGGCGGGACTTCAGCGGACTGACTCGGGTCCTCAACCTGGTCTCAGTGGGGCTCGTCCTGTTCAACGCTGCTTCGATCGCTCAAACGTTGGTGCGCCGCCCGCACGTCGTTCTCGATAATCAGGTCAGCGGCACTCGTCGACGTGACGGCCCGGCCGAACATCTATTATCTCGTCTTCGACGCCTACACCCGTGCCGACATCCTTCAGGAGGTTTTCGGGTACGACAACGCCCCCTTTATTTCAGCCCTCGAATCAAGGGGATTCTTCGTCGCTTCGAGGAGCTACGCGAACTACGGATTCACGTACCATTCACTCGCCTCGTCCCTTAACTTCACCTATCTCGACACAGTTGCCAGGGACGTCGGCGGCACCTCCCTAAACCAAGAGCCGCTCTACAGGATGATCCGGGAAAATAGAGCCATGGCCTTCCTCAAGAGCCAGGGATACAGGCTTTTCTGCTTCACCACGAGCTTCGGGCCCGGGGAGATCAAAAATGTCGACCGTTCCCTCGGCTTTAAGGAATCGACTTCCGAATTCCGATCCGCTCTGCTTGGGTTGACGCCTCTCCCCCTCTTTTTCGACTTAGACGCCGGAGGCTCGCAGTACGGCGCCCATCGGGCCCATATCCTCGACGCCTTCCGTGTCCTGAGGGAGTCCCCACTCCTGGAGGGGCCGTTCTTTTTCTTTGTCCATCTGCTGTCGCCGCACCCCCCCTTTGTCTTCGGCCCGGACGGAGAATCGGTTGAGCCCGGCTATCTGTATTCCACGCTTGATGGGGACCGCATGCCCGGGGCAGGCGTAGCGGCCATCCCGGATTATCTTGTCAGATATCGCGCACAATTGGCGTTTATCAACAAAAAGATTATCGAGGCGATCGATGCCATCCTGAGCCGCTCGCCTCAACCCCCGATCATCATCCTCCAGGGAGACCATGGTTCGAGGGCCTACGCGGAGTTCGATCACCCAGAGGCCTCTTACCTCAAGGAAAATCTGGCCATTCTCAACGCCTATCTCCTTCCCGGCGACGGCCGGGAGCGTGTCTATCCGGAGATTTCGCCTGTGAATACCTTCCGGCTCATCTTCAGGAGCTATTTCGGCGCTGACCTGGATCTTCTTGAAGACCGGAGTGCCTGGTCCACCTGGCGTCGCCCCTATGTGTTCATTCCTTTCGACGAGAAGACGTACACGGGGACGTTGGCATCCGTCAAGGCCAAAATGAAGCCGAAGACGCCGGCGGCCCAAAAGAGATAGCAAAAAAAAGGGGCGGCCGGAGCCGCCCCTTCATCGGGTGTAACAGTAAGTTGAGGTCAGATCAGGTGGAGCCTGAACGAGAGACGTGCGGGGACCGCAAATCCAGTTGCCGGCCCAAGCAACCAGGTCGTCGTCGAAGTCGGACATGCCGCTGACGTTGTAGAAGCCGGCTTCAGGCGTGGTTCCGTCATAGTAGGGCCGCTTCGTAACGGGGCCTCGTCACCTTTGTCCCGGCCATAGGACGAAATGACGAAGTCCTCGGCGCCGATGTTATCGGCATCGGCGCCGCTCAGATACGCCTCTCGGTGGCCGCTTCGCCGCAGAATACGTTGTATGGCGTGTTCCAGGGATCGTTGATCGGGCAGGTCTTGATGTAGAAATTGGCGATGGCCGCGGGAAGGGGTCGGAAGCAGCGCCCAGAGGGCCCGTCCTGCGCGACGAGGTCCCAGTTGCCATGGTCCGTGATGTAGTCCATGGCGCCGGTGGAGATGGTCATGATCTCTTTCATCGCCGTCTTCTGCTTGGCCTTCTGGATGGCGGCCAGAGCGTTCGGGATGAGGAGAGCAGCCAGGATGCCGATGATCGCGACGACGATCAGCAGCTCGATGAGTGTGAATCCTCTCATCTTTTTAAGCATTTGAAAACCTCCTTGAGATTCCCTGGCTGATCTCCTCAGCCGGGTTGTTTGCCACTCTTAGTTGGCACCCCTATTATAGCAATAAGCGTGCCAACTTGATATGTCTCTATAACTTATTGATATATAATAAAATACAATAATTGTCCGGTGGCCTGCGGAAAAATTGACGCCAACTTTTGTCATTTTCGACACTTTTTGTCGCTCAGACGGAGTTCCGGTCGCCGTTTCCGTTACGCTTCTCGGCCTTGCGGACCTGGTTCAGGTCGTACTTGCCGATAAGGTAGCGGATGGTCCGGTAGCTCAGGCCCAGGAGGGGCGCCGCCTTCTGCAGGCTGCCTCCGGTGAGGGCGAGCGCCTCGTGGATGTACTTCTTGGTGATCTCGTCGAGGTGGTGGGTCAGGTTGAACCCCGGGGCGAAGAGCTCCTGGGTCTCGAGCTTCTTCTTCTGGGGAGAGAGGATCTCCTGGGGCAGGCAATTGACCGTGACCGTCTCCCGGTCCTCGATGGCCACGATGCGCTCGATGACGTTCTCGAGCTCGCGGATGTTGCCGGGCCAGGGGTAGCCCTCGAGCAGGCCGACGACGTCGGGCGTGAACCGCTTCGGCTTCTTGCCCATCTTATCGCAGTATTTCTGGAGAAAGTGGGCGATGAGGATGGGGATGTCCTCGACCCTCCTGCGGAGGGGAGGCATGTCGATGGAGATGACGTTCAGGCGGTAAAAGAGCTCCTCGCGGAACTTCCCCTCAGCGATCCTCTTCTTGAGGTCCAGGTTCGTCGCGGCGATGATGCGCACGTCCACGGGGATCTCGTCGGCCCCGCCGACCCGCCGCACCTTTCGCTCCTGGAGGGCCCGGAGGAGCTTGACCTGGGTCCAGGGCGACATCTCCCCGACCTCGTCGAGGAACAGGGTGCCGCGCTGGGCCAGCTCGAACATGCCCTTCTTGTCGGAGACCGCTCCTGTGAAAGAGCCGCGGACATGGCCGAAGAGCTCGCTCTCGAGGAGGTTCTCCGGAAGCGCGGCGCAGTTGATGGAGACGAACGGATGGTCGCGGCGGGTCCCCTGCAGGTGCACGGCCCGGGCGGCCATCTCCTTGCCGGTCCCGCTCTCCCCGGTGATGAGCACGGTCGAGTCCGTGGAGGCCACTTTTTCGATGAGGATGTAGATCTCCTGCATCGGCCGGCTCTTGCCGATCATGTGCTCGAAGCTGTAGCGGTCCTTGAGGTCCCGCTTGAGGAGGATATTTTCCTGCTTGAGGCGGCGCGAGGCCAGGCCCCGGCCGACGATGATCTTCAGCTCCTCTACGTCGAAGGGCTTGACGACATAGTCCAGGGCCCCCGCCTTGAGGGCCTCGACGGCCTGGGCGATGCTGCCGTAAGCCGTGATCAGGATGACCGGCAGGTCGGGCAGGTTCTCCCGGGCGTAGCGAAGGATGTCCATGCCGTCGGCGCCGGGCATCTTGATGTCGGTGACGACGAGGTCGATCTCTTCCTTGGCCAGGATCTCGAAGCCCGCAGCGGCCGAGAGCGCGGACTTGACCGCGTAGCCTTCCTTTTTGAAGACGACCGTGAGCAGGTCGAGAAGGCTCTTTTCGTCGTCGATGATCAGGATCGTTTCCATGGTTAAGACCTCACGCCCCCGCGGCCTTGCGCTGGGGCAGCGTGATCAGGATCTTCGTCCCCTTGTTGAGCTCCGAGCTGATGTCGATCCGGCCATCGTAGTCGTCGATGATCTTGCGGACGATCGACAGGCCGAGGCCTCGCCCGTATTCGAAGCCCGAGTAGAAGGGCTCGAAGAGGTTCTCCTTGTCCTCTTCGGTCATGCCCCGGCCCGTGTCGGCGACGATGATGCGGACGTCCTTTTTCCGGGGCTCGGGGAACTCGAGCCGCAGCCGGCCGCCTTCGGGCATGGCCTTGACCGCGTTCTTGATGAGGTTCCAGAAGACCTGTTTGAACTGGCCGGCGTTGCCGACATAGGGAACGTCGGACGTCCTGAAGTTGCCCTCGAGGGTGACCTTGCCGTTGAGCTCGCCGCCGCCCTGGAGGATCTTGATCGTCTCGTCCAGGATGTCGCGGAGATTGATGGGGGAGAACACCTGCTTCGAGGGCAGGGCGAAATCGAGGAACTGCTCCAGGCTGTGGGAGACGCGCTCCGATTCCTTGAGGACGATGGCCATGAGCTCGTTCTGTTCGGCGCTCAGCTGGAGCTCCTTCTTCAGGACCTGGACCGAGCCGGAAATAGCGGCCAGGGGGTTGCGGATCTCATGGGCCAGGCTGGCCGAAACGCGTCCGGCCTCGGATAAGCGCTCTCTGACAAGGAGCTCCCTTTCGGCGACCCTGAGAGCCTCCCGCGTCCGGCGGAGGCTCTCCGTCAGCTTGCTCATCAGGGCGGCGATGACGAAGAAGACGCCCCAGGCGATAAAGATGGTCACCAGCATGGAGCCTAAAGAGGTCCTGATGGCGTGCTCGGGCATGAAGGCGGGAATGAAGCCGAAATAGAGGCCATCGGCGAGAACGCCGAAAAGGATGGCCGACAAGGACGCCGCCAGGAAACCGGCCCGGCCGGAGATGACCAAGCTGGCGGCGATGATCGGGAAGAGATAGAGAAAATACATCGAGGACGCCAGCCCGCCCGAGATGTAGACGAAGGCGGTGATAAGAAAGAGGTCGAAGACGACCTGAAGGTAGGCCTGCGCGACGAGGCGCCGGCCCCCGGCATAGAGAGCGAAGAAGACGGCCGAGAAGACATAGGCGCCGACGATGAGATAGTAGAAGGGCAGGTTGAGCTCCGCGTCCGGCGAAGACAATTGGATGATGATGGCCGAAACGAGGAGCGAGGTCAGCACGACGAGGCGATAGATGTTGTAGAGGAGGACGTTCCTCCGCTCCACCGACCGTTCCCGTTTGATGTGCCGGACTCTCATGGGGTCTATTCTTTCGGCTGAGCTTCCCTCCGGACCCCTAGAACGCCTTCATGAGGCTGAAGATCGGCAGGTACATCGAGACGACCAGTCCGCCGACCATAGCGCCGACAAAGATGAGGAGGATGGGTTCCAGGAGCGAAAGCATCGAGGCCACCGCGTTGTCGACCTCCTCGTCATAGAAAGCGGCGAGCTTGTTGAGCATCTCGTCGAGGGTGCCCGTGGCCTCTCCGACGTTGATCATCTGGAGCATCATCGTCGGGAATTTTCCCGACTGTTTGAAGGACTCGGCCATCGTCTTGCCCTCGGAGACGAGCTTGCGGGCGTCGGTGATCTCCTTCTCGATGATGACGTTGCCCGCCGTCGTCGAGGTGATCTTCAGAGACTCGAGCATGGGCACGCCGCCGGAGATGAGGGTCGCCAGGGTCCGGGTCACCCGGGTCATCGCGACTTTATAGAGGAGGGGTCCGAAGATCGGTATCTTCAGGAACAGGCGGTCGGTCGACCAGCGGCCGGGCGTCGTGCTCCGGTAGTAGCGGAAGGCCAATATCAGGGCGATGATGCCGCCGATGATGAAGACGATGTATTTCTGGACGATATCGCTGAGCCCGACGATAAAGGCGGTCAGGCCGGGCAGCTCCGCGCCGAGATCGCGAAAGATGTTCGCGAAGACCGGGATGACCTTCCAGAGAAGGAAGATGGCCACGGTGATGGCGAAGATGACGATGGCCACCGGGTAGATCATGGCCTGCTTGACCTTGGCCCGGAGGCGGGCGTTCTTCTCGATGAATTCCGACAGGCGCCGGAGCATGATATCGAGGGACCCCGATTGTTCGCCCGAGGCGATGAGGTTGCAATAGAGGTCGTCGAAGGCCTTGGGGTGTTTCCGCTTCGCCTGGTTCAGGGTCGAGCCGGCCTCGACGTCGTCTTTGACGGTCTTGATGACGTTCTTGAAATAGGTGTTCTTCTGCTGTTCTTCGAGGATGCCCAGGCTCTGGATCAGGGGCAGCTCGGCGTCGATGAGGACCGACAGCTGGCGGCTGTAAACGGCCAGGTCTTTGAGCCTGACCTTCTCTCGCTTGAGGAAGGGGATCTTGAGCCCTCCCTTGGCCGGGGCGACGCTGAGGACCGAGATCTGGTCCTTCTGGAGCAGGCGTCCGAGCTCTTCCTTGGACGCGGCGACGCGCTCGCCTCCGACAGTGTCTCCGTAGCGGTTCTTGCCTTTCCAAACATAAGTCGGCATCGTTCACCTCGCTCGATGGGGGCGGCCCCTATTTTCTGGACATTTGCGATTGGCCGTCTGGGAGCACCCTTGATGCCCTCGCGGCGTTGGATGATATCGGTCAGCTCTTCGGGAGAGGAGCTCATGCTCATGATCATGTCGAGGCTGACCAGCTTGCGGAAGTACAGGCTGGCCAGGGACTGGTTGAAGGTCTGCATCCCGAACTTCTCCTGGCCCATCTGCATGGATGAGTAGATCTGGTGGATCTTGTTCTCGCGGATGAGGTTGCGGATGGCCGGATTGGGGATCATGATCTCCATGGCCAGGACGCGCCCCTTGCCGTCGGCGCGCGGCAGGAGGGCCTGGGTGATGACGGCCTCGAGCGACATCGACAGCATGATCCGGATCTGGGTCTGGTACTGGCTGGGGAAGATGTCGATGATGCGGCTGATCGATTCGACGGCCGAGTTCGTGTGCAGGGTGGAGAAAGTCAGATGGCCCGTTTCGGCGACACGCAAGGCCGCCTCGACCGTCTCGAAGTCGCGCATCTCGCCGATGAGAACGACGTCCGGGTCCTCTCGGAGGACCGAGCGGAGGGCGTTGCCATAGGACATGGTGTCGGCGTAGAGCTCGCGCTGGTTGATGATGGCCTTGCGCGGCGACAGGTAATATTCGATGGGGTCCTCGATGGTGACAATGTGGACCGGGCGCTCCGAGTTGATGTGCTCGATCATGCAGGCCAGCGTCGTCGACTTGCCGCAGCCGGTCGGCCCGGTGACGAGGACGAGGCCCCGCGGCAGGTAGCAGAGCTGCTGGATGCGCTGGGGGATGCCCAGCTGGGCGAAGCTCCACATCGACGGCAGGAAGCGCCGGAAGGCCCCGGCCACGGCCCCCTTCTGCATAAAGACGTTGGCCCGGAAGCGGCCGAGCTCCTTGACGCCGAAGGAGAAGTCGAGTTCGAGCTTCTCCTCGAACAGGCGCTTCTGCTTGTCGGTCATGATGCTGTAGATGACCTCTTTCGTCTCGGCCGGCGTCAGGGGCGGATGTTCGACGTCCTTGAGGACGCCGTGGACGCGGACGCGCGGCGGGATGTAGGTCGTGATGTGCAGGTCGCTCGCGTCGGCCTCGACGCAGGCTTTCAGGAGCTCGAAGATCGGCTTGGCCATGGGTTCCTCCGTAAACGTCTGGCCCGGTCATTCGTCCCGGACGGTTTCGCGCAGGACTTCCTCGACCGAGGTGACGCCGTTCTTGATCTTGGTGAGGCCGCTCCGGCGCAGCGTCAGCATGCCCTTTTCGATGGATTTTCTCTTGATCTCCCGGGACTGGGCCCGGGTCAGGATCATCGTCCGGATATCGTCATCGATCTTCATGACTTCGAACAAGGCCGTCCGGCCCTTGTAGCCGGTCCTGTTGCAGGCGTCGCAGCCGCCGGCTTTCATGATCTGGAGCCCCTTGAGCTCGCTCTTCTGGAAGCCCATCTCGAGCAGGGCGGCCTCGGGCAGGATATGGGGCTGGGAGCACTTCTTGCACAACCGCCGGACCAGGCGCTGGGCCACGACCAGGATGAGCGAATCGGCGATGAGGAAGGGCTCGACGTTCATGTTGACCATTCGGGTGATCGAGCTCGCGGCGTCGTTGGTGTGGATGGTGGAGAAGACGAGGTGGCCGGTCAGGGCGGCCTTGATGGCGATGTCGACGGTCTCCTGGTCGCGCATCTCGCCGACCAGCATGATGTCGGGGTCCTGGCGGAGGAAGCTCCGCAGGCAGGCGGCGAAGGTCAGCCCGATCTCTTCCTTGATCTGGACCTGGTTGATGTTCGGGACGTTGAACTCGACGGGATCCTCGGCGGTCAGGATGTTCATGTCCGGCGAGTTGATGGTCGAGATGGCCGAGTAGAGCGTGTTCGTCTTGCCGCTTCCGGTCGGCCCGGTGACGAGCACGATGCCCCACGGCTTGTGGATCGATTCATCAAAAACGGCCAGAGACTCCTCCTCGAAGCCAAGCTGGGTCAGGTCGAGCTTGAGCATCTCCTTGTCGAGAATACGGGCGACGATCTTCTCCCCCCACAGGGTCGGCAGGGAGGAGACGCGCATGTCGACCTCCTTCTTCTTGCCGTTGTCGAGGCGCAGGCGCATCTTGATGCGGCCGTCCTGCGGGAGGCGCTTCTCGGCGATGTCCATGTTCGACAGGATCTTGACGCGCGAGATGACCGGGCTGCGGTACTTCAGGGGCAGGTTGACGATCTCGTAGAGGTCGCCGTCCATGCGGTAGCGGACCCGGAAGCTCGTCTCGTAGGGCTCGAAGTGGACGTCGCTCGCGCCCCGCTTGATGGCGTCGATGAAGGTCTGGTTGACGAGCTTGATGATCGGGGCCTCTTCGGCCTCGCCGTCCTCGTCCGTCAGGACGTCGGTCGTCTCGTCGTTCTCGATGATGTTGACCCGGCCGTCGTCGGCCAGGGCGATGTCCTCGATGATCTTCTTGACCCGGATGGCATCGGCCGTGCCGTAGTACTTGTTGATGGCGTTGACGACGCCGGTCTCGGAGGCGATGACAGGCTGGATCGACAGGCCCGTCCGGAAGCGGACGTCCTCGATGATCTCGAGGTCGGTCGGGTCGACCATGGCCAGGGTCAGGAAGTTCCGGATCCGGTGGATCGGCATGATCATGTATTTCTTGGCCACGTCCACCGGGATCAGGGTGATGACCTCGGCATAGACGTCGAACTGGTCGAGGTCGATGTAGGGATAGCCGAGCTGGCGGCTTAGCGCCTGGGCGATGTCCTCCTCGGTCAGGTAGCCGAGCTGGACAAGGGAGGTGCCGACGGGCAGGCTGTTCTTCTTCTGGAACTCGAGGGCAGACTTCAACTGGTCAACGGAGAGGATCTTTTCCCTCAGGAGCAGCTCACCCAGGTTGGATGCCATTTATTATTCCGTCATCTTAATATTTTGGACAATTCCTGTCAATTTTCCGGAGCCTCGTATCCTATCTCTTAATGACGGCCGGAGGGCCGAATCTTCTCTCGCCCCTGACATCTTCACGGTTCCCAAGGCATTGCTCCGATGGGACCTATTCTCCTCCAGCGACAAAATGCGTCAATCACCCGGGGTGAGCATTGCCTGGGTGAAAATACCAAAAATTGTCTCCCCTCAAGGGGTGACAAGGAGGTCTTCTGGAGATCCCCCCCCGTGCCGCCCCTGATACAGAGCGGCGGAGGCGCGGAAGCGGGTCGAGTCAGTCGGCGAGACCGAGCTTCGCGAGGAGGAACCCTAGAAGAACAGGGAAACTCCGATAAAGAATTGATGGATATTGAGGTTCTGGATCAATAAGTCCCCTTTTTCCATCCGGTTGTGGGTATATCGATACTCAGCCCGGATAGCCGCCGTATTCCCGATGACGTACTTGACCCCTCCTCCCCCGTTGAGAAGCGTCGCATGAGTGCTCGTACTGCCCTCGACTAATGGGCCAACGGCGAATCCGTCCCCGAATCCGACCCCCGCGAGCAGGAATGGGACAAGGGGTCCGGCCGTTTTAAAATTATAGGACAGGTTCCCGCTCAGGTTGAAGTGGGCGTCGCCGGGGGAGAATTTCGCCAGCGTGAGTTCCGGTTCGATCTCCAGCCCCTTCCAGACGAAGTACCCGAATCTCAGAGGGATGATCAGGAGGCTGTCGGAACTTGTGTCTCCGCTGGCCTTAAAGCTGGAGAAGGAAAAAGCGGTGCCGAATTCGAACTTCTTCCCGGGGACGGGTTGGCTCATTGCGAACGTCGCGCCCAGGAAGAGAAAAACGACCAGAAACACGCCGAGCTTTTTCATGATGACTCCTTTTTCTGCTTGGGGACCTTACAAGCAGTTGCCCCATTCTGTTCCCGCCCAAATCTCTTGTCAAGACTCTCGGGAAGAGCTGAGCGGCGACGCATGATTGTAATCCTATCTCGTTTCCCCGATAATCGCCGGGCTACCGGCCCCGGCCTAACGCCCGAGCATCCTATCGCGCCGGGCTTTGAATTCGCTGCCGGGCTTCCATTCAGGCCATTTCGCCGCGTCCGCGGCTCGCGCGCCGATGGCGAAGTAGATCCGCAGGTCCTCCAATCCGCCGCTCAGGTCCCAGTCCGGCCGGATCTCGTCGGACGGCTTGTGATAGTGTTGCGCCGTGTATGCGTCCGACACCTGCTCCCCCCAGCCCGCTGGCCTGCCGATGTAGTCGCTGCCGCCACCGGCGTTGATGGCCGGCACCCCCTGCTTGGCGAAGGGGAAGTGGTCCGAGCGGAAGTATCCGCCGGCCTCGGGCTGGGGATCCGCGCTCAGCACCCGCCCTTGGGCCGCCGCCGCGTCGCGGGCGTAGTCGTCGAGGTCCGAGGCGCCGAGCCCCACGACGGTCAGGTCCTTGGTCCGGCCGTAGATGTTGAGTGAATCCATATTGATGACGGCGAGCGTCTTGCTCAGAGGATGGATCGGGTGCTGAGCGTAATAATCGGACCCGAGAAGGCCCTGTTCCTCGGCCGTCACCGCCAGGAACAGCAAGGAGCGCTTAGGAGCCGCCGGAAGCTTCACGAACGCCCGGGCCAGCTCGATCATCCCGGCGATACCCGTCGCGTTGTCGAGGGCGCCGTTGTAGATCTTGTCGCCGTTGATCTCGGGACCGATGCCGTAGTGATCCCAGTGCGCCGTATAGATCACGTACTCGTTCTTCAAGGCCGGGTCGCTGCCGGGCAACATCCCGACGATGTTTCGCGAATCGATCTTCCTGATCCGGTTGTTCAGGCTCATCGACGCCTTGACGTCCATCGTCACCGGGGTGAAGGCCCGGGTCGCCGCGCGCTTCTTCAGGGCATCGAAGTCCTGGCCGGCGAGGGCGAACAGCTTCTTCGCCTGCTCCAAGGTGATCCAGCCTTCGATGGCGGCGCGGCCCCTGTTGCCGTCGGGCGTCACGAGGTCGAACTGCTCCGTCACCTTGCTTTGAATAACGGCGAACGGATAGGCCGCGGGCCCGGTTTCGTGCACGATGAACACCGCGGCGGCGTGCTTCTCGGCGCCCTTCTCGTACTTGTAGGTCCAGCGGCCGTAGTACGTCATCGCCCGCCCGCCGAAGATGTTCGGATCAAGGCGGGTCGGGTCGGCCGGGTCCGGGACCGGGGGATCGTTGACCAGCATGATCACCGTCTTGCCCGCCAGATCGATGCCCTTGTAGTCGTCCCACTGATACTCGGGGGCCTGAACGCCGTAGCCGACGAACACGACGTCGGACGCATCGAGCCGAACCGTATCCTGGACCCGCTTCGTCCAGGCCACGACGTCGGTCTTGAACGCCAGGATCTGCGTCGCGCTGCCCCTTTTGAACACCAGCGAAGCGGCCGGATCGGCCGTGATCCCTACCATCGGCACACTCTGGAAATACGTGCCATCCGTGTTGCCCGGCTTGAGGCCGGCCTTGCGGAACTGGTCCGCGATGTAGGCGACGGTCAGGTCTTCGCCCTTGGTGCCGGGCGCCCGACCTTCGAACTCGTCCGACGCGAGCACCTTGACGTGATCCATAATCGCCTCGGCCGTGAACGTGGGGGGGCCAGCCTCCGGCCGCGTTCCATTCGCGGCTGCCGGCGCTCCCGTCCACGCGAGCGCCGCGATCAGGCAGCCGAATCCGATCGTCCAAAGCCGTCGCGACATCTTGTTCTCCTTACCTTGTTTCGGGTATTGCCACAGTCAAATTCCGAGCTCATCACGGAAGAAGAACGATACCCCCGGCCGCGGATCGAAGTCAAGAAACGGTTCTCCTGCAGAACGGAAGGGGGCGCCGGGAACGGGCCTTACTTCTTCGCCGGCGCCGGTCCCCTGAGCGCTTCGAGCTTCTTCTGCATGGCCGCCTTGGACTGGGTGTCAGCGAACTCGACGGCCTTCTCCGCGGCTCGGATGGCCTCGGGCATATTCCCCATCTTCGCGTATACGTCGCTCAGCGTCGTCCACAAATAGTAGGTCCGGGGCTCGAGCTCGACGGTCCTCTTTGCCGCCGCCAAGGCGCTGTCGAGATTGTTCCCCTGCCGCAGCCAGAAGGTCGCATAGCTCCTGATATCCTGGGCTGACAAGCCGGCGCCATTTTTTTCGAGCCATGCCGGCCCGTAGACTTCCAGGGCCTTGGCCTCCTGACCGGCCGCGCAATAAACATAGGCGACACGCCGGACGTAATACGGGTCGCCCGGCTTGAGCCTGGCGGCCGCCTCGGCCATGGCCGTGGCGCTCTCCAGATTCTCTTTTTTATCCACCCAGTAATCCACGTAGGCGGCGAGGTTGGACGCCAGGCTGTCGACCCGGCCCTGCATGAACGTTCTGCCATAGGCGGCCGCGGCCTTGTCCTTGTCACCCGCCAGGTCGTAAGCCTGGGCGATGATTTGGCTAAGCCTCGGGTCGGGAATGACAGCCGACAGCTCCCTCAGGCGCTCGGCCAATTCGACGGCCTTCTCGGCCGGGCCCTTGTCACGGATCACCCGCGCCAGCCACATGGCCGAGGCCGCCGGGTCGTCCGGAAAACGGCTCGTGTACTCGGAGAAATATTTGTCGGCTTCCTCTTTCGGCGCGCCTCCGGCGTAATAGTCGCCCATCTCCATGTACGCGACTTTGACGAGCCGGCTCTTCGGATTCTGCGCGATAAAGGCCTTGACGGGGGCCACGTCCGGATTGCGGCCCCTGAGGTTCGCCAGCGCCAGCGAAAGCCGGGCGAACTCCGTGAAGGGCGCCGTTACCCAGGAGTTTTCATCGGTATACGAACCGGCCCGGCCATCAGGGTCAAGGGCGATGACCTCGTTATATTTCTCCCGGGCCTTGACCGTGTCGCCGCGATCTTGCCATTTTCGGGCCAGGCCGAAAATCGCGGTCACGTCCTTGGGGTTCGCGACATAAGCCGTCTGGAGGGTTTTGAACGTGCCCTCGCCTCTCAATATTTTGCCCAGCTTATCCTGGAAATCCTCGGGGGGCGGATGGTAACCGACGAGCCGATCGACTTCGGCGCCGTCGCCGCCTAAAACGAGGGTCTGAGGGGTGCCGCGGATCGCGAACCTCTTGAAGATCGCGGCTCCCGCCGGCTCACCGTTGTCGGCTAAAACGAGGATGAAATTCTTTTCGAGAAAAGGATGGAATTTGGCATTGTGGTAAAACTGCTGACCCAGCAGTCTGCAGCTGCTTCAGCCACCGCTGTAGAAATCAACAAGGACGAGCTTGTTCTCGTTCTTGGCCTTGGCCACGGCTTGGTCCACCGTTCCGTCGAACCAGTTCTGGGCGGAAGCGGCGGAAACGAGAACGAGTAGGCACGAAAGTGCGAGAACTTTCTTCATGTCTGCCTCCCGATTTCACTATAGCATCGCCCGGCGCGGTCCGTCAAACTAGGAGACGCCGCCCTCCTTCTTCAGGTACGTCACGCCCTCCGTCAGCCACTTCGGCGCCGGCGCGCCCTTGAGGTAATGGTCGAAGAATTCGAAGAACCGGATGGTCAGATCCCTTCGGTTCGCCAATCCACGCAGCCCGTGGCCCTCGTTCGGATAGGCCAGCAGGACGGCCGTCTTGCCGTTGTAACGCAGGGCGTTGTAGAACGCGAGCCCGTTGATGAAGCCGACGGTCGGGTCGGCCGTCCCGTGCATGATGAGGAACGGCGCGGTCACGTTCGGGACGTGAGTCAGCGCCGATTCGAAGCGGTACTTGTCGGGCTGGTCCCACGGGGAGAAGCCCCAGCGGCCCTGGTCATAGAGGTAATACTGGAAGGCCGTGTCGCCGCTACCGCCCTGATAGCCGTAGCCCCAGCCCCAGGGCATGCTGAAGTCGTTATAAAGGTCGACGACCCCTGCGCCCATGCCCACGGCCGCGAACATCTTGGACATCGTCCCGATGAAGGCCGCGCCCTCGCCGCTGTAGCTGTGGCCCGACACGCCGATCCTTTTCGGATCGGCATAGCCCATCTCGATGACCTTTTGCGTCGCCGCCTCGACGCACTCGAGCATATCGGAGTGGGAGTTCCCGGTTCTGAAGTGGACGTCGGGGAGCATGGCCAGGTAGCCATCGCTCGTGGCCTGCATCGGCATCCGGCCCATACTGGGAAGATACGCCGGGGCGCTGTAATTATGCATATTCTGCGAGTTCTTCTCGTAGAAGATGACGATCATCGGCCGCTTCTCGCCCGGCTGATAATCGTCGGGGATGGCCAGAATGCCCTGGAGGCGCTTGCCGTCCTTGTTCTGATAGTCGAAGAGAAGGCGGTGCCCCCAGAGGAAGTCCTTTTGCTGGGGATTGGCGTCGGAGATCTTCCGCGGATCCTTGAAACCCGGGCCGGACACCCGCAGGTCCGGGAACTCGACGAACGTCTGGCGGGTGAAGAGGAACACGTCCGCCTTGAGGGCCTTGACGGGGTTGCCGTACGAGGCATCTTCGTAGACGAGCTCTTTGAGCTTTCCGTTCGCCCATTCGTAATAACCCGATCTCTTCGTCCATTCGCCGTAGGCGGACAAGGTCTGGGGCTTGGCCAGGTCGAACATCTGGCGGGCCGCCTCCGCGTGCGGCCGGGACGGGTCGGGCGGTTCGACGCGGAGCAGGCGGAACCGGACCCCGTTCTTCGTCCCGAAGCCGTTCGTCAGGTCCCGGGGCGCGGAGCCGTCGAGCGGGACAAGCCACAGGTCGTAGCGGTGGTTGACGATGGCGCCTTTGCCGTCGCTCGTGTAGCCGGCGAGGCCGTAGGACGGTTTGGCCCCCGGATGGTCGTATTCGGTGTCGGTGAAATTGACCTTCCCCGCGCCGAGGGGCTTGGCCGTCCCGGCGGCGAGGTCGTAGGCCACGATCGCCCCGTCCTTCCAATAGAGGAAGTGAGTGCCGCGCGGATGGATGCCGAAGACGTGGCGGCCGACGAGCTGGCCCTTGGCGATGAGGGCCCGCTCGCCCGTGGACGTGTTGACCCGGTAGTAGTCCCCGGCCGGGAGGACCTTCTCGTCGCGCAGGTACGCCCGCGTGTCGAGGCCAACGGCCCACACGCCGTCCGGGGCGACGTCGAGTTCGCGCATCGTCTCATCGGCGAGTCTGATGAACTTCCCTGCCGCAACATCGAAGGCCGCCCGGAACGTGAAGTTGCGGTCCTGCTCGGCCCGGACCATCTGTAAAGACTGGACCCGGTCGTCGTTGGTGTTCCAGACGTCCACATTGGCCGCTTCGTCCGTGGACTTGCGGGTCGTGTCCGGCGCGGGGACCTGCTCCTTGGTCCCAAAAAAGACGCGCTTCCCGTCGTCGCTCCACGCGAGCCCCGACCGGTCGCTCGCGACCCAGCCTTTCGGAAAGCCCGCGGCCTTGGCCGGATCGAGGATCGCCGGCTTCGGGGCACGATCGCCGTCCTTCAGAACTGCCGGGACGTCCGGGAAGGCGATGAGGACGTTGTCTCTCTCGCGCATCTTTTCGACCTCGGCCCCCTTGAGGACCGCCAGGGCCGTGCCTTCGTCGTTCCAGGCCGGGCGGTTGTAGTTCTTGGCGTCGTTGTCGAGAGGCGTCACGCGGCCGTCGCGGGCGTCGAAGACAAAGAGCCCGTTCCCGTCCTTCACCGCCGCATCCACCGTGTAAGCGAGGAGCGTGCCGCTCCTATTGAAGGCGTAGTCGGCGACGCTCCCGAGGAGCTGGAAGCGGCCCGTCCTCAGGTCGAGCAGCACGGCGTCCTGGCCCCGGGGACCGGTTGGGGCGGGGGTGGATCCGGGCGCGGCCGGGGCCTGGGGAGGCATGCCTCCTCCGCGCCGGCCTGTGGCGGCGGCAGCCTCGCCACCGCGCCTCCGGAGGACCAAGTGGGAAGATGTCTGGGCGAAGGCGAACGTGCCGATCTCTTCCCACGACCGGACGGCGCCGGTCGCGAGGCTCCGCAGCTCGACGCGACGGGGTGGAATAGGCGCGGCCCCGCCGCCGCGCTGGCCCGGCTGGCCCGGCTGGCCGGACGTTGGTTCGGTCTGCCCCGGGGCCGGCTGCGTCGAAGGAGCGTTCCCGGAGGGAGCATTGCCGGAACCGCTCGGACCGCCGCGGCTCTGGCGCGCCCGCTGGGCCGCGCCGGGGTCGACCTGATAGGCGAGCCATTGGGAGTCAGGCGAGAAGACGGGCGCGGTCGCGTCGTTGACAGACACGTCCGCGTTCGTTTCGAGGTTCACGACGTGCATCACCGGCTTTGTCTCGCCCGGCAAGACGTTGGTGAGTTCCAGGACGTAGGCGAGCCATTTTCCGTCGGCCGACAGGATCTGGCCCGAGATGGTGCGCCACTTGGAGTAATCGTCGACGGTCATGGCCTTCTTGGCTGCGGTTAGCGCCTGCGGCATCGAGGTGGCCGCCGACATCGCGACCGCCAGGATAAAAGCGAGGACCGGGATCCATCGGCGAGTGAATGCGGCTCTTGTGGGGGTCAAGTTCATGTTCGCTCCTTTTGGGATGTCATATCATGATGTCGCGCCTGACCAGCCGGACGGACTGATTCCGTCCATCGCCGGCGGATCTGATAATGGGACAAGGAACGGATCTTCCGCCGGCTCGGGATGGGCGTTCACTCGGCCATCCTAGGTTGCGGCGTGTCCTGATGTCAAGTTGCGCGTAACGCGTTCTTCTCCGCCCCTTTAGCCTGGCGAGCCCGCTGCACCCTCAGCGGCTTGCCCCCTCAAGGGGTAAGCCGATGCGTTTGAGCAGGGCCCCAAAGCGGGGATCGGACCGCAGCACATCGAACCGCCTGTCGCACTTGATGTAAACAAGAAAGCCCGACCGCTCCTCCAGGGCCTTGGCAAGCCAATGAAAGGCCTGGTCTTTATCTCCGAGGCCGACATAGACGACGGCGATATCGTAGGCCGGAACGTACGTTCGCTTCGACCGCTCGAGGAGTTTTCCCAGTATTTCCTGGGCTGCCGTCCTCTGACCGGAGATCCCGTAGGCGTGACCAAGGCCGGCCAGGGGGATGGAGCTGTCCTTCCAATTGCTGAGGGCGATTTGGAACTCGGCAATGGCCTCTTTGACCATCGATTTCTGTTCATAGGCCCAGCCCAGGATGACCCGGGACCACGCGTCCTTGGGATTCACCTTGACGCTCTGAAGGGCGATCGCGATCGCATCATCCTGATCCGATGAGAAAAGGCAGTGCCAGCCGGAGCATAGACTACGGTCCCAGGCGAAGGGATCAAGCTCCGTGGCGAGCTTCACCTCCGTCATCGACTCTTCCATTCTGCCCAGGGCCATCAGATGGTGGGCATAGAGATGGTGGATCATGGCCAGGCTGGGATTGAGCTCGAGGGCCCGTTTGAATTCTTTCTCGGCCTCGGGCCAATCCAGATCATTATGGAGCCAGGCCACAGCCAGATAGCCGTGGGCCTCCCCGAGAGTGCTGTCTTTTTCCAGCGCCTTGAGAGCCGCTTGTTTCATTTTCAGAAAGGCCTCTTGAGGTGGAAGGTCACCGAATAGCCCTTTATAAAAATAGCCTTCCGCGATCTTGGTGTAGGCCGGAGCGAAATCCGGGTCGAGTTTGACCGCCTGATCGAAATATTCGCTATCGCCCGAATAAACCCCTTTGAGATAGGCGTCGAGGGCCTGAGGATTCAAGGTTTTTTTCTTGGCCGATCGGAACGTCTTCTCTTCCCTGAGCCTGATGCCGATCTGCCTCGTGATGTCCCGGGCGATTTCGCTCTGCAGGTCCAGAAAACCGCCAAGGTCGCGTTCATAACTTTTGACCCAAAGCTGCCGGTCCTCGGCCGGATTGATCAGGCGGGCCGTGATCCGCACTTTTTCTCCCGACCTCGCGACGGACCCTTCGACCATCATATCGGCATTCAGCTCCTTGGCGATCTGCGGCAGGGATTTCTCTGTTTTTTTATATTGCATGACCGACGTGCTGGATTTCACCTGTAGGGTGCTGATCTGCCCCAATTCCGTGATGAGGGCGTCCGTTATCCCCTCGGCAAAATAGTCTTGCGCCGGGTCTTGGGAAAGGTTCTCGAGCGGCATCACGGCCAGCGACTGCGCTTGAGGGGCTGCGGCCCGGCCCGTTAAGAGGTCCCTCATGCCTCCGATATTGAGAGCGAACAAGAGGCCCGCCGATCCGAACGCCAGAGCGATCATGAGCAGCGGCCTTCGCCACATGCTCCGCTTGTCCCGAAGCCGGGGCTTTCCGGCAATTAACGCTGTCAGATCGCCGGTTTCGAGCCGGCCCAGGTCAGCGGCCAGGTCCTTAGCGGATGCATAACGATCGCCAGGGTCTATTTGCAGGCACTTAAAGATGATCCGTTCCAGCCCCTCGGAAATCGGGGTCCCCAGAGACCGGGGCGGCTCCGGCAGCCTGTGGAGGATCGCCTGCATGACCTCAGAAGCGATCTCCTGAGGAAACGGTTTCTTGCCGGTCGCCAACTCGTAGAGAATGGCCCCCAGGGCATGGATATCGGTGCGCACGTCGACCTCGCGGCCATCCAGCTGCTCGGGAGCCATGTAAGGGATGGTGCCCGTCAAGCCTGTCGAGCCGGTGAAGGACAATGTCTTGTCCGCAGGGCCAGCGGGCTGTAAGAGCTTGGCCAGGCCAAAGTCGAGCACTTTGAGGAGGCCCTTCTGAGTGACCATGATGTTCCCGGGCTTCAGGTCTCTGTGGATGATCCCCTGTTCGTGGGCGGCCTCCAAGGCTTCCGCCGCCTGCCTACCCAGTGAGATAACCTCGGCCTCCGGCAACGCGCCTGAGACGGCCTTCTCGCTCAGCGTGGCGCCAGAGATGTATTCCATCGACAGAAAATCCATATTTCTTTCCGTGTTGAAATCATGGATCGTGGCAATGTTCGGATGGTTAAGTTTGGAAAGGGCCAAGGCTTCTCGCCGGAAGCGTTTCCTGGTCTCTTCATCGGCAAGGGCCCCAGCGGGCAGGACCTTGAGGGCGACGTCCCTTTCCAGGCGTTCATCCCTGGCCCGATAGACGACGCCCATGCCTCCGACGCCGATCCTTTCGATGATGCGGTATTGTCCGAGAGTCTGGCCTATCATGGGGACTCGCTCCTTTCCTGTTCAGCTGGCGACTGGATAGGTTCCGCTCACAAGAACCGGCGAGTGAAATCTATCCAGGGGGGATTATTGCCATCCTTACGTTTGCTGCTTTCTGAGGCCGGGATATCCTACTAGAATGATAGGATTAATATACCACCGCCCGGCGAGCGATGTCAAATTAGGGCAAGGGCTAACGGGAGAAAAAATCTAGTCGAATCTCTTGATATAGATCAGCTTATCATCGCCCTTATCGTAATAATCGCGGATTGTCGCCTCAAGGGCGAACCCGGCGCTATCATAAAAAGCCCTTGTGGGAGCATACTTCTCGCGTCCCGATGTCTCGGCGATCATCATGGTGCATCCCATCTTCTTGGCCTGACGGTAGGTCTCCTCCAGGAGCTTTTTTCCGATGCCTTTGCCCCTGAAATCATGATGTGTGGCAATCCAGTAAAGATCGAAACACGATTTTGTCATTTCAACATGGCCGAAACACGAATAGGCGACCGTCACATCGTTGACCTCGGCAAAAACGAAGTAATAGCCCGACGATTCGCCCTCTGTCAGACGCTCCTCGACCAGTTCGACGGCAACATCGGTTTCAAAATCATAAAAGAATCCGGAAGACTCAACGATCTCCCTGATCCTTGTGACATCTTTCTTTACGGGGGTTGTTCTGAATCTTATTTCCATCTCTGCCGTCTTTCGTATTTGCTGGATTCTTGAACGCTGTTCATCGGAGCTTTCTGGTCAGCGGTTCTTTTCCACCTCCAGGCGCAGGTTGGCCTCCAGTTCGTCCCGATGCTCCCGGCAATGATACTCGATCCTGCTGGCGGAGCGGTGGGCCTTGAAATAGGGCCAGCCCAAGCCCATCAGGCGCCTTTCGTGAAGCTCGTGGAGGAGCACGAATCTCCTTTCCCGGGGAGCGAGGTCATCATCCAGCCAGACCTCGTTCTTGGGGACAAAGTGAGGATAGACCAGGTCATGCCCGCCTTCCGTGAAGTCGATGAAGTAGAGGCTCCGGACAAGTCCACCCTGAACGACCCAAACCTTGACGGCGCCACTGTATTTCTTGAGGAGTTGTTTGTGGATATTCTCGACGGTTTTCTTATTGGAGAGTTTGGATATCTGTCTTACCAGTTCGGCCTTATGGCGCTCCTTCAGCTCGGCGGCATCGGCTTTCTCCAAGGCATTATCATAGGCCATGCCTTGGGTCATCAGTCTATACTCGGTAAGCAGATGGTCAATGAAAAACTGTTCTTCGCCCAGGCCGTGCTCCTTATCGATCCAGAATTCGTGCATCGGGATGAACCGGAAGCGAAAGTGCTGGCCGAAGTTCGTGAACTCCTCGTCGATTCTGCCCCGGACATACTGGCCATCCACGATCCAAACTGTGATGTTCGCGATCTGATCAAGTTTTTTGATGTAAGGCTTCTTCATGATTCCCGCCCGCTGATTTCTTGATATCCTTATTTATCTTGGAGCGATGGAAAATGTCAAATCTCGGGCGGAAACGAATCTCATGCCGGCCTCCGCGGCGCCCAGGTTTGTCCGAGCGTTTGGCGCCCCGATGCCGGCCGGCAAATTGTGATATACTGAGTTGTCGGTGCTATCCCGAGTGGTTCAACTTCCAACCAGGAAACACTCGGTCTCCGTCTAGTTTGGCCACGGCAAAGGCGGGATTCCTGGAGGGACCGCCTCTCTGCGTTCCTTGGCCAAAGGACCGGAACAGGGGGCATGAAGGAGAAAATCGGCATGGAAAATGGCTCAACCCGTTCGACCTTTAAACGCATCGCTTTCATCGGCAACTACCTGCCGCGGCAGTGCGGCATCGCCACGTTCACCACGGATCTCTGTGAGGCCATCGCCGCTGAATATGCCGGCACGACCTGTATCGCCATGCCTGTCAACGACACCGCGGCCGGCTATGACTATCCGGGCCGCGTTCGGTTCGAGCTGACGGAGACGGATATTGAGTCCTACGGCCGTGCCGCCGATTTCCTGAATATCAACAATGTTGGCCTGGTGAACCTGCAATTCGAATACGGCATTTTCGGCGGAAAGGCGGGCAGCCACATCCTGGCCCTCTTGCGTGAGCTGCGCATGCCCATCGTCACGACTTTGCACACCATTCTCAAGGAGCCCGACCCCGATCAGCGCCGGGTGTTGGAAGAGGTCGCCTCACTGTCGGATCGGCTGGTCGTCATGAGCGAACGCGGGGCGGAATTCTTGCGGACGATCTATCGTGTGCCGCCGGAGAAGATCGATGTGATTCCCCACGGCATCCCTGATGTGCCCTTCGTCGACCCGAGCTTCAACAAAGACCTCTTTGGCGTCGAAGGCAAGACCGTTTTGCTCAGCTTTGGCTTGCTGTCGGCGAACAAGGGGATCGAAACGGTCATCTCCGCCCTGCCCGCCATTGTGGCCCGCTATCCGGACGTCGTGTATCTTGTTGTCGGCGCCACACATCCCCACGTGATCCAACATGAAGGAGAGACTTATCGGTTGTCGCTCCAATGGCTGGCTCAGGAGAAGGGCGTGGAAAGTCATGTGATCTTCTACAACCGTTTCGTCAGTCTCGAGGAGCTGGTTGAGTTCATCGGCGCGGCGGACATTTATATCACGCCTTACCTGAACGTGCAGCAGATCACGTCCGGCACATTGGCCTATACGGTCGGAGCGGGCAAAGCCGTGATTTCAACCCCTTACTGGTATGCGGAAGAGCTGCTGTCCCAGGGACGAGGCGCGCTGGTCCCCTTCCGTGATCCGGCAGCCTTGGCGGAAAAGGTCATCTACCTCATGGAAAACGAGGCCGAGCGCCACGCTATGCGAAAGCGGGCCTATCTGCTTGGGCGGGAGATGATCTGGCCGAAGGTGGCGCGACGCTACATGGAGAGCTTTGAACGCGCCCGCACGGAACGCCGGCATTTCACGCCCCCGGGCTTCACGGCCAAAGCGCTGGACAAGCATCTGGGGGAGCTGCCTCCTCTCAAGCTGGATCACATGCGCCATTTGACGGACGAAACCGGCATGCTGCAGCACGCCATTTTTACTGTCCCCAACTATCGTGAGGGCTACTGCACCGACGACAATGCCCGCGCCCTGATGGTCAGCGCGCTCATCGATTCGCTGGGCGTCAAAGATACCTTCGAACCGGCGGCACGCTATCTCGCGTTCCTCTCGTATGCCTTCAATACCCAGACCAGGCGTTTTCGCAATTTCATGGATTACCAGCGCAACTGGAGTGAGGATAGCGGCTCGGACGACAGCCATGGCCGGGCCCTATGGGCGTTGGGCTCGGTGTTGGGCGCTACGACCACACCCGCCCTCCATGGCATGGCCGGCTGGCTGTTCGAGCAGGCCTTGCCGGCCATTCACGACACGACCAGCCCGCGGGCCTGGGCCTTCGCGCTCATCGGCATCCATGAATATCTGCGGCGGTTTGCCGGTGACCGGAGGGCCAGCCAAGTCCGGGAGGATCTGGGCGGGCGGCTGCTGACCCTGTATCAAAGCCACCGTTCGGACGATTGGCGCTGGTTCGAGGGTGATCTGAGTTATTGTAACGCCGCGCTGCCGCATGCCTTGTTGATGTGCGGACGATGGATGACGAATAAGGATATGGCCGAAGCCGGGCTGGAGTCGCTCAGCTGGCTGGCCGATCTGCAACGCTCGGAGGCTGGCGGAGGGCATTTTGTCCCCATCGGATCCAACGGCTTTTATCAGCGCGGCGGCGTACGCGCCCGGTTCGATCAACAGCCGGTGGAAGCCCAAGCGATGGTATCAGCCTGCCTTGAAGCCTATCGGGTCACGGGGGACAAACGCTGGAACAAAGAAGCCCGGCGGGCCTTCGATTGGTTCATCGGGCGCAACGACCTCAATCTCCCTATCTACGACCCGACGACCGGCGGTTGTCGAGACGGTTTGCATCCCGACCGTCCGAACGAGAATCAAGGCGCGGAATCGACACTGGCCTTCCTCCAGGCCCTGCTGGAATTGCGCCTGGCCGAGAATGCGCTTTTATCTATGGAGACATGATCCCTATGAACAATCATCACCCCGAACTCTTGCGCCGTCATAAGCACAATCCCATCTTGACGGCCGACCGTTGGACCTATCCGGTCAATAGCGTGTTTAACCCCGGCGCCACACGGCTGCCTGACGGCACGACGTTGCTGTTGTGTCGCGTGGAGGATCGCCGTGGGCAGTCTCATCTCTGCGCGGCCCGGTCCGCCAATGGCCAGGACGATTGGCAGATAGATCCCCAGCCCACCCTGTTGGCTGATCCCAAGCACTTCCCGGAAGAAATGTGGGGAATCGAAGACCCGCGCATCACCTATCTTCCCGAATTGTGCAAGTATGCCGTGGTCTACACCGCCTACTCACGTGAGGGTCCGGGTGTCGCCCTGGCGCTCACGGAAGATTTCCACCGCTTCGAGCGCTACGGCGTGATCATGCCGCCGGAAGACAAAGACGCGGCCCTGTTGCCTCATCGCATTGACGGTCGTTGGGCTTTGATCCATCGCCCAGTCAGTTCTCCCAGAGCCAACATATGGATGTCCTATTCGCCCGACCTGCGCCACTGGGGCGGCCACAAGCTGATGTTGGAATGCCGCCGCGGCGGGTGGTGGGATGCTAATAAGATCGGCCTTTCCCCGCCGCCCATCGAAACTCCCGAAGGTTGGCTGATGATCTACCATGGAGTGCGGGTTACGGCGGCCGGCTCGATTTACCGGCTGGGGCTCGCTCTCTTTGATCTGAACGCGCCGGAACGCTGCCTCAAGCGCAGCGATGAGTGGTTCTTCGGCCCTGAAGCGCATTACGAACAGCACGGGGACGTCAGCAACGTCGTATTCCCCTGCGGCTGCACCATCGCTCCCGATGGCGATACCATCAACCTGTATTATGGAGCGGCGGATTCGAGCATCGCCCTGGCCACCGGCAGTATTCGCGCCCTTCTTGAATGGCTTGGATGATGAGCCCTGGGCTCAGAATTGTGCACACGGAGAGCCCCGTCAGGCCGAGAGGATCTCGTGGGCGCGGAGCAGCTTCGTCCGCACCGGGAGGCCGTGAGGACAGGCGCTCTCGCATGGCGCAGCGCAGCCGGCGCAGCCAACCGGCTTGCGGCCCAGTTCGAGCTCGGCGTAATGGTCCAAGGCCATCCGTTCCATGCCGTAGTCCTCGTGGTACATCGCATAGCGGAGGACGTCGTTGACGGCGACGTTGGCCGGGCAGGCGGCAAGGCACTCCTTGCAGCTCACTCGGCAGTATCTCGAACCGGCCTGCTCCCGGTAGCGGGCGACGATCTCGAGGGCGGCCCGATCCAGGGGTTGGCCCGAGGCGGCGACATACTCCTCGACGTGGGAATAACTGGACATCGTCGGGATGCACGTGTCGAAGTCGGGGTTGGCGAGGACCCAGCGGATGGCCGCCTGGGGGTAGCTCATCTTCGGCCCGACCATGCCCTTGAGATTCCCTTGTTGGTTGCCGGCGAAGATCTTCATGGCCACGGTGCCAATGCCTTTGGCCCGGACGGCCTTGACAAGGGGCTCGATCTCCTTGCCCTCCATATGGCTGTAGATGACCAGGACGACCTCGGGGAAGTCCGTCTCCAGGGCCTGCTTGAGGGTGACCTTGGGACTATGGCTGGAAAAGCCCGTGAACCGGACCTTGCCGGCCTTCTTGAGTTCGTCGTAAGCGCCCAGGACCTCTTCATTCTTGAGGAGCGGCGTCAGGTCCTCGATGCTATGGACCATGGCCACGTCGACGTAATCGGTCTGGAGCCGTTTGAGGCTGTCCTCCATCCTCTTGATGACCGCGGCTCTATCGATCTTCTGGCGGAAGTCCATCACGTGCTTGGTCGTGATGACGACCTTGTCGCGCAGGCCCTTGAGCCCCTGCCCGACGTAGGTCTCGCCTTTCTGGCGCAGGTAGCTCTCCGCGGTGTCGAAATAGTTTACGCCGCATTCGTAGGCGTAGCGGAGGACGTTGGGCTCGAAAAGGGAGATGGCCCCGCAGCTGACATCGGAAACCTTGAGCCCGGTCTTACCGAGGCCGTTGTATTTTTTTATCTTTGGGACCGCGGTCTCTTGCCCCGCGGAGGGGCCGGCCTGGAGCCGGCCGGCGACGCCAAGCCCGACGGCGCCGGAAGCGATCGAGGTGATGAACTGGCGTCTTTTCAATCCTGACATGTCGTGTTCTCCTTCAGTTTCAATTTGCGATCTTCTTCACGGAAAGGGCGGCCAGCGGTGTGAGTTTGGCTGCCAGGGGTTCGCTTTCCTCCCCGATGACCTGGATGGCGAAGGTTTCGCCGCCCCTTGGCATGGGGGCCAGCAGGCGAGCGACCTTGGCTAGCTCATTTCGGGGAGGGAGCTCGCTCGACTGCGCGTAGAAGGTGAGCCGGTATTCTTCCTCGCCGATGAGGAGGACGAGCGTGTCGCCGGTCCGCAGGCCGGCCGCATCGATGTCTTTACGGGTCCAGTTGGTGACGATGGTCAGCCCAAAGGGAGAGGCGTTCCAATCCAGGACGTTGCCCATCATCTGGCCGGGAGAGGCCTCGGTCCGTCCAACGTTTGTCTCGGCCTTGGCGAAAAAGCCCTTGTCGAGGGCCATGTTGGTCTTGACCTCGCTCATCTCCGTGAGGTTGCCGCGCGTCCCGACCTGGGAGGCGAACCAGGAGAGGGGCAACTTCAGGCCCTCGACCTCCTCAAACGGGGCGAAGTCGTAGTTGACCTCGTAGATGTCCCCGTCCGGGGTTGTGCCCGAAAAAACCAGGCGCTTGAGAAGGAAGTCGTCGGCCCGGAGGTAGAAGTGGACGGCGAAGGGCCCGACCGGGGCCTTGGAGGTCAGCTGGTAGAGCTTCTCCGGACCGAAGGACTTAAGCCCAACGAGCTGGAGCTGGTTCCCGAACCGGGCCAGCGAGAAGAGCCCGGCGTAGAGCTTGGCCATGGTCTGGTAGACCGTGGCCTGCGGGCCAGTGACCTCGCTCAGGACGCCGAACGAGTTCCGGACGACCTTGCCGCCGGCGACCAGGACCGCTTCGGTCACGACCGGCTCCCGGCCACTCGTGACCTTGAGCTCGCCGGTGGACGAGGCGACGTTTCGCGTCCCACCCGTTCGGAAAGATAGGGTCGTGACCTGGGCCAGCTTGGCCTTGCCGCCCGAAGCTTCGATGTTCTTGCGAAGGATGTCCTTGAGGGACAGGCTGTTCTGGGCCGCGGCCATCGAGGCCGCACCGAAGAGGATGAGGATCCCCGTGGCCCACCGCCGGTGGACTATTCGCTTCATACGTCCCTCCTTCACGGAAACATGGCCAGCTAAATTATATCCTATTCCCCAAATCGCTCGAACCGAGCGGAACGGGATCCCGTTCCACCCAGTCTTTCATAGCTCCGGCGAAGTCCTCCGAATACCCCGTGTGGGCGGTGCAGAGCAAGGAAATGCCCTTCAACCGTGAGAGCCTGAGGATCGATTCCCGTCGCTCAGCTGGTCTTTGTCGGCCACTTGAAGCTCCTCCAGGCCACCTCGAAGTTGACGGCGCTCGCGGATACCTCTGGCCGGATCAGCTGCCCGTCAGTCCGGCCAGCCGCTTCTTGGCGTCCTTGAGTTCGACAAAACGCGGGTCCGCGTCCGCCCAGTACTTGAGGAATTTCCCGTACTCCAAGCGCGCCGTGCTTTTATCGCCCTTCTCCTCCAGAACCCGGCCGAACCGGTAGTGATAAAGGGGGTGAATGAGCATGCGCAGCCGGTTCTTCGGGTCAATGGTCGTCATGCGCTCGTATTCGGCGATGGCCTTGTCGAGATCGCCATTTTTCCAGTAGGCCCGGGCCAAGACGTCCTTCAGAAATGGGATGTTATATCGACCCATGGAACCCGAGTTCACGGATGGCAGCATCCCGAACACGATCTTTTCCCCGAGGCTGATCGCCTTTTCCGCCGAGTCTCCGGCCAGGGCGGCCTCGGCGCTCAAAAGCGAGTAATAAAATGCCAGCTCCGTTCGTTCGGCCGGATCCAGCCCGGGGAGGACGTTCTCCATCTCTGTCAAATGCGTTTTCACCGCTTCCAGTTGGCCTTGCTTGAGTTCGACCCAGCCGAGGCTAAAGCTGTAATCTGCCGCATAATAGGCCCGGCGTGACGGATCGTCCCTGACGTTGGCATCCAGTGAACTCCGGAAAGCCGCCAGGGACTTGTCGAATTCTCCCCTATCCGCGTAGAGGAATCCCATGGTCCAATCGATGTACGCAACGCCGGAAGGATACTTGAATTTCTCGGCCTGGCTTCGGTTGAAGAGGAAGTCGGTGAGCGACCTGTCCAGCCGGCCGAGAAGATAATCATGGACGCCCTTGATCCAGGGCGCATCCAAGTTGGCCCACTGCGCCGGCGCCTTCTTGGGGTACTCCTCTAGCCAGCGTCCGGCTTCTCCGTAGTCCTCTTTGAGGGCATAAACGTAAGCCAAACCCGGATAGGCGTTCCAGAAATCCGGTTTGATGGCCAGCACCTCTTGATATTTCGCGGCGGCCTCGTCCAGCTTTCCCATAAAGAGATCCATTTCGGCGATGGAATCGACCGGATTGGGAAGCCCCGGATTCAGCTCGGCGTAGCGCTCGAACGATTGAGCCGCTTTGGCGAAATCCCCCGTCCTGGCGTAGGCATAACCGAGCTGATTGAAAGCAAAGCCATACCTTGGGTCGATGGCGATGGCCTTTTCGAGTTCACCGATGGCCTCTGAATTGCGGTCGGAGGAAAAGAAGGATAACCCGAGCTCGAAGTGGGCTTCCTTATCCTCCGCGTACTTGACGGTCAGCTCTTTCAAGAGCCTGAGCTGTTTCGCGGGATCCCGTTCGATGGTGCCCGCATATCTGGCCTCGATGAAAAGCCTCTCCTTTTCTGTGGCCCTGGTCGAATAGGTCTTAGCTTTCTCCAGGGCATTGTTGGCGGCGGGATCATCCAAAAGATTTCCGGCTGCTTTGGCCAGGACATAGTAGGCGAGGGCGAACGTCGGGTCGAGGGCGACGGCCTTCTCCGCGAATTCCCTTGCGTCCGCATAAAAGAAGTTTTCCTCGGCTTGACGGGCCTTCAGATAGTAATCGTAGGCCTCCATGGAGCTCGTGGTGAGGTCGACGATCTTCCGGCCAGGGGTCTCGATCTTGAGGGCCGGGAGCGCGATACCGCGGCGGATCGTCCGGCTGATCTCGTCGATCTGCGATTTGAGGATGCTGGCGACGCCTTCCCCCCTGGCCGAAGCGCTCTTGAGGATATGCTTGCTCGAAGCGTCCAGGACCTGGACGTCCGTGGCGAACGTCTCTCCCGCCTTGACGAAGCTTCCCAGGACGACGGCCTCGATGCCCTCCTTGCGGCAGACGTCGAAGCCCGCCTCCTCGTCGAAGATGGCGGCCGCGTCCCTCCCGGAATTGCGCAGGAGGTCCTTCATCCTCTCCCAGGAGGTCACCCGCACGCGATTCGACTGCTCCAAGCTCGTGATGAGAAGGTGCGGGATCGCCTCCCGGAGGTAGTCGAGATCCGCGTCGCCGGTCTGGTTTTTGAACCCGATGACGGCGATCGAACGCCCGGCTCCTGCTTTCTCCGGGATTATTTGCCAGACAAGAAAGCCGGCGAGCGCCAGAAGAACGGCAGCTCCCGGGATCCAAATCTTCTTGGAGGGGAGCCGGACGGTGATCTCCTTGGACGTCAACGGCTTCCGGGCTGGCAGAGCATGAGAAGTTGTCGGTAGCGACGGCTCGACCTTGGCGAGGTCAGCGAGGAGATCTTCCGCGTTTCGATAGCGCTTCTCCCTCGGCTTTTCCAGGCATTTCAGGATGATGCGGTCGAGGTCCTCCGGGATCTGGGGGTTCAGCGTCCGCGGGTCGGGAGGCGCCTCGCTCTTCTGCTTGACGGCGATGCTCAGCGGGGTTTCGCCCTCGAACGGAAGACGGCCCGTCAGCATCTCGAAGAGGACGATCCCCAAGGAATAGAGGTCCGTGCCCCGGTCGGCCTCCTTGCCCTCGACCTGCTCGGGCGACATGTAGCCGGGCGTTCCGATCATCACGTTGCCCCCGGTGATCCCCTTGGCGCCGACCAGGCGAGCGATCCCGAAGTCCATGATCCGGGCGTTGCCGTCCTTATCGATCATGATGTTTTGCGGCTTGAGATCGCGGTGGATGACGCCCAACTTGTGGGCTTCCGCCAATCCCTCGGCGACCTGCCGGGCGATGAACACGGCTTTTCCGGAGTTGAGGGGGGCGGCCCTCCGAATGAAGCTTTTCAGATCCTCACCGGCCACATACTCCATCGTAATGAAATGCGCGCCTTTTTCCTCGTGGAGGTCGTGCATCCGGCAGACGTTCTTGTGGATGATCTTCCGGGCCAGGCGGATTTCGTTGCTGAAACGCTCGATCGTTCGGGCGTCGGACGAAATCTCAGGCCTGAGGAGCTTAAGGGCGACTTCTTCCTTGATCTTAGTGTCGTAAACCCGGAAGACCCGGCCCATCCCGCCTTTGCCCAGTTCCTCGATGACCTCGTACCGGCCGGCGAATAGCGTCCCACGCGCCGGCTCGTCGGTGGCTGTCTCAATTGTCCGTGTCATCGACATGCCCGGCTCCCCGGCCTGGGTCAGCGAGGCCGCACAGTTGCTGCAAAACCGGGACGTGCCGGGATTATCGGTGTGACACTTCGGGCATTTCATGATTCCACGATCCCATCGCTGGTTGGCCAAAGGATAATGCCGTCGGGGAGGGAAGTCAATTTGACGTGGCCCATATGCCCTAAGAAGTATCCACGAACGCAGGTGCAGTCAGTCAGCACGGGGCAATCGGATGGGGGGATGATGGGGTTATAGATGCGGGGGCCTGTGACAACTGTGGAGTACTGGGGATGATGACTAAATGGCTGATTTCTTGGGGAACATGGCCCAGGGCGAAATATCCAAGGCCTCCTGTTTCCTGCGAGCCTCATCCAGCAAGGCCTGGAAATGCTGGTCTCCTCGGAGGGGGGCAAGGAATGGGCTGAGCTCGCCCAAAAAACGGTGGTTGCTGAATCCCCAGCCCACCGCCCGCTCCAGCCATTCGATAGCGCCGGCATGGTCACCTAGCCTCGCAAGACAGGCCGCGATGAAGTTGGGAAACCACTCGTCTGTCCGAGCTGTTTCGATGAGTTGGGTATCTGACTCGAGCGCCTTCCGGAAGCCGTCCCTGTCTCCCCCGGCCGCGAGGCGCCAAAGCCGGCTCAGAGCGGAGAGAGGGCGGGCATCCGTCGCGATCACCTTGTCGAAGTAGGGAGCGGCTTCGTCCTCGCGTCCCAGGTAGGCGAGGGCCTGGGCAAGCCACCAGAGCAGGATCGGCTCGTCAGGCCCGACGATCTCCAGATAGCGCTTGAAGCACGAGGCCGCCTCCTCGAAGCGGCCGTCGAAGAACTCGACGGCGCCCTGAGCGAAGCCTGACATGATATTTAAAGGATCCGCGGCGACGGCATCGTCGGCGAATCGCCGCGCCTGGCCAATGCGTCCCCCTTCGGCGAGACTAAAAGCCAGCATCCAGAGAGCCGTGGTATTACGGTCCAGTTCGACGGCCTGCCTGGCGAGTTTCACATAGGCAGGAAAATCCCCCTGCTTATAGCGGACAAAGCCTAAAGCGCAGTAGGCCAGCCCCAGGGCGGGATCCAGCTCGAGCGCCCGGGTCGCATGGCGCTCCGCCTGAGCCAGGGTATCCTGGTCGTGGCTGATACCGAAGTCGTAGGCCAACGCCTGGAACCAGCCGAAGCCTGCGTGGATGAGAGCGTATTCCCCGGCTTGCTCAAGGACTTGGTCGAGGAGCCGGAAGGCTCGGTCGAAACCTTCGGGGGTAAACGTCCACACCTCATAGTAGGCCCGCAGATAGGCATCATAAGCACGGACGTCGGGGATCGGCCTGGACCTGAGTTGACGCTCTTCGTCCGGCGTCAGCCTGAGCTTGAGGGCCTCGGCGATCGAACGGGAGACCTTCTCCTGGATGGCGAATACGTCTTCGAGGCTGCCGGCATACTTTTCGGCCCAGATATGAGCGTCGGTCGCCGCGTCGATGAGCTGGGCCGTGATCCTCAGGTCCTTCCCCGCCTTGCGGACGCTCCCCTCCAGGACGTAACGGACGTTGACCGTACGTGCGATCTCCGGAATGGTCTTCTTCGTGCCTTTGAACGTCATCGCCGAGCTTCTCGATATGACCAGGAGCTCTCGGACGTGGGAGAGGTCCGTGATGATCTCCTCGGTCATCCCGTCGCAGAAGTATTCCTGGCCTTCCTCGGGGCTGATGTTGGCGAAGGGAAGGACGACGATGGATTTGTCAGGGACGGCAAGGGTAGGAGCAAGAGACTCGGCGGGAGCCTGGACGCGCTCTGCGTACGATGAGGACGGGGCAGCCGCCCATTGCGAGAGCTTGAGGATGACCCAAGCGATCCCCAGGCAGGCGGCGACAGCAGCCACTGGCAGGATCTTGCCGGCAATGCCGAAGACCTTCAAGAGAATAGCGAGATCTATTGCCAGAGTCAGGAGCAAAATCAGGGGGACGAGCAGGACCTCGAACTTGATGTTCCCCGGCCGCTTGTCCTTGCCGCAAAACCAGCGCCAGACGAGGGTCGCGAGGAGGGCGCCGATAACCGAAACGACCGTCAGGTCAATCAACTCTCCGGGCAGGCCGTAATGGCTCACCAGGAGCCGCTCGACGACCTCGACAAGAAGCCACCCGCCGCCGATGAAGGCGGCCAGCGTCTCGATGATATGCCGCTTCTTGAGCTTTGTGAGGACCGTGCTGAAGGTAGACGTCATGCCATCCTCACCCCTCAAAGTGTTCCCACTCGTATTTCACCCGCTCCATGAGCTTCTTGAAGCGCTCTTCGCCGCGGATGTTGGCGAAGAAGGGGTTTCGCTCGGCAAACACGGGGTAGTTGATCCACCCCCGGTCGACGGAGTGTTCGAGCCAACGCAGGGCCTCTTCCTTTTCGTCGACAAGCGCGAATAGGCTCGCGCCGAACCACGGCACCTCCGGATCGTTCCAGAAGAATTCCCTCGCCTTATCGGTGAACGTATCTAAGGCCCTTTTCCTTCTCGCCTTGCAGGGCGTATTTAAAAGCCAGCATCCACAGGGCGACGTTGTCTTCGGGCCAGCGCGAGATCGATTCGTCGGCCAGCCTGAAGAACTCATCGTAACGCCCCTGCCAGGCTTGGGCAATGGCGATCGAAAACATGCCAAATGCCGCGGCGTCTGGCTCCATGTTCATCATATATTGGAATGTCAGGAGGGCGTGGTCAGGTTTGCCATCCAACAATTGGATGTATCCAGAAATGAAAAGAAAAAGGGGCGTGAGCGGGTCGATCTCCCGAAGCCTGGCCAGCAAGGGCTCCGCGAGGCGGGGCTTGCCGGCATGGAGGCCAAGTCCGTTGGCCAGGAAGAGCAGCGCACTGCTATGGTTCGGGTCCGTCGCCAGAGCGCTTCTGAAGTATCCGATGGCTTTGATGACGCTGCCCCGGAACCGCTCGATCCGCCCCAGCAGGTAATATCCCTCGGCGGATTTCGGCTTCAGGCGTATGACCTTTCTCGTATATTCTTCAGCTTTTTGCAGGGTCTCTTCGTCCGATTTAAACCCATACTCATAATTATGCAGATGGACTTCCGCCATGCCCTGATTCAGAAGAACGTTATCGCCCGAGGACGGAGAGAGCGGCCTCGAGGTCACGGAGCGCCCTTTTGAGGGCAGCGGGCGTGCACTCGAAGATGTCACGCTTCGCCCTGAGATAGTGGTCGTAGGCCTGGACGTTATCGATGAGTCGTTCGGAGATCTTCTCGATCTCTCCCGAGCTCAGCTTGATCTTGAGGGCATCGACGATCGACCGGGACACTTTCTCTTGGATATCGAAGACGTCATCGAGATTACCCGAGTACTTTTCAGCCCAGACGTGGGCGTCATTTGTCGCATCGATGAGTTGGGCCGTGATCCGGAGGTCGTTTCCCGCCTTCCGGACGCTGCCCTCCAAGACATAACGGACGTTGAGGTCTTTGGCGATATCGCGGACCGTTTTTGGGCTCCCCCTGAACGTCATCGCCGACGAACGGGAGATGACCAGGAGCTCGTTGACGTGGGACAGGTCCGTGATGATCTCCTCGGTCATGCCGTCGCAGAAGTACTCCTGGTCTTTTTGCGGGCTGAGGTCGGTGAAGGGAAGCACCACGATGGATTTTTCGGAGATGGCCGAGGAGGGAATCGAAGACTCGGCGGGCTTCTGGATGAGTTCCGGCGAAGAGGACGGCATGGCCGACGCCCATTGCGAAAGCTTGAGGATGACCCAGCCGATCCCGAGACAGAGGGCGACAACAGCCACAAGCAGGGTCTTGCCGAGAATGCCAAGGATCTCTAAAAGAATCGCGAGATCAATGGCCAGGGTCACGAGCAAGATCAAAGGAACAAGCAGGACCTCGATCTTGACGTTCCCCGGCCTTTTATCCGCACTGCGGAACCAACGCCAGGCTAGAGTGGCGAGGAGGGCGCCGATGACCGGAACGACCGTCAGGTCGATCAACTCTCCGGGCAGGCCGTAATGGCTTACCAGGAGCCGTTCGACAACCTCGACGAGCAGCCACCCGCCACCGATGAAGGCGGCCAGTGTTTCGATGATCCGGCGCTTTCGGAGCTTTTGGACAAAGCCCCGGAGCAAAGATCCCTCCTTGTCCTCGGAAGGTGCCGCCCCGCTGCCTGAAGAGCTCATTGTCTCCTCTGTTCTTGGATCCCCTGTCTGGCTGGGCTAAGGTTAACAATAAAGGGGGGGGCCGTCAACGGGAAGCAAAGCTCGTTATGGACTGCGCGCAAGGTTCTTTGGGAACATGAGAGAGCGCCGGGAGGGACTCGAACCCCCGACCTGCGGCTTAGAAGGCAGCTAGACGACCTTCTCAATTGAGAGAAGATGAATAGGTTACGAGCTCGTATCCGGATGATGTGCTCAGAATTGTGCCCCAGGGCGAGGTCAATTGGTACAACAATTCATAGCGGCTCCCCACTTTATTTATAGAATGGCTTGGTGTTTCGCCTAACGAGGATGGAGGCAGCGGGTCGGGTGCCTGGAAAACGAGGCTGTAATTTGGGATAATTAAAGGTGCGTCCAAATGAAGCTGAGCGGGACACTTCGCATAAGGAGAGTGACATGAAACGAAGCGATTTTCTGAAAACGTGCGGCGCCGGCGTTTGCGGTTGCAGCGTGATGGGCGTCCTGGCTCCGTTTTCGGCCCGGGTCGAAAGCGGGGAAGGGCAGACAGCGATAGCCCCGGCCGAAAATAGCCAATTGAAGCAACAGCTCGACGGATCGCGCGAGCGCTTCGCCAAATTGGTGTCCATTATGGGGGAAAACATCGACGGCGCCACCCGCGACAAGATCCTAGCGCGCTTGGGCCGCGAATGCGCCCAGGACTACAGCGCGCTTTTCCAGAAATACCGCGGTGACCTTCAGGGTTTTCTGGCCAAGATCAAAACGGCCTGGGTCGAAGAGGCCGAGTACGATGAAACAACCGGCATTCTGCGTGTCATCGGAAAGCCCAGCCCGTGCGCCTGTCCGCTGGTGAAAGTAGGCCGAACTCCGGCCGATTTCTGTAACTGCACTCTCGGCTGGCAGCAGGAGGCATTCTCGACGGTGATAGGCAAGCCGGTCACCGCCGAGATCGAGGAAACGGTCCTGCGCGGCGGCACAAGGTGCAGCTTCCGCATCACCGTCAAAGCGTAGACCCGATTTCACACTTGCCCATTTCCATCCTATTCATAGAGACAGTGAGCGGAAAGAGCCTCGGCCTGGAATTTCGCAGGTCTTGACATTTGCGCCGATCCGGCTACAATTATATCGATTATTGAACAATTGCTCATATATTAAGATATGAACACGCCATCACGCCGCGTCTCGTCAAAGGTCCTCGATGAGCACACCGCCGCCCACGTCGCCGAGCTGTTCAGCGCCTTCGGCGACACCAGCCGCATCCGCATCCTGTCCATGTTGGCCGCGGGCGAACAGAACGTCGGCGCGCTGGCAAGGTCGGCCGGGTTGACGGAGTCCGCCGTCTCGCACCACTTGCGCGCCCTGCGCCAGATGCGGCTGGTGGAGGCTCGCCGGGAAGGCCGGCAGGTCTTTTACAGCTTGGATGCCCACGCCATCACGCTGTTCAAGTACGGATTGAGCCATGTGCGCAACGGCTGACCGCCCGGCCAATCCTCTCTTTCGGCTGGCTGCAGCGGCCTGCCTCATCCTGATGATGATCGGGCTCGCCGATCGATCTTTCGCGTCCGTTTATGACCCCGGGGCCCATTCCGGGTCAGCCTCGCGGGCCTCCTGCGACGCCCGGCACTCCGACTCCGGTTGGCCGGATCCGGACGACACCGACGAAACCGACATCCCGGTCATGGAAGCTGCGGGCGGCCTCGGCCAACCCCGCCGTCTCTGTCCGCTCTTTCCTGAAGGCGGGACCTCCGCGCCTCAGCGGCCGCCGGTCCGCCCTCCCTCCTTCTAGCGGCCATCGAGCCGCTTATTCGTTTCCGATCACCGGAACTTCGTTCCTGACCCGGCCTTGGCCTTCCCCGTGTTAGTCGGCGGCCGGGCCTTGGGGAACAGCGAGGAGATCAAAACATGAGGATACTGATATTTGGGGCTGGCGTGCTGGGGAGTCTGTTCGGCGGTCGCTTTCGGGCGTCGGGGCACACGGTGGTCATGCTCGCCCGCGGACAGCGGCTATCCGACCTCTTAGATCGCGGCCTGGTGATGGAAGACGCTATCACGGGACGAAGGACCTTTTCCCGCGTCGACGTCATCGAAACGCTTGGGATCGACGATCCCTATGATCTGGTCGTCGTCCCCGTCCGGCGGACACAGCTCCCGACGGTCTTGCCTCTTCTCGCCACGAATAGGGTGACGCCCAACATTCTTTTTATGGTCTGCAACCCCTGCGGTCCGAGCGAGATGGTCGCGGCCCTGGGTCGCGACCGGGTGCTCTCGGGATATGGCGGGGTTGGCGGCGTCCGGAACGGCCCGGTCATCCGCTACGCCCAAGTGGCCCCGCTGCTGCAGCGCACCGTCATCGGCGAGCTCGATGGACGTATCACGCCTCGGCTGAGAGCGATACGCCAAACCTTCCGGGAGGCTGGTTTTCCCACGGCCATGTCGTCTGATATCGACGCCTGGCTGAAAACTCACGTCGCATGGGTCGGTCCGTTCGCCCAGGCCCTCTATCGCGAGGACGGCGATATCCTTCAGCTTGCGGCCAGCGTCGATACGGTCCGGCTCATGGTCCGGGCCATCCGCGAAAACTTCCGGGCCCTCCGCGCCCTCGGCGTCCCCGTGACCGGACCGCTCGTGGTCCGGAGCCAAGCCCGATTGCCCGAAGCGATTCTCGTTCGCATGTGGCGGACGGTCTTGCGGACGCAGATGGCCCGGATCAGCATGGCCGAACACGCCAATGCCGCCGGTGAAGAGATGGCGCGGGTCGCCGACGAATTTCGGTCGCTCGTGGCCGAAGCCGGCTTACCCTCCCCCGCCCTCGATCTGCTGTCGGGAAAGGCGGGAATTTCATCCCCTAATACCTCGAGGTCAAGATGATTGACAGTTTCCCCCGGATCCAAGAAGAGGAGGACTGCACCGGCCTGACCGAAGCCGAGGTCCAGGACCGTCTCGAAAGAGACGGCTACAACGAACTGCCTTCGGCTCGGAAACGGCGTTTTTGGCACATCCTTCTCGACGTTGTCCGAGAGCCGATGTTCCTCATGCTCATCGCCTGCGGGGTTCTCTACCTCATCCTGGGCGATATGGAGGAGGCCCTGATGCTCTTGGGCTTCGTCTTCGTGGTCATGGCCATCACTCTCTACCAGGAGCAGAAAACGGAGCGGGCGCTCGAAGCCCTGCGCGACTTGTCCAGCCCCCGCGCTCTCGTCATCCGGGACGGTCGGCGTCAGAGGATCGCCGGCCGGGACGTCGTCCGGGACGACATCATCATCGTCGCCGAGGGCGATAGGATCCCGGCCGACTCGGTCCTGCTGGCCGGCACGAACGTCAACGTCGACGAGTCCCTTTTGACCGGCGAATCCGTGCCGGTGAGGAAGGCGGCATGGGACGGTGTTCGGCCGATGGGCCGCCCGGGCGGAGACGACCTGCCCTTCGTCTATTCAGGAACCCTGGTCGTCAAGGGACGGGGTATCGCCAGCGTGGAAGCCACCGGCCCCCGGACCGAGATGGGCAAGATCGGCAAAGCCCTCCAGACACTCGAACCGGAGGAAACGACGCTCCAGCGGCAGACGGGCCGGATCGTCAGGAATTTCGCCCTGCTCGGCCTGGGTCTTTGCGCAGTGGTCATCGTCGTGTTCACCTTGACCCGGGGCAGCCTGGTCGGCGGGATCCTCGCCGGGCTGACGCTGGCCATGGCCACTCTTCCTGAGGAGTTCCCGGTTGTGCTGACGGTCTTCCTTGCCTTGGGCGCTTGGCGGATATCCCGGCACAAGGTCCTGACCCGACGCGTCCCGGCCATCGAGACTCTCGGGGCGGCCACGGCCCTGTGCGTCGACAAGACCGGGACTCTGACGCTCAACCACATGACAGTGACACATCTTGCCGGGCCTGACGGGATATACGCCCTTCCGGAACAGCCGGCCGCTCTTCCCGTCGGCCTCCGCAAAATCGTCGAATACGCCCTCCTGGCCAGTCCGGCGAATCCCTATGACCCGATGGAGAAGGCGATCCGGGAGCTCCGCGTGCGGGCCGTTTGTCCCCCCGAGCATTTTCACGACGATTGGACGCTCATCCGGGAATACCCCCTAACTGAAAAGACCTTGGCCATGTCACGCGTCTGGAGGCCCGCCGGACTCTCAGAAGGGCTCGTCACCGCCAAGGGAGCTCCCGAAGCGATCGCCGACCTGTGCCGCATAGCTCCCGAAGAGCGTCGGGCGCTCATCGGCCGCGTCAATGAAATGGCCGAACAGGGACTGCGGATCCTCGGCGTGGCCAGGGCGCGGCACGACCTGGCCGCCCTTCCCGACAGCCAGCTCGGATTTGCCTTCGAGTTCGTCGGGTTCCTCGGGCTCGAGGATCCTGTCCGCCCGGGCGTCCCCGAGGCCGTGGCCGAGTGCCGCCGGGCGGGCATCCGCGTCATCATGATCACCGGGGACTACCCCATCACGGCCCAGCACATCGCCCGCGAGATCGGCCTCGAACCGGCGGGCGAAGTCATCACCGGGGCTGAGCTAGACGAGATGAGCGAAGCTGACCTCCGCGAGCGGATCACGACGGCGAGCGTCTTCGCCCGGGCGGTCCCGGAGCAAAAGCTCCGTATCGTTCAGGCCCTGAAGGCCAACGGCGAGGTCGTGGCCATGACCGGGGACGGCGTTAACGACGCGCCGGCGCTCAAGTCCGCCCATATCGGCATTGCCATGGGCGGCCGGGGCACGGACGTGGCCCGCGAGGCCGCGGCGCTCGTCCTCCTCGACGACAACTTCGCCTCTATCGTCAAGGCCGTCCGGATGGGCCGCCGCATCTTTGACAACCTGAAAAAAGCGATGACGTTTATCTTCTCGGTTCACATCCCTATCGCCGGGATGTCGCTCCTGCCCGTCCTGCTCGAATGGCCACTGGCTATGCTTCCGATCCACATCGTCTTCCTCGAGCTGATCATCGACCCGGCCTGTTCGGTCGTCTTCGAAATGGAGTCCGACGAGGACGACATCATGAGCCGCCCGCCGCGGAAATTGGACGAGCCGCTCTTCGGCAAGCCCATGGTCTTGACCGGGTTATTCCAGGGGCTGGGCGTGCTGGCCGTCGTCCTGGCCGTCTACGGCTTCAACCTGTCCTCCGGAGCCGGCGAGCCCGCGGCCAGGATGATGAGCTTTTCCCTCCTGGTCATCGCCAATCTCGGTCTGATCCTGGCCAACCGCTCCCGGACGCGGTCGCTCCTGGCCACCCTGCGGACGCCCAATCCGGCCATGTGGTGGGTGGCCGGCGGGGCGATCGTTTTCCTCGTCTTGGCCGTTTCCTTGCCCTCTCTCCGCGGGTTGTTCAGGTTCGGGACCTTGCCGGCCTGGAGATGGGCGGCCGTGCTCGCCACAGGCCTGTTCAGTATCCTCGTCTCGGCAAGCGAAAAAACCCGCTTCGTACGCCGGCTGTTCGGGACCGAGGGCGGGCGGCGTGGCCGCCGACCCACCCCGTCCATCGAAGGAACGAGATGACGCCAACCCGGAAACCGAGGAGAAACAAGGTGCAGGACATTGGGAGCTCGGCTCGTCGCCCGAGGTCATCGCCGTGCTCATCAACGGGATCCCTCCCACGGAGAGATGGGGATGTTGGCTAAATGGCAAATTTCTCGGGGAATAGGAGAGCGCGCCTGGAGGGACTCGAACCCCCGGCCCGCTGCTGAGAAGGTAGCAGGGCTACTACCCTCCTAACTGACGGGAGATGAAGGGGTTGCGAGTTCTGTTCTGGATGATATGCTCAGAATTGTGCTCACGGACGGTCCCGAGAGCGCCTTCGCTCGAACTCACGGCCGCCGGCATGAGGGGCCGGCGATTTTCGTTGCCCGGCCGGGGCGTCTCCCCTATAATGGGCTCGCGGCGTTCGCTCCCATAATCATGTTGGGTAAGACAGCAGGGCCCGCCGGAAGCGGCCGGGCCAAGATCGCAGGCCTCAAGGACGTCGACATCCTTGTCGGCATCCCGAGCTACAACAATGCGAGGACGATCGGCCACGTCGTCCGGGCCGTCGAGGCGGGGCTGACCAAATATTTCCCCGGCCGCCGGTCCGTCCTCGTGAACTCCGACGGTGGGTCGTCGGACGGCACGACAGACATCGTCTGCGAGGCCAGCATCGATTTCGACTCTGTTCTGCTCGATCACCGCAAAGGGGGCTTCCACAAGCTCGTCACTCCCTACCACGGCATCCCCGGCAAAGGAAGCGCCTTCCGGACCGTCTTTGAGATCGCTCGGGAGCTCAAGGTCAAAGCCTGCGCTGTTGTGGATTCCGATCTGCGGAGCATCACCCCGGAGTGGATCGAGCTTCTGATCAAGCCCGTCCTCGAGGAGGGTTACGATTACGTCTCGCCGTACTACATGAGGCACAAGTACGACGGGACCATCACCAACACGATCGTCTACCCGCTGACAAGGGCCCTCTACGGCAAGCGGATCCGCCAGCCGATCGGCGGGGATTTCGGTCTTTCGGGCCGGCTGGCCTCGTTCTATCTCGACAAGGACGTATGGGAGAGCGACGTTGCCCGATTCGGCATCGACATCTGGATGACGACAACGGCCATCGCCAACGGATTCAAGATCTGCCAGGCCTTCCTCGGCGCGAAGATCCACGATGCCAAGGATCCCGGGGCCGACCTCAGCGCCATGCTGCATCAGGTCGTCGGCTCGGTCTTCGACCTCATGGAGGAATACGCGGGGACCTGGCGCACCGTCAAGGGGTCGGAGGCCGTCGCCACCTTCGGCTTCGTCTACTCCGTCGGCCTCGAGCCCATCCAGGTTAACCTGGAGAAAATGATCGAGAAGTTCCAGATGGGCGCCAGGGAACTCGCTTCCTTCTATCGATCGTTCCTGCCTGAAGATGTCCTGGCCTTTCTGCACGACCTGGCCGCCCGGCCGGACCGCGGTGCCTTTGCCTACCCGGACGCCGTGTGGGTGAGGACCGTCCTACACTTCGCCCTGGCCTGTCACCGGAAGCTCGTGAGCCGAGAACACATCATCAAGTCGCTCACGCCTCTCTATCTCGGCAAGGTCGCCTCCTTCGTCACCGAGACCTGGGACAGCACCGCCGATGAGGTCGAAAGGCGGCTCGAGGAACTCTGCCTATCCTTCGAAGGAGAAAAAGGCTACTTGATCGAGAGGTGGAACGGGAAGGCCTGAGCCCCGCTTCCCCAAGGAGGTCGCTATGAAAAATTTCATCGACAAGATCCTCATCCAGCCGCTGCGGGAGGTTTTCGAGAAGCTCGTGGCCTTCCTGCCCAGCCTCCTCACCGGGATCGTCGTCTTCGCCATCGGCCTTGTTCTTGCTTGGCTCGTCAAGCTGCTCGTTGTCAGAATCATCAAACTCCTCAAGCTGGACGCGGCCTTCGCCCGGTCGGGCGTCACCGAAGCCCTGCAGAAAATGGCCGTTAAGGATACGCCGGCCAAGCTCGTCGGACGGATGTTCTTCTGGCTCGTCGCGTTTATCTTCTTCGTGCTTGCCCTGAGCGTGATGCGGGTGCCGGTGATCGACCAGCTCCTCGAGAGGTTCCTTCTCTATCTGCCCAACATCTTCGTCGCCCTCGTCGTCCTGGCTATCGGCTGGTTCCTTGGCAATTTTCTCGGCCGGGCCACTCTCATCGCCTCTGTGAACGCTGGCTCTAAGGTCGCAGGGCCGCTCAGCAAGGGAGTCAAGGGCGTCATCCTGCTATTTGCCTTAGTCATGGCCTTCGAACAGCTCGGCATCGGGCGGAGCACGGTCATTGCCGCGTTCGCGATCGTGTTCGGCGGGGCGATCTTGGCGCTGGCTCTGGCCTTCGGCTTAGGCGGGAGGGACCTGGCCAGGACGTTCCTGGAGAAACGATTCAAGAAGAACGGGGACGCCGATAGGGACGACCTCAAACACCTCTAATTGGCTCTCAGCTGATTCCAGCGTTGTCGGCGTCGACGGCTATCCGAAGCTTGTCCAGGAAATCGGGTATCGCTGACGTCACCCGGTTCCAGCTGGGGATCAGCGGAGAGTAGAGGGGGTCTTCCATCGTTTCCTTCCCCGCGATCTGGACCGCCCGGGTGAAGGCCTCGACGATGATCGTTTCCAAGTGATAGTCGAACGCCAATCCGTTGTAGGCGGCGTCATCACTGTAGCGGTTGACGGTGTCCTTGGCCGTCCTCTGATAGTTGATGACGAGAGTCCGCAGGGCGCTCTCGCTGAGGATGATGCTCTCGATGGCCAAATTCCGGAAGATCGACTTGGCGATATCGACGGCCATCTTCATCAGGCCCGTCCGCGGATCCTCGGCCGACAAGGGCTGGTGCTTGTGCTCGTAGGTGTCGCAGATCTCGGCCTGACAGATCCGGCGCAGGGAGTAATTGCGAAAGACCTCGGCCAGCGTTTCAACTTCGAGCCCCCAATCGCTGGGGATGCGGTTGATCCGGGCGAGGTCGGATATCATCGAGAACTCGCCGGCGAGGGCATAGCGGAAGCTGTCGAGGTAAACAAGAAATGGCAGGTAGCCGAAGAGCTTGATGAGGCTCCGGATGAGCGGCGTCACGAACAGCCGCGTCACCCGACCGTGCATCCGGTCGGTCACCCGGGCGTAATAACCCTTGCAGAAGGCATAATCGATGTGGGGCGAAGCCACCGGATAGAATAGCCGCGCCAGCATTTCCCTGGAATAATTGACGATATCACAGTCGTGGAGGGCGATGATCTTGCTTTCCTCTCGGGCTAAGATATAACCGTAGGCCGTCCAGGCCGATCGTCCCTTACCGTCCTCCCCAGCCGAAAGGTCGTTCAGCTCGAGGATCTTATAAAGATCGAGAAACCGTGGCCCCGAAGCCCAGACGATCCTGTGCGGCTGAGGCAGAGGCTCAAGGAGCTTCTGAACCTGACGGAAATGGGCCGGGTCGTCTGTCCTGCCCAGCGTGACGACGATCTCGTTCAGGTACTTGATATCCTTGAGGACGTCCAGGATGCCGCGCAGGGCCTGGGATTCGAGCTCCTTGGGCGTCGTCGGCAGGACGAGCGCGAGCGGCCGGTGCCTGTTGAACTCGGCCAAGCTATTCTCCAAGCGCTCCTGGTCGAGGGCTCCGAGCCGATGGAAGGTCGCCAGGACTCCGGTCTGATAGAAGTCAGCCATCTTATTCTCCTTTCAAATCCGGTCTATCCCGAACTCGCTGACACGCGATCAGGTCACGTGCCGGAGAAGCATGAGGACGACTTCCCGCCAGCCTTGAGGGCCCGAAGAGGGAGCGATAATAAGCCCAGGCAGATCGACGACCTCGAGATGGCTGCCGTCGGACCTGCGAACTAGGATCGGGATGTCGACCGCTCGGAGCATCGGCTCATCGTTGGCGCTGTCTCCCAGCCCAATGGTCCGGACGGGTCCCCGGCTCACCTCATATAGCGACCGAAGGGCCCGGACAGCACCACCTTTTCCGCTCCCGCCGACGAGGTGATGGAAACGAGCGCCGCTGACGATCTGAAAGCCGAAGGCCGCGGCTTCTTGGACGATCCGGGGCAACATTCCCTCCTCGACCCCGATGAAGGGCTCGTCATATTCCCGTGTCGCTGCCAGCTCGGCGTCATGGCGGGTAAAGCCGCAGCGTTCCGCGATCTCCTCGACCGACATATCGCCGAAGCCGCGGAGAGGGAAGCCGGTCGAGGCGCGGATACTCTCGAGTGCCTGCCTGAGCTCAGGGTAGGGCCGGCCGATCTCCAGGACGCCGTATCCGCCGGCCCGCTTATCGAAGCCTGCGTCGGTCCCGAAGTACCCCTCTGGGACGAAGACTGCCCCGCCGTTCTCAACGATGAAGGGATGATTGTTCTTGAGAACGGAGCGCCAGTGTTCGGTCTCGGTTCGTGTCTTGCTCGTGCAGAAGACGAGGGGAATCCCGGCCGAGGCTATGGCCTCAAGGGCCGGCCTTGCCGGATCGAAGGAATAAGTCTGAGAATCGAGCAAAGTGCCATCGAGGTCGCTGAAGATGATCGTAGGAGGCATCATGATCGGTTCAACGAAGCCGCGATCCTTGCGAGAGCGCAAAGCGATGCTGCGACAATCACTAGGATAGCAGAAAAGCGCGGCCATTTCCGAAGACAAAATTGCGACAACTTTGTGGTGCTGGGGATGACGGCTAAATGGCGCATTTCTCGGGGAATAGGAGAGCGCGCCTGGAGGGACTCGAACCCCCGACCCGCTGTTGAGAAGGCAGCTGGGCCACCGACTCAATTGATGGAATATGAATGGCTTGCGAGTTCCTTGATTGGATGTGTGCTCAGAACTGTGCACACGGACGGCCCCGAGAGGCTTTTATCCCCGTATTATCCATATCCGTTGCCCGTAAGCCCGGCCAGCCGTTCTCAAGCGTTATTGAGACCCAGGAAGTGGGGATCGGCGCCTCACCCTATTCCCGATGGGGGAATCTCTCCTTGGCCAATTCAAAAGATTTCTTCTCGTTCAGCAAAAGAATCCTGCGATTTTCGGTAATGACCTTTGAGTCGCATCCGTCAATAATGAGCGCTCGCACCTCTGCGGTCGTCAACTTGGGATAGACAGCAAGGAGTTTCACAGCTAGGTTCACGGCCTGGGGTGCTGACATGCTGGTCCCACTCCAGCTCTGTCGGTCGCCCCCTGGGACGACACTTTCTACCTCATATCCATTCGCGTAAAGCTCCACCTTCCCGAAACTGGTAAACGCGGCCTCGTCGCCGGCTTTGTCAACAGCCCCTATGGACATGGTGTTCGGCAGATCATAAGAAGATGGAATGAACTCAAAAAAACGCGCATCACTGTCGGAATTGCCAGCGGACGCGATGAAGAGGATCTCGGAGGCATTGGTTATCGCTGATCTAAATGTATCGCTGATGATATTGAAGATCTTATTTGCCAGCGCTCTTCGCTCGGCGGGAGTTCCGCCCGCGTTGTTTTGTTCGAGCATGCCTTCTATGCCCTGGGGACTTAATCCCCAGCTCATGTTCACAACCCTCACTCCTGAGCGCTTGAAATAACTGATGGTTTCTCGCAAGACATTCGCGAACTTATTCGCCCATTCGACCGTCGGAAGCGGCGACATGAGTTCATAGGGGAAGTCCATCCGGGCCACGAGAATCCTAATCGCCGGATTTCCCCTTGCAGCAATCCCGGCAACATGAGTGCCATGCGCATAATTACCATATAATCCCAGACCCTCGACGAAAGGTTTCACCTCTTCTTTGGGCAGGGCGGCCAGCCGCTTTTTAAGATCAGTTGCCTCCGGTGAATCGATCGCAGCTTCTAGGTCACTGAACCCTTTACTAAAACGCTTGTATTCCTCCATCTGCTCCTTGGTCGCGCTTACCATTCTTAGGGGGCCAACCCTCATCTCGCCCTCCCAGCTCCAACCGATGCCATAGATGTCATCAACATAGCCGTTATTGTCATCATCGATGTTGTTCCCGGGCTGCTCATTCGGGTTGACGAAGGTGCGGCCGGGAAAAAGAGATACATCTGTCCCAACATCCCATATGCCGGCGACAACAGGAGTGAGTTTTGCGGTAGGGGAAAGCGTTACATCCCGTTCGCCCCAGATATCTGCTTTCTCAATGTTATGCGCAGCGATCACCCTGGCCAGCGATTCAATCATAACGTCTTTCACCGGGAGTTGATTTATGAGCACCGACCTCATCCCAAGCGTCTCTATGGCGATATCTTTTGAGATCGACCCTGACTTTCCTGCCGGATCAAGCTGCTCCTCAACCATCCCTACGATAAGATTTCGTGAAAAGGTCTCCAAGGAGCTTTTCAGTGTCTTCAGCTCGGCTTGGACGACATCATACGGAAGCGCCGTAACGGCCTTGTCGAATTCGGCCTTGAATGTCGACAGGTATTCACTGGGCTTTGCCTTTTTCGCGGATATCAGAACACGCTCGAATAACCCCGACGTCAGTCTAAGAGCGGGCTTATCTTCCAGCTGGCGAAGTCGATCTAGATATCCAAGCGCGTCGCCATATTGTTGCTTCAGAATGGAAAAATCTGCGAGATTATAATTGTAGAGCTTTAGGGTGGCCTTGTCTTGGATTTCGTACTCCTCTAGGTCATTCTTGAGATCGGCCTCGAGCGCGTTCATCAACTGAAGCGCAGCCGTGTCGTCGGTCAGTATCGCCGAAACTTTACTGGTGATCCGGTAGCTGTGGATAGGCAGCTGGTCTGCACGTTCGACGCACTTCTTAGGCTGCTTGACCTGTAACCCGGTGCTTGCCGAATTTGATTGAACTAGAATCAGCCCTGCGGCAATGCCTGCCAATAGAATCAAGAACGGTGCTCGTTTCATTTCGCCCCCCTTTATCACAGATTTTCAGAAATCAAGCTCAAGCGATTATCTCTCATTTATTGCCTCAATTAGCCACCGACACCGCAGAAGAACGTCATTTGGAAACTGCAAACAAGGTCCAGGGATGGCTATCGATATCCTGCAGGAGCCCCTTTTGCCAATTGAACTGTGAGTGGAGGAGAAGATGTGCGGCGGCTTTGAAATCGATCCCACAGGGGTGTCCGATCGCGCCCAGAAAGGACATCCTTTCAGCCATCCTCGCATCTGCGATCTTCGCTTGCGCGACCCCAGCCGGGCCAAACGGCTCCTGCCACCCTTTCATGCCGCGCGGCGATAGATCGTTGTGGCCGCACAGGGTCCTCTCGCTCGGGGCTTCTTTCTTTTCGAAAGTATCCCAATGGTCCGCGAGGAACTTTTGACCGGCGGCAACATCGATCTTGCCTTTATACTCTACCATCAGTTCCTCCCAGCGCACGTGCCGGGCATTGGCGCTCGAACCCGGATCGTGAGGGTCGAAATCCGTCTCTTCCCGGATCAGCTTCTCGTTGACAGGGAAGTTGGCCCCACAAAAGAACCCGTCCTTTGACCGGAGCAGCGTGACGTTTTTCAGTCCCAGTTCGAGGCTCGCGATCTCGTTATTCTTGCGATCGGCGACGAGCCAGTTATTGGCGTAACCACCATTGTTTCCCGTCTTCATGATCCGATCAAAATCGTCGATGGACGCCGAATATTGCATCGCCTTGCGTGCGCGAACGAATTCGGGGATGCCGTCCGAATTCCAGCCGGAATATCCGGATATGGAGGTTTCCGTGATGAGCATGCCGGCAGAGTTCATCCCAAAGTCGTCGCCGCTGTGGATGAGCCCAGGAATACCGTCCATCAAGATGTTGTGGCCTTTTTCGGGAACGATGTCGTAGACGATGTTCCAGTGCCGCCCGTCCAGATAATACGTCCAGGTGTTGTGCGCGATGATAACCCTGCCGCCTTTCGTATAGCTTCCGGTCGCCACGAAAGCGCTGCAGCGTTCCGCCATGACCGGCAACTCGGAGGGATCCCCCGGTTTATCTTGCTTCGCGACGAAGCCCGCGTAAGTGAACATCTCGAGGAAGGCATTCATCGCTACCACATCCCATATATCCACAGCAACTTTCTTGGCATTCAAGCCCTCGACGATCCCCTGCAGTTCCTCCTGGTATTCCCGCTCCACATGCGGCCAAAGGATATTCTGCGCAGCATCACGGAAGAACGCCCAGTCCTTGTTGGTTTCGTGCGTAAGCTCGAGCTTGATGGCCGCAAACGCGTTCTGAATCTCGGGAGAAAGGAGAAAGCCGTGCTGGAAACCGATCTGGCGGGGTGAACCCTGAAGGTAAATAAATATCCAGCCGTTCTGCGAAGGCCGGCGAAAGGCATTCTTCAGGCGAGGATCTTGACTTTGAATTCCTTGGAAGGCCGTGGCCAATACATACAAAACGCTGACAACGAGAAAAATCGATCTTTTCATAAGGCCCCCCTTACTCTAGCTTGGCTTCAGATTAGCAAAGGGATAATTGGAAAGTCAATTGCCCAAGGTCCTTATGTATGGCGAAGTTGGAGAGCGCGCCTGGAGGGACTCGAACCCCCGACCCGCTGCTTAGAAGGCAGCTGGGCTACCGTCTTAACTGATGGGAGATGAATGGGTTACAAGATCGCATCTGGATGGTGTGCTCATAATTGTGCTCACGGACGGACCTGAAAGGACCTGCCGCAGCCCGGGAAAGAGAGGATAAGGGCCCGCTCTCACTCCTTACTTCGCCGGCTGCCCTCGAAGGTGGGCGATCATCGCGCGGATCGGAGTGAGGACGGCCTCCGGCTTGTCGAGGTGGACGTTGTGGCCAACGCCCTCGATAAGGATCTGCTCGGCGCCAGGGATCAGATCCGCCAGCTTCTTCTGCATCGCCATCGCCACGTCGGTGAGTCTGGGCTGGCTTTCCGGACTGAAGACAAGCGGCAGGCCGCCGATGGGATGTCAAGGAGCCGAATTCCGAAAAGACTATCGGATATCTTGAGATTGGCCGGCTTCTGCCATAGACTTGTTAGGGCAAGGCTAGATAATGGAGAACGATCTGCCCCCGCAAAAGCCGGAGCATGAAGAGGGCAAACAGAAGACGATGGACAATCTCGTCGCGTCCCTGCAGACGGACCTCCGGTCCGGCCTGACCTCAGCCTCAGCTGCCGACCGCCTCAGGCGTCTCGGCCCGAACGAGGTTCCGGAGAAAAAGAGCCATCCTTTCCTGCTCATGGCAAAAAAGTTCTGGGGCCTTACTGCTTGGATGCTCGAGCTCATCATTGTCCTCTCCCTGATCCTCCGAAAATATCCGGATGCGGTGATCGTCGCCATCCTGCTGGTGACGAACGCCGTCGTTTCTCTGCTGGAAGAGCGAAAGGCCGCCGGCGCGGTCGAGGCCCTGAAAAAAGAGCTCCGGATCAACGCCCGGGCACTACGGGACGGGGTCTGGACGACCGTTCCCGCGCGTGAACTCGTCCCGGGAGACGTAGTCCGTCTCCGGGCAGGTGACGTTGTCCCGGCAGACGTCCATGTCGCGAACGGCTCGCTCGCGGCGGACCAATCCGCCCTGACGGGCGAGTCGCTGGCCGTGGAGAAAGGCGTCGGGGACCTCGTGTATTCCGGCTCGGTGATCACCCGGAGCGAGGCGACCGGAATCGTCCTCCGGACGGGCGTAGGGACGAAGTTCGGCAGAACCGTGGAACTCATCCAAGTCGCCCGCCCCAAGCTCCATATGGAAGAGGTGGTGACGAAGCTCGTCCGAAGGCTGCTCGTGATCATCGGCGGCCTCCTGGCCCTGACCGTCGCGGTGTCCATCGTCAGGGACATGGCCATCCTCGAAATCCTGCCCCTTATGCTGGTCCTGCTCCTCTCCGCCATCCCCGTGGCCTTGCCCGTGATGTACACCGTGAGCATGGCCGTCGGGGCCAGGGAACTGGCGAAAAGGAGCGTCCTGGTCACCCGGCTGAGCGCCACGGAGGACGCGGCCACTATGGACGTCCTGTGCGTGGACAAAACGGGAACGCTGACGCTCAACGAACTGTCTATTTCCCAAGTTTTTCCCGTGGGGACGTTTACCGAGCGGGAAACCATCCTGTTCGGCGCCCTGGCCTCCCAGGAGGCCAACCGGGACCCGCTGGATTTGGCCTTTATCCGGCGAGCGCAGGACATGGGCTGGCTTGACGCGGACGACATCCAGGAAAGCTTCACGCCCTTCGACGCGGCCACGCGGAAAACGGAGGCGGTCGTCCGGAGCGGCGGTCGCCGGCTCCACGTCATGAAGGGCGCGGTCACCGTCATCGCCCGGGCCTGCGGCCTGGGACCTGAGAACGAGCAGGCGCTAGAGGCGCGGGTCGGAGAACTCTCGGGAAGGGGATATCGGGCCGTGGCCGTCGCTGTGGCCGAGGTCGAGGGCGGGAAACCCGCCGTTGCCGGGCTCGTCGCCCTCAGCGATAAGCCCAGGCCCGATTCGAAACAACTGGTCCAGGAGCTCCATGCGCTCGGCGTTTCGGTCAAGATGCTGACCGGGGACGCCCTCCCGATCGCCATGGAAATCGCCAGGGACCTCGGCATCGGCGAGGGCATCAGCCGCATGTCGGACCTGAAGGATTTAATAAAAGCCGACCCCGCAGCAGCGCTGAGGCAGATGGAAAAAAGCGATGGCTTCGCGGATGTCTATCCCGAGGACAAGTACATGATCGTCCGGAGCCTGCAGGCCTCGCGTCACGTGGTCGGCATGACCGGGGACGGCGTCAACGACGCCCCCGCGCTCAAGCAGGCCGAGGTCGGTATCGCCGTAAACAGCGCCACGGACGTGGCCAAGTCGGCGGCCAGCGTGGTTCTGACGGGCGAGGGGCTCTCGGGTATCGTCGAGCTCGTCAAGAACGGCCGGAAGGTCTACCAGCGGATCAATACCTGGATCCTGAACAAGATCATGAGGACGATCCTGAAATCGGCCTTCGTGGTCGGGGTCTTTCTGGTCACCGGCGATTTCGTCATATCGGCCTTCGCCATGGTTCTTCTGCTGCTAATGACGGACTTCATGAAGATCTCCCTTTCGACGGACCGCGTCGAGTGGTCGCCATCGCCGGACACGTGGAACATCAAAGCTTACGTCAGGGTCGCGGCCGTCCTGGGCATCCTGATGGCGCTGGAATCTTTCGCCGCCCTGGCCCTGGGTCAGGCGTTTTTGCATCTGCGGACGTCCGACCCGGTCGTCCGGACGTTCAGCTTCGAGATCCTGCTCTTCTCGGCCGTGACGTCCATTTTCGTGATCCGCGAACGGCGGCGCTTCTGGAGTTCCCGGCCGAGCAGGCTGCTACTGACCATTATGGCCCTGGACATACTCGCGGGGGCGTCGATATCGACGTTCGGCATACACGGCCTATTCCCGGCCCTCCCCATCGCGATGACCCTTTTCCTGCTCGGCTGGAACCTCGCGCTTTCCCTGATCCTCAACGACTACGTGAAGGTCTTCTTCCTTAAGAAATCGAAACTCGGGGCCCGTGCCCCAGGGACAATGTCAGAAGGCTCGGTAACGGATAATAGATAAGCGGCGAGGCCATCGAAATTGTCGGCCGCGCCGACAAAATTGTCGGACTTCTTGCCGGTTAAATAATACAAGTCATTTTTTTTCAGTAACATACAAGTTGGCACATGACCTGCATATAAGTTTGACCTCATGACTCAAGGAGGTCATAAGATGAAAAAGATGTTAGCTCTCACGGTCGGGTTCCTCATCCTCGGCTTCGCCTTCGCGGCCGCCCAGGATAAGACCCAGACGCAGACCCAGGAGAAATCCCAGGTCAAAACGCAACTCGAGGCCCAGACTAAGGTCCAGGCCAAGACGCAGACCCAGGCCCAGACGAAGTCGGAATTCCGGCTTCGCAACCGGATCGCTTTCGTCGATGAGAACGGCGACGGCATTAACGACCTCGCCAGGGACGCCGACGGCGATGGCATCCCCAACTGCCAGGATCCGGATTGGGCCAGACCCCAGGGCGGCACGGGCTATCAGACTCAAGCCCGCAAGGGCGCCGGGGACGGAACGGCCGCGCGAAACTCGGGCTATGCTTACCAGCTCGCTCGTGACGACGACGGTGACGGTGTCCCCAACGGCCAGGACCCGGATTGGGTCAAGCCCAAGGACGGCACCGGCTACCAGGCTCAGCACGAGATCGGCCGGCCGGATGAGACCGGGATGACCCAAGGCCAGAAGGCCGGCAAGATCGCCAAGTCCAGCTTTGGCAAGGGCTCTTTCCGGACCGGCATGCAGGGCGCTGGAAGGATTTCGGGGGCGGGCGTCTGCGACGGCACCGGCCCCAAGGGTACGGCCCAGAGAAAGGGCCGCCGCTAAGCCTGGATCCGAGGCCTCCCCTCCGCGAGCGCGGGGGGGAGGCTTACTTCCTTGATTACTCGGGGATTTTCCATCATGATAATGAAAAAGATGCGCACCATGGTCCTATTTTTGATGCTGGCGGGCCTGCCGGCCTGGGGAGGCACGGTCTACCTCTCCTTCAACCAGCATGCCACCCGGAATCTGTTTCAGACGAGCGACTCCGTTGCCGATCGCGTTTCCGTCTTCTCGCTGGCCATTGATCAGGACTTCTCGGCACTTTCGCTCCTTGCCAGTGCGGAATATTCCGCGTTCGGGGAAACAACCGGGCTGAGCTTCTTCGCCGCCAATGCCGGTATTGACTATCTCGTGCCGGCCGGCAGGAAGAGCGCCTTTTACTTTGCGGCCGGAGGCGCGGGCCAATTCTATGGGCAGGCCTACGCCGCCTTCAGCTCGCTCGGCGCCAATCTGCTCGGCGCCTTCAAGACCTATCTCGCGCCCTCTTCGATCTTTAAGCTCCAATGGCAGGGCCAGTATGCCACCTACAACGATTCCCTGTTCGATTTCCTGAGCCAGACGGCGTCTGTCTCGATCGACAAGTATTTCCCGAGCCGGACCACCATGAAAGCGGATGCGGAATGGGGATACAAGTATTTCCTGCATCCATTCCTGCCGGAGCCAGCGGGGTCGATGTCCGTGACGACCCTGATGAGCGGCGGCGGAATGGGCGGCTCCGGGATAGGTGGTCAGGGTTCGGGGAGCGGCGGGTCGGGCGGCGGCTGGGGAGGCAAGCAGTATCAGGGCGGTTACGGCTTCATCCCCCGTTACAGCAGCGAGGGCGGTGGCGCCGGCATCGGACATATGTCCCTATCGCTTCTTGCGGCCCAGGGCTTCGGCGATGCCCTCGGGCTGAGCGTGTCCGGCGTCAGGCAATGGACCGTAACGGGTGAGAATCCGTTCCTGTCAATTGAGGAATTCTACTTCGTGCAGAATCCGAGCTCGGATTCCTTCTCCTGGGAAGGGTACCAGCTCAACGGACGGATCTCCCTGGAACTTCCCTGGGATCTTTCGCTGAAGACCGGCTATACGTATTCGGACAAGTCATATCCGGGGGTCGAGAGCATGAGTTTTGACGGCGTGCCTCTCGGCATCGAACGGAACGACCGCCGGCACCTCTACGAGGCCCGGCTGCAAAAGGATTTCCGGCGGCTCTCGGTCTTTCTGGCATATTCCTATGTCGATAATAGCTCGACCGACCCGCTGTTCGTCTGGAAGAACCACTATGTCATGGGTGGGTTCGAATGGAACCTGCCGACCGGCCGGAAGCGAGGTGCATGATGCGTCATAGAGTCGTTTTCATTGCCATTCTCGCCGGGCTCGTCGTTGGCTCGGCGGCCGGGCAGACCTCCGCCCATTTTTATAACGTGGACAAGGAGATTCGGATCGAGGCCACAGTTCGGGAAGTCATCCTCGAACCCCGATACAAGGGCACAGCCCCGTTCCTCGTCCTTGCCGTCGAGGAGACGGAAAGCACGAAGAAGTACAACGTCGAAGTCAGTCCTTCCTGGTTCTTCGGCCAAGATATCCACGGCGGGGAGAAGCTAACGGTTCTTGGCTCCCTTGCGGACATCCCGGAGGGAGTCCCGACCATCATCGCCCGCGAGCTCCGGCTCCGGGGCGAGACGATCAAGCTCAGGGACAAGCGCGGCTTCCCCAACTGGCAGGGCGGGCCCCAGCGCAAGCGCGGCATACGGAGGTTCGGGAGCTTTTGAAACGTCGCAACGTCTTTCTCTTCTTCATTCTTCCGTTCCTCGGAGTCTTCGTTTTCTTCTCCCTGGCGTCCATCCTCCAACAGAGCGACCTGAAAAAGCGGACGGAGGCGCTGGTTCGCGGCCAGCTCACGGCCACGGCCGGCATCCTCCGGACGACGGTCTCGCATTTCCTCGAGGAAGGACGGCCTCCTGACGGAATCCTCGATGCGATCCTGGCAGATGAGGAGATCTATTTCGTCGCCCTTCTCGATGCGCAAAAGAACGTCCTGGCCTGGAACTCGCGTTACGAAGGCTATCTCCCCATCTCGCTCCGGGAGGCGCAGGATGGGGAATCGGGGATCATCGATTCGCCGGCCGGCAAGATCTTTAGCGAGCTCTCCACCGTCACGACCGGGGACGGACGGATCTATCATCTCTATCTGGGATATGCGCTGACGGGGATGGAGGAGATGATCGCCCTTTCGCGCCGGACCTCGCTTCTTCTCTTGGGGATCATCCTGCTTGCTGGGGCGCTCTTCTTCCGGGGCTTGTACCTGCTGCAATCCCGCTACGTGGCCAAGTCCCGCGAAGCCGAGGCCGAACGCCTTGAGAAGGAACGGTTCCGGGAGATCTCGGCCTTCACCTCGGGCGTCGCCCACGAGATCAAAAACCCGTTGAACAGCCTCGCCCTTCTCCTCGAACTGCTGGACCGAAAGGCATCGCCGGAAACGAAAGGCGACCTGAACCTTGGCAAGGCCCAGGTCCGGACGATCGCCCGCATCATCGACCGATTCTCGCGAGCGGTTAAGACGGTCCAGCCGGACATCGAACCTCTGGAGCTTGATGACCTCCTGCGTCAGGCTGCAGAAAATCTCGATGCCGAGATACCCGGAGCGGCGGCCCGTCTTCGCATCGAAGCCGCTCCGGGAGTGCGGCTCGCGGGCGACCGCGAACTCCTGGGCCAAGCTTGGCTAAACGTCTTGAAGAACGCCGTCGAGGCGTCGGCCGACGCCCCCATCCGGGTGCGGGGCAGTCGAAGGGGGAGATCGGTCGAGATTCTGGTTAGTGATGAGGGCCCTGGGCTCACGGCGGAAGCTCAGGACCGCATCTTCGAGCCGTTCTACACGACGAAAGACAAGGGCATGGGCATCGGCCTCTATCTCACCAAGAGGATCATCGAAGCCCACGGCGGAACGATTGAAACCCGTAGCCGGGAAGGCGAAGGGACCGAATTCCGGATCGAACTTCCAGGAGCGTGACATGAATGAGCCGCTCATTTTGATCGTCGAGGACGATCCGGTCCAGCGCAAGCTCGTCCGGGAGAACCTGGAGTCACGCGGCTTTCCCGTCATGGAGGCCGCCTCCCGAAAGGAGGCCCTCGAGGCCGTCTTGCAGCACTCCGTCGATGTGGCCGTCGTCGATTATAAGCTCGGCGATGAGACGGGCATCGACGTCATCAGAGACATGCTCGCCGCGAATCCCCTGGTGACACCTATCATGGTCACCGCCTACGGGAACATCGAGAGGGCGGTCGAGGCCATCCGCAGCGGGGCCTATGACTATATCGTCAAGCCCCTCGACTTTGAGAAGTTCCTGCTCGTCCTCGAGCGGGCCGCGGAACGTCAGAAGCTCAGGAAAGAGATCTCTCTCCTCCAGGAGAGATTGGAGGAGAAGTTCAGCTCCCGGAACTTCGTCTTCGCCTCCCCGCTCATGGAAGATGTCGCCCGACTCGTCCTCAAGGCGGCGCGGAGCGAGGCCACGGTCCTCATCTCGGGCGAGACGGGGACCGGGAAGGACCTCGTCGCCAGGATAATCCACCAGTCCTCGCCCCGCAAGAAGGGCCCGTACATCGCCCTGAATATCCCCTCCCTCCCCGAAAGCCTCATCGAGTCGGAGCTTTTCGGCGCGGAAAAGGGGGCTTTCACGGGTGCCCACGAGCGGAAGATCGGCAAGTTCGAGGCCGCGTCCGGCGGAACAATCTTCCTCGACGAGATCGGCGACCTCGCCCCAGATGCCCAGGTCAAGTTGCTCCGCTTCCTCCAGGACCGGGAATTCTACCGGCTGGGCTCGAACCAGGCACTCCGGGCCGACGTCCGCGTCATCGCCGCGACGAATCAAAACCTCGACACCCTGATGAAAAAGGGGAAGTTCCGGGCCGATCTTTTTTACCGCTTGAATGTCATCGCTATCTCTGTGCCGCCGCTCAGGCACCGCAAAGAGGACATCCCCCTCCTCGTCGATTTCTTCCTCAAGAAATACGCCGAGCGGGAGGGCAAGAAGATTCAGGGCATCACTCGGGAGGCCCTGAGTGTCATCGTGAGCCACGCCTACCCGGGCAACGTCCGGGAGCTTGAGAACGTCATCGAGCGGGCCGTAGTCTTCGCCGAACGGGACATCCTCGGCGTCGCCGATCTGCCCGTGGTTTTAACGGAGACTGCGGTGGTAGATGCCGGTCTTGAAGGTGACACACTTCTCGACAAGGTCCGCCGACTCGAAATTCAAGAGATCCGGATGGCCTTGCGGGAATCCAGAGGGATCAAGAGCCGAGCGGCGCGTGCGCTGGGCATCACCGAGAGGATGCTAGCCTACAAAATGAAAACATACGGCCTCGGGGCCGAGCCTGGGCCTAGCCACGACCCCGGGCGGTCCTAGCCGACCGTCAGACGGCTCGGGTGACCGGGAGAGGAGCCCTTCTCGAGAGACAGGGAGCGCGCCTGGAGGGACTCGAACCCCCGACCCGCTGCTTAGAAGGCAGCTGACCCACTGTCCTAACTAACGCGGGATTAATAGGTTATGAGTATGCTACAAGAGAGTGTGCTCAAAATTGTGCACACCGACGGCTGTTCCCAGGGGGGGCCAGGTAGCCCCGGACCGGTAATCAGCTGCCCACCTGCTCCGTGAATCCACATTGTTGGCCTTAGTATTCTCTGACGCGCACACGTGGCTAGCGGCCAAGTTGCGAAACCCAATTCTCAATTACGACAAGGCCGGCCTCCCTCGGCAGAATAGGTTGGACTACGACGAAGCGCTGCTCATCGAGGGCAACGTCGTAGAACTGGAAGTGTGCCGCGGCGGGCATGGAAAGTTGGAGTCCGATGGCGTCGCCACGGAAGATCTCCTCCGTCCGGCCCCGCCGAAAATCGGACATAGTGTCCACCGGAACCGCCAGCAGCGAGTTGCCGCGGACATAATACAGCGTTTTTCCGCCGGGTCCCCACCTCGGCTGAACTCCGCCGTTATCCGAGACCTTCCATTTGCCAGCTCCTTTGGGAAATGGCCGAACGTAAACTTCGTATGTTCCCGACTCGTTGGATACGTACGCTAAATATCGCGAATCGACAGAAAGGACGGCATGAAGCTCATCGAAAGGGCTTTCAAGAAAGGGCGTCGGCTTGCCGCCATTCAATAGATCCAGATACCAAAGATCCCTTAATATCTTTCTATTGGCATCGACTGCGACAAATACCAGGAACCTACCATCCTTGGAGAGCTCCGCCTCATACTGGCCCACCGGATCATCGATGAGCGGTCTGGCACTGCCGTTCCCATCGGCGGGGCGCGCGACCACCCGACCGACGTTGGCCTGTGACGAGTAAAAGATCTCACGGCCATCCGGTGTCCAGATTGGCTGGATGTTGGACCCAGGTTCGTAGGTTAGACGAGTTTTTGTGGCCTGAGCGATATCATGAATCCATATGTCAACCTTGCCCGCCTCCGTCCCACGAACCGCGACACGGCGGCCATCCGGTGAAATCCTCGGGTTCGATATGAACTCCTGAGGTTGGCCGATCGTCCCTGCGACCTCGCCACGGCGATTCACCCAAACCAGGCGTTGGGCCGCTAGGAGCTTGGGCATATAAACTAGACTACCGTCGGCGGATACGCTCGGCGCTGATCCTTCTTCGGCAACACGAACGGGTTTCCCCGTTATGCCCAACGGCGAAAGACGCAACGGAACGGCCCATAATCCACCGTTGCCAAGACCATAAAGAAGGTCTCCTGATGGAGAATAGGCTATCTGAGCGGAACCTTGGATTTCGAGAACCGGTTCGCGCAATCCCCCTTTCGAGATCCTCTCCACCTTCGATGTTCTGTCGTTGTAGATAACGACCACCAGCACTCCCGCTCTCTGGGGCAACACCAGGGGAGACATGAAGCCGATCTCTCCTTCACTTGCCTTGGCGAGCAGGACAGAAATGCCGCCGGCGTCTGGAACCTCATACAGGCCCCCACCCGCCCGCGTACCCCAGCCAGCGCCCCAGCTGAAGACAATCAGGCCTTCCGTCCCCCACGATGCGCCTCCGACATCCGTCCCTGGAACGTCGCAGATCGTCCGGGCTTCGCCCCCTGATACGGGGATCCGTTGGAGCGTGTGTTTTATGAGGTCGAAGAAGCCGACGGAAGCGCTGTCGGGCGACCAGAATGGCCGAACGGCTCCCTCGGTGTCATGAATGCGCCGAGGCTCCAGCTTGTCCAGGTCCTGGACCCAAACGCCGTTTCCGAGCGCGTAGGCTACCCGCCGTCCATCGGGCGAGATCGCCGCACCGCTGAGATAGATAGCGGCCTGCTCGCTTGTGCCCACGGCGAGGCGATACTGGCGCGGGGGAAGAGGACGCATCTCTTTTCGCGGGCCAAGGAGCAGGACCATGCCGACGGCTCCCACGAGCAGGCCGGAGACAGCCCATACAGCTGCGCGGAACCAGGCGCGCCGTTTGCCCGAAAGTTCTTCCCCGGCCGGTTCTCCCTGGAGAGGGCCCGCAAGAATCGCCTCGATTTCGAGCCGGGCATCGGCGATGTCATGGAGGCGATTCCTGGGCTCCTTTTGAAGACAGCGACGAAGAAGTGACCTTACAGATCCTGGAGCATCCGCCGGAAGCGCACTCCAGTCTGGTTCGCTTTTCAATACTTGGGCCAAAGTATCGGATAGCGTTTCCCCCTCAAATGCACGATATCCCGTCAGGCATTCGTAAAGGACACATCCAAAAGCCCAGATATCGGCCCGCTTGTCCGCTGCCCGCCCGCGAGCCTGCTCGGGACTCATATAGGCTGCCGTCCCCAAGATGACGCCCGGCTCAGTCATCTTAGCCGTGATCGTGGGGGATTTCTCGATATCGACGCCTTTGGTTTCTCCCCCGTACACCTTGGCCAGCCCGAAATCCAGGATCTTGACCTTGCCCTCAGGTAAAATCATGATGTTGCCGGGCTTCAGGTCGCGATGGATGATACCTTTCTCGTGGGCCGCCGCAAGCCCTTCGGCAAGCCCATGGCATGTCTCGAGGGCCTCTTCAACGGGGAGGGGCCCTCTTTTCAGCCGCGCTTGGAGCGTTTCCCCCTCCGCAAGCTCGAGGACGAGGAAGCGCCGTCCCTCGGATCCCTCAAGACCGTGGATCGCGGCGATATTGGGATGGTTCAAGGCGGCAAGGAGCTTGGCCTCCCGTTCGAACCGGGCCATTCGCTCCTGATCCTCGGCAAAGGCAGCCGGAAGGATCTTGATGGCGACGTGGCGGCCGAGGTTCTTGTCAATGGCCCGGTAGACTTCTCCCATGCCGCCCGCGCCGATCCGCTCGAGGATTTCATAACGGCCAGCGAAAACGGTCCCCGGGGTGACAGCGCGGACGGGCAATTTAAGGGTTTCGGTGAGGGAAGGAGAGACGGCTTTAGCATAAGTTAGCGATGTTGCACAGTTGCTGCAAAACCTGGACGTGTCGGGATTATCGGTGTGACATTTCGGGCAATTCATGGTTCCAGAACCCCATCGCTGGTTGGCGTAAAGATAACACCGTTATGGGGGGAGGTCAACCAATTACGGGGAAACAGAGAGCGCGCCTGGAGGGACTCGAACCCCCGACCCGCTGCTTAGAAGGCAGCTGGGCTACTGTTATAACTGATGCGGGATTAATAGGTTATGAGCATGCTACAAGAGAGTGTGCTCAAAACTGTGCTCACGGACGGCCTTAGTCTCCAGTGTATCCGGCAAGCCACGCCCATGCCCAAGTTCCCGCCGCCACTTCCTTGATCGGCCCGAGATCGTATGACTCGCTACGCGAACTCAACGACCCTCGTAGCCGCCCTTTCAAGACGCTATTCAAGGACATTGCCCCTGCGAGAAACCTAGCGACTGAAGCCGATTATCCTCGCCAATGGCAATCTTAGGACGTCGTTGTCGTACGTGACAACAAAGAGGTACTTATCGTTGATGGTCAATCGGAGAATCTTGACGTTTTCAAGTCCAACTTCGTTGATAGGCTTCCAAGCGCTGGTCCTATCTGTCGACAAGAAGATTCCATGGTCCAGAGTGCCTGCGATAAGATCGGACCCTTTGATTAAGAGACTCGAAAATTCGTCATTTTCCGGCAGCCCCATGCCACACGGTTCCCATGTTTCACCGTTATCACGAGAGCGAAAAATCTTCGTCGACTTCCACGGGACAAGGTAGGTGTAGGGTTTCTTTTCAACCACCCCGCGACTAAAACCTCCATATTGGTTTCTCGAGCCAAGCCGCTTCCAACTGACCCCATGATCCATGGACCGATAAATTTCTTGGAATGTGAAAGCAAATAGGCAGCCCGAGACCTCATCCAGATCATCAATCCAGTTTGCCTGATCCAGGCTCCAACTGACGGCCTCCCAGCTTGAACCGTAGTCGGTCGAAAGGAAGAGCGGCCCGCCGTCATCACCCATGACAGAAAGGAGATTCTTCTCACTCAGGACAAGACGCCTGACCGGTGTATTTTTCGGCAAGCCCGTGCTGGCGGGCTTCCAACTGCAGCCCTTATCCTCAGAAATGAAGATGCCGTGACCCCAGGAGCTGACGAAGATTTTCGATCCCGACTCAACGGCGTAGTCGAGAGTGATATGATGAGCCAAACCGGAGTTTGCAGACTTCCAGCTTTTCCCATTGTCTTTGGATGAGAACAGGCCACCCGGAGTTGCGTCGGCAAAGAGATTCTTGCCGATCTTCCGTATCCCGCGGACCCGAGTCCCTTTGGGCATTTTGGAGGCAACGGCCATCCAGTTGTCACCGCTGTCGTCGGATACGAAGATATCGCTCGGCGTATGCGCGTACAGGCGGGACCCAATCACGGTGAGGTCATCGACATTGGCGGACGTCAGACCCGTATTGGCTGGAACCCAGCTCGCGCCGTTGTCGGATGATAACAGAACGCCTTCATCCTCAGTGCCAGCGAACAGAAACGATTTACTCAAGGCAAGACATAGAGTAGAGTAAAACATAGAGACGGGGGGGCCAGCGGGCACCCAGTTGCGTCCGTTGTCTTCAGATATAAAGACGCCTTCGTAAGTGCCAGCATAGAGGGTCCGTCCGCTTACGGCCAGGCTATCGATGGTAAGCTGCTCGGGTATTCCGGAGCTCGATGAAGTCCAATTGGTTCCGTAGTCCTCGGACATGAATATTCCTTCAAAGAGGGTTCCGGCATAGACGTTCTGGCCTTTCACCGCGAAGCAATGGATCGAAGTGCCGGGAGGCAACCCCGAGTTCGCCTCCTTCCAGCTTGCGCCGGAGTCAGCGGACAAGAAGACACCTTTCTCCCAAGTTCCTGCGAGAACGTTCGGCCCGAGTGTGGCAAAACATGCGACAGGAGAGCCCTCGGGAAAACCTGTATTGGCAGCGACCCAACTCCTTCCGCCGTCTTGGGAAACATAAATCCCATCGTGATCGGTGCCGGCAAAGAGGGTCTTCGCGCTAGCGGAAAGACATTGAATCGCGCACTCCGATGGCAGCCCTACGCTGGTCTCTCTCCAGCTCGCGCCGTTGTCCGCGGACATATAGATGCCCCGGCCCAGGCGTGGCAATCCTATGGTCTTGATATCGTGCAGATGCCTTTCGGTCCCCGCAAATAAAACTGGCCCGCTAAACGCCAGGCACTGAACAAAGCAATCCGCCGGCAACCCGGTGCTCGCTTCTTTCCAGGTTTTAGCGTCGTCGGTGGAAACAAAGACCTCCCCCCTATCTGTTGTGGCAACAAGGCTCTTTTCGCCTGCAACGATAGCATAGATCGACCCCCCGGGAGGCCGACAGATTCGCGTCCACTGAGCGCTGGCACCCTCTGAAATGACGAGAATAGCGATTATCGCGAAGATTGGTATCGACCTGCGCACTCTCATTTTGACACCTCGCTTCCAAAGCTTGCTGCACTCCCCGCAGAACTTCACGATCTCGGGATTCTCAGAAGGGCAAGCGCGGTATTTCTTAGCCATCCCTGGCCCCCTCAGCCTGATTGGTTTAAAGTTACCAATAAGTGAGGGGATCCGTCAATGGGAGGGGGTATGGGGCCATCGACATGCTATGTGAGAGCTTTGAATAATAACGGGCGCGCCAGGAGGGACTCGAACCCCCGACCCGCTGCCTAGAAGAGGGCGCTAGAACTTCAAAATAGCTTTGATCTGTGTCCAGCGCGGGAGCTGTCGCGCCCAGACCTGCCCGAATAGAGAATTATCCTCCTGGATGAATGAAACGGGCCGCTGGCTGTTCAGGATATTATAGGCATTGACACCTAGGCCGAGCACGAGGCCCTGCCTGAGCCGGAAATCCTTTTCGAGCGCAAGGTCCACATACATATGAGGCGGGGTTGTCCGCCCTCCGCGTCCCTCTGGAAATAGTAGATAGGGCCCTAGGTTCGACAACCCCTTTTTATCCCAATGATAGCCGGAAAGGTACTCAATGTTGGCCGAGACATAGGCGCCGTAAGGCGCAAAATACGTGCCGGATAGCTTGATGATGTGGTCAACACTGTAAGGGAGAAATCCATACCAGCCTTCATCACCAAATCCTCTTCCTCCAACTCCGGCAAATAGATAGTCATATAATTCCTTCTTCGTCGCCCCCCCGGGCATCATCGGCCGGTCGCCGAAAATGCTCATATCATAAAGGTTCGACCAGGGAAGATCCCAATTAACTAGCTCGATAGAGTTGCCCGGTACCGCCCCTTTGGATTGGGACCAAGTGTAAGAGGCATTCAACATGAGCTGCCCTGGAATTCTTCCGTTCAGCTCGACCTCGAAGGCCCGATAATCCCGTTTCTTCGACTCGAAATTCGTTAGGAAGTACTTCACTTCCGAATCGAGCTCTGGAGCATAAACCTGGATGTCCTCGATCAGGTTATGAGAATACGAATAGATTCCCCTGAACTTGAGGGCCCAGTTCTTCCCGATCTGCCTATCAAACTCTAGGAGGAACTTATTCGTTTTATCGGGCTTCAGCTTGGGATCCACTTCTTCGGGCGTGGCGGCCCCGCTCTGTTCCCAGATTTTGACCCAGTTCGAAGGGTCCTTCAATTGGGATTCTGTCGGATTTTCGGCGCCGACCCAACTATGGGTACGATAAGTGTATGCAAAATTACTATTAAAAAAGCCCAAAGGTGAGGTGGAGATGGGCAAGGAATACATCCCATAGCCGAATTTCAAAACGTTTCGGCCGTCCCCCGTCAGGTCAAAGGCCACCGAAGCCCGCGGCTGCAGGAAATCCCCGATTCCCCAGCCCCAGATCTTAGCCCCGACATCGTTATAGACCTGCTGTGTATCGGTCCTCAATCCGAGCATGAAGGAAAAACGGCCCAGGACAAAGTCGTCGCCCGCATAAAACCCGAATCCGCGGGAGGCATTATTGCTACCACTGGCCCCATCTTCAACCAGGGTGAACGGGACTCCAGGACTTGCCCAGTTGATTGCCGTGCCAGAGTCAAATCCGTTGCCCGGCCAGGGGTCGGCATCGAGGCCCGTATAATGAATTACATCGTTGTATTTATTACCGTAATAGCTCCAGCCGGCCTTGAACTCATGATTGCCCCAGCGACCGAGGTCGAGAAAATGCGTCAGGCCGATCGTCAGGTCTGTCCGCCGCTCGAGCGAGTCGAGGCGACCGAACGCGCGATCTCAGACCAGATCCGGAAGCTGTCGTCGAGGGTGAATTCATAGGTTTTGGCCCAATTGGACGTTCCAAGCGTAGGACGGTATGGTCTCGGCGCCAGGACATCGGAGCAGGAGGCTCGTCCCTAGCTCCGGACTGCTCACATCGACGCCATCGATATAGACGCTATTTTCCTCTGAATTCGATCCGAAAGCGGAGATCCGGGATGCAGATCCGATGTCCCCGGTCTGCGTCGAAAATCCGGGATTCTGCTTGACGATGTCGAAAAAGCTGTAGCGGCTGGTGGGGAGGTTCTCAATCTGTTTGAGACTATACACGGTGCTTGTCTTGGCGGCTGCGACGTCCACCACCGGGGCTTCTCCCGTCACCGTGACGGACTCCTGAAGGGCCGCGGGTTTCAGGACGACGTTTTCGGTCACCGTGCTGTCGATCAAAATCCCTATAGCTTCTCTTTTTACAGTCTCGAACCCAGTGAGCTTGAAGCTAACAGTGTACGCGCCGGGGGGGAGATTGATAAAACGGTAAAGTCCTTTATCCATGGTTATCTGGGACTGGATCCCCATCAAGGCCGGGCTCGAGATCTCGACCGCCACCCCTGGCAACGGGGCGCCTTGATCATCGGTCACGACACCCGTGAGCTTCCCGGTCAGGCGCTGGGCGGAAGCGGTCCCCAGGGCGATGCCTATCAGAAAGACCGCAACCAAGGTGCTCCTAAGGGCTCGTCGTCGCGCCATTTTCGCCCCCCTTTCTAGCTCCCGTGAAACCGTTTCCGATCTTATCAGCGGACCCGGCCCAAGAACCGGTCGAACCACTCCAGATTCACCTTCATAAAGTCCTTTTCGAAGCCGGCCAGCGTATGGTCGCCATCGAATTGGACGAGGCGCTTCCGGTCAGGCGGTGTCGCCATAGCACCCAACAGAACGTCCTGGCCCCAGTTGTCGGAAATGCCGTTGACCATCTGGACCGGCACCGATATGTGGCGGGCGAGGCCCAAGATCTCCCGATCGGCCGACGGGTCGCCGACCAGACTGCCAAAGAAACCTCCACCCTGGAGCACGACCGCTTTGATCCGTTGTTCCACGGCGCTGGCCACGATGCCCCCATCTGTTCCTCCGCTGAACGCCAGAAGACCAAGGTGGTCCCCCAGGACGTCTTTCCGGGTCTCCAGGTAATCGATCGTCCGAAAGATGTCCTTGGCCGCCAAGCCCCAGCTGGACAAGGACCAGTTCCCCTCATTATCAGGGCTGCCACCTCTCTCGAATATGCCCTTGAAGATGGGGTAGACCAAAACGCGCCCGTCCTTGACCAGGTAATCCCAGTAATTGAGATCCATCGTGTTGTGCCCATCCTGGCTGCTACTCACCGCCAATCCGAAGCCGGGGTGAATGTAGATCACCGCCTGCCAGGGCGGCGGCACGTTCCTGGGGATATAGAGATAGGCGATGACCCGCTCATCGGGGTAAGCGGCCGTGAACGTGACCTTTTCTATCCGCCAGCTGGGCAAGGAATCGTCGGTCCATTCGATCTTCTCGTCAAGGGGCCTTTTGGCGTATGACAGCTGATTCTGCCAGATCTTCCAAGCATCCTCCGAGAATCCCTCGATCTTCGACCAGTCGACAGGCGGACTCGCTGCCACCGGACGATCGAGTTGCGGGTCCGCGGGGTCGGGTCCCGCGGGTTTGATGCAGCGGAATCCCGTCGTCGCATTGCGGTCGAAGGGGGATCTCGCATTCTCGCCCACGTTCCAGTACATGTAGGCGGGGCCGTCGGCCGCCCCACCGAGCGCGAACCGTTTTCCTCCAACGGCGTTCCAGCACCACTCCCGGGCGTTGCCAGCCGTGTCGTATAGCCCCCAGTAATTGAGGCTGCCGCGATAGCTCCCGACAGGCGCCAGCTTGCCGCTGAAGTTGGACGACGGCAGGAAGTCGCCGCCCACCGCGGTGGCGCTGGCAATAGCGAAGTGGTAGATCGACGGCAGCCGTTTCCCCACGAACCTGGCATAGGCTGCCGCTTCGTACCAGCTCACGCCTGTTACGGGGATTCCTTCCGTGCCCGATTCGAAGGCGCCCACCTGCCAGCCGGCTGGCCCCGGCCGCCCCGTGGTGTCGACGAAGCTCGGCATCGCTTCATCCCAGGTCAGGTCTTTCCCGTCCCGCTCGAAGGGCTCGGTCCAGTATTCCCGCTTCTGGTAGCCTCCGGCATCCACGAAACGCTTATACTCGCGATTGGTGACCTCGAGCGCATCTGCATAGAAGCTGCCGACCTTGCCCGGCGGTACAGGGAAGAAGATCGGGTTGTTCGATGGGTTTTCGATCCGAGCCATCCCCTCTGGAACCTCGCCCTGCCGCCCCAGCTCCATAACTCCGCCCATGGTGAAAAGGTCCCGGTCAAACGCGGAGATCGACTGGCCAAACTCGCGTGTCTCGTACCCTGGCGCCTGCACTTTGAAGATCGAGTACCCGAACGGCGTGGGAATGGGCTTTCCAGCCTCGCCGAGTCCGACCCAGTCAGCATCCTGGCCCGTCGCGGGCCTGGCCAGCACCTCAGCGCCAGCCGGCCGGATCTCCCTCGCGAGATGACCCGCGAAGCGCGGACGGAGCTTCTCCACGATGGGGTCGCCCGGTACGACAGCTTCGATCTTCCGCGCGAGCAGGAACGCCGGCCAGTAGTCTCCGGCGTCTACCCGCCGTACGAGCTCCGGCACCCATTGATTGCGGGCGGTCCTCACGCGGGCGCCGCGGATCCCGAACCAAATGGCACCCGCGACGGCCGCCACCGTCAGCAGAGCCGCCGGAACCACGAAGCGGGGATTTCGGATCAAGGCCCGCAAAGAGATGCGGTGATGCACCAGCATGTCCAGGCACGCCGCCAGGTCCTTGGATAATTCGTCCGCCGAAGGATACCGGCGCGCCGGGTCCTTCTCGAGGCACCTTTTCAGGATGCGGTCCAGCTCCGGCGGCACGCCCGCAAGGAGGGTGCTCGCAGCTGGGGGAATCTTCTTCAAGATCGCGGACAGGATCGAGACCGGCGTGTCCCCGTCGAAAGCCCGACGCCCGGTGACCATCTCGTACAGCACCGCGCCGAAGGAAAAGATGTCGGTCCGCGCGTCGACCGGCTCGCCTTGGGCCTGCTCCGGTGACATGTACGGCACCGTCCCGATGATGGCCCCCGCCTCCGTCACCATCATGCCTGTCGACGCTTGCAGCGTCTCCTCCGGATGCGGCTTGTCTGACCGGAGCTTCGCCAACCCGAAGTCGAGGATCTTGACCAGCCCGCGCCGGGTGATGAACAGGTTCTCCGGCTTGAGGTCCCGATGCACGATCCCTTTCTCGTGGGCCATCGCCAGGCCCCGGGCGATGTGCGCCCCGTAGTCGATCGCTGTCCGTATCGGCAACGCGCCACGGGAAAGGGTTTGCCTCAGCGACTCCCCTTCCAGAAGCTCTGTCACCAGATAGGGCGCCCCACCCTGGCTCCCGACGTCATAGACAACAAGGATATTGGGATGGTTCAGCTGTCCGGCCGCCTTGGCTTCCTGCTCGAACCGCCTCAGCCGCCCCGTGTCGGACGCGAACTCGGACGGCATCACCTTAATGGCCACGTCGCGGGCCAGCGAATCATCATGGGCGCAGTAGACGACCCCCATCCCTCCCCTGCCAATCTCTTCGACGATGCGATACTTCCCGGCGACGAGGCTTCCCTTCATCAGGGCATGAGCCGGAGTCTCCAGAGTCTTGGTGAGAGAATCGGGGAGTGCACCGTCGCCCGTGAGCCGCGTCGCGCAGCTGCTGCAGAACCGGGACGTGTCCGTGTTCTCGGAATGACATTTAGGACATTTCAGCATCCGACGACCCCCATCAACGGTTGGTCGAAGGATAACGCCGTTTCGGGGGCAAGTCAACCAGATATGGGGAATAAGAGGGTGCTAGAACTTCAGGCTGGCCTTGATCTGTGTCCAGCGCGGGAGCTGCCGCACCCAGACCCGCCCGAAAAGAGAATTATCCGCGTTGACGAACGAAACAGGACGCTGGCTGTTAAGAACATTATAAGCATTGACGCCGAGGCCGAGCACAAGGCCCTGCCTGAGCCGGAAATCTTTTTCGACCGCAAGGTCCACATACATATGAGGCGGTGTTGTTCTCACGCCGCGCCCCTCGGGAAATGTTAGAAAAGTCCCCAGGTCCGACCATCCCTTCTTTGCCCAATGATAGCCGGAAAGAAACTCAATGTTGGTCGAGATATGGATGTCGTAAGGTGCGAAGTACGTCCCCGATAGCTTGACGACATGGTCCACGCTGTAAGGAAGGAATCCGTACCAGCCTTCATCACCGATCCCCCTTCCTCCCAATCCGGCGAATAAAACGTCATATAGTTCTTTATTCGCCGCCCCATCCGGCATCATCGGACGGTCGCCGAAAAGGCTAACATCGTACCAAGCCCAATAAGGGAAGGTCCATGTATGCAACTCAATAGAATTGCCCGGATTCGTGCCTTTGGCCTGGGACCATGTATAAGAGGCGTTAAGCATGAGCCGGTCCCGGATTCTCCCGTTCAGTTCGACTTCGAGAGCACGGTAGTTTCTTTCCTTAAGCTCAAAATTGGTAAGGAAGTATTTATATTCCGACGGCGTTCCTGGATCATATAGGGCGATATCTTCGATCAGCTTATGAGAATAAGAATAGATCCCCCTGAATTTGAGAGCCCAATTCATCCCGAGCTGACGGTCGAATTCGAGGAGGAACTTATTCATTTTATTAGGCTTTAGGTTGGGATCCACTTCCTCGGGCGTAGCGGTCCCACTCTGTTCCCAGGACTTGGTCCAATTGGCGGGGTCCTTCAATTGGGATTCTGTTGGGCTTTCTGGTCCTGTCCAGTTATAAGCGCGATAATTGAATGTAATGCGCGTATTAAACCAAGACAAAGAACCAGTGGATATGGGCATGGAGTACATTCCATAGCCGAATTTAAAGACGTTTCGGCCGTCCCCTGTCAGGTCAAAGGCCATCGTGGCCCGCGGCTGGCATGAAGTCCCAAATCCCCCAGCTCCAAACCTTTGTCCCGACGTCGTTAAAGACGTGCTGGGTATCGGTCCTCAACCCGAGCATGAAGGAAAAACGGCCCAGGACGATATTGTCTTCGGTATAGAAACCGAATCCCCGGGTCGCATCGTTGGTTTCCCCGACTCCGTGTTCAAGCAGCTGAAGTGGAATTCCAGGACTTGCCCAGGTAATGGAAGCGCCATTGTCGAACTCTCCCGGCCAAGGGTCGGCATCGAGACCGGTATAATGATATGACTCGCTGAATTTGTTATCGTAGTAGCTCCAGCCGACCTTGATCTCGTGGCTTCCCCAGCGGCCGAGATCAAGATAGTGAGTCACCCCGATCGCCAGGTCCGTCCGCCGCTCGAGCGACCGGTGGCTTTGTTCGGCGTTGTTTGTCGTTTGGACGATGTCCTGCCAAAGATAGGACGGGGGGCCAAAGTCGCCGCTGAGGGGCTGCAGGTCCGTATCGTTCCGGTTCTGGCCCCAGGCCGCGGTCAGGAAAGTGCTTTGGGAGAGGATCGCCCGGTAATTGAGCCGATAGGAATACCGCGTATACGTCGTCTTCGTATAGGTCTCCGGGACACCGATCCCGCCTGTCTGATGAAGGAACTTGTCTAAGGTCCCGCTGAGTGACAGCGTATGGTCCTTGTAGGGCGTGAACGTGATCTTCCCGAAGATGTTGTTCGTACCGATACGCCTCTCCCCGGGCGGGACCGTCAGCCAGCCGATGGATTGTTGGCTGCTTTTATCAAAATTGCCGAAGTAGTCGTCGGACAGGAAGAACCAGAGCTTGTCCATGACGATCGGGCCGCCGAGGTTCCCGTAATACTGCTGGAGGGAGGTCTCCGGCACGCTGACGACCGAGAGCTGCTCCTGCCTATGGGCCCGCAGGCCCGCGCCCTGGATGAGTCCTCCCAGCTCTCCGTGAAAAGAGTTGCTCCCCGATTTCGTCACGATGTTGATGAAGCCGCCCAAGCCCTGCCCGAATTCCGGAGCGAACCCGTCGGATATTATCTGCACCTCTTCCCAGGCATCATAGTTGAGGCGGACACCAGGATCATTGGCATTGACGCCTTTTGTCGAAAGGCCGTCCACGAGCCAGTTGTTCCCCGCGTCGCCCTCGCCCCGGAAGCTTGGAAGACCGGTTTCCGCTCCCGCCAGGGCCGAACTCGCTCCTCCGGAGACTGTATTGACCTTGACCCCCGTGACTCCCGGCGTGAGATCGACGATCTCCGCGATCGTCCTGGCTTGCGTTGGCACGAGCGCGAGGTCCCCGCTGCTCAGCCGATAGCTCGTATCGGTCTTTGTCTTGTCGATCGGGGGATTCGGGGCAACGACGGTGACTTCCTCCCTGACTGTGGATGGTTTAAGGACAACGGATAGACTGGTCGTGAATCCGAGGCGGACATCGCTCCCGGTCATCGTCAACTTTTCAAACCCGGCAAGCTCGAAGGTCAGGGAGTAGGTCCCAACGGGAAGCAGGGGAAGGCGGAAGGACCCGGTTCGATCGGATACCGCGGTTCGCAGGCCTTGGAGATTCGGGCTCAAGGCCGTGACGGCGACGCCGGGAAGGATCTCTCCCTTTTCCTCTGCGATCTTCCCCCGGATCTCGCCCGTCTGCTGGGCCGCCAAGGGCCCTAAGAGCAGAATAAGTAGAATAGTGCCCGCTAAGGCTCTCAATAAGATTTTCATCTTCATCCCCCTTTGCCTAGCTCGGCAGCCTTCATTCTGACAATTAGGGCATTGCCTGGCCAGTTGATCCCCATCGACAGTTGGCCTGAGAATAACGCCGTTATGGGATGAAGTCAACCAGTCGGGGGGAATAAGAGAGCGCGCCTGGAGGGACTCGAACCCCCGACCCGCTGCTTAGAAGGCAGCTGCTCTATCCACCTGAGCTACAGGCGCGGCGCGGCGGACGGAAAATCGGGGAGAGCGGATTTGAACCGCCGACCTCCTGCTCCCAAGGCAGGCGCGCTAGCCAGGCTGCGCCACTCCCCGTTCTATGTAGCCTCGGAATCTTAACAGAGTCCCAAGAAGGGGTCAAACCTGCGCTTCACGCTCCCTGATCAAGAAGCGCGTAAAGCGCACGTCTTGACCCCGCTTTATTTCCGGCCGAGGCCCTTGTCGATCACGGACTTCTCGACGCGGACGACGATGGGGCGGCCGTGGGGGCAGAGGGCCGGCTGGGAGCTCTTGAAGAGCTCCTCGACGAGGTAGCCCATCTTCTCCCGCGTCAAGGGCTCCCCTGCTTTGATGGCGGACTTGCAGGCCATGGTCGCGAGAAGCCGGTCGCGCCGGTCCTCGGCCCTGGCCTCCCCCGCCTCCTCGAGCAGCCCGAGAAAGACATCCTTGGCCTCTTCCGCTTTGAAGAGATCGGGATACTCCTTGAGGGCATAGGAGCGCCCGCCCATGGGATCGACCCGGAAGCCCAGGTCCTCGAGGAGGGCCGTGTTCTCCTCGAGGTTGACGGCCGCCGACGGCGGAAGGTCCAGGAGAGGGGGGATGAGGAGAGCCTTCCGCGGCCACAGCTTCAGACGGTCGATCTCCCGGTACTTGTCGAAAAGGACGCGCTCATGGGCGTTGTGCTGGTCGATGACGAGAAGACCGTCCTCTTCGGCCACGACGATATACATGTTCTCGAACTGCCCGAGCACGGCCGGGCCCTTCCCCACCGGCCCCGTCTTGGCCCAGTCCCGTCCCCCCGCGTGCGGCGGCTTGAGGCCGGGGGCGATCACTTCGGCCCCAGCCGGGCCGAACGCGAGTTCCGGAACCGGATAGCCCGTTACGCCCTCAGCGATATGCGGGACGCCTCCCCGGACACCCTCAGCCGGCACGACCTCTTTAATGGTATGACCGCGGGCGGCCCCTTCGCTGACGGCCCTGAGAACGAGCCTGAAGACGATCTGCGTGTCCCGGAACCGGACTTCGGCCTTGGCCGGATGGACGTTGACGTCGACATCGGCGAAGGGGACCCTCAGGAAGAGGAAGGCCTCGGGCGACCGGCCCCGCTCGAGGATGCCCATATAAGCCTGGTTCAACGCGGCCGTGAGGACCCTGTCCTTGACGGGACGGCCGTTGACGAAGAAGTGCTGGACCGATTTGTCGGCGCGTCCAGCCAGGGGCAGCGATGCCAACCCCTCGATCCGGGCCTCACCGTCTTCCGCGGCGACATCCATGAGCCCTTCGACCATCTTCTTCCCGAAGATCTGGAAGACACGCTCCCGAAGGGTCGTGACCGGCGGGCAGGCGAGCGTCTCGCGGGCCCCGTGGACGAGCGTGAAGCGGACGCCGGGCGCCGCCAACGCGGCCTGGGTCACGTATTTGGCCACGGGCCCGTGCTCGGATTGGGCCGAGCGGAGGAACTTGCGCCGGGCCGGCAGATTGAAGAACAGGTCGCGGACCTCGACGCTCGTGCCGCGGGGAAAGGCGATGTCGGTGACGGCGATGAGGCGCTCCCCTTCCCGTTCGATCATCGTGCCACGGTCGCCCGCGCCGTCAAAGGTCCGCAGCGTCAGCCGGGAGACGGCGGCGATGCTGGCCAAGGCCTCGCCCCGGAAGCCGAGCGTCGCGATCCGCTCCAGGTCCTCTTCCCGGGAGATCTTGCTCGTCGAGTGGCGGCGGAAGCAGAGCGCGGCATCCTCGCGGTCCATGCCCGAGCCATTGTCCTGGACCTTGATGAGGCCTTTCCCGCCGTCAAGGAGCTCGACGCGGATCTCGGACGCGCCGGCATCGAGGGAATTCTCGACGAGTTCTTTGACGACCGACACGGGCCGTTCGATAATCTCACCCGCAGCGATCTTCTGGGCCACATCCTCGGGCAGCAGATGGATCTTTTTCATGAGACGATCTCGCCTTCCGTCCGGCGCGGCAGGACCCGGCGTATCGAGACGCGGACGAACTCGCGTTCGGGGGCCAAGCAGGCCGGGACGCGCACCTTGATGAAGTTGCCTGTCAGCACCAGGGCTCCCTGTTGCGACTTGTCGATGACCACGGCCTCGAGTTCGCGGCCCAAGAAGCGCCGCCTGAACGTGAAGTCCTTCATGGCCGAAAGCCGCCGGAGGGACTTGGCCCTCTCCGTGACGACGCCGTCCGGGACCCGGGGCCGCGAGGCGGCCGGTGTCCCCTGCCGCGGCGAAAACGAGAACACGTGGAAATAGGTCAGCGGGGACCGGCCGAGGAACCCCTTCATGTCGTCGAAATCGGCCTCCGTCTCGCCGGGGAACCCGACCATGATGTCCGCTCCGATGGCCGCTTCTGGCGCCAGGCGACGCCATCGCTCCAACGTTCTCTCATACGACCCGGCCTCGACGGCCCGGCCCATCGAGCGGAGAACGCGGCCTGAGGCATGCTGAAGCGAGAGATGAACGTGACGGCAGATGTGGTCGTTTCTGGCGACATGTGCGACGAAATCATCGTCCGTCTTCCGCGGGTCGAGGGAGCTCAGCCGAAGGCGCGCGTCGCCGGCGGCGGGGCTGATCTCGGCGAGGAGCCCGAGGAGAGAGGTCCGGGGCTCGAGATCTTCCCCGTATGAGGAAAGGTGGATCCCCGCCAGCACGATCTCACGGAAGCCGCGGCCGGCCAGGTCCCTGACCGAGGCTGTGACATCGCCGGGAGCCACGCTACGGCTCCGCCCCCTGACGCCGGGGATGACGCAGTAGGCGCACCGGTCATCGCAGCCGTCCTGGACTTTGATGTAGGCCCGGGCCCGAAGAGAGGCCTCGGGATCGTCCGTCGCGCCGCAAATCCGCTCGCAGGATCCGGCCCGCTCGGGAAGCCCCCGCAGTCCGTCGAGGGCGATCACGCTCTCGGCGAGCCGGGCCTTGGCGCTCTGCGGCAGGACGGCGACGACTCCGGGCATGGCCGCGATCTCGGCCGGGGCCCGCTCGGCATAGCATCCCGTGACAACGATCCTCGTCCCGGGATTCTCGCGGGCGACCGCCCGGATGAACTTCCGGACGTCCCGGTCGGCCCTTCCGGTCAAGGTGCAGGAGTTGACCACGACGACGTCGCTCCGGCCCCAATCCTCTTCGAGCCGCAGGCCCCGCTCCCGGAAGGCGTCCGCCCAGGCGAAGGCCTCGGCCTGGTTGACGCGGCAGCCGAAGTTCCGGACGGCGAACGAGGGCATGCCGGACGCTACAGCTTCTCTTTGAGCTTGGCGGACGAGACCTCGACCTTCTCGGCCATCCTGGTCCGGAAGTCGGCCAGCTTCTTGCCGAGCTTCTCGTCTTTGAGGGCCAGGATCTCGACCGCGAGGATGGCGGCATTGGTGCCGCCGTGCTTGCCCAGCGCCACGGTGGCCACGGGCACGCCTTTGGGCATCTGGACGGTCGACAGGAGGGCGTCGAACCCCGCCAGGGCTTCGCTCTCGACGGGCACGCCGATGACCGGTTTGACCGTATGGGCGGCGACGACGCCCGCGAGGTGGGCGGCCTTGCCGGCCACGGCGATGAAGACGTCGGTCCCCGCGGCCTCCGAGGATTTCACCAGGCGGACCGTCCGGTCGGGCGAGCGGTGGGCCGAGGTCACCTCGAGCCCGAAGGGGACGCCGAAGTCCTTGAGGACGGCGAGCGCCTCCTCGATCGTCCCGAAGTCCGACTCGCTTCCGAGTAAGATCGTGACCTTCATGTCCGTCCCTCCTTGACCGCGCCGATGTCCCGGCGATAGTGTTTGGCCTCGAAGTCGACGCGGGCGCAGGCTTCGTAGATCTTGCCCATCGTCCCGGCCAGGGTGTCTTCGGAGGCGCAGATATCGAGGACGCGGCCGCCCGCCGTCAGGACCTTGCCGTTCTCGAACTTCGTCCCGGCGTGGAAGATGGTCACTCCGGGGATCGCTGCCGCCTCGTCGAGACCGGAGATGATCTTGCCTTTCTCGTAGTGAACGGGGTAGCCGCCCGAGGCCACGACGACACAGCCCGACGGTTTGGCCGACCAGCGGACCTCGGCCCGCAGGACGTCCTCGTCGGCGGCCGCGCTGAGGAGGTCGACCAGATCGCTCTCGAGGCGGAGCATTTGGGGCTGCGTCTCGGGGTCGCCGAAGCGCCCGTTGAATTCGAGGACCCGCGGGCCCTGTTCGGTGATCATCAGCCCGGCGTAGAGGACGCCCTTGAACTTCCGTCCCTCTTCGAGCAGGCGCGTGACGGAGGGCGTGATCACGGTGGCCATGACCTCGTCGAAGAGCTTCTCCGTCATGAGCGGCGACGGCGAAATGGCGCCCATGCCGCCCGTGTTCGGCCCCTTGTCCCCGTCATAGGCCGCCTTGTGGTCCATGGCCGTCACCAGGGGCAGGGCCCGGAGGCCGTCGGAGATGACGATGAACGACACCTCGCGGCCGCGGAGGAACTCCTCGATGACGATCCGGCGTCCGGCCGCGCCGAACTTCTTCTCGACGAGCATCTCGCCGGCCGTCTCCTCGGCCTTTTTTTGAGTGGCGCAGACGACGACCCCCTTGCCCGCGGCGAGACCGTCGGCCTTGACGACGACGGGGAAGCCGAACTCGCCCGAGCCCAGGACCTTGCGGGCGTCATCGTAGCTGTCGACGACCTTGAACCGGCCCGTGGGGATGCGGTGACGGCTCATGAACTCCTTGGCGAAGACCTTGCTGCCCTCGATCTCGGCCGCCTTTTTCGACGGCCCGAAAACCTTCAGGCCCCGTCGCTCGAATTCGTCGACGATACCCATCGTCAAAGGGACCTCGGGGCCGACGACGGTCAAGCCGATCGTCTCCCGCTCGGCGAAATCGGCCAGCCCGGCGATGTCCGTATCGGCCAGCGGGACGTTCTCGGCGACGAGCCGCGTCCCGCCGTTCCCCGGCGCGCAGTAGATCTTGTCGGCGCGGGGGCTCTTGGCGATCCTCCAGGCCAGGGCATGCTCACGGCCGCCGGAGCCGACGATCAGGATCTTCATCTTTAAACCCCGGCGGCTCGGCGGAGGTTCTCCGCGAACTCGGCCGCGTAGCCGGACTCGGGGATGACGCTGGCCAGGACCCGGGCCGCGAGAGGCAGGGCCTCGGCGGGCGGGAGCGTGAAGCCCATGGTTAGGAAATTCTTCCGGTAACGGGCCACGTCGGGGCCGGCCGGCTTGTTCCTGATGATGATATCGCTCATCAGGCCCGCCAGCGCGTCGAAGTCCTTCTCCACCATGCCGAACCGGGTCATCTCCTGGACGCCCAGGCGGATGCCGCTCGACTCGAGGAAGGTGGCGTCGTCCGGCAGGGCCTGGTAGTTGGTCAGGACGTTGTTCTCCTCGAGGCGCCGGGCGATCTCCATGCCGGGCCCGAACGACTTGACCCGGATGATGACTTGGTGCGTCTCGGTGTATCCGTCGGCCGGGTCGCCCTCGACGGGGATGCCGTGGGCATGGAGGGCACCGGCCAAGGCCCGGGCATTGGCCTGGACCTGTTTCTGGAAGGGCACCTTGAAGGCGTTCATCTCATACGAGGCCATGAGCAGGCCGAGCAGCGTCCCCAGGTGGTGGTTGCTCGTCGAGCCGGGGAAGGCGCGGCCCTTGATCTCGATCCAGAGGGGCCGGAGCGGCGAGCCCTTCGGGATGTTCCCGGCGACGACACCGCGCTGGGTCCCGAAGAAGGTCTTGTGCGTGCTCCCCGTGACGAGGTCCGCGCCCTCCTCGAAGGGGGCCTGGAAGGCCCCGTAGAGGCCGAGGACGTGGGCCATGTCGAACATCAGGACCGGCCGCTCTTTCCAGCCGCGGACGATGTCGGCCACGAACTTGACCGGTTCCCGGTAGAGGAACATGCTCTTGCCGAAGATGATGAGCTCGGGCTTGTGGGATTCGAGGATCGCGGCCAGGCGTTCGAGGTCGGGCTTGTAGGGGTTGTCCTTGCGGACGGGGAAATTGACGACCTGTTCCTTGCCGGTCGCCGGATCTTCCTCGACGTAGTTGAACAGGGCGCCCATGGGCTGGGCGCTGAGATGGCCGCCGTAGATGAGCTCGTTGTTGAGGACGAGGCGGATCCGCCGCGAGAGCTGCCCCTCGGCCCGCCCGCGGTTGATGAACTTGACCAGGCCTTTGAAGACGATCTCGTTGGCCATCTGGCCGCTGACCGGGCGCAGCTCGATGTCGGAGCAGCCGAAGAACGCCGCCAGCTCCTTCTGGCATTCGATCTCGACGTCGCGGATGAAGTCCGTGCCCTGATAGAAGTAGACCTCTTCCCCCTTCATCGACCGGTGCTCGGCATAGCGGCCGGCCGGATCGGCGATCTCGCACATCTTGACGAGAAGCGACGGCGTCGATTCCGAGGGGATGAGGTTGAAACAATCCTTCTGCCGCCAGGCGCTGTTCCGTTCGGCCCGCCCGGCCAGGTCCTTGGCTTTTTCGGTGAATGAGGGCATAAAACCTTCCTTATTTATTTGAAATTCTCGTTTTCGAGGTCGCGGATCTTTTGGACCCGCCTGGCGTGGCGTCCGCCTTCGAAGGGCGTCTCGAGCCAGATCTTAATGATGCGGGAGGCCATCTCGAGGGTGTGGGTCCGCCCGCCCAGGGTCAGGCAGTTCGAGTCGTTGTGGAGACGGCTCACCTCGGCGGCATATTCCGAGGGGCAAGGCGTCGCCCGGATGCCCTTGAACTTGTTGGCCACGATGCCCATGCCGATCCCGGTGCCGCAGATGAGGATGGCCCTGTCGCAATCGCCGGAGAGGACGGCCCGGGCGCCCTTGGCGCCGTAATCGACATAGTCCACGGATTCTCCGGGCCCGCACCCGAAGTCCTCGAAGGGGAGGCCGCGGCCGCGAAGGTATTCGGCGACACCCACCTTGAGGTCGTAGCCGGCGTGGTCGGAGGCGAGCGCGATCTTCATTCCGGACTCCTTTCCCTTCCCCCTCGGACCCGGCGGCCCAGCCGCGCCAGAGCCCCTCACTTCAGATCGAGGAGCCGGGCCGCTTCGGGCATGACCTCGATCGCCTTGAGGACGACGGGGTCGTTCTTGCGGGCGGCCTTGATCCCGGCCTCGACGCCCCAGATCGCCCCGGTGATCTCACGGTCGAGCTCCCAGCGGATCTCGGTCTCGGCTTCCTTGAACACCGCTTCCTCGTACTCGATCGGACGCGACTTGAGGTAGCGGCGGAAATCGGCGATGACGTCGTCGTTGACGACGAACGAGGTCCCGATCTGGATCTTGCCCGCGGCGGCGGGTCCGGTCACCTTGGGCTCCTGCGGGAAGACGAGCTTCCGGCCGAGGTCGGTCTGGTGTCCGACGAGCCTCCGGGCATAGGAGAAGAAGGCCCCGCTCAGACGGAGCCGGCCCGTGAACGGCTTGAGCAGGGAGTTGACGGCGTAGTCGGGCGTGATGCCGCCCTGCCCGAGGACCTTGCGCCCGTGCTCGGTGTAGCTGACCTCGCGGCTGTCGTCGGGCGCGCGCTTGCTCATAAGGTAGTCGTCGAGATGGCTGTAGTCGCGTTGGATGGACCGCCCGCTCGGGGTCAGGTACTTGGCCACCGTCAGGGCGACGGCCATGTTCGGGGCCAGCGGGAAGACCGTTTGAACGAGGCCCTTGCCCCAGGAGTCCTCGCCGACGATGAGGCCGCGGTCGTGGTCCATGACCGCGCCGCTGACGATCTCGGAGGCGCTGGCCGTCCCCTGGTCGATGAGGATGACGAGAGGCAGACCCTCGTACTGATCGTTCAGGAAGGCCGGGAATTCCCGGTCGTAGGCCGGGTTGCGGCCCTTCATGGAGACGATGAGCGCGCCTTTCGGCAGGAACAGGTCCGAGATCTCGACCGACGCGGCCAGGGCCCCGCCGGTGTTCAGGCGCAGGTCGAGAACGAGGCTCTTCATCCCCTGCGCCGTGAGCTTCTCCAGCCCGCTCTCGAGCTCCTGCGGCGTTTCCTCGCCGAAATTACGGACGTAGATGTAGCCGATGCGGTCGTCGAGGAGGAACGCGTACGGAACGCTCAGGAGCGGGATCTCCTCGCGGGTGATCGTCAGGTCGAACGGCTTCTCGGTGCCTTCGCGCACGAAGGTGACGGTGACCTTGGTCCCCTTTTCGCCGCGGAGCTTCTGCATGGCGTCGTAGCTCGAGATCGGCACGGTCGACTCGCCGTCGATCTGCGAGATGATATCGCCGGGGAGGATGCCCAGGCGATAGGACGGGCCGCCCTCGATCGGCGCGATGACGACGATGTTGTCGCCCTGCTTCTGGATCTGCAGGCCCACGCCGAAATATTTGCCCGTGTAGTCCTCGCGCATCCGGGAGAAGCTCGAGGGGTCGAGGAAATAGGAGTGGGGATCGAGGGTGTCCAGCGTCCCCTTGATCGAGGCCACGGCCAGGGCCTCCTCCTCGAGCGGCTTGTAGTAGCTCTCTTCGAGGACGCCGGCGATCGCCCGGGCCTTGGCCTCGGCGGCGGCCCAGAGGTCTTCGTCGTGCGACGCGATCGGAAGGGTGATGAGCGCCACAAGGATCAGGGGGATCAGGCGATTTTTCATAGACTTCACATCCCGGTAATTTTACCATCCGTCGCCCCCCATGTAAAGCCGGCCTGAGGCCCGCTCTAACGGTTGGCACCGATGATGACCGGGCCGGGCCTATGGCCCGAAAGCTCGGGGCGGAGCTGAAACCGGCCCAAGGTCCCCGTAAGGGAAGGGGGACCCACCGGAGGTGGGGGAAACCGGCTAAGGAGGTTTCCGGGGTGCGGGGACAAGGGTCGGTTTCGGCGCCGCCCATAACGAGCATTCGGGCCCCCGGCGTGCTATAATACGCCGCGAGACGATCATGTTCGGGAACATCGGACCGGCGGAACTCTTCCTCATCTTCATCGTCGCCCTGCTCGTCTTCGGCCCCAAAAAGCTCCCCGAGATCGGCCGCTCCGTCGGCAAGGCCCTCCGGGAGTTCAAGAAGACCTCGGAGGAGATCAAGGGCCGCATCGAGGAGGAGATCGAGGCGTCGGAGATCAAGGACATCCGCAAGGACATCCAGGCCGGCGTGGACGGCATCAAGTCCGAAGTCAAGAGCTTCACGGACGACATCACCAAGGACACCGAGGCACATGAGACTGGGGAAGGGCCGAAAGTCACCTGACGAGATGACCTTCCTCGAGCATCTGGAGGACCTCCGGAAGCGGCTCTTCTACTCGTTCGCGGCCCTTTTCGTCGGCTTCATCCCCGGCTGGATCTTCTCCAAGCCCCTCTACAAGATCCTGGCCCGCCCGGTGACCCAGTACCTCCCCGCGGGGACGAAGCTCGCCTTCACGACGCTGACCGCGCCGTTCATGCTCTACATGAAGGTGGCCGCCCTCGCCTCCATCTTCGTCATGTCGCCGTTCGTCTTCCTCCAGCTCTGGTACTTCATCGCTCCGGGCCTCTACCAGAAGGAGAAGAAATACGTCGTCCCCTTCGTCTTGATGACGACCTTCTTCTTCTCGCTCGGCGCGGCCTTCGGCTATTTCATCGTCTTCCCCTGGGCCTGCCGCTTCTTCCTGACGCTCGGAAGCGATTTCCAGGCCGTCATCACCGTCGACACGTATTTCGGCTTCGCCCTGAAGGTCCTGCTCGGCATCGCCCTCGTCTTCGAGATGCCCACGCTCATTTTCTTCCTGGCCAAGATGGGCCTCATCACGGCCCGTTGGATGGTCAAGAACTTCAAGTACGCCGTGCTCCTCATCTTCGTCATCGCCGCCGTGATCACGCCCACGCCGGACGTCATCACCCAGAGCATCGTGGCCGTCCCGATGCTGGGCCTCTACGGTCTGAGCATCCTGATCGCCCTCGTCGTCGGACGCGGCAGGGAGAAGGCCGACCGGACCGGCTCGGAGCGGGCGAGTTAGGAGCGCCAACTTTGGACGGACGCCTTCTCATCCGCAACGAGCGCATCTCGACGGACCTGACGATTGTCTCCGAGAACCCGGCCACGCTCGAACCCGTCGGCGAGGTCTCGGTCGCATCGAGGGAGCTCTGCGAGAAGGCCATCAAGGCCGCCAAGGAGGCCTACCCCGTCTGGCGCTGGCTCGATCCCCGGGAGAAGAGGGCTATCTTCAAGCGGGCCGAAAATATCCTCGCGCGGCGGGCGACTGAAGCCGGACGGCTCATCGCCATGGAAAAGGGATCGCCCTACGCGGAGTCCCTGTCCGTCGAGGTCTTCGGCGCCCTCCAGTCCCTCAATTATTACGGGCACAACCAGGGCCGGCTCCTCCAACCGCGGCGGGCGGGTCACCACACACCCCTCTTTTTCAATAAAAGCGGTACGTTCCACTTCCATCCGCTGGGCCCGACGCTCATCATCTCGCCCTGGAACTTCCCGTTCCTCATCCCCTTCTGCGACGTCCTCAGCGCGCTGACCGCCGGCAACACCATCGTCCTCCGGCCGTCCACGACGACCCCGCTCACGGCGCTCGTTGTCGGCGAGATCTTCGCCGAGGCCGGCCTGCCGCCGGGCGTCCTCAACGTCGTCGTTTGCCGCGTGCCCGAAGCGGAGGCCATGATCGTCCACCGCGACGTCCAGAGCGTCATGTTCACGGGCAGCGTCGGGATCGGCAAACGGGTCGTCGAGCTCTGCAGCCGGAACCTGACCAACCTGGCCCTCGAGCTCGGCGGCAAGGACCCGATGGTCGTGCTCGAGGACGCCGACATCGAGCGGGCCGCCCGGGGGGCCGTTTGGACGGCCTTCATGAACTGCGGCCAAAGCTGCGGGTCAATCGAGCGGGTCTATGTCGCCCGCCAGGTCGCCGACGCGTTCACGGCCCGGGTGGTCGAACTGACCAAGCAAGTCCGGGTCGGGAATCCCCTCGATACGGGCGTCGACATGGGGCCGATGGCCAACGCCGGCCAACTCAAGGTCGTCGAGGAGCACATCGCCGACGCGCGGGCGAAGGGCGCCGGCATCCCGGTCGGGGGCGGGCGCGTCGCCGGCCGGGCCGGGTATTTCATCGAACCGACCGTCCTAACGGGCGTCGACCACACGATGCGGTGCATGACCGAGGAGACCTTCGGTCCGACGCTCCCCATCATGGTCTTCGACGACGACGAGCAGGCCTTAGCCCTGGCCAACGACAGCGATTACGGCCTGACCGCGTCGGTGTGGACCCGAGACCGGAAAAGGGCAAGCTGGTTCGCCGAGCGGCTGGAGGCCGGTTCGGTCACGATCAACGACCACATGTATTCCTTCGTCGAGCCGCGGGCGATCTGGGGCGGCATCAAGCAGACCGGCATGGGCCGCTCGCACGGGCCGTTCGGGCTCCTCGAGCTCGTTGATATCAAGTATGTCGGCATGGACTTTTTCAGGAAGAAGTCGCAGACCTGGTGGTTCCCCTACGACCGGAGCCTCGAGGGAGTGATGGAGAAAGCCATCGCCGTGTTTCACGGACGGGGACTCGGCGCCAGGATCGGGGCCCTCCTGGGTCTGCGGAAAGAATGGCGGCGCATCCTGGCCACCGCTCCCCTGCTCAACTACGTCCGGGCCCTGCCGAGGATCCTGAAGAAATGAAGACGCCGCCCCGCCTCATCGGACTGACCGGGACCAACGGGGCCGGTAAGGGCGAGGCCGCCGCGTATTTTGTGGGCAAGGGATACGCCTATTTCTCGCTCTCCGATGTCATCCGGGATGAGCTCCGGGAGCGGGGCGAGGCCGCCAACCGGGACAATCTCATCCGGACCGGGAACGAGCTGCGGGACCGTTTCGGCGCCGACGTGCTGGCCCGGCGGACGATCGGAAAGATCGGCGGTGAAGGGCGGGCCGTCATCGACAGCGTCCGCAACAGTCAGGAAATCGAATTCCTGCGCCGGCAGAAGGGCTTCATGCTGCTGGCCATCGACGCGCCGATCGCCCTGAGGTTCGCCCGCGTGGCGGCGCGCGGCCGGGATGAATCCGCGGCCGACCTCGAGGCCTTCCGGAAGAAAGAGGACGAGGAGAGGGCCGGAGGGGCGACGGCCCAGCAGCTCGAAGCCTGCATGGCCGCAGCCGACCGCCTGATCGTCAACGACGGGACCATCCCTGAATTCCACCGCAAGCTCGAGGAGGTCGCATGACGGCGCCAAGGACCCCGAAGGACCAGTATTACTTGGACATCGCCAAGGAGGTCTCGAAGCGGAGCACGTGTTTCCGGCGGGCCATCGGGGCCATCATCGTCCGTGACGACCAGATCGTCTCGACGGGCTACGTCGGCGCGCCACGGAAAACGAAGGACAGCCTCGAGCACGGCTTCTGCCTGAGGGACAAGCTCGGCATCCCCCACGGCCAGCGCTACGAGCTCTGCCGGAGCGTCCATGCCGAACAGAACGCCATCATCAACGCCGCCCGGGCCGGGGTCAGCCTGCTCGGGGGGGACATCTACATCTACGGCAGCGCGCCGGGCGGTGCGGAGCCGATCAGCGCTTTTCCGTGCTACATCTGCAAGAAGATGCTGGTCAACTGCGGGCTCGAGAGGGTCGTCTGCTCGGCGGCCGGCGGCGGCGCGATCATCTTCCGCGTCGAGGACTGGATCCGGGACTGGCAGGAGCGCGACATCCTCGACGACGAGCGCCAGTACGGGAAGGACTGATGAAGTCGTTCCCCCGACATCAAGGATGTCTCCTGCGAGGCTTCGCTCAGGATATCGCCCCTCGGAGAGCTTTCCCGATATTCCGCGCGGGCGTGGCGATCGCGGCGATGCTGATGTGCATCGCGCTCGTTCCGGCGGGAGGACAGGAGATGCAGGCGGGAGAGGCGACCGGCGGGCTGCTCAAGCTCCTGGGGGTCGAGCCGGCGGTGGAATCGGTCGATTACGTCCAAAACAAGACCCAGTTCCAGCTCCATACCCTGTTGACCGAGCAGCGCCATCAAAAGACGTGGTATCTCGGCGAGCGCATCCAGAAGGACACCCTGGCCGGATTGAGGATGCTGTCGTCGGTCGATGACGACATCCTGGGGAAGATGGACGAACTCGTCAAGGGGCCCGAGGCCGTCGAGCAGGCCTCCCGGGCGGTCGAGGCGGCCATCCTCGGCGGCAAGAGGATCTACGTCTACGGCTGCGGCGCGACGGGCCGGCTGGCCAAGCAGACGGAAAGCACGTTCTGGCGGCCGTTCTGGCGCCGGGTCAAGGCCGACGATAAGATCTGGAAGAAAGTGGGAAGCCGCATCCCTGCCGGGAAGGCCATCGAGGAGAGCTTGATCGGCGAGATGACGGGCGCGGATAGGGCTCTCATCAGCTCGCTCGAAGGCTTCGAAGACCTTCCGCTCATCGGGAGGCTCCAGCTTCACGACCGGGGCATCAAGAAGGGAGACGTCGTCATCTGCGTCACCGAGGGCGGCGAGACGTCGTCGGTCATTGGGACCGTGTTGGCGGCGCTCGACGAGTGGCGGAGCGAGCCGGGGTACGATCCTGCCGAGAGCCGCAAGAACCTCTACTTCGTCTACAACAACCCCGACGACCGGCTGCTGCCGTTCGACAGGAGCCGGAGCGTCCTCCTCGAGCCGGGCATCACCAAGATCAACCTGACGACGGGGCCGCAGGCGGTGACGGGATCGACGCGAATGCAGGCGACGACGATCGAGACCTACGTCGTCGGGGCGATCGTCGAAACGGCCGTGGAGCGGGCGTTGGGGATGATGCTCCGGCCGAAGGAGATGGCCCGCCTCGGGTTCAGGACCGGGGGCATCGGGGCACGGACGGGAAGGGGGACGGGAGTAGCGGCGAAGCTCGCCGAGTTCGGCGGCGTCCTCGAAGGCGCGCGGGCGGCCCTGCCGGAGCTCGCGGTCCTCACGGACGTCGAGGCCGCGGCGTACGCGGGCGGGCATTTCTCGACCTACTATGCCGAAAATGGCCTGATCACGGTCTTCATTGACAGCACCGAGCGAAGCCCGACCTTCCGGCTCTTCCCGCTGGACACGGTCAAGGAGCCAAAGAGGAAGTGCTGGATCCAGGTCTGGACGAAGGCGGCGAACCCGGGAGAGGCGTGGCGCGCCTTCCTCGGCCGGCCGTTCCGGGGCCTCGATCCGGATATGTACCGGCAGCCGTTCGAAACGGAGGTCTCTGACCCGTATCTGCGGCGGGCCGCCCTGGAGAGCCTGAAGAAGGCCGGCAACGACCAGGCGGACCTCTACGATTTCTCCTTATCCAAAGCGAACACTGAAGGGCGGGGGCCAAAGAAGGGCGATCTGTGCGTGCTGGTCGCCCTAACGCCGGAGGAGCGCGTGTTTGAGCAAGACGGCTCGTCCTTCGCCAGGGTATTGCGGCTGGCGGCGGACGGTGGGGCCGATGCCGGCGTGATTATCTTGACCGGCCGCCCATCGAAGGAGTTTCCGGCGATCGCGGAGCGGGTCCGGAGGCGATGGGCGGGAGCGGCCGGGCGGCTCGTCGTCGTGCCCGTCTCCGTCAAGGCCGAAGGCGATCCGTTCGGCATCCGGCAGCAGATGGCGGCCAAGATGCTGCTCAACGCCCATTCGACGGCCGTGATGGCCAAGCTCGGCAAGGTCATTGGGAACACGATGACGAACGTCAGCCCGAGTAACCTCAAGCTCATCGGCCGGGCCACGTTTCTCATCCAATCCCACGTCAACGACGTGTTGGGCACGGCGGAGTGGGTCAAGGCCTATGGCGCGCGCGGCCCGGTTTCCTACGGCGAGGCCAACGCGGTCCTCTACGATGCGATCGCATTCCTGAGAGACCGGCAGGCGGAGGCGGGGCAGACGGCCGAGGTCGCCTTCTCCATCATCCGCATCCTGGAGTCGCTGAAACAGAAGCGCGGCATCAGCCATGAGGAGGCGTTGGCCCTCGTAAGGTCGGTCGGCCTCAGCAGGTATCTCGAGGGGATTAGGCCTTAAAAAGAGGGGGTCAAACCTACGCGATGCCAGTTTTGGCCTGGCATCGCGTAGGTTTGACCCCTTCTTGATTTTTCCGCTCGATCACAGAGCTTTGCGAATCCGCCTTTCAAGTGCCACGATATTGTCCGCGAGCGTTTCATTAGAGCTGATCTCTCGCTTGAGCTTCCGACAAACGTCGGTGACCCCGGAGATCCCGATCTTGTAGAACTCCGCGATTTCTTTAAGTAGAAGACTTGTCATCTTGTGGCTGAGATAAATGGCGGCCTTTCTTGAATACCGGTTCTTAATTCCAAAGAACGATTCGGAGCTAGCACAGATATCTTCCAACCGAGGCTGTTTTGCGAGCTTGTTCACCTGCGGGAGTTCACGATCATAGCCGGCCTTACCGTCGCTAAGATATTCAGCCCTTATTTTTGCGATGAATTCGGAGTCGCCCAGAAACCCCACCTCGCTCGAATGGCTCAGGGGATCCGGCGGATTCTGCCCGATGCGCCGAAGAACGTATTCTTGATAAGCGGCTCTGGCAGTGATCAACTCCGTGCTGAATTGCCTGAGGACCGCCGCGTTCGACGTCCAGGGCTTGGGGGCATCATTCCCAATATACTCTCCGTAGTTTGACCAAGGGTAGGCTTCCGGACGGTCAACGATCTTTGCACGTACGGGATTCAGATGAATATAGGCGGCGAGGTCCCGAGCGTACGATTCTGCTTGAACCAAGATTGCCTTAAACCTCCCTTGAAAAGGGTGGCCAACGTATGCGTGTTTCTTATTAAAATAGATCGCGTACGCGGTATTCAGAGAGATGCATCGTCCTGGACAAATTCCCGTGAGGGGTTTCGATGAATAGGTGATAGTGGTTATCCATCAGGCAATAGGCATGGATAACGGCGCCGTACGTTTCACATGAATTCCTGAGACAATTCAGAAAAAGGTAGCGATCGTCGTCAGAAAGGAAGATCGTTTGCTTTCGGTTTCCTCTCGAGGTTATATGGTAAAACGCGCCGGGGTATTCAATCCTTTTCTGCCTAGCCAAGGGCCATTCCTAACATCCGATATTAGAAGGACGTTCTATAGATAGATTCTCTCTCGGCCGAGGCGATAATCAGGAGGGCGGAACGGCAACCCTGCCCGGGCAGGCTAGGAAAACTGGCATCGCGTAGGTTTGACCCCTTCTTTACGGCATGGGGGGGGCGCCGTCGAAGCTGTAGCAGGGGGCGATCGAGGGCCGGGGCCGGCGCCTCGGCCTGGGCTTGACCTGCGGGTAGATGAACAGCTCGCCGGCGTAGTTGCGCAGCACGACCTGCTCGTCGGTGATCGACTGCAGGTACTTCGGCAGGACCGGGATCTTGCCGCCGCCTCCGGGCGCGTCGATGCAATAGTAAGGCACGGCCAGGCCGGACGTCCAGCCGCGCAGACTCTCCATGATCTCGAGCCCCTTTTCGACCGTCGTCCTCAGGTGCTCGGTGCCCGTGACATAGTCCGCCTGATAGATGTAGTACGGCCGGACCCGCGCGGCCAGGAGCTTCTGCATGAGCCGCCGCATGACGAGCGGGTCGTCGTTGACGCCCTTGAGGAGGACGGTCTGGTTGCCGAGCGGGATCCCCGCGTCGGCCAGCAGGGCCAGGGCCCGCGACGACTCCGGCGTGATCTCGTCCGGATGGTTGAAGTGCACGTTGACATAGAGCGGGTGGTACTTCTTGAGCATGGCCACGAGCTTTTCGGTGACCCTCTGCGGCAGGACGCAGGGCACGCGCGTGCCGATGCGGATGATCTCGATGTGGGGGATGCCCCGGACGGCCTTGACGATGGCCTCGAGCCGGCGGTCGCTCAGCATGAGCGGATCGCCGCCCGAAATGACGACGTCGCGGAGCTCGGTGTGCCTCCGGATGTACTCGATGCCGTCCTCGATGTACCGTGGGTGGATCTTCGACGGGTCGCCGACCTTCCTCTTCCGGGTACAGAACCGGCAGTACGAGGCGCAGCTGTGCGACACGAGGAACAGACAGCGGTCGGGATAGCGGTGGACGATGCTCGGCACGGGCGAATCCGCGTCTTCCTCGAGCGGGTCCGCGACTCCCGTGTCTTCGTTCAGCTCGGCCGCGTCGGGGACCATCTGACGCCACATGGCGTCACCCCGCTCCTTGATCAGGCCGGCATAGTACGGTGTGATCTGGATCTTGAACACCTTGGCGATCCTGCGGACCTCCTCGACGTCCAGTCCGAACTTCTGGGCGATCTCCTCAGGTTTCCTGAGAGCGCCCTTGAGCAAACGTTGCCAGTCGTCCATCTCCTGAACTCCTAACGAAAATACTTCGCGTAGATGACGCGATCGTCGCCGGCCCGGTAGAACTCCGGGACCCTGGCGACCTCTTTATACCCAAGATCGATATAGAACTGCCGCGTGCCGTGATACTTCGGCTGCGACGAGGTCTCGATGATGATGACCCGCCCTTCGCGCCGGCCGACCTCGTCCTCGAGCCAGCGGACAAGCTCCTTGCCGCGCCCCCGGCCCTGCTCGGATGGCGCCACGGCCATCCAGTAGAGGTCGTAGGCGCCCTCAGCCAGGGGCGTCGGGCCCCAGGTCATGTAGCCCACGGGCGCCCCGCTCTCGCCCTCGACCACGACGACATCGTAGTCCCTCTGGTCCGGCTGGCCGAGATAGATGTCCATGAGCTCTTCGGCCACATCGACCTCGGCCGGCGTGAAGAACCCCGTGGCCCGGACGAACCCGAGCACGGCGTCCTTATCTCGCGCTTCCATCCGTCGGATCATTGACGACTCGTCTTTCGAGGGCGTTCTTGACCATGGCGCCCCAAAACGCCGCGTATTCGATCCCGGCCGCCTTGAGGGCCCGGGCATATCCCGCGTTGGTGCTGATGTCAGGGTTCGGATTGACCTCGAGGATGAACGGCCGGCCCTTGGCGTCCATCCGGAAATCCACCCGGGCATAGTCCCGGCAGCCCATGGTCCGGAAAGCCGCCGCGGCCAGCCCCTGGAGCTTGTCGCGGAGGTCATTGTCGATCGGCGCCGGGCAGACCGGAGGCGTCTTCTGATAGAGCGGATTGTCCTCGAACCACTTGGCTTCGTAGCCGAGGATCTTCGGCATCTCCTTGGGCATGGCCGAAAAGTCGATCTCCGAGACCGGCAGGGGCTGGAGTTCCCCGTTCTCCATGACCGAGACGTTGAACTCCCGGCCGTCGATGAAGGCCTCGACAAGGACCGGCTGCTTGTAGTTGTCGAGGCATCGCCGGACCTGACGCCGCAGCGATTCCTCGTCCCGGACGACCGATTCGGGATAGATGCCGAGACTGGCGTCCTCGGAATTGGGTTTGACGATGATCGGGAACCGCAGCTCCAGGGGCTCTTCCCCCGTCAACATGAGCTGCGCCGGCGCCGTCGGCAGCCCGGCCGCCTTCAGCACCGCCTTGGCCTTGAACTTGTCCTGGCAGATGGCCAGGGTCTTGGCCGCGTTGCCCGTGAACGTCAGGCCCAGGAGCTCGAAGATCCCGGCGACGTTGGATTCCCACTGCGGCCGCCCGTAGTACCCCTCGCAGAGGTTGATCAGGGCGTCGGGGTTGATGTCCCGGACCCGTCCCAGGAAATTGAGCAGACTCTTCTGGAGCGGGATGAGCGTCGTGCCGATCCCGAGGGTGCGCACGGCGTCGTGCGCCTGCTGGGCCATGTCCGCCACGGACTCCTCGGACAGACGCTCCCCGGTCGCCGTCGGTCTCGGTTCGTAGGCGTTGAAGACGATCGCGATGTTGGGCGCAGGGTTCATGCACGATCCGAGAGGACCGCCGGCCGTTCACTCGACGCAGGCCGGATGCGCGTTTGACGGAGGTCGCATCGCTTGGAGGCTTCCTCCACGACCCTGTGGATCAGGTCCGAATAAGAATACCCTGCGGTCCGAGCCGCCTTCGGCAGGCAGGAATTGTCCTCGGGTCGGGGCAGGATGCCCGGCAGGGGATTGACCTCGAGGATGTTGGGCTCGCCTTTCTCGTCGAGCCGGACGTCGACCCGGCACCAGTCCCTGATGCGCAGGACGCTGCAGGTCCGGGCGACGACGTTTTCGATCTTGGCCCGAAGGACGCCCGAGACGGGCGCCGGGCACTTGAAGATGTCGAGGGGCTTTTCGCGGGTGTCCCAGAGCCACTTGGCTTCGTAGGAATAGATCGGGGCCGCCCCGGCGGGCAGCTGCCCGTGGTCGATCTCGACGATGGGCAGGATCTCGTAGTTCGGGCCGTTGCCCAGGACGCCGACGGTGAACTCGCGGCCGGAGAGGAAGCGCTCGACGATGACCGGCTGCTTGTAGGTCGCGACGACCTCCTCGACGCGCTCGTAGAGCTCGCCGAGGCTCCCGACGAGGGAATTGTTCTTGATGCCCTTGCTCGAGCCCTCGTAGAGGGGTTTGACGATGGCCGGCAGCCGGACGCCGGCCGGGATGGCCGCCGCCGACTCGATGATCCAGAAAGCGGGATTGGGGACCCGATGATACGTCAGGATCTCCTTGGTCCGCGACTTGTCGAGGCAGATGCCGAGCGTCAGCGGGTCGGACCCGGTGTACGGGAGGTCCAGCATCTCGCAGACCGTCGGGATGTGCGATTCGCGGTTGGGGCCGACGACGCGTTCGGCGATATTGAAGACGAGCTGTGGCCGTTGACGCTTCAGCCGGCCGTAGGCCTTGTCGTCGGATTCGATGAAAACGACCTGGTGCCGTTCTTGGAGAGCATGCCCGACCGCTGCGATCGTCTCGTCCGAATCGCATTCGGCGAGCATGTCGATGGGAAGTGGAGGTTCGTCCTCCTCGTCCTTGTGCTCGGCGGGGCGGGCGACGAGCGTCGCCTCCATTCCCGCTTTCGAGCTATACAGCAATGCGATCTTCATTTCTCGGTCCTTCTTTCAGCTCCAACGTTCGTTGCTCAAAAAACCTTTCATAGTATTTTTCTGTTTTCATTTATAGAGCATTCTAACCAATTGTCAAGTATTTTCTCGGTTTCGACCACTTTTTTTTGTAGAAGGGCCCGGCGCCCCCACCATTAGTAGTGTCGGTTTTCGCGCTCCTGCTTGGACGATCGCGGACCTTTGCGGCGATGAAGCGTCGCTGACGGCGCGCGAGTATAGAGGAAGGACGAACGGTGAGTTCATGGCGGGGGTCCGGGTGATGTTTACCTGAAAAAGATGAGGGTGACGACCACGAAGAGCGGGATGAGAAAGGCCATCGAGTAGGCCATGTAGCCGAAGAACGACGGCATTTTCAGCTTGTATTCCTCCGCGATGGCCTTGACCATGAAGTTCGGCCCGTTGCCGATGTAGGAGTTCGCGCCCATAAAGACGGCCCCGGCGCTGATGGCCTTGAGCATCAGGCTCGGGATGCCCATCATGTCGCCGTTGAGGCCAAGGCCCTGGGCCATGGAGAAGAAGGCCAGGTAGGTCGGCGTATTGTCGAGGAAGGACGACAGCGAGCCCGTGGCCCAGAAGAACTGCCACGGCTTGGTGATGCCCAGTCCGGCGCCGCGGGCGTTGAGGATGAGAAGCGCCGGGATCATGGTCACAAAGATCCCCGCGAAGAGGATGGCCACCTCGAGGATGGGGTTGTACGTGAACTTGTTGTCGATACGGCACGCCCGTTGAGTCGTGAGAAGGGACAGGATGGCCATAAGAATCAGCACGCCCTCGCGGCTGGGGAAGGGCAGGAAGATCGCGCCGACGACGCCGGCCAGCCAAAGGAAGTTGATCGTCCCGGTCATGTGGAGGGGGACGACGCGCTGCCGGTCGCGGATGATATCGCGGCACGTCTCCTTGCGGTACTGGAAGCCGTCGAGGAGATAGAAGACCAGCAAGACGCCGGCGACCATGACCGCCCAGAGCGGGAAAAGGCGCAGCGTCCAGAAGAAGGGCACGCCCTTGATGAGGCCCATGAAGAGGGGCGGGTCCCCGAGGGGCGTCAGGCAGCCGCCGATATTGGAGACGAGGAAGATGAAGAAGATGGGGATATGGATCGTGTGCTTGCGCTCGGAGTTCGTCTGCAGCATCGGACGGATGAGGAGCATGCTGGCCCCGGTCGTCCCGATGAAGTTGGCCAGCACGGCGCCGATGAGCAGCATCAGCACGTTGACCTCCGGCGTCGCCTTGAGGTCGCCCTTGAGGACGATGCCGCCGGAAATGATGAACAGGGCCGTGAGCAGCAGGAGGAACGACGAGTAGTCCTTCATCGACAGGACGAGCTCGTGGGGCGCCTGGAAGAGGAAGTAGACGGCGACCGGGAGCGACCAGAGGAACGCGACGAGGCCCTTGTTCTTATGGCTTTCCCAGAAATGGGGCGCACGGAGAGGCAGGAGCGCGATGGACAGCAGGAGCCCCACGAAGGGGACGACCGCCCACAGCGACAGCGTCTGGCCGAGATCGTGCGCGTTCATCGAATGCGTATTGTAGCGGAAGCCGGGTTTTTTTCAAGAGAGAACGATGACACGGCTCAGGCGTCTTGGCCGGCGCCGCATCACGGCATGAAGGCTGCGGAAAGGTGGAAGGCGCGTGGCGGGAGCTTCCTCCGGGCGGCCCGCTTTTCGACGGAGCGGAGGAGCGAGCGGTCGTCGCTCGGCGGCGTCGTGAAGAGGAGCGCGGCCCCGGCGTCCCAGAGCGCTTCGAGGAGCTCGAGGTGCAGGCCCCGCTCGACGTGGACCACGGCCCTCGACCCCGCGCCGGCGGCGGCCCGGGCGATGTCGACGGCCAGGATGGCCCCGGCCTTGTCCCCGATCGCCGCGTCGGTGAAATGGACCCAAGCGCGGCCTGCGGCGGGCTCGGCGAGCTCGGCGACGAGCGGGCCCGAATGATAGATCACGAAATTGCCCTTCCCCTTTCTCGCGGCGGCGGCCAAGCGGGCGAGCGTCGGGACGTCGCGGGCATGCTTCCGGTTGGAGATATGGAGATCCATGCCTATCCCGAGAAGGTCGACGAGGGACTGGAATGTCACGCCCGTCGCGGCTTCGTTGGCGGGAAGGGGGCCGTTCCAGAAAACGGAGAGGTGGGTCCCGGCGCCCCGGCAAGCTTCCTGAAGGATCTCCCACTCCTCGGCCCGGGGCCTGGCTTCGTCCGAGGTCAGGATGCGGGCGCCGGCCTTGGCGAGCGACTCGATCTCCTCGAGACCGAACCGGCCCGTGTCGAGAACGCTCATACGGATGCGGCGCCGGCCGGCGTAACGGGCCGCTTCGAGAAGGACCGTAAAATCGAACTGATCGTCGCGGATGACGAGGTCCTGGCGCGTCCGGACACGGTCCAATAACTCGTAGGTCCGGACGACGTCAGCGACGCCCTTCTCGATCGGATGTTCGCTCATATCTGGAATTCGAAGATTACCATCCGGGCCCCGGGCTGTCAAACGGCGCGGCGCGGCCGCCAATCCCCTCGTTCCGGCTGCGGAGGGGCCTCGGGGGTCATCTGCGTTCGCTTTATGCTCCCTCGATGACACCCCTCGGCCCCTTCTTCCGCAGCCTCCTCGTCTTCCCTGCCTTGATATTCAGAGTGCCGTCCTCTATTATTCAGTTGGGAGGCCGTATTGAGATCCTGTGTCGTCCTGTTTTCGGGCGGGCTCGATTCGACGACGGCGCTCGCTTGGGCCATCGACCGCTATGACGACGTCCGCGCCCTGACCTTCGACTACGGCCAGCGGCACCGCGTCGAGGTTGCCCTCGCCAGCAAGGCCGCCCGCCGCGTCGGCATCCCGCACGCGGTCCTCAAGGTCGACCTGCGGCAGATCGGGGGCTCGGCGTTGACCGACCCGGCCATCCCTCTCCCCCGCTCGCCGCGCCGCTCCGCTCCGGGCTCAGGGCCGCCGGCGACCTATGTCCCGTTCCGCAACGGGATCTTCCTGGCCCTGGCCGCCGCCTGGGCCGAAACCCGCGGCATCCGCGACCTCGTCTGCGGCTTCCACGTCGCCGATTCGCCCGACTATCCCGACACGACGAAGGCCTTCGTCCGGGCCATGGAAAAGGCCGTCCGGGTGGGCACCAAGGCCGCGTTCGGCGGTCCGGCGCCCCGGATCGTCGCGCCGCTCCTCGGCCTCGACAAGCCGGGCATCATCCGCCTCGGCCTCGGCCTCGGCGCCGATTATTCCTATTCCGTCTCCTGCTACGCGGGCGCCGAGCGGCCCTGCAGGACGTGTTCGTCCTGCCGGTTCCGCGCCAAGGCCTGGAAGGCCGTCGGCCGCGAAGACCCGGTCTTCGTCCGTCTCCGAAAGGAAGGCAAATGATGAGCTGGACACTCAAGGTCCGTGACACGTTCTCGGCCGCCCACTACCTCCGGGAATACAAGGGCAAGTGCGAAAAAGTCCACGGTCACACGTTCCAGGTGGAGGTCGCCATCCGAGTGAGCGAGCTCGATCGGACAGGCCTCGGCTACGACTTCGCCGAGATCAAGAAGGCCCTGGCCGCGGCCCTCCCCGACCACACTCACCTCAACGAGATCTTCGACTTCAACCCCTCCGCGGAGAACATCGCCCGCCACCTCTATGGCGAGCTCAGGAAGGCGTACCCGGTCAGGTCGGTGACGGTCTGGGAGTCCGACGATGCCTCGGCCACCTACTCTGAAGACGATTGAGATCTTCGCCTCGGTCCAGGGCGAGGGCCTGCGCCAGGGCGAGCCGACGATCTTCGTCCGCCTGGCCGGCTGCAATCTCCGCTGCGGCTTCTGCGACACCAAGAGGGCCTGGCGGGACGGCCGCGAGATGTCCATCGAGAAGATCGTGGACGAGGTCGGCCGGCGTCGCCGGGGATACCCGACGACATGGGTCTGCCTGACGGGCGGCGAGCCCCTGGCCCAGAACGTCCGCCCTCTCATCGTCCGCCTTCACGACGAGGCCTTCATGGTCCAGATCGAAACGAACGGGACCTTCCCGCCCGCGCCGCTCGCGGACTGGCACTCGGTCTCGCCCAAGCCCCCGGACTACGCCGTCCACCCGGGGTTTGCGAAGCAGGCCCGCGAGGTCAAGCTCGTGGCCTGCCGGACGCTCGACCTCGACGGCATCAGGACGGTGAGGGCCGCGTTCCCCGCGACGGTCCCCATCATCCTACAGCCCCAATCGAACGCGCGGTGGAGCATCAAGAAGGCCGCGGGATTGCTCGAGGACGCCGGACGGGCGGGCCTCGACGGCATCCGCCTCTCCATCCAGCTTCACAAGGTTTACGGGCTTCGCTAGCCCGTCGGCTGGCTCTCGTCGGCCGCGGCCGGCCGGCCGCCCTTCCGTTCGAAGAACCGGTATCCGGACCGCGTGAGATAGACGCCGGCCAACGTGATCGCCGCGCCGGTGGCTTGGATCGCGGCCATCCGTTCGCCGAGGACGAGGCCGGCGAAGAAGATGGAGAGAATGGGCGTCAGGTTGCTGTAGACGCCGGTCTTGGAGCTCCCGACTTCCTTGACCGATTGATACCAGAGCACGAAGCAGAAGAAGATGGCCACGAGGCCGGCGTAGGCGATGGCCCCCCATCCCTGCCAGGACACCCGCGCCCATTCGACCGAAGCCAGCTCCCTGGCCGCGAACGGCAAGTAGACCGCCGTCCCGGCGATCGTCCCCACGGCGGCCAGGCGGAAGGCCGAATTCCGGTCGAGAACCGGCTTGGAGAAGACGGTATACCCGGCCCAGCAGACATTGGCCAGGAGGATGAGGACGGCCCCGCGCCAGGCCTCCCAGGTGAAGGTCAGGCCGCCGCTCTCGCCGGCGACAACGAGGAGAAATCCGGCGAAGGACAGCCCGATCCCCGCCCAGGCCGCGGGCGTGATCCGCTCCTCCCCCACCGCCGTGGCCAGCACGGCGATGAAGATGGGGCTCGTCCCCATGATGATCGAGGCGGTCGACGCGTTCATCAGGCTGACGCCCCGGATGAAGAAGACCTGATAGAACGTGATCCCCAACAGGCCCAGTCCCATGGCCTTCCAGCCGTCGCCTTTCTTGGCCAGCGAGAACCGGCCCGGGCGGGCGATGAGGACGGCCAGATAGGCGAGCGAGGCGAGCACCAACCGGGTGGCGTTGAAAGCGTGGGGAGAAAGCGCGCGTAGGCCGATCTTGATGACCGAGAGGTTGACGGCCCAGAGAAGGATCACCAGCAGGATCAGCAGGTCGGTCCGGCCCATCCGCGAGCCGGCCGGCGATCTGGCCAAAGCGGTGCTTCTCATCTGCCTTTCGATGGAGGGACCGTTCTTCCGCCCGACGCCGGTACGGGTCAGGGCCGCCGTTTCCTCGGCCTGGGGTAGCGGGCTTCGACGACCGAGATGAGGCCGCCGCGGGGATTGAACTCGCCCTTCACGACGGCGCTCGCCGGCCGGCAAGCGCGGACGACGTCCTCGAGGATGCGGTTGACGACGTTCTCGTAGAAGATGCCCAAGTTGCGATAGGCCAGAAGATATTCCTTGAGCGACTTGAGCTCGAGGACCCTCCCGACGGGGACGTAGCGCAGGGTGATCCTCCCGAAGTCGGGCAGGCCCGTCTTGGGGCAGACGGAGGTGAACTCGGGGTACTCGACGGCGATCTCGTAGTCGGGAAACTGGTTGGCGAAGGTCTCGAGCGGCGGCAGCTTGGCGTCGAGGCCCGCTTTGGCCTCACGGTCGGTATATCCGGGCATGAATTCCTCACTAACTCCTTGATGCGGGCTATGATACACGAAATCTTGGGGTCCGGCAATGCCCGGCTCCAAGAGCAGATCTCGCTTTTTAGACTTCTCGGCTCGGGGCGCGCCACTCCGTCGGGTCGCGGGTTTGGCCCGGCGAGCCGGACAGGGCGGGGTCAAGGGTTTCCCGGAGAATAGAGAATCCCTATAATAGAAGCCTCATATTAAGGTATATATTCCTTATAAGAGAGCCCGAATGAGCGAATGCAAGAGCGCCAAGAACAAGGCCCGCTGCAATTGCAGCTACGAACCCTGCAGCCGGAAGGGCATCTGCTGTGATTGCCTGGCCTATCACTGGCGGAACCGCGAGCTGCCGGCCTGCCTGTTCCCGGATCCTGTCGAGAGGACCTACGATCGGTCCCTGCGCCGGTTCATCGAGATCTACAAGGATAAGGCCTGATGGCCGGGCACCGCTACGTCTACGGGCCGGTCGCTTCCCGGCGCCTGGGCTTGTCCCTGGGGGTCGATATCATCCCCTTCAAGACGTGTTCGCTCGACTGTATCTATTGCCAGCTCGGGTCGGCCGGCAAGACCATGACCCGCCGGGGGAGATGGTTTCCTTCCGGCGAGATCCTCGTCCAGATCAAGGCGGCGGTCGATTCCGGGCAGAGGATCGACGTCATCACCTTCTCGGGGTCGGGCGAGCCCACTCTCAGCCGGGACATCGGCCCCCTCATCCGGGCCATCAAGCGGATGACCCGCATCCCTGTCGTGGTGCTCACCAACGGGACCCTCCTCACCCGAAAGGACGTGCGGCGCGACCTCGCCGCGGCCGACATCGTCGTGCCTTCGCTCGACGCCGTCACGGCCGCCGCCTTCAAGCGCGTCAACCGGCCTCACGCCTCGCTCGACAACCGGAAGATCATCGACGGTCTCGTCCGCTTCCGCGAGGAGTTCCCGGGCGAGCTCCGGCTGGAGGTCATGATCGTCAAGGGCGTCAACGATTCTCCGGCCGACATCCGGGCCCTCAAGGCCGCCGTCGGCCGCATCCGGCCCGACAGGATCGAGCTGAACACGGTCGTCCGCCCGCCGGCGGATCGCAGCGCGAAGCCGCTCGGGGCCGCCGCGCTGGGCAAGATCCGGGCCCAGCTCGGCCCGAAGGCGGAGATCGTCGCCTCATTCGCCGAAAGGAGGCAGGCCCCAGCCTCGGGCGGGCTCGAACCGGCCATCCTGGCCACCGTTGGCAGGCGTCCCCAGACCGCGGCGGACATCGCCTCGGCCCTCGGACGTCACCGCGACGAGGTCCTCAAGGCCCTGGCCTCGCTCCTCGCCCGCCGCCGCATCCGCAAGGTCGTCCACGCCGGCCGGGCGTATTTCGCGGGGCGACCGGCTGACTTTACTTGACCTGTCCGCTGTGATAGCATCCCTTCTCACGAAGGCTTGAACCGTAAATCCTATCGCCTGATGAGGTCGTGCCTTCTACAAGCCAGGTTCGGTCACCCACGGATCGAGCGGTCTTCCATTCCTGAAAAACCCTTCCGGCCTCGCAGGCCGACGTCCCTAAAAGGAGCGCAACCATGTTCCTCAACACCAACTTTCCCAAGGCCAAGAAATACTGGTACGAGCGGAAATTCCACGATTGGTCGGAAGGCGGTTTGCACCCGATGATGCACGCCCTTCACTACGGGAGCTCCGTCTTCGAGGGCATCCGGGCCTACAGCACCGCCAAAGGCCCGGCCGTGTTCCGCCTGCCGGAGCACAACGACCGCTTCCTCCTTTCGGCGGGCGTGGCCAAGATGAAATGCCCGTATACCAAGGACGAGATCACCGAGGCCATCAAGCAGACCGTCCGGGTGAACGAGCTCGACAGCTGCTACATCCGCCCTCTCCTTTTCTATTCCTACGGCAACCTCGGCCTCGTGCCCAAGGCCTGCCCTGTGGAGCTCGCCATCAGCGCCTGGGAGTGGGGTGCCTACCTCGGCGAGAACGCGGCCCGCGGCGTCAGCGCCTATATCATTCCCTGGCACCGGGTCCATCACACCCAGATCAACATGTCCGCCAAGCTCGGCGGCGTCTATGTCCAGTCGACGATCGCGGGCCTCGAAGCGCGCGAGGAGGGCTTCGACGAGGCCATCTTCTTGAACATGGAAGGCCGGATCGCCGAAGGGCCGGGCCAGAACGTCTTCATCGTCAAGGACGGGACGCTCATCACCAACGGCCGCTTGGAGTCCGCCCTCGAAGGGATCACGCGGACGAGCCTTCTCGAGATCGGCCGGGACCTCGGCTACAAGACCGCCGTCGGCCCGATCACCAAGCAGGACCTCTTCGGCGCCGACGAGGCCTTCTATTGCGGCACCGCGGTCGAGGTCATCCCGATCGTCACGGTCACGGACGGCTCCGATCCCACTATGCCCAAGACCAAGCACACCATCGGGACGGGCAAGCCGGGCCCGGTCGCCCTGCGGATGATCAAGGCCTTCGGCGACGCCGTCACGGGGCGCGAGCCCCGCTACGAGAAGTGGCTGACGTACGTCGGGAACTAGGGCCCGGAGTCCGCCTCCGGCCCGTCGGCGTCGTCCGCTCGCGCTACAAGGAACCGTCCGAGCTCCCGCCGCCGGCCTTCGCGCCGTCCCGGTTCTTCGAGCGGTCCACGGGCGAGATCGAGGTCTTCCCCGAATTCGCCCGCGGCCTCGAGGGCCTCGAGGGTTTCTCCCACATCATCGTCCTCTTCGAATTCCACAAGGCCGGCTCATCCAAGCTCAAGGTCATACCGCCGGGTCAGAAGAAGCCGCGCGGCGTCTTCGCCACCCGGTCGCCCCATCGCCCCAACCCCATCGGCTTGAGCGTCCTCAAGCTCCTCGGTCGCGACGGGGCCGTCCTCGAGGTCTCGGGCCTTGACCTCATCGACGGGACGCCCGTGCTCGACATCAAGCCTTACACCAGCCGGGACCGGAAGTCACATATCCGCACGGGTTGGCTTCGAAAAAGAAGGCGTCCGTCCCCTGATCCTCGTTGATCCGGACGGTGTCTTGTGCTGTGCGCTCAAGTCCAGGTCGGCCAGCCGGTCAGGACTTCATGACCTCGTCGGCGGCCGCGGAGATGACGTCCCAGGCCCCTCGGACGTGGCGCTCTTGGGTCGTCCGCTGGCCCACGACGAACCGGACCGTGTACTTCCCGCGAAGCGTCGTGTGGGTCAGGAAAACGGGCCCGGCGGCATTGATGCGCTCGAGAAGCCTGCGGTTGAGCTCGTTCAGCGTGGCATCGTCCCGCCCGTCGTTGAGGCGGAAGCAGACGAGACCGAGATCGACCGGGGCCAGGAGCTCGAAGCGGGGGTCGGCCTCGACCCAATCCTTGACGAGTCCGGCGAGCCGGATGTGCTCGCGGACCATGACCTGCAGCCCCTCGACGCCATAGCTCCGGATGACGAACCAGAGCTTGAGGGCCCTGAAGCGCCGGCCCAGCGGGATGCCCCAGTCGCGGTAGTTCTTGACCTTGGCGTCGACTCCGGTCTTGAGGTACTCGGGATGGATCTCGAAGGTCCGGATGAGCGCCGCGGGGTCGCGTACGAAATAGGCGGAGCAATCGAAGTTGGTCACCATCCACTTGTGGGGATTGAAGACGAACGAGTCGGCGAGCTCGGCCCCGTCGAGGATCCAACGCTTTTCGGGGAGGAGGGCGGCCGTGCCGGCCCAGGCCGCGTCGACGTGGAGCCAGACGCCGTGCTTCCGGCAGATCTCCCCGATGGCCCTCAGGGGGTCGACGGCGCCGGAGGAGGTCGTCCCGACCGTGGCCATGACGCAGGCGGGGACGAGCCCGGCGTCCTTGTCCCGGACGAGGGCCTCTTCGAGCTTCTCGGGGATGAGGGCGAACCGCGCGTCGGTGGGGATACGACGGAAGTTCTTCCTGCCGAAGCCGGCGATCTTGACCCCTTTGTCGGCGCTCGAGTGGACTTCCTCCGAAGCGTAGACGGTCAGGGGCATGTTCAGTCCGGATTCGTTGGACTCGAAGCCCGTCGCCCTCTCCCTCGCCGAGAGCATGGCGCACAAGGTGGCCGTCGAAGCAGTGTCCTGGATGACGCCGGAAAAGCCGGGAGGAAGTCCGATCATCTGGCGGAGCCAGTCGAGGACGACCTCCTCGAGCTCGGCCGCCGCCGGGGACGTCTGCCAGACCATACATTGGGCCCCGAGACCGGCCGTCAGGAGCTCGCCCAGGACCGAGGCCGGGCTGTTGTTGGCCGGGAAGTAGCCGAACCAGCCCGGGTGCTGCCAATGGGTGATGCCGGGCAGGATGACCTTCTCGAAATCCTGGAAGATGCCCTCCATGGCCTCGCCCCTGGCCGGGGGCACGGCCGGGATCAGTTTCTTGATGTCGCCCGGCTCGACCCGGGACACGACGGGGAATTTCTCGATATTTTCGAAATAATCGGCGATCCAGTCCACGAACTGGTGCCCGGCGCGCCGGAAATCCTCGTTTTTCATGAAAATCTCCTCGTCCCGGGGCGTTTTACCCCCCTGGAGGGCCACCTTCAATATACCTGTTTTCAGGGGAAACCGCCAGGGAAAGGCCGGCCCAGAGATGTTTTTTGAAAACGTGCTAAAGAGGGGCCTTTTCGGCTTAAAAAGCGGTTGGCCGAAGGGCCTTGGTGGTCATTTTCTGTAAAGTAGGAAAAAGCCTTGTATTCAGGGTTGGCTTGTGGTATAATTAGAAATGGTCGTTGAGAGGGGCGGGGAAAAAAATCAAAAAATTGGTTTTGCGTTCTTCTCTGCCTGATCCGCTCATCCTCGTTTTTCCTCCTTGCACGCAACCGTTCCGACGTCCCCAGCGTAGTTATTTATGAGCGACGAAAATGAGCAGCCTCGACCTCCTTCCTATAATCCTAGATAGACCCTATTCCCTTTCCGAGGCTGCCCTAACCTGAGGACCGGTTCAGGGCAGCCTCCCTCCTCTTCTTTTTAATTAAGAAGGGGTCAAACCTACCCATCGTTACTTTCCGGCAGAAATGTGATCATTTGCAAAAGAAGCAACGATGGGTAGGTTTGACCCCTTCTTTTTTTTAGATTAGAATCTTGCCAGGCTTATTCCGAAGGGAAGTCCGTCCGATGCGGACACAGCCCCCGCTACTGTAACCGGGGACGAATCCCGAGAGATGCCACGGCCATGAGGCTGGAAGGCTCGGGAGGAGGACGATCCGGGAGTCAGGAAACCTTCTTTAAGCCTCGGTCGACCGGTCTTCGGGCGGAAGACGGAGAACGAAAAAGCGGCGGGGGCGGTTCGGAGCCCCTGCCATGACCTTGCGAACGCTCTCGCTCGCGGCCTTCGCCGCGCTCATCCCGTTGGCCTCCGTCGCTCCGGCCGCTCAGGACGAGGCCACGCCGCCCATCAAGCACAACCTCGTCGTCACGGCCACGCGGCTCGAGACCCCCGAAAAAAAAGTCGGCAGCTCGCTGACCGTGGTCACCGGAGAAGAGCTCGTCCGTACGGGAAGGACATTCGTTCTCGAGGCCCTGGAATCCGTGCTCGGACTCTCCACGGTCAGGAACGGCGGACCGGGCGCGGCCTCGTCAGTGTCCGTGCGCGGGGCCAACAGCGAACACACGCTCTTCCTCATCGACGGTCTCGAGCTCAACGATCCGATCAACCCGTCCCGCTCCTACGACGTGTCCCATCTTCCCCTCGGCCAAGTCGAGCGGGTCGAGATCCTCCGCGGTCCCCAGGGGCTTCTTTACGGCTCTGACGCGCTCGGCGGCGTCATCAACATCATCACCCGGACCGGCCGGGGCCGGCCGCGGCTCACGATGGCCTCGTCGGCCGACACACTGCCTTCGCTCGCCGCGGACATCTCACTTGCCGGCTCGGGCAGGAAGACCGATTATTCCCTCGGCCTCTTCCACGAACGGACGGCCGGCCTCTCCGCGGCCTCGTCGGCCTACCCCGGGAACACCGAAAAGGACGGCTATCGCAACGTGAGCTTGGCCGCCCGCTTCGGCTACACGCCGCGCCCCACGACGACGCTGTCGCTCACGCTCCGGGCCACGAGCGCCAGGACCGAACTCGACAATTTTGGCGGCCCCGGCGGCGACGATCCGAACGCCGTCCAGGACTACGGCAGCCTCCTCGTCCGCGGGCAGTACCGTGGGCTCTCCCGGGGCGGCCGCTGGGAAAGAATGGTCTCCCTGTCCTGGCTCGGGGCGAGACGCGAGAACGACAATCCCTTCGACACGGCCCATCCCGCGGAACGGGATGAAGGCCTCTACAAGAGCGGCATCGTCAAGCTCGATTGGCAGAACAACCTCTTCCTCCATCCCTCGAACACGCTCACGGCCGGGTTGGAGCTCGAGAGCGAGTCGGGACGGTCCGACTATCTTTCGGAAAGCGCCTATGGCCTCTCGGAGGCCCGTTTTCCCTCGGCCCACGCCTCGTCGGGGGGGATCTATCTTCTCGACCACTGGGAGGTCGAGGACCGGTTCTTCGTCACCGCCGGCGTCCGCGCCGACCGCCATAGCCGCGCCGGCACCGCAGTAACGTTCCGTGTCGCCCCCGCCTATCTCATCCCCGCAACCGGCACACGGCTCAAGGCCACGCTCGGGACGGGCTTCAAGTCTCCGTCCCTCTACCAGCTCTTCGCCCCGGCCACGTCGTTCGGACCGGTCGGCAATCCCCTGCTTCGGCCCGAACGGGCCCTCGGCTGGGACGCCGGGGTCGAGCAGCAGCTCGCGGCGGGCCGGGTCATCCTCGGCCTGACGTGGTTCGAGAACGCCTTTCGGGATCTTGTCGATTTCGATTTCCAGGCCGGCTATGTCAATATCGGCCGGGCCAGGACCAAGGGCCTCGAAGTCTCGGCCGAGGCGCGCCCCGCTCCCTTCGTCCGGCTGGACGCTTCCTACACCCGCTTGTCGGCGCGCGATACCGACGCCGGGACCGAGCTTTTCCGGCGGCCTCGCGACAAGTTCTCCGTAGACGCGGGCTTCCGTCTTTTCGGACGGTTCGATCTGGCCGCCCAAGCGCTCTGGGTCGGCCGCCGCCTGGACAGGGATTTCAGCGCCTATCCCTACGCCACGGTCGCCCTCCCCGGCTATGTCCTCCTCGATGCCGCCCTCACGGCCCCCGTCGGTCCACAACTCGAGCTCTTCTTCCGCGTCGACAACATCCTCGACGCCCGCTACGAAACCGTCTGGGGATACGGGGCGCCGAGAATCACCGCCCGGACCGGCTTCCGCCTCGCGCTCTGATTTCTTTCCTAAGATATCGCGCAGAAGTCCGTCTCCGACTCGCTCCGCCGCGCTTCTGCCGGGTCGCTCCCCAGAGTCCGCTCACTGCCGGTCCCCGATTTCCAGCATTCCACCTCAGGTGCCCCGCATCCGTCGCGAGGCGGCGAGGGATTTCGCTCCAAAGCCCCCATAAGGGAAGGGGGACCCGCCGAAGGCGGGGGAAACCAGCTACAAGGTTTCCGGGGTGAGGGGGCAAGGAGCGATATCCCGAGCCCAGCCGAAGAGACGGACCTCCAAATTGGGGAATTGGTATTGTGTCCCCAATCTAGCCGCTCTTGAAAACGCGCCGTCCATGGGCGAGAATGGAGGACCGATGGACATCCTCAGCCTCGACAAGATCTTCAAGCCGCAGCGGATCGCCCTCGTCGGGGTCAGCCCGAATCCGAAGAGCGTCAGCGGCCGGATCCTCGCCAACCTCATCGGCGGCGGCTTCCGCGGCGTCGTCTATCCCGTCAGCCCGTCCATCGAAGCCGTGATGGGCATCCCTTGCTTCCCGGACACCGCGTCCCTCCCGAAGACCGCGGACCTCGGCATCATCTGCGCCGCGGCGGCCCAGGTGCCGGCGCTCGTCCGCGAGTGCGGCGAATCCGGCATCCGCGGCCTGATCATCGTCTCGGCCGGCTTCCGCGAGATAGGGCCGGCGGGCCTGGCCCTCGAGGAGTCCATCCGGACGGAAGCCCGCCGCTTCGAAGGCATGAGGATCCTCGGGCCCAACTGCCTCGGCGTCATCTCTCCCGGCCTCCCTCTCAACGCCAGCTTCGCCGGCGCGATGCCCCGCGCCGGGCACGTCGCCTTCGTCTCCCAATCCGGAGCGCTCTGCACATCCGTTCTCGACTGGGCCGCCGAGGAAAAGCTCGGCTTCTCGCATTTCGTCTCGACCGGCAATATGATCGACGTCGAATTCGGCGATCTCATCGACTATCTCGGCGAGGACGAGGCGACCCAGTCCATCCTCCTCTACATCGAATCCATCCCCGACGCCCGGAAATTCATGACCGCCGCCCGGGCCTTCGCCCGCATGAAGCCCATCGTCGCCTACAAGGCCGGGCGCTTCCCGGAATCCGCCGCCGCGGCCGCCTCCCACACCGGGGCCCTGGCCGGCGAAGACGCCGTCTTCGACGCGGCCTTCAAGCGCATGGGACTGGCCCGGGTCTTCAACATCGGCGAGATCTTCGATTGCGCCGATCTCGTCGGCCGGCCCAAGGTCCCCAAGGGTCCCCGCCTGGCCGTGCTGACGAACGCCGGAGGGCCCGGCGTCATGGCCACGGACGCCCTTATCGCCTCGGGAGGCGCGCTGGCCCGTCTCACCGGCGAAACGATGCGCGTTCTCAACGAGAGCTTGCCGCCCCAATGGTCGCGGCGCAATCCCGTCGACGTCCTCGGCGACGCCAAATCCAAGCTCGTGGCCAAAGCGGCTCAGATCGTCCTTCAAGACCCCGGCGTCGATGCTCTTCTCGTCATCATCACCCCGCAGGCCATGACCAACCCGACGGCCGTGGCCAAGGAGATCTCCGCCCAGGCGGCCGCCACGGCCAAGCCCGTTTTAGCGGCCTGGCTCGGCGGGGCGGCCATGCGCGAGGGGACGAACCTCCTCAATGAGGCCGGCGTTCCCACCTACCCGACGCCCGAGCAGGCTGTCAAGGCCTTCATGACGCTCGTCTCCTATGCCCGCAACCTCGAGATCCTCTATGAAACGCCCAAGGACATCCCCGTCGACTTTCCCGTCGACCGCAAGGAGCTTCGGGCGAGGTTCGCCGGCGCCCTGACCGCGGCCGAGGGGCCCCTGTCCGAATCCCGGTCCAAGGAGCTCCTCGCGTCCTACGGCATCCCGGTCACGAGCCCCGTCGCCGCCGCCACGGCCGACGACGCCGTCCGAGCCGCTGAAGCGGCCGGATACCCGGTCGTGCTCAAGATCCTCTCCCCCGAAATCACCCACAAGACGGATGTCGGCGGCGTCGCCCTCGACCTGGTTGACTCAGGCGCCGTCCGTTCCGCCTTCGAGACCATGATGGAGACCGTCCGCCTCAAGACCCCGCAGGCGCGCCTCGAAGGGGTCACGGTCCAGAAGATGGTCCGGTCCGGGGACGGCGTCGAGATGATCCTGGGTGTCAAGAAAGACCCGACCTTCGGCACTGTCGTCATGGCCGGCATGGGCGGGACGTCGGCCGAGATCTACAATGACCGGACGATCGGCTTCCCGCCGCTCAACGAGCGTCTGGCTCGCCGCATGCTCGACGAGCTCAGGATGCGGCCCCTGCTCCAGGGCTACCGCGGCCGGCCGGCCGCGGCCGTCGACAAGCTCGTCGAGGTCTTGGTGCGCCTGTCCTACCTGGCCGCCGACTTTCCGGAGATCGCCGAGCTCGACATCAATCCCCTGCTGGTCACGCCGCAAGGGGTGATCGCCCTCGACGCCCGAGTCGTCGGCGACAGGAACGCCGTCGAGGACCCGAAGCGGCCTTACGCCCACCTCTCCCTGCGGCCCTACCCCGAAGAGTTCGTCAAGAAGACGCGCATGAGGGACGGCACGGCGATCACGCTCCGCCCGATCAAGCCCGAGGACGAGCCGTTGTGGCTGGCCCTCCTCGCCAGCTGTTCGCGGGAGTCGATCTATTCCCGCTTCCGTTATTTCTTCTTCTGGCAGTCCCACGAGGTGGCCAGCCGCTACTGCTATATCGACTACGACCGTGAGCTCCCCATCGTCGCCGAGTCCGGCGAGGGGCCGGACCGGCGGCTCGTCGGCGTCGGGCGCCTGGTCGCAGAGCCGGGCCGGACGTCGGCCGAATACGCCGTCCTCGTCCAGGACGCCTGGCAGGACAAGGGCCTGGGAGGGTTGCTGACCGACTATTGCCTCGGCATCGCCAAGGACTGGGGCATCCGGACGGTCACGGCCATCACGACGACGGACAACCCCCGGATGATCGCCGTCTTCGAGAAGCGCGGCTTCCACATCGTCAACGACCTCGAGAGCTCGCTCGTCGAGGTCTCGAAGGAGCTACTCTAGCCCGGTGAAGCCGGCGACGGGAGCCGCGCGCAGGACGTGGAGGTCGAAGACGACGATCTCGTTCGTCCCCTTCTTCAGGAACGGCGCCGGGCAGAAGAGGCGTTTTTGGGGCCCGATCTCCCAATAGCGCCCGAGGTTCCGCCCGTTGACCCAGACCACCCCCTTCCTCCAGCCGCTCATATCGAGGTAGGTGTCACCGACATTCTGGATCTCGAAGCGGCCGCGGAAGAAGTTGCCCGGCTTGTCGGCCGGACGCCGCCCGTACCTGAGCCGCTCCATGTACTCTGCGTCCATGGGTAACGGGTGGACGTCCCAGCCCATCAGCGTCATATTATTCAGCGTGACCCGCTCGGTGATGCCTTTGCGGTCGAGGAGCCGGGGCCCGTAGTTGATCCGGCCCATCCCCTCGACGAGGATGTCCAGCGTCTGGTTGGCGGGTTCGGCCTTGGGCACGTCAAGGGCCGTTTCGTTTTTCGTCCGGTCGATCGTCCCGATAGGCCGGCCGTCGGCGAAGACGATGGCATAGTCGTGGAGTTCGGTCACCGTGAGCGTGCCGCCGCGATGACCGAGGAGCTTCGTCCGGTAAAGAATGAAGCCATGGTTCTGGCCGTAGGATTCCATCGGACCCGGCTGCGCGCTCTTCACGGCCGGCGGCAGGTTGTCGAAGACCGAGGCGCTTTCGTCGAGCTCGATCTTCGGGACCGTGATCGCCGCCAAGGGCTCGGGCAGATCCGGGAGCCCCGCCCCTTTGGACTGATAGCGGGCCAAGAGATCGCGGATGGCGAAATACTTCGGCGTCGGCCGGCCGGCCTCGTCAAGGGGCGCGTCGTAATCATAGCTCGTCACGTCCGGCTGGTACGTGTCGCCGAAATTGGCCCCGGCCATGAACCCGAAGTTCGTCCCGCCGTGGAACATATAGAAACTGAAGGATTTGCCGTGGTCGAGGAGCCAGCGCAGGTCGGGCAGGAGATCCTCGGTCTTGACCCGGGCCCATTCCTCGCCCCAGTGGGTCAGCCAGCCCGGGTAAAGTTCGCTGCAGAAGATCGGGACGCCGCGTTCGAGCCGGGACGCCTCGGCGAAATGGCTCTCGTTCGTGCCGGGGTCGAGCCCGATGGCCGCCCCCGGCAGGTTCCCGGCTTCGAGCATATAAGGCGTCGCGCCGTCGGCCGTATAGAGCGGCACCTCGATGCCGGCCTTGTCCCAGAAGCCCTTGAGGGCCATCAGGTAGTCCCGGTCGTTCCCGTAGCTGCCGTACTCGTTCTCGACCTGGACCATGAGGACCGGACCGCCGCGATGGACCTGGAGGTCGCGGAGGACCTCGCCGAGCTTCAGGACATAGGACTCGCAGGCGTCAAGGTAGCGCGGGTCGGAGCAGCGGACCTTGATGTCTGGCGTCCTCAAGAGCCAGGCCGGCAGGCCGCCGAAATCCCATTCGGCGCAGGCATACGGGCCGGGCCGGACGATGACCCAGAGCCCGATCCGCTGGGCGGTCCGGATGAAGGCGGCCAGATCGTTGCCTCCGCTGAAGTCCCATTGACCGGGCTCCGGCTCGAGGGCGTTCCAGAAGACGTACGTCCCGACGGTGTTGAGGCCCGCGGCCTTGACCTTCATCAGCCGGTCAGCCCAGTATTCGCGCGGAATACGCTGGTAGTGGATCTCGCCGGCCATGATGCGGAACGGCTTGCCGTCGAGGAGGAACTCGCTCTCGCCGAGCCGGAAGCTGCGGGTCTCGCCGGCGAGCGGCGGCAGGGCGGCGAGGATGATCGTCCCGATCAGGATCCAGCGGGCGCGTCTCATGCGGTCCTCCGATCGGTCGTTCTCAAAAAGCACCTGGATTTTATCACAGAATTGACATTCCCCTCCCGGCCGATATAATCCCCTCCGGACGAGGGTCGGAGTTTCCCGAACCCTCAGCGGCGTCCCGTCCCGCCGGGGAGAACGACATGAAAAGATCACGCCTCATAACGGCCTTTCTTGCGATCGGCCTCATGGCCGCCGTGATCGCCCCGCCGGCCGCGGCTCAGGACGACAAGAAAGCGCCAGCGTTCGGCATCACTCTGTCGGGATTCGTCAAGACCGATATCTTCTATGATTCGCGTCAGACGACAAGCATTCGCGAAGGCCATTATTTGCTCTTCCCCAAGGCCCCGCAGATCGATCCTGACGGAGCGGACATCAACGCCCGGGATTCGTTCCACATCCTGTCCATCCAGACGCGCATCGCCGGGAAGATCACCGGACCGGACGCCCTGGGCGCCAAGACCTCGGCTTATATCGAGGCCGAGTTCTTCGGCACCTCGGACGCCGACCTCAACGGCTTTCGCCTCCGTCACGGCTATCTCAAGCTCGCCTGGCCTCATTCCGAGCTCATGATCGGCCAGTTCTGGCATCCCATGTTCGTCATCGAGAGCTTCCCTGACGTCGTCTCATTTAACACCGGCGCGCCCTTTCAGCCGTTCAACCGCAGTCCGCAGGTGCGCTTCACGCAGACGTTCGGCGGCATCAGGCTCGCCGTGACGGCCCTGGCCCAGCGCGACTTCGTGAGCAACGGACCGGAGGGGGCGAGCTCCGTCTACCTCCGCAATGCCGCGCTGCCCGAGCTCAATCTCAAGCTGCAGCTGGCTTCGAAGAACGACTCGCGGAAGATCGAGACGGTGGCCGGCATCGGCGCCGACGTCATGCGGATCGCCCCGCGCATTGTCACGGCCCTCGGCTACGCGACGGACGAAGCCCTGACCGGAGTCGCGGCCATGGCCTTCTTCAAGCAGAAGTGGCCGAAGTGGACATGGAAGGCCGAGGCCGTCTGGGGACAGAACCTGCATCACCTGACCATGCTCGGCGGCTACGCCGTCCGGGACGTCGTCGACGCGACCCGGCAGGATTGGGTCTACACCCCGATCGCCACCCTGTCCCTGTGGACCGAGCTCATGACCAACGGCGCGGGCTGGCAGACGGGGTTCTTCGCCGGCTACTCCAAGAACCTGGGCTCTCTCCACGGGATCACGGGGGCGAATTACGCGCGCGGCTTTAACATCGACGAGCTTTACCGGCTGTCGCCCCGCCTCGTCTACAACGTCGGCAAGATGCGCTTCGCCGGGGAAGTCGAGCTGACGGCGGCTTCGTACGGCAGCCCCGATCCCTTCGGAAAGGTCCGCGCCGCCCGGTTCGTCCGGAACCTCCGGCTCCTCTTAGCGGCCTACTATTTCTTTTAGCCGTGTAAACATTTCTTACGGCCGGGCGTATATAAGCTAGGCGGTCCTGTCTTTCCCCCAGATGTCCGAGGGCTGTCTTTATGGCATAGGATTTGCTGCATACCGGCCGACAGACACTCGAGGCCTCGGGCCCGGCCGGCCCCGTGAAAGAGAGCGTCCATGCGAAGATCCCCCGGAGCCGCTTCCGCGCTCATTCTGTCCCTGGCCTTGGGATTGGCGCTGGCGGCCCCGCTGCCCGCGGCCGGCCAGACCGCCCCGCCGAACATCGACGAGCTGAAGAAGACCGCCGTCAAGGTCTTCCTCGACTGCGACGACTGCGACCTCAATTACATCAAAACCGAGATCACCTTCGTCAACTACGTCCGGGACCGCCTCGAGGCCCAGGTCCACATCCTCATCAGCACGCAGAGCACCGGAGGAGGCGGCGTCGAATACACGCTCGCGTTCATCGGCCAGAACGATCTCAAGGACACAAAGGACATCCAGAAATATTTCTCGTCGAAGACCGACACCGAAGACGACGTCCGCCGCGGCCTCGTCAAGACCCTCAAGCTGGGGCTGATGAGCTTCGTCGGCCGGACGCCGATCGCCCGGCGGATCGCCGTCGACTACACCCGGCCCGAAGCGTCCGGCCCGAGCCGCGACCGCTGGAACTCCTGGGTTTTCAGCCTCTCCGGAAGCAGCTATTTCTCGGGAGAAGAGAGCTACCGGTCCGGGATGGTCGATGGCTCGTTCTCGGCCAACCGGGTCACGCTGGCCTCGAAGCTCCGCCTGGGCTTATCGTTCGAAACCTACAAGCAGACCTACGAGATCGAGGGCGCGACCATCACGGGGAAGATGTCGAGCCGGTACGCGAACGGTCTCTACGTCATTAGCCTGGGCGAGCACTGGTCGGCCGGCGTCTTCGCCGAGGCCGAATCCTCCCTCTATAGCAATATCCAGTTCGGCTTGGGCGTCGCCCCGGCCGTCGAGTACAATTTCTTTCCCTACTCCCAATCGACCCGGCGCCAGCTCCGGGCCCTCTACACTCTGTCCCTGAATCCGGTCACATACCGGGAGGTGACGATCTTCGGGAAGCTTCGGGAGACGCTCCTTAAGGAGGAGCTCTCCCTGACCCTCGACCTTCGCGAGAAGTTCGGGACGGTCAGCCTCAGCGTCGAAGGATCGAACTATTTCCACGACCTGAGCAAGTACAGCGTCAACACGTTCAGCATCGTCAACCTGCGCCTCTACAAGGGCCTTAGCGTCTATGTCATCGGCAGCTACTCCTGGTACCACAACAGCCAGCTCTCGCTCCTCGGCCGCGAGCCGACCTATGAGGAGCAGCTCCTGCGCCTGCGGGAGCTGCCGATGAAAACCAACTATTTCGCTGCCGTGGGCTTCCAGTTCCAGTTCGGCTCTATCTTCACCAACGTCATCAATCCCCGCTTCGGGTCATCCGGCAGCGGCGGCCTGAGCATCAGTATCCACTAGAGGGGCAGGAGAAGACCATGACGAAACCGTGTCAGTTTATCGCGCTCCCCCTCTCCTCGCGACCCTCGCCTGTCTCGCCGTCGTGCCCGCGGCGGCCCAGGTCCCTCCTACGCCGCCGCCCGGCCCGCCGCCGTCTCTCCTTCCGAGGGTCTTCCTCGATTGGCCCGGCGGCGACATCGAATTCCTCCGCGGCGAGATTCCCTTCGTCGAGTTCGTCCCCAGCCTCGAAGCGGCCCAGATTCGGGTCACCGTCACGCCCGGGGGGCCTCCGGAGACCGGGACATTCGTCCTCGAGTTCACCGGCCTCAAGGAGTTCCAAGGCGAGACGAACACACTCTCCTACGCTCCGGACGCGGGCGCCAAGCCCGAGGACGCCAAGGGCGGGCTCGCCGGCATGATCAGGATCGGCCTCCTGCGCTACGTCGCGAAGACCCCGGTCGCCAAGGACCTCTCCGTCCGTTTCCTGGACCAGGCTAAGCCAACGTCCGTCAATGATAAGTGGAATTTCTGGGTCTTCAGCCTCAGCGCCAGCGCCTTTCTCTCGGGCGAGACGCAATACCGGTCAGGCTCCTACTACGGTTCTTTCTCGGCCAGGCGGACGACGCCGGAGATCAAGGTCCAGACTTCGGTCTACGGCAATTGGAGCGATTACTGGTTCGACCTCGGCGACGGCACCGCCTATGAGAGCTCGTCCAAAAGCAAGGGAGCCTCCGCCCTCGTCGTCAAGAGCCTCGGCCAGCATTGGTCGGCCGGCGCCTACGTCGAAGCGGAATCTTCGACGTACTCCAACCTCAAGTTCGTCTTGAGCGCGGCCCCCGCCGTCGAGTACGATCTTTTCCCCTACTCCGAGTCGACAAAGAGGCAGCTCCGGATCCTCTACCGGATCGGCCTCAGCCGGGCCCGCTATCAGGAGGAAACGATCTATTTCAAGACCTCCGAAACCCTCGTCCAGGAGGCCTTGAGCTGTGCGTACGAGATCGTCCGGCCCTGGGGCAAAGCCTCGGTCCAGCTCGAGGGCTCCCATTTCTTCCACGATGCCAGCAAGAACAGGATCGAGCTCGATGCGGGGCTGGAGTTCCGTATCTGGCGCGGCCTGAGCTTCGAGATCGACGGCAGCTACGCCCGGATCCGCGACCAGCTCGCCCTGCCGGCCGGAGAGGCCACTTACGAAGAGATCCTCCTCCGCCGGAGACAACTGGCCACCGGCTATGATTATTCGTTCTCGTTCGGCCTGAATTTCTCATTCGGCTCGACCCGGAGCAACGTCGTCAATCCGCGGTTCGGCAACGGCGGGCGGAGCATCTCGATCAGCATGTAGCCCGCCGTGCGGGCCCCGGGCCCGCCCCGAACGGCGGGGCGTGCGACGCCGACGCCGCCGGAAATTCCGGGACTTGTTTTCCTCCGGCCAATTCCTTACGATAGGACGACCGGCCTTATGTCCGAAGAAGGAGGTCCGCCCCATGTCCGTCAAGCCCGTCAAACCCGTTCCGAGCGACATCGACATCGCCCAGGCCGCCGAGCTCCTGCCCGTCGTCAAGGTGGCCGCCGGACTCGGCCTCGGCGAGGATGACCTCGACCTCTACGGCAAGTGGAAGGCCAAGATCCACCTCGACGTCCTCGACCGGCTCAAGGACCGTCCCCTGGGCCACTATGTGGACGTGACGGCCATAACGCCGACGCCGCTTGGCGAAGGCAAGACGACCACGACCGTCGGCCTGAGCCAGGCCCTCGGCGCCCACCTCGGGCGGAAGGTCATGACCGTCGTCCGCCAGCCCAGCATGGGGCCGACGTTCGGGATCAAGGGCGGGGCGGCCGGCGGCGGCTATTCCCAGGTCGTGCCCATGGAGGACTTCAACCTCCACCTGACCGGGGACATCCACGCCGTCACGGCGTCCCACGACCTGCTCGCCGCGGCCATCGACGTCCGCATCCTCCACGAGTCGGGCCAGGACGACGAGAAGCTCTTCAACGCCTTCTGCCCGGCCAACAAGAAGGGCGAGCGCCGCTTCTCCCCGATCATGCTCCGCCGCCTCAAGAAGCTCGGCATCGACAAGACCAACCCCGCCGACCTGACGGCCGAGGAGAAGCGTCGGATGTTCCGCCTCGACATCGATCCGGCCAGCATCACCTGGAACCGCGTCATCGACATCAGCGATCGCTTCCTCCGCGTCATCGAGATCGGCCTCGGCCCGGAAGAGAAGGGCATGACCCGCCGGACGGGGTTCGATATCTCGGTCGCCTCGGAGATCATGGCCATCCTGGCCCTGACGACGGGCCTCGCCGACATGCGCGAGCGTCTCGGCCGGATCGTCATCGGCACGAGCCGCGGGGGCGAGGCCATCACGGCCGACGACCTCGGCGTCGCCGGCGCCCTGACGGTCCTGATGAAGGACGCCATCATGCCCAACCTCATGCAGACGGTCGAGAACACGCCGGCCATCGTCCACGCCGGCCCGTTCGCCAACATCGCCCACGGCAACTCCTCGATCATCGCCGACCAGATCGCCCTCCGCCTCGTCGGCCGGGACGGCTTCGTCGTCACGGAATCCGGCTTCGGGGCCGACTGCGGCATGGAAAAGTTCATGAACATCAAGTGCCGGGCGAGCGGCCTCGTCCCGAGCTGCGTCGTCATCGTGTCCACCGTGCGGGCCCTGAAGATGCACGGCGGCGGACCCAAGGTCGTGGCCGGCAAGCCTCTGGCCCCCGAATACACCGACGAGAACCTCGATCTGCTGACCAAGGGCCTGCCCAACATGGCCGCCCACATCAAGAACGCCCGCCGCTTCGGCGTGCCCGTCGTCGTGGCCGTCAACCGGTTCACCACAGACACCGACGCCGAGATCGAGATTATCCGCAAGGCCGCCATAGAAGCCGGGGCCGAGGACGCCGTCCCCGCGACCCACTGGTCGGACGGGGGCGCGGGGGCCGTCGCCCTGGCCAAGGCGGTCATGGCCGCATGCGAAAAGCCGTCGAAGTTCACGTTCCTCTACCCGCTCGAGTGGGACATCAAGAAGAAGATCGAGACGATCGCCACGGAGATCTACGGCGCCGACGGCGTCGATTACGCGCCCGAAGCGGAGGCCAAGGTGGCCCTCTACACGCGCCTGGGCTTCGACAAGCTGCCCATCTGCATGGCCAAGACCCACCTCAGCCTGAGCCACGATCCGGCGCTCAAAGGCGTCCCCAAGGGCTTCCGGATCCCCGTCCGCGACATCCGGGCCAGCGTCGGCGCCGGGTTCCTCTATCCGCTCTGCGGCGACATGAGGACGATGCCCGGCCTGCCCACGCGGCCCGTCTATTATGACGTCGACCTCGATCTTGAAACCGGCAAGGTGAGAGGCCTGTTCTGATGGCCTTCAAGTCGCCGGCCGACGTCGTCGAGACGATGGGAGCGGCTTGTGTCGTTAAGACCGGGCTCCCATGGCGCAAGCTCCTCGTTTCAGGTTTTCTGGCCGGGGCCTATATCGCGCTGGGGGGATTGCTCGCCATCATGATCGGCAAGGGCATCGCGCCCACGGTCGTCGGCGACGTCCGCTACGGCGGGCTCGGCCGGTTCCTCTTCGCCGCGGTGTTCCCGGTCGGCCTGATGCTGGTGGTCGTCGCCGGGGCGGAGCTGTTCACGGGCAATACGGCCATCGTCATGCCCGGGATCATCGCCGGACGCGCCCCCGTACGGGGACTGGCCCGGAACTGGGCCCTGTCCTATATCGGCAATTTCGCTGGCGGGCTATTTGTGGCCTACGCCCTGGCCTACCTGACGGGCCTGTGCGCGGCCGAGCCCTATCTCGGTGCCGTCCGGGCCATGGCCGTCGACAAGACCGGCCTCTCGTTCATGGCCGCGTTCTGGCGCGGCGTCGGCTGCAACTGGCTCGTCTGCCTGGCCGTCTGGATGGCTTGCGCCGCCGATGACGTCGGGGGGAAGATCCTGGCCGTCTGGTTCCCGATCATGGCCTTCGTCGGGCTCGGCTTCGAGCATAGCGTCGCCAACATGTTCTTCATCCCCACGGGGATGTTCTACGGGGCGGAAGTCGGCATCGGCCGGTTCCTCGTCCGGAACTTGCTGCCGGTTACCTTGGGCAATATCGTCGGCGGGGCCTTTTTCGTCGGCGTCATCTCCTGGTGGCTCTACCGCCGGCCGGACGTCAAGCCGTAATAGAAAGAGGTTCAATTCCCGTTTCCAGGCGGATCATCGTGAGGCGGCGAGGGGTGTCGTCCCAAAGACCCCGTGATGGAAGGGGGGCCCACCGAAGGTGGGGGAAACCGGATTCACTGGTTTCCGGGGCGCGGGGGCAAGGGACGAGATCCCGAGCATAGCCGGCCAGGGGAGCACCCCTCGACCGGCAAACGACATTATTGAGAAGGCCTATTTCAGGGTGACAGCCTGGCTCGCCTTTCCTCCCTTGACGCTGTCATAAGTCACCGTCAACGTCCCAGACCCCTTGACCAGGAGGACAGCCGTCCTCGTCGTCTTGCCCGGGTGGCCGTTGCGGACGATGATCCGCTTGAGGTCCTTCTGATCGACGAGCGGAGTCACCGACGGGTTGGCCTTGTACACGGTCTTGTTGTCGACGAAGCTGGCCGCGATGACCTCAACGCCCTTGCCGTCGACGAGAAGGAGGTCGGGCCGGACGGTGGAGTTCTGGGCCGCCCGGGCCATGATCGTTGGCGTGACCTTGGGATTGGCGATGTCGACGAAAACCCGGAAGACGTCCCCGCCGACCTTCTCGACCGAGGTCTCGCCCATACGGACAAGCGGCATCTCGCCGGCTTGGTAAAGGGAGAAGGCCATGTTCCGATGGCAGAGCTCCTCGTTCATGAACCGCGGCGGGACGCGTCCCTGGTACTTTTTCCAAACGCCGCCCATCTCGACCTTGCCGAACTGGGGATGGTCGTAGGGCTTCCACTCGACGAACTCGTCGCCGAACTCGAGGTACTTGTCGAAGTAGTACCGGGAAACGGCCGGGGCGATGGGGCTCGCGGGGTCGTCCTGCTGCTCCTTGAGGGCCGGGCTCGTGAAGTACTGGTCGCCGTTCCAGAGCTCGTTGGAGAATGAGGGGATGCCCAACCCGTCGTTCGTGTAGTCGATGAAGCCGCCGTGCACGGTGTACAGCCCGCTCCAGAGGACGATGTAGCGGTAGAACGGCAGGATGCGCTCGCCGTTCTGTCCGAGCTCGTCGTAGAAGCGGACATCGGTCATCGGGTATTCGCCCACCGCTTCGGCGCCCGGGCCGCGGAGGATCATGCCGCCGTTGTTGTGGTAGGACTGGACGCCGGCGATGTTGGGATGGGCCTTGAGGAAGTCGGCGACCGCGCGGGCCTCGGGGAGCTGGAAGGGATAGTCCATGGCCCCGCTCTGGATGTAGTCCGGCTGCCAGTCGCTGGGCCAGTTCCGGTTGCCGTCGTAGCTGCCCGGCCCGTCCTCGTTGACCAGGCCGTCGCCGTCGTTGTCGATGCCCTCCTGGCCGAGCAGAATGTAGTCGCCCGTCTCGCCGAAGGGAACGGGCTCGAGGACGTTGGGATTCGTCCGGCTGATGCGGAAATTGCCTTCGCCGGGGACGTACTTGCGGATCTGCTCGATGATGCCGTTGCCGTTGATGTCCTCGGGCGGGTCCTCGTCGAAGAGGCCATCGTTGTCGTCGTCGACCGGCACGTGCCCCGACCGGGCGTTGCCGCCGGGCCCTTCCATGAAGTACTGCCGGCCGTCGGGATTGACCGTCGGAATGATGTAGAAGACGCGCTCGTCGACGAGCCGGGTGACGTCGTCGATCCGGCCGTAGTTTTCCATGAGATACCAGATCGTATAGAGGCAGACCTCGCCGCCCTGGATCTCGTTGCCGTGGACATTGGCCTCGATGTACATGCCCGCCTTGCTTGATGCGGGCCCCGTCGCCGGGTTGTTGACGGTCATGAGCATGAGGTCCCGGCCGTCGTAGCTCTTGCCGATCGACTCAAGCTTGAGGAGCTTGGGGAAGGCGGTTTGGAGCCGTTTCATGTCGGCATAGAGCTCGTTCGTGTCGTGCCAGCGGTTGAAGTCGAGCTTGACCTTGAAGGCGGGGTCGGAGGCCTTCTGGGCCGGGGCGAAGGGGGCCGTCAGGATGAGCCCGGCGGCCAGGATCAGGATGAACGTGAGGGGCTTGCGTGTTCTCATGGTCGTCCTCTCTTACTTCAGGGTGACCCGGGCGGTCGCCGTTCCGCCCTTTTCCGATTGTACCAGGAGCTCCACGACCTCACCGGTCTTCCCCCTGATGAGCCATTCGTATTTGGCCCGGCTGCCGGAGCCGGCCAGGACCTGGAGGAAATTCGTCTTGGGGTTGCCCGAGATGACGTTCCCCGGCTCGACGCCGAGCCGGACCAGGGTCGGCTTGACCGACCGGGCCGTCTGGCCCTGGGCGAGCGAGGTCGGCCAGAAGCCGGTGTTCTCGACCTCGGCCTTGATCCGGAAGATACCGCCGCCATGGCTGACGGCCTCGAGGGAAGCCACATTCACATGGGGGAAGAGCGTGACGAGGTGGACGGCGAACTTGGCGTGGGCCGCCCCGAGCTCGGCGAGCTTCGCCGCCGCAGGGTTGGTGACCGCATAGGGTTTGAAGCCGCCGACTTCGACCTCTCCGAACTCCGGATGTTTCGCTTTGGTCCAGGCGACGAAGCCGTCGATCTTTTCGGCGTCCATCCACTTGAGGATCTGCTTGTCGACGCCGGGCGTCATCGCCGCGGCCTCGGCGAATGCGCCCGCCTGGGCCTGGGCAAAGCGGAACGCGCCGCCGCCCCCTTGCATCATTTGCATGACGTCCGGACCGCTTGAAGACGGCCGTCCGGCTTGACCGGCCTGGCCTCCCGCACCTGGCGGACCGCCCTCCCCCGCTCCGGGGGACATCATGCCCATCCGGCGCTGGCCGGGGGACGGCTCGACCGTCGTCAGGCCGAATCCGGGCGTCGAAAAGGAGAGGACGCCGAACTGGAAATAGCCGTACTGGAAGAAGGCCCCTTGGGGCTCGCGGACAAAGAGCGGCTGCCGGATACCCGTCAGCTCGATGTACTTGTCGCTCACGCGTTTGAAGTAGTCGTAATCGGCCGCGGCCACCGTCGTCACCGGCTTGCGGTCGGGCATCATCATGCGGGCGGGAGAGCCGGTCTGGGCTTGTTGGCGTGAACCTTGGCGCCCTCCCCCGCCGCCCATCATTTCAAAGGAGAATCCGCCCCCGCCGAAGCGTCCGCCCCGACCCATTCCGCCGCCGGTCTGGATGAAGCCCGAAGTCCGGGCTCCGGCCGCGGAAGCTTCGGCGAAACGGACGAGGTCGAGCTCGCGGGCCGGGCCGAGGCGGCCGGCGCTCGTCGGCGGCACGATGAGGTTGTCGCTCTCGCCGAACGTCAGGATGGCCGCGATGTTCCGGTGGGCGATGATCCAATCCATCAAGCCCCGGGATTCGGCCTCGCTGACCATGTGGGGCCCGGCGTCGGCTTGATAGTAAGGATATTCGTGGGCGAAGTTGCGGCCGATGTCCGTCCCGCCGGGCGGGTCTTCGTTGATGAAGCCGTCGCCGTCGTTGTCAATCCCTTCCGTGAACAGCTTGTAGGACCCGGACTCGCCCTTCTTCGGGTCGGCCCTCTTCATCAGGCGGGGTTCGTCGGGGTCGACCATGTATTCACCGCCGGGGGCCTTGACCCTCATGACCGTAATGAACCCGTCGCCGTTGAGGTCCTCGGGACCATCCTCGTCGACTCGGCCGTCGTTGTCGTCGTCGAAGGGGCTCGCGTTGGTCCGGAGGCCCGTCTTGACGGACGCGAAGAAGCCCTCGGCTCCGTCGGGGTTGACCCGGGGGACGATATAGACCGTCGAGCTATCGAGTCGCGCCTTGACCTCCGGATCGGAAGCCGCGTTCTTCACCAGGTACTCGGCGACGGAGAGGGCGATCTCGCTGCCGGCGAGATAATCGCCTTCGAAATCCGCGGCGATGAGCAGGGCCGGACGCTTGTCCGGCGGCACGCCGCCGGGGTTGGCGATCTCGAGCACCCAAAGGTCGCGGCCGCCGAGGGTCTTGGCGATGGATTCGAGCCGGGCCGTCGCCTTCGCGGAACCAGCCAGGGTCTGAAGGGCTTTCGTGAGCCCGGCGTGATCATGATATTTCGCCGGGGCTTGGGCGCCGGCCGGGATACCGGCCAGGACAAGCCCCAGGATGATGAGGACCGGCAGAGCGGACGCCGGTCGAGGGGACCCGGTCATGAAGGAACGCATGGAGACCTCCTCATCGGACGGGGGATTCGGCCGAGCGCTCGCCCTCGCTTCGGGGGGACGGCGTCAGGGGAGAACGGACGCGACTCGGCCATGCACTTTGTTAGACTCCCGTCATTCCGGAATCTTCCTTGATGATGTAATATAATGTCTCAAAATGTCCGCCCGGAAGGATCTTCCCATGCCGCCATCCCGCATGATATCCCGCCGCCGGTTCATCACGACGGGGGCCGCAGCCGCCGCGTCGCTGGCCATCGTCCCGCGCCGAGTGCTCGGAGGTCCGGGCATCATCGCTCCGAGCGACACCCTGACCAAGGCCGTCATCGGCGTCGGAGGCATGGGCCGGGGACACCTCGGCTATCCCGGCTCGGTATTGCGGGCCGTTTGCGACGTCGACAAGGGCCATCTCGCGTCCGCCCTGGAGATCGCCGGCCCGGGCGTCTCGGGATACACGGACTTCCGCGAGGTCCTGGCCCGGCCCGACATCGACATCGTCCATATCGCGACGCCGCCCCACTGGCATGCCCTGATATCGATCGCGGCGGCGGAGGCCGGCAAGGATGTCTGGTGCGAAAAGCCCATGACTCGGACGATCGCCGAGGGCCGCGCCGTCGTCGACGCCGTCCGCCGCACGGGGCGCATCTTCCGCATCAACACCTGGTTCCGCTTCACGGACCGCTTCTACGGCTTCGGGACCGACGTCCGGCCGATCAAAAAGGTCGTCCAGAACGGGCTCCTCGGCTGGCCGATCAAGGCTACGGTCAGCGCGACGACGGGCTTCGACTGGAAGTTCTACTGGAGCGGCCTGACCTACGCCCGGCCCGAGCCCGTGCCCCCCGAGCTCGATTACGACTTCTGGCTCGGGCCCGCGCCTTGGAAGCCCTACCATCCCCACCGCGTTCACGGCACCTTCCGCGGCTACTGGGACTACGATGGCGGCGGGCTCGGGGACATGGGCATGCACTACCTCGACCCGGTCCAGTACATCCTCGACAAGGACGAGGCCGGCCCGGTGGAGATCGCCGCCGATTGCCCCCAGCAGCACCCGGACGCCTGCGGCCGCTGGCGGCGGATCGAGCTGAAGTACGCCGACGGCTGCGTCATCGTCCTCGACGGCGAGAACCGCGACACGCGCGCGCCGTTCCTCGAAGGGCCGAAGGGCAAGCTCTACCGGGGCTTCGAATCCGACATCCCGAACCTCCGTGAGACCTTGGCCGGCCTGCCCGATCCCGAGCCCCAGGTCACCGACTTCTCCGAAGCGGTCCGCGCCAGGCGCCGATTCGCCCTGAACGAGCGGAACGGCCACCGCTCTTGCACGCTCGTCAATCTGGCCAAGATCGCCGTCCAGCTCGGCCGGCCGCTCCGCTTCGATCCGGAGCACGAGGTCTTCCCCGGCGACGACGCGGCCAACCGCCTCGCGACCCAGTCCATGCGGGCGCCCTGGCATCTCTGAGCGGACCGTGAGGAGATCCTTCATGAAGAAAAGAACTGCCGTCCTCGTCCTCGCGGTCATCTCGGGCGCGCTTTTGGCGGCCGGCCCCCCTTCAGCCGCCGGGCAGGGCCCTTCGCCCGCAGGGACCGGTGACCTCAGGGCCCGGGTGTCCTCGATCATCGGACGCTTCCCGGCAGAGAACGCCCCTGAGCGCGACGCCCTGTGTGCCGAGATCCTCAAGCTCGGACGAGGGGCCGTCACGGAAACGTGTTCCCATATTCTCCCCCCGGGCACCGGAGACGACACCAAGGCGAGATTCGCGGTGAACGGCCTGGCCGTTCATGTGACCCGGCCGGGTGCGGAAGCCGAGCGTCTCCTCTTCGTCAAGGTCCTCATCGATGCTATCGCCGGGAGCCGGGACAAGCAGGTCGCCGCGTTCTTCATCTCCCAGGTCCAGCTCACGGGGAAGGCGGAGGCCGTCAAGCCCCTGGCGAGATACCTCATGGACGAGGCCTTGGCCGGGCCTGCCGCAGCGGCGTTACAGGCGATCGGCGGGCCCGAGGCGGCCCGCGTGTTCCTGAAAGCGCTCGACGCCGCGCCGCCTGCCGCCCGGATCACGATCGTCGACGCCCTCGGCGAAATGCGCGGCCGCGAGGCCGTGAAGAAGCTCCTCGCCCTCGCCGAAAGCGGCGACGAAGGGCTGCGCCGCGCCTCCCGCTTCGCCCTGGCCAATATCGGCGACCCGGCCGCCGGGCCCGTGCTCTCGAAGGCCCGGATCGCCGCCTCGTACCGGGAAAGGAACGAGGCGCCCGGCCTCTACCTTCTTTTCGCCCGACGGCTCGCGGGATCCGGCAAGACGGTAGAGGGGCTGGCCGTGGCCCGGTCAGTCCTCGAAACGCACGGCGGTCCCGGAGAGAGCCAGATCGCGTCGGAAGCGCTGGCCCTCATCGTTTCGGTCCTTAAGGACAAGGCCGTTCCCGATCTCCTCGGCGCCATCGACAGCCCTGTTCGCGGAGTCCGGGGCGCCGCCCTGGAATGGGGCGCGACGCTCGGTTCGGGCGACACGACGGCCCGCTGGGTCGACAAGGCCGCGGCGGCGCCGCCGGATACGCGGGCGGCGATCATCGAGATGCTCGGGCGGCGCGGCGACCGGACGGCGCTGCCGTTCGTCCGGGAATGCCTGCGGAGCTCCGACGAAGTCGTCCGCCTCGCCGCCATCCCCGTCGCGGCCCGCCTGGGCGGCGAAGCCGTCGCGTCCGATATCTTCGGGCTCTTCGCCTCGGCCGATGAGAACGAAGCCGCGGCGCTGAAGGCGGCCCTGCTCGGCTTCGATGGCCGGCGGGTCGTTCCGGAGGCCGTCCGTCTGCTCGACTCGACGCCTCCCCCGGGCAAGGCCGCCCTCATCGGCGTCATCGGCGAAAAAGGGGCCCGCGGCGAGATCGATCGCGTCTTCGCGCTGGCATCGGATCCGGAGCCGGCGACGCGCGGCGCCGCGCTCGAGGCCCTGGCCAAGCTCGCCGGCGAAGCCGAGCTCCCCCGCCTCGTGGAGATGCTCGAGAAGGCCACGGACGGCGAGGATATCGTGAACCTCCAGAACGCCGTCGCCGCCGCCGCGCTCCGCGATGCCGCGCCCACGCGCCGCGGCGCCGCGCTCGTCGAGCTCCTGAAGAACGCCTCAACCGGCCGCCAGGCCGCTCTTATCAGGGTGCTGCCGAAGGTCGGCGGGGAGAAGGCCCTGGGCGCCGTCGTGGCCGAGACGGGCAACACGGACTCCCGAGTGCAGACGGCGGCCATCTCCTCCCTGTCGCAATGGCCCGATTATCAAGCGGCCGAAGAGCTCCTGCGCATCGCGACCACGACGGCGAGCAAGCGATATCGCCTCCTGGCCGTCGAGGGCTATGTCCGCCTCGTCGGGCGGGCCAACATGACCGGACAGCGCAAGCTCGGGCTCTTCCAGGACCTTCTGGCCCAGTCCTTCGACGATGCCGACAAGAAGCTCATCATCGCCGGCGCGTCGGCCATCCGCGAACCTGAATCTCTCCGCCTGCTCGCCAGATACCTGGACAACCCCGTCCTCGGAGAGCCGGCGGCCAGCGGTCTTCTCGACCTGGCTTCGGATCAGGCGCCCCAGGAGCGCTGGCTTTCGGGGCACGAAGCGTATTCTGTTCTCCGACGCGTCGAGGCCCGGACGGCAGATCCGGCCGAGAGGACACGCATCGGCGAGCTCATCCTGGCCCGCCTGCGGCAGGGCGGGTTCATGCCGCTCTTCGACGGCCGCGGCTTCGACGGCTGGAAGGGCCTTGTCGCCGATCCCCCAGCCAGGGCCAAGATGACCCCGCAGGAGCTGGCCAAGGCGCAGGGCGAAGCCGACGAACGGATGCGGGCCCATTGGAGGGTCGTCGACGGCGTCCTCGCCTTCGACGGCAAGGGCGAGAGCCTCTGCACGGCGTCCGATTACGCTGATTTCGAGCTCCTCGTCGACTGGAAGATCGAGAAGGGCGGCGACAGCGGCCTCTATCTCCGGGGATCGCCCCAGGTCCAGATCTGGGACGCCGACGCCAACCCGGTCGGCTCGGGCGGCCTCTACAACAATCAGAAGGGCAAGAGCGTCCCCTCGGAGAAGGCCGACCGCCCCGTCGGCGAGTGGAATTCTTTCCGCGTCATCATGATCGGCGAGCGGGTCAGTGTCTATCTCAACGACAAGCTCGTCGTCGACAACACCGTCCTCGAGAATTACTGGGAAAGGGACAAGCCGATCTACCCGGCGGGCCAGATCGAGCTCCAGGCCCACGGCAATGTCCTCTATTTCAAGAATGTCTTCATCCGGGAGATCCCCGGGGAAACAACCGTGCCTCAGATGACCCCGGCCGAGGCGGACGAGGGATTCGTCCCCCTCTTCAACGGCCGGGACCTCGAAGGTTGGACCGGAGACACCAAAGGCTACTCCGCCGAAAACGGCAAGATCGTCATCCACCCCGAGCTCGGGAGCGGCAATCTCTACACGGCCCGCGAGTACGCCGACTTCGTCCTCCGCTTCGAGTTCAAGCTCACCCCGGCGGCCAACAACGGCCTCGGCGTCCGTGCTCCCCTCGAAGGGGACGCCGCTTATGCGGGCATGGAGATCCAGATCCTCGAGGACGGCTCGCCCGCCTACTGGGGCCTCCGGCCTTACCAGTATCACGGCTCGGTCTACGGGGTCGTCCCGGCCCGCCGCGGCTTCCTGCGCCCGCCGGGCGAATGGAACGCCGAAGAGGTCATGCTCAAGGGCCGGCGCGTCGCGATCGTCGTCAACGGCGAGACGGTCGTCGATGCCGATCTCGACGAGGCCTCGGCCGGCGGCACGATCGACGGCAATGACCATCCGGGCCTCAAGCGCGAGTCCGGCCACATCGCTTTCCTCGGGCACGGCTCGATCGTCGAGTTCCGCAATATCAGGCTCAGAGAATTGAGATAGACCCGGACGAAGGGCGGGAGTTCAGGACGCTCGGGCAGCGCGGCGTCCAAGAGCGCTGAGGCCCAGCGCTTCCCTGAGGGCGGCGTTGATCTGGGTGTTGTCGAGGATGGGTCCCGGATACCAGGTCCCCCGCCGTTTCATGAAATCCCTGGTCGCGGCGCCCGTGACCGCGAGGTCGACGAGCTCGTTCGTGTGCCCGGCCGTGTCGTAAGAGACATCCCCGTCCGGGTAGTCGAATGGTGACGCGTAGTCCGGCTTCTTGATGACGACTCCGTTCGTCGCCGGTCCCCGGTCGCTCCCTGTCGCCGGCGGGGTCTCCGCTTCTTCGACGCGGGCGTGCTGGCTGGGCAGGTCGCCCAAGCCGAGGGCCTTTCCGGGCTCGAGGAAGAGACCGCCGGTCGCGTGGTCGGCGGTCACAAGGAGCACGGTGTTGGTCCAATCGACATCGTCCCCCGGCCTGTCGACGAAGGCCAGGGCCGTCCGGACGGCCCCATCGAGATCGGCGACACTCCCGACCATGGACCGGAAATCGTTATCGTGGTTGGCCCAGTCGATGTCGCCCTGCTCGATGACGAGGAAGAAGCCCTGGGGGTCTCTGGCCAGGCAATCGAGGGCGGCCTCCGTCGCCTCGGCGAGGGAAGGATTCTCCTCGCTGCCCGGGGTGATACGGGGCCTGCCGGGGGAATCCTCAGCCCGGGGCACCTCGAAGTTGCCGCCCTTGCCGCCGAAGAGCCCAAAGAGCTTGCGCCCCTCGCGGGCGGCACGCGCCGCGGCCTCGGCGACGGCCCGGCCGCCGTTCTGGCCGGGCTTCCTCTCGACGAAGACGTATTCACGGGACGCCTGGAGCGTGCGGTAGAGCGGCTCGGAGATATATCCCCGTTTCATTTCGAAGTCCGGGTTGTCGAGCAGCGGCGACCCGCCGGCGATGACGACGTCCGGTTTGGTGCGCAGGATGATCTCGTCGGCGATGCCCAGTCCCTTATAGCCCTTGAGCCCCGTGTAATATGAGTTGCGGCTGGTGTTGTGGCTGACGAAGGCGGCCGGGGTCGCGTGGTCGAACGGGACCGTGCTGACGATCCCGATCCCGGCTCCGGTCTTGGCTCGCAACTCTTCGGCGATGGTGGTCAGCTTGCCATCCGGGGGATCGCCCGGGAGCCAGGCGATATTGCCCGAGTCCGTCTTGGACCCCGTGGCCAGGGCCGTCGCCGCCGAAGCGGACTCTCCGGCCGGACCGGGCGGGAAGCGGCGCGTGGCGTCGGAACCCACCCGCGGCCTCGGCCCGTCCTTGCGGACGTCGTAGCCGAGGAGCGGCGCGAAGGACGATCGAGAGAAGGGCGGCTTGCCGGCCCGCCGGGCATTGCCGTTGTAGACGTTGACGTCCCAAGTCGCGACATAGGCTTTGGCGGGAAGGCGTTGCCAGGCCAGCCCGTCGTCCCTCCCGTAGAGGTAGCGGCTGGCCGCGATCTCCGTCCCGGCCGACATCCCGTCACCGATGAAGAAGATGACATGCTTGACCGCCGGGACGCGCCGGCCGCAGGCGGGATGCAGGAGCAGGCCCGCCGCGAAGCAAAGAGCGCCGATGAGCGCGGGGATGGCCTTGGAGGGCCGGCTTCTGGCGACGGTCATGATCCTCTATTATACCGCAGAGCCCGAAACCCGGCTTACGGGACGTCATTGACCTGTGCGGACAGGGGGTCAGCAAAGATCCGGACATCCGCCGGGCGGGGCCTGCCCTCAGTCGATAATCTTGTTCACCGGCCCGATGGGCATGACGGACCGGCCTTTGGCCTCGTTCAGGACCTCGGCCATGGCCAGATAGATCGCGGACAGGCCGCAGATGATGCCTTCGAAGCCGGCGATCTTGCCGACGAGCTCGGAGCCGGTCCAGTCGCGGGCGGCCAGGAGCCAGAAAAGGACGGTCAGGCTGAGGAAGACAAACTGCAGGGCCCGGTTCTTGCCGAACGTGCCGAACCACATGAAGAAGGTGAAGAGGCCCCATAAAAAGAGGTACCAGCCCAAGAACGCCACGGGCGTGGCCCCCCCGTTCGGGGCGCCGGTCCCCGGGATGACCCAAATGGCGACGAGGGTCAGCCAGAACAGTCCGTAGGACGTGAAGGCCGTCGTCCCGAATGTGTTGCCCTTCTTGAACTCCATGATGCCGGCGATGATCTGGGCGATGCCGCCGTAGAAGATGCCCATGGCCAGGACCACGGCGCTCACCGGGAAGAACCCGGCGTTGTGGATGTTGAGGAGGACCGTGGTCATGCCGAAGCCCATCAGGCCGAGCGGCGCGGGGTTGGCGAGTTTGGTGTTATCCATCTTGACACTCCTCAGGGGCGAAGAAGGGATTGGTATCGTATAACTCACCCTTGGCAGGGGTGTCAAGACGGAAAGGCCGGCGGCCCGGCGTTCAGCCTATCACTTGAGCTCGACGGCCGCCTCGTTCAGCCAGATGCCGTGGATATTGCACCGCTCGAGCACCTTGAGCTTGTCATAGATCGCGGGGAGCTCGAACTCGGCCACGGCCGGGCTCGGATCCGTGGCCTTGAAGGTCCTTTCCGCGAGCCGGTTGCCCTTGGCGTCGTCGATCCGGATCCATTCGATCCAATGCGGCTTCTGGGGGTCCATGGGGTGGTTGTCGACCTGCACGGTGACCTTGAACCCCACGCTGGTCTTCTCGAACTTGACCATGGGGACGTGCTTCTGAGCCACGGCCGCGTTCCACGGCCCGAAGCTGGTCATCGTGTAGGGTTCGGTCTGTTGCCCCGGGGCTCCGGTCGCGGCCAGGGCCAGACCGGTGGCCACGCAGGCGACGGCGATCCCGACGAGATAGATCTTTTTCATCTCTCCCTCCTCCGTCCGGGCGTCTCGCCCGGCACGCCTCCAATATCCCAGAACTCCGATAAGATATCAAGGTCCCGGGGAAGGGCAAAAAAGGAGGGACGGTCCCCCACGGGGACGGTCCCTCTTCGGCGAGCTACATGCCGTACTTGGCGATGATGTCCTGCTTGGTCTTGCCCAGGATATCGAACTGCTTCCCGACCTTGGTGAAGGCGGCCAGGGCCTTGTCGAGGTGGTGCGTCTCGTGGCCGGCCGAGATCTGGGTCCGGATGCGGGCCTGGCTCTGCGGCACGACCGGGAAGAAGAAGCCGATGGCGTAGATACCCTCGTCGTAGAGGGCCCGGGAGACGTCCTGGGCCAGCTTGGCGTTGAAGAGCATGACCGGGACGATGGGCGTGTCCCCTTCCCTGAGGACGAATCCGGCCTCGGTCAGGCCCTTGCGCCAGTACGCCGCGTTCCGCTCGAGCTTGTCCCGCCGCTCGGTCGACTTGGAGATGATGTCCATGACCTTGAGGACGCCTTCGACGACGACCGGGGCGATGGTATTCGAGAAGAGGTACGGCCGGGCCCGCTGCCGGCACATCTCGACGAGCTCGCGGCGGCCGCTAACGCAGCCCCCGGACGCCCCGCCGAGGGCCTTGCCGAAGGTCGTCGTGATGACGTCGATCTTGCCGAGGACGCCGCACTTTTCGTGCGTGCCGCGGCCCATTTTTCCGATGAAGCCGGAGGCGTGCGATTCGTCGACGAGGACCATGGCGTCGTACTTGTCGCAGATGCGGACCATCTCGTCGAGCTTGGCCGTGTCGCCGTCCATCGAGAAGACGCCGTCGGTGACGACGAGCTTGAAGCGCTTGTCGGCGTGGAGCTGGAGCTTTTCCTCGAGGTGCTCCATGTCGGAGTGCTTGATCGTATCGTGCATGGCGCTGCAGAGCCGGATGCCGTCGACGAGCGAGGCGTGGACGAGGCGGTCGGAGATGATGACGTCGTCCTTGGTCAGGATGGCCTCGAAGACGCCGGCGTTGGCGTCCATGCAGGACGGGAAGAGGAGCGTGTCCTCGGTTCCGAGGAACTCGGACAGCTTCTGCTCGAGCTCGCGGTGGATGTCCTGGGTGCCGCAGATGAAGCGGACCGATGACATGCCGTAGCCGCGCGCCTCGAGGCCCTCGTGGGCGGCCTTGATCACGTCGGGGTGGCTCGACAGCCCGAGGTAATTGTTGGCGCACATGTTGATGACCTTCTTGAGGGGGGCGCCGGCCGGGAACTCGACCTCGATATCGGCCGCCTGGGGCGAATGGATGTAGCGCTCCTGCTTGAAGAGCCCCGCATCCTGGATGCCCTTGATCTGGGCCTGGTAGGAGCCGCGGATCTTGTCGCTGTAAGCCATGCTCTTATCCCTTCTTGGCCGTGAAGCGCTCGACAAGCGTGACGATCTTGTTGACCGAGTCGAAGGCCTCGGGCGTGGCCTCGTCGTCCGGGATGGCGATGGCGTACTTGTTCTCCAGGAAGCGCTTGAGCGAGACCATCGAGAACGAGTCGACGATGCCGCCCGAGATGAGGGGCGTGTCGTAGGTCAGGGGCTCGCTGTCGTCCTCGAGGTATTCCTTGGTGACGTAGGCGAGGACGATGTCCTTGAGTTCTTCGGCCATGTGGGTGCTCCTTTTGTCTATTCGTTTTCGAGTGTGGACGTGTCGCCGATCTCCTCCCCCCATTCCTTGGCGTGGAGGAGGCGGCGCATGATCTTGCCGCTCCGGGTCTTGGGGAGCGACGGGACGAACTCGATCTCCTGGGGCATGGCCAGGGGCGAGAGCTTCTTGCGGATGAAGTTCATGATCTCGAGGTCGAGGTCCTTGCTGGCCGTGAAGCCCGGCTTGAGCGTGACGAAGGCCTTGACGACCTCGAGGTTGATCGGATCGGGCTTCGACACGACGGCCGATTCGGCCACGGCGGGGTGCTCGAGCAGGGCCGATTCGACCTCGAACGGGCTGACGAGATGGCCGGCCGTGTTGATGATGTCGTCGTCCCGGCCGGCGAACCAGAAGTAGCCGTCCGCGTCGAGCTTGGACCGGTCGCCCGTGATGTACCAGTCGTTGCGGAATTTTTTCTTGAAGGCCTCCGCGTTGTTCCAGTAGGTCCGCATGCGCGAGGGCCAGTCGAACTTGAGGGCGACGAGGCCGATCTTGCCGTGGGTCGTGTAGGGCTCGTTCTTGACCGGATCGAGGACGGTCCCCGTGATGCCGGGGAAGGGCTTGCCCATCGAGCCCGCCCGGACCTCCATGCCCGGCAAGTTGGTGATGACGATGGACCCTGTCTCGGTCTGCCAGTAGGTATCGTAGAAGGGCTTGCCGAAGACCTTCTGGGACCAGACGACGGCCTCGGAGTTGAGCGGCTCACCGACGCTGGCCAGGTGGCGGAGGGACGACAGGTCGAACTTCTTGACGATCTCGTCGCCGGCCTTCATGAGCGAGCGGATGGCCGTCGGGGCCGAATACCACATCGAGACCTTGCGCTTCTCGATCCACTTGTACCAGGCGTCCGCGGAGAACCCGGCATCGAGGACACATTGGGTGACGCCGAGAGCGAACGGGGCGATGATGCCGTAGGACGTGCCCGTGACCCAACCCGGATCGGCCGTGCACCAGTAGATGTCGTCGTCGCGGAGGTCGAGGGCCCACTTGGCCGTCAGATACTGGGAGATGAGGGAATAGTGGACGTGTTGGACGCCCTTGGGCATGCCCGTCGTGCCCGACGTGTAGTGGAGGACCGAGGGCGACTCGGCCAGCGTCGGGTGGACGTCGAAATGTTCGACCGGAGCGGTCTTCTCGAGTGAGAAGGCGACCTCGCGGTCTTTGAGCGGCGCGATGCCGTCGTGGTCGACGATGACGATGTGCCGGAGGTGGGGCATCTTGTCGAGGATCTTGCGGACCTTGGGGGCGTGCTTCTTCTGGGTGATGACGACCGCCGTCTCGGCGTTGGAGAGCCGGACGAGGAGCGACTCGTCGCCGAAAGCCGAGAAAAGCGGTTGGGCGATGGCCCCGGTCTTGAGGATACCCAAGAAGCCGAGGTAGAGCTCGGGGATGCGATCCAAGAACAGGCAGACGCGCTCTCCGGGCTGGACGCCGAGACCGCGGAGGAAAGCGCCGATCGTGTTCGAAGCCAGGCGGATATCGTTGTAGGTATAGGTCTTCTCGACGCCGGTGAAGCCCTCCCAGTAGAGGGCGACCCTATCGGCCTTGCCCTGCTGGCAGACGCGGTCGGTGCAATACCAGCCGATGTTGATGACGTCGCCCGGCTTGTAGCCGAGCTCCTCCTCGGCGATCGACCAGCTGAAGTTCTTGACGCGTTCGTCGTAGGAGCCGATGTTCGACATGAGCGATCCCTTTCCGTAAAGCGTTATGGCGTTTTCTTCTCGAGGACGACGACGGCCGAGGCCACATCCTTGATATGGGTCAGCGAGACTTCCATCGCGGCAATGCCGTGGGCCTCGCAAAACTCCTTGACCTTGCCATGGACGAAGAGCTCGGGTTTGCCCAGGGCGTTGTTGACGACCTCGATCTCCGAGAACTTGTGGCCGCCCGACCAGCCCGTGCCCATGGCCTTGAGGAAGGCCTCCTTGGCGGCGAACCGGGCGGCGAAGTGCTGGGCCGGCCGGTGCTTGGACTCGCAGTAGGCGATCTCGGTCGGGGTGAAAAGCTTGGTCTTGAGGCTCCCCGTGCGGACGAGCTTGTCCTCGACCCTCTGGACCTCGATGATGTCCGTTCCGGCGCCGAAAATCAAAGACTTATGAGCCTTTCGTTAGTGGACGTCTTGCCCGTAAAAACGGACTTTTATTATAGATAAGCCCCGGGAAATGTCAAAGGCGCTCGACGACGGCCCTGAGCTTCTCCCGGACCTCGAGGCCGATCGTGCCCAGGTCGATATTCTGGACCGCGGCCATGGAAGCGAGCGGGTCGATGGCCGCGACTTCGACCCGGCCCGGGGCGAGCTCCTGGACGATGACGTTGCACGGCAGCATCGTTCCGATCTTGTCTTCAGCCAGCAGGGCCTTATAGGCGAAGGGCGGATTGCAGGCGCCGAGGATCCGGTACTTTCGGAACTCGACCCCGATCTTCTCTTTGAGCGTCTCCTGGACGTCGATATCCGTAAGGACGCCGAAGCCGTCCTTCTTGAGCTCCGCCTTGACCCGGTCGACGGCCTCATCGAACGGCAACTCCAAAGTCTTATTGAAATAATAGCTCATCGGTCTTTCCCCTTTGGTGGTTTCCCTCCCGCCAGTATATCAGGCAGAACCCGATCCAGGAAATCCGCAGGGCTTGTCGACCCGGACCCCGCAGGGGCCAGATGCTAGAAATTCTCTGCCAGAACCTCATAGTGCGCCCGAGGATGCTTGCAGGCCGGGCAAACGGCCGGGGCTTCCGGGCCTTCGTGGACGTAACCGCAGTTGATGCAGTGCCACTTCACGGGAGCCGGCCTCTTGAAGACTTCGCCGGCATCGATGTTCGCGGCCAGCTTGCGGTACCGCTTTTCGTGGAACTCCTCCACTTCCGCGATCTGCTTGAAGGACGCCGCCACCTCTGGGAAGCCCTCGGCCCGGGCCGTCTTTCCGAACCGGTCGTAAAGATCGGTCCATTCCATCCTCTCGCCGGCGGCAGCGGCTTCGAGGTTGGCCTTGGTGTCCCCGATCACCCCGGCCGGGTAGGCGGCCGTGATCTCCACGTCACCCCCCTCCAGGTACTTGAAGAAGACCTTGGCGTGTTCTTTCTCGTTCTCGGCGGTTTCCGTGAAGATATTGGCGATCTGTTCGAATCCCGCCTTGCGGGCCACGCCGGCAAAATAGGTATAACGGTTTCTCGCCTGCGATTCTCCGGCGAACGCCTTCAGCAGGTTCTTCTCGGTTTCGGTCCCTCGGATGGATTGGCTCATTCGTCTTTCCTCCCTTTCTCTGTTCTTACTTCTTCGGGTAGGCCGGCCTGGGGGCGAACTTCAACGGATTGGCCTTGATCTTCTCGAGCGCGACCGCGATGGCCTTCTCGAGCTGAAGGTCGCGGCCGGCCATAACCGACGCCGGGTCGTTGTCGACGAGGACGTCGGGATCGGCGCCGTGGTTCTCGACCAGCCACTTCCCTTCCCGGCCGTAGAAAGCGTTGTTCGACTGATTGACCGAACCGTTGTCGATCGTCAGCTGCTCGTTGAGGATGCCGACGAGGCCGCCCCAGGACGGGACGCCGACGACCGTGCCCAGCTTGCGGGCCTTGAAGTGCTCGACGAAGGCCTCGCCGTCCGAGCCGTTGTTCTCGTTGGAGATGACGACGTAGTTGCCGTTGCCGGCCGAGCCGGGGTAGCGGAACGGGACCATGTTGCGGAGGGTGTTGTAGGCCGTAAGCTCCCGCTCGAGCTTGTCGATGAGGAAATACTCCGTCCAGCCGCCGGAATTGCGCCGGACGTCGATGATGACCCCCTCTTTGTAGCGGAAGGCCCGCCAATACTTGTCGAACTCGCCGATGCCGCCGCCGCCCATGGCGTTGATGTGCATGTAGCCGACGCGGCCGCCCGTGGCCTTGTCGATGGCCGCGATGTTGTCCTGGATCCAGGCGAAGTAGCGCATCTGGGTGTCGCTGCGGACCGGATCGACCTCGTGGGTCTTGGCGCCCTCCATGGACGGCCTGGAATTGACCGTGACCGCGATCTTCTTGCCGGCCGTCGTCTGGAGGAGCCTGAAGTAGTCGTCTCCGGCTTTGAGGGGTGTCCCGGCGATGGCCAAGAGGAAATCGCCTTCCTTGACGGCGATGTCGGGACGGACGAGGGGCCCTGTCAAGTTGAGGTTAATGTCGGTCGGGCCGTAGATCCGGGCCAGCTTATAGAGGCCCGACGCCTTGTCGGGGACGAGGTCGGCCCCAAGGAGTCCGGTGAATACGGGCGACGAGGGCGTCGCGCCCGGGCCAAAGTCGCCGCCGCCGACGTAGGTGTGTGAGACGCAGAGCTCCCCGACCATCTGGGACAGGACCCAGTTGAGTTCGGCGCGAGACGAAAGGTAGGGGATGGTAGCACGGTACTTGTCACCCATGGCCTTCCAATCGCGGCCGTGGAAGCCGGCGTCGTAGAAGAAGTCGCGGTACCAGCGCCAGGCGTCGTTGAAGATCTGGTGCCACTCTTCCTGGACGTCGACGGTGTAGACGAGGCCGGAGAGATTGAGCTTGTCGCCCGCGGCCTTGGAGGCGTAGGCCTTGTCGACGGAGGTCGTGTAAAAATCGGCCTCGCGGCGGACAAGGAGCTGATCGCGGTTCGTGGACAAGGCGAAATCGCGGACCTTGTCGGTGAGCGTGACCTCCTTGCGGCCGGCCATGTCGAAGATGTGGAGGGTCCACTTCGTGTCGGTCGATTTGGGCTTGAAGATCTCCTCGTACTCCGCCTCGGAGAAGGCGTCGACCGAAGCCCAGAGGACCTTGCCCTTGCCGGCCTTGAGCCAGAAATAGTTGCCGGCCGGGACGGGCAGCGGATAGGTCCTCTTGACCAAGCCCTCGGTGTCGATACGGAACGGAACCGGGGCGGCCTTCTTCTCGTCCCTGTCTCCGGTCACGGGGGCGAAAGGCGGCGCCTCGCCGTCGCGGAGCTGCACGGCCATGACCTGCTGGGGCGTGGCGATGACATGGTTGTCTTCATAGAAGTCCATGCGCAGGGCGAAGTTGCGGCTCGAGACGTAGTAGAGATACCGGCCGTCGGCGTCGAAGGCCGGGTAGAGGTTGTCATAAAAGTCCGTCGTCGCGGCGACCTTCTTCCCCGTCTCGATGTTGTAGAGGAAGATCTGGCTGTTGCGGTTGGCCTGGACGAAGCTGTAGGCGATCCACTTGGAGTCGGGGGACCAGGTGTAGTCGGCGATCTCCCAGATAAATTCGTCGTTCTTCATCTGGTTGGAGGCGTCGACCTTGACCAGCTTCTTCGTCGCGATGTCGACGTAGAAGACGGCGTAGTCCTTGTTGCCGAAGAGGATCTTGCGGCCGTCGGGCGACCAATCGAGCCGGTAGACGGCCCGGTCGAGGTCCGTCGTGATCTGGGTCCAGGCGCCGCCCGCGGCGGGCTGGGTGTAGAGCTGGTAATCACCGGTCTTGTCGCTGAAGAAGGCGATCGTCTTGCCGTCGGGCGAAATGGCCGGGGTGGTCTCGCGCGTGCCGGGGGTCGCCGACAGGTTCTGTGCCACGCCTTGGCCGGTGGGGACACGGAAGACGTCGCCCCGGGCTTCGAGGACGACGGTCTCTCCGTCGTCGGCGAGGTGCGCCGTATGGATGTAATCGCGGGGATTGATGACCCGGTCGCGAAGGGCCCAGCGGTCGGACGGCACCGTGACGGAGATGCGCTCGTCCTTGCCCGACGGGACGTCAAGGACATGGAGCCGGCCGTCCTGGACATAGACGATGGACCGGCCGTCCGTCGTCGGCCACATGACGTCGAAGTCGGCGTATTTCGTGACTTGGGCCACATCCTTGGTGCCAAGCTTCTGGGTGTAGAGGTTCGAGATGCCGTTGGCCCGGTCGGAGACGAAGTACATCAGGCCGCCGGCCCACATGGGGTAGCTGTTCTTGCCGACGTAATCCGTGACCGGCGTGTAGGTTTTGGCCACGGCGTCGTAGAGCCAAATGTCCTGGTACTGGCCGCCCTTGTAGCGCTTCCAGTAATATTCCTCGTTGCCGCGGCGGCAGAAGAGGAACTTGTGCTGTTCGGGGATGAAGCTGACGAGGACGCCCCGATCGAGCGGCAGGCGCGTGGGCGCCCCGCCCTTGACGCTCACCGCATAAAGATTGGGGTCGCGGCCGACGACGTTCTCGAACATCGACCGGAAGACGATCTCGGTCCCGTCGGGCGTCCAGGAGATGACCTGCTGGGTGTTGCCGGGGGCGTAGGTCAGGCGCACGGGCGCGCCACCCTCGGCCGGCATGAGGTAGACGGCGGGGGCGCCGTCATAGGTCGCGGTGAAGGCGATCCACTTGCCGTCAGGCGAGAACTTGGCGAAATTCTCGGTCCCGGGGAACGTCGTCAGGCGCGAAGCGACGCCCCCCTTGGCGCTCACGGTCCACAGGTCGGATTCATAGGTGAAGACGATCGTGTCGTTGTGGATGGTCGGGTAAGTGAAGAACCGGCCCTCCTCCGCAGCGAACATGGTGACGCTTAAGAGGCAAATGACAAGCATGATTCTCAGGGATCTTTTCATCGATTCCTCCTGGATAGATAGGGAAGGCCCCTCTTGAAAGGACATCTCCAGATTACGTGTTCCGGCCCGTCAAATCAAGCCGGATGGATGGGGTCAAACCTACTTTTTTCGGAATAAAGATAGGTTTGACCCTCTCTTCAGATCGCGCCGAGCGCCTGGCCGACCTTGCGGAACTTGCCGAGAGCGAAGGCGATCTGGTCCGGGGTGTGGGCGGCGCTGATCTGGACGCGGATGCGCGCTTTGCCCACGGGGACGACCGGGAAGCTGAAGCCGATGACGTAGATGCCTTCTTCGAGGAGGGCGTTGGCAAAATCCTGGCTGACCCGGGCGTCGTCCGGGAGGTGCCCGAAGAGGACCGGCACGATCGGGTGGATGCCGGGGACGATGCGGAAGCCGGCCTCCTCCATCCCCTTCCGGAAGAGACGGGTGTTCGACATCAGCCGCTCGCGGAGCTCGGCCGACTCGCCCAGGATCTTGAGGACCTCGACCGTGGCCCCGGTGATGGCCGGCGATAGGGAGTTGGAGAAGAGATAGGGTCGCGAGCGCTGCCGGAGGAACTCGACGATCTCGCGGCGGCCGGCGACGCAGCCGCCGGAGGCCCCGCCGAGGGCCTTGCCGAAGGTCGTGACGATGAGGTCGACCTTGTCCATGACGCCGCAGTGTTCGTGCGTGCCGCGGCCGGTCGGTCCGATGAAACCCGTGGCATGGGAATCGTCGACAAGGACCAGGGCCTCATAGCGCTCGGCCAGGCCACAGATCTTGTCGACCTGGGCGATGATGCCGTCCATGGAGAAGACGCCGTCCGTGACGATGAGCTTGAAGCGGGCCTCGCGGGCCTGGATGAGCTGGTCCTCGAGGTCGTCCATGTTGTTGTTGCGGTAGACGTACCGCTTGGCCTTGGCCAACCGGACGCCATCGATGATCGAGGCGTGGTTGAGCTCGTCGGAGACGATGGCGCACTTCTCGTCGAGGAGCGGTTCGAAGACGCCGCCGTTGGCGTCGAAAGCCGAAGAATAGAGGATCGCGTCGTCCATGCCCAGGAATTCGGCCAGGCGGCTCTCGAGCTCCCGATGGACGCGCTGGGTGCCGCAGATGAAGCGGACCGAGGCCAGGCCGAACCCCCAGCGGAAGAAGGCGTAGTTTGCGGCGGCCATGACCCGGGGCTCGTTGCAGAAACCGAGGTAGTTGTTGGCGCAGAAATTGAGGACTTTGGCGCCGGACTCCGTCCGGATCTCGACACCTTGCGGGGTTTCGAGGACGCGCTCCTTCTTGTAGAGGCCGCGCTCGCGGATCTCCCGGAGCTGGGCGTCGAGATAGTCCTTGAATGGTCCGTACATGGTGGTGTTCCTTTGCCGACAGCCCGTCATTATACAAGATGAGAACGACGGCGGAAAGCAGGGGCCGCTGTCGGGGCTCTTGCGGGCCGGTGTCCCCATTTTATCGGGGAAGGGGTTCGTTTGACCGGCCGGTGGTCTTAGGATATAAGAAGGTGCGATGAACGAGGCTTCTCCCCCTGATAAGGAAGGCGCCCCCCTCTCCCTTCCGACCCCTGGAAAGACCCGGGCTCTGGCCCTCCTCTCCCTGACCGAGCTCCTGGGCATGTCCGTCTGGTTCTCGGCCTCGGCGGTCGTGCCGGCGCTCACGGCGGCATGGGGATTGGGCGCGTCGGGCCAGGCCTGGCTGACGATGTCCGTGCAGTTGGGATTCGTCGCGGGTGCCCTGGGCTCGGCCGCCCTCAATTTGGCCGATCGGGTCCCGGGCCGCTGGCTGTTCGCCGTCTCGTCCGTTTGCGCCGGCGCAGCGACGCTGCTCATCCCGGCCTCTGGCGGCAGCTTCTTCCCGGCGCTCATCCTGCGGTTCATGACCGGCGTCTTCCTGGCCGGCGTTTATCCGGTCGGGATGAAGATCATGGCCACGTGGACGCGTGAGGACCGGGGGTTCGGCGTTGGGCTTCTCGTCGGCGCGCTGACCTTGGGATCGGCCGCGCCCCATCTGATCAAGGCTTTCGGCGAGATCGGCGATTGGAGGCCTGCCCTCGTGGCGAGCGGAGCGCTCGCGGTTTGCGGCGGGCTCCTCGCGGCCGCGTTCATGCGCGAGGGGCCTTATCGGACGGCTGTCCCCCGGTTCGACTGGAAGTTCATCGGCACGATCTGGCGAGCGAAGCCGGTCGCTCTGGTCAATCTGGGCTATTTCGGGCATATGTGGGAGCTCTACGCGGCTTGGACGTGGGTGCCGGTGTTCCTCGTCGCGTCCTTCCGGCTCTCTGCCCTCGACGAACGGTGGGCCGCTCTGGCCGGCTTCGCTTTCATCGCGGCGGGCGGCGCCGGGAGCCTCGTCGCCGGGAGGCTGGCCGACCGATTCGGGAGGACCCTCGTGACCTCGGCGGCGATGGCCGCGAGCGGGATATGCTGTCTTCTCGCGGGGTTCTTCTTCGGCGGAAACCCCTGGCTGCTGACACTCCTTTGCCTTGTATGGGGGTTCGCTGTGGTGGCCGATTCGGCCCAGTTCTCGGCGGGCGTGAGCGAGCTCTGCCCCGCCGAACGGATCGGAACGGCGCTCACCATTCAGACCAGCCTGGGATTCCTGTTGACCCTCGTGACCATCCGGCTCGTCCCGGCGATCGAGCGCCTGGTCACCTGGCGCTATGCCTTCGCGTTCCTGGCCCTCGGACCGGCGGCCGGCATCTGGGCCATGCTCCGGCTCCGGCGCCTGCCCGCCTCGGCGCGGATGGCCTCCGGCCGCCGTTAATATTCGATCTCTATTTGCGGCTGACCAGGGTCGTCGAGGCTTGGGCCGTGGGCATCACGACCATCTCGCTGACATTGACGTGGAGCGGTCTCGTCGCGCACCAGACGATGGCGTCGGCGATATCCTCCGCGCGGAGCGGCGTGAATCCCTGGTAGACCTTCGTGGCCCGCTCGGCGTCGCCGTGGAAACGGACCAGGCTGAACTCCGTCTCGACCATCCCCGGTGCGACTTCGCTCACCCGGATGGGCGTCCCGCTGAGGTCGAGCCGCATGGCGTTCGACAGGGCTTTGACGGCGAACTTGGTCGCGCAATACACGTTACCGCCGGGATAGAGCTCGCGCCCGGCGATCGAGCCGATGTTGATGACGTGGCCCTGGCCTCGCTCGATCATTCCGGGGAGGACGGCCCGGGTGACATAGAGAAGGCCTTTGACGTTCGCGTCGATCATCTCCTCCCAATCGCTGACCAGCCCGTGCGGGAGCTTATCCAGGCCGCGGCTCAACCCGGCGTTGTTGACCAGGACCTCGATCGCGCGCCAGGCCTCCGGCAACCGGGCGACGGCCTTGTCGACGGCCGGCTGATCGCGCACATCGAGACGGAACGTGTGGACCGCGGTCTTGTGCTCGCGCTCGAGCGCCTTGGCCAGCTTCTCGATCCGGTCGACCCGGCGGGCGCACATCAGGATCCTCGCTCCCTTGGCGGCGAAGGCCTTGGCGGCGGCCTCGCCGATCCCGGAGCTCGCGCCGGTGACGAAGACGATCTTACCTTTGAGTGACGGCATCTGACGACTCCTGGATAGAATATGCCCCGGTTCCCGGGGAGGGACCCCAGCATATCAATTTGGCGACACCCAACTCAACACCCTCGTTCGCGGCCGACCGGGCCGGGACTGGCACGGTCATACCCGGCTCGAGCCGGAGCCGGGGACAGTGATGAGTTGAGTGTCACCGCGACTTTTTGCTATAACTCCGCCATGCCTGAAATGTCCGTCACCGCCCCCCCGCCCTCGACGCTCAAAAGATGGGTCATCGCCGCGCGCCCCTGGGCCCTCCCGGCTTCGACCATGCCCGTCGTCTTCGGGACGGCCCTGGCCGTCGTCATCGGAGGCGCCCGCTTTTCTCCCCTCCTCTTCCTCTGGGCCATCGCCACCATGATGGCCCTCCATTCGGCGGCCAATATGCTCAGCGATGTCTACGATTTCCGCCACGGCCTCGACCGTGACGTGACACCGGTCAGCGGCGCGGTCGTCCGGGGCTGGCTTACGGACGGGCAGGTCTTCCGCGGCGCCGTGATCCTGTTCGCTCTGGCCTCTCTCTCGGGCCTGTTCATCGCCTGGGTCGCGGGGAGATCCCTCTTCGTCATCGGTGCGATCGGGGTGGCCGTGGGCGTCTTCTACACGCTCCTCAAAGCCCGCGCCCTCGGCGACCTGGCGGTGTTTTTGGACTTCGGTCTCCTCGGGGCGGCCGGCGCCTGGATCGTCCAGACGGGATCGTTCTCCTGGTCGCCCGTGATATGGACGGTGCCGATGGCCCTGCTCGTCATCGCCATCCTCCACGCCAACAACTGGCGGGACATCGCCTCCGACGGCGGCCGGCGGGTGATGACCGTGGCCGGGCACCTGGGCGATCGCGGCGCGTTCGCTTATTATGGGTTCCTCCTCTTCGGGCCTTTCGTCATCGACCTCGCCCTCATCGGGGTCCCGCGGATCGCCGGCGGTCCGCTTCGTCCGATGCCTCTGACGTTCCTCCTGGTCCTCCTCGCGCTCCCGAACGCGCTCGCGCTCTGGGGCCGGGCCGTCAGGCGCGCCTGCCCCCGCCGGCCTATGGACTTCATCATCCTCGACGGGGCGACGGCCCATCATAACCTTGTCTTCGGCCTGCTCAGCACGGCGGCGGTCATTCTCGAGGGATTCCTGAGGTGGGGATGAACGGCGGCAGGCGCGGCAAGGCACCTCTCCTCGTCGGGGGAGCCGGCGCCTTGGCCGCCATTCTCTTTATCGCTCTCTTCAGGCTGCGGCGCCTCGGCCCGCTCGACTTCTGGTCCTGGCTCGCCCTGAACATCATCATCGTGGTCGGCCTGAGCTTGGCCATCGATCGAGGTTACGTACAAAGGCTTCGAGAGGACCTTCGCTCAGGCATGCTCCGAAAGATCGCCTTGGGGGTCGCGTCGGCCGCTCTCCTTTACGCTGTCTTTGCCGTCGGCCGCGTCGTCGCCCTCCGCGTCTTCCCCTTCGCCGCGTCCGGGATTGGGAACGTCTATGCCCTTAAGGCCGGCGTCCCGGTCCTTCGCGTTGTGCTGCTCATCCTTCTTATCATCGGCCCCGGCGAGGAGATCTTCTGGCGGGGATTCTTTCAAGAGCGGACAGGCGCGACGACGAGCCGTTCCTACGGTTTCGCGCTGACAGCCCTGCTCTACACGGCGGTCCACATGGCCAGCGGGAACATCATGCTTGTCCTCGCCGCGGCCGTCTGCGGCGTCTTCTGGGGCTGGCTCTACCTGCGCTTCCGCTCCCCCGTCCTCAACGTCGTCAGCCACACGCTGTGGGACCTCGTGGTCTTTGTTCTCTTTCCGTTCTAACTAAACCTAACTCCTATTCCAAGGAAATCCTGCGTGAGGCGGCGATGGATCGGCGGGTAGCGGAGTCTTCGGAGCGACCTCCAGAATGGCGGCGGAGCGACTCGGAGCCGCTATTCTGGGAAATATCTTTGTAGAATCTGAGCCGTAGTCTGCTTCGAGCTTCAGCCGGCGAAGTGTTCGATGAGGATCTTCACGCCGATCCCGATCAGAATGAGCCCCCCGACGAGCTCGGCCCGCTTGCCCACGATGCGGCCGACGATCGGACCGAGCTTGGCTCCGACGATCGTCAGGGCGAAGCTCGTCACCCCGATGATGGCCGCGGGATGGAGGATGGTCGTCCTGACAACGCCCAAGCTCAGCCCGACGGCCAGGGCGTCGATGCTCGTAGCCAGGGCCAGGATGAGGAGTCTTTTACCCTGGGTCTGGTCGGGCCGGCCGGCCTTCTCCTCCTCGCTCATCTCCACCGATTCCCAGATCATCCGGCCGCCGATCAGGGCCAGCAAACCGAACGCGACCCAGTGGTCGAAGTGCTTGATGAGCCCAAGGAGGCGGTCCCCAGCCAGCCAGCCGAGGACGGGCATGACGAACTGGAAGCCGCCGAAGGTGGCGGCCATGCGAACGGCCTGCTTCATCGTCAGCCCCCGGGTGCCGCACGCCATCCCCAGGGTGATGGCGAAGCAGTCCATCGCCAGCGCTATGGCGATGCCGAGGATCCAAATGAACGACATGGGCTTCTCTCCGAGCGGGTCATTATAGCAGAACCCCAGCGGACACGGCGAGGGCGGCGACGGTGGTCATGGTTCCAAAAAAGCGTGTTATAATAAGAGATTCTGGATAACCCATGGCGACGACAGACAGCATCATCCTTCGGGGCGTACGGGTCCACAACCTGAAAGGGATCGACCTCGACGTCCCCCTGAACAAGCTCATCGTCGTCACCGGGGTCAGCGGCTCGGGCAAGTCTTCCTTGGCCTTCGACACGCTCTACGCCGAGGGCCAGCGCCGCTACATCGAATCTCTCTCCTCCTATGCCCGCCAGTTCCTCGAGCGCATGGACAAACCCGACGCCGAGCTCATCGAGGGCATTCCCCCGGCCATCGCCATCCAGCAGAAAGGCGCCGCCAAGAACCCCCGCTCGACCGTGGCCACGGTCACCGAGATCTTCGATTTCCTGCGCGTTCTCTACGCCCGTATCGGCACCGTCCACTGCCTCCAATGCGGCCGCCCCGTCCTGCGCGACACGATCGACGGCATGATCGCCGAGCTGGCCCAGGAGCCCGAGGGGACGCGCGCCTTCATCACCTTCGCCTGGCCGCGCGCCCGGGGCCTGGCCATGCTTAAGAAGGACGGCTTCTCGCGGGCGGTCGCCGACGGCGCCGTCGTCGATCTCGACGCCGTGCCCAAGGCCACCCCCGTCCTCGACATCCTCGTCGACAGGATCACCCTCGGCGTCGACGAGAGAGAGCGGCTGGCCGATTCGCTCGAGACGGGCATCAAAAGGGGCGAGGGCCGCGTGCTCGTCCGGACCGAGGGCGGCCGCGAGTTCCGCTTTTCCGAAAAGCTCGAGTGCCGGGTCTGCCGGCTGCCGGCCGAAGACCCCTACCCGAATCTCTTCTCATTCAACAGCCCCCACGGCGCCTGTCCCGAGTGCCACGGCTTCGGCGACCTGGCCGTCGTCGACGAGGACAAGGTCATCCCCGACCGCTCGAAGACCCTAGAGCAAGGCGCGGTCGAGCCCTGGACGAAGCCCCTGTCGAGGGGCATGCAAAAAGAGCTGCTGGCCGAGGCCCGCCGCCGGAAGATCCCGACCAACGTCCCCTTCCGCGACCTCCGCCCCGAGCACCAGCGCTTCGTCGTCGAAGGCGGTGATGGCTACTACGGCGTCAAGGGTTTCTTCGACTGGCTCCAGTCCAAGAAATACAAGGTCCAGGTCCGGGTCCTGCTCAGCCGGTATAGGAAATACGTCGCCTGCCCGGCCTGCGCCAAGACCCGCCTCAATCCCCGGGCCCTGGGCGTCCGCATCAAGGGCCTCAACATCGGCGAGGTCGTCCGCATGACCGTCGTGGAGGCCTCCTCCTTCTTCGCCGGGCTCGAGCTCGAACCCTTCGAACGCCAGGTGGCCGAAAAGCTCGTCCAGGAGATCCGGGCCCGACTGCGCTTCCTCATGGAGGTCGGGCTCGACTACATCGCCCTCGACCGCATGACCTTCACCCTGAGCGGCGGCGAGGCCCAGCGCATCAGCCTGGCCGCCGCCCTCAGCGCCTCCCTGGTGGGGACGCTCTTCGTCCTCGACGAGCCGTCGATCGGTCTCCACCCCCGCGACAACCTCCGTCTCGTCCAGATCCTCCGGTCGCTCAAGGACATCGGCAACACGGTCATCGTCGTCGAACACGACCCCGACATCGTCAGCGCAGCCGAGCACGTCATCGACATGGGCCCCCGGGCGGGCGAGGCCGGGGGCGAGGTCGTCTTCGAGGGCTCCTGGCAGGCCTTCCTGCGCAGCCCCGAATCGCTGACCTCCCAGTACATCCGCGGCGAGAAGGTCATCGCCCTGCCCCCCGGCCGGCGCCCGTCCAAGACCTTCCTCGAGATCCGCGACGCCCACAAGCACAATCTCAAGCACATCGACGTCCGCATCCCCCTCGGTGTCTTCACGTGCGTCACCGGCGTGTCCGGCTCCGGCAAGAGCACCCTCGTCCACGACGTGCTCTACCAGGGTTTCGAAGGAACGTCCGACAACGGGTTCGGCGAGATCAAGGGCCGGGACAAGGTCCAGAAGGTCATCATGGTCGACCAGTCCCCGCTGAGCGCCTCGCCGCGCTCTATCCCGGCCACCTACACCAAGGCCATGGACGGCATCCGCGACCTCTTCAGTGACACTCGCGAAGCCAAGATCATGGGCTTCCGCCCGGGCTTTTTCTCTTTCAACACGGCCGGCGGCCGGTGCGAAGATTGCAAGGGCGCCGGGATCCAGGTCGTCGAGATGCAGTTCCTGTCCGATGTCAGCCTCATCTGCGACGCCTGCAAGGGCAAGCGGTTCAAGAAAGACATCCTTGACGTGCGCTGGAACGGCAAGAACATCGACGAAGTCCTCGCCTTGAGCGTCACCGAAGCCTGCCTCTTTTTCGCCGGGCAGCCCGAGATCACGAAGAAGCTTTATCCCCTCGTGGAGGTCGGCCTCGGCTATCTCAAGCTCGGCCAGCCGACGACGACGCTGTCCGGCGGCGAGCTCCAGCGGATCAAGCTGGCCTACCACCTCGTCCATGAGAAGGGCAAAAAGATCCTCTACCTCTTCGACGAGCCGACCATCGGCCTCCATCCCAACGACGTCGCCGTCCTGCTGCGGTCGTTCCAGAAGCTCGTCGCCGAAGGCCACACGCTCGTCGTCATCGAGCACAACCTCGACGTCGTGAAGAGCGCCGACCACGTCATCGACCTCGGCCCCGAGGGCGGCGAGGAGGGCGGGAGGGTCGTGGCCCAGGGCACTCCAGAGAAGGTGGCTCAGACGGCCGGTTCCATCACCGCGAAGTACCTCCGCGAGTCGCTCGAGCGCACCCATGCCGCTGGGCGCGCTTCGACAAAAAGAAAAAAGCGCGTCTGACCGCCATCACGATCCTGGCCTCGTAACGGTCCATTTATAGGCCCGGTTGTCAATAGTTAATTCCCATTAATGTCCATATATTAAACGTATATTCTTATATATTTATATTATATTTATTATCTTTCTGTTATATCATTATATAAGATATATATGTTCTTTTCTTATACATTCACCTCTTTCGCATATTCCTACTAATGTTCCACTTAACTCATTATTAATAAATCGTTTATCCTATATCTGCCGACGTTGGCACCGTTCTTGCCATTATGGAGGTCGTGTACAAGGGAAAAGGAGCGGAACCAATGAAAGCCAAGCTTGCCATTCTGGCCCTCGCCGCGTGCTTCGTCGCCTCCGGCCCCCTCGGGGCGTCCGAGGCCGTATGGGACGTTATCGTGCCGACCGAACTTCGGCCCTCGTCCTTCATCCTTCCTGAGCCACTGGCCGAGCCGGCCCTCGCGTCGTCCGAGATACTGGTCATGGAATCCGTTCCCGCGCTGTCACCGCAAATGGCGTTCGTGCCGCCCAGGCCGTCCTTCAGGCCGCCGGTCCGGTCCGGCAAGGCCCTCTTCGGCGCCAACCTTGTCCTCATGATCGGCCTCAACGTCGCCGATTACGTCTCCACCCGCCAAGCCCTCAAGTATCCGGGCCTTTCGGAGACCAACCCCCTCATGAAGCCGTTCGTCAAGAGCCCGGCCGCCTTCGCCGCCATCAAGCTCGGCACGACGGCGCTGTCCTACCTGAGCATGAGGGCGATCTTCAAGAGGAACAAGGCCGTCGCCTGGGTCATGACGACCGCCAGCAACGTCCTCCTCTCCTACGTCGTGGCCAGCAACGTCCGCCTCATCCAGGGAGCGCGGGCCCGCTGAGGCCGGAGCCGGAATTGAACGTTTACTTACAGCGCTATCTGGGCCTCGAGGAGGGCCGCGAATTTGCCCGGCCGGCGGGCTTCCCGACCCTCAAGGCCCTGGAAAAAGATTACATTGGCTTCCTGCTCGACATCACCGACCAGAACCGGGCCGAGGTCTCCCGCATCCTGGCCATCTCCCGCTCGACCCTCTATCACAAGATCCGCCGTTATCGCATCGACGACGACGGCGGGGACGCCGCCGCGGCCTAAGGCCTCAGAGCCACTTCTTCCTGCGGAAGAAGGCGAACATCCCTCCGACGGACCCGATGATCAAGAGCCAGACGAACGCGTATCCCCAGCGCCATTGGATCTCCGGGAAATGCACGAAATTCATGCCGTAGAGGCCGACGAGAAACGTGATGGGAATGAAGATCGTCGAGATGATGGTCAGGACCTTCATGATCTCGTTCATCCGGTTCGAGAGGCTCGAGAGATAGGTTTCGACCATGCTGGACAGCATCTCCCGGAACGACTCGACCGTGTCGATGACCTGGATGGCGTGGTCATAAACGTCCCTGAGGAAGACGCCCGTCGATTCCTTGATGAGGGGCGTTTCCAGCCGCTCTAATCCGCTGACGACTTCCCGCAGGGGCCAGACCGACTTTCGCAGCTCGATCATCTCCCTTTTCAATCCGTGGATCTCCCCCAGGAGCTCGCGCCGGGGCTCGGCGATCAGTTGCTCCTCGAGCGTATCGATCCGCTCGCCGAGCTTCTCCAGGACGAAGAAGTAGTTGTCGACGACGGCGTCGATCACGGCGTAGGCCAGGTAATCCGGGCCGAGCTTTCTGATGCGGCCCTTGCCGCTTCGGATCCGTTCGCGGATCGGGTCGAGGCAGTCCCCCGGCGTTTCCTGGAACGTCAGGACATAGTTGGGGCCCAGAATGAGACTGAGCTGGTCGGCCGACGTCCCGGCGCGCTGTTCGTCGAGTTCGATCATCCGCAGGACGACGTAGACGGCCGTCCCCAGGTCCTCCGTTTTCGGCCGCTGGGTCGTCGTCATGATGTCCTCGAGGACGAGGGGGTGGATGTCGAAGTGCGCCCCGAGCTTTTCTATGACCGAGGCGTCGTGGACCCCGTCGACGTTGATCCAGGTCACGGTCGAGGTTTCCTTAAAGGGGAAACACTCCTCGACCGAGCCGGCCTCTTTTTCAATAAAGCCGGTCGCGTCGTAATCCATGACCGTGATCCGCGGTTTTCCGGACTTCTCCTCGCCGACGTACAGGAGGGTTCCCGGGGACAGTCCCCCCTTCTCCGAGCGCTTGATCTCTTCGCTGGTCATGCCGTGCTCCTCGCGGGAATTTCCCTCAGCATAGACCGATTCGGAGCGATTTTCCAGCGAATCCGGACCGGAGAGGGACCGGCCCGGGGCGACACGGCGGAGCGGCCAGGGGGTTACTTGAGCCGCGATCCGGCCGCGGCCCAGTCGATGGCCTTGAAGAAGGCCTCGATGTAGTCAGCCCGCTTCAGGCCATAATCGAGCATGAAGGCGTGCTCGAAGACGTCCATGACCAGGAGGGGCGTACACCCCGCCGGGTGGCTGACGTCGTGCTCGTTGATCCAGAAATTGATGAGCCGGCCGTTGTCGTTGTCGACGTAGAGAACGACCCAGCCGATGCCGCGCATGGCCCCGGTGGCCCGGAACTCCTTCTCCCAGGACTCGAGGTCGCCGTATTGCTCGATGATCTTGAGGCCGAGCTTGCCGGCCGGATCGAGCGGGGCCTTGCCGCCGAAGTTGCCGAAGTAGAGCTCGTGGAGCCGCATGCCGTTGAACTCCCAGCCGAGGCGGCGCTTGAGCTCGGCGTATTCGGGCATCGCGGTCTTGCCGTCCTTGGCCATGAGGCCGAGTATGTCGAGGAGCTTGTTGGTGTTGGCGACGTAGCCCTGGTAGAGCGTGAAGTGGTTCTTCAGGAGCGTGTCGCTGAACCCGGGCGTGCCGAGCAGCTTGGCGTAATCCTTGGGTGCGTAACTCATGTCGTATCCCTCCTTGTTCATCGCGTCTCTGACGGATCCGCGCGCGCCCGCGGGGGGCGTCCGGGCGGCCGCCCAAGCGGCGCCGCCAAGACCGGCGACCTTGATAAAATCCCGACGGCGGAGCATGGCCGAATCCTTCTGTGCCTAAATCCTACCATAATCATAGGAATTGGGCAAGCCGCCGCCGCGGGTTTCGCCTATTTCGAAGCGGGCTTTTCGGCGGTCCCCGGTTCCCTGGTGAGGCCGACCTTCTCCCGGATCTCCTCCTCGAGCTCGGCGGCCAGCTTCTTGTTCTCCTTGAGGAGCTTCTTGACGTTCTCGCGGCCCTGGCCGAGGCGCTCGCCCTTGTAGGAGTACCAGGTCCCAGTCTTCTCGAGGAGCCCCGTGTCGAATCCGACATCGACGAGGTCGCCCTCCCGCGAGATGCCCTCGCCGAAGATGATGTCGAACTGGGCCTCACGGAAGGGAGGGGCCATCTTGTTCTTGACGATCTTGACCTTGGCCCGGTTGCCGACGACGCTCTCGCCGTCCTTGATGACGGACAGCCGGCGCACGTCGACCCTCAGGGACGCATAGAACTTCAGCGCCCGGCCGCCCGTCGTCGTCTCGGGATTGCCGATGAAGACACCGATCTTCTCCCGGAGCTGGTTGATAAAGATGAAGCAGGTCTTCGACCGGGCGACGATGGCCGTCAGCTTGCGCAGGGCCTGGGACATGAGACGGGCCTGCAATCCCATGTGGGCGTCGCCCATCTCGCCCTCGAGCTCAGCCTTGGGGACCAGGGCGGCGACGGAATCGACGACGATGACGTCGACCGCGCCGCTGCGGACGAGGACCTCGGCGATCTCCAGGGCCTGCTCCCCGTAGTCGGGCTGCGAGATGAGCAGGTTGTCGATGTCGATCCCGATCTGGGCGGCATAGGACGGGGAGAGCGCGTGCTCGGCATCGATGAAGGCCGCCTGCCCGCCGCGTTTCTGGGCCTCGGCGATGACGTGGAGGGCCAAGGTGGTCTTGCCGGTGGCCTCGGGTCCGTAGATCTCGATGACGCGGCCGCGCGGGAAGCCGCCGATGCCCAGGGCCAGGTCGAAGGAGATCGATCCAGTCGGGATGGCCTCGACGGGCACCGCCGCCCCCTTCTGGCCGAGCTTCATGATCGAGCCCTTGCCGAACTGTTTCTCGATCTGGGACAGCGCGGCGTCGATGGCTTTGTGGCGGGAACCCTGCTTCTCGTCGACTTCGACCTCCTTCACGGAGGCTCCTTCGCGGTTCGTGTCTTTTTTGACCATGTCTATTCGCTCCTTGTCCGTCTCTTTCTTGGCCATCTCCTCCCTCTCTCGCTCATTGAGTTTACCCGGATTGCCCGGGGCTTTCAACCTGGACGATTCCATGGGTCATTCACGCGGCCATTCACAAGCCGAGGCGGCTGCAGATGCAAGGCGTCGAAGGGCGAAGCTGTACTCGGGGTACTGCGAGCCCTTTGCAACGAAGCAGATGCGGCCGGATCGGCTTGCCCGAAGGGTGAAAACGCCTGTCTTGGCTTTTCTTGTTTTGTGGAGAAACCAGGCGTTTTCATGAATGGTCATCGCGGAAAGCCGTTGAACATGAGGTCGTAATCGTCGATCAGCCCCTGGTCGGCGAAGCTGAAGTAGCGGTTGTTGCCGATGATGATGTGATCGAGGACCTTGATCTGGACGACCCGGGCCGCGAAAACGAGGTCCCGGGTGACCTCCCGGTCGCAGAGGGACGGATCGGGATCGCCCGAAGGGTGGTTGTGGGCGAAGATGAGCGCTGAGGCCTCGTAGCGCAGGGCGTCCCTGATGACCTCCCGGGGATAGACCGCGCTCGAATCGACCGTCCCCTCGAAGAGGGTCTTCTCCTCGATGACCTGGTTCTTGGGATCCAAAAAGATGACTTTGAACCGCTCCTTCTTGAGATCGCGGAGGGCGTGGCAGAGGTAATCGTGGACCTCCTGCGAGGAGTGGCAGACCGGCCGGCTCATCATCTTGTCCTTCAGGAAGCGGCGGGAGACCTCGTGGACGAGTTTCAGCCCGAAGACGTTCCGGGCGCCGATGCCGGGGATGCGCTGGAGGTCCTCCGGCCGGGCCTCGAGGACGCCCCCGAAGGTCTTGAATTCCCGGAGGGCGGCGCGGGCGGGCCGCTTGCAGTCCCGCCGTGGCGTCCCCAGGGTCAGAAGGAGCTCGACGATCTCGTAGTCCAGGAAGGCGGCCAGGCCCCCGTTGAGGAACTTCTGTCTCAGGCGGTCCCTATGCCCGGCCCCTTCGGGGGCCCCGCTCTCCGGCCCGGTCGGCTCATCGTTCATGGCGTCTGATACAGGGACGCCGCGGGGACCGGCTTTTTCGCACCCGTACAAAAAAATTGGGCTTTTCCCGTTAGTTGAGGAAGCCCACATGAGGTGGCGATGGCTATCACCTCGAAGACCCCCGTGATGGAAGGGGGGCCCGCCGGAGGCGGGGGAAACCGGATTCGCAGGTTTCCGGGGCTCGGCGGGCTAGAGGTGATGGCCTTCGCCGAGCCGATTGTGGGCTTTCCTGAACTCGGGAGAAGCCCTACCCTATTCTTTGTATAGGAGGTCGATCAGCGGCTTGAAAACCTTCTCGACGATATGGCGCTTGACCTTGAGGGACGGGGTCAGCTCCGTGCCGGCGTCGAAATCGCGCTCGAGGAGGACGATCCTCTTGATCCGCTCGTAAGAGGCCAGGTTGGGGGTCGTCCGGTTGACCTCGGCCAGCATGAAGCTCGCGATCTCCTCCCGCTCGACGAGCTCCTTGCGGCTCGCGAAGGGGATGCCTTTCGCCCGGGCGTAGGCCTCGAGCTTGTCGAACTCCGGAACGATGAGGGCCGAGATGAACTTCCGTCCGCCGCCGACCACGACGGCCGTGCCGATGTAGGGGTTCGTCTTGAGCAGGTTCTCGATCGGCTGCGGCGCGACGTTCTTGCCTCCGGCCGTGACCAGAATGTCCTTCTTCCGGTCGGTGATGACGAGGAAGCCTTCCCCGTCGATGTGGCCGATGTCGCCGGTCTTGAACCAGCCGTCTTCGAAAGCCTCGCGGGTCTCCTGCTCCTTCTTGTAATAGCCCTTCATGACGTTGGGGCCCTTGGCCAGGACCTCGCCGTCCGGGGCGATCTTGATCTCGACGCCGGGGACGGGGGGCCCGACGGTCCCGAACTTCATCTTGTCGAAGGTGTTGCAGCACAGGACGGGCGAGGTCTCCGTCAGGCCGTAGCCCTCGAGGATGGTCAGTCCGATGGCGTAGAAGAACTCGGCCACATCGGCGGACAGGGGGGCGCCGCCGGAGACGAAGAAGTGGGCCCGGCCGCCCGTCTTCTCGATGATCTTGCCGTAGACGAGCTTGGCCGCGATCTTCCGCCGGACGCCGAGCCACCAGGGGATGGGCTGGTGGCGGATCTGGCGGGCGCCATATTTCTTGCCGACACCGATGGCCCAGAAGAAGATCCTCCGTTTGAGCGGCGACTGGGTCAGGACGTTGTCCATGACCTTGGCGTAGATCTTGTCGAAAAGCCGGGGCACGCTGATCATGATCGTCGGCCGGACCTCGAGGAGGTTCTCGCCCACGGTCTCGAGACTCTCGGCGTGGTAGATCGAGGCGCCTTTATAGATCCAGGAGAAGGTCGTCATCCGCTCCAGGACGTGGGACAGGGGCAGAAAGGACAGGATGACATCCTTGGAGGCAAACTCCGTCACGGCATCGAGGGCTTTGGAGTTGGAGACGAAATTGCCGTGGGTCAGCATGACGCCCTTGGGAATGCCCGTCGTCCCCGAGGTGTAGATGATCGAGGCGACGTCGTCGGCTTTCACCGCCAGGGCCCGCTTCTCGAAGAGCCCGGGGTTCGCGGCGGCGAGCGTCATGCCCCGGGCCATGATCTCAGACAGGCTGACGACGCCCTGGGGGCCCTCCTCGTCAATGAGGACGAAGTGGTGGACGTTGCGGAGCTCGGGACGGACCGCCTCGACCTTGAGCCAAAGGTCCCGGTTGGAGCAGACGACGATGCGGGCGTCCGAATCGTTGATGATGTACTTGATCTGCTCCGGCATGAGCGACGTATAGATGGGCACGGTGATGGCGCCGGCGCAGAGGACGGCCAGATCGGTTATCGTCCACTCGGGCCGGTTCTCGGACAGGATAACCAGCTTCTCTCCGGGGCCGAGCCCGAGGTCGGCCAGGCCGAGGGACAGGTGCTTTACCCTGCGGGCGACCTCTTCCGTCGGAATGGGGACGTAGCGACCCTCATGCTTCGCGGCCATGAGATCGGGCTTGGCATAGGTCTTGACCGTGTTCAGAAACATCTGGCTGAGCGTTTCCACCATGGGGGTCTCCTTCCTTACGGCGGGGCTATTGTATCCTTTTCGGCCGCCGGGCTGTCAAATCAGGAGCCGGTCGTGACCTTCGTGCCTGAGGAGCCAGTCTTTCCGCCACAGGCCGCCGCCGTAGCCCGTCAGCCGCCCGTCGCTCCCGACGACACGATGGCAGGGGACGATGATCGAGACGGGATTGCGGTGGTTGGCCCCGCCGACGGCCCGCGTCGATGCGGGATTGCCGATGGCCGCGGCCAGGGCCTTGTACGTCGTCGTCTCGCCGAACTTGACCCGGAGGAGCTTGGCCCAGACCCTTTTCTGGAACTCCGTGCCGCCGAGGTCGAGCTTGACCGTAAACTCCTTGCGGTCGCCGTGAAAATAGCCCTCGAGCTGGACCAGGGCGTCTGCCACCGGTCCGGGCGGGGAGCCTTTCAGCCGTCGGGCGGCCTTTTCTTCCTTGATATCGACGAAATTCAGGCCGCAGACGCCCGCTTCCGTGCCCTGGATCTCGATCGTCCCGATAGGCGATTCATAATAGGCCACATATGCGTCGGGTTCGGACATAGCCGCCTCCAGGCCGCCACGATAATACAATCCGGCCCCAGTCTTCAAGGACGTTTCGTTCCATCATCGGGTCGCGTTGACGGGGCCCACGCCCTGTGCTAAAAGCGGAGGGAAGACCGAGGTGAGCCCATGAACGGAAACATCCCGACCCTGGCGGTCACGGGACACACCCTGCCGGAAGCCTGGGAAAAGGCTGTCCTGGCCTGTTGGCGTGAAGGCGTGGCTATCAAGACCGAGTACGACAAGCCGGGCGATCCGCCGAGCCGGGATTGCACCATGCTCTGGACGGTCGAGGACCCCTTCGCCGAGCCGCGCATCCACCGCGCCTTCCCGGGCGGCCTCGAGGACCTCGAGGTCTATCGGCAGGAGGTCGTCGAGGGCGTCCACGACCATTGGATCTGCCCTGAAGAGGGCAAGTGGACCTACACCTACCATAAGCGACTCTTCGCCTACGACATCGAGGGGGAGACCATCGACCAGATCGCCGCGGTCGTCGATCGGCTGGCCCGGACCGGCCATACCCGCCGGGCCCAGGCCATTACGTGGAACCCGAAGCTCGACGCCCCGACCGACGATCCCCCCTGCCTCCAGCGGCTCTGGTTCCGGATGCTCGAGGACGACCGGGGCGAGCTCGTCCTCAACATGAACTCCCACTGGCGGTCGCGCGACGCGTACAAGGCCGCCTACATGAACATCTTCGCCCTGACCGATCTCCAGCGCGTCGTCGCCGGGCGTATCGCCGAAAGGGCGGGCCGCGCCGTTCGCGTCGGCCGCTACGCCGACCTCGTCGACAGCTTCCACATCTACGGCTCGTACTTCCACGATTTCGAGGGTTTCCTGAAGATGGTCGAGAAGAGGACCTTCGAGGAGCGCACCTGGCCGAGCGAGTACGCCGGGCCGATGTTCGAGGAAGCCCGCGAGCGCCTGCGCCAGGAAAAGGCGGAAGGGAAATAGGCCGGGACCATGCCCACCATGAGGATCATCCTCGCCATCGCGGCGCTCGTATCGGCAGTCCTCGCCATCTGGTCCGACGCGGCGGGGCGCAGGCCGCTCTATCGCGTCGCCAAGCCGCTGACCACGGTCCTGATCATCACCGTCGCCTCGATCGCCGCGGCCTCCGCGCCGCCGTCCTACAAGACCTTCGTCCTGGCCGGGCTCCTGTTCTCGCTCCTCGGCGACGTCGCCCTGATCTTTCCCGAGAAATGGTTCACCGCCGGCCTCATCGCCTTCCTCACCGCCCACGCCTTCTACATCCTGGCCTTCAAACCCGGCCCGGGGCATCAGGTCTCCGCGACGGTCTTCCTTCCCTTCGTCCTCTACGGATTGCTGATGTTCTTCCTGTTGGCGCCGGGGCTCGGAAAGATGAAGCTTCCGGTCCTCGTTTACATCGCGACTATCACCATCATGGCCGGCTTCGCGGCGGGGCGGTTCGTCGACCTCGGCGGGACGCGGCCGCTTCTGGCTTTCGCCGGCGCGGTTTTGTTCCTTATCTCCGACTCGGTGCTGGCTTACGACCGGTTCGCCAAGAAGATAAGGCCCGCGCAGATCCTCATCCTCGGGACCTATTTCCCGGCCCAGCTTTTGATCGCCCTGTCGGTCTGAGCCGGGCTCACACGGATCGAACGATCTTTCCGTCGATCCCGACGACGACCTTCTTGACCTCGAGGGGGACCCCGGAACGTTCGACGGCGAGCCGGACCAGGCGCTCGAGCCCGGAGCAGCAGGGGACGGTCATGATGGCCACCGTGAGCGACTTGAGGGCGTTCCGCTTGATGAGCTCGGCCAGCTTCTCTACATAGCCCGCGGTTTCGTCGAGCTTGGGGCAGGCGATGACGAGCTTCTTCCCTTTGAGAAGCTCGTCGTGGAACCCGCCCAGGGCGAAGGCGGTACAGTCGGCGGCGACCAGGAGGTCGCTGCCCTCGAAATAGGGGGCCAAGGGCGAAATGAGGTGGAGCTGGATGGGCCACTGGCTGAGCCGCGATCCGGCCGGCCTTGCGGCGGGTCCCAGGGCGTCCGGCCCGCGGGGGATGTCTCGGGCCTGGCTGCCGGGGCAGCCGCGATGGGCGGCGTTGGCTTTTTCCGTGTCAGCGCCGTGGACCTGGGAAGCGGCCGCCGCGCCCCGGGTTTGCAGGACGTGGTCGAAGGCCGCCCGGGCGTCGTAGGCGTCGACCTTCCGTTCGACGACCTTGAGCGCGCCGGTCGGACAGACGTCGAGGCAGGCCCCCAACCCGTCACAGAGGATCTCGCGGACGAGGACGGCCTTGTTCTCGGCGTCAAGCTCGAGGGCGCCTTCGGCGCAGGCGGTCGTACAGAGGCCGCAGCCATCGCACATGTCGCGGTCGATCTCGACGATTTTTCTTTTGACCATAAGCGAGCTCCTTGTCCCAAAAAGTCAATCCGCTTTTCTGGTGGGCCGCTCCGGGGACTCCGCTCCCCGCTGGGCGGGACGGCTAGACGGATGCGGGTGGGACTTGGGGGATCCGATGGACCGGCCGGGCGGAGCCGAACCAATCGCGGGCGTCCCGGCCGAGGAGCCCCACGAGGGCGATGATCCCCAGGATCGTGCCGACAGGGATCCCGATGAGCAGCGGGACCGCCATGGCGATGCCCGCGTACCGGGCCCACGTCCGGCCCTTGGCGATGCCGGAAGCGATAAAAAGATCGGCCACGCCGAAGGCGGCGAAACCCGCGGCCAGGAAGACCCCCGCCGCCCCGAGCAAGGCGCTGCCGAGGAGGCCGGAGCGCTCGGTGCCCCATCCGATGAGGGCGGCCCCGGCAAAGAAGATGAAAAGAACGAGAGCCGCCGTCGCGAACTCGAGTCCCGCGGCGACGACGAACGCGATCCTGGTCGTCTTGATGCTATCCGGCATGGCCCGCCTCCATCGGTTTCACGGGCTCATTCTACCCGATGCGCCCGGCCTAAACAACCTGATATAATGGCCCGGGAGCTGGATATGGACAAGATCATCCGCATCAATCCCCTTCTCGAAGCCCTGCGGTCCGCGCCGGAGCGGGTCAACAAGGTCTTCGTCCAGGAAGAAAAGGGCCACGCCCGGATCGGCGAGGTCATCCGGGAGGCCAAGTCCCGCCACGTCCCGGTCGTCTTCGTCCCGGCCCGCCGGCTCGACCAGATCGCGCCCGGGCACCAGGGCGTCATCGCCGAGGTCTCCCCCAAGAAGTACGCATCGCTCGAGGACATCCTGGCCCGCTCGCCGAAGCCCTTCATCGTCATCCTCGACGAGGTCGAAGACCCGCAGAACCTGGGGGCCATCGTCCGCAGCGCCGAGGGCGCGGGCGCCGACGGCCTTGTCCTCCCCGAGCGCCGCTCGGCGGGGCTCACGGAGACCGTCGAAACGGTCTCGGCCGGCGCCCTCGAGCACCTCCTCGTCGCCCGGGTCCCCAACCTCGTCCGGGCCATGGAGGAGCTCAAGAGCAAGGGCCTTTGGCTCGTCGGCGCAGAAGGCTCAGGCGACGAGCCCTGGTACTCTTTCGATTACACCGGTCCCATCGGCATCGTCCTCGGCTCCGAGGGAAAAGGGCTCAGGCCCCTGGTCCGCAGGACCTGCGACAAGGTCCTGGCCATCCCGCTGGCCGGCAAGGTCGGCTCCCTCAATGTCGCCGCCGCCGCGGCCGTCTTCCTCTTCGAGGTCGTCCGCCAACGCCTGCGGGGAGCGAATTCTTAGGAGCGGACCTCAGAATTGTGGGTCCCCTGCCGCTCCCCCGGCCGGCCTCGTTCTTGACTTGCCGGCCCCCCGCACCTAGAATAACCCCGTATCTATCCTATCGGAAGAGCAGAGCATGCAAAAATCGGCGGAGTTTTATAGCCTGGAAAAGGGCATCGTGTCCCTGAAGGAGCAGATCGACGCCCTGGCCGAGACCGACGACCTCGGCAAGAAGGACAAGATCGCCGCCCTCCGCGCCCAGATCGAGAAGGAGTGGGCCGAGATCGTGCCCCAACTCACGACCATCAACATCGTCCAGATCGCCCGCCACCCCAAGCGCCCTTACACCCTCGACTACATCGCCTTTCTCTTCCAGGACTTCATGGAGATGCACGGCGACAGGCGCTTCGCCGACGATCCGGCCATCGTCGCCGGTCTGGCCTTCTACAAAGGCCGGACCGTGGCCGTCATCGGCCATCAGAAAGGCCGGACGACCCGGGCCCGCATCGACCGGAACTTCGGCCAGGCCAACCCCGAGGGCTACCGCAAGGCCTTGCGGGTCATGCAGGAGGCCGAGAAGTTCGGCTTCCCGGTCATCACCCTCATCGATACTCCCGGCGCCTATCCCGGCATCGGCGCCGAGGAGCGCGGCCAGGCCGAGGCCATCGCGTACAACCTCAAGACCATCGCCCTGCTGAAAGTCCCGATCATCAACGTCGTCATCGGCGAGGGCGGCAGCGGCGGCGGTCTCGGCATCGGCTACGGCGACCAGCTGATGATGCTCGAGCACTCCTTTTATTCCGTCATCTCCCCCGAGGGCTGCTCGTCCATCGTCTGGAAGGACCAGGACGCCGTCGAGGAGGCCGCCGAGAACCTGGGTATCCGGGCCACGACACTCCTCGGGTTCGGTATTATCGACAAGATCATCCCCGAGCCCCCGGGCGGGGCCCACATCGACCCCGAGCAGACGTTCAAGAACGTCGACAAGCACATCTACCAGGCGTTGAAGAAGCTCGAAGGCAAACCTGTCGAGGAGCTGCTCAACGACAGGTACAAGAAGATCCGCAAGCTGGGGGTCATCGAGGAACGGTGAGCGAGGACGCCTCCGTTAGAAAAGAGATCGCCGCGGTCAAGGGGACCAAGGATATCCTGCCCGGCGAGGTCGAGAAATGGCAGGCCCTCGAGCGCCTGGCCCGGACGACCTTCGAGCTCTATGGCTTCCGCGAGCTGAGGGCCCCGGTATTCGAGAACACGGAGCTTTTCGAGAAGGGGACCGGCGCGACTTCCGACGTCGTCACCAAGGAAATGTACACGTTCACGGACAAGGGCGGCCGCTCCCTGACCCTGAGGCCGGAATACACCCCCTCGGTCGTCCGGGCCATCATCGAGCACCGGCTCGACCTCGAGGGCTCCCCCATGCGCTACTACTACATGGGGCCCATGTTCCGTTACGACAAGCCCCAGAAGGGGCGTTACCGGCAGTTCCACCAGGTCGACATCGAGGTCTTCGGCGAGAAGGACGCCGCCGTCGACGCCGAGATCATCGAGATGGCCCACGCCTTGCTCGGCAAGCTCGGCGTCAAGGAGACCGAGACCCTGGTCAATTCGGTCGGCTGCCGCGCCTGCCGCCCGGCCTACAGCGCCGCGCTGCGGGAGGCCGCGGGCAAGCGCAGGGCCGAGCTCTGCGCCGACTGCCAGAGAAAGGCCGAAACCAACCCGCTGCGGATCTTCGACTGTAAGGTCGAGGCCTGCCGCGAGGTGGCCGCGTCGTTCCCGAGCATCCAGGATTTCCTCTGCGAAGAGTGCCGGGACCACTTCCGCAAGCTCCTCGCCTGCCTCGATGCCCTGAAGGTCCCGTATCGGATCGACCCGCGGCTCGTCCGGGGCCTCGATTATTACACGAAGACGACGTTCGAGATCGTCTCCGCAGGCCTCTGCGCCCAGAACGCCCTTCTCGGCGGAGGACGCTACGACGACATGATGAAGGACTTCGGCGGACCGGACATCTGTGGCACCGGGTTCGCCATGGGCATCGAGCGGGTCCTCTCGGTGGCCGAGCTCGCCCCGCCGCGAGGGAAGATCCTCTACCTGGCCTACCTCGGCGATGAAGCCAAGAAGGCCGCCCTCGAGCTGGCCCGCTTCTTCAGGTCGAACGGCATCGAGTGCCTCGTCGAATACAAGGACCGGGGCATGAAGGCCCATTTCGGCCGGGCCAACAAGCTCCAGGCGGCCTGGGTCCTCATCGTCGGCGAGAACGAGCTCAAAAGCGGCCGCTTCGGCCTCAAGGACATGGCCACCGGCCGCCAGCTCGAAGGCCCCCGCGAAGACCTCCTGGCCATCCTCCTGGAAAGCTGACCGCCCGGGGAAGCCCATGAACAATTCCGACTCGACCCCCACGACCATGAAGCGGACGGACTATTGCGGCGCCCTGCGCGCCGCCGACGACGGCCGCGAGGTCGTCCTCTGCGGCTGGGTCCACAAGACGCGCGACATGGGGCACCTCGTCTTCGTCGACCTGCGCGACCGCGAGGGCCTGGCCCAGGTCGTTTTCCAGTCCGACCGGCCCGAGCTCGCCGAGGAGGCGAAAAGGCTTCGCGGCGAATTCGTGGTCGGAGTCCGGGGCCGCGTCCGCCGCCGCTCGTCCGTCAACAAGGACATCCCCACGGGCGAGGTCGAGGTCGAAGCGCTCGACCTGCACGTCTTCGCCGCGGCTAAGGTGCCCCCGTTCGTCGTCGCCGACCCGCCCCAGGCCACCGAGGAGCTGCGCCTGAAATACCGCTACCTCGACCTGCGCCGGCCCAAGATGCAGCGGCACATCCGGCTCCGGCACGAGGCGGCCCTGGCCGCCCGGAACTATCTGAGCGCGCGCGGCTATTTCGAGATCGAAACGCCCATTCTGGCCAACCCCACGCCCGAGGGGGCGCGCGACTTCCTTGTCCCCAGCCGTGTCTGCAAGGGTCGCTTCTACGCCTTGCCACAGTCGCCCCAGCAGTTCAAACAAACGCTTATGGTCGCGGGGTGCGACCGCTATTTCCAGATCGTCCGCTGCTTCCGGGACGAGGCCCTGCGGGCCGATCGCCAGCTCGAGTTCACCCAGATCGACATCGAGACGAGCTTCATCGACCGCGACGATTTCTTCGCCCTCAACGAAGGTCTCATGGAAGCGCTGTTCGCGCTCATCGGCCGGAAGGTCGAGCGGCCCTTCCGGCGGATCCCTTACGCCGAGGCCATGGAGAAGTACGGCTCGGACAAGCCCGATCTGCGCGTGCCGCTCGAGATGCGCGATCTCATGGCTGTGGGTCGGGACGGCTCCTCCGAGGTCCTCAAGGCCGTCGTGGCCGCGGGTGGTGAGGTCAAGGGCCTGCTCATTCCGGGCGCGGGAGGCCTGTCGCGCGGCCAGCTCGACAAGCTCGGAGAGAAAGCCAAGTCGCTCGGGGCCAAGGGCCTCATTTGGATCAAGAAGCAGGACGGCTGGAGATCGTCGCTCAAGACGGCCGAGGCCGACTATGAGCGGATCTGGGCCGCACTCGGCGGCGCCGACGCCGACCTGGCCCTCCTCGTCGCCGGCCCAAGGGAGATGACCCTCAAATCCCTCGGCGAGATCCGACGGACCTGGCCCATCGGAGACGCCGCCCGCCGTGACAGCCTCGCCTTCTGCTGGATCACCGACTTCCCGCTCTTCGAGTGGAGCGAGGAGGAGAAGCGCTTCGTCTCGATGCACCACCCCTTTACCTCACCTCAAGAGGAGGACCTCTCTCTCCTCGAGTCGCACCCGGACAAGGTCCGGGCCAAGGCCTACGACCTCGTCCTCAACGGCACCGAGGTCGGCGGCGGCTCGATCCGAATCCACGAGATGGACACCCAGCGCCGGATCTTCAAGGCCCTGGGGCTGACGGATGAAGAAACCGAGGAGAAGTTCGGCTATTTCCTCGAGGCCTTGGGCTACGGCGCCCCTCCCCACGGCGGCATCGCCCACGGCTTTGACCGGCTGGTCATGTTCCTCGCCGGCGAAGAGTCCATCCGCGAGGTCATCCCCTTCCCCAAGACGACCGGCGCCTTGGACCTCATGACCGGCTCCCCGTCGTCGGTCGACCCGCGCCAGCTCGACGAGCTCGGGCTCAAATTGAAGGCCTAGAGTCCGTGGCGTCTGAACGGACGTCCTTTCCGCCGCTTCACGCCGGGGTGAGATGCCTAGGGACGGCGGGTTTCGGCGAGAAAGGCGCCCGGGATCGCGAGCAGGGCGAAGATAAAGGTCTTCCAGAGAATGCCCAAGGTCGGGCCGCCGCTCACAGCGGCCGCTCCGGCGGTGGGGGCCAGGCCCGGGACGAGCGGCGAGAGGAAGGCGTTGACGAGGCCATAGGCGAGCCCGACGGCCGCGCCGGCCGTGATCCCCGCGACGAGGCGCTTGCCCATCTTTCCGCGCCGCGACAATAGAGACGCGAGATAGCCCGCGCCGATCGGCGCCAGGAAGACCGCCCACCAGACGTCCTTGAGGACGGGCACGCGGCCGGCGGAGCGGACAAAGAGATAATCGACGAGCGTGACGAAGCCCGTACCGATGAGGGCGGCCAACGGGGCGGCCCACCACCGGGCCTTCTTCCCTGCCGCGAGCTCATCCCGCTCCCTGATCCTGATCCCCAGGCTCAGCGGGTAGTTGTAGAAGGCATCGAAGACGGCGTGCTCGAGCCAGGCGCCCCGTTCGCCGAAGACCGGGACGACGTGGACGGCCTCCGTGGCCCAGTGGCCGGCCATGAACCGGGCCAGCTCGGGGAAGCGGTAGGCCATTTGAAGGGGAAAGGCCAGATAGCCGATGATCTTGAAGAAGCTGACGGGAAGCGCCAGCCGGTAATCCTTGATATTCTTTTCTTTGACGCAGAGGCCGACAACGTAGAAGCCCCTGACGAGCGAGCCCGGAGACACGGGCAGCAGGTTGAACGCCCCGATGATGAGCGCCGCCCGGGCCGTCGCTTCGGCCCAGCCGAACTCGGGATGTCCCAGAATGTAGATCACGGCGATCGTCAGGAAGACCGTTTCCGAAAGGAAGAGCGTGGCCATGTGGACGGCCAGGCTCTTCAGGTATTTCTGGATGTAGGGCTCGTCGATCTGGGCCAAGATGCCCCGGGCGTCTTCGGCGCTCAGCATGCGGTTCTTGCGGCCCTCTTCGACCATGTCCTTGAGCCACTTCTCGCGCACCGCGGGCTTGAAATAGAGCTGGACCGGCTTGACGAACATGATGTAAAGCCGTTCCTTGAAATAGGCCTTGTCCGTCAGGAAGCGGTGGAACCCGGCCGGAAGGAACGCGAGCGGCCGGTTGAGGAGATAGAGCCCGGGCTTTTCGGCGATGGCCAGCGCGCGATTCTCGCTGACTCGCCCCGACCTGTGCCAACCGACGAGGGCTTCGGCGACGTGCCCCCTGAACGCACGGGCGAGGTAGCCGGCCTTCATCACGATGGCGCTGACATGGCGGCGGATATCCCCTCTGCCCCAGAGCTTGCGGATGAAGGGCCCGAGGAGCGGAACGAGCCAGAGGAGCCATAGCCCGACCGATTTCCCCGGGAACTCGAGCAGGAGCAGGACCGGAGTGAGGAGAGGCATCAGGCCCAGGAGCAGAAAGAGAATGGCCGCGAATCTGCTCTTGCCGAGCCGGCCTGCCGCGGCCGGGTCGGCCATGTGGCGGATCTCCCAACCCCGGACCCAGGCGCGGTGGATGGCCGTCCAGAGCCGCGGCCTGGTTATCAGCTGAATATGGTGATGGGTGATGTCCGGCAGGGAATCCCGGTAGGCCCGGTCGGCGCTTTTGAGCGCGTCGAGCGCGCCCGCCATGCCGGCGAAGGCTTCGGCGTGCCCGGCGACATATTCTTCGAGCGTACCGACGTCGCCTCTGTCGAACTGGACGAGGCTGCCCCGGGCCGCGCCCTTGACGATGAGCTTGAAGTCCGCGGGGCACTGCGGCAGGAACGGCAGGAGGGCCATGCCGGCCCTGAAGTCGACCGCGACGAGCCCCCGCTTCGGTTCGTCCTCGGCTTCGAGCCGCTTCAGCGCGTTCGGCTGGCTCTTCATCGTCCACCATTCGTACTGGCGGGCGAGCTCGTGAGCCCCCATGTCGTGCATCAGGCCGACGAGGTCCCGCATGAAGGTCCGCTTGGCCCGATATTCTGTCGAGCCGAGCCCTTCGTCCGGCCGCCCGGGCTTCCAATCGAGGCGCTCGAAGAGGTTGTCGTCGACCTCGTAGCGCCACAGCCGGCCGTCCACCCATTCACTGATCTCGCCGCAGCTTCCGAGGACCGGATCGACCAGCGTGGCCAGGACGTCGACGACCGAGCGCTCCGTGCCGGACCGCTCGGCCGCGCCGCGGCGGATGAATTTCTGCCAAAGGGCCCCGGCGCGGGCCGCGTCCGGATTGACCTGCGGCGCGAACGGCCCCTGGAAGCCGAGGCCATAAAGGAAGTTCCGGATGAAGCGGCCGAAGCCAGAGACCGGGACGAGAACTTTGAGGGCGTACGACCGGCCGGCTTCGAGGCCCTCGATCGGCCCCTCGGGCGCGGCGATGTCCGCGATCCGGACCCTATAGACCTGTCCGGCGTAGCCGCCGCCGACGTGGCGGTCGACATCGAGCCTGACCCTGGCCGGCCGCTCTGGCCAGACACCCCTGACGTCATACTCGAGGACCTTCCCGGCCTCGTATCTCCGGACCCGCATCGGCCGGAAGAGCGAGGAGGCCCGGAAGCGGGCTTCGAGCTCACGGACCGTGCCGGCGGAGTAGGGGTGGTCCTTCATGGCTTTGTTTCTGATACATGGCCTTTGCTCTTACTTGATCTCCTGTCCCGTCATCGGATCGGTCAAGTTGATCCGGTGGACCTTGCCCAGCTTATCGAGCGGGCCGGGCCATTTGTCGCCGCCCTTGTTGCAGGGCTCCCAGTCGCCGACGATCATGATGGCCATCTTGTCCGGCTGGATGTACTTCGTCGCGACTTCCTGGACCCGGGCCTTGGTGACGGCCTGGATCTTGGGCCTGTAGGTCTTGTAGTAGTCCATGGGCTTGCCGGTCATCTCCAAGTTGGCGAAGCTCATCATCGTGGCCTGCGCGGATTGGAAATTATCGGCGAAGCTCTCGAGATAGTAGTTGAGGGCGGTCTCCATCTCCGCGTCCGAAACGGGCCCTTTGCGGATACGATTGAACTCGTCTTCGATGAGAGAGATGGCGTAGCCGACCGTGGACGATTTTGTTTGGACGTAGCCGGCGAACGTGCCGGGAAGGCCCCAGCGGTAGGTGAAGCGGCTGCCCTGGTTATAAGACAGGCCCTCATCCGAGCGGACCTTGGTCGTGATCCGCGAGGTGAAGCTGCCGCCGCCGAGGATGAAGTTCATGACCTGGACCGCGAAGTAATCGGGGTTCGTATCTTCCAGGCCGAGGTGGCCGAGGCTGATGTAGCCCTGGTTGATGGCCTTCTGGATGAAATACACGCCCGGCGCCGGCGGCGGGAGAGCCTTCGGCAGGGCCGGGAAGGCGACCGCGCCGCCCTTCCACCCGGCCGCGAGCTTGTCGATCTTTGACTTGAGGGCGGCCTTGGAGAAATCGCCGGAAACGGCCAGAATGACGTTCTTAGGAGAGAAGTACTTGCCGTGGAAGGCCTTGAGGTCGGCCGCCGAGATGCCTTCGTAGGTGTCTTTGGTCGGCTGCCAGGTCACGGCGTTGTCGCCGTAGAGAAGCCGTTCGTATTCCCGGTTAAGGACCGTGCTCGGCTGGTCGTTGGCCTGGCGCAGCTGTTCGACGAAGCGGGCCTTGGCCAGCTTCAACGGCTCTTCGCGGAAGGCCGGGTTCCTGAGGACATCGAAGAACATGGCCAGGCCTTCGTCGAGGTCCTTCGTCAGGACGGACAGGCTTAATGTCGCGGTCCTCTCCCCGACCATGAAGTTCAGCGAGCCGCCGAGGAAATCGATGCGGTCCTCGATGGCCGATCCGTCTTTGCTCGTCGTGCCGCCCTTGATGAGCTGGTCGCCGAGGACCGTGCCGAGCCCGGTCTTGTCCTTCGCGATGTAGAGGTCGCCGCAATTGACGATCGCCGTGATGTTGAAGAGAGGCAGGCTGCGGTCCTCCTGGACATAGGCGCGCAGGCCGCCGGCGTAGACGACCCGGAAGGCTCTCGGGTCCGGGGGCTCGTATTTGAGGGCCGGATAGGTCAGCTCGGAGGGGTGCTTGGCCTGGGCCAGGCCGAGGCCCGTGCAGATGAACGCGAGGGCCAGTATGGCGAAGATCGTTCTTTTCATTTCATCCTCCTTACCGGCCCGACTTCCGGGTGTAGATCGCCGTCAGACTGTTGTCCTTGACGAGGTACTTGGCGGCGACGCGTTTGATGTCGTCATTGGTGACCTTCTGGAGGTCGTCGAGGTCGGTCAGGATGGAGCGCCAGCCCCGCATGAGCTCGGCCCGGCCGACCCGGCCGGCCAGCCCGGCGGTGCTGCCGAGACCGCGGACGAACATCGCCTCGCCCCGGTTCTTGGCCTTCTGGATCTCTTCGTCCGTCAGGCCCTCCTTCTTGACCTTGTCGATCTCGGCCCAGATCTCCTTCTCCAGGTCCTCGGGCTTGACGCCCTTGTCGACGCGGGGCGTCGCGCTGAACTGGAAGGCCCCGACGTACCACTGGGGCCGGCTCGACGCCGAGGCGTTGACGGCCAGCTGCTTGTCGCGGACGAGCGTTTTGTAGAGACGGCCCGTGCCGCCGCCGCCGCCCATGCCGCCGCGGAAGCCGCCCCCGCCCGATCCCAGGGTGCTGGCCAGGACAGACAGCGCCTGCGTGTCCGGGTCGCCGTCGCGCGGAATGTGGAACATCATCTGGAGGCTCGTGGGCGCCGGGCCGTCGCCATAGAACCGCTTTTCGCAATACTGGGCCGGCACGCCCGTGCGGATAGGCTCGAGGTCCGGGCCCTTGGGGATGCGGCCGAAGTACTTCTCGGCCATGGCCACGACGGCCTTGGGGTCGAAATCGCCGACGTAGATGGCCACGGCGTTGTTGGGGACGTAGTAGGTGTTGTGGAAATTGACGAGGTCCTGCTTCGTCATCTTCTTGAGGTCGTCCATCCAGCCGACGACGTCCCACTGGTAGGGCGAGGCCGTGTAGAAGGACGCCTGGACCTGCTCGCCGAAGAAGTAGCCGGGCCGGTTCTCAGACAGACGGCGCTCCTCCATGATGACGTCTTTCTCGGAATAGAACTCGCGGAAGCGGGCGTTCATCATCCGGTCGGATTCCATGAGCATCTGGAGCTCGATCTTGTTCGAGGGCAGGGTGACGTAGTAGCCGGTCGTTTCCTGGCTCGTCGAGGCGTTGAGCCCGGTGCCGCCGTTCTTCATGTACTGGGTCCAGAGGTCGTCCTTGATGATCAACGCCTTCTCGGCCTTGATCAGCTCGTCGACCTGTTTCTGCAGCGCCGCGATCTTGGTCGCGTCCCCGTCGGTCTTCCAGTATTTCTCGCGGTAGAGCTGACCCATGAGATCATCGATCTGGGCGTCGATCTTGGCGTCCGCGGCGTAATCCGTGACGCCCATGACCTCGGTGCCCTTGAACATCAGGTGCTCATGGACGTGGGCGCTGCCGGTGATGCCAGGCCGCTCGTTGATCGAACCGACCTTGAAATAGATATGGCAGACGACGCGGGGCACGCCCGGCTTGGGGATCATCAGGATCTTCATGCCGTTCCCGAGAACGTGCTCCTTGACGTCCAGGGTCACATCGGCGGCCCCGACGTACGCCGCGAGGACGAAGGCCGCCGCGGCGAGGACGAGAATGCGTTTTTTCATCTCCGACACCTCCTGGAATGTGATGGCGTTCAAATATATTTTTTATAGGCTTTCGTTTTTTTCAACTCTGCGACGACGTCCTTGACCTTCTGGTCGTGGGACGCGTCGCAGATAAGGAGGGCGTCGCCGGCCTCGACGACGATGAGGTTGTGGACGCCGACGAGCGCGGTCAGCCGGTCCGGGTTCCAGACAAGGCAGTCCCTGGCGTCGAGGGCCACGGTCTCGCCTCGGGAAGCGTTGCCCGCCTCGTCCCGGGGCCAGATCCCCGCCAGGGCTGACCAGGCTCCGACGTCCGACCAGCCAAAATCGCCGTCGGCGACGAGGACCCCGTCCGCCTTTTCCATGAGAGCGTAGTCGATGGACAGGGCCGGGGCCAGCCGGAAAGCGCTCTTCAGCTTCGCGGCGCTCCCCGATCTCAGCGCGGCGACCATCGCTTCCCAAACGGGCATGAGATCGGGAGCGTAGCGCTCGAGCTTCCCGGCGAAGACGCCGGCCCGCCAGAGGAACATCCCCGAATTCCAGGCGTGGTCCCCGGCGGCGATGTATTCGGCCGCGCGAACGGCGTCCGGCTTTTCCTTGAAACCCAGGGCGGGATAAAAGACGGTTCCGGCGATCCTCTCGCCCGCCCCTCGGTTATGTCGGATGTAGCCATAGCCGGTGGCTGGAGAGGTCGGGGGGATGCCGAAGGTGATGAGAGCGTTTTCCCGGGCCGCGGCTTCGACGGCGGACTTGAGCCTTCGGAGGAACGTGGCTTCGTCGCAGACGAGGTGGTCGGCAGGAAGGACGACGACGACGGCCTCGGGGTTCTCGAGCCAGACTCTGGCCGTCGCCAGCATCAGGGCCGGGGCCGTGTTGCGGGCCTCGGGCTCGACGAGGAAGCTCGCTTTGGGCAGCTTGGGCAGGAGCCGTCGGGCCTGACGGGTCTGGACGGCGTCTGCGATGAGCGTGATCTTCCGCGGCGGCACGAGGGGCCGGATCCGCCTGACCGTTTGGAGGAGCATCGGGTCGGGTCCTGTGATGCGCAGGAACTGCTTCGGCCGGGCGGCCCGGCCGAGCGGCCAGAAGCGGGTCCCCCGGCCCCCGGCCAGGATCACGGCGCGGACGTCCCTCGATTTCATGCCGCCCCGAGCTTGTTGATGACCTGCTGGAGGAGGCCTCTGATCTCTTTTTGGATCGCGGCCAGGCCCTCCTCGGTGTCGGCCTCGAAGCGCAGGACGATGACGGCCTGGGTGTTCGAGGCCCGGACGAGCCCCCACCCCCCGGGGAAGATGGCCCGGACGCCGTCGATGTCGATGACAGGATACCGGGCGGCCAAGGCCTGACGGACCGCCTCGACGATCTTGAACTTGACCTCGTCGGAGGCGTAGATGCGGATCTCGGGGGTCACGAAGGTCTTGGGCAGCCCGGCCATCATCGCCGAGAGCTTGTCCTTTGAGCGCGACAGGATCTCGACGAGACGGACCGAAGCGTAGATCGCGTCGTCGAACCCGAACCAGCGGTCGTTGAAGAAGATGTGGCCGCTCATCTCCCCGGCCAGGGGCGCGTTCTCCTCCTTGATCTTTTTCTTGATGAGGGAATGCCCCGTCCGCCACATGATCGGTCTCCCCCCGAGCTTCTCGATCTCCTCGTAGAGGACCTTGGAGGCCTTGACCTCGGAGATGACGGCCGCGCCCGGCCGCGAGGGCAGGATATCGCGGGCAAAAACGATGAGCAGCTGGTCGCCCCAGAGGATCTTTCCCGCGTCGTCGACGACGCCGATCCGGTCGGCGTCTCCGTCGTAAGCGATGCCGAGTTCGGCTCCGGTCTCACGGACTTTGGCGACGAGCTTGTCCATGGCGTCCGGGAGCGTGGGGTCGGGATGGTGGTTCGGGAAGCGGCCGTCGGGTTCGCAGAAGATGTCGATGATCTCGGCCCCCATCCTCCGGAAGAGCGGCACGGCCACGACACCGCCCGTGCCGTTGCCGGCGTCGATGACGGCCTTGACCGGCCGGGCGAAACGCACGTTCCCGGCGACATAATCCTGATATTCCGCGACGAGGTCGAGCCGGCGGCCCCGGCCCTGGCCGCGCGGAAAGACGCCCTTGCGGACGATCTCGTAAAGCGCCTGGATCGTCTTGCCGTAAAGCGTCTCTTCACCCGACATCATCTTGAAGCCGTTGTGCTCGGGCGGATTGTGCGACCCGGTGACCATGACGCCCGCCGGCATCTTCCGGTGGAAGACCGAGAAGTAGAGGAGCGGCGTGGGAACGACGCCGAGGTCGGCGACATCGCAGCCGGTCGAAAGGAGACCCCGGATGAGGGCGTCGCCATAGGCGGGGGAGCTCAGCCGGCAATCGCGCCCGACGGCGACATCCCTCTGGCCGCGCCCGAGGAAGAACGTGCCCATGGCCCGGCCGAGGATCTCCACCGCCGCGTCATCGAGGTCCTGGCCGGCGATGCCGCGGATGTCGTATTCCCTGAAGATCTTCGGATTGATATCCAAGCCGCCCTCCTCTCAGGTCACCGTCATCTTCTTCACGAGCCCCTTCGCTCGCCCCTCCTGACCCCGCCGGGCATAGCTCGCCCCGATGAACGCCTTGAACAACGGGTGCGGTGTCAGGGGCTTCGATTTGAATTCCGGGTGGAACTGGCAGCCCAGGAACCATGGGTGGTCCGGGGCCTCAACGATCTCCACCAGGCCGTAGTCCGGATTGACGCCGGAGAAGATCATCCCGGCCTCGGCCAGCGCGTCCTTATAGCTCGGGTTGAACTCGTAGCGATGGCGATGGCGCTCCGAGATGTGCAGGGCGTGATAGGCCTTGTGAGCGAGCGAGCCCTTCTTGAGATCGCAGCGGAACTGGCCGAGCCGCATGGTCCCGCCGATATCGCAGTCCATGGCCAGCTCGCGCCAGCGGACGATGACCTTGTGCGGCGCGTCGGGCGCGAATTCCGTGCTGTTGGCCTTCTTCAGCCCGGCGAGCGAGCGGGCGTATTCGATCGTCGCGCACTGCATGCCCAGGCAGATCCCGAGGAACGGGACCTTGTTCTCACGGGCGTACGTGACGGCCCGGATCTTGCCCTCGATGCCGCGCTTGCCGAATCCGCCGGGGACGAGGATGCCGTCCTTCCCGGCCAGCATCGCGGCCGGGTCTTCCTTCTCCAACGCCTCGGCTTCGATCCAGTCGATCTTGACACGCAGGCGGTTGGCGAGCCCGCCGTGGATGAGGGCCTGGTTCAGGCTCATGTAGGAATCGTGAAGGTCGGCGTATTTGCCGACGAGCCCGATCTCGACGATGTCCTTGGGATGCTTGAGCCGGTCGACCATGGCCTCCCACGCGACCAGATTTTTTTTACGGCGCGGCAGGTGCAGCATCTTCAGAATGGTCGCGTCGAGCCCCTGGTCGGCGTAGTTCAGCGGGATCTCGTAGATCACCTCGACATCCCGCGCCGTGATGACGGCATCGACCGGGACATTCGTGAACAGGGCGATCTTGGATTTGATGTCGGCCGAAAGATCGCGGCCGGTGCGGCAGAGCAGGATGTCCGGCTGGATGCCGATCGCCCGGAGCTCCTTGACGCTGTGCTGCGTCGGCTTGGTCTTGAGCTCGCCGGAAACCCCGACGAACGGAACGAGGGTCAGGTGGATGAAGAGGGTCCTGCCGACGCCCAGGCTGAGGCGCATCTGCCGCGTGGCCTCGAGGAAGGGCAGGCTTTCGATGTCGCCGACCGTCCCGCCTATCTCGCAGATAACAATATCATTAGCGTCGGCAACCCCTTCGACGGCGGACTTGATCATGTCCGTGACATGGGGAATGACCTGGACGGTCTTGCCAAGATATTCCCCCTTGCGCTCCTTGCGGAGAATGGATTCGTAGATCTTCCCGGCCGTCCAATTGTGGGCCCGCGTCGTCTTCGTCGAAGTGAAGCGCTCGTAGTGGCCGAGGTCGAGATCCGTTTCCGCCCCGTCGTCGGTCACGTAGACCTCGCCGTGCTGGAAGGGGCTCATCGTGCCCGGGTCGACGTTGAGGTAGGGGTCAAGCTTGAGGATGGTGATGTGATAGCCGTGGCTTTCGAGGAGACGGCCGATCGAGGCCGCGGCGATGCCTTTACCCAGGCCGGATATAACGCCGCCGGTGATGAAGATATACTTGGTCATGAGGTGCAGCTCCCCGAAAGGACCCCCCGATTATATCCTCCGGGAGCGCCGCACTCAAGCGGAGAAACGTGTTTCGCGGGACTCCGATACGACGCCGGTCTTCATGCGGCGGCCGGCTCCCTGTCCGGGGCGGCGCCGGGCCGCGGCGTCCCCTTGGTCTGGCAGGTCGCCTCGAGGTACGCGCCTTCCTCGACGATGAGCGTGGGGGCCAGGATGGTCCCGAAGACGCGGCCCTTGTCGTGGACCTCGACCCTTTCAGACGCCTGCAAGGTGCCGTGGATCTCGCCGTTAATGACGAGCTGCCCCACTTTGACGTCGGCTTCGACCTTGCCCCTCTCCCCGATGACGAGGAGGGCATCCGAGGTGATCGTCCCCTTGAACGTGCCTTCGATGCGGAACGAACCCTTGAACGTCAGGTCGCCTTTGAACTCCGACTCCATGTCGATCAGGCCGGCCAGCTTGGTTTCGTTCAACTCGCGGGGCTTGTCTTTCATGCGTTTGCTCCTTTGATCCTGTCGTAAATTCGATTCAGATCGTCGAGAGAGAAATAATAGATCTTCAGCACGCCCTTGCTCCGGCTGCCGGCGACGAGGACTTTCGTCCCCAGGATCTTGAGCATCTCTTCCTGGAGGGCATGCAGGTCGGGGTCGGCCAGGCTCCGCTGGGCCCGGGGCGCCTTTTTCTTATTGAGCCGGTTGACCAGGGCTTCGGTGTTCCGCACCGACAGTCCTCTGTCGATGATCTGCTGGCAGCAATAGAGCTGGGTCGCCGCGTCCTCGAGGGCCAGGAGGGCCCGGGCGTGGCCCATCGAGATCTCCCCATCGGTCAGGCGGTCCTGGATCTCCGTAGGTAACTTGAGCAAGCGGAGGTAATTGGCGACCGAGCTGCGGTCTTTGCCGACCTTGTCGGCGAGCTCGTGCTGGGCGTAGCCGTGATCATCGATGAGCCGCTGATAGGCCTGGGCGATCTCCAGGGCGTTGAGCTCCTCGCGGTGGATGTTCTCGATGAGGGAGACCTCGAGCTGCTTTTCCTTGGGGATATTCCGGATGAGGACCGGGATCTTGCGCAGGCCGGCCCTTTGGGCGGCCCGCCAGCGCCTCTCCCCGACGATGATCGTGTAGTGATCGTCCTCGGGGGCCACGATGATCGGCTGCACGATGCCCGTCTCCTTGATTGACTGCGCGAGCTCGTCGATCGTTTGGTCGTCGAACTTCATCCGCGGTTGAAAGGGGTTCGGCTTGATATCCTCGAGATCGAGCTCGGCGAACCTCTCATCCTTCAGGATGCTGAACTCGTCCGGGATGAACGCCCCCAGACCTTTTCCTAGGGCTTTCTTGCTCATCGGCGAATGATCTCCTCGGCGAGGTTAATATAGGCCTCAGCCCCCTTGGACTTGATGTCGTAGAGGACGATGGGCTTGCCAAAGCTCGGCGCTTCGGCGAGGCGGACGCTGCGGGGGATTACGGCTTCGAACATTATTTGTTTCAGCGACTTACGTATCTCTTCGGCGACCTGCTTGGAGAGGTTGGTCCGCTCGTCGTACATGGTCAGCAGGATGCCTTCGATGGCCAGCGTGGGATTGAAATAGGTGCGGACGGTCTCCAGGGCCTGGAAAAGATCGGGAATGCCTTCCATGCAGAAGAATTCCGTCTGCACGGGGATGACGAGGGAATCGGCCGCGGCCAGGGCGTTGATCGTCAAGAACCCGAGGGACGGCGGGCAATCGATGACGATGAAATTGAAGAACCGTCTGGCTTTTTCGACCGCCGCGACAAGGCGCTTTTCCCTTTGCTCTTCCCTATAGAGCTCCGCTTCGACGCCGGCGAGCTCGGGCGAACAGGGGCAGATGTAGAGGTTTTCGAGCTCTGTCCCCAGGATGCAGTCCATGAGGTCACGGCCGTTCATCATGGCTTGGTAGATCCCCTTGCCCGCTTCTTTTGGCTTGCCCAGGCCCAACGTCGACATGCCTTGGGGGTCGAGGTCGATCAGGAGCGTTCTTCGGCTCTTGAGCGCGAGACAAGCGGACAGGTTGATAGCCGTGGTCGTCTTTCCGACCCCGCCCTTTTGGTTCGCTACGGCAAAGACCTTATTCATCGCCAGGCTCTGTTTCACGTGGAACACGGGCGGCCGAAACGCCCCTTTTCCTCAGGATCTCGAGGTGGAGACCCAAGCTCTGGACGGCCGCTGGGGTCATGCCGGGTATCTTCCGAACTTCTCCCAGGGTCTCCGGCCTCTTCCTCTCGAGCCTTTCGACCGCCTCACGGGTTAGGCCAGAGACGCTCCGGAAGTCCAAATCCGCCGGGATCTTCATCGAATCGGCCCTTCCAGCCCTGGCGATCTCCCGTTCTTGCTTTCGGATGTAGCCCTCGTATTTCGCTTCCGACTCGATGAATCGCGTTTCTTCATAGCTCAGATCACAAGGGAGGCACCCATATTCTAGCACATCTTTTATCCCGATTTCAGGTTTTTTCAGGTATTCGATCAGGGGCAAGCTGTCACCGGCCTCTGTCTTCATCCGGGTTTTCTTCAAATAGTCTGTTGCCGCGCCGATGCGCTTCTCTTTAGCCTGAAAATCGGTCCAAACGGCGTCATCGATCAATCCGAGCTCGCGACCGTACTTCATCAGTCTCCTGTCCGCGTTGTCGATCCTGAGGAGAAGCCGGTGCTCGGCCCTGGAAGTGAAGAGCCGATAGGGCTCGTCGACACCGGACGAGACGAGGTCGTCGATGAGAACGCCGATATAGGCTTCCTCGCGCCTCAGGACGAAGGGGGGCTTTTTCCTGAGGCCCAGGGCGGCATTGATCCCGGCCATGAGCCCCTGCGCCGCGGCTTCCTCATAGCCTGAGGTCCCGTTGATCTGTCCCGCCAGATAGAGCCGCCGCACTTTTCGCGTCTCGAGCGTGGGCAGTAGCTCGACAGGGGAAACGGCGTCATATTCGATGCCATAGGCCGGCCTCAGGATCTTGGCCCCACCGAGCCCGGGTATCGTCGAAAGGATCTCCTTTTGGACCTCATAGGGCAGGCTCGAGGACAGGCCGTTGACGTAGACCTCGGTCGTAGCCAGCCCCTCAGGCTCCAGAAAGAACTGGTGGCGGGCGCGGTGGGGGAACCTGACAACCTTGTCTTCGATGGAAGGGCAATAGCGGGGACCGACGCCCTTGATCTTTCCCCCATAAAGCGGGGACTTGTCGAGGTTGCGGCGAATGACGGTGTGCGTCTCGGCGTTCGTGTAGCCCAGATAGCAGATGACCTTGTTCTCGAGCCTGGCCCGCGTCCGGTAGGAGAAGGGGACGGGCTCTTTGTCTCCCGCCTGAGGACTGAAAAGGCCCCATTCGATCGTGTCGTGGTCCAGACGCATGGGCGTGCCCGTCTTTAGGCGGATGACCTTCAAGCCGAGCTTCTTGATCTGTTCGGCCAGGTCGATCGAAGGCGGCTCGTTGGCCCGGCCCGCCGGATAGCTCCGGAGCCCGATGTGGATCAACCCGTTGAGGAAGGTGCCGGGGGTCAGAATGACCACTTTTCCCCCGAGAAAGGCCCCGTCCAGGGTCCGAACTCCCCGGGCTGTCCCCTTGGTTACGACGACCTCGGAGACGACGCCCTGGAATACGGTCAGGTTGGCCATACGCTCGAGCCGGCTTTTCATAGCCAGGCGATAGGCCGCTTTGTCACATTGGGCCCTGGGAGCTTGGACCGCGCCGCCCCGGCTCCGATTGAGGAGACGGAATTGAATGCCCGTTTCGTCAGCGAGAAGGCCCATCAGGCCGCCGAGGGCGTCGATCTCCCGGACGAGGTGCCCCTTGGCCAGGCCGCCGATGGCCGGATTGCAGGACATCTGGGCGATCGTGTCGAGGTTGATCGTCACCAGGCAGGTGCGGAGGCCCATCGCGCTCGCCGCGGCGGCCGCTTCGCAGCCGGCGTGCCCGGCTCCGACCACGATGATATCGAAATCTTCCCCTTGGGCCATTCCGGCTGCCTATTTCCCGACGCAGAACCGTCCGAAGATGTCGTCAAGAACCTCCTCGACCCGTACTTCCCCCGTCAGCTCGCCGACGAGGCGAAGGGCCGTCCGGAGCTCCTCGGCCGAGACTTCCTCGGAGTGTCTTTTCGCCAGAAGGTCGGCGGCGCGGCGGAGAGATTCCAGAACCGCCTGAAGACGGTCCTTCTGTCTGGCGTGGAGGATGATCTCCTCCTCTTTACCCGCCCCTGGCGCGAAGATGCGGCCCATCCGGGACCGAAGCCGGTCGATGTTCCGGCCCTTCAGAGCCGAGACCTCGACGACGGGGGATGTCCCGGCCAGTTCTCGGACGTTGCGGGCCAAAAGCTTCCTGGGGAGGTCGCTCTTATTCAGGACGATCAGGATCTTCTTCCCCTGGTATTTCCGGACGAGCCGGATGTCCTCCTCGCTCGCCGGGCGCGATGCGTCAAGGACGATGAGCAGGCCGTCGGCCCCGCGGGCGATCTTCCGCCCCCTGGCTATGCCAGTCCTTTCGACGGGATGCGAGGGAAGTCCCAGGCCGGCCATGTCTACGAGGTGGAAGACGACCCCGGCGACGATCACTTTTTCCCGGAGGAAATCCCTGGTCGTCCCGGGAAAGGGGGTGACGATGGCCCGATCTTCCTCGAGAAGGGCGTTGAACAAGGTCGATTTGCCGACGTTCGTCCGGCCGACGATGGCCAGGGTGACGCCTTCGGCCAGGGCCCGGCCCGTCTCGTAGCTGGCGACGAGCCGCCCGACCTCATCGATGAGGGGGGCAATAGCCCGACGATCGGCCGGGGCGCTCGTCCTGAGGCCTTCATCGGGAAATTCGAGTCCGGCCTCGACCCGGGAGAGCAGACCGATGAGCTTGGCGCGAAGCCGGAAAATACGCCTGGACAGGCTGCCCCCGAGCTGGCGCGACGAGATCCTGGCTTGTGTCAGGGACACGGACCGGATGAGGTCATTGACCGCCTCGGCCTGGAGCATGTCGAGGCGCCCGTTGACATAGGCACGGAGGGTGAATTCCCCAGGGGCGGCCACCCTGGCCCCCGCTTTCGTCCCAAGCTGGATAATACCCTCGAGGACGGCGGGGCTGCCGTGGGCGCTCAGCTCCACGATGTCCTCCCTCGTGTAGGACCGTGGCGCCTTGAAATAGGTCAGGAAGGCCTCGTCGAGCGCCTCCCCACCCTCTGGATCGCGGACTGTGCCGAAAACGGGCCGCCTCACCGGGAACCGCCGCTTGGGCCCGCCCTTTGCGAGGAAGATCCGGCCTGCCACGGCTAGCGCCTTCTTGCCGCTGATCCGGACGATGCCGAGCCCGCCAAATCCCGGCGGCGTCGATATCGCGATGATTGTATCTTCGAGCACGTCGTTGTTCCTGTCCGGCTCCCCATTCTAGATGACCCCCCCGGTTTAGTAAAGTTCGGCCATTCGATTCTGTCGCCGCCCCGAAGGACTCTTGGGCACCAGGCCGAACTCAAGATCGACGGCAGCACGACAATTTGGGTGTCGCCTCGAGCTCCCGGGGAGCGTTCGATCCCAGTGATGATAGAGAACGCGAGAAGTGAAGGCCGACGGAGAAGGGGCTGAGCGGTATCATCGGAGTGAGCATAAAGCGGCGATTTAGCCGTCACGGGAAGGAGACGCGAAGTCTTTGACTCGGCTCCGGACCGGGAAGGCGTCTCAAATCGCCGCAGCGAACGGAGATGATACCCGATGTCCCTCGTCGGCCGGCGGAAACCCGGGGAGTCCCTAGCGGGGGGCTTTGAAGATCCTGACCTTCTTGAAAAATCCTTCGCCGATGCTCTCGCTCGTTACGCCCGGCGTCTCATTGGCGACGATGTGGATGATGCGCCGCTCATAAGGGTTCATGAGCTCGAGGATCTCTTCCCGCCCGCTGTCCGAAACCTGGCGGGCGACCCGCTGGGCGTAATCCCTGAGCTTCTTTTCTTTCCTCTTCCTGTAGAACTCGCAATCCACCTGGACCTTGATCGGCGAGATCTTGTTCAGCACGTGCTGGATGGCCAGGAGCAGCGAGCCGTCGCTGCGCAGCAGGATCGACTTGTCGGGGCCATCGAAGATGACGAAGATAATATCGGCGCGCTTCTTGACCTGGTAGGTCAGCTCGAGCGGGAAGACCGTCATGAGCTGGGCCAGGAAGCGCTCGGCGGCGTTGTCCGCGTCCTCTTCCTTGGGCCAGGCCCGGATGACGATCTCCCGGGTCCTCATGCCGAAGAGCCGCGTCTTTTCCGTGACGATCTCGTAGTTGAATTTTTCGCGCGGCAGCTTGAGACGGTGCTCGGCGAGGCTGATGGCCTCTTCGAGGTTCCCGCCCTTGTATTCCGGCTTCTCGTCGGCCGGTTGTCCGTTCTCGATCTTGGTCTCGTTGTCCATCATCATCTCGCTTTGGCCGGCGCGTGCCGGTGCATCATCTTGTTCATGAGGGCCTGCTGGCCGATCTGCAGGACGTTGGTGGTCAGCCAGTAGAGGATCAGGCCGCTCTGTAAGTTCATGAAAAATATGGTCATTACGAACGGCATGAGGAGCATCATCTTGGCCTGCGAGGGGTCGGCCGAGCTCGGCGTCATCTTCTGGGAGATGTACTGCGTGATGCCCATGAGCACAGGCGTGACAAAGATGGGATCCTTCACAGAGAGATCGGTGATCCACAGCATGAAGGGGGCATGACGGAATTCCACGGCGACGACGAGCATGCGGAAGACGCCCCAGAACACGGGCAGCTGGATGATGAGCGGCAGGCAGCCGCCGGCCGGATTGACACCCTGTTCCTTGTAGAGCTTCATCATCTCTTCGTTCATCTGGCGCCGCTGGTCGATGTCGGTCTTGGACTTTTTGTATTTGGCCCGGATGGCCTTGACCTTCGGCTGGAGGTCAGCCATCTTGGCCATGGATTTCGTCGAGCTGTAGGTCAGCGGGAAGAAGATGAGCTTGATGAGGATCGTCAGGAGGATGATGGCGATACCCCAGTTCGGGACGAGCTTGTGGCAGAACTTGACGATGACAAGGAGGATCTCAGCGACGGCGCCGAACGTCCCGTAGTTGACGACCTTCTTCGTGTCGCGGCCGAAGGCCTTGAGGGCGTCGGATTCCTTCGGCCCGATGAAGGCCTCGCTGGGCTCGGTCACGTAGACGAAATAGGCCGGGAGCTGCCCGCCGGCCACATCGCCGGCCTCCTGGAGAAAGGCCGCCCGCCCCTTCTGTTGGGGCGTGATGAAGAGGGCGACGAAGTAGTTTTCTTCGTAAGCGGCCCAGTCGACAAAGTTGTAGGTGTTCTCGCCGGGCCTGTATTTCCGCTCGTTCATCCGATAGACCTTGCCGCCGGTGTAAACGGCCGAGCCGCGGCTCGTGCTGTAGCTCTGCTTGGCCTCGGTGGGAGTGAGGTTGCTGATGCCCGGGCCCCAGACAACGGAGGCCGTAAGCGGCTGCCCGTCCTTCCAGACCTGGAGCTTCGTCGTCATGGCGTAGCTCCCGCCGGTGAAGCCGAACGTCTTCTCCGCCCTGACCGCAGCGCCGTCGGAATAGACGAAGCGGATCTCGCCTTTCTCGCCGTCGGCGAGGTCGAGCCCGGCCCCCGAGGCCTGGAAGAGCGAGGCGTTAAGAAGACCCGTCAGGGCGGCGTCATCGAGGCCCAGCGAGAAGGGATAGCGTCCCATCTCGGCGGCCCGGGCCGGAACGAGCTCGAGGTCCTCTTTCCGGCTGTTCTTGTGCTTTTTGAGGGTCCAGCTCTTGAGAACGCCGCCCTTGTTCGACCAGACGGCCCGGTAGAGCGAGGTTTCGACGACCAAGTCCGTCTCGGCCCCGGCGGCCACGGCCGTGAGATCCTGAGGGGCGGCCGGTTCGGCCGCGGCCGGCTTGGTCTCCGTCACGGGGGCCTTCTGCTGCGCCTGGATCGCCCCGGCGGTCCCGGGAACGGGTGTCACGGGAACTGCGGCGGCCGGGATCTCGGGCTTCGGGGGAGTTTTGGCCGGTTTATTGAAAAGGGCCTGATAACCGAACAGGACCAGGAATGACAGCACGATGGCCGCGATGAGTCGTTTTTCCATTCTGTCTCACTCTCAGGGTACGGAATCGATCCCGCCCGCATGGAAAGGATGGCAGCGCAAGAGCCTCCGGGTCCCCAGCCAGACGCCCCTGAAGAACCCGTACTTCACGATCGCCTCCTGGGCATAGACGGAACAGGTGGGGTGGAAGCGGCAACGAGTCCCGAGGAGAGGGGAGAGGGTGAGCTGGTACAGCCTGATTAGGGCGAGGGCGACGGCTTTCACGCTGATATCCGTTTTCGCAATATCGTTGTCAGTGACGAGATGTACGCGTCCCGGAGGTCGGAGAAACCGGCCTCCCCCGACTCCGGCCGGGCTATGACGATAAGGTCGAGCGGCTCTCCGCAGAGCCCCTTGTTCCTCCGGAAAAGCTCCCGGAACCTGCGCTTGACCCTGTTCCTGACGACCGCGGAACCGACCTTCCGGCTGGCGACGACCGCCAAACGCGGGTGACCCAGCCCGTTCCTGAGGAAGACCAGGGTAAAATACCGTCCCCGAAAGCGGCCGCCGTCCCGGTAGATATTCGTGAAATCGCTTTTCCGGCGGATTCTCTCGAGAGGCGTCAGGCGCTCATTCATCCGACAGAAACGCGCTTCCGTCCCTTGCGCCTTCTGCTCTTGATGACTTCCTGGCCGCCCTTGGTCTTCATGCGGACCCGGAAACCATGTGTTTTCTTGCGTCTTCGGTTGTTCGGTTGAAAGGTTCTCTTCATGATTGTACAGCACCTATGGAGGAGGTATGTTACCCGAAGCCCCCTGGCCTGTCAAGGCCGGACCTCGGGGGGCCGCGCGCGTTGACTCGCCCCCCTCTTTTCCGGTATAATGGACTGACATGAAATCATTAAAGATCGGCGATAAGGTCATCTATCCCAATCAGGGCCTAGGCGTCGTCGAGGCCATCCACGAGGAAGCTTACAACGGGGAAAAGTTCACGGTCTTCCACCTCAGGATCATCGCCAACAACACCCTGGTCACCCTCCCCGGGACGTCCGCCCTCGAGCTCGGGATCCGTCGGCCGATGCCCGAGGAGTCCATCCGGAAGATCTATCAATTCATGGGGAACGCGGATGTCGACGTCACGACCGACTGGAAAGGGCGCTATAAGGAACACCTCAACCTGATGAAGTCGGGGACACTCTTCGACATGGCGACGGTCCTTAAGAGCCTCTACCACCTGAGCCTCCAGAAGCCGCTCTCCTTCCGCGAGAAGAAGATGATGGAGAAGGCCAAGGAGCTCATCGTCTCCGAGATCTCCGAAGCGGTCGCATCGCCGTCGGCTAAGGTCGAGGAGAAACTCCTCGGCGCCCTGTCCCGCTCGTTCAAGGCCGCCAAGGCCCGACTCGCCGCCTGACCGGAGGGCCATGCTCCTGACGGGGATCCTGCTGTTCCTCCTGTGCCTCTTTCTGAGCGCTTTTTTTTCCTCGTCGGAGACGGCCTTCATCGCCGTCAACCCCTACTCCCTCGAATACCGGGAGCGCCAGGGCTCCAAATCGGCCGCTCTCGCGAGAAGGATCAAGGCCCGGACGAACGAGCTCCTGGCCACGATCCTGATCGGGAACACGCTCGTCAACGCGGCCGCCGCGTCCATCGCCACGTCCCTTTTCGTCAGCGCCCTGCCGGAGACGCACCGGGGCAGCGCCATCCTCTACGCGACCATCACGACGACCCTCCTCCTGCTCGTTTTCGGCGAGATCAACCCCAAGACATACGCCGCCCACAACGCCCTGCGCACCGTGTCCCTTTTGGCCTATCCGATCCGGGCCGCGATGTTCGTCCTGGCCCCCGGGGCCAAGCTCTTCAACGTCATCACCGGCTTCGTCATTCCCTCTTCGAAGGCCGGCGGGGCCGCCTCCTTCCGTTCGCTCAATGAAGAGGAGACGCGCATCGCCCTCCACGCCGGGGCGCGCGGGCTGTCCTCGCTCCGCCGCCGGATCGTTTCCGGCGCGCTCGACATCGGCTCCCGCCCGATCAAAGAAGTCATGGTCCCCCGGCCCGAGATCCGGGCCATCGAGGTCGGATCCAGCCGCGAGGATATCCTGGCCATCCTCCGGTCGACCGGATATTCGCGCTACCCCGTCTTCCGGGGCCGCCTCGACAACATCGAAGGGATCATCCACAGCAAGGATATCATCGGCTATCTTATAGACAACAAAGCGTTTGCCATCAAGGACGTGGTGCGCAAGCCGATCTTCGTGCCGGACCTCGCTTCGCTCGAGAAGGGCCTTCTCCAGATGCAGGAGAAGGCCGTCCACATGGCCCTGGTCGTCGACGAGTTCGGCAACGTCGACGGCCTCGTGACGCTCGAGGACATCATCGAGGAGATCGTCGGGGAGATCCAGGACGAGCACGACGGACAGATGGAAGCCTGGTTTACTCACCGCGACGGCGGCCGCGTCCTCGTCGCCGGCTCGGCGCCGGTCAAAGACGTCAACGCCCTCGTCCCCCTGCGCATCCCGGAGAAGCCGGAGTACACGACGCTGGCCGGTTTCTTCCTCGACGAGTTCGGCCGCCTGCCCCGCGAGAAGGACGCTCTCGAGTTCGGCGGCTTCCGGCTGACCGTCGAGAAGATGAGCAAGCGCCGCATCGCCCTCGTCGAGGTCGCGCCGCTATCTTCGGAAGGTCCGCCCCGGATATGAAGAACGTCGCCGTCAACAAGACCGTCTCGCACGACTACATCATTCTCGAGACCTTCGAAGCGGGCTTGGTCCTCGTCGGGAGCGAGGTCAAATCCGTGCGCGCCGGCCGGATCAGCCTCAAGGAATGCTACGCCGAGGTCCGCGGCGGCGATGTCTTCCTCGTCAAGTGCCACATCAGCCCCTACGAGCCGGCCAATATCTTCAACCATGACCCGCTCCGGGACCGCCGGCTCCTGCTCCACCGCCGCGAGATCAAGCGCCTGGCCGGAAAGACCCAGGAGCGGGGCCTGACCATCGTCCCGACCCGTGTTTACATCGGCGACAAAGGGAAGATCAAGCTGGAGCTGGCCCTGGCCCGGGGCAAGCGAGAACACGAGAAGCGGGAAGCCATCAAAAAGAGGGACACGGACCGGGAGATCCGGGCCGCGCTCAAGAACCGGTCGCGCTGAAAGCCGCGGCCAGCCGGATCGCCTCCTCCATGCTGCGGGGATCGGCGACGCCCTTCCCGGCGATATCGAAGGCCGTACCGTGATCGGGAGAGGTCCGCACGAATGGCAGGCCGAGGGTGACGTTGACGCCCTGGGCGAAGGCCGCCAGCTTGAAGGCGATGAGCCCCTGGTCGTGATAGAGGGCCACGGCGATGACGTCCGCCTTCCCTTGGGCTTCACGGAAGACCGTATCCGGCGGGAACGGACCGCTCACCGGGACCCCCTCCGAGGCCGCTTTCTTCACGGCCGGGCCGATCTCTTCGACCTCCTCCCGGCCCAGAAGCCCGTCTTCGCCGGCATGAGGGTTCAATCCGGCGACGAGCAGTCGGAACGGCCCTCCGGGGGCCTTCCCGAGGGCCGTATGGAGGGTCACGAGATAATCGTGGAGCGCGGCCGCCCGGACCAGGGCGACGGCCTCGCGGAGAGGCCGGTGATGGCTGAAGAGGGCTACCTTGAGGCGCTCCGACCAGAAGGCCATGATGGCGCCCGAGTAGAGCCCGGCCAGGTATTCGGTATGGCCGCGGAAAGGATGCCCGGACAAGGCCCAGGCCGCCTTCGAGACAGGGGCCGTAACCAAGGCCTCGAGCCGGCCGGCCTCGGCCACGGCCGCTTCGAAGGCCCGGAACGAAGCCTCCCCGTTCGAGGCCGACACCTGTCCGGCGACAGGAGGTCCGTCAACGCCGGCGACGGGGGAGAGGAACACCCCCGCCGTGGCGTCAGGACCCGGCCGCCAGGCGCGGAGCGCGAGACGGAGACCGAGCCGCGCTTCTTCGGCTTCGATGACACGGGGATCGGCGAAGAGGACATAGGCGGCCGCGGGCAGCGCCTCCGCCCTGGCGAGCGCTTTGACGACGACTTCGGGGCCGATGCCGCCCGGGTCGCCGGCGGTCACCCCGATCGTGGGGACGGTCATTTCCCGCCCAGCGCCTCTCCCTCGGGTTCGGAGACCTCGTCCACCTTGTAGATGCAGCGGATGCTCGTCTTGTAGATGAGGAGGTTCGGGGCGTTGTCGCGGTTGAGCTTGATGCAGTTCCTGTCGTACCACTCGATGTAGCCCTCGACGATCTGGCCGTCGGTGTAGACGACGGCCATGGGCGTCTTCTTATTCATCTGCTTGAGGAAGTAGTAGCTCTCGGCGAACGTGTCGGTCGGCGGATGCATCCGCTTGTGGCCCGCCTCTTTTTCCCGTTCTCGCTCCCGCTCCTTGTCCTGGCTCATGCGTTCCTTGATCTCGGTGAGATTGGGCCGGATGAGTTTTCTGTTCATAGGTGCGTCTCCAACAGCTGGGTTGGATAGGGTTGAGAACCCCTTTGATCCGAGGATAGCACAGCCCGGAACAGAATGCAAGTCCATCGTTCGGAGACGGCGGGGACAAATGAAGATCCCCGCCCCGGAGGCCCCCGATGAAGGTCCCGGACCCCTATTTGGGGCCGGGCACGTAGTCGGTCAGGTTGATGTTCTTCGACTGCAGGCTCGTCCCCATCGCCTTCTCGAGAACGGCGATCGAGACGTTGTAGGAGACGATCGAGTTCAGCTCGGAGATCCGGGCGTTGGCCAGGTCGCGCTGGTAGGACAAGACCATGTAGTTCGTGCTCATGCCGACCCGGCGCTTCTCCTCTTCGGCCGCGAGCTTCTGCTCGGCGAGCTCCCGGGCTTTCGTGTAGGCCTGGATCCTCTTGTAGTTCGCGTCGACCGACCGGACAGCGTTCTTGATCTCGAGATAGATCTGGTCCTTCTGGTTCTCGAGGTCGAGCATGGACTGCCGCAGGTTGAGCCTGGCCTGGGCCACCGAGGCCCGCGAGAAGATGTTGGCCAGGGGGAGGCTCAGGGTCAGCCCCAGGTTCCAGTTGGGGTAGGTGAATTTCATGGCCTGTTTGATGGCTCCGGTGATGTCGCCGGATTGGGTGTGGTCGATGATCCCATCGAGAGGGTTCCCGACATAGAAGATGCGCGTCCCGTCGATGCCCGGGCTGGAATACGATGCAGAAAGGCTGAGATCGGGCAGGGTCTGGTTCTTGGCGTAGCTGAGATTGAGGGTGTCATTCTGGAGCCCGAACTGGGCGATCTTCAATTCCGTCCGGTTCTCGATGGCCGCGGCCAGGGCCTCCTCAAGGTTGACTTCCCGGATGACGTACGTCGGCTTGTCCTTGGGGACGAGCGCCGTCATGCCCTTTTCTTCCTCCCCGGTGATGTGGAGCAGGAGCTTCAGCTGGTCCTCGTTGCTCTTGATCTGGGTCTCGGCCAGGATGAGGTCGGCCTCGCGGGTGGCCACCTCGGCCTGGGCGCTGAGGACCTCCATCGGGGCGAGGGTGCCGACTTCGACCGAGCGTTGGTTCTTCTCGAGGAGGTCCTTGGCCAACGCCAGGGACTGGCGGCGGACGTCGAGGTTCTCGATGCTGTAGACGAGGTTCCAATAGGCGCTCTCGACGTTGTAGATCGTGGTCATCAGCGTGTTCTTGAGACTCTCTTCGGAAACGCCCAGGTTGTTGCTGGCGACCAAGATCTCCCGGCGGTTGACCCTGAAGCCGAAATTCCTGAGCAGGGGCTGGGTCAGGCTGAACGACAGCGTCGTTCCGAAGCGGGGATTGATCGTAATGCCGCGCGTGTTCGTGGTCGTCCGATAGCCGCTGAGGCCCAGGCTCAATGTCCCGCCGGTCGGCAGCGATTCGCTGGCATTGAGGAAGTTATAGTTCTGCGTCCTGTTGATCGAGCTGTCGCCGGGAGCATCCAGGTAGGAGAAGGCCGCGTTCTCCGTTTTCCTCGACGAGACGCTCAGGCTCAGGGTCGGCATGTATCTTTCCTGGGCCTGGTTGACGGCCTCGGCCGAGATCTCGGGGCCGAGGACCTGGATGGCGACGCCCAGGTTGTCTTTCAGGGCCTTGACGATGCACTCCTCGAGGGACATCGACAGGGTTCCCTGGGCCTCCTGGGCGAACCCGGACCCCGTCAGGGCCAGGGCGATGATCAACAGGGGCAAGAAGGCTTTCTTTCTCATGGTCAAACTCCTTATCGCGGGGCCGGCGCACCATCGGGCGCCGGTCGTTATTCGTATCTCAGAGCTTCGATCGGGTCGAGCTGGGACGCTTTCCGGGCCGGGTAGAACCCGAAGAAGATGCCGATGGCCGCTGCGAACCCGAAGGCCAGCAGGACCGAGTTGAGCGACACGACGGTCTGGAACGACGAGAACATCTTGATGTTCTTGATGAGCTTGGAGGCGCCCACGCCGAAGGCAATGCCGAGAAGGCCTCCCATCAGGCTCAAGACGATGGCCTCCGTCAGGAATTGCAGGAGGATGTCCTTCTCGCGGGCCCCGATGGCCATGCGCAGGCCGATCTCCCGGATCCTCTCCGTCACCGAGACGAGCATGATGTTCATGATACCGATGCCGCCGACGAGCAGCGAGATCCCGGCGATGCTGCCGAGAAGGACCGTCATCATCTGGGTCGACTGCGCGGCCGACTCGGCGATCTCGGACATGTTGCCGACGTTGAAATCGTCCTCCGCTCCGGGGGCGATCATGTGCCGGACCCTGAGCAGATCCTCGATCTCGGACTGGGCCTCGGCCATCTGCGCGGCGGAGACGGCGCGGACGTCGACGGACTGGATGTAGTCGATGCCCTGGAGGCGGCGCATGGCCGTCGTGAAGGGGATGCAGATCATGTCGTCGCGGCTGCCGAAGCCGCCCGACTCGCCGCGCTTCTTCAGGACGCCGAGGACCTTGAACGGGATCTTCTTGATACGGATGACCTTACCGATGGGATCCTCGTCCTCGAACAGGTTCGTCTTGACGTCGTAGCCGAGGACGGCGACCTTGGCCGCGGACTTGACCATGGCCTCGTCGAAATACGCGCCGCTCTCGACATCCCAGTTGCGGACCTCGGGATAGTGAAAGCCGGTGCCCGAGATGGACGTGTTCCAGTTCTTGTTGCCGTAGACCGTCTGGGCCCGGGCGCTGACCGAGGGGGAGATGTACATGACGGCCGGGAGCTGTTCGATGGCCTCGGCGTCCTCCTCTTTAAGGGTCGTCATGCTGCCCCAGCCCCCGTGAACGCCCCGCTGGTTCTGGCTGCCGGGCCTGACGAAGAGGAGGTTCGTGCCCATGGAGGCGAAACGGTCCTCGATACCCCGCTTGGCCCCTTCGCCGATGCTGACCATGGAGATCACGGCGCCGACGCCGATGATGATCCCCAGGCCCGTGAGGAACGACCTCATCTTGTTCCGGGCCAGGGCCCGAAAGGCTATCTTGAAGGTCCTCGCCCAGTGTCTGAGCGTTCTCTTAATCATGGCGTGTTCTCCTTCGCGGGCCTGCCCACCCGGGTCAGCTCCGCTCCTCCTTGACGATGAGCCCGTCCTTGAGGTAGATGCGTTTGCCGGCCCAGGCGGCGATGTCCGGCTCGTGGGTGACCATGACCATGGTGATGCCCTTCTCCTCGTTGAGGGACTTGAAGATGTTCATGACTTCGGAGCTCGTCGTGCTGTCGAGGTTTCCGGTCGGCTCGTCGGCCAAGATCAGGGTGGGGTTGTTGAGGAGGGCCCGGGCGATGGCCACGCGCTGCTGCTCACCGCCGGAGAGCTGGTTCGTCTTATGGTGGGCTCGGTCCGAGAGGCCGACCGCGGCGAGCGAGGCCAGGGCCCGTTCCGTCGTGTCCCGGCCGTCGGTCGTCGAGTAAAGAAGCGGCAGCTCGGTATTCTCCAACGCGGTCGTCCGCGGCAGCAGGTTGAAGCTCTGGAAGACGAAGCCGATCTTCTGGTTCCGGATGCGGGCCAGCTTGTTCTTGTCGAACGTGGAGACCTCCTCCCCGGCGAGGATGTACTCGCCGGAGGTCGGCCTGTCGAGGCAGCCGAGGATGTTCATCAGGCTCGACTTGCCCGAGCCCGAGGGGCCCATGATGGCCAGGAAGTCCCCGTTCCCGACGGAGTAGGTCACGCCGCGCAGAGCCCGGACTTCGGTCTCCCCGACATGGTAGGTTTTGACCAGGTTCCTCAGCTCGATGATATTTCCGGGCATCTTGGTTATCCTTGTTGTCCTGATTCCAGGGTGCTCGTCCAGCGATTTAGCGCCGGCCGCCGGGAGGCCCGCCCATGAACATCATGCCGGGCATGCCTTGCCGGTTGGCGGCGGCCGCCGCGGTCCCCGCTTGCGTCCCGGAGAGGATGACGTCGCCTTCCTTGAGCTCGCTGCGAACGATCTCCGTGTACGAAGTATCGGCGACGCCGGTCCGGAGGAACATCATCTTCAGCTTGCCGGCCTTGTCCTGGAGCCACACCCGCGGCATCTGCTGGCGCGCCTGGCCGCCTCCCTGACCGCCGCCCTGGCGGTTGAAGGCCCTCTGGCCCTGGCCCGCCTGGCCTTCCGGCCTGGGGCCGGCCGCCGACGGAGTAGCCTCGGCAGGGGCCGCCGCACCCGGCTGGCCTGGCTGGCCGGGCTGGCCGCCCTGAGCCTGCCGCTGGGCCATCATCCGGTCCAACGTTTCCTTCTGGATGGCGGCGAGCTCTTCGGCGCTCAGGTTAGGCGTGAAGCGCAGGGCCGCGTTGGAGACCCGGAGGACGTTCTTGGCCTCGCCAACGATGATCGACACGGTCGCCGTCATGCCGGGCAGGAGCTTCTTCTCGGGATTGTCGACGTTGACGATGGTCGTGTAGGTGACGACGTTCTGGACGGTCTCGGGCGAGAACCGGACCTGCTGGACGACGCCGTTGAAGTTCTCGTTGGGATAGGCCTCGACCGTGAAGCGGGCCTTCTGGCCTTCTTTGACCTTGCCGATGTCGGACTCGTCGACGCTGCACTCGACCTTCATCTTGGTCAGGTCGGTGGCCACCTGGAAGAGGATCGGGGCCGTGTAGCTCGACTGGAGCGTCTGCCCGATGTTGACCTTGCGAGTGATGATGACGCCGTCGACGGGGGCCTTGATGACGGCGTACCCGAGGTCGACCTTGCTCAGATCGAGCGTGCTCTTGGCTTGGGCCAGGCTGGCTTCGGAGGATACGAGGTCGCTCTTGGCGTTGAGGTAATTCGCCTCGGCGGCGTCCATCTCCTCGAGAGAGATCAAGGCCTTGCCGGAGAGGGATTTAGCCCGTTCGTAGGCCCTCTCGGCCGTCTGCAGGCTGACCTTGGACCGTTCGAGCGCGGCGACACGGCTCTTGTAGTTCGCTTCGTTCTGCTGAATCTTCATCCTCAGGGGTTCCTGGTCGAGCTCGGCCACGACCTGACCTTTGGTGACGACCGAGTTGAAGTCGGCGTAGAGCTTTTCGATCTTGCCCGACACCTGAGCGCCGACGTCGACGGTCTCGATCGGGTTCAGCGTCCCCGAGGTGACGACCAGGGCTTCGATGTCGCCCTTTCCGACGACCTCTGTCTTGTATTCGACCTTGCCGTTCTTCCCGTTCTTGAAGACGGTCAGGCCGAGGATCACGCCCGTGACGATGACCAGGGCGACGGCGATCCAGATGATCTTCTTCTTCATGTCAGGTCTCCTTTATCTCTCGCGATCCGGGGAAGGAGGAGGGTCCTGCTCCCGCCGCTCGCGTGATGGGTTTCGTTCGGCTTCTTTTTTCCGCTGCTCCTCGTAGAGGCGGATCATCTCATCGTTCTTCGCCTTCTGCTCCGGCGTGAGAACGCCGTTGATCTCTTCCGAAAGCATCTTGCGGAGCTCGCCCAGCCGGGCCCGATTCTCGGTCCGGAAGGCCTTCATCCGCTCTTCGTTCCGCTTGAAGATCTCGTGGATCTTGTCCTGCTGCTCCTGCGTCAGGGCCAGCTCCTTGGCCCAGCTCTCGGGGGACGGCAGGTGGGGCCGCCCGGCGGTGGAGCGCCGGCTTTGTTTGTGGACGACGTACCGTTCGCCCAGGATCCCGGCGGCGACGCCGAGGCCGAAGACGACGAGAAGGGTCAGGGCGACGAGGATCTTGTATTTCGTCTTCATGGCGTCGGTCTCCTTACCGGGGACTTCTCATCCAGGGACGCGAACAAGAGCATCATGGTCCGCGTCTCCGGTTTGTCCGCTTCGAAGAGGGCCTGGGTCTCGGAGAGGGAATCGCGGTTCTCGATGAGCAGGGTCGTCGACTGGCTCAACTCGCGGGCCTGGGGGGCGAAAAAGTGGAAGCCCCCGATGAGGATGACCAGGGCCAGGAACACGGGAATGGCCCTCAGGCTCCACCGTTCCCAGAAGAGCAGGGGCACGAGCTCCGTCTCTTCCCTCAGCCGCGGCCCGAGGCGTTCCCAGAAGCGCGGCAGCGGCGCGGCGCTCCGGTCGGCCTTGAGGAGGCCGAACATGGACCGGTACTGCGCCTCGGCCTTCCGGCAGGCGGGGCAGGCCTCGAGGTGTTTCGCGAGAAGGCCGGACGCTCGTTCGTCGAGGCGCCCGTCGATGGATTTCAGGAGCAACTTCTCAGCCTTGCGACAGTTCATTTGCCCCTCCTTCCGCGGTGAGATAGGGAACCAGCTTGAGCCGGAGCATCCGCCGCGCCCGGTGGAGGCGGGAGTCGACGGTCCCCGGCGACAGCCGCAGGATCCGCGAGATGTCCTCGTAGGCGAGGCCCTGGATATCGCGGAGCGTCAGGATGACCCGGTACTTTTCCGGCAGGCCTTGCACGAACCTTTGGACGAGCGTTCGGCGGGCTTCCGTCTCTCTCTCCTGCTGGGCCTTTTCGGTCTGCTCCCTGTCCGAGAACGAGACCTCGGGGACGTCGTCCAGGGAGACCTCCTTGGCCCGGCCCTTTTTCCGGAGATAGTCCTTGATATGATTGACGGAGATCCGGTACAGCCAGGTCCCGAACTCCGACTTCCCGTGGAACCGGGGCAAGGCGAGATAGGCCTTCAGGAAGATCTCCTGGGCCAGATCATCGGCCGCTTCCCGGTTACGGGTGAAACTCAAAGCCATGCTGAACACCTTTGGCTGGTACTTCGTGACCAGCTCTTCGAAAGCCGCCGGGCTTCCTTCCTGAGCCAGCCGGACCAGCTGTTTCTCTTCCATGCGGATATGCTCACTTCTCCTCCGCACCCTATTAGACGGGGGGAGGGGGTAAAACTTCCCGGGCCGAGGTCCCTTCTACCAACACCAGCCGGCGATCTCCGGTTTCATGAGGGTATCCCCCAGGGCGCTGACACGCTCGGTCGGGTCCCGCCGGGGGCGGAGTCCGCCCTGGCGACGCCTCGGCCGCCCTTAATTATACAGGATTCCACAAGGCCGCCGAAATCGGCCTTCCCGCCCCCCGGGAAGCCGCCGGCCGGCCCGTGAACTGGACCAGGGAGAGGGGCCCCGGCTCTACCCGATCTTGACGGTCGCCCGGGCGACACCGCCGCGCGTCGACAGGATGGAAACCTCGGCCTCCCCCGCCGTCCCCGGCTTGACCTTGATCTTCCAGCGGACCTCTTTCTTCTCGTTCTGGTTGATGAAGCCGATGTCCTGGCGGGCCCTGACGCCGACGAGCTCGGCCCCGGCGGGGAGCCGGACCGAAGCCGCGTCGGGCCGGACGATCTTGACCCTCTCGGCCATCTTGAGTGCCGTCGGCAGGAAACCCTCGTTGGTGAAGACGGCGGTGATCTCGAACGTGTCCGCTTCCTTCTTGACCGGCTTCACCCCGGTGGAGACGACCTTCACCTGGGGCAGGGACCCGGCCAGCATGAGGTTGAACAAGGCCTCTTTCTTGATCCATTCCTCGAGGAGCTCGACCGGTGGGTTCTGTCGCCAGAACTTGGGATTGAAGCCGCCGATCTCGACCTCGCCGAGCGCCGGGTGGTTGAACTTGGTCCACGGCTTGAAATAGCGGCCGCCGAGCTCTTCATCGATGTAGCGGAGGCTCTCGAGGTCGGTCACGCGGCCGTCGCCGTCGTAGTCCTTGACCCGGCCGCCGTTCCAGAGCTCGTCCCCGTACCAGACCGCGCCGTAATAGAGGTAACCGAAATCGGGGGAGTGGCCGAAAAGCGGCTGGCCTTGGGGCTCGCGGGGGATCTCGAAACCCATCTCCGCGGCCCTGGCCCGCGTGTCGCGGTCGTCGCGGCCCTGGTTGGCATAGTCCCAGTACGTGTCCCCGGCGTTCGCGTAACCGGTGATCTTCTTGCCCTCCGTATCGAAATACTGATAGATCTTCATATCCTCAGGGAACATCGACTCGCTCATCCGGCTCGTCGATGGGCCGTGGAGCAGCATCGGGACGGTCGTGTCCATGGTCTGGCCGATGCTGACGTTCGGATGTTCGAGGAGGAACGTGAAGACGGCCCGCGTCTCGGGCTCCGACAGCGGATAAGCCCCCGCTCCGCCCTGCGTATAGCCGCGGCCGGTCGCGTCCCGGCCGGGCATGGGCCGCCAGTTCTCCGGATAGTTGCGATGGAGGTCGAGGCCGCCGATGCCGTCCTCGTTCGTCCGGCCGTCGCCGTCGTTGTCGACTCCCTCCGAGGAGACGATGTAATCGCCCTTGCCGGCCGGGGCCCGTATCATGAGCCGCCCCGACGGGTCGGCGGGATCGATCATCATCGTGCCCTTGCCCGGCTCGACCTTTTTGCGGACTTGGAGGATGAAGCCGTCGCCGTCGAGGTCCTCGGGCGGGTCCTCGTCGAGCAGGCCGTCGCGGTCGTCGTCATAAGGCCGGACCGTGCTCCGGTTCGATTGGGCCGTGTTCAGGTACAGCTCCGAGCCGTCGGGATTGTTCTTGACCCGGACGTAGATCGCCTTGGTGTCGACGAGCTTGGTGAGCGCCGGGTCCTTGCCGTAGCCGCTAAGAATGTGCCAGGCGAACCAGAGGGCGGACTCGGCCGCCGTCACCTCGCCCGAATGCCGGTTGCCCTCGATGAACATGGCCGGCTTGTCGGTGTCCTTGCCGGTGGACTTGTTCGTGATCGTGATCTGCCAGATATCGCGCTCTTCGAACGTCTTCCCGACGGAGGTGAGATCGACGAGGTTCGGATAGTCGGCGGCCCACTGGCGCAGGAACGACGTCACTTCCTCGTAGGTGTGGTAGTGCGAGAAGTCCATCACGCCCGCGGCCTTCGGCTTGATGAAGTCATAGCCGGACCTCGGAAAGTAACTGATTCCATGTCGGATACCGCCGACCGTGTAGGCGGTCGACGGCTTTGGCGGCTGAAGCTCCCGGCCTCGGAACCCGGGTTCCTGGGCCGTCAATCCGATGATCAGGATGGCCGCGAACGCCACGGCCGCTGTGAGCTTACCTGCGTGCTTGTCCATGGGACCTCCTCGCGATTACGTAAGTCGGAGAATATGCGGAACGCCTCGCCAAGTCAACCGCCCCGCGCCATCGCTCCGAACACACTATCGGCAACTCTCGCGGGTCTTCTCCGGGGCGATGACGCAACGGCGTGGGGGGCCGGCAGGGAGCGGACCGAAGGGGAGCGACCATCAGATACGCAGCGGAGCGACTCGGAGCTGCGTATCTGGGAGATATCTTAATCAAGATATTTCGCAGAATCGCGTCCTCGAGCGCTCAGCCGCAATTCTGCAGGTCGCTCCGAGGACTCCGCTTCCCGCCGTAGGATGGATGGGGGGTGACGCCGAGGGAGGAAGAGCCCCGGAGAACTCAGCCGGTGAGCTCGATGAGGGCGACGGCGTAGCAGGCGATGGCCCGCTTTTCGCCGACCGGCCCGAGCCCTTCGTTGGTCTTGGCCTTGATGCCGATCGCGGACGGGTGGATGCCGAGGACGGGCGCCAGCCCGGCCTTCATCGCCGGAATATGGGGACCCATCTTCGGCTCTTCGGCGACGATGACCGTATCGACGTTGATGATCGCCGCCCCGCGCGATCGGACGAGGCTCACGACGCTCTCGAGCAGCCCCGTGCTCCGGGCCCCCTCGAAGCGGGGGTCGGTGTCGGGAAAGTGCGTGCCGATGTCGCCCTCGCCGAGGGCCCCGAGGAGGGCGTCGATGACGGCGTGGACGAGGGCGTCGCCGTCGGAGTGGCCGAGAAGCCCGGCGGCCGACGGGATGTCCGTTCCGCCAAGGACGAGACGGCGCCCGGCCTCGAGTTTGTGGATGTCGTAGCCAAAACCGATCTTATGCATCGAGAAGGGCCTCCGCGATGGGGATGTCGACCGGCGTCGTGATCTTGATGTTCCGGCGGTCGCCGGCCACGGCGGTCACGGGGAGGCCGATGCGCTCGACGAGGGCCGCCTCGTCGGTCCCGGTGAAGCGGTCGCGGCGGGCCGCGTCCAGGGCCTTTTTCAGGACGTCGTAGCGGAACCCCTGGGGCGTTTGCGCCCGGAAGAGGAGCGTCCGGTCGACGGTGGCGGCGACCCGTCCGTCGCGGACCTCCTTGACCGTGTCCTCGATAGGCAGGACCGGCACGGCCGCGCCGTCGGCGCGGGCGGCGGCGATGACCCGGCTGATGAGGTCCGCGGCGACCAGGGGCCGGGCCCCGTCGTGGACGAGGACGACCTCGGGCGCCGAGGCGCTCAGCAGGCGGAAGCCCTGCCAGACGGAGTCCTGGCGCTTCTCGCCGCCGCGCACGATGTCGATGATCTTGCCGTAGCGCATCCGGTAGTGCTTCAGGTCCAGCTCGTCGGGCAGGACGAGCACGACGGCCCCCACTTCCGCGTGGGCCTCGAACCGCTCCAGCGTCCACTCGAGGACGGGCTTGGCCCGGAGATAGGCGAACTGCTTCATCTCCCCGAAGCGCTTGCCGGCCCCGGCGGCGACGATGATGGCCGACGCGCCGGTCACTTCGACTCCCCGTTGAAGCGGCCGAAGATCATCTTGCCGACCGTCGTCTGGAGAACCGAGGTGACGGTGATGTCGATCGTCTGGCCGATCATCCGCCGCGAATTGTCGACGACGACCATGGTCCCGTCCTCAAGGTAGGCGACACCCTGGTCCTTTTCCTTGCCTTCCTTCAGGATGAACACGCTCATGGTCTCACCGGGCAGGGCGACGGGACGCAGGGAATTGACGAGCTCGTTGATGTTGAGGACCTTGATGCCGTGGATGCGGGCGACCTTGTTGAGGTTGAAGTCGTTGGTGACGATCTTGGCGTCCATCGTCTTGGCCAGCTCGATGAGCTTGGAGTCGACGTCCCGGGCCTCGGGGAAATCCGTGTCCGTGAGGATGACCTCGACCTGGGAGGATTTCTGGAGGTGGTCGAGAACATCAAGACCGCGCCGGCCCCGCTGCCGCTTGAGCGAATCGGGGGAATCGGCCACGAGGTGGATCTCTTTGAGGACGAACTGGGGGACGACCAGGGTGCCCTCGACGAAGCCGGTGTCGCAGAGGTCGGCGATGCGGCCGTCGATGATGACGCTCGTGTCCACGATCTTGAAGGCCCGCCCGGCCCGCTTCTCCTTGAACAGGCCGAGGAGGTGGGCCGGATCGAGCCACTCCGGCTTCTTCGTCCCGATGAGGAGCCCGATGTAGGGCATGATGACCAGGAAGAAGATGCGGATGAAGACGGCCATCTCCCTTGTCTGGACAACGGATTGGCAGATGGCGCCGAACATCCAGCCGAGGAAGAGCCCGGCGATGAGTCCCAGGCCGGCGCTCCAGAGGACCCGGAACGGGACCCGGCGGATGCGGGTCTCGAGGACCATCATCAGGGTGCCCAGCGCGAAGGCCGCGGCGGCCCCGTAGGCTGGGCTCAGCTTGAACGGCGGATAGAAGGTGCCGCCGGCCGTGATGAGGCCGAGGACGAACAGCCGGAAGAGCCAAATGCCCATGGCGTCCTTCCTTTATATATGAGGCGTCAGAAAACGCGTTGCAGGGCCTCGCGAACGGTCTTCACGCCCAGGCACTCGATCTCCGGCAGGTCCTTGCGGTCGAGGGCGGCCAGGTTCCCGGCCGGCAGCAGGATGCTCTTGAAACCCAACGCCTGGGCCTCCTTGATGCGGACGAGGGGCTGGCTGACGGAGCGGATCTCGCCGGAGAGGCCGACCTCGCCAAAAAAGGCCATGTCCTGAGGCAGGGGCATGTTCTTGAGGGAGGAGACGACGGCCATGACGACGCCCAGGTCGACCGCGGGCTCGTCGATCGACATGCCGCCGGCCACGTTGATGTAGATGTCCTCGCCGGCGAAACTGTAGCCGGCCTTTTTCTCGACGAGGGCCAGGAGCATGGCCGACCTGTAGTGGTCGAGGCCGATGCTCATGCGCCGGGGATTGCCTGCGAACAGCGTCGAGGACACGAGGGCCTGGATCTCGGCGAGAAGCGGCCGGGTGCCCCGGACCGTGCAGACGACGGCGCTCCCGGCCTCATCCCGGGGCCGTTCGCGGAGGAAGAAGGCCGACGGGTTGAGGATGGGCTGGAGCCCCGCCGCCGTCATCTCGAAGACGGCCAGCTCCGAGACGGGCCCGAAGCGGTTCTTCATGGCCCTGAGAACGCGCTGGCTGTGGTCCCGCTCGCCCTCGAACAGGAGGACGACGTCGACGATGTGCTCGAGCGACTTCGGCCCGGCCAGGGACCCTTCCTTGGTGATGTGGCCGACGAGGAAGGCCGGGATCTGCCGGGTCTTGGCAAAGCGGAATATCTGCGTGGCCGCCTCCCGGACCTGGCTGATCGTGCCGGGCCCTGAGGTCATCTTGGCCGAGAACACGGTCTGGATCGAGTCGATGACGAGGATCTTGGGCGCCAAGCGCTCGGCTTGGGCCAGGATGCGCTCGAGGTTGGTCTCGGCCAGAAGGAAAAGCCGGCCGTCGCGGACGCCCAGGCGGTCCCCCCGGAGCTTGATCTGCTCGAGGGATTCCTCGCCCGAGACGTAGAGGACCGAGGTATCATCCGCGGCCATGTCCCGGGCCATCTGGAGCATGAGCGTCGATTTCCCGATGCCGGGCTCGCCGCCGATGAGGACGAGCGAGCCGGCCACCAGGCCGCCGCCGAGGACCTTGTTGAGGTCCTCGATCCCGACGGCGATGCGCTGGCGGGGGATGTCCTGGATGTCCTTGTAGAGGACCGGCTCGGTCGGGGCGTAGGTGATGCCCCCGGAGGCGATCTCCTCCTCGATCTCCTCGACGAGCGTGTTCCACTCGCCGCACGAGGAGCAGCGGCCCAGCCACTTGGGATAGCGGGCGCCGCAGCTCTGGCAGATGAAAACGGTCTTGTCCTTCATCCTTGCCCGAAGGGTGAAAACGCCGCTCTTGGTCCTTCGGATTTGACTGAAGAATGCGGCGTTTTCATGAATAGCCCGAGTTCAGTACTCCGGCGCGAACTGTTCCATGTCGGCGAAGCGGGCGTACTCGCGTATGAAGGCCAGCTGGAGGTTGCCGATCGGGCCATTCCTCTGCTTGGCGATGCTGATCTCGGCGACGCCCCTGAGGGATTCGTCGTCCGGATGATAGAACTCGGGGCGGTAGATGAAGATGACGACGTCGGCGTCCTGCTCGATGGCGCCCGATTCGCGGAGGTCGGAGAGCATGGGCTTGGGCTCGCGCCGGCCCTTTTCCGGGGCCCGGCTGAGCTGGGAGATGCCGACGACGGGGATGCGCAGCTCCTTGGCCAGCTCCTTGAGGGAGCGGGAGATGAAGGACATCTCCTGGTTGCGGTTCTCGAACCGGCCGCCCGTCCGCATGAGCTGAATGTAGTCGACGAAGACGATATCGAGGCGCTGCTCCATCTTCAGCCGGCGGGACTTGGCCTTCATCTCCATGATCGTCAGGGCCGGCGACTCGTCGATGAAGATGCGCGTCCGGGAGAGGGCCTCGCCGGCCAGCTTGAGCTTCTCGAATTCGCGTTCGCTGAGGAACCCTGTCCGGGTCTTCTTGATGTCAAGCTGGGCCTCGGCGCAAAGCAGGCGGATGACGAGCTGGGCCTCGGACATCTCCATGGAGAAGAAGCCGACCGCCTTGTCGGTCTTGATCCCGACATGATGGGAGATGTTCAGGCCAAGGGCCGTCTTGCCCATGGACGGGCGGGCCGCCAGGATAACGAGCTCCGAGGGCTGGAAGCCGGCGGTCATGGCGTCGAGGTAGCGGAAGCCGGAAGGCACGCCGGTGACGGCCTCCTTGCGGGCGGCTGTCTCACGGATCATCTCCAGGGTCGGCCCCATCAGCTGGTTGATGGGGCGGAAGCCGGGCTTGATGCGCTGCTCGGCGATCTCGACGATGTTCGCCTGGGCCATGTTGAGCAGCTCGTCGGCGTCCTCTTTCTGGTCGTAGCTATCCTGGATGATCCGCGTCGAGGACAGGATGAGGCGCCTGAGGAGGGCCTTTTCCTTGATGATCTGGGCGTAGTACTCGACGTTGAGATTGCGCGGGACGCCGTCGAGCAGGGTGGCCAGGTAGGAGGCCCCGCCGATCTCCTCGAGGACCCCGGCCCGCTGGGCGTCCTCGGTCAGCGTGAGGAGGTCCACGGGGAGGCCCTTGTCGACAAGGACGATGATGAGCTCGAGGATCTTCCGGTGGGCGTCCTTATAGAGGTCCTCCGGCGAGATCGTCGATAGGACGACGTTGAGGTTCTGGTTCTGGACGAGGATCCCCCCGAGGATGGTCCGTTCGGCTTCGATGCTGTGCGGCGGCGTTTTTTTCAGGAACATCATATCGAGTTCCATGGCCACCTCGATCCGGCCGGGCCCGGCCCGGCGATGCTCAGCTCGTCTTGTCCGCCGGCTCTCCGCTTGTCGCGGCCGCGCCGGCCCCCGGGACCTCTTCTCGGACCACGACGATCTTGATCTCGGCCCGGTCGTCCGTGCTGATCTTGACCGGGACCGCGAAATTCCCGAGCCGCTTGATGGGCTCATCGAGCAGGATCTTCTTCTTGTCGATGTCGTAGCCCAGCCCGTCCAGGGCCTCTTTGACGTCGCCGGCCGAGACCGAGCCGAAGATGACGTCCTTCTCGCCGGCCCGGCGGGTGAAGGTCAGGGAGACCTCGTTGAGCTTTTGGGCGAGCGACTGGAAGGACTTGCGCTCGATCTCCAGCTTCTTCTTCAGGGCCTGACGCTCGATCTCGATCGTCTTGATGTTCGTCGCCGTGACGGCCAGGGCCATCTTCCGCGGGAGGAGATAGTTCCGGCCGAACCCCGGGGCGACGTTGACGACGTCGCCGCGCCGGCCCAGCTTCTCCACGTCCTGTTTCAGGATGACTTTCATGTCAATCCTCGACGTAGGGGATCAGGGCCATGAGCCGGGCCCGCTTGATGGCCAGGGCCAGCTTGCGCTGATGGAAGGCGCAGGTCCCGGTGATCCGGCGCGGGGTGATCTTGCCCCGGTCCGGGATGTACTTCTTCAGGATCTCGGCGGCCTTGTAGTCGATGCCCCGGATGTCCCTTTGGCAGAACCGGCAGAATTTCCGCTTGGGCGCGAAGAATTTCCGGTAGCCGCCCCGTTCGCTGCGTTCGCCCCGTTCGGGCCTATCGTCTCGCGGCATCTCAGTTCTCCTCTTTCACGTCGGCGGGCGAGGGCGTCGGGGCAGGCGCCGGGGCGTTGGCCGCGGCGGCCTCTTCGGCGCGCCTCTTCCTGTTCTTCCGGCGGCCGAGGTCCCGCGGGTCCTTGAGGACCGTCATGAACCGGATGACGGCTTCGGACTGCTTGAACCGGCGCTCCAGCTCGACGGAGACGTCGCCGCCGCCCTCGTAAGTGAAGAACACATAGACGCCTTCCTGGAACCGCTTGATCGGAAAGGCCAGGCGGCGCTTGCCCCAGACGTCCTGCTTGACCATGCGGCCCTTCTTTTGGACCACGATCTCGGTCATCTGCTGCAGGAACTGTGTCGTCTCTTCTTCGGAAAGGGTGGGGGAGAGAACGAACCCCGTTTCATACTGTCTCAATGAGACCTCCTTATGGTTTGAACAGCCCCTTCCTCTCGGGAAGGAGCAAGGGGTCGAAGCCCTATTCTAAACGATTCGCCGAAAAATTCAACTGCACGCGTCGCCGCCGAAGGCTCACCCCGCGGCGACGCGATGGTTGAAACGGGTCATGGCCCGATCGATCCCGCCGTCGAGGATCATCTCGAGGGCCTCGGCGGCCTGCTCCAGGCCGCGCTCGAGGTCCGACCGCTCGTCCCGCTTGAACGGCTCGAGGACGAAGTCGGCCGCGTCCCGGCCCGCCGGGCAGGGGCCGATGCCGATCCGGACGCGCGGGAAGTCGTCCGTCCGGATCTCGCCCGCGATCGAGATCATGCCCTTGTGCGTGCCGGGCCGGCCGGCCTTTCGCACCCGGATCTCGCCGAGCGGGATGTCGAGGTCGTCATAGACGACGACGAGGCGCTCCGGCGGGACCTCTTTCCCGGCCAGCGCCGCCCGCACGGCCGTCCCGCTCCTGTTCATGAAGGTCTTGGGCAGGACCAACAGGACCTCTTCTCCGGCGAGGCGCGCCAGGGCGGACCGGGACTTGAACAGCCGGCCCCGAAGCTCGACGCCCCAGGCCCGGGCCATCCGCTCGACCAGCATGAAGCCGGCGTTATGACGCGTGGACGCGTACTCGTCACCCGGATTGCCCAGTCCCACGACCAGCCACAAGGGCTATTTCTCCGGCTCTTCCTTCTCGGCCCGCTCCTTCTTGATGACCTCGGGCTCCTTCGGCTCTTCGGCCGCGACCTCGCCTTCCGGCTTCTCGCCGGGGAACGGCTCTTCTTCCTTGTGGGGCATGGAGATGAGGACGAGGACGGTGTTCGGGTCGGTGAGGACCTTGACGCCGGCAGGGGCGGTCATGCCCTGGACCTTGAACGACTGGTTGATGTGGAGTTCCGAGATGTCGATCCCCAGACTCTCGGGGATGTCCCGGGGCAAGCATTCGACCTCGATCTCGCGGGTGACGAAGTCGACGAAGCCGCCTTCCGTCTTGACCCCGACGGGCTCGCCACTGTGGACGACGGGGACGGTGACCTTGATCGGCTTGTCCATCGAGATGCGGATCAGGTCGACATGGAGGAGCTCGTCGGTGGCCGGGTCGACCTGCATCTCCTTGATCATGGCGTCGTACGCGTCCGCGTCGACGGCGACCTTGAAGATCGTGTTCTCCCCCGATTCCTGGCGCAGGATCTGGACGATGTCCTTCTTGCTCAGGACGAGCGGCAGCGTCTCCATCGATTCCCCGTACAGGACGGCCGGCACGAATCCCTGGGCCCGGAGACGGCGCGAGGCGTTCGTTCCCAGGCCCTGGCGTTTTTCTGTCTTGACGACGATGTTCATGATGTTCTCCTCACGCGAACAGGGAGCTGACCGAGCTCCCCTCGTTGATCCTCCGGATCGCCTCACCGAAGAGTTCGGCGACGGAGAGGACGGAGAACCGGCCGGAAGCGGCGGCCTTCTCCGTCAGCGGTATCGTGTTGGTCACAAAGACCCGTTCGAGCTTCGATGGGGCGATCCGGTCGAGGGCCGGCCCCGACAGGATGGGGTGGGTGCAGGCGCTGAAGATCCTCTTGGCGCCCTCCTTGGTCAGGGCCTCGACGCTGAGCGTTAGGGTGCCGGCGGTGTCGACCATGTCGTCGAAGATGACGACGTTCTGGCCGGCGACCTCGCCGATGACATGGAGAACCTTGGCCACGTTCGGCGCCGGCCGCCTCTTGTCGATGATGGCCAGCTTGGCGTTGAGGCGCTGGGCGAACACGCGGGCCCGGCCCACGCCGCCAGCGTCCGGCGAGACGATGGTCAGGTCCTCGAGCTTGAGCGTCTTGATGTGGTTGGCCAGGACGGGCGCGGCCATGAGGTTGTCCACCGGGATCGAGAAGAAGCCCTGGATCTGCGGCGAATGGAGGTCCATGGTCAGGATCCGGTTCGCGCCGGACGTCTCAATGAGGTCCGAGACGAGGCGGGCCGAGATCGGGACGCGGGGCCGGTCTTTCCAGTCCTGGCGGGCGTACGGGAAGTAAGGGATGACGGCGGTGATGCGCCCGGCGGAAGACCGCTTGAAGGCGTCGATCATGATGAACAGTTCCATGAGGTGGCTGTTCGCGTCGGTCGATCCTGATTGGATGATGAAGACGTCCTCGCCGCGGACGTTCTCGTCGATGTAGAAGTGGATCTCGCCGTCGCTGAAGCGGTCGAGGACGCAGCGGCCGAGGTCGATCTTGAGATAATCGACGATCTCCTGGGCCAAGGCCGTGTTCGATGTGCCTGTGAATACCTTCATCGTCCTTTCCTCGCCTTATATCGTCCGAACTGGGGCGGGAGGATTCGAACCTCCGAATAACGGAGCCAAAGTCCGTTGCCTTACCGCTTGGCTACGCCCCAGCACCGAGCTGGGCCCAATAGCCGTCCCGTGGCAGTGTCACCGCGAGACGGGCGTCCGTCGTGCCGGGGAGCCTCCTCCGCGCCTCTTCGGCACTCGCCGTGTCCGGGAACAGACCGTACACCGCCGAGCCCGAACCGCTGACCTGGGACAGGAGGGCCCCCTGCTCCCGGAAAAAGAGCGTCCACCGCTCGAGCTCGGGATAGGCCCGGAAAATGACGCGTTCCAGGTCGTTTTCCAGAAGTCCGAAGTCTCCGGACTCCAGAAAGCGCATAATTTTACTGCCTTTCGCCGGGGAAGTCAAGGCGGGATCGATGCCGGCATATATGGATGGCGTCGGGATGGAGAACGGGGGGAAGATGAGGAGGCAGGCGCGCGGGGAGAGGTCAGTGAGGGGCGTCAGCCTGTCGCCGATCTCCTCGCCCAGGCAGAGGCCCCCTCTCAGAAAAAAGGGGACATCGGCTCCTAGCCCCCTGGCCAGGCGGGCCAGCTCGACCGCCCCCAGCCCGAGGCACCAAAGGCCGTTGAGGGCCAGGAGCGTCGCCGCGGCGTTCGAACTGCCGCCGCCGAGACCGCGTCCGGCGGGAACGGACTTCCTGACCGCGATCTTCGCGCCTTTGGCCGGCCCTGCCTCCCCCTGCAGGAGCCGGGCCGCCCGGTGGATGAGGTTCGTCCGGTCCCAGGCGACGGCGGGATCGTCCCCGTCGAGCTCCAGGACGCCGTCCGGGGCGGGCGCGAAATCGATCTCATCGGCGAGGGAGATCGTCTGGAATAACGTCCTGATATTGTGATAGCCGTCCGGCCGTTTATTGACGATCTCCAGACCGAGGTTGATCTTAGCGAACGACTTGACGGTCATCGCTCCAGCAGCTCCAGCATCCCTTCCCAGGTCTTCGCGGCGTAAGCGCGGAGGAACGCGACGTCGAAGGCCTCCGGCCGCGGCTGCGGGTTGAAGCCGAGCTTGAGGACCTTGACGCGGCCGGACGTCCCCGGCCCTTCGAGGCCGATCTCCCGCGGCACGGCGTCGCCGGGGAAGTATTGCCGGACCGCGAAGGCGAATTCGCCGCGCGAGCCGCGGCCGACGCGGCCCTTGGCATCCGTCTCTACGCTCCACCCGGTCTCCTCGTCCGCCCTTCCCTCGGCCGACCACGTCCCGGAGAGCAGGCGGACGACGTCGTCGGGAAGGAGCGCCACGCCTAGGAACCTCTCCATCATGATATCCGCGGCGTCCTCCGCGTAGGCCTTCTTCCCAGGCAGGACGAACCAAGCCCGCCCGTCGCGGAAGAAGATAAGGAACGCCGTCCGGCCGATCGGGTCGAGCGCTTCGATCCGGCCGAGCCCGGGCCGCCGGAAGACGAACCCGAACTTGCCTTTGATCGCCGCATCGGCGCCGGCGATCGAGGCCGAACCGAACCCTTCGACGGCCTCGATGGCACAGGATGGGGGGACGAGAAGGGGCGGACGACGGGAGCAAGCGGTTAGGCCCGAGGCGATCAGGAGGGCCGCGGCGAGGAGGATCCGGCCGCGGTCGACCGGCCTAGCGGAATCCATAATCTTCGGTTTTCGGAGACGTCTTCTTGGCCTCTTCCTCGAGCTTCCTTTTTCTGAAGAGGGGATAGAACGGGGATTTGATGCGGCGGCCGAAGCAGGACATGTTGGGGTTGAGGATGAGGAGCAGGACGAACGCGGCGAAGATGACCAGGATCGCCGTGGTGCTCCACTTCATCGTCGGACTCCCTGCCTCTCCCGCGGCCGACCCCCCGAACGATCGCGCCCTAGGCCGGACGGATCGCGGACGGCTTACTCGTGGCTTTCAGGATCTTCTTGGAAGATCGGGATCTTGGATTTTTCTTTTTCTTTCCCGAGATACTGGCCGAGGCAAAACACCGCGCCCAACGACACCATCGCTAGCAGGAACTTGAAGAAGCCTTTCATCGCAACCTTCCCTTCCTCATTCTATTGAAATGCCGAAAAAAGTCAACCGCCGTGTTTGCTTTTTCGCGACGGCGCCGATATATTGAGATACGCAAAGGCGGCCGTTGCGCCGCGGAGAACGCCGATGCCAAGAACTCTTCAGGCCTTGGCCTGGCTCATCGTTTTGGTGCCCCTGACCGCCGTGGCCCAGGGCGTCCGGCCGGCCGTTTTCGCCGGCCAGTTCTACGAAGCCGATCCCGCCCGCCTGGCCGCCGAGATCGACGGCTATCTCGCCGCCGCGGCCCCCGCCGTCCTGCCGACCGCCCGGGTCGCCGGCCTCATCGTGCCCCACGCCGGGTATATCTATTCGGGCCGGACCGCGGCCGCCTCTTACGCCCTCGTCCGGGGGCAGGACGTCGACTCGGTCGTCATCATCGGCCCCTCCCACCGCTTCGCCTTCGAAGGCGTCTCGATCTGGCCCGACGGGGGATTCGAGACCCCGCTCGGCGTGGCCCGCGTCGACGCGGACCTGGCCAGATCGATCGCCAAGGCCATGGGCTCGAGGTTCCGGCCGGAGGCCTTCGCCGAGGAACACTCCGTCGAAGTCCAGGTCCCCTTCGTACAGCGGGCCCTTCCTGGCGCGACCATCGTCCCTATCGTCATGGGCGACCAGACCCGGTCGACCATCCAGGCCCTGGCCGCGGCCCTGGACAAGTCCTGCCGGGACAACAAGGTCGTGGTCGTGGCTTCGACCGACCTGTCCCATTTCCTGGCCAAGGACAAGGCCAAGGCCGTCGACGCCGGCACCGCCGCTTTGATCGCAGCCATGGACACTGGGGCTCTCATCCGCAAGATCGAGGCGCGGGAGAACATCATGTGCGGCGGCGGCCCGGTCGCGTCCCTCTTGCTCATGGCGGAGAAAGCAGGCCGCCCCCGCGTCGAGGTCCTGGCCCGGACGGATTCGTCGGGCTTCGGCGGCCCCGTCGTCGGCTACCTCGCCGCCGCCGTCCTGACCGACGCCCCGCCGTCGCGCGAGGAATTCACGCTGACGGCCGAGGAGAAGAGCGATCTGCTGAAGCTGGCCAGGACGGCCCTGACGGAGTTCCTGGCCCGGGGGACCGAGATCGAGGACCTTACCGGCCGGGCCAAGTTCCGCGAGCCGCGCGGCGCGTTCGTGACGCTGACGCGGGCCGGGGGTCTCCGCGGCTGCATCGGCTTCATCGAGCCCGTTCTTCCCCTCGGCCAGGCCGTCATCCGCACAGCGATCTACGCGGCGACCGAGGACCGTCGCTTCCGGCCCGTCACCGCTTCAGAGCTCAAGGACCTCCGCGTCGAGGTCTCGGTCCTGACCCCGGCCCGGGAGATCGCCCGCCCGGATCTCGTCAAGGTCGGAACGCACGGGCTGATCGTCGAGAAGGGCGGCTTCAAGGGTGTCCTCCTGCCCCAGGTGCCCGTCGACAACGGCTGGGACCGCGAGACCTTCCTCTCCCAAGGCTGCCTCAAGGCCGGGCTGCCTGCGGACGCTTGGAAGCATGGGGCCACGCTCTCCGTCTTCGAGGCCATCGTCTTCCACGAGTAGCCCTCCGCAGCCGGCGGCGAATTCTGTTATAATGACCCTTCTTTAGTGATCGGAGACGGACGCGATGCCGATATACGAATACCAGTGCGCCACGTGCCGCGACGTGTGCGAGGTGCTGCAGAAGGCCAAGGACAAACCCCCCGAGAAGTGCCCCAAGTGCGGCGGTCGGATGGTCAAGAGGATCTCCTCGCCGGCCATCCAGTTCAAAGGGACCGGGTGGTATATCACGGACTACGCCAAGAAGAGCTCCACTCCTGGGGGGAACAAGGTCGAGGCGGGGCGCGATGGCAAGTCCGGCGCCAAGCCCGAGGCCAAGTCGGAGCCGGCGCCCGAAGCCCGGGCCGAAGCGAAAGCCGGCCCGGCGGCGGGTGATAAGCCCAAGTCCGGCAAATCGTCCTCTTGACGGTTCTATCGGAGGTCTTCGCCACCGGCGAACGCTCGTCATGACGACACGCAGGGCCGTTTTCCTCGATCGCGACGGGACCCTCAACGAAGACACCGGCTATCCGGCCGATTTCCGCCAGGTCCACATCTACCCCGCCGCCTTCGCCGCCGTCCGGCTCCTGAAGCAGGCCGGGTTCGCCGCGGTCGTCGTCACCCATCAGTCCGGCCTGGCCCGCGGCTATTTCGACGCCGCCGAGCTCGAAGAGCTGCACGACCGCTTCCGCGAAGAGTTCGCCCGCCGCGGCGCGCCGCTCGACGCGATCTATTCCTGCCCGCACGCTCCGGACGGGATGGGCCGGGCCGTCTGTCCCTGCGCCAAGCCGCTGCCCGGCTTGGGGATCCGGGCGGCGGCCGATCTCGGGCTCGACCTGGGCGCATCGTTCATGGTCGGGGACAAGCCGGACGACGTCCTCTTCGGGTTGAATATCGGCGCCAGGCCCATCCTCGTGCTCACGGGATACGGCCGCGCCTCGTCGGCCGCTCTGGCCGCCCGCGGCATCCGGCCGGCCCACGAGGCCGTGGGGGTCATCGAAGCCGCGTCCTGGATCCTCGAACAGGAGAGGCCGTCTAGCCATGGTCCGGTTTGACGACATCATCGAAAAGGTTTCCTCCTACATCAGCGAGAAGGAGATCGCGGCCCTCCGCAAGGCCTACGTCTTCGCCGGCCAGGTCCACAAAGGGCAGGTCCGCCGTTCCGGGGAGCCCTATCTCAGCCATCCCCTTGAGGTGACGGACTATCTTGCCGACATGCGCCTCGACAAGACGACTCTCGTCGCCGCCCTCCTCCACGACGTCCTCGAGGACACCGACACGACAGCCGCAGCGATCCGCGAAAGCTTCGGCAAGGAGGTCGCCGACCTCGTCGAGGGCGTGACCAAGATCAGCCGGGTCCAGGAGGTGTCGCCCGAGGTCCGCCGGGCCGAGACCATCCGCAAGATCATCCTGGCCATGACCGACGACATCCGGGTCATCTTCATCAAGCTGGCCGACCGGATCCACAACCTCAAAACGCTCCGCTTCCTCGACGATGAGAGGCAGCGGCAGATCGCCCGCGAGACGCTCGACATCTACGCGCCCATCGCCAACCGGCTCGGCATGGGCCGTATCCGGGCCGAGCTCGAGGACCTGTCGTTCCGCTATGTCGCCCCCGAGGAGTCCGGCAAGATCGCCGCGGCCATGGACCCGCAGAGGAAGGCGGCCGCCGTGGACCTCGAGGCCATGAAGAAGAGCCTGGAGGACCTCATCGCGGGGAATGGCCTGCCGTCCGAGATCTTCTCGCGGATCAAGCGGCCCTATAGCGTCTGGAGCAAGATGAAGCGGCGGGATATCGGGTTCGACCAGGTTTTCGATCTCCTGGCTCTCCGTGTCATCACCGATTCCGTCAAGGACTGCTACGCCATCCTCGGCATCATCCACCAGCGTTGGCCCCACCTGCCGCAGCGCTTTCGCGACTTCATCGCCATGCCCAAGCCGAACCTCTACCAGGCCCTCCACACGACCGTCATCACGGAGGGACGGAAGACCTTCGAGATCCAGATCCGGACCCGCGAGATGCACGACCTCGCCGAAAACGGTATCGCCGCCCACTGGCGCTACAAGGACGACGGGACGTCGGGCCCGGCGGCCGAGGACCGCCGCCTCCACTGGCTCCGGGAGATGGCGGCCCTGTTCGAGGAGAAGAAGAACCCCCAGGAATTCCTGCGCTCGCTGAAGACCAACCTCATTCCGGAGGAGGTCTACGTCTTCACCCCCAAGGGTAAGGTCATCAACCTGACGCCCGGCGCTACGGCCCTCGATTTCGCGTTCAAGATCCACACGGAGGTCGGGCTCCACGCCACGGGGGCGCGTATCAACGGCTCGCCGGCTCCGCTCAAGACCGCGCTCAAGACGGGCGACATCGTCGAGATCCTGACGGCCGCCGACAAGGGCCCAACGCGCGGCATGCTGACCGCCGCCGCCACGGGGGGCGCCCGCCAGGCGCTCCGGCGTGCGCTCGACCAGAAGAGCCGGACGACGAGCGTGGCCCTGGGGCGGAAGCTGTGGGAGAAGGAGGTTCGGAGGTACGTCGTTCCCGCAGAATTCCGGCATGAGGCGGACCTGGCCCGGCGTCTCGCCGCCGTCCTCGGCCCGCGGGCCGCGCCGATGGAGGCGTTCTACGGCCAGGTGGGGCTCGGCCGGATCGTCGTCGACCCGAAGCTTATCGAGGCCGTCTTCGGCCCCGTCGCGCCGCGTAAGCCGGGGTTGCTCGGCAAGGCGGCGGCCCGTCTCGTCCCCGGGCCAGGGCCAGGCGTGCGCATCAAAGACATCGACGGGCAGATGATCAAGCTGGCCAAGTGCTGTTCGCCGGTCAAGGGCGAACCCGTCGTCGGCTACATCACGGTCGGCCGGGGCCTGACCGTCCACTCCCTGCGCTGCCCGCTTGTGACTAAGGAGATCCTCGACGGCCAACGGCTTGTCGACGTGTCGTGGGACCCGTCCTTCGCGGGAACGTTCAAGGCCAGGCTCATGATCAAGTCCCGGGACATCCCGGGCGTCCTGGCCAAGGTCGCCGCGGCCGTCGCCGATCTCGACGGGGACATCTCAAAGGCCGAGGCCGCGATGCTCGCGGATGGCAGGGCCCGCATCAAGCTGGATATCAGGATCAAGGACATCCGCCATCTCGAGGCGATCTCGAGGCGGATCAGCGGGTTGAAAGAGATCCAGTCGGTCGAAAGGTTTTGACCGCGGCCGGGCGGCACGCCTGACTTATTCACGAATCGAGGCGGCCCTCAGATGCGAGGCCCGAGGGGTGAAGTTGTACTCTTTGGTACTGCGAACCCCGAGAACGAAGCAGATGGGGCCGGATCGGTTCGCCCGAAGGGTAAAAACGCCCTAGAATAAGAGTGATGGAGAAGAAATCTGGCGTTTTTATGAATAGGGCAGGCTAGGCCGCCTTGACCACTTTGCCGGAACGCAGACACCTCGTGCAAACCCAGATCTGCCGCACGCCCTTTGGCGTCCGGGCTTTGACCCGCTGGAGGTTGGGCTTCCACTTCTTAGGGGAAGACTTATGGGAATGGCTGACGTTATGCCCGAAGACAGGGCCTTTCTGGCAGATGTCACAGACTTTCGGCATGGTCGTATCTCTTTCGTCTCGAATTGAGCCGCATTTATACCATAAATCCGGCCGGGAGGCAAATCCGCCGCTCCCTCGGTCTTGACGCGCCGGGGAGGGTTGGCGTACGCTGGCCCCGGACCGACATGAGCCGTCCCATCGTGCCTTCCCTCGTCCTGTCCCTCCTTCTCGCCTTCGCGGCCTGCGCGCGGCCCCTGGCCACGGGGCCCCTCGAGGCCGGCGTGGCGGCCGCGAGGGAGGACGGCTGGGAAGAGGCCGCCCGATACTGGAAGGCGGCCGTCGAGCGCGACCCGGGTTCGGCCGCGGCCCACAACAATCTCGCCGTCGCCTACGAGAAGCAAGGGGCCTGGGACGAGGCCCGCCGGGAATACGAAGAGGCGCTCCGCCTCGCCCCGGGGGAACGGGCCATCAAGGAGAACTACGAAGCCTTCCTGGCCCGTTTGGCGTCGAGCCGCGGGAGGGCCGCATGAAGACGTCGGCCCTGGTCGTTCTCATCGCCGCTATCGCGCTCGGGCCTTCCTGCCGCTCGAGCGGACCCGTCGAGGTCCGGGTGAGCTTGCCCGGTGTTTCGCTCTTTCCCGCCGGCTCGTTCGCCGAGGTCGTCGTGACCGATTTCCGCAACGAGTCCCCGCTCCCGGACCTCGATCCCGGCCTCGAGCTCCAATCCTATCTCGCCGCCGAGTTCCGCCGCGCTTTCGAAGGGACCGTCTCGCTCCGCCCGCGCCCGGCCGACGCCGAGGCCTCGCCCGCATTCTGGCGCCGCGAAGCGGCCGGTCGTGATCGCGCCATCTTTCTCACCGGCTCGGTCCGCCTCGAGCGCCAGGTCCGCAAGGCCCTGAAGGACAAGCGCGTTCCCGTCGATAGCCCCTTCAACCTCGCCGGTCGCGCTCTCATCGAGCTGTGCCGCTGGCGGCTCACGGTCGATCTCGCCGTCATCTCGGGCGAGAGCGGCGAACCGCTTTTCCGCAGGACCTTCCGCGAGGACCGTGACTACATCGAGCTCGAAAAGCCCGCCGAGTTCGCGTTCTCCGAGCTTTCCTCTCGCGTCCGCGACGCCCTGTTCACGGCCCTCCTGGGCACGCCGACGATCGAAAAGCGGACCTTGCTCAGGCGCTGACGGGCGAGCCTCTAACCACGACAAAACGCGTCATTTTGGCGGTCCGGCGGGACCTCGCCGGGGCCCCGTTTTCGACCCGTTTTGGGGCCTTTTTGGGCCCCTGGAACGACCGTTCCGGGCCCCGCCGCGTTGCCCCCCGCCGCGAGGCCCGCGCGACCCGTTTTCCCCTAAAAAAAAGCTTGAATTGACCTCTCCGGAATGCTATGATTCCCGGGCCTCTCCCGGACGATAGCCTTTCCGGGAGAGGATTTTCCACAGATGTGGAAAATTCTGTGGAAAAAACGATAGCTCCCATGGAACCTAAAGAAAACGAAAACCCTTGGATTCAAATCCTGCGGGCCGCCCAAACGAAGGTCGACCCGAGCTCTTTCGAGACCTGGTTCGAGCCGACGACCTTCATCGGCCTGGAGCAGGATTGTCTCTACATCAAGGTCCCCAACGCCTATTTCCGGGACTGGCTGTCCTTCCATTATTCAGACATCATCGCCGAGTGCTGCCGCGACATCTTCGATAAAAGCTTTGATATCCGCTACATCCACGAGGACACGCCCGCCTCCTTCATGCGCCGCTCACCCGACGACCGCAAAACAAAGCAGGGCCCGGCGGTCAATCCCAACCTCAATCCCAATTACACGTTCGAGAACTTCGTCGTCGGCAGCTGCAACCAGTTCGCCCACGCCGCCGCTTCCGCCGTGTCCAAGAACCCCGCCAAGTCCTACAACCCGCTTTACATCTACGGCGGGGCCGGGCTCGGCAAGACCCATCTCATGAACGCCATCGGTCATTACGCCCTCCAGCAAAACGCCCGGGCCAAGATCCTCTACGTCACGACCGAGAAGTTCATGAACGACCTCGTCACCCACCTCCAGTACGGCAAGGTCCTGGATTTCCGTGAAAAATACCGGACGGTCGACCTCCTGCTCATGGACGACATCCACTATCTGGCCGGACGCGAGCGCACGAAAGAGGAGTTTTTCCACACCTTCAACCACCTTTATGACAGCCAGAAGCAGATCGTCATCTCCAGCGACTGTCCCCCGAAGGAGATCCCCCACCTCGAGGAGCGCTTCCGCTCCCGCTTCGAGTGGGGCCTGATCGCCGACCTCAAGCCGCCGGACATCGAGACCCGGATCGCCATCCTCAAGAAGAAGGCCGAAGCCGAGGCCGTCTCCCTCCCCGAGAGCGTCGCCCTTTACATCGCCGACAAGGTCGAGACGAACATCCGCGAGCTCGAGGGCTACATGAGGCGGGTCATCGCCTTCGCCTCCCTCAAGGGCGAACGCATCGATCTGGACCTTACGAAAGAAGCCCTCAAGGGGCTCCTCGACTCCTCTTCGACCATCGTCACTGTGGAAAAGATCCAGAAGCTCGTCTGCCACAAGTTCAAGATCAAGCCGTCCCAGCTCAAATCGAAGAACAACTCGCCCACGATCGCCTTTCCCCGCCAGATCGCCATGTATTTAGCTAAGGAGCTGACGAACTCTTCATTGCCCGAAATCGGCAAGAAATTCGGTGGAAAACACCACACTACGGTCATCCACAGCATCCGCAAGATCGACAAGCTCCGCAACGACGATCCCGAATTCAACAAAGAGATCAACAACCTCCTGGCCTTCATCCAATGAGGAATATCAGCGTGTTCGAGGATTTATGCACATTTCCAGAGGACTTTCTTATTCCTCTTCTTGATTTCATTAGTATTCTGAATTAAATAATAAGAAAGAAGAATAGGAACCCGGAGCGAAAGGTGACCCCATGAAATTCTCACTCCCCAAGGAAGCGTTTCTCGAAGAACTCCAGATCCTCCAGGGTATCGTGGAGAAGCGGAACACGATGCCGATCCTCGCCAACGTGCTGATGAACGTGTCTGCGACGGACATCGAGCTGACGGGGACGGACCTCGAAGTCGGCCTGAGGACCCATATCGGGGCCGACATCGAGAAGACGGGGGCCATCACGGTCAACGGGAAGAAGATCTTCGAGATCGTCAAGTCGCTTCCTGAAGGGGAGGCGGTCCACGTCGAGCTCAAGGACGAAACCCTGGAGATCAAGGCCGGGGCGAGCGAATTCAAGGTCCTCTGCCTGGCCAAAGAGGACTACCCGCAGGTGCCGGACGCGAAGTTCGACCGGGGCATCGCCCTGCCGCTCCAGGACCTCAAGGACATGATCGACCGGGTGTTCTACGCCATCACCCAGGAGCAGCGCTATTATCTCAACGGGGCGCTGATGTCCCTGAAGAACCGCCAGGTCGAGCTCGTCAGCACGGACGGCCACCGGCTGTCCTACACGAAAAAGGCCCAGGACGGGTTGAAGCTCGAAAAAGAATTGAGCGTCATCGTCGCCAAGAAGACGCTGAGCGAGATCCGGAAGCTCGAGGACGAAACGATCGCCTTCGATCTCGACGAGAGCAACCTGTTCTTCAAGGTCGGGCAGAGGACGCTCATCTCCCGGATCATCGAGAGCAAGTTCCCGAACTACCAGGCGGTCATCCCCAAGGACAACCCGGGCCGGCTGACGGTTGGCCGGGCCGAGCTGGCCGACGCGATCCGGCGGGTCTCGCTCCTGTCGGCCGAGCGGTCCAAGGGGATCAAGTTCACCATCGAAAAGAACCGCATGCGCCTCTTTTCCTCGAACCCGGAGATCGGCGAGGCGCGCGACCGCCTGGCCGTCGATTATAAGGGGCAGGACCTGGAGATCGGGTTCAACGCGCAGTATCTCCTCGATTTCCTCACCGCGGTCGAGGCCGAGAAGGTCCTCTTCGAGATCAAGGACGAGAATAGCGCCGTCCTCCTGAAGCCGGAGGCGGAGGAAGCCCTGACGAGCCTGTATGTCCTGATGCCGATGAAGATCTGACGGGGACGGCCGGTCCGCTCTGGGGATTCCGCTCCCCGTTAGGCCTTGGGCTCGGAAGCCGCGGCCGGCGCGGCCACCTTGGGCTTCATCACGGCCCGCACATAAACCCAATCCTTTTTCAGTTTGTGGCGGTCGTCCGTGGCGATCTCGAAGAGGCTGTCGATCTGCATGGCCTTGGGGGACGTCGGGCAGGAATCAACGCACTGGGCGCAGTGGATACAGCGGTCGTTGTGGATGACCAGGCGGAACCGCTTTTCGGCTTCGTTGACGGATGTGATCTCGATGGCCTCGGCCGGGCAGTCCCGTTCGCAGGCCTTGCAGACGATGCAGAGCTCGGGCCGCAGATAGGGGGTGCCCCGGAAGCCCTCGGGCACTTCGAGCTTCTTGAAGGGATAGTCGACGGTCGCCGGCTTCTTGAAGAGATGCCGGAGGAGCTCGGGCAAGAAGGCGGCTATTCTCATGACAAGATTCCCTTCAGGAGGATCGTGGCCAGGAGCTGAAGGACGGCCAGGGGGGTCAGGATCTTCCAGGCGAAGGCGATGACCTGGTCGATCCGGATCCGGCCCGTCAGCGCCCGGAGGAGGGACAACAGGAAGATGACGAAGAGCGTCTTGATGACGAACTGGATGAAGCCGAGGATAGCCCCGCCGGGGAAGCCGCCGAGGAAGACGGCGGCGAGCAGGCCGCTGGCGACGACGAGCTCGATGTCGAAGGTCAGGCGGAACAGGGCCAGCTTCTTCCCCGAGTACTCGGTGAACGTGCCGCCGACGATCTCCGTCTCGGCGTCGGGGATGTCGAACGGCGTCCGCTCGAGCTTGGCCTGGACGGCGATGAGGGCGACGAGGAAGCCGAGCAGGTTGACGAGAAGCAGGAGTGGCCGGTGCTGGAAGAACGCCGCGATCTCGGCCAGGCGCCAGGACCCGGCCAGGATGGCCGGGCTCAGGACGGCCAGGAAGAGCGGCACTTCATAGCCGAACAGCATCGTCAGGACCCGGGCGCCGCCGATCGTGGAGAAGAGGTTCGTCGAGGACCAGGCGGCGAGGAAGAGAATGAGCGTCGGCAGGCTGAGCAGGTAGAGCATGACGACGATGTCCCCGGAGAACGACGTCCAGCCGGGGACGGCCAGATCGAAGTTCCAGACGGGCAGCAGCAGGGCCGCGGTCGAGACGACGGCCAAAGCGAAGGCGGGCAGGGCCTTGAAGAAGCCCTTGTCCGCCGCCTCGGGCACGATGTCCTCCTTGGCCAGGAGTTTGAAGAAATCGGCGATGGGCTGAAGGAGGCCGAAGCGGCCCGTGTGGGTCGGTCCCATCCTGTTCTGGAGCCGGGCATAGACCTTGCGGTCGAACCACTCGCAGAACGTCGAATAGACGAAAAGGAACAGGATCCCCGGGTAGACGAGGAGATAGAGGAAGGTTCTCAGAACGGCCATACCGCTTTCCCTTTCACCGGGGCATTCTTGGACCGGGCGAGCGCCATCCGGCGGAGGTCACTCATCCGGACGACCGATTCCTCGCCGCTCCGCGCGCTGACCAGGGTCACGGCCCGCTCAGCGCAGCAGATGCAGGGATCGATGGCGGCGAAGATCAGGGGGATGTCGGCGATGAAGCCCTTCTTCAGCATGACCACCGTGGCCGGATAATTGGCCAGCGTGGGGGCCCGGACCTTGAGGCGCTCGGGCTTGTCCGACCCGTTGGCCTTGATATAGTGGGTATTCTCGCCGCGTGGCGCCTCATAACGGCTGAGGGCTTCGCCCGGCTTGGCCTTGCGCGGCGCCTTGACGACGATGTCCCCGTCCGGAAGATTTCTGACGATCTGCTCGATCATCTTGTAGGACTCGAGCAGCTCCTTGACCCGGACGACGACCCGCCCGAGGACGTCGCAGGTGTCCGCGGTGCAGAGCTCGAAGTCGAGCTCATCGTAAACGGCATAGGGATCTTCTTTCCGGACGTCGCGGGCGACGCCCGAGGCCCGGGCCACGGGGCCGACGGCGCAGAGGGCGACGGCGTCCTCCTTGCTCAGCATGCCGACCCCGGCGATCCTGGCCACGAAGCTCGGCTCGTTGGCGCCGATCCCGAAGTAGTACTCGCTCCGCTTCTTCAACGTGACGAGGCCCTCGAGGATCTTGGCCTTCTGTCCCTCGTCGATGTCGCGACGGACGCCGCCGATCGTGTTCATCGCGTAGTGGACGCGGTTGCCGGAGATCATCTCCAGGAGATCCATGACGATCTCCCGGTCGCGCCAGGTGTACATGAAGAAGGAGTCGAAGCCGGCCTCGTGGCCGGCGACGCCGAGCCAGAGGAGGTGGCTGTGGACACGCTCGAGCTCGGAGACGAGGTAGCGGATGTAGAGGCCCCGGCGCGGGGGCACGATCTCCATGAGCTTCTCGACGCCCTGGACGTAGCATGTGGCGTGGGAGTGGGAGCAGATGCCGCAGATGCGCTCGGTCAGGTAGATGTTTTGGATCCAGGATTTCTCCTCGGCCAGCTTCTCCAAGCCGCGGTGGTTGTAGCCGAGGCGGATGTCGGCGTCGGTGATGACCTCGCCTTCGACGGTCATGCGCAGGCTGATCGGCTCCTTGAGGGCGGGGTGCTGCGGGCCGATGGGGATCTGGAAACTCATGACTTTCCTCCGGGGATGACTTCCTCAGGCCGGACGTGCTTCCAGTCCTTCCGCAACGGGTGCTGGCCCTCGGGCCAGTCGTCCGGCAGGTTGAGGCGGCGGCCGTCGGGGATGCCCTCGACGGTGATGCCGAACATCTCTTGGATCTCCCGCTCGTAGAGGACGGCGCCGGGGATGACGGCGCAGATTGAAGCGACCCGGGGCGCCTCCTTCGGGACCTCCGTCCGGACGCTGATGCTGGCGGCGGTCGAGGCGAAGTGGTACAGGATCTCGAAGACCGCGCCCTTGTCGAGGCCGGTGATCGTGGCCAGGTAGGCGCAGCCGTACTTGTCCTTGAGGAGGGCCACGGTCGGGACGAGGTCCGCCGGCGCGACGCCGACGAAGATGCGGCGGCGGTCGGGGTTGGCGAGCTCGAGGGCCTTCGCCCCGAGGTCCTGCTTCAGGCTTTCGACGATCTCGATGTCGGACATGGCGATTCCTTCGGCCTAGAGTTTTCCAAGAAGCTTGACGACGCCGTCAATGATGGCGTCGGGGCGGGCCGGGCAGCCGGGGACGTACATGTCCACCGGAATGACCTGGTCGATGCCGCCCATGATGTTGTACGCCCCGCGGTAGACGCAGCCGGCCATGGCGCAGGCGCCCACGGCGATGACGAACTTGGGGTCGGGCGTCTGCTCGTAGATGCGGATGATCCGGTCCTTGATCTGGCGCGTGACAGGGCCGCTGGCGATGATGACGTCGGCGTGGCGCGGCGTCGCCTTGAGGAGGATCCCGAAGCGCTCGACGTCGAAGCGCGGCGTCAGCGCGGCGACGATCTCGATGTCGCAAGCGTTGCAGGCGCCCGAGTTGAGGTGCAGGATCCAGGGGGACTTGATCCTGGACCAGCGGGCGAGCTTGTTGAGCATGTTAACTCCTTGTGATCAGGGCCGCGACGGACAGGGCGATCATGACGAGGTAGAACAGCGCGAAGAAGACGATCTTGCCCGACGGGACGGTGGCGATGACGAGCACCGCGACGTGCATCATCGTGAAGAAGAGGGCGATGAAGAAGAACAGCCGGTAGCCGAACTGGACTTTGACCCCGGGAATGTCCTCGCCGCACGCATAGGTCGTCAGCTTGCCGCCGACCTTGGTCAGTTTGGGCGCCATGCCCTTGCCCAGGGCGTAAAGGCCGAACGCCGCGGCCAGGTAGACGAGGAAAGCGATGGGCGGGGAGATGAGGATGCCGATTCCTGTCATGGCTTACCCTTTCAGCTTGGCCAGGTCGCGGACGTCCAGCGACTTCGTGTGCCGGTAAATATTGATGATGAGAGCCAGGGCGGTGGCCACCAGGCTGACCTCGATGACGATGTAGGTGACGACGAGGGCTTGGGCGGTCAGGATGCTCGCTTTGGCGAAGCCGGTCGAGAGGAGCAGGAGGCTGATGCCCTTGCCGATGACCTCGATCCCGATGAAGAGCTTGATGAGGTTCCGCTTGCCGAGCAGGCCGAGGAGGCCCGCAAAGACGAGGGCGGCCGCGAAGAAGAGATAGAGGAACCAGGTGTTAGTCATGTTTGTCTCTCTTGCGGAACAGGGCCAGGACGGCGAAGACGCCGGCCAGGATGACCGCGATCTGGCCGACGAGGTCGAGCGTCCGGCCCTTCCAAAGGACCTCCCCGAAGGTCCCCGTCTCGGCCCCCGAGGCCAGGGCGGGGATCTTCCCGAGCAGGCCTTTCATGACCAGGGCGTCGATGACGAGGAAGGCGACGAAGACGAGCGGGAAGACCCAGTTGACGAGCTTCGATTCGCGGACCTCGTCGCCCGACTTGGTCAGGGCGATCGTCAGGACGAACAGGACCGTGATCAGCCCGGCGACGACGGAGATCTCGAAGACGCCCGCGTAGGGGGCGTTCATCCGAAAAAAGATGATCCCCAGGAGCAGGCTGGCCACGGCCAGGGAGATGGCCGATTTGAGCAGGTCCTTGAGCGCGATGGCCAGGACCGAAAAGAGCACCATACCGATGAGAAGGGCTGTTTGCAGGATCATCGTCTAAAATCCCCACGATCCGGTCACGGCGTGGATCCCGTCCGCGAGGACGTCGGCGGCGGGCTGGATCCAGGTCGTGATGGTCGACGTAAAGAGGATGCCGATCCCCACGCAGAGGAGGGCCAGGAGGACGGTCGCGGCCGTCATCCAGAAGGGCGCCTCCCTGACGGCGGCCCACTTCTCGTTGAGCTTGCCGAAGAAGGCCTTCCGCTGCATGAGGAGGTAGTACCAGAGGGTCAGGACCGAGGCCAGGACGGCGATGACGGCGAAGACCGGATGGCCGGCCTGGACGAGGGCCACGATGATGAGAAGCTTCGACCAGAAGCCATTGAGCGGGGGGACGCCGGCGATCGACAGGGCCCCGATAAGGTTCGCCACGGCCGTGACCGGCATGCGCTTGGCCAGGCCGCCCATATCGTCGAGGTCCCGGGTGCCGGTGGCCTGCTGGACGGAGCCGCTCGTCAAGAACAGGAGCCCTTTGGCCAGGGCGTGATTGAAGAGGTGGAAGAGCCCGCCGGCGATGCCGAGGGGCGTCCCGATGCCGATGCCAAGGACGACGTAGCCGACCTGGCTGATGGACGAGTAGGCCAGCATGCGCTTCATGTCCTTCTGGCCGAGGGCCAGGAAGGCGGCGACGACCAAGGAGATGACGCCCAGCCACATGATCACCGTCGACAAGGCCGGCGTCAGGCCGAAGACGTTGAGGAAGATGCGGGTCATGGCGTAGACGCCGGAGACCTTGATCAGGAGCCCGGACAGGACGGCCGAGATGGGCGCCGGGGCCGAGGGGTGGGCGTCCGGGAGCCAGGCGTGGAAGGGGACGAGGGCCGCCTTGAGGCCAAATCCCAGCAGGAAGAAGGCCGAGGCGATGGCGAGGACGGGACCCGCGTTGAGCTCCCGCAGGGCGGCCGCGACGCCGGCGAAATCGAGGCTGCCGGTCATGCCGAAGATGATCGCGATCGCGGCCACGATGAAAGCCGAGGCCGCGACCGAGAGCATGAGGTACTTGAAGGCGGCCTCGAGCTCGTCGTGGCCGAGCCCGAAGGCGACGAGGGCGTAGGAGGCGACCGCGGCCACCTCGAGGAAAATGTAGACGCTGAAGAGATCGGTGGCCAGGACGAGCCCGTTCATGCCGGCGATCATGACGAGGTACAGGGCATAGAAGCTCGCCTTGGACCCGTAGTGCTCCATGTAGTCGATGGAGAACAGGCTGGCCGCGAAGCCGACGAGGGAGATGGCCAGGAGCATGAGCAGGCTGAACCCGTCCAGGGCCAGCCGGAGATTGACGGCTTCACCGAGCCAGGAGGACTGCTGGAGGACGGCGCCGCCCGCGATGATGGCCCGCCCGGCCACGGCGGTGTAGACGAGCAGGAAGAGCATGGTCGCGTTGGCCAGCAGGTCCGGCAGGACGCGCCGGGAGACCTTGCCGACGAGAGGGAGTATTCCCGCCACGATGAGCGGAAGAATGACGAAGAGTATGATCAACGCTCCTCCTCTCTACTTCGCGAGCAGGCTGATGGCGCCCGCGAGGATGATCAGGCCGGCCAGGCACCAGGCCAGGTAATTCGCGTAATGGCCGTTGTGGGCTTTCCGCAGGATGCCGGTGAATTTCTCGCCGGTGACGGTGACGACTTTCTCGAAGATGAAGTCGATGGGCCGGTCGACGGCCTTGAACAGGACCATCGACAGCCCCTGGAGGCCCTTGACGCCCTGCTCGTAGGGGTCGAACACGCGCCGCTCGGCCAGGTCGTAGGCCTGGTGGACGACGGGCAGGTTGTGGACCGGCTCGGAGGCTAAGTAGGCCTTGCGCCCCGATTTCAGGAAGCCGTAGCGGTGGAGCAGGAAGGCCAGGACGAGGCAGGCGATCGAGATCAGGGCGACCGGATTGAAGACGGCCAGCGCGTGGCTGGTGAAGTCCACGTGGGCGCCGGCCGCGACGTGCCCTTCGAGGATGGGCTGGATGAACAGGGTCAGGGGCAGCTTGTTGTAGACGCCGAACAGGACGCACAGGCCGGCGAGAACGAGGATCGGGAGGACGATCGCCGGCTGGCTTTCCCGGACCTCCGGGATCTCGCGCGTCCGCTCGCCGAAGAAGACGGAGTGGCCGGCCTTGAGGAACGAGGCGAAGGTGAAGATGGCCCCGACCCAGGCGGCGATGGCGAAGATCGTGTAGCCCGTCTCGAGGGCGCCGTGGAAGACCATCTCCTTGGAGACGAAGCCGTTGAGCGGCCAGACGCCCGAGATGGCCAGGGCGCAGACGGTGAACCCGAGGGCCGTGAGGGGCATGTCGCGACGCAGGCCGCCAAGCTTCTTGAGCTCCGTCGTTCCGGTGCGGTGCTCGACCGAGCCGGCGCTCAGGAAGAGCCCGCTCTTGTACATGGCGTGGTTGATCATGTGGAAGATACCGCCGGCGATGCCGATGGGGATGGCGGTCCCGATGCCGAGGATCATGTAGCCGACCTGGCTGATGGCGTGGTAGGAGAGGAGCCTTTTCAGATCCTTCTGGACGAGGGCCATGAGGACGGCCAGGACGATGGTCACGGCGCCGACGATCATCATCAAGATCGAGAGGCCGCTCCCAGGCCGGATCTTGAAAAAATCGAGCGAGACGCGGGCCAGGAGATAGATCCCCAGGAGCTTCTCGAACGCGGCCGGCAGGAAGGCCATGAAGGTCACCGGCGCGTCGATGGCCGCGTCGGGGATCCACGTGTGAAAGGGCATGGCGCCCGCCTTGCCGGCCGCCCCGATCATCATCAGGACGAAGGCCGCGGCGGCGAGCCCGGTCGGCTCGACGGAGATCTCGGACATCGTCGCGGTGCCGGCCACGCTCCAGAGGAGGCCTATGCCGAGGATCATGCAGAAGTCGCAGAAGCCGCTGATGAGCAGGGCCTTGACCGCGGTCCGGCCCGAGGTCGGCCGGCCGCCGATCGTGATCATGGCGTACAGGGTGACGAGCAGGCCCTCCCAGAAGAAGAGGAGCGGCACGAAGTTGTTGGCCAGGGTGGCCCCGTTGGCGAAGGCCGCGGTCAGGAAGATATAGGCCATGAATTCCCGGCCCCGGGGCGCGTCCTTCATCTTGACGGTCGTGGTGATCGTGATGAGGAGGAGGAACCCCGCCAGGGCGAGAAGGATGAAGCTCGAGAAATGATAGAGGCGGAGGTCGAAGTCGATGCCCATCCCCAGCCAGGGGGCGGTGAAGCGGATGTCTTTCACGGAGAAGAGGACGAACGCGTCATAGAGGATCACGCCCGCGCCGGCGACGGCCAGGGCGTCGCGGAGAAGCCGCAGCGTCCGGGGCAGGATGAGCAGCACGACGGCCAGGACGGCCGGCAGGAGGATCGGGAGAAGGAGCATTTTGGGCGTCATCGGAGCCACCAACTCATCTGTGTCGTCGCGACGTTGACCAGCTTCATCGGGTAGGAGACGAAGAGCCCGGCCGCCAGGCTGAGGATGGCCAGGACGGCGACGACATAGACCATGGATTTCGTCCGTTCGGGGGCCGGATGCTTGGCCTCACCGAGGAATACGAGGCTGAAGACCTTGAACAGGTAGTACATCGTCAGGACGGCCGTGAACAGCGCCACGGCCGCGACCCAGGTCCGGCCGGCCTGGACGGTGCCCAGGATGACCAGGAATTTCGAGAAGAACCCGCCGAAGGGCGGGATGCCGATGACGGAGAAGGAGCAGACAAGGAAGGCGATGGCCGTGACCGGCATGGTCTTGAAGAGACCGCCCATCTCCCGGATGTCCTTGGTGTGGACGGCGTGGATGACGATGCCGGCGCAGAGGAAGAGCCCGGCCTTGGCCAGGCCGTGCATGAGGATGAACAGGAGAGAGCCGGCGACGCCGGAAGCGTTCATCACGCTGAATCCAAGGAAGATATAGCCGATCTGGCTGACCGTCGAGTAGGCCAGGATCCTCTTGAAGTCGTTCTCGACCGCGGCCGCGCCGGCCGCGACCAGGCTGGAGAACATGACGATGATCGGCAGGGCCTGCTGCCAGCCGTCCGGCATGCGGAAGGTGTAAAGGAAGAGCCGGGCAAAGGCGTAGACGCCGATCTTGACCAGAACGGCCGCGTGGAGCAGGGCCGTGACCGTGGTCGGGGCGACGCCGGCGTCCGGCAGCCAGGTGTGGAGCGGGACGGTGGCCGATTTGGAGAAGAGGCCGAAGAGGATGAGGAGGACGGCCGACCCGGGGACGAGCGTCCCGCGCATGGCCGTCATGTCGAAGGTGTTGGTGAGGCCGAAGATCTGGACGAAGCCGAGGAGCATGACCACGGCGCCGAAGAAGGTCACGAGGAAGGCCTTGTCGGCCTTGCGGACGTGCGACGGCTCCCGATAGAAGCCGATGAGGCGCCAGCAGCTGATGGCGATGATCTCCCAGAAGAGGTAGAGGAAGATGAGGCTGCCGGAGAAGACGAGGCCCATCATGGCCCCGATGAAGATCAGGACCATCAGGTAGTACTCGTTCTGGTTCTCTTCGTTGTGGATGTAGCCCAGGGAGTAGACGACGATGAGGAAGCCGATGAAGGAGGCCACGGCGGCCATGAAGATCGCCAGGGGATCGACGATGATGATGAAATCGAAGCCCATGGCCAGGTTCTTGCGGATGACGAGCTCCCCTCCCCGGAGAGCGAAGGGGATGAGGGTCAGCGGCAAGACGGCCGTCGCGCCGCTCACCAGGACGGCCCAGACCGAGCGGGCGCGCTTCGCGGCGAGCCCGGCGAGGGGGGCTGCGAAGGAGCCGAGGATGGGGACCAGGATCGTTAGGAGGACGGTTGTTTCGGCGTTCATTGGGACGGGCTGCCTTCCTTAATGAAGAAGGGTCAGTATAGTGACGGGTCTGCATGTTGTCAAGAATTTCCACAGTCCGTCCTCAGTTTTTGAACAGGGTTTTCCAGAGCTCGATTTCGGTTGCTTTCCGGGCCGGAAAGGAGGATAAGAATAGGATAAGAATGGCAGAAAATCCCCGAGGCGAGGTAAGACCATGGCCGTAGAGATCCGCGAGATACTCCCCCAGAAAGGCCCAGACCTGAAGACCTTCATCCTGCTTCCCGAGAAGATCCACGCCGGGCATGAGAACTGGGTCCACCCTCTCGTTTCGGATGACTGGAAGTACTTCGATAAGAACAAGAACAAGGCCTTCGGCTACTGCGACACGGTCCTGTTGTTGGCCACCAAGGACGGCCACCCGGTCGGCCGGGCCATGGGCATCATCAACCACCGCTACAACGAGCATCGGAACGAGAAGACGGCCCGCTTCGGCTATCTCGAGATGCGCGAGGACAGGGAGGTCTTCCGGGCCCTCCTGCGCCACATCGAAGATTGGGCCCGGGCCAAGGGGATGACCAAGATCGTCGGCCCCTACGGCTTCTCCGACCAGGACCCGGAAGGCTACATCATCGAAGGCTTCGAGCATCGGGCCACGATCGCCACCTACTACAATTTCGAATGGATGCCCCGCTGGCTCGAGGAAGAGGGATATACCAAGGACAACGACTGGTTCGTCTACAAGCTCGTCGTGCCCAAGGAGATGCCGGAGTTCTACAAAAAGATCTACGAGCGGGCCATGAGGCGCGGCACTTTCGAGATCGTCGAGTTCAAGACCCGCAAGGAGATCAAGCCCTGGATCCGGCGGGTCCTCGGCCTCATGAACGAAACGTACATGACCGGCAACATCTACGGCTTCGCGCCCCTCGAAGAGCAGGAGATGGACGACCTGGCCAAGCGCTTCCTGCCGATCATCGATCCACGCTTCGTCAAGGTCATAGCCAAGGACGGCGAGGTCCTGGCCTTCGTCATCGCCATGCCCGACATGACCGAAGGCATCCGCAAGGCCCGGGGCCGCCTGTTCCCCTTCGGTTTCATCCACGTCCTCCGGGCGGCCAAGAAGACGAAGCAGCTCGACCTCCTCCTCGGGGCCGTCAAGGAACCGTACCGGGGCCAGGGGCTCGACGTCCTCATGGGGGTCAAGGTCCTCGAGTCCGCTTCGGAGGCCGGCATGGAGATGATCGACACCCACCACGAGATGGAGGCCAACGTCAAGGTCCGGGGGGAGATGGAGAAGATGGGCGGGATCGTCTACAAGAAGTTCCGGGCCTTCCAGAAGCCGCTCTGATTATTGGAGAAGATCCTGATTACTTGGCGTCGGCCCAGTTCGGCCCGAAACCCAACCGGACGACCAGCGGCACCGTGAGCTTCGCGGCCCCCTCCATCGCTTCACGCACAAGCGGCCCTACTGCCGCCCGCTCGCCCTCCGGGACTTCGAAGACGAGCTCATCGTGGACCTGGAGGATCATGCGCGTCCGCAGCTTGCGCTGCTCGATCAGGCCCGCGGCGCGGAGCATGGCGATCTTGATGATGTCGGCGGCGGACCCCTGGATGGGATTGTTGAGGGCGATGCGCCGGCCGGCCTGCTGGAGGTTCCGGTCGGGGGCGCGCAGCTCGGGCACCTGGCGCTGCCGGCCGAAGATCGTCTCGGAATAGCCGCGCTCCCGGGCCTCCTCGACGACCTGGTCAAGATACTCCCGGACCTTTGGCCTCTCGGCGAAGTAGCGGTCGATGAACCTCTGGGCCTCGCCCGAGGACGTCCCGAGCTCACGGGCCAGGGAGAAGGCCGAAGTACCGTAGATGATGCTGAAGTTGATGATCTTGGCCCGCCGCCGCGCTTCCTCGCCGGCGGCGTCGCCAAAGACGAGCCGGGCGGTCTCCTCGTGGACGTCCCGATCGGTCACGAAGGTCTCGATGAGAGTCGGGTCACCCGAGAGGTGGGCCAGGACGCGGAGCTCGACCTGGGAGTAATCGGCGGCCAGGAGGACGTGCCCCTTGTCCGGGATGAAGGCCCGGCGGAAGCGGGTCCCCCACGGTCCCCGGGCCGGGATGTTCTGGAGATTGGGCTCGCTCGAGGATAAGCGCCCGGTCGAGGCCACGGTCTGGTTGTAGGACGTGTGAATGCGCCCTGTCTCCGGGTTGATGAGCTGGGGCAGGGCGTCGGCGTAGGTGGACTTGAGCTTAGACATCTGCCGGTAGTCGAGGACGTGGCGGGCCAGGGGATGGACCTCGGCCAGCTCCTCGAGGATGTCGAGCGATGTCGAAAAGCCCTTGGTGACCCGGGTCCTGCGGCCGGCCCGGAGGCCGAGCTTGTGGAAGAGGACGTCGGCGAGCTGGCGGGGCGAGTTGATGTTGAAGGCGCATCCGGCCGCGCCGTGGACCTCCCTTTCGAGCCGCCCGAGCTCCCCTTCGAGCTCCCGGGACATCGACTTGAGGACTGCCGGGTCGACCCGGACGCCCAGGGCCTCCATCTTGGCGAGGAGGCCGATGAGGGGCCTCTCGATCTCCTCGTAGAGCCGGTCGAGCTTCTTTGCCCGGACCTTTTCCCACAGGACTTCGCCGAGCTCCAACGCCAGCGCCGCGTCCTGACAAGCGTAGGGGGCGGCCGCCTCGACGGCCACCTTGTCCATGGTCAGCTCTTTCTTGCCCTTGCCGGCGACCTCCGCATACGGCGTTTTTGTCTCCCGGAGATAGTGGAGAGCCAGCTTTTCGAGTCCGTGCTTGCCCCAGTTCGGCTCGAGGAGATAGGACAGCACCATCGTGTCCCGCGAGACCCCGGCCAGGCGGACGCCCTCGCGTTCGAGCACGATCATGTCGGACTTGATGTTCTGGCCGGCCTTCAGGATCTTGGGGTCCTCGAGGACGGGGCGGAGGATGGCCAGGGCGCGCTCCTTGGGGATCTGGGCCGGGGCGCCGAGATAGTCGTGGCCGACGGGAACGTAGAAGGCTTCGCCTGGGACGAGCGAGAAAGACAACCCGACGAGGCGGGCCCGGGTCGGGGCCAGGGAGGTCGACTCGGTGTCCACCGCGACTTGGCCGGCTGCGGCGATCCGCTTGACCAGGGCCCGGAGCTCCTTTTCGTCGAAGATCGTCCGGAAATCCCTCCCGGACGGCCGGGCGGGCTTCAGGAAATCCGCGAGGAGCGACGAGAACTCGAGCTCGCCGAAGAGGCGGACGGTCTCCTTCTCGTCGGGTTCCTGGACGACGTAGCGGTCGAGGTCGAGCTCGAGCGGCAGGTCGCGGCACACGGTGGCGAGGCGCCGGCTGAGCTCGAGCAGGTCCCGGTTCTGGGAGATCTTCTCCCTGATCCGGGGGTTCTTGACCTCGTCGAGACGGGCGAGCAGGCCGTCGAGCGAGCCGTATTCCTGGATGAGCGACTTGGCCGTCTTCTCGCCGATGCCCGGAACGCCGGGGATGTTGTCAGAAGGGTCGCCCCACAGGGCCAGCACGTCGACGACAGCGCCGGCCTCGACCCCGAAGACATCCTTGACCCCGGCCTCGTCGATGGCCGCCTCCTTGGACGGGTTCCAGATGGACGTGGACGCGTCGACGACCTGGAAAAGGTCCTTGTCGGTGGTGACGACGACCGTCTTGAGGCCCTTCCCGGCGGCCCTCACGGCAAGCGAGGCGATGGCGTCGTCGGCCTCGTACCTGGGGAACTCGGCCGTGGCGACCCGCAGGGCCCGCAGGACGTCCTTGAGGAGGGGCATCTGGACGGCGAGGTCCTCGGGCATGGGCTTGCGGTGGGCCTTGTACTCGCCGTACTCCTCATGGCGGACCGTCGGGCCCTTGACGTCGAAGACGACGCCCAGGTACTCGGGCTTTTCGGTGTCGAGGAGCTTGCGCAGGGCGCTGACGAAGCCGAAGATGGCGCCGGTCGGGAAGCCGGCCGAATTCGTCAGGCCCCGGATCGCATAGTAAGAGCGATAGAAGAGAGAATGCCCGTCGATGAGGAAGAGCCGTTTCTGACTCAGTCGTACCTGCCTTCGACGATCTGCCCCAGGATGGTCTTGTGCTGCTCCTCCATCATCCGCTCGATCCGTTCGGCGGCGTCGGGCAGGTCGATGAGGGCCGTGTAGAAGGCCCTCTTGGTGGCGAGGAGCCGGCCCGACTTGTAGATCAGGGACTCGATGTATTGGGCGCTCCGCCCCTTGTCCTGGGTCTGGACGATATAGGCGTCGCCCCGGTAATCGACCCGAGTGTCATAGCCGCCCATGCCCGTATTATACGCGTCCGGCCCCCCCGTTCAAGCTCATTTCCCGGGCGGGGCGAGCCCCAGGCCGCCTGAAAGGGCCGCGCCGGGCTCATTTGACAACCCGGTCCCGCTTGGTATAATAGATTGAATTTTTTTTCCGAGGTTCACCGATTTGGATACGACGATGCTCATCGATATCGACCGCCTCCCCGAGGAGGGCCTTCACCTGTCCAGGGACTTCGAGTTCCTGAGCCTCGATCTCGTCGAGGAGAACGCGGTCTTCCTCGAGCCGGCCCACGCCGAGGTCACGGTCCGCCGCGTCGGCGAGGAGGTCCTCGTCCGGGGCGAGATCACGGCCCGGCTGAGCTTCGTCTGCTCGCGCTGCCTGACCCCGTTCGAGTTCCTCGTCGCCAGCCGGTTCGACCTCGTCTATCTCCCCGAGGAGCTCGACGGGTTCTCCGACGATCTGTCCGACGACAAGATGGACCAGATGTTCTACACCGGCCGCCAGATCGACCTGCGCGCCGTCGTCCTCGAGCAGCTGAACTTGACCTTCCCGGCCAAGCCCCTGTGCACGCCGGCCTGCGAGGGCATTTGCGCCGTCTGCGGCGAAGTCGTCCGCGAGTCCAAGTGCTCCTGCCTGGTGAAAGAACACAACACCGTTTGGAACAAGCTCAAAATTCCGATGAGAGATAAGGGTTAAATGCCGAATCCAAAGAGACGCCATTCCCCGACGAGAAAAGGGAAACGCCGTTCCCACGACGCGCTCACCCTTCCGACCTTCTCCGTCTGCCCCAAGTGCGGCAACCCCAAGCTGCCGCATCGGGCCTGCCCCGAGTGCGGGTATTATAAAGGACGGCAGGTGACGGAAGGGACCGAAGACTGAGCCGGGCGGCGCCCATGAGAATCGCCGTCGACGCGATGGGGGGGGATTTCGGCCCCAAGGCCACGGTGCCGGGGGCCTTGAGGGCCGCCCAGGACTTCGACGTCGACATCCTCCTCGTGGGCCTCGAGAGCGCCATCTGCCGCGAGCTCGAGCGCCACGGGCCCCAGCCGCCCCGGGTCACGATCGTCGACGCGCCCGAGGAGATCGGTATGGGGGAGGGCATCCTCTCCTTCCGGAAAAAGAAGGCCTCCTCGATCCGCGTCGGCGCCCAGCTCATCAAGGACGGGCGGGCCGACGCCTTCGTCAGCATGGGCAATACGGGGGCCGTCGTCTACGTCTCGCGCGACGTCCTGGGGGCGCTCAAGGGCGTCGACCGGCCGGCCCTGGCCCTCCTCGTCCCCGGGGTCGAAGGGCAGACCCTCCTCCTCGACGTCGGGGCCAACGCCAACTGCCAGCCCCACAACCTCGTCCAGTTCGCGCTCATGGGCAAGATCTTCATGGAGGCCGTGGTCGGACTGAAGGACCCACGGGTCGGCCTCATGAGCATCGGCGAAGAGAAGGGCAAGGGCAACGACCTCGTCAGGGAGGCCTTCGACCGGCTCCAGGCGGCGCCCGTGCGCTTCATCGGTAACGTCGAAGGCAAGGACCTCTTCTCCGGCGCCGCCGATGTCGTCGTCAGCGACGGCTTCACCGGGAACGTCGCCCTCAAGGTCACGGAGGGGGTCGTCCAGAGCGTCCTGTCCATGGCCCGCCACGAGATCACCAAGAACATCTTCGCCAAGCTCGGCTATCTCCTGATGAAGCGGCACCTGAAGAAGCTCTACAAGAAGATCGACTATTCCGAATACGGCGGGGCCCAGCTCCTCGGCGTCGACGGGGTCTGCATCATCGGCCACGGCCGCTCGAACCCGGACGCGGTCCGTAACGCGATCGCCCGGGCCCGGGAGTTCGTGGCGAACCGGGTCCAGGAGAAGATCCAGGCGGAGATCATCCGCTATGAGCACGCCCTGAAAGGAACCGCGGCATGAAGCGCTTCGAAGGACGGGTCTCCATCGTCACCGGCGCCTCCCAGGGGATCGGCGAGACGATCGCCCGCGACCTCGCCGCCGAGGGCGCCGCGGTCGTCCTCGTTGATATCCAGAAGGACAAGCTCGAGGCCGTGGCCGGGTCGATCGTCGAGGCCGGCGGCCGGGCCGAGACGATCGTGGTCGACGTCGGCGATACGACCGCCGTCGATGGCGCTGTGGCCGCCGTGGCCGCCGGGCACGGCCGCATCGACCACCTCGTCAACAACGCCGGCATCACCCGCGACGCCCTCCTCATGCGCATGAAGGAGGAGGACTGGGACTTGGTCCTTCGGGTCAACCTCAAGGGGGCGTTCAACTTCTCCCGGGCCGTCCTGCGGACGATGATCGCCGCCCGGCATGGCCGCATCGTCAACATCGCCTCCGTCGCGGGTCTCATGGGCAACGCCGGACAGGCCAACTACGCCGCCTCCAAGGCCGGGGTCATCGCCCTGGCCCGGTCCCTGGCCCGCGAAGTCGGCAGCCGGGGGATCACGGTCAATGCTGTCGCCCCGGGCTTCATCGCCACAGCCATGACCGAAGCCCTCCCCGAGGAGGTCCGCAAGGCCTATCTCGAGATCATCCCCATGAAAAAATTCGGGCTTCCCAAAGACGTGGCATCTGCGGTAAGATTCCTTCTCTCCGAGGAGGCGTCCTATATCACCGGCCAGGTGGTCAGTGTGAACGGCGGCATGTATATGTAGGCGGTCCGCCATCATCTCTACGAAATTTTGAAGGAGGACACCATGGAAAGAGACGAACTGCTCAAGAAGGTCAGGGCGATCGTTTCGGACAAGCTGAGCATCAGCGAGGAGCAGGTCACGGAGGACGCGTCCTTCATCGATGATCTCGGCGCCGATTCGCTGGATACCGTCGAGCTCGTCATGGCCCTCGAGGACGAGTTCGGGCTGGACATCCCGGACGACCAGGCCGAAAAGCTGACCACGGTCGGCAAGGCCATCGACTATATCGTGGGGCACGCGAAATAGCCCCCCTCACAGCGCCGCACAACCTCGGATCGTACGCCCCATGAGGAGGGAGCATCTTCCCGAACGCCGGGTCGTCATCACCGGCATCGGACTCGTTTCGCCGCTCGGCACGGGGACCGACAAGACCTGGCCGGCCCTCCTCCGCGGCGAGAGCGGCATCGCCCCCCTGACCCGCTTCGACGTCTCCCGCTACAGCACCCGCTTCGGCGGCGAGGCCAGGGACTTCGATCCCCTGGTGTTCGTCGATCGCAAGGAAGCCCGCAAGATGGACCTCTTCATCCGCTTCGCCCTCGGGGCCGCGGACCTGGCGGTGCGGGACTCCGGCCTGCCGTCAGGCGACCTCCAGAGCGACCGGGCCGGCGTCTACGTGGGCTCCGGGATCGGCGGCCTCGGCTCGATCGAGGAGAACCACAAGGTCCTGCTCGAGAAGGGCCCCGACCGGGTCACGCCGTTCTTCATCATCCAGACGGTCATCAACGAAGCCTCCGGCCAGATCTCCATCCGCTTCGGGGCCAAGGGCCCCAACTGCGCCAACGCCACGGCCTGCAGCACGGGCACGCACGCCATCGGCGACTCGTTCCGGATCATCGCCCGCGGCGACGCGGACATCATGATCACCGGCGGGGCGGAAGCCCCGCTGACCCCGCTCAGCCTGGCCGGCTTCTGCTCGATGAAGGCCCTCTCGGAGCGCAACGACGACCCGGCCAGGGCCTCCCGTCCCTTCGACGCCAAGCGGGACGGGTTCGTCATGGGCGAGGGTTCGGGCGTCGTCGTCCTCGAGGAGCTCGGGCGGGCCCTGAGGCGGAACGCCCGGATCTACGCTGAGGTGGTCGGCTACGGGATGACGGCCGACGCCTACCACGTCGCGGCGCCGGACCCCAGCGGCGACGGGGCCGCCCGCGTCATGCGGCGGGCCATCGAGGACGCCGGCATCGCTCCGGAGGAGATCCAGTACGTCAACGCCCACGGCACGTCGACGCCGTTCAACGACAAGACCGAGACGATGGCCATCAAGGCCGTTTTCGGGGACCACGCCCGGCGGCTGGCCGTCAGCTCGACGAAATCCATGACCGGGCACCTGCTCGGCGCGGCGGGGGGCCTCGAGGCCGGGATCACGGCCCTCGCCATCTTCCACCAGATCCTGCCGCCGACCATCAACTCCGAGTTCCCCGACCCCGACTGCGACCTCGACTACGTCCCCAACGCCGCCCGGAAGGCCGAGATCGTCCATGGCCTGAGCAATTCGTTCGGCTTCGGGGGGACCAACGGGGCGCTCGTCCTGAAGGCGTTCGAGCGGCCGTGAGGCGCCCCGGCGGCGCCGGTCGGACCCGATGAGGAGAGATCCATGAACATTCTCGTCTTCGTCAAGCGGGTGCCGGACACGGAATCCCGCATCCGCATCCAACATGAGACCCGGACGATCGCCGAGGACGGGCTGAACTTCGTCATCAGCCCCTACGACGAATACGCCGTCGAAGAAGCCCTGCGGCTCAAGGAATCCAAAGGCGGCACCGTCCGCGTCGTCTCCGTGGGCCGGGACGAAGCCGTCGCCATCCTCCGCAAGTGCCTGGCCATGGGCGCGGACGAGGTCCTGCTCGTCAAGGACGGCTCCCCTGAGAGCTACGATGGCCTCCGGACGGCCCGCATCATCGCCCGGGCCGTCGAGCGCCGTCTCGCGGGGGCCGACCTGCTCCTCTTCGGCCGGCAGTCGGTCGGCGCGGACAACAGCCAGGTCCCGGCCATGGTCGCCGAGCTTCTCGGATTGCCCCAGGCGACCGTCGTCACCAAGCTCGAGATCGACGGAGCCAATGCCACGGCCCTGCGCGAGATCGAGGGCGGCATGGAGAAGGTCGCCCTGTCTTTGCCGGCCGTCGTTACGGCCCAGAAGGGGCTGAACGAGCCCCGCTACGAGACGCTCAAGGGCATTATGGCCGCCAAGAAGAAGGACATCCCCGCCGTCACGCTCGAGGAGCTCGGCTTCACGCCGGCCGAGCTCGTCTCCGAGGTCGAAACGATCGGCCTCGATGTGCCGCCCGCGCGGCAAGCGGGCAAGGTCCTCCAGGGGGACCCGGCCGAGACGGCCCGCGAGCTGGTACGGCTCCTGCGGGACGAGGCCAAGGTCATATAAAAGGAGAGGAAGGATGATCGCCGCTTACCTGGAAACCCGGGACGGGAAGATCAAGAAGAGCTCGCTCGAAGCCCTCTCCGAAGCCCGGAGACGGGCCGCCGATCTCGGCGTCGAGACGGCCGCAGTCCTCGTGGGGACGGACGTCGCCGGCCTGGCGCCAGCCGCCTTCGCCCTTGGCGCGGCCAAAGTCTATGTCATTGATAATAAGATATATGCCGACTATTCGCCGCAATCGTACGCCCTGGCCCTGGCCGGATTCGCCGGCCAGGCCAAGCCCGCGGCCATCTTTTTCGCGGCCACGGCCATGGGCAAGGACCTGGCGCCGCGCGTGGCGGCCCGGCTCGGGGCCGCGCTGGCCTCTGACTGTACGAAAGTCGCCGTCAAAGACGGCTCCCTCGAGTTCACCCGGCCGATCTACGCCGGCAAGGCCTTTCTGTCGCTGCGGCTGAAGACTTCGCCCAAGCTGGCGACGCTCAGGCCGAACGTCTTCCCGCTCGCCGAGGCCGTGGGCGGCGCCGCAGGCGAGACGATCAGGCTCGAGGTCGCCGTCCCCGACGGGGCGGTCAAGGGCCGCGTCGCCGAGGTCCTCAAGGAAGAGAGCGCGGAGCTCGACGTCACGGAAGCCGACATCGTCATCTCGGGAGGCCGGGGCCTCAAGGGCCCGGAGGCGTTCGCCCTGCTCCGAGACATGGCCGCCGTTTTCCCGCGTGCCGCCGTGGGCGCGTCGCGCTCAGCCGTCGATTCCGGGTGGATCGGCCACCAGCATCAGGTCGGGCAGACGGGCAAGACCGTTTCGCCGGAGCTCTACGTCGCCGTGGGCATCTCCGGGGCCATCCAGCACCTGGCCGGGATGTCGTCCTCCAAGTTCATCGTGGCCGTCAACAAGGACCCCGAGGCGCCGATCTTCAAGATCGCGGATTACGGCATCGTCGGCGACCTTTTTGAGGTCGTCCCGAAGCTCACCGCCGAGCTGAAGAAGGCCCTCGCGGATTGACCCTCACCAGATAAGGAATCTTTACCGGATACCGGGGAAGTCTCCCTTTGGACTTGGTTCAGGATATCGCCCCTAGCCCCCGCGCCCCGGAAACCTGCGAATCTGGTTTCCCCCGCCTCCGGCGGGTCCCCCTTCCATCCCGGGGCCTCTGGGACGATTTCCCCCACCGCCCGGGAGACATCCCGTCCAGAGAGAGACCTTATTTGTAAGGATCGCTTGGCGCGTTGGACAAGATGTCCAGAAGCAGCTGGTTTGTCTCCGACCGCGTTTCCCCCACGCTCGTGACGAAGATGGCCGGGTCGTCCATGACCGGGCACTTATTCTCGCAGATGCCGCAGCCGGTGCAGAGTGTGATGTCGATGACGGGTGCTTTCTGGACGGCGACGGTGCCGTCGGGGAGCTTGGTCTCGACCTCGACGAGCTTGATGGCCTTGGGCGAGACCGGGCAATGCTCTTCGCAGACGATGCAGGGCTTGCCTAGGACGTAGGGGATGCAGCGGCTCTTGTTGACCCAGGCCGTGCCGATCTTGAGCTTGTTCTTCTCCTCGATCGTCTGCTTTTTGATGGCCCCGGTCGGGCAGACCTGGGTGCAGAGCGAGCAATAGTATTCACAGTAGCCGATCGTGGGGACCAGCTTGGGCGTGTAGATCCCCTCGGGGCCGGCCTCGGTCAGGACGGGTTGGAGACCGCCCGTCGGGCAGGCCCGCATGCACTGGCCGCACTTGACGCACTTGGCCAGGAACTTCGGTTCCGGAAGCGCCCCGGGCGGCCGGATGAGCTTGAGGGAGGCTCGCGCGCGGGACGGCGTGAGCCGGAAGAAGGGGACAGCGACGAGGCCGGCGATCGTCGTCAGGAGGAGCTTCCGACGCGATAGGTCGACGTTCGAGACGTTGGTCAGCTTCTCGGGCTTGGCCGATAACCGGAAGCCGATCGCGGCCGTCGGGCAGATCGAAGCGCAATTCTGGCAGTAGACGCACTCGCCGCTTTTCCATTGGTCGTTGGGATATGGATGGGCCTGGGTCTCGCAGTGCTGGGTGCAGAGGCCGCACGTGATGCACTTCTCGTCGTCGATCTGGAGCTTGAGCAGGTTCCAGCGGCTGAGCAGGCCGAGCAGGGCGCCGGTCGGGCAGAGGTAGCGGCACCAGAAGCGCTCTTTCCGGGCGTTGAGCGCGATGGCCCCGAGGAAGAACAGGCCGATGGAGAATCCTTGGATGAACGTCGTGTGGATGGTCCAGTTCTCGAGGGCCTGGGAGATCGTCCGGGCCAGGCCCGTGACTCCCAGGCCGTAGAGGGCGCCGCTCAAGTTGGACAGGGCGTGAGCGAGCGACGGGAGCACGGCCAACGCGAAGGAGCGCGTCAGGAAGGACAAGGGGTCGAGATAGCCGGCCAGATCGAGGCCGAAAAGCGCGCCCACGAGGACCGCGATCAGGATGTAGTACTTCGGGGACAGACTGGCCTTGTCCTCGCGCGGCGGCTTGAGGAACTTTGTCCGCTTGAAGGCGAACGATGAGAACTGGTGGACCGCCCCGAGAGGGCAGACCCAGCCGCAGAAGACGCGGCCGAAGAGAACGGTCGCGACGACCGTGACGAGGGCGAAGGCGAAGTAAGCGTAGATGAGGCGCGCCGAAACGATGGTGGCGAGGGCCAAGAGCGGGTCGAAGTGGAAGAACCGCTGGACGGTCGAGCCGATGTAGTCCTTACCCGTATAATGGGCGCCCATGAAGAGATAGACGAAGAGCCCGAAGAAGGCCGCCTGGCTGACCATCCGCAGACGCTCGAGCGTGCGGTATTTCCTAGATCTTCCTTTTTTCAATGCGCACCTTCCCCAGATCGTACTGGCCCAGCCCCCGGTCCCGGGCCATGGCGAGATAGGGCAGCTCGCGGGGCTCGACCGCGAAGAGCGATGCCCCCATGGCGTCCACGGCCACGGGGTCCGTTCCGGCGATGACCATCTTCCGGAGCTCGGTGTCCGAGACGCGGCCGCCCTGCGGCCCGTTGCGGACGAGGATACGGTAGGCGTCGAGGACCGTGAGCTGCGGCTTGAAGAAAGCGGCCAGGTCGACCACGGTCTTGTCGAGGCTCTGGTGGAACTGGTTGCGGGCCCCGCCCGTCGCGCCGAGCCAGTTCTTGCCGCCGAGCGTCAGCCGGCAGAGCGAGTGGTGCTTGGCGATGGGGACGTTGATGATCTTGTCGGACTCGACGACGTCGAGGAGGATCTCCCACTCCTTGATCCATTCGCCCTTGAGGGCCATCTTTTTGACCCGGTAGTCGTCGACGAAGAGCATGTCGCCGCCGGCCTGCTTGACGGCCTCCTGGATGCCCGAGCGGACGTAGCAGCGCTTGGCCTGGTTGGTCGTGTTGTCGATGACGATGGCCTTCTTGGCCCCGGCGTCGAGGACGAGCTCGACGAGCGTCCTGACGACGTCCGGGTTGGTGCAGGCGGCCATCTCGGGGGTCCGGTCCCAGCCGATGTTCGGCTTGATGACGACCCTGTCGCCCTTGCTGACGAACTTGCCCATGCCGCCGAGGACGGAGATGGCCTCGCGCGTGATGGCCGCTGGCGATTCGCCTTCGACCGCGGCCAGGGTGGGCAGGGGGCCGATCGAGGCCGCCTGGCCGGCGAAGGCCCGGGGGCCGAAACGGAGAGCCAGGCCGGCCGCGGCCACGCCCTTCACGAAATCGCGTCTGTTCATGTGATCATCCTTTGCCGAGTGAGCGGACATATTCCATGATACCATCATAGATGCCCTGGGCGGCGAGGTCGCGGTACTTGACCGTCTTGAGCTTGGCCTCTTCCTTGGCGTTGCTGAGGTGGGAGACCTCGACGAGCACGGACGGCATCTCGCCCCCGATGAGGACCCAGAAGGGGCCCCCCTTGACGCCCAGGTTCTGGACGGAGGGCAGGTCGCGGGCCAGGGCCTTGACGAGGTTCTTCTGGATGGCCTGGGCCAGATCGTGCGATTCCTGGATCTTGCTGTTCTGCACGATCTTGTCGAGGATGGACTTCATCTCCCCGATGTTCTTGGTCGAGGTGGCGTTCTCCGCCGCGGCCAGCTCGATGACCGACGGATCGGGACTGACGTTCAGAAAGAACGTCTCGACGCCGCCGCGCTTGCGGTCCCGGTGGGCGTTGGCGTGGATGGAAACAAAGAGGTCGGCCCGCTTCTGGTTGGCGATAACGGTCCGGTCGTCGAGCCCGACGTCGACGTCCGACTCGCGCGTCAGCACGGCGTCGATGCCGGCCTTTTCCTTGAGGAGCTTCTGCAGGGCCAGGGCGATGGCCAGGTTGACTTCTTTTTCCTGGAGCCCGCTCTTGCCGATCGTCCCGGGCCTCGGACCGCCGTGGCCGGGATCGATGACCACGGTCCGGACGCCGAGGCCCAGCTGGCGGGCCATGGACGTCCCGTTGAGGTTCGGATCGTTCGGATCGACCTGCCGCTTTACGGCCGGCTGGACCTTGTCGCCGGGACGGGGGGGCTTTTCGGCCGGCACCTGCACCTGCGCCAGCGCGTCGGACGCACCGTGCGGGTAGATGTCGACGACCAGCCGGAAGGGGTCGAAGAGGTGGTAGACGCGATAGGACTGGATCCGCGAGAAATCGACGTCGACGACGAGCCGGACCGTGGACGTCGTCTTCTGCGAGACCCGGATCTGGCTGACATAGTCCGCCTTGACCGGGTAGGATTGGCCCTGGAGGATGGGGTTGAGCTTGGCCTGGAGGACGTCGACGTAGATCCGGCCCGGATCGCGGAGCTCGCCGAAGGTATACTCGCGGAGCTTGCCGATATCGACGACGACGCGGGTGAAGTTGGGGTGGGTGTAGCGGCGGAGGTTGACGATCTCGATCCGTGGGTCGTCCTGGGGCGCGGCCGCCAGGGAGAGAACGACGGCCGTGAGGAGCAGGGACCCGAAGCTCTTACGCGCAGATTTCAATTCGTATCAATTTTATAGAACCCCGGAGGTCTTGTCCACCCAGCGCGGAGCGGATTCCTAGGAGCGGAGCACCAGATGCGCTGCGGAGCAGCTCAGAGCTGCGCATCTGGGAAATATCTGAATAGAAAAGCTCCTGCCGCCGAGGCCTTCGGATAGGCCCTTCTAGGCGCCGTACTTTTGCAGCTTCAGGGCGTGGGCGAGCATGAGCGGCATAGCGGAGATGGAGCGGAAGCGGCCGAGCATGCCCTTGGCGCAGGCCCGTTCCGTGAAAACGGCGACATCGTCGATGCCGGCCGTCGGCGATACGAGCAGGAACGGATTGGGATGCCAAGAGTGGCCCCTGAGGCAGGACGGGGTCGAATGGTCCGAGGTGACGACGATGACGTCCGGCTTGAGGGTGGCGAGGCGGGGGAGGAACGGGTCAAGGGCCTCGATCGCGGCCACTTTGGCCCCGAACTTGCCGTCCTCGCCGGCCGAGTCCGTCTTCTTGTAGTGGACGTAGAAGAAATCGTGGTCCGCCCAGTTCTTTTCCAGGGCGTCGAAAAGGTCGGCTGTCTCGCTGCCGACTCCGATGACTTCCATGCCCAGGAGCCTGGCCAGGCCCCGGTACATGGGGTAATTGGCGATGGCCGCCGGCCGGAGCTTGAACAGCTCCTGCATGGTGGGGATGGAGGGGAACTTGGAGAAGCCGCGGAGCAGGGCCGCGTTGGCCTTGGCCTCGTCCTTGAGGACGTCGGCGACGTCCTCGAGGAACCGGTTGACGATGGCCGCGGCCTTGGCCGCTTCGGGCGCGAGAGGTGTCGTCGGGAGAGGGGCCTTACCCTCTTTCTGCGGATCGGCGTCGCTGAGGGCGTCGGCCAGTCCTTCGGAGGTGAAGCGGGCGACGAAACGATGTTCTTTTCCCGGGAAGACCCGGACCTCGAGCCCCTCGCGCTTGGGAAGATGGGAGTTGAGATACTCGCAGATCCGGACGTTCTCCTCGGTCGGGATGCGGCCGGCCCGGCGGTCGGCGACCAGGCCTGCCCTGACCGTGGCGAAATTGCCGCGGGCGACGAGATCGTTCCGGCCGACCTCGACGCCCGAGCCCAGCGCCTCGAGGATGCCCCGTCCGAGCTGGTATCTAAGCGGATCGTAGCCGAAGAGAGCCAGGTGCGACGGGCCGCTGCCCGGGGTGATGCCCATCATGACCGGATCGGACACGCCGCAGATTCCGGCCTTGGCCAGCGCGTCGAGGTTCGGCTTGCGGGCCGCCTCGAGCTCGCTTTGGCCGTCGGCGGGCAGGCCCCCGACGCCGTCCATGACGAGCAGGACGACCTTCGAATCCGTCTGCTGGCTCAGCTCTCTGGCGAGGTCTTCCCATTCCATGTTGCATATTCTCCTTGCGGGATCCAGCCCAGTTTATCACAACCCAAGGAAACTTGGGACGGCCTGCCGAACAACCGCCATGCTTCGCATAATGAAGAGGCAGCTTGACGGTCTCACGCAGCTCTGCCAAACTCATATCAACGATGAACGGCAAGCACAGTCGATATTCTCCCCAGCATGTTGCCGAATTTCGAGAGGAAACGCTTCGTTATCTTGAAAAGACCCCGCTTGAGTATCGCCGCCAAAACGGGCAGTATTTTACCCCCAAATCGGTCCGTGATGCCCTGTTGGCGCATCTTCCAAGAACAGACAAGAAGATCAGGATTCTTGACCCCGCGTGTGGCTCCGGAGAGTTTCTCCTTTCCGCCCTCGAGCGATATCCGAGAGCCGCGGTCGAAGGCTGGGAGATCGATGAAGAGCTCGTAAAGATCGCCAAGGCGCTCCTCCCGTCGAGGAAGGTATCGTCAAAGGACTCTTTGCGCGAAACGCAGTTCGAGCCATACGACGTCATCATCGGGAATCCGCCCTATTTTGAGTTCTCGCCGGACAAGACGTTGCGAAATGCTTATGGCGCGCTTCTGAACGGAAGGCCGAATATCTTCGGTCTCTTCATCAAGCTCGGTCTTGACCTGCTCAAAGAGGGGGGATTTCTCGCTTATGTCGTCCCGCCTTCGATGAATAACGGGGCCTATTTTGCCAAGGTCAGGGATTACATTATCAAGCATTCCAATATTGAGTTCCTCGAGATCATCAGAGACACGGCCCTCTTCCCCGAGGCCCTCCAAATGGTGATGCTTCTGATCCTGAAAAAAGGGAAGAATCGAGGTCACCATATTTTCCGACATCGCGGCATCAGCATCTTCACTGAGAATGTGGATTTCCTCAAGAGATCGTTTGCCAATACGGTTTCTCTGAAGGAATTGGGATATCGAGTCAGAACAGGCCGGCTCGTTTGGAACCAGCATAAAGAAGAACTCACACATGACCCCGTTGGCGCGCTGCCCCTCCTCTGGGCCCATAATATTGCGCCTGAGGGGCTGCGGTTTCCGATGATTCAAAAAAAGCCCCAGTACGTGAAAATGGATTTATGTGATGAAGGTCCTGCGATACTCGTAAATCGCATCACCGGGGCTGCCAGCAAAGCGAAATTACGAGCCGCCATGATCCCTGTGGGGATGCGGTTCATCGCTGAAAACCATTGCAATGTCATCTTCCCCCCAAGCGGCTCAACCCCGGGCGCCCATGAGCTTGGCGGGGGTCCCGCAAAAAGGGGATTGGCCCTTGATGAAATATATGAGCAGCTCAATGCGCCGGAAAATGATTATTTAGCGGGTCATCCAACTCATTACGGGAAAAATACGCAAGTCTTCTTAAAATATTTTTCAACGGAATTAGAAAACCTCTTTCCCATCTCCCTCAAGTAAGGCGATCAGCGAAAATATTCTGCCGATTCAACGGGCCCACCGAGATGAGCCTGGGAGGGCAGAATGCGGGCGTTTGAATATGCTATTGTTGTCTGATAAAATCCCTTCATGCAGAAAGTCCTCATCCTCGATTTCGGGTCGCAATATACCCAGCTCATCGCCCGGAAGATCCGCGAGCTCGGGGTGTATTCCGAGATCCTGCCCTACGCGACGCCGCTCGCCGAGATCCGCAAGGCCGGCCCGTCCGCGCTCGTTCTCTCCGGCGGGCCCCAGAGCGTCTACGGCAAGGGCGCGCCCCATCCGGACAAGGGCATCTTCGGGCTCGGCGTCCCGATCCTCGGCATCTGTTACGGGGTCCAGCTCATGGCCCATTTCCTCGGCGGCGAGGTCATCCCGTCCCAGGATCGCGAATACGGCTTCGCCGCCTTGCGCGTCCTCGATCCGTCAGGGCTCCTGGCCTCGGTCAAGGACCGGACCCAGGTCTGGATGAGCCACGGCGACAAGCTCGAGTGCGTCCCGCCCGGGTTCCGCCTGACGGGCAGCACGGCCAACACGCGCGCCGCGGTGATCGAGGACCGCGACCGGAAGCTTTTCGGCGTCCAGTTCCATCCCGAGGTCATCCACACGAAAGAAGGGCTCAAGGTCCTGGGCAACTTCCTCTTCCGCGCGGCCGGCCTCAAGCCCGATTGGACGATCTCCTCGTTCGTGGCCCGCAAGGTCAAGGAGATCCGGGCGACCGTCGGCAAGGGCCGGGTCATCTGCGGCCTCTCGGGAGGCGTCGATTCTCTCGTCACCTCGCTCATCATCCACAAAGCGATCGGCCGCCAGCTGACCTGCGCCTTCATCGACAACGGACTCCTCCGGAAGGGCCAGTACGAGGTCCTCATGGAGGCCTTCCGCCACAAGTTCGCGCTCAAGGTCGTCGGCATCGACGCCTCCGACATGTTCCTCGACGGCCTCCGCGGCGTCGTCTCTCCCGAGCGCAAGCGCAAGACGATCGGCCGCCTGTTCATCCACCTCTTCGAACGCGAGGCCATGCGGCTCGGCGGGGCGGCCTTCCTGGCCCAGGGGACGATCTATCCCGACGTCATCGAGTCCAACCCGGTCAAGGGTCCGTCGTCGGTCATCAAGTCCCATCACAACGTGGGCGGGCTGCCGAAAGGGCTGAAGTTCAAGCTGGTTGAGCCGCTCCGGGAGCTGTTCAAGGATGAGGTCCGGGCCCTGGCCCTCGAGCTGGGGGTGGACGCGGAGTTCATCCATCAGCACCCCTTCCCGGGCCCGGGACTCGCCGTGCGGCTCATCGGCGAGGTCAACCGGGAGAGCCTCGAGATCCTCCGGGCGGCCGACGATATCGTCCTCCAGGAGGTCCACAAGGCGGGGATCTACAAGAAGCTGTGGCAGGCCTTCGCCGTCCTCCTGCCCGTCCGCTCCGTCGGCGTCATGGGGGACCAGAGGACGTATCACCGGGTCGTCGTGATCCGGCTCGTCCAGAGCACGGACGGCATGACGGCCAACTGGTATCCCGCGCCGGCCCGGCTCATGGCCCGGATGTCGACGCGGATCGTCAACGAGGTCCGGGGCGTCAACCGCGTCGTCTACGATGTGACGACCAAGCCGCCCGGGACGATCGAGTGGGAATAGGATAGCTCGTCCGTCCGGCCCGCCGCGGCGGCCCCGCCGGATCAGGAAAAGATTTCGCTCATGGAACCGACGTTCGTTCATCTCCACAATCATTCCGAATATTCCGTCCTCGACGGCTGTCTGAGGATCGATGCCCTCGTCAACGCCGCCTACGAGAACAATATGCCCGCCGTGGCCATCACCGACCACGGCAACGTCTTCGGCGCCGTCCAGTTCTTCAAGGCCGCGAAAGCTAAGGGGGTCAAGCCCATCCTCGGCTGCGAGTGCTATGTCGCCCCGCAGAGCCGCTTCGACAAGAAGCCGGGGGGCGCCGACGACGTCCACCACTTCCACCTCATCCTCCTCGTCAAGGACGATCGCGGCTACAAGAACCTCTGCCGGCTCATCACCCAGAGCTACCTCGAGGGCTTCTACTACCGGCCGAGGATCGACAAGCAGCTCCTGACCACCCACAGCGAAGGCCTCATCGGGCTGTCGGCCTGTCTCAAGGGCGAGGTCGCGTTCTGGCTCGGCCGCGGCTTCCCCGAAAAGGCCGAAGAGGCGGCCAAGGCCTACGCCGCGATCTTCGCGCCCGGGGATTTCTACATCGAGCTCATGGACCACGGGCTCGCCGACCAGAAAGCCGTCAATCCCCAGCTCGTGGCCGTCGCGCGCAAGCTCGACCTGCCCCTCGTCGCGACGAACGACATCCATTTCGCCCGCCGGGAAGACGCCGAGAGCCAGGACGTCCTCGTCTGCATCCAGACGAACCGCAAGATCTCCGACCCGGACCGCCTCAAGTTCTCGACCGACCAGTTCTATTTCAAGTCCGCGGCCGAGATGACGGAGCTGTTCAAGGAGACGCCCGCCGCCATCGAGAACACGGGCAAGATCGCCGCCCGCTGCACCTTCGACTTCCCGGCCAAAACGTATTATCTGCCGCAGTTCGCCCCGCCCGAGGGTAAGACCCTCAGCGAGTACTTCGAGGAAGTCGCCTGGGCCGGCTTCCGGGGCCGCATGGCCCAGCGGGAGGCCAAGGGCTGGAACGGCGGGGCCGCCCACACCCAGACCGAATACGAGGAGCGGATGAAGCGCGAGATCGCGCTCATCAAGAAGATGGGCTTCGAAGGCTACTTCCTCATCGTCTGGGACCTGCTCAAGGCGGCCCGCGAGAAGGGCATCCCCGTCGGACCGGGCCGTGGCTCGGCGGCCGGCAGCCTCCTCGCCCACGCCCTCGAGATCACCGAGATCGACCCGATCGAGTACGACCTCCTCTTCGAGCGCTTCCTCAATCCCGAGCGCATCAGCCTGCCCGACATCGACATGGACTTCTGCGCCCGCCGCCGCCAGGAGATGATCGAGTACGTGACCCAGAAGTACGGCCAGGAGAACGTCTGCCAGATCATCACCTTCGGGACCATGGCCGCCCGGGGCGCCATCCGCGACGTCGGCCGCGTCCTCGAGGTGCCCCTGCCCGAGGTCGACCGCATCGCCAAGATGATCCCGTTCGCTACGGACGCGACGATCGCCGACGCCCTCAAGACCGTCCCCGAGCTCAAGGCCCTGCGCGACAGGAACTCGAAGATCGCCCAGCTCCTGGCCATCGCCCAGAAGATCGAGGGCCAGGTCCGCCACCCCTCGATCCATGCCGCCGGGATCGTCATCACGCCCAGGCCGCTCGTCGAGTTCCTGCCCCTCTATCAATCGGTCAAGGGCGAGATCACGACCCAGTTCCCTATGGGCGACGTCGAAGCCTTGGGCCTCCTCAAGATGGACCTTCTCGGCCTGCGGAACCTGACCGTCATCGACGACGCGCTGGAGCTCCTGCGCCAGGACACCGGCGTCGAGATCGACATCAACGACCTGCCCCTCGACGACGACGCGACCTTCGAGGTCTTCCGCTCCGGCAACACGGACGGCGTCTTCCAGTTCGAGAGCCCGGGCATGAAGGACCTCCTGCGCCGCTTCCGGCCCACGGAGTTCCGCGACCTCATCGCCCTCAACGCCCTCTACCGGCCGGGCCCGCTCAAGAGCGGCATGACCGACGAGTCCATCCACCGCCGCAACCACCCCGAGCGCATCGCCTATGAGCTCCCCGAGCTCGAGCCCGTTCTGCGGGAGACGCGGGGCATCATCATCTACCAGGAACAGGTCATGCGCATCGCCACGGACCTGGCCGGGTTCACCCTGGCCGGGGCCGACCTCCTGCGCAAGGCCATGGGCAAAAAGGACAAGGAGGCGATGAAGGCCCAGAAGCAGAAGTTCATGCAGGGGGCCAAGAAGAAGGGCATCGCCTCGGCCAAGGCCGACAAGATCTTCGAGCAGATCAAGGAGTTCGCCGAATACGGCTTCAACAAGTCCCATAGCGCCGCCTACGCCTTCCTCGCTTATCAGACGGCCTACCTCAAGGCCCACTACCCGGTCCACTTCCTGGCCGCGCTGCTGACCTCGGAGGCCGAGCGCGGGGCGACACCCCAGGTCGCCAAGTACATCGGCGAATGCCACGAGATGGGCATCCAGGTCCTGCCCCCCGACATCAACAAGAGCGAGTTCCGTTTCACCGTCGAGGACGGCAACATCCGCTTCGGCCTGGCCGCGGTCAAGGGCATTGGCCAGACGGCCGTCGAGGAGCTCGTGGCGGCGCGCAAGAAAGCGGGCGGGTTCAAGTCGCCCTTCGGCCTTTTCCTCGAGCACGACACCAAGGTCATCAACCGCAAGGCCGTCGAGAGCCTGATCAAGGCGGGGGCCTTCGACTCGCTCGGCTGGAAGCGGTCGCAGTGCTACCACATGCTCGACCGCATGATCGATTTCGGCCACGATGTCCAGAAGGCCCAGGCGGCCCGCCAGAACTCCCTCTTCGGCCCCGTGGGGGAGGAGCTACCGCCCATCCCGCAGGAGGTCCTGGAGATGCGGGAGTGGGATGAATCCCATGTCCTGTCGTACGAGATGGACGCCCTCGGGCTCTACGTCACCGGCCACCCCCTGGCCCGGCACAAGGACCGCCTGCGCAAGCTCGTCTCCCACCTCATCAACGAGCTCGACTCCGAACGGGACTTCGACAAGGACGTCCGCCTGGCCGGCATCATCGGCTCGCTGAAGCCGCTCAAGACGAAGAAGGACGAGCGCATGGCCACGTTCTTCCTCGAGGACCTGACCGGCAAGATCGAGGTCGTGGCCTTTCCCGACTGCTTCGGGAAGTACGGCCAGTACCTCCGGGAGGGCCAGCTCGTCTGGATCAAGGGCAAGTACATGGGCGAGGAGGACAACCGCCGCATCAGCCTCAGCCAGGCCATGCCGCTCGCCGAGGCCTTCGAAAAGCAGGCCAAACGGGTCGTCGTGCGCATCTTCCTGCCCGGCCTCGAAGAGGCGACGCTGGCCGAGCTCAAGGCGATTCTCGACGCCTACGAAGGCAAATGCCCCGTCGTGTTCGAGCTCGAAACGCCGCGGGCCTACCGCCTCACGGCCCAGAGCGCCGAGGTCCAGATGGTCACGCCCTCCGAGGACCTCCTCAAGAAGATCGAGGCCCTGCTCGGCGAGAACGCCGTCTTCGTAGACTATTGACGCCGCCTCCCCGCAAATTGACAGTCCCGTCTAAAACGGGTAGATTAAACTGACTATTTTCTTGATGTTCTGAGGATCGACGTGCCCTATAAGATCATCGTGGCCGACCCCAGCCCCTCGGTCCAGAAGGCGGCCCAGCTCGTATTCGCCGAGCCGGAGTTCAAGGTCACCGTGTTCGAGGATGGCGCCTCGCTCCTCGAATCCGTGGCCGGCCTCCGGCCCGACGCCCTCGTCGTCAGCCTGACTCTCCCCGGGCGGGACGGCTACGACGTCGCTCGGACCTTGAGGAGCCGGAAGGAGCTGGCGACGGTCCCGCTCATCGGCTTGCGGGGGGCCTTCGAGTGCATTGACGGCGACAGGAATGCGCCGTCCGACTATGATGAGGTCGTTCCCAAGCCGTTCGATTCGGAGCGGCTGGCGGCCGTGGTCCGGGAGCTCATCGCCCGAAAGACGGGCCCATCTTCACTGCCGGAGGAACCCGTCTGGCCGGGCGAGGCAGAGACCGCCGGCGCGTCCGCCGCGGCTAAGGCCCCCTTCGCCCCCGCGGGAGCTGACGGTCCCAAGATCCGGGCCGTCGTCCGCGAGGAGATCGTCGGCATGGAGCGGGAGATCGAAAAGCGGGTCCGGGCCAGCGTCCTGGCCGACCTCAAGGAATGGATGTCGAAATCATGAGTACGCAAGACGAACTGGCCAAAGCCTACGACCCCAAGCCGGTCGAGGAGAAGTGGGGAGCGTTCTGGCTCGACGAGGGGCTTTACGTCGCCGACGCGAAGTCCGCCAAGCCCAAGTTCTCCATGGCCCTGCCGCCGGCCAACGTCACCGGCATCCTCCACATGGGTCACGCGCTCTGCTTCACCCTCCCGGACATCATCACCCGCTGGAAGAGAATGCAGGGCTACAACTGCCTCTGGCTTCCGGGCACCGACCACGCCTCGATCGCCGTCCACAACGTCATCGAGAAGCGGCTGGCCGAAAAGGGCCTGACCCGGGAGAAGATCGGCCGCGACGAATTCCTCCGCATCGCTTGGGACTGGAAGGACAAGTACGCCGGCGTCATCACCAGCCAGCTCAAGAAGCTCGGCCTTTCGCTCGACTGGTCGAGGGAGCGCTTCACCATGGACGAGGGCTTCAGCCGGGCCGTCATCCAGGTCTTCGTCTCGCTCTACAACGAAGGGCTGATCTACCGCGATTACTTCCTCGTCAACCGCTGCCCGCACTGCCGGACCGTGCTCTCGGACATCGAGATCGAGCACAAGGACATCCGCGGCAAGCTCTGGCACATCCGCTATCGCGTCGAGGGGTCGGACGAATCGGTGGTCGTGGCCACGACGCGGCCCGAGACCATGCTCGGCGACACGGCCCTCGCTGTCCACCCGGACGATGAGCGCTATACGCACCTTCACGGCCGGCGGGTCATCCTGCCCCTGCAGGACCGGCCCATCCCGGTCATCACCGACGAGCGGGTCGAGCGCGACTTCGGGACCGGCGCGGTCAAGGTCACGCCGGCGCACGACCCCGTCGATTTCGAGCTCGGCAAGAAGCACGGGCTCGAGCAGATCATTGTCATCGACGGCTCGGGCAAGATGACCGAGGCGGCGGGGCCGGACTTCATCGGGCTCGACCGTTTCGCCGCCCGGGCCAAGGTCGTCGAGAAGCTCAAGGAGCGGGGGCTCCTCGTCAAGATCGAGGACCACGACCACGCCGTCGGCCACTGCTACCGCTGCCAGAACATCATCGAGCCCCACCTCTCGTGGCAGTGGTTCGTCCGCATCAAACCCCTCGCCGACGAGGCCATCCGCGTCGTCGAGGACGGCTCGATCGAGTTCATCCCGGCCAATTGGGCCAAGACCTATTTCGAGTGGATGTACAACATCCACGACTGGTGCATCTCGCGTCAGCTCTGGTGGGGCCACCGCATACCGGCCTGGTACTGCCGCGACTGCGGCCGCGTCATGGTCGCGATGGAGGCCCCGGAGAAGTGCGACACGTGCGGCGGCGCGCTCGACCAGGACGGAGACGTCCTCGACACCTGGTTCTCCTCGGCCCTGTGGCCCTTTGGGACGCTCGGCTGGCCCGACGAGACGGAGGACCTGGGCGCGTTCTACCCGACCGACCTCATGTCGACGGGCTTCGACATCATCTTCTTCTGGGTCGCCCGCATGATCATGATGGGCCTCAAGTTCCGGGGCCAGATCCCGTTCCGGCAGGTCTTCATCAACGGCCTCGTCCGTGATCTCAAGCGGCGGAAAATGAGCAAGTCGGAAGGCAACATCATCGATCCCTTGGAGATGATCGACAAGTACGGGACGGACGCCCTGCGCTTCACCCTGGCCGCCCTGGCCGTGCCCGGTATGGACCTGGCCCTGTCCGAGGAGCGCACGGCCGGCTACCAGGCTTTCGCCAACAAGATCTGGAACGCCTCGAGGTTCGTCCTGATGAACCTCAAGGCCGATCGCCCCGAGGTCCGGGAGGCGGACCTCAGCCTCGCCGATCGCTGGATCCGCAGCCGCTTGGCCGCGGTCACGGCCGGGCTCGACGCGAGCCTCACGCAGTACAAATTCTACGAGGCGGCCGACCTCATCTACCATTTCGTCTGGCACGAGTTCTGCGACTGGTACATCGAGTTCGCCAAGGTCGGCCTGCGCGAGGGGAACACGACGACCGAAGCCGTGCTGGCCGACGCGCTCGACCGCATCCTGAAGCTCCTCCATCCGTTCATGCCGTTCATCACCGAGGAGATCTGGCACCACCTGCCGGAAGCCGGACGGTCGATCGCCGTCGCGCCCTTCCCCGTCCCCGAAAAGGGCTGGAGCGATGAGGAGGCCGAGAGGACCATGGCCCTCGTCCAGGCCGTCATCGTCGAGACGCGAACCATCCGCACCGAGAACAGGATCGCGCCCAAGGACAAGCTCCGCCTCATCGTCAAGCGCGCCGGGCGCGAAGAGACGGCCGCGCTCGAGGCCCAGGCGGCATGCGTGCGGACGCTGGCCGGCCTGGCCAGCCTCGAATTCGCGCCGGTCCTTCCGGAAGGGGAGGGGCTGCTCAAGGGTGTCGCCGGCCCCTTCGAGATCGGCGTCGTCCCCGGCAAGCCGGCCGACCCCGGCCAGGAACGCGACCGCCTGCAGAAGGAGCTGATGAAGATCGACGCGGAAGCCGAGAAGGTCGAGAAGAAGCTCGCGAACGCCGACTTCGTCGCCAAGGCCCCGGCCGCCGTGGTAACCGAGAACCGGGCCCGGCTCGAAGAATTGAAGGCCCGGCGCGACAAGCTCGGCCGGAACCTGGCCGCGCTCACCGATCCCTCCTGAGAATGGGAGGGGGAAGCCATGCCCGTCGGCGCCATCGTCCATCGGCTTGAGACCGTTCCCTCCACGAACGACGCGGCCCGCGCTCTCGCCCTCGAGGGGGCCCCGCACGGCACGGCCGTCCTGGCCAACGAACAGACACGGGGCAAGGGTACGAAAGGGCGGACCTGGCATTCCCCCGCGGGACTGGGGCTCTACGCTTCGTTCGTCCTTCGCGGCACGAACGGCGGGGCCGTGCCGTTCCCCCATCTCATCCCTCTGGCCGCCGGGCTGGCCGCTTCTGACGCCGTCCGTGAGGCGGGGTGTGTCGAGACGCTGCTAAAATGGCCGAACGATATCCTCCATGGCGGCCGCAAGCTCGGCGGCATCCTCTGCGAAGGGCGGAGCGGCGGGGCCTCGGGGGATTTCGCCGTCGCCGGGGTCGGCCTCAACGTCGGACATGACCTCAGGGACTTCCCCGAGAGCCTCCGCACGACATCGACCTCCATCAGGCTCGCCGGCGGCCGCGCCGTAGCCGTCGAGGCCCTTTTCAACGCCCTTTGCCGGGCCCTCGACCACTGGTATAATGTCCTCGCCCGGGGAGACAAGGAGGTGGTGGTCAGAGCGTTCGAGGCCACGTCGGCGTTTCCGCCGGGCACGGCCGTGACGGTCGAGACGACCGGCGGAGCGTTCGAAGCGGAATACCGGGGACTTGACGAGGACGGGCGTATCGTCGTCGTCCGCAGCGGCGGGGCCGGAACGGTCGCTCTCGACTCCGTCCTTTCGTTCGGCAGGCCGTCCTGAGGAGGCACGCGATGCTCTTGGCATTCGATGTCGGCAACACGACGATCGCCGTGGGCCTTTTCCGCGGCCGGAAGCTCGTCAAGAGCTGGAAGATCAAGACCGACAACGACAAGACGAGCGATGAATACGGATCTGTCCTCCTCGATCTCATGCAGATCGCCGGCCTCTCGGCCGGAAAGGTAACGGGGGCCATCATATCGAGCGTCGTTCCTCCCCTGACGCCCGTCATCGAGGAGGTTTGCCGGGTCTATTTCGCGACCCCGGCCAGCGTCGTGGGGCCGGGCCTCAAGACCGGCATGCCCATCCTCTACGAGAACCCCCTCGAGGTCGGCGCCGACCGGATCACGGCCTCGGTCGCCGCTTTCGAGAAGTACGGCGGTCCCCTCATCGTGCTCGATTTCGGTACGGCGACGACGTTCGACGCCGTCTCGGCGAACGGCGAGTACCTCGGCGGGGCCATCGCACCCGGCATCCGGATTTCCGCCGAGGCCCTCTATCTCAAGACGGCCCGGCTGCCCCGCATCGAGATCCGCAAGCCCAAGCGGGCCATCGGGCGGACGACCGTCTCCAGCATGCAGTCCGGGCTCTACTTCGGGTACATCGGCCTGGTCACGAAGACGATCGAAGAGATCCGCAGGGAGCTCGGCAAGAACGCCCGTGTCATCGCCACGGGCGGCTTCGGCGGCCAGATCGCGTCGGAGCTCGCGGAGATCGAAGCGTACGAACCCGACCTCGTCCTCGAAGGCCTGAGGATCATCCACGAAAGAAACCGCGGCGACCGGGACTAGCCCGAGTGCCGGCCTGACAAGACCATGGACGAGGACAACAGCGGACAGAGCGGCTACTACCAGGAGATCGCCCGGGTCTTCCTCGGGCGCCGGGGAGGGCCGTTCTTCCTCTCGCCGAAGGACCAGTCGGCGATCGCCGCCTGGGAAGAAAAGAGGATCCCCCTCGGTGTTGTTCTCGAAGGCATCGGCCGGACCTTCGACGGGCTCACTGCCCGGAAGCGGGGAACGAAGGCCGTTTCGCTGGCCTTTTGCGACCGCCAGGTCGAGGCCGCCTTCGCCCAGCACCGGGACCGGGCCGCCGGGCACCGGAAGGCCTCGGGGACCGCGCCCCGGTCCGGCAAAGAAGGAAAGGCCCGCCGGGAGATCGAAAAGGCCACAGAGGCCCTGCCCGCCGGCGAGATCGCGGTGAAGGGGCTCCTGCAGAAAGCCCTCGGGATCCTGTCGGCGTCCGGCCCCGACCGCGCCGCCCTCGAAAAGATCGACGACGAGATCGAGGCGACCCTCTGGGCCCAGGCGACCGCGGCCGAGAGGACCGCTGCCGAAGCCGAGGTCCGGAAAGGGGCCAAAGGCCCCAACCCGGTCGGCTTCGAGGACGCCGCCCGCAGGCAGGTCGTCATGAGCGCCAGGGCGAGGCGCCGCGTCCCTCACGTCTCACTCCATTATTATTGAGAACATCCTCCATGCCCGCCATCAAGATCCTCACGCTCCTCAAGAAACACAAGGAAGGGCTCGACCTCGACCGTGTCGCGTCCGAGCTCGGCATCAAACGCCGTGACCGGGCCAAGCTTCTCGACGAGATCCGCCGGCTCGAGGCCCGGGGCGACATTCGCCTGTTCCGCGGCCGTTTCCGCCTTGCCGAAAAGACGGGTGTCGTCCGCGGCCGCTTCGTCACAGCCCGGCCGGGATTCGGCTTCGTCACGCCGGAAGGCGGCGGCGCAGACATCTTCGTCCCGGCCCGCCACACCCACGGGGCCCTGCCGGGGGACGAGGTCGCCGTCATTGTCAATGAGCAGGGCAAGTTCGGCAAGCCCGAGGGCCGGGTCGAACGCATCCTCAAGAAAGACCGGGCCGGGCTCCTCGGCGTCTACGTCGAGAGAAATGGTGTCCCCTATCTCCAACCGTTCGATTCCCCGGCCCTCGACGACATCCCGCTCAAGGGACGGGGCAAGCTCAAGCCCGCGGCGGGCATGATCGTCGAGGCCGACCGCGCCACGCTCGTCCTGAGGCGGGTCTTCGGCCGGCCCGATGACCCCGGCGTCGACGTCCGGGTCGTCGTCGAGCGCTACGGCCTCCGGTCCGAGTTCCCGGAGGACGTCCGGGTGGAAGCCGAAGCCATCCCGGACCTTGACGCGGCCGCGGCCCTCAGGGGCCGCCGGGACTTCCGCGACTGGCCGACGGTGACGATCGACGGCGAGAAGGCCCAGGACTTTGACGACGCCGTGAGCGTCCGGCGGCTCCCCGACGGCGGCTGGCTCCTCGGTGTCCATATCGCCGACGTCTCCCACTACGTCAAGCCGGGAAGCCCGCTCGACCGCGAAGCCCTGGCCCGGGGGACGAGCGTCTACTTCCCGGACGTGACCCTGCCGATGCTGCCCGAGCGGCTGTCCAACGGGCTCTGCAGCCTGCGCCCCCGCGAGCCACGCTTCACAGTCTCAGCCCTGCTCGATATCGGCAAGGACGGGTTGGTCCGTAAAGCCGAATTCACGCCCTCGATCATCCGCACCGCCCACCGGATGACGTACACTTCCGTGTTCAAGATCTTCGAAGGGGATGAGGGAGAACGGGCCCGCTTCGCGGACGTCGTTCCCGGCCTTCTCACGATGCGGGAGCTGGCGGGGGCCCTGCGGGCGCGGCGCATGGCCGAAGGCAGCCTCGACTTCGACCTCGTCGAGCCCGAGCTCATCACCGAGGCCGGCAAGCTCCTGGCCGTCGCCGCCGCCGAACGGAACGAGGCCCACAGGCTCATCGAGGAGTTCATGGTTGCCGCAAACGTCGCCGTGGCGTCGGCCTTCACCGTGAAGAAGGTGCCCTCGATCTACCGCATCCATCCTGCCCCGGACGTCGGGGACCTCGAGAAGCTCCGCGACATCCTCCTCCGCTTCGGCTTGGCCCTGCCGGAAGCGGCCAAGGTGCGTTCGAAAGACCTCCAGCGGATCCTCGAACGGGCCAAGGGGATGGCCGGCGAGAAGTTCATCGGCCGTCAGGTCCTGCGGGCGCTCAAGCTGGCCGTCTATTCCCCGAAGAACGTCGGCCATTACGGACTGGCCAAGACCGACTATACGCATTTCACGTCGCCCATCCGGCGCTATCCCGACCTCGTCGTCCACCGCCTGCTCAAGGCCGTCCTGCTCCGCGATATCCGTGAGCGAAACGACCTCGAAGCGATCGCGGCCGCGGCCTCCGAGCGGGAGCGCAACGCCGCCGACGCCGAGCAGTCCCTCGTCGAGTGGCGCATCCTGCGCTTCCTCAAGGACCGCCTCGGGGACGAGTTCGACGGCACCGTTGTCGATGTCATCAAGGCCGGGCTTCTCGTCGAGCTCGACGAATATTTTGTGGCCGGGCTCCTGCCCTTCCCTGCGCTCGGCGGCGATTTCGGCCCCAGGCCCGCGGGCCGGCGCCTGCGGCCGAAGAAGCGCCGGCAGACATTTGACCTGGGGGATGCGGTTCGTGTCATCCTTGTTTCCTGCGACCCGGCCCTGCGCCGCATGAGCCTCATGCCGGCGGCGGACCCGGAGGAGCGCCGCTCATGAAATCGCCCGCGTTCGACGCCGTCCTGGATTTCCCGCTGGGAGAACCTGGACGGGACCTCCGCGCCGAGGTCGTTCTCCTCGGCGGGTCCGTGACCGCCCGGTTCCTGGACCACGCCGTCCCCGGCCGGAAGCGGGCGCCTTTCGTACGCATCGTGACGGACCGTCAGGTCGACGCCAGATGGGCGGACCCCTTCGAGGTCCGGACGGCGTCGGGCGACATCCTCGGCCGGGGCAAGGTCCTCTATCCGGATCCCCCGTCCCCCCAGGAGCTCAAGCTGGCCCGGCGCAAGGCCCTCCTGGCCCGGCTGGTCCTAGGAGAAAAGGACATGGTCCTGGCCCTCACGGAATATGGCGGGCTCAAGGGCCTGGATGGAGAAGTCCTGGCCTCGTTCTCCAGGTTGCCCCGGTCCCGGGCCGAGCTCCATGCCCGGGCCCTTGAAGAGGAGGGGCTCGTCCGCATCCTCGGTTTCTCGCCCCTTCGGCTCATCTCCCAGTCCAGCTTGGATTTCTTGCGGGGCCGGATCGTCGCGTTCCTCACCCGCTATCACAAAGACCATCCCGGCCAGCGCGGGGCGCCCCTCGAGACGCTCGAGAAGCGGTTCGACGCGCCCCGGACGGTCCTCGTCCTGGCCCTCCGCCTCCTGGCCAAGGAAGGCCGGACCATCGAGGAGTCCGGGCTCGTCAGACTGCCCGATTTCCGCATCCCCCTCTCGGCCGCCGACGAAGGGACCCTGGCCGCGCTCGAGGGCATGGTCCTCAGCGGCGAGCTCGGCAGCGTGACCTTGGACGATCTCAAGGCGAAGTTCAAGCTCACGCCGGCCCGGCTTCAAACCCTGCTCTCCGTCCTCGCCGAGCGTAAGAAGATCGTCGAAGGCTTCGACGGGTTCATCCTCCACTCGCGCTGGCTCGATGAGATCATCCGCAAGGTCCGCAGCTCGGGCAAGAGGGAGCTGACGGTCGCCGACTTCAAAGTGATGACGGGCCTGTCCCGCAAATACAGCATCCCCTTGTTGGAATTGCTGGACAGTATGGGAGTCACGCGCCGCAAAGGATCAGTAAGGGATATTCTCTGATCCGGATCTTTTTGCCCCGATTATGGGAAGTCCTTCATGAGGCGGCGATGGATGTCGCCCTGAAGGCCCCCGTGAGGGAAGGGGGACCGGCGGGAAGCGGAGTCTTCGAAGCGACCTGCAGAAGCATGGCGGCGCGACTCGGAGCCAAGCTTCTGGGAAGTATCTGAATAAAGAGCTTTTTCGAAGATATCTCGCAGAAGTCCGACTCCGGGACGCTCCGTCGGACTTCTGCCGTCCGCTCACGTCCGTTCGCTTCCGTCGGTGGGCGATACCCGAGCAAAGCCGAGAGAAGGGCTTCACAACCTCGACGAGATGCAGACTATTTCGGCTCTTCGTCCTCGGGCTTCGCCTCCGGGGCTTTCTCCTCGGGCGCCTTCTCGTCTTCGGCTTTCTCGTCCTCGGGCTTCTTTTTCAGGGCCGTCTTGAGGAGGTCGGCGAAGATGCCGAACTTGGGCACTTCCTTCTTCGGGGCGGGCTTGAACTCTTCCTTCTTCTCCCGCTTCTCCCGGGCCCGCTGCTCGACGCCCTCGTCCGCTTTTTCCTTGACGGCGGCCAGGGCTTCCTGGACCGACTCCTCCTCGACGATCTTCTCCTCGATGACCCGGCGCTCGCTCTTCTTCGGCCGGGTCCCCTTGTCGCCCTCGGTCTTGGGCTTCCTCTTCTTGAATTCCTTGCCTTTCTTCGCGGCCCCGGGTTCCGGCGGGGTCGGCGGCGCCTTGGGCTCCCCTCTCTCGAGCTCCTCGAAGCGGGCCCCGGGCTCGACGCCCAGGAGCTCGTCGGCCACGGATTCGAGGGCCGCTTCCTCAGGCGTGTAGGCTTCCGGAGCGGGCTCCCCGTAGCCCTCAAGGTAGGCGGCCTCGCCGGCCACCTCCTCCTCGGCGACAAAGGGCTCGTGGTAGGTGAAGACGCCCTTCTTCTTGTCGGACTTCGTGAACTCCGGCGAGTTCAGCAGGACGTACTCCACGTCCTCCTGGGTCGTCTGCTTGACGAGGTCGATGACGTGGTAGGCGCGGAGGAAATGGAGGGAGTGGGCCGAGGTCGACAGGACCGGGTCCCGGAAGATCGTCACCACGAAGTCCCGGAGGTCGAAACCCTCGCGGGTGGCCGTGAGAGGCAGGAGGTGGCCGAGCGTCTCGCGCTCGATGTAGATGATCTTGTTGGGCTCGGCGAACGTGTAGGCGTCCTCGCCGTTGTCCGTGAACTCGTCCTTCCCGGCGTCGTAGGCGAGCCGGATGACGGACATCTTCTTCTTCGATTTTTTGACCCAGAACTTGAACGTCGTGGGGCCCGTCCGTTCGAGGGTCAGGCTGGCGCCCTGGGGGATATTGTACTGCGTGTAGAAATCCTGGAGGCCGAGGAAGAAGTTCAGGACCGGGTAGTAGTAGAGCGTGTACGGCTGGCCCGCCTCGGAATCCGTGAAGGTGTACTCGCGGGCGTGAGACAGCTCCTTGCCGAGGCTGCGCGGGATCTTGATGCCGCCGGAGACGATCTCGCGCCAGGTCAGGTAGATCTTGATCGGGAAGTCCTGGACGATACTCATCTCGGGCTTGTCGAGCTCTTCGAGCTCGGGGACGTCGGCCATTGGCGCGGCCAGGGCCAGGTTCTCGGGCAGGGCGTTGAGGATGGACTTGAGGTGCCACTTGCCCCAGTCCTGGTCGGCGAGCAGGATGAATTCCTTCTTGTACTTCTTCTCGAGCAGGGCGCTCAGGCTCAGGCAGGTCAGATCGAAGAGGTCCGACGAGGCCTCGAGGCCGAAGAACTTCCGGACGAGGTCCTCGGTCGCGGCGGAATGGCCGGTCACGGCGAAATCGGCCTCGATCTCCTGGACCTTCTCCGGCAGAATGTCGACCCGCTTGGCGGAGAGCTGCCAGAGGTCGTTCCAGGAGAAGACGTTAGGATCCTTGGCCAGGCGGATACGGAGGTTCTTCTCGAGCAGCCGGAGGTCGCGCTCGGTCATGGGCAGCTCGGTCAGGCGGGGATCGTCGCCCTTGGCCATGATCTCGGCGGATTGGACGCGTCCGTCGCAGCTCGCGGGCAGGAGGACCTGTGTCCGCGTCTTTTTCATGTAGTCGACGTACTTCCGGAAGACGCCGCCGCCGGGATAGTCGACTTCGAGCATGTCGCAGTTGAAGTGCTTGGAGTGGGTCTTGGCGACGACCTTGAGGATGACCCGGCCCTCGAAGTGCTCGACGGACTTGCTGCCGACGGTCAGGGGCTCGTTGTAGTCCTTTTCGAGGAAATCGCCCACCTCGAAGGCGGCGTACGGGTCATATTTCTTGACGTCCTGCGTCCGTTCCGCGGCCGTCTTCTCGAAGGCCAGCTTTCCGGCGAGGTCCTTCGTCGACCGGGGCTGGGGGCCTCGCCCGAGCTCCCGCTCGACGAGGGCGAGGTCCTCGTCGGACACCGTGGTCAGATTTGTCACTTCGTCGTTCATGTCAGTCTTTGTTCCCCATGAGCGCGATCAGGATGGCCTTCTGGGCGTGGAGCCGGTTCTCGGCCTCGTCATAGACGACGGAGTTCGGCGAGTCGATGACTTCGTCCGTGACCTCGTCGCCCCGGTGGGCCGGAAGGCAGTGCATGAACAGGGCGTCCTTCTTGGCGTGGGCCATGAGACGGCCATTGACCTGGTAGGGCGCGAAGATGCGGGCCCGGGCCTCCTTCTCCGATTCCTGGCCCATGGACGCCCAGACGTCCGTGTAGACGGCGTCAGCGCCGGCGACGGCCTCCTCGGCGGAATTCGTCAGGGTCAGGGTGAAGCCGGTGTCGCGGCCGTCATCGCGGGCCCACTTGACGACCTCCGGCTTCGGCTCGTACCCGGCCGGCGTGGCCACGGCCATCTTCGTCCCGCCGCGGGCGGCGGCCAGCATGAGGCTGTGGCAAACGTTGTTGCCGTCGCCGACGTAGGTCAGCTTGAGGGTCGAGAGCGCGCCCTTGTGCTCCCTGAGCGTCAGGAAGTCGGCCATGGCCTGGCAGGGGTGGGACAGGTCGGTCAAGGCGTTGATGACCGGGATCTTCGTATTGGCGGCGAGGTCGACCGCGATCTGATGCCCGAAGGTCCGGATCATGATCCCGTCGACCCAGCGCTCGAGGTTCTTGCCGATATCATAGGCGCCTTCGCGGCTGCCCAGCTGGATGTCGGAGGGGGCGAGGTAGATGGCCTCGCCGCCGAGACGAAGCATGCCCGCCTCGAAGGTCATCCGAGTGCGCAGGGAAGGTTTCTGGAAGATCATGGCCAGGATCTTGTTCTTGAGCGCCTTGCGGTACTTGTCGGGGTGCTTTTTGACCTCCGAGCCCTGGTCGAGCATCTGGCCGAATTCGTAGACGCTCAGGTCGCGGATGGACAGGAAATCTTTCTGCATCGCGGTTCCTCCTAGGCCGACGCGACGATCCGCGTCCCCGACCGGTTGAGCATGGCGGACTTGAGGTGGGAGTCCTTGGTGATGAGGACCTCCCGGCCGCCGGCCTCGATGTACTCGACGGCGGCCCGGATCTTGGGCCCCATCGAACCGGGGGGGAACTGACCGTCCGCCAGGTGCCTGCGGGCCTCGTCCACGTTCAGGACGGCGGCCTCCTTCTGGTCGGGCTTTCCGAAATTGATGAAGACGCGCTCGATGGCGGTCAGGATGATGAACAGGTCGACCTTGACCTCGCGCGCGATGAGGCTCGCGGCGTAGTCCTTGTCGATGACGGCCTCGACGCCTTCGAAGAGGCCATTGCCGTTGATGATGACGGGGATGCCCCCGCCGCCGGCCGCGATGACGATACGGCCGGCCTCGACGAGCTCGCGGATGACGCGCTTGGGGACGACGTCGATGGGCTTCGGCGAGGGGACGACCTTGCGGTAGCCCCGGCCGGAGTCCTCGACCATCGTCCAGGACTTCTCGCGGGCGAGCTGCTCGCCGCGGGCCTTCGAATAGAACGGGCCGACGGGCTTGGTCGGCTTGGCGAAGGCCGGATCGTCCCGGTCGACGACGACCTGGGTGACGAGAGAGACGACCTCCTTGTCGATGGAGCGCCGGCGCAGTTCGTTGATGAGGGCCCTCTCCAGCATGAAGCCCATACTGCCCTCGGTCATGGCGTCGCAAACGTCGAGCGTGTAGGGCGGGATCTTGCCGGCCGCCTCCTCCATCTGGATGAGGAGGTTGCCGACCTGAGGGCCGTTGCCGTGGACGATGATGAGCTCGTACCCTTTGCGGACGATATGGACCATGAGCTCGGCCGCCCTCTGGGCGTTGCGCATCTGCTCGCTTTGCAGACCTTTCTGGTCTTCGGGCAGCATGGCGTTGCCGCCGAACGCGACGAGGGCGATCTTCGGTCTCATCGGGCCCCTAGAACTTCTTGAGGACGTCCTTGAGCGTGGGCGTGCCGATCTCCTCGAGCTCGTAGCCGACGCGGAGGATGGGCTTGGAGACCTTGATGACCCGGGTGATATCGATGGGCGTGGCGCTGACGACGAGATCGCAGTCGATGGCCTCGATCGTCTGGGCCAGTTCGCGGGTCTGCTTCTCGCCGTAGCCCATGGCGGGCAGGACGTCGGCGAGGTGGTTGTACTTCTCGAAAGTCTTCTTGATCGAGCCGACGGCGAAAGGCCGGGGGTCGATGATCGCGGCCGCGCCGTACTTCTTGGCGGCGACAATGCCGGCGCCGTACTTCATGCCGCCGTGGGTGAGGGTCGGGCCGTCCTCGATGACGAGGACGCGCTTGCCCGTGATGCGGCCGCCGTCCTTGACGATGGTCGGGGAGTTGGCTCGGATGATCTTGGCCTTGGGGTTGACCGCCTTGGCGCTGGCCAGGACGGTATCGATGCCCTCCTGCGTGGCCGTGTCCATCTTGTTGATGACGATGACATCGGCCCGGCGGAAGTTGACCGCGCCCGGGTAGAAGGAGAGCTCGTGCCCGGCCCGGTGGGGGTCGGCGACGACGATCTCGAGGTCGGACTTGTAGAAGGAGAAGTCGTTGTTGCCGCCGTCCCAGAGGATGACGTCAGCTTCCTTCTCGGCCTGGCGGAGGATGGCCCCGTAATCGACGCCGGCGTAGACGATGATGCCCTTGTCGATGTGGGGTTCGTACTCCTCGCGCTCTTCGATCGTGCACTCGTGCTTATCGAGGTCGGCGTAGGTGGCGAAGCGCTGGACCTTCTGCTTGACGAGGTCGCCGTAGGGCATGGGATGGCGGATCGCGGCGACGCGGCGGCCCTTGGCCTTGAGGATCTCGGCCACCCGGCGGCTCGTCTGGCTCTTGCCCGAACCGGTCCGGACGGCGCAGACGGAGACGACGGGTCTGCGGCTCTTGATCATCGTGTCGCAAGGGCCGAGGAGGACGAAGTTGGCCCCGGCGGCCAGGACCTGGGAGGCCTTGTCCATGACGTAAGCGTGGGGGAGATCGCTGTAGGCGAGGTGGACGTCGTCGACCTTGTGGGCGGCGATGAGCTCGTCGAGATCGGCCTCGGCGTAGATCGGGATGCCCTTGGGATACAGCTTGCCGGCCAGGGCCGCAGGATACTTGCGGCCTTCGATGTCGGGGATCTGCGTCGCCGTGAAGGCGACCACCCGATAGGCCGGGTTGTCCCGGAAGTAGGTGTTGAAGTTGTGGAAGTCGCGCCCGGCGGCGCCCATGATGATGACCTTTTTCATACCGCGTACTCCTTTCTCATTTCGCAAAAACTTCTCCACACAAAAATCAAGAGATCTTCAATTGTCCGAAAAAGAAGGATAAGTATAGCCCAATAAGGCTTTTAAATCAATATAAGGAGGGGAAAAACGCTATCTGGGCTTGGAAGAAGGGGAGATCTTGCGGCCGGGGGCGCGCTTCTGGAATCCCCCCTGCGCACGGGGAGGGGCCGGGGGGCGGCGGGGCTGCTTCCAGGCGGGCTTTTGGCGGCGGTTGATCGGGTGTGGCATGGGGACCTCTAGAGGGTGATGATCTCGGCGGTAAGGGCGGCCGGGTCGAGCAGGGCGAGCGTGCTCTTTCCCCGAAGCCAGCCCCCGGACTCGCCGGGGTTGATGACGAGAACGCCGTCCCGCGACTCGACGAGGGGGCGGTGGGTATGGCCGAAGACCACGATATCGAAGGCCTTCGACGCGACGAGGCGCTCCAAGGACCCGCCGAGGTGGCAGACGCAGAAACGGCGGCCGGCGTGGTCGAATTTCAGGGGCGCCCCCCTGATCTCCCCGAGACCCTGGAAGACCTTGGCCAGTCCGGTCTTCTCGCCGTCGCAGTTGCCGAAGACGGCCTTTACGGGGACGCGGAGGCTCCGCAGCTCCCCGGCCGTGAAGGGGGCAACGAAGTCACCGGCGTGGATAACGAGGTCGCAGCCGGTGTCATTGAACAGGCGGACCGCCTCCCTGACGCGAGTCAGGTTGTCATGGGTATCGGAGAGGATGCCGATCATAGGCCTTTCCGCCTCCTATTATATCCAAAAGCCCGCCTTTTTGGCGGTCCCGGGGCCATATTGACTATTCGGGCCGATTTGCTTAAGATAGAACGGCTTTTAATAGCGGAATGAAAGGCGCGTAGCTCAGTGGGAGAGCGCTTCCCTGACACGGAAGAGGCCGTGGGTTCAATCCCCTCCGCGCCTACCACGAGAATCAAGCGGTCAGAATTCAACGAGCCGCCGGAACGGCCGGACTGAATCGCCCGCCCTTTTGGGACTGCAAACGAGAATGAGTGACGACGTCAATATTTCGATCGATGTTCTGCGGCACAGCGCCGCCCATCTCCTGGCCCACGCCGTTCTCGATCTCTATCCCGGGACCAAGACCGGCATCGGCCCGGCCGTCGAGACCGGCTTCTACTACGACTTCCTGAGGGACACGCCCTTCACCCCCGAGGACCTCGCGGCCATCGAAAAACAGATGAAAGAGATCGCCCGCGAGAACATCCCCGTCGAGCGGCTCGTCCTCTCCAAGGACGAGGCCATCCGGATGTTCGAGGAGAAGAGGCAGCCGCTCAAGGTCGAGCTCATCCGCGAGAAGGGCGACGCGACCGTGACCGTCTACCGCCAGGGCCCGTTCGCCGATTTCTGCCTCGGCCCCCACGTCGCCTCGACCGGCCTCCTCGAGAACGTCAAGCTTCTCTCGGTCTCCGGCGCCTACTGGAAGGGTGACGAGCACGGTCCGCAGATGCAGCGGATCTACGGCGCCGTCTTCCCGACCAAAAAAGAGCTTGAGGAGCACCTGCGCATGCTCGAAGAGGCCAAGAAGCGCGACCACCGCCGCCTCGGCACCGAGCTCGACCTCTTTAGCTCCAACGACGTCCTCGGCGGCGGGCTCATCCTCTGGCACCCTAAGGGCGCCCGTGTCCGCGCGGTCATCGAGCAGCATTGGCGCGAGCGCCACTGGGCCGGCGGCTATGACATCCTCTTCACCCCCCACATCGGGCGGGCCACCCTGTGGGAGACCTCGGGCCACCTCGGCTTCTACAAGGACAGCATGTACTCGCCGATGGATATCGACGACGAGGCCTACTATCTCAAGCCGATGAACTGCCCCTTCCACATCCAGATCTACAAATCCCGGATGCGCTCGTACCGGGACCTGCCCCTGCGCTGGGCCGAGCTCGGCACCGTCTACCGCTACGAGCGCAGCGGCACCCTCCACGGCCTCCTGCGCGTCCGGGGCTTCACCCAGGACGACGCCCACATCATCTGTACGCCCGGGCAGATCGAGGACGAGATCCTGCGGGTCCTCGATTTCTCGGTCTCCATCCTGGCCGACTTCGGCTTCACCGACAACACGATCGAGCTGTCGGTCCGCGACCCGAAGAACTCCGGGAAATACGCCGGCTCGGACGCCCTCTGGAGGCAGGCCGAGGCCTCCCTCGTCAAGGCCCTCGAGACCCGGGGGTATCCCTACGCGCGGATGGAGGGCGAGGCCGTCTTCTACGGGCCCAAGATCGACATCAAGATCAAGGACGCCCTCGGCCGGCTATGGCAGTGCACGACCATCCAGTTCGATTTCAACATGTCGGAGCGCTTCGGCATGACCTACGTCGGCGAGGACGGCCAAGAGCACCGGCCCTATATGGTCCACCGGGCCCTGCTCGGCTCCCTCGAGCGCTTCTTCGGCGTCCTCATCGAGCACTACAACGGGAGCTTCCCCCTGTGGCTGGCCCCCGTCCAGGCCGTCGTCCTGCCGATCGCCGAGCGGCATGAACCCTATGCGAAAGCCCTCGACGAGAAGCTCCGGGCCGCCGGCCTGCGCTCGTCGGTCGACCTGAGCCGTGAGAAGGTCGGCAAGAAGATCCGCCAGGCCGAGGTCGAGAAGGTCCCGCTCATCCTCGTCGTCGGCGACAAGGAGGTCGAGCGCGGCTCGGCCTCCCTGCGCGTCCACGGCCAGGGAGACAAGGGCGAGGTCGATGTGGCCGGCTTCCTCGAGCAGGCCCTGGCGTTCAATCGTCATAAAAGTCTTATCGTGAATTTCTAGAGGAGGACCCGCCATTTTCAAGAGACACGGTTTCTATCCTGCGGTCGCGAAAGCCAAGCCCCACCGGATCAACGAGATGATCCCCGCGCGTGAGGTCCGGGTCATCGACGAGGAGCGCAACGCCCTCGGCGTCATGCCCACGGTCCAGGCCATTCAGCTGGCCCGGGAGCGCGGCCTCGACCTCGTCGAGATCGCGCCCACCGCCGACCCCCCGGTCTGCAAGATCTCGGACTACGGCAAGTTCCTGTACGAGCAGCACAAGAAGGACCACGAGGCCAAGAGGCACCAGAAGCAGATCCAGATCAAGGAGATCAAGTTCCGGCCCAAGATCAGCATCCACGACTACGACTTCAAGATGAAGCACGTCAAGCGCTTCCTCGGGGAAGGCAACAAGGTCAAGATCACCGTCATGCTGCGCGGCCGGGAGAAGCAGAAGCCGGAGCTCGGCTACCAGGTCCTCGACAGGGTCCTCGGAGATGTCAAGGAAATGGCGACCCAGGATGGCTCGGCCCGGAAACAGGATTGGGCCGTGTCCGCCCTGCTGGTCCCCACGAAAGTTGGAGGAAAAGATGCCAAAGCTAAAAACCCACAAGGGAGCCCAAAAGAGGTTCAAGGTCACGGCCAAGAAAAAGTTTCTGCACGCCCAAGCGAATAAGAAGCACATCCTGACCAAGAAAGCGTCCAAGCGCAAACGCCACCTGGGCAAGTCCGCCGAGGCCAGCGCGGCCGACCGCAAGATCCTCAAGACGATGCTCCCGTACGATATGTAATCCGACCGCTCGCACCACAAGGAGATCACCATGCCTCGCGTGAAACGCAGCACCAAGCGGCACGACCGCCGCACCAAGGTCCTCGGCCTGGCCAAGGGCTATTTCGGCGCCAAGAGCCGCAACTATCGCACCGCCAAAGAGGCGGTGGAGAAGTCCCTGCTCTACGCCTACCGCGACCGGAGGGCCAAAAAGAGGGATTTCCGCAGCCTCTGGATTGTCCGCATCAAGGCCGGGGCCATCGCCAACGGCATGTCCTACAGCCGCTTCATCCGCGGCCTCAAGGACCTCGGCGTCATCCTCGACCGCAAGATCCTGGCCGACCTGGCCGTCAACGCCCCGGCCACCTTCGCCCACCTCATCGAGAGAACGAAAACGCCCGCCGCGTAGCTCCCGCCGATGGCCAACCTGAAGGACCGGATCGACGCCGTCCGGATGGAGTTCGAGGCCGCCGCCCTAAAAGCGGCTGACGCGAAGGCCCTCGAGGAGCTCCGGACGGCCTACTTGAGCCGCAAGAGGGGCCACATCACGCTCCTCTTCGAAGACCTGAAGTCCGTCCCGGCCGAGGAGAAGCGCGAGGCCGGACGGCTCGTCAACGAGCTCAAGGCCGCCGTCGTCGACCGTCTCCAGGCCCTCGAGGCCCAGGTCCTGGCGGCCGCCCGCCCGGCACGGCCCGTCGACCTGACACTCCCCGGCCGGAAACGCTACGCCGGGGCCCTCCATCCGCTCACGCTCTTCCAGGAAGAGATCGAGAAGGTCTTCCTCGGCATGGGCTTCTCCATCGAGGAGGGCCCGGAGATCGAGACGGATTACTACAACTTCGAGGCCCTCAACTTCCCGCCCCACCACCCGGCCCGCGACAAGTGGGACACGCTTTTCATCAAGGGCGACCTGCTCCTGCGGACCCACACGTCGCCCGTCCAGGTCCGAGTCATGGAGAGGTCGAAACCGCCCATCCGCATCATCTGCCCCGGTCGCGTCTTCCGCCGCGAGACGCCCGACCCGACGCACTTGCCGATGTTCATGCAGGTCGAGGGGCTCGTCATCGACACGGGCGTCACCTTCGCCCACCTCAAGGGCACGCTGGAGTACTTCATCCGGGCCCTCTTCGGCGAGAAGATCAAGATCCGCTTCCGTCCGAGCTTCTTCCCCTTCACCGAGCCCTCGGCCGAGGTCGACATCGAGTGCATCGTCTGTTCGGGGAGGGACCCGGGCTGCCGCGTCTGCAGCGGCACGGGCTGGAAGGAGATCCTGGGCTCGGGCATGGTCGACCCCCAGGTCCTCAAGAACGTCAACATCGACCCGGAGAAATATTCCGGCTGGGCCTTTGGGCTCGGCATCGACCGCACGGCCATGTTCGCCTTCGGCATCCCCGAGATGCGCTACTTCTACGAGAACGACCTGAGGTTCCTCAGGCAATTCGGGACGAAATGAAGATCAGCCTGGACTGGCTCCGCGAATTCGTCGCCGTCGACCTCCCCCGGAAGGACCTCGTCGACAAGCTGACCATGATCGGCCTCGTCGCCGACACCAGCGAGGAGAAGGAGAACGATCTCATCCTCGATCTCGAGACCTACGCCAACCGGCCGGACACGCTCGGCCACCTCGGCGTTGCCCGCGAGATCGGCGCGCGCGAGGGCCTCCCTCTCATCGATAAGGAATGGCCGATCGCCGAGCTCCCGGAGGCGACGACGGACATCGCCGATGTCCAGATCATCGCCGAAGCCCTCTGCCCCCGTTACTGCGGCATCGTCATCCGGGGCGTCCAGGTCGGGCCGTCGCCCGACGGGTTGCGGCGCCGGATCGAGGCCATGGGCCTGCGGCCGGTCAACAATGTCGTCGACGTCTCGAACTACGTCCTCTTCGCCACCGCCCAGCCGATCCACACGTTCGACTTCGGCCGCATCGGCGGCGGCCGCATCGTCGTCCGCAAGGCCAAGCGCGGCGAGACGCTCGTCGACCTCGACGGACGGACGCTCGAGCTCGCGGCCGACATGCTCGTCATCGCCGACGAGTCCCGGCCGGTGGCCCTGGCCGGCGTCATCGGCGGCCAGGCCTCGGGCATCACGGAATCGACCCGCGACGTTTTCATCGAGAGCGCCCATTTCGATCCTGTCGGGATCCGCAAGACGGCCAAGAAGCTCGGCCTCTCGACCGACGCCTCCTACCGCTTCGAGCGGGGGACCGACATCGGGTTCGCCCCGCGGGCGGCCCTCATGGCCGCGTCCCTGCTGACCCAGATGGGCGGACGGGCCTCGCGAGGCCTGATCGACCGCTATCCCCGGCCCCCCAAGCCGAAGACGGTGCGGCTCCGGCTCCGCCGGATCGCCGAGCTCCTCGGCGTCGAGGTCCCCGAGGGCTTCGTCGTCGATGTGCTCGGACGGCTGGGCTTCCGCGTCGAGGGCGGGCCGAAGGGGCCCTGGCGGGTGGAAGTCCCCACCTTCCGCGTCGATATCTCGCGGGAAGCGGACCTCATCGAGGAGATCGCGCGCTTCTACGGCTACGACCGCATCCCCTCCGAGATCACGCCCGTCGATTCGTTCGCCCCGGTCGTCAACCGGAAGCGGGATCGCCAAGCCCGGGTCCGCGAAACGCTGGCCGGCCAGGGTCTTGACGAGGTCATCAACTGGAGCTTCGCCGACCCGGAGCGGGAGGCGGCGGCGGCGAGCGGTCGAACGCCCGTACCGATCCAGAATCCCATCTCCAACCGGGCCTCGGTCATGCGTACGACCCTTCTCCCCGGTCTCCTCGAGAACGCCGCCTGGAACATCAACCGGGGGCTCGAGGGCGTCCACATCTTCGAGCTGGGGAACGTCTATTGCTGGGGGGACGACGAGAAGCACCGCGAGGACCTTCACCTCGGCCTGCTCTCGACCGGGCGGCTGCCGGGCGCCGGCTTCGCCGCGCCGGGGGCGGAGACGGATTTCTATGTCGTCAAAGGCGCCGTCGAGACCGTCCTCGAGGCGCTTCGGTTCGATCCGGCCGGATTCGAGGAACGGAACCATCCCTCGTTCGAGCCCGGCCGGGCCCTGGCTGTCCTCTTCAAGGGCCAGGAGGTCGGCCGCCTCGGGCTCCTGCGCCGCGATTTCGCGGCCTCCGCGTCGGTCGATGGACCGGTCTACGCCGCGGAGATCGACCTCTCGGCGCTCTTCGAAAAGACGCCCCGGCCGTTCCGATACGTGCCGGTCCCGAAGCTGCCCGGCGTCGTCCGCGACCTGTCGTTCCTCATGGATCGGGCCATCACCTACGGCGAAGTCGCCCGGGTCCTGGGCCGGCTCGACCAGCCCCTCCTCGAGAGCTTCGAGCTCGTCGACCGGTTCTCGGGCGGGCCCGTTCCGGCGGACAAGGTCAGCCTGACCATCCGGCTCCACTTCCGGCACCCCCAGAGGACGCTCGTGGCCGAGGAAGTGGACCGCGCCGAGCAGGAGATCACCGGCCACCTCAGATCCGCGCTCGCTATCCAACTCAGGGAGGGGAAAATTGACATCCGAACTTGAGCGAATTAAAATACTCGAGGGCAAGATCGGTCAGGTCGTCGATCACATCCACAAGATGACGACCGAGAATGAGAAGCTCAGGCAGCAGCTCAAGGAGCTCCGGACGGAGAAGAAGGACTTCGAGGAAGGCACCCGCAAGATCGCCCGCATGGACGAGGAGATGAAGAAATACGAGGGCGAGCGGGAGCTCCTCAAGGGGAAGATCGAAGCCATCATCGGCGAGATCGACAAGCTCGGCTTATGACGGAACGAATCCTCGAGATCGAGATCTTCGGACAGCGGTACAAGATCCGCGTCAAAGGAGAGGAGGACGAGAAGTATATCGGCCACTTGACCTCGCTCGTTGACCAGAAGATGCACGAAGTGGCTGTGAAATCGAAATCCGCGGACACGACCAAGATCGCCGTGCTGGCGGCCTTGAACATCGCGGACGAGCTGTTTCTGAGCCAGAAGAAGCTGGATCAGCTGAACGAGGCCCTGGGCCACATGGAGACGGAGATCGAAAGTTTGGAGGTTCATCTCTTCGCAGATGAAAATACATACACGGACGCCGATAAATCCCCGTTGTGACGGGCCCGCCCCCTGCGGCCGGCTCGCCGGCCGGGCCGCTCCCGGCACGGGCATCTGACGCCTCCGCTCTTTCCTTCACGTCTCCTCATTTCGAATAGATGAGGAGGTCATCCCAATGAACGCGTTGACGTACGCCGGCATCGCCGTTATCGTCATCCTCGCCGCGGCGGTCGGGTTCCTGCTGCTCAAGCGACAGCAGGGGTCCCGCAAGGCCGCCGAGGCCGAAGAGCAGGCCCGGGTCATCCTCGACAGGGCCCGGGAGGAAGGGGAGAAGATCAAGCGGGAAGCGGTCATCGAGGCCCGCGAGAAGGACCTGGCCCGCCTGAACGAATTCGAAGCCCACAACCGGGAGAAGCAGCGCAAGATCAACGAGACCGAGCGCCGGCTCCTCAGCAAGGAAGAGAACCTGGAGCGTCGGTTCCAGTCGATCGAGCGCAAGGAGCGGGATTTCTCCCAGAAGGAGCGCAAGCTCACCCAGAAGGAGAAAGACCTCGAAGTCGAGGAGGCCAAGATCGCCGAGGCCATCAAGAAGGGCATGGAGGAGCTCGAGAAGATCTCCGGCATGACCCAGGAAGAGGCCAAGGCCATGCTGATCAAGAAGATCGAGGACGAGGCCCGGCTCGAGGCCATCGCCTCCGTCCGGCGCATCGAGGAGGAGGCCCGCGAGAAGGCCACCGTCTCGGCCCGGGAGATCCTGTCCAACGCCATCCAGCGCTCGGCCGCCGAGCACGTCGTCGAGACGACGGTCTCGGTCGTCGACCTGCCCTCCGACGACATGAAGGGGCGGATCATCGGCCGCGAGGGCCGCAACATCCGCGCCTTGGAGATGGCCACGGGAGTCGACATCATCGTCGACGACACGCCGGAAGCGGTCATCCTGTCGAGCTTCGACCCGATCCGCCGCGAGCTGGCCCGCTTGTCCATCCAGAAGCTCGTCACCGACGGGCGCATCCACCCGGCCCGCATCGAGGACATCGTCGAATCGGTCAAGGCCGACCTCGAGCAGAAGATCAAGCAGGAGGGCGAGTCGGCCGTCCTGGAGCTCAAGGTCCGCGACATCCACCCCGAGCTCATCAAGCTCCTGGGCAAGCTCAAGTACCGGACGAGCTACGGGCAGAACGTCCTCCAGCACACGAAGGAGGTGGCCATGCTCGCGGCCATGATGGCCCGCGAGATCGGCCTCGACACCAACGTCGCCCTGCGGGCCGGCCTGCTCCACGACATCGGCAAGGCCGTCGACAGGGACGTCGAGGGCACGCACACCGAGCTCGGCGTCGAGCTGGCCAAGAAATACGGCGAGTCGGACAAGGTCGTCCAAGCTATCGCCTCGCATCACCGCGACGTCGACTTCCCCTCGATCGAGGCCGTCCTCGTCCAGGCCGCCGACACCCTGTCGGCCGCCCGGCCCGGGGCCCGTCGCGAGCTCCTCGAGACCTACATCCAGCGGCTGGAGAAGCTCGAGGAGATCGCCTCCGCGTTCGAGGGCGTCTCCAAGGCCTTCGCCCTGCAGGCCGGCCGCGAGATCCGCATCATCGTCGAGGCCCTCAAGATCTCCGACGACAAGGCGGCCCTCCTGGCCAAAGACGTGGCGGCCAAGATCAAGGCCGAGCTCGACTACCCCGGCCAGATCAAGGTCACGGTCATCCGAGAGATGAGGGCGGTCGAGTATGCCCGCTGATTTCGGGGTTCTGTTCCTCGGCGACATCATCGGCCGGCCGGGCCGGCGGGCCATGGACAAGTTCCTGCCCGGCCTCGTCAAGAAGTACGCGCCGTCGCTCATCATCGCCAACGGCGAGAACGCGGCCGGCGGCAGCGGCATCACCGAGGAGATCGGCAAGGACCTGTTCATGCATGTCGACGTCCTGACCTCGGGCAATCACATCTGGGACAAGAAAGAGGCCCTGCCCTATCTCGAGCGCGAGCCCCGGCTCCTGCGGCCGGCCAATTTTCCGCCGGTCAACCCGGGCCGCTTCTCGTACGTCTTCCAGGCGGCCGACGGGACCAAGGCCGCCGTTCTCAACCTTCAAGGGCGGGTCTTCATGGAGCCCCTGGACTGCCCGTTCAAGCGGGCCGACGAGGAGGTCGCCGCCCTCCGGGCCGTGACCCCCATCATCATCGTCGATTTCCATGCCGAGGCCACCTCCGAGAAGCAGGCCCTCGGCTGGCACCTCGACGGCCGGGTCTCGGCCGTCATCGGCACGCACACCCACGTCCCGACGTCGGACGAGCGGGTCCTGCCGAACGGCACGGCTTACATCACCGACGCCGGCATGGCCGGCGGCCGCAACGCCGTCATCGGCATCGCCCGCGAGCAGGCGCTCCAGCGGTTCCTGACGTCGCGGCCCCAGCGCTTCGAGCCGTCGCGCGATGGCCTGTTCCTGTCCGGCGTTTTCGTCACGATCGATCCGGAGACGGGCAAAGCCCGCTCGATCACACGGGAGGTCTTGGCGGAGGATGGTCACGAAGACTGAAGGCCTGGTGGTCAAGGGCCACATCTACACGGTCTCCCAGGTCACGGAGATCGTCAAGACCGCGCTCGAGGTCGCCTTCCCGCAGGTCTGGGTCGAGGGCGAAGTCTCGGGCTACAAAAAAGCGGCCTCGGGCCACGTCTTCTTCAATCTCAAGGACGACAAGAGCGTCATCAAGTCCGTCATGTGGCAGTCGACGGCCCGCAAGGTCGCCTTCGACCTCAAGGACGGGCTCAAGGTCGTCTGCCGGGGCAAGGTCAGCGTCTACGAGCCCCGCGGCGACTACCAGCTCTACGTCGAACTCGTCGAGCCCAAGGGCAAGGGCGCCCTCCAGCTCGCGTTCGAGCAGCTCAAGGAAAAACTCAAGGCCGAGGGCCTCTTCGACGAGAGCCGTAAGAGGAAGCTCCCGCTCCGGCCGCAGACGATCGGGGTCGTCACCTCGCCGACCGGCGCCGCCATTCGCGACGTGCTGCGCGTCCTCGAGCGTCGCTACGCCAAGCTCCACGTCGTCATCTACCCGGCGCGCGTCCAGGGCGAAGGCGCGGCGGCCGAGATCGTCGAGGGTATCGACGCCCTTGGGACCTGGCCGGGGATCGATGTCCTCATCGTCGGGCGCGGCGGCGGCTCGATCGAGGATCTCTGGGCCTTCAACGAGGAGCCCGTGGCCCGGGCCATCGCCCGTTCGCCCGTGCCCGTCATCTCGGCCGTCGGCCACGAGATCGACTACACCATCGCCGACTTCGTCGCCGACGTCCGGGCCTCGACGCCTTCGGCGGCCGCTGAGATGGTCATCGAGAAGGAGGAGGCCTTCGCCGAGAGGATCGATGCTCTGACGCGCCGGCTCGGTGAGCTTCTCCGCTACGAGATCCAAGACCGGCGGGGCGACGTCAATGAGCTGGCCCGGAACCGCATCTTCCAGAATTTCCAGGTCAAGCTGGCCAACCTGGCCCGGCGCGTGGATGACTTCGAGACGCGGGGCCGGAACGTCCTCAGGGCCAAGCGCCAGGCCATCGCCGAACACAAGGGCGCAGCCCTTCTTGCGGCCGAGCGGCTCGGGAACCTCCTGCGCCGGACGGTGGGGGATCACCGGGCGAACTGGGAACGGCTCGTGGCCGCCCTCAACGCCCTGAGCCCCCTCGACGTCCTCAAGAAGGGCTACACGCTCGTCTGGAAGGACGGTGGGCTGCGCCTGGCCCGCCGCATCGAGGACGTCGCCGCGGGCGAGACCGTCGAGGTCTCGTTCTTCAGGGGCGAGTTCAGCGCCCGCGTCGAATCCGTCGACCGCAAGAAGCTCCTGGAATCCCGGTTCCTGAAGGAGGAGTCATGACCAATCTGACGTTCGAAAAGGCCCTGGCCGAGCTCGAAGAGATCGTGGCCAAGCTCGAGAAGGGCGGCATCTCCCTCAACGAATCGCTGGCGCTGTTCGAGAAGGGGGTCAAGATGTCCCGCTTCCTGCGCGGCGAGCTCGACAAGGCCGAGCGCAAGGTCGAGATCCTGCTCAAGGACGAGAAGGGCAAGCTCAAGGCGGAGGATTTCGAAGCCGGGACGGACGACGGCGAAGGGACGGGGGAGGACGGCGGGAACGCCTGACCGGGACCGGGACGCCATGGCCAAGATCCTCGATTCCATCCGCGAGCCGGCCGATATCCGAAAGCTCACGCCGGACGAGCTCTCGACCCTGGCCCTGGAGATCCGGGCCCTCATCCTGGAGACGGTCGCCAAGAACGGCGGCCACCTCGCTTCGAACCTCGGCGTCGTCGAACTGACCCTGGCCTTGCACCTGGCCTTTGACTCGCCCCGGGACAAGATCGTCTGGGACGTCGGGCACCAGTGCTACACCCACAAGATCCTGACCGGCCGGAAGGACAGCTTCGGCGGCCTCCGCCGCTGCGGCGGCATCCTCGGCTTCCCCTGCCGTGACGAGAGCGTGCACGACGTCGCCAACACCGGCCACGCCTCGACGGCCCTGTCCACCGCGCTGGGCCTGGCCGTCGCCCGGGACCGGGCGGGCCAGTCCCATCATGTCGTCGCCGTCGTCGGGGACGGGAGCCTGACCGGCGGCGTCGCCCTCGAGGCGCTCAATCAGATCGGGCACCTCCGGGAGCGGCTGATCATCGTCCTCAACTTCAACGAGATGTCCATCTCGATCAACGTCGGGGCCTGGTCGAAGTACTTCTCCTATCTCGTTTCGGGTCAACGCTATATACGCATGAAGGACCAGGCCAAGTCGATCCTCAAGAGAGTTCCCCAACTCGGCCAGCCCGTGATCAAAGTCGGCCGGGCCCTCGAGGAGCTGGTCAAAAAGATCCTCTTCCCCGGGCTCGTCTTTAAGGAGCTCGGCATCCGCTATATCGGCCCGGTCCATGGCCACAACATCGAATCGCTCGTCGAAGCCTTCGAGACGGCCAAGACCTACGACGGTCCCGTCCTTATCCAGTGCGTGACTCAGAAGGGCAAGGGCTACCAGCCCGCGCGGGCCCACCCGGAGAAGTTCCACGGCCTCGGGCCCTTCCAGATTTCGACGGGCGAGCCGCAGCAGCGCGAGTGGGGCCCCTCGTTCTCGAGCGTGTTCGGCGAGGCGATGATGAAGGTCGCCAAGAAGGACGAGAAAGTCCTCGCCATCACCGCGGCCATGGGCGAGGGTACCGGGCTCAAGGAGTTCTCCGAGAAGCTCCCCGACCGCTTCTTCGACGTCGGCATCGCCGAACAGCACGCGGTGACCTTCGCTTCGGGCCTGGCCCTCGCGGGCTTCAAGCCTGTCGTGGCCATCTACTCGACCTTCCTGCAGCGGGCCTATGACCAGGTTTATCACGACGTCTGCCTGATGGACCTCCCCGTCGTCTTCGTTCTCGACCGGGCCGGCATCGTGCCGGACGATGGACCCACTCACCAGGGCGTCAATGATCTCGCCTACATGCGGCACATGCCCCACATGATCGTCATGGCCCCTAAGGACGAAAACGAGCTCCAGCACATGCTTTGGTCGGCCATCTCCTACGGCCACCCCTGCTCGGTGCGCTTTCCCAAGGCCAAGGGCCTGGGCATCCCCATCGACGAGACCCTCCAGGTCCTGACACCGGGCCGGAGCGAGCTCGTCAAGGACGGCCGCGACCTGCTCTTTGCCGTCGGCAACCAGGTGGCGCCGGCGCTCGAAGCGGCCAAGGAGCTCGAGAAGGACGGCCTTTCGTTCGCCGTGGTCAACGCCCGCTTCGTCCAGCCGCTCGACCGCGACATGATCCTCCGCTTCGCCGGACCGGGGCGGACGGTCGTCACGCTCGAGGAGGGCATCGTCGAGGGCGGCGCCGGGAGCGCCGTGCGCGAGCTCCTCGACCGGGAAGGCCGGTTCGGCGTCCGCTTCATGCCGATCGGCGTGCCGATCGGCGTCCATCCCGTCGGCAAGTCCGACGAGATCAGGGCCATGGTCGGCCTCGACGTCCCCAGCATCGTCCGGAGGATCCGGGATCTCTCCAAGACGCCCCTTACTTGTGGCGCCGATGAAGCAACGCGCGGATAAGCTCCTCGCCGGCCGGGGCCTCGCGCCGAGCCGCGAGAAGGCCCAGGCCTTGATCATGGCCGGCTTGGTCACGAGCGGCGGCCGCCCGGTCGGCAAGGCCGGCGAGCTCTTGGACGCCGAAGCCCGCCTCGAAGTCGCTCATCCGCTCCCCTTCGTCAGCCGCGGCGGCCTCAAGCTCGAGGAAGCCCTGGACCGGTTCGGTATCGATGTCGCCGGCCTGGTCGGGCTCGACATCGGGGCCTCGACCGGCGGGTTCGTCGATTGCCTGTTAAAGCATGGCGCAGCCAGAGTTTACGCCGTCGACGTGGACACCAAGCAGTTCGACTGGGGGCTCGGCAAGGACCCCCGCGTCGTGCGCATCGAGAAGAATGCCCGAACGCTCTCCGCCGACGACCTTCCCGAGCTTCCCGGCATCGTGACGATGGACGTTTCGTTCATCTCCGTTCTCAAGATCCTCCCCGCCCTCAAGGCCATCCCGGGCGAATGGACGCTCGTCTCGCTCATCAAGCCGCAGTTCGAGGCCGGCCCGAAGGATGTCGGAAAGAAGGGCGTCATCCGGGACGCCGCGGTCCACGCCGATGTCCTCGCGCGGGTCGTCGCGGGGGCCCGAGAGCTCGGCTTCGGCCTGGCCGGGCTCATCCGCTGCTCGACGCACGGCCAGAAGGGGAACGTCGAATTCTTCGCCCGCTGGGTCAAGGGGAGCCCGGACATCAACGCGGACCTCATTCCAGCCTGGATCAAGGAGGCGGTCAGCCATGAATAACGTGCGCAAAGCCGGCATCGTCATCAAGGCCCACGCGCCCTCGGTCGAGGGCATTCTCAAGATCGTCGTCGAGTACTTCGAGGGACGCGGCATCGCTTGCGTCCTCGAGGACGTCGCCGCCCGCAAGCTCGGCCGTCCGGACGGATTGGAGCGCTCGGGGATCGCCGCGGCCTCGGACCTCGTCGTCGTCCTCGGCGGCGACGGCACGCTGCTCAGCATCGCCCATCACGCCGCCCAGGCGGGCGTGCCGGTCATGGGCGTCAATCTGGGCCGGCTAGGCTTCCTGACCGAGATCCCGGTCAGCGAGGCCATCCCGACGCTCGAGAGATTTCTGGCGGGGGACGCGTCTCTCATCAGCTCGCGCTGGCTTCTCGAGGCCCGGACCGCGGGCGCCGTATCGTTCTGCCTGAACGACGTCGTCGTCACCAAGGGCGCGATGGCCCGGATGATCGAGCTATCTCTCGGGGTCGACGGCCAGGAGGTGGCGACGCTCAAGGCCGACGGTCTCATCGTTTCGACGCCGACCGGATCGACCGCGTATTCGCTCTCGGCGGGCGGGCCCATCCTCCACCCTCAGGTCCCGGCCATCGTGATGACGCCCATCTGCCCTCACACCCTGTCCTTCCGGCCGCTGGCCGTGCCGTCCTCGTCGTCGGTCAGCGTCCGTCTCATGACCGGGGGAGAAGAGGTTTTTCTGACCTTCGACGGACAGCGGGGCGGCGTCATGGTCGGCAATGACGTTGTCGATATCCGCAAGGCGCCGTTCGAGCTCCAGCTCGTCGCCTCCCCCAAGCGCTCCTATTACGACCTGGTCAAAGAAAAGCTCGGCTGGGCGGAATAGGCTGAGCCGTCTTCTCAAGATATTTCCCATCACCGGTCCCGGCCTGCCCCTCCCAGGGGTCGGGACTGCCCTCAGTTTGACAACTCCAGGGCCCGCCGCTATCATGGCAGGGCTTATTCACTACAAAAATACTAAGGATTGGAGATACCCATGTCCGACGCCATTATCACCGGAACCGACGCCACCTTCGACGCCGAGGTCCTCAAGTCCGACCTTCCCGTCCTGGTGGATTTCTGGGCCCCCTGGTGCGGCCCGTGCTTGATGATCGCCCCCGTCGTTGATGAGCTTGCCGAGGCCAACAAGGGCAAGCTCAAGGTCGTCAAGATGAACGTCGACGAGAATGGCCAGATGCCCCAGACCTACGGCGTGATGGCCATCCCGACCCTGATCCTGTTCAAGGGCGGAGAGCTCAAAGAAAAGGCCGTTGGGGTGCTTCCCAAGGCCAAGCTCACCGAGCTCATCTCGAAGTACATCTGACGAGCTTGGGGGACATGTCCCTTTGGCGCATGTCCCCGTTGTTGATCCCCAAGCGACCCAAGAGGGACAGTCCCCCATCGGGGACAGTTCCGTTCAGACCGGCTTGGCGGCCGGCAAGGGGGCCTTCTGCGCTTTGGCCGCGGCGGTCGCTTCGTACTTTTCGTTGAGCACGGCGGCCAGCTCGGCCCCCCAGAGCAGGATGACCATCGACGACGTGATCCAGAGCAGGAAGAACAGGACCGATGTCAGCGTGCCCTGGAGGATCTTGCTCAAGACGATGCCGATCGCCGAGAAGTGAACGACGTAGAACGCGAAGGCCCGCTTGAAGACCTCGAAGAGCAGGGCGGCGACGGCGGCCGGGATGATGCCCGCCCTGGTGTGGACCTTGACCTCCGGGATGTACTTGTAGAGGATGAAGAACATCAGGAAAGTCAGGAGATAGGGGATGATATATATCAGCAGGACATTGTTGACGGCCGCCACGACCTCGGGATTGAGCGTGGCCCGGACAAGCTCACTCTTTTGGACGGTCTGGCCGAAGGCCGTCCAGACGGCCGTCATGGCCAGCGAGAAGAGCATGAAGATGCCGACGACGGCCATCATGAGGAACTCGATGAGCCGGTTGTAGAAGAACGACCGGTGGTACTTCGTCCGGAAGATCTGGTTGATCGTCGCGATGAGAGTCGAGAAGAGAAAGCTGGCCGAGACGAGCGAGCCGATGACGCCGAAAAGGCCCAGCTGAAGGCCGGAGCTCGACAGGTCCCCGAGGCCCTTGAAGAAGCTCGGGTCGAGCTTGGCGAAGAACTCGTCGGTGAAGATGTTGAGGCTCCGCAGGGCCATCTCCGTGTCGCCCAAGAACCTCCCGGCCGCGGCGAAGAACAGGGCGACGAGGGGAACGCTGCAAAGGAGCGAGAAATACGAGATGACGATGGCCGAGGTCCAACACTTGTCCCCATTGAACCGCTTGAAGGACGCGGTGACGAGCGAAAGCGTCGACGGTGTCATCCGCTCCGGGGTCCGGCCCCTCCCTTCGGTCGGGACTGCCCTCGATTTTCCATCTTCAGGGCCAGAGTGGTCCAGGCCACTAGCCCTTGGGGATGTAATTCCCCCACTGGACCATTAAGATGATGATGGTGATGAGCAGGGCGTAGATGACCAGCGTCTCGATGAGGACGAGGCCCAGGATGAGGAGGCCGCGGATGGCCCCCGCGCCGGCGGGGTTCCGGGAGATCCCTTCGCACGCGGAGCAGATGGCCCTGGACTGACAGTAAGCGCCCGCGATGACGGCCAGTGTGATGATGGCCCCGCCGACGATGAGCGACAGCTGCAAGAGGGACGTACGGGCCTTGCCGGGCTCGGCGACGCCCTCTTGGGCCAGCACGGGCAGCGCCATCAGCGCGATGGTGAAAGCGAACAGGCACAGGGCTTTGAGGTTCTTGGACATGACGGGACTCCTTTGCGTTTAGTGCTCTTCCTCATGGGCGACGGCGCCCGCGATGTAGATGCAGGACAACAGGACGAAGACGAAGGACTGGATGAGAGCGGTGAAGATGGACAGGGCCATGAACGGCAAGGGCAGGAAGAAGGGGAGGATCGAGGCCATGATGACGATGAGCAGCTCCTCGGCGAATATATTGCAGAAGAGCCGCATCGACAGGGAAACGGGCCGCGAGAAATGGCTGATGATCTCGATGGGAAGCATCAGGGGGGCCAGAGCCGGGATGGGCCCCGTGAAGTTCTTGAGATACTTGAGGCCCTGGGCCTTGACGCCCTGGGCGTGGTAGTAGAAGAAGACGACGAGGGCGCAGCCGACGGTGACATTGAGCTTGCTCGTCGGAGACATGAAGCCCGGGACGAGGCCGATCATGTTGCAGCCGAAGACGAACAGGCCGACCGTGCCGATGACCGGCAGGAACTTGCGGCCCTCCGGGCCCATGGTGTCGACGATGAGCCAATCGAACACTCCGATGATCATCTCGGCGACGCTCTGGCGGCCGCGCGGGACCAGGGCCGGCTTGCGCGAGGCCAGGCCGAGGAGGACGATGAGGAGGGCGGCCACGATGAAGACCATGACGAGATAATCGGGAACGGCGTGGAGCGGGTCGGCGACCTTGATGCCGAGAAGGCCGAGGGCGGCGGCGACGGGCGGACCGAAGACGCGGTTGAAGGCGTCGACGATCCAGAGGCTATGCTCTAACCCTTCCATGTTCTCATGAGAAGAAGACCCCGGACGCCCTCGAGGAGGGCTATCGGAACGACCGTCGAGAAGCCCGCGACGAAAGCGATGATCTTCTTCGGATAGATGAGGATTATAAGCAAAAAAACGGCGCAAATCAACACGAGCCGAAGGGCATAGAGGACGATCCCGGAACGAAGCGCCCCTTTCCTGTCCCTCGAGAGGAAACGGGTCAGGGACCGCTTGAGCCAGGCGAAGCCGAAGGCCGAAAAGACGCCGCCGGCGAAGACGAAGAGCCCGGTCAGGGGATCGAGGACGAGGGCGGCGGCGAGGGCCAGGACGGCGGCGAGGACGACGATCTCGACGGGGATCCGCCGCAGGATGCGTTCGTCGAAGGGGTCGGGCTGTTCGGCCGGCATGACCTGTGTAGTATAACATTTTCAGGGGGATTCCGTAGTGTCCAATGGATGGCGGGCGTCCCCGATTCCTTGACAAGCCCACGCGCTTCTCTGAGAATAGGCGCGGGAATGGGCCGCAACCGGAGGGAAAGAGTCATGTCCACGGAGTTCCTGGTCACGTTCCTCGGCCTGTTCGCCGGCATCCTGGCCCGGACCGTCCTGCCCTGGCTGCGGAAAGTGAAAGAAGGCCAGGTCCGCGGCTTCAGCCGCCGCTACGCCTATTCGGCCCTGGCCTCTCTCGCCATCGGCCTCATCCTGGCCTTGTCGATCTTCCCCAAGTTCGAGGCCGGCGCCGCCGGGGAGACTTTCGAGGCCCTCTTCAAGCTCTTCTGTCTGGCCTTCGGCTTCGGTTTCGGCTGGAACGCGCTCATCAACGAGGGCGGGGCTTGGGCCGTGAAACCCGAGATCACGGACGCGGAGACCGGGAGCGGAGGAGCGAAAACGGCCTGATGAACGACAATCCCCAACGTCCGGACCTGCGGCGGCTGGCCGAGCTGACCTCGATCGGGCTCATCCTGCCGTCCTCGATCGCCGTCGGGCTCTTTTTCGGCTACTTCCTCGACCGCTGGCTCGACACCGCGCCCTGGCTCCTCCTCATCTTCACTGTGCTGGGCATCGTTTCCGGCCTCCTCAGCCTCTTCCGGGCCCTCAAGAAGGAGATGAAGGCCGGCCCCCCCGAGGACCGATAGGCCGGACCCGCCCGCTCCCGGCTCGGTTGCTTCTCCCTGGACGCTGTGCTACATATCAACCGATGGAGCCTCGTCCTTTCCGGCCGGCCCTCCCGCGCTTCGTCGCCATCTGCCTGGCCGCCGCGCTCTTTCCGGCCGCCCTCATGCCCCAAGCGCCAGCGCCGGCGAAGCCCGCGGTTGACCCGACAGCCGGGGCCCCGGCTGAAGTCAGGATCGTCGCCAGGAGCCAGGAGCGCGACGGGGACCGCGTCTTCGCCGCGGGCGACGTCGAGATCGATTACGGCGACTTTCTCCTCTTCGCCGACCGGGTCGAATACGATACCGCGACGAAAGACGTGCTGGCCGAGGGCAACGTCGTTGTCCAGACCGGCGGCCAGGTCATCCGCGCCGAGCGGGCCCGCTACAACCTCGAGTCCGGCCGCGGAACGATCGAGCGCGCCTCCGGCCTCGTGGCGCCCTCGATCCTCTTCGAGGCGGAAACGCTCGAACGCAAGCAGGCCGGCCTCTTCAGCCTGGGTCACGCCCGGGTCACGGCCTGCACCCAGCCGAACCCGCGCTGGAGCTTCGGCCTCTCCAAGGCCAATCTCAAGCAGGACGAGTACATCGAGATGTGGGACGCCGTCGTCCGGATCAAGAGCGTCCCCGTGTTTTATCTGCCCTATATGCGCTATCCCCTGAAGGACAGGGCCACGGGCTTCCTCCTGCCCCGGATCGGCTTCGCCGGCGACAAGGGCTTCTCCCTCTCCCAGAGCTTCTACTGGGCCATGGCCCCCAACATGGACGCCACGGTCGGCGTCGACTTCTATCTCTCCCGCGGCACCGGCGCCGGCCTCGAATACCGCTACATGTTCCCGGGCGGGACGAAGGGCGACCTCAACCTCTACGCCTTCATCTATAAGAAGGAGTCCGCGGGGACCCGGCCCGGCAGCTCGTCGATCATCCGCCTCAACCATACCCAGGCCTTGCCCTTGGGCTTGACCCTCGTCGCCAACGTCGACTATCAGACCTCGTTCAGCTTCCTACGCGAGTTCGACAACAATTTCCAGAGGGCCCTGTCGTTCACCCGGACCTCCCAGGTCTACCTGTCCCGGTCCTGGCGGCGGTTCAACCTGAGCGCCCGAGCCTCGCGCTTCGAGACCTACTTCTCGCAGATCGACGATTCGAACGTCTCGACCTCGCTCCCCCAGCTGACCTTCAACATCTTCAAGACCCGGCTCTTCGCGCCGCTCTATTTTTCCCTGGCCACCTCGTTCAACCGTTCGCAGTACGGCTGGAAGTCCGACTTCACGGCCGGGACGGAGCGGCGCTCCTCCCGCCTGGCCGTCAGCCCGACCCTGAGCCTGCCCTTCTCCTCCATCCCCTGGCTTACGGCGACGACTTCGGTCACGGCCAACCTCTCTTATTATGGCCAAAGCCTCGACCCGGGGACCGGTGGCATCGTCGACGAGCCGATCTTCACCCGGAACGTCGTCGCGGCCATCGAGGTCGTAGGGCCCGTCTTCTACCGGCTCTTCTACAATCGGGACGGCCGGGCCCGGCTCAAGAGCATCCTCGAGCCCTATGTCACGTATTCGTACGACAGCCCGACAACGCATTCCGGGCGGATCGTGACGAACTACGGATTCTTCCGCTATCACCAGGTGAGCTACGGCGTCACCAGCCGCTTCCTCTTCAAGGGCGCCGACGCCCGGGCGGTCGAGGTCTTTTCGCTGGGCCTCGGGCAGACCTACTATCTCTCGCCCGAGGACGGCCCCCTGTCGCTTTTCCCCGTCGACGGCAAGGCGCCCCGCTTTTCCGAGCTGACCGGTACGGTCCGGTTCTATCCTCAGTCCAAGTTCTCCTTCGACGCCTCGGCCGCCTACAATCCTTACTATAAGAACCTGTCGAGCCTGAGGCTGAGCGCCACGGCCGGCTTAAAGTCGGAGGGCGACTTCCTGACCGTCAACTGGTTCTCGAGCCGCAACTCCTGGATCGCCGGCGTCGACCCCGCGCTCATCGCGCTCTACAACCGCGACCAGGTCGGCGCATTCGGCGGGCTGAGGATCCCGGCCCTGTCCGTCGATCTCCAGCTCGAGGCCGACTACAACGTCAAGGAGAGGAAGGTCCTCTACACCGGCGCCCAGCTCACCTACCACTATCAGTGCATCGACGTTCTCGTCGACGTCCGGGCCTTCTATTACCGGGCCGCGCCGGACGTCCAGGTGCGGCTCTCGTTGGGGCTCGGCAGCATCGGCAAGACGCTCGATTTCCTGGGGGGGTTCGGATTCTGAGGACGGGAGGACGGCCATGAGCACCGAACGGACCCTCGACGGCAAGACGATCCTCGTAACGGGCGGGGCCGGCTTCATCGGCAGCCACTTCATCCGCCTGATCCTTCGCCGTCACAAACAGACCAAGGTCGTCAACGTCGACAGGCTGACCTATGCCGGGAACCTCGACAACCTGGAAAACGTCCAGGAGGACCCCCGCTACGAATTCATCCTGGGCGACATCCGCGACAAGGACCTCGTCCGCCGCCTCTTCGCCCGCGTCCAGGCCGTCGTCCACTTCGCCGCTGAGACCCACGTCGACCGATCGATCTACGATGCCGGCGAGTTCGTCCTGACGAACGTCCACGGCACGTATACCCTCCTCGACGCCCTGCGGGCCTTCCCGGCGATCGAGGTCTTCGCCCACATCTCGACCGACGAGGTCTACGGCAGCCGGACGGGCCGGGCCGCTCGCGAATCCGACCCCTTCCAGCCGTCCTCTCCGTACGCGGCGACCAAGGCCGCCGGAGACCACCTGGCCCGGGCTTTCCACGTGACCTACGGCCTGCCGACGGTCGTCCTTCGCCCCTCGAACACCTTCGGCCCCTGCCAGTTCCCCGAGAAGCTCATCCCGCTCTTCCTGACCAACGCGCTCGAGGGGAAGACCGTCCCTGTCTTCGGAGACGGCCTGAACGTGCGGGAATGGCTCTACGTCGAAGACCACTGCCGGGCCGTTGAAACGGCCCTCCTCCGGGCCCGCGGCGGCAGCATCTACAACGTCGGCGGCGGGGTCGAGCTGGCCAACGTCGACCTCGCCCGGCGCATCCTCGACGAGGTCGAGGCGCCCCATGAGCTCATCCAATTCGTCCCGGACAGGCCGGGGCACGACCGCCGCTACGCCATGGACTCGAGCCTCATCCGGGCCCTTGGCTGGGAGCCGGAAGTGCCGTTCGCCGAGGGGCTCAAGCGCACGGTGCGGTGGTACGCGGCGAACAGGGCTTGGTGGCGAAAGGTCCGGACGCGCTCGCTCAGAGGTTGAGCTCGAGTTGGCCGTCCTGGGCGAGCTTACGGTCGGCCTCGATGTCCTCGAGGAGGTCCGGCGTGATGTCGCCCGTCGGATAGATGCCGTCGAAGCACGCGGCGCAGAAATTCCTGATCTTGGGGTTCTCCTGCTGGACCGCCTTCTTTAGGGCCGCGAGCGACTGGTAGATGACCTTGTCGGCCCCGATCTTGCGGGCCACGGCGGCCTCGTCGGCGTCCTGGGCGACGAACTCGGTCTTCGTTTGCATGTCGATGCCGTAAACGCAGGGGAAGCGCAGGGGTGGCGAATACGAGGCGAAATAGACCTTCTTGGCCCCGGCCTCGCGGAGCATCTCGACGATGGCCTTGGACGTGTTGCCCCGGACGATGCTGTCATCGACGAGGAGGACCTTCTTCCCCCGGATCTCCGAGGCGATGGGATTGAGCTTCTGGCGGACCGAGCTCTTCCGCTGCGCATCGGCGGGCATGATGAAGGTCCGGCCGATATAGCGGTTCTTGACCAGGGCCTCGCTGTACTTCAGGTTGAGCTTGCGGGCGATCTCAATGGCCGCGTCGCGGGCCGAATCGGGGACGGGCACGACGACGTCGATGGCCAGCTTTCGCCGCCGGATCTCTGTGGCCAGGGAACGGCCCAGGTTGACCCGGCACTTGTAAACGTTGACCTTGTCGATGAACGTGTCCGGCCGGGCGAAGTAGACCCATTCGAACAGGCACGGCGACAGGCAGCCCTTGCGGATACGCTTGCGGTGGAGGGTCCGGGCCTTGTCGATGAAGATGACCTCGCCGGCCTCGACGTCCTTGATCTCGCTGAAGTTCATGATGTTCAGGCTGACCGTCTCGGAGGCGAAGGCGTAGGAGGGGAGGAGGCCGTCGCGGCGCACGCCGTAGACGAGGGGCTTGATGCCGTAGGGATCGCGGAAGGCGACGAGCCCCTGGCCGGCGATGTAGGCGACGACGGAGAAGCTTCCCCGGACCTTGGCGGCGACGGCCTCGACGGCCCGGAAGATGTGCTCGGGCTCGAGCGCCTTGGTCCTCTCGTGAGCCAGAGACTCGGCGAAGAGATTGAGGATGATCTCGACGTCGCAGTCGGAATTGAGGAGCCGGTGCTGGTCGCGGTAGAGTTCGTCGCGGAGCTCACGGTAGTTGGCGACGTTGCCGTTGTGGGCCATGATGATGCCGAAGGGCGAATTGAGCTGGAACGGCTGGGCGTCCTCGCCGCCGCCGCCCCCGATCGTCGGGTAGCGGGTGTGGCCGATGCCGATCGGGCCGAGGAGGCGTTCGACGGTGTCAGGGGTGAAGATGTCGTGGACGAGGCCGTTGCCCTTCTTGGCGTGAAAGCGGCCGTCGAAGGTGATGATCCCGGCCGAGTCCTGGCCGCGGTGCTGGATGGCCAGGAGGCCCTGATAGAGGTCCCGGATGACGGGGCCGTTGCCCCACATGCCGATGACACCGCACATGGTCAGGCCTTGACGGGGCGGTCGGGTTCGATGGCGGCCTCGTCGATGATCATGACCGGAATGTCGTCCTTGATGGGATAGACGCGGTGGCAGGAGACGCACTTCAGGCCCTTTTCGTCGGCCGTCAGCTTGACGTCAGCCTTGCACAGCGGACAGGCCAGGATGGCGAGGAGGGCGGGGCTTATGGACATGCCTTTGGGATCTCCACCTCCAGAATAGCCGCCCCGGGCCCGCCCGTCAAGGCCGGGCCGTCCTCAAGGAAAGCTTGCCTCGGGCGGGAAGACGGACATATAATCGGAGGCACGGGATTGACCGCTCGCCGGAGGAGGCAGGCCGTGAAGTACTTCGCCTATGCGTCGAACATGAACCAGGCGCAGATGCAAAGGTGGTGCCCGGCGAGCCGCTTCCGCAAGGCCGTCTTCCTCGAAGGGCATCGCTTCGTCTATGACGGATTTTCCGTCACTTGGGACGGCGCCGTCGGGAACATCGTCAGGTCCGAAGCTGAAGGCGTCTGGGGGGCCCTCTACGAGATCACCGAGCGCGACCGCTTGACCCTCGATGCCTTCGAGGGATACCCGCGGAGCTATGAGCACAGCGAGATCGAGGTCAAGGACCGGGAGGGGAACGTTTACCGGGCCATGACTTATCTCCGGACCGGCCGGGCCCTGGGGAAACCGCATCCGGACTACGAGAAGATCGTGATCGACGGCGCGAAAGAATGCGGCGTGCCGGACGATTACGTGGAGAGGTTCCTCCGCGTCCCCAGGATGTGAAGCATTGTCGGGGCCGCCTAGAACCTGTACCTGACTCCTACGCGGACGGATGTGCCCGAGATGTTGATCTTGGCCTGCCGCGAATCGACGACCCCGGCCTCGACCGGCGCGCTCTCCCGAACGAAGATCGCCGGGTAGACGGCGTCGTCTTCGGCCGTCCTGTGGAAGAAGAACAGGGTGCCGACATCGGTCCCGCTCGGAGCATCGGAGCTGGTGGTGTCGTTCCGCCCCGTCAGCCCGCTGAAGCTGGCCATCCGGAAGCCCGCTTCGGCGAAGAAGACCGTCCTCGGCGCGATGTCCCACTCCCCGCCGAAGGCCGCCTCGCCGCCGATCCCACTTGTCGACGCCGACCCCTTCCACTGCTCCCAGGCGTCGGCCCCCTCGTGCCGGAACAGGTAGCCCGCCTTGATGGAATAAAGGCCGAGACCGCCGCGGACGTAGAGGCCGGCGCCGGGATAGAAGCGGGCCAGGACCTTGATCGGGACCCCCCGGACGGAGGGCTTGGTCGTGATCGTTTCGGACACGAGCTCGTCCGAGAGAACGATCTCGTCCCCGTTGGCGCCGCGGAGGAAGTCGGCGCCCAGGCCGACCGCAAGCCGCGGGGATATCCGGTAGGTGAGCTCGAACCCGGCGAGCATGGCGAGGCGCAGGACATCGGTGCTGCCGGGTACCGGGACGCCGAGGTTGGCGGCGGACCAGTCGGTGAAACCCCGCGTCCCGTCGTTGAGGTCCTGGGGCGCGAGCGTGGCGACGCCGGCGGAAAAGGAGAATTCGAGGGGGATGGAGCCGGTCCTGAATTCGGGCGGTTCGATCCGGCCGATCCGGACCGGCCGCCGGGCACGCGCGCGCGGCGGCGTCTCCACGGCCGGTTTCTTCACCGTTTCCGTAACAGGCGCGCCCGTCTCGACGACCTCGACGAGGCTCTCATGGATCCAGCCGCCGATGACGCCGCCGTCCTCGAGGGTATAACGGACGAAGTACCATTCGCCTTCCTTCCTGTCCGCTTCGAGGACGGTGCCTTCGGGGATCTGCTGGACGATGGAGCTGCCGATGTCCGGCTTCTCCCGGAGATTGGCCTGTTCGGCCGTGACCTTGATCTTCGTCGCCCGGGCCGGAGCGTCCTGGGCCGCGGCGGCCAGCGCCGTTCCGGCGGCTATGACGAGGAGCAGGGAAAGGACGGTTCGTTTCATGCGCATGCTAGATTCACCCTGCCCGGATTATAGACGACTCGTGGACGCGGGACAAGGGCGGATGATCAGGCGCGGGGAAGGGAAAGCGACGCCCAGGGCCGGCCGTCCCGGACGTCGCTTGCGACGGACCGACGAGGCCGGAGGTCAGAACCTGTAGCCGACCGTGACCCCGACGTAGTTGATGTCGAGGAAATCGATGCCCGACTCGGTCCAGGTGAGGGCGTAGAGCGTGAACATCAAGTTCCCGTACTGGTAACCAATGTTGATCTTGGGCGCCGGGTTGCCGGAGTCCGTGCTACCGCCGCCGATGGCGATCGGAAGGACGACTCCCGCTCCGACGAAAAAGTTGCCGGGCTTGTAGTTCAGCATGACACCGGGATAGAGCAATGTGTATTCGAAGTCGAGGCTGTCGTCGACCACCCACATGAGCTCGGGGCTGATCTGAAAGGATTTCCCGAGGCCGAACCCTACGCGGGCATCGAGGGTGAACATGGCACCGTCGAACGAGGTGCCTTGAAAGATGTTCGTCTGGACGCCCAGGTTCAGGCTGAAATCCGCCTTGCCCTGGCTCCAAGCCGGACCAACGGCCACGGCCGCAACGAACAAACCGACCATTAAAACCGTCAAAATGACCTTTTTCATGAGGCCCTCCTTCAGTGGAATGTTAGCCCGGAGCGACCGGGCCCACATAAGATGATTCGGAGTCGGGGGCGATTTGTCAGGATTTTGTCAAAATGGGGTCAATTTTTCCGGGGGGCGGCTCCCTCTATCCCGCGGCTTACTGGTACTCGGCCCAGTGCTTGATCGCGAGGTCGGAGGGCTTCTTGGCGGCCAGGGCCTGGACGAAGAGGTCGGCGGCCTGGAGGTTGGTCAGGATGGGGATCGAGTAATCGACGGCCAGGCGCCGGAGCCGGTAGGCGGAGTTGAATTCGACCCTCCTCGCCGGGTTGGGGATGGAGATGACGAGATCGATCTTGCCGCCGGCGATGTAGTCGCGGATGTTCGGCCCGCGGCGCTCGTGGACCTTGAACAGGCGCGTGGCGCGGACGCCGTTCTCCTTGAAGTAGGCCGAAGTCTTTTCGGTGGCGAAGATCCGGAAGCCCAGCCCGGCCAACGTCCGGGCCGCGCCGAGGAAGCGGTGCTTGGATTCCTCGCCGCCGACCGTCAGGAGGACGTTCTTCTTCGGCAGGATGAATCCCGTCGACAGGATGGCCTTGAGATAGGCTTCATGAACGTCCTCTCCGAGACAGGCGACCTCGCCGGTCGAGGCCATCTCGACGCCGAGGACGGGGTCGGCGCCCTTGAGCCGGGAGAACGAGAACTGCGGCGCCTTGACGCCGACGTAGTTCAGGTCGAGGGTCGTCTTGCTGCTGCGGACCGGCCGGCCCATGATGGCGGCCACGGCCAGCTCGACGAAGTTCGTCCGGGCCACCTTGCTGACGAAGGGGAACGAGCGCGAGGCCCGGAGGTTGCACTCGATGACCTTGATGGCGTTGTCCTTGGCGATGAACTGGATGTTGAAGGGGCCGGTGATCTCGAGGGCCCGGGCGATCTCGCGGCCGATCTCGCGGATGCGGCGGATCGTCTCGATGTAGAGCTTCTGGGGCGGCAGGACCATGGTCGCGTCGCCCGAGTGGACGCCGGCGTTCTCGACGTGCTCGACGATGGCCGAGGCGATGACCTCGCCCCGGTCGGCCACGGCGTCGAGCTCGATCTCCTTGGCGTTGAGGATGAACTTGGAGATGACGACGGGGTATTCGGGAGAGACCCGGGAGGCCTTCTGGAGGTAGCGGTCGAGGTAGCCCTCGTTGAAGACGACGCTCATGGCCGCCCCGCTCAGGACGTAGGAAGGCCGGATGAGGACGGGGTAGCCGATGGCCTTGGCGAAGCGCTTGGCCTCGGCGACGCTGCGGAGCTCGCGCCACTCGGGCTGGTCGACGCCGAGCTCGTCGAGGAGCTTGGAGAACTTGAAGCGGTCCTCGGCCCGGTCGATGCTCGGCGGCGGCGTCCCCAGGACGCGCACGCCGGCCTGGTGGCAGCGGAGGGCGATGTTGTTGGGGATCTGTCCGCCCATGGACAGGAGGACGCCGAGGGGCTTTTCCTTTTCATAGATGTCGAGGACGCGCTCGAAGCTGAGCTCGTCGAAGTAGAGCCGGTCGCAGATGTCGTAGTCGGTCGAGACCGTCTCCGGGTTGTAGTTGACCATGATCGTCGCGTAGCCGAGCTTCTTGAGGGCCAGGGCGGCGTTGACGCAGCACCAGTCGAACTCGACCGACGACCCGATGCTGTAAGAGCCCGAGCCGAGGACCATGACCTTGCCCGGCCGGCCGTGGCCGTTGCGGAAGGCGACGTCGTCCTCGCGGCCGTTGTAGGTCACGTAGAGGTAGTTCGTCTGGGCCGGGTACTCGGCGGCCAGCGTGTCGATCTGCTTGACGGCCGGGAGGAGGCGGAGCTCCTTCCGCCTCCTCCGGACGCGCAGCTCCGACGATCCCGTGAGGAGCGAGATCTGCTTGTCCGAGAAGCCCTTGCGCTTCGCCTCGAGGAGGAGGTCAGCCGCGAGAGAACCGAGGCGGCTGTCCCGGAGGCGCGCCTCGCAATCGACGACCGACTTGATCTTGTGGAGGAACCAGCGGTCGATCCGGGTCAGCCCGTGGATGCGGTCGACGGTGAATCCCTTCTTGAGGGCCTCGGCGACGCCGAAGAGCCGCTCGTCGGTCGGATGGCGGAGCTCCTTCTCGAGGCTGCGGAAGGAGTAGTTCTCGTTGGCGACGAGGCCGTAGACGCCGACCTGAAGCATCCGGGCCGCCTTCTGGATGGCCTCCTCGAAGGACCGGCCGATGGCCATGACCTCCCCGACCGATTTCATCTCCGAGCCGATCTTCTTCGAGACCCGGCCGAACTTCTTGAGGTCCCAGCGCGGGATCTTGACGACGAGGTAGTCGAGGGCCGGCTCGAAGCAGGCCGCCGTGACCTTGGTGATCGAGTTGGGAAGGTCGGGCAGGAGATGTCCGAGGGCCAGCTTGGCGGCGACGAAGGCCAGGGGGTAGCCCGTGGCCTTGCTGGCCAGCGCCGAGCTCCGCGACAGCCGGGCGTTGACCTCGATGATGCGATAGTCGCCGTTGTGCGGGTTGAGGGCGTACTGGATGTTGCACTCGCCGACGATGCCGAGGTGCCGGACGGCCTTGATGGCGATGGCCCGGAGGCGGTGGTACTCGTCGTTCGTCAGCGTCTGGGACGGGGCGATGACGATGCTCTCTCCGGTGTGGATGCCCATGGGGTCGAAGTTCTCCATGTTGCAGACGGTGACGCAGTTGTCGGCCCGGTCCCGGACGACCTCGTATTCGATCTCCTTCCAGCCTTCGAGGTATTCTTCGATGAGGATCTGGGGCGCGGCGGTGAAGGCCCGGCGCAGCGCCTCCCGCAGCTCCCGCGGCGAGTAGGCGATGCCGCTGCCTTTGCCGCCGAGGGCGTAAGCCACGCGGGCCATGACCGGGTAGCCGATCGTCCCGGCCGCCCGCAGTCCGGCTTCGACCGTCCGGACGGCGAGGCCCCGGGGCGTCTTGAGGCCGACCTGGGCCAGGGCCCGGTTGAAGAGCTTGCGGTCCTCGGTCTTCTCGATGGCCCCCATCGGCGTCCCGAGGACTGGCAGCCCGGCCTCTTCGAGGGCGCCGCTCTTCCACAGCGCGACGCCGCAATTGAGGGCCGTCTGGCCGCCGAACGAGAGCAGCAGGCCCTGCGGCTTCTCCCGGGCGATGACCTTCTTGACGAAGAACGGCGTCACAGGCAGGAAGTAGACCCTGTCGGCCATCCCTTCCGAGGTCTGGATCGTGGCGATGTTGGGGTTGATGAGGACGACCTCGAGCCGCTCCTCCTTGAGGGCCTTGATGGCCTGGCTCCCGGAGTAGTCGAACTCGCCGGCCTCACCGATCTTGAGGGCGCCGCTGCCGAGGATGAGGACCTTCTTCGGCTTCTTCATCGGGCGGCCCCGAGGAACGTGTCGAAGAGGAACTCGGTGTCCGTCGGGCCGGGGCAGGCCTCGGGGTGAAACTGGACGCCGAAGACGGGCTTGCGGCTGTGGCGGATGCCCTCGTTCGTGCCGTCGTTGGCGTTGCGGAACCAGGGCTTCCAGCCCCGGGGGAGACTCGCCGTGTCGACGGCGAAGCCGTGGTTCTGGCTGGTGATGTAGCAGCGCTTGGTGCCTTCCTCGAGGCAGGGCTGGTTCTGGCTCCGGTGGCCGAATTTGAGCTTGTAGGTTCTTCCTCCGGCGGCCAGGGCCAGGACCTGGTTGCCGAGGCAGATGCCGAAGAGGGGGATCCCGGCAGAGAGGAGCCGGCGGACCGCCGCCACGGCGGCGGCCGCCCGCCGCGGATCGCCGGGGCCGTTGGAGATGACGACGCCTTTCGGGGCAAAGGCCAGGATGCGGTCCGCGTCGGAGTCGGCCGGGACGCGGACGACGGAGACGCCGCGGCGGACGAGAGCCCGGATGATGTTCGCCTTGACGCCGCAGTCGATGAGGACGATCGTCTTCGCGGCCTTGGGGTTGTAGATGCGGATCTCCGGCGTCGTGACCTCGGCGATGAGGTCGCGGGCGTTGGGGTCGGGGACCTCCCGGGCCTCGCGGCGCAGCCGGGCCGGGCTCTGCGGGCCGTCGCCGGCGTCGATGAGGCCGGTCATGACGCCGTTCGCCCGGAGCTTTTTCGTCAGGGCCCGGGTGTCGATGCCGGCGATCGCGGGCACGCCGCTCTCCCGGAGCCAGTCGTCGAGGGTCTTCCGCGACGTGGCGTGAGAGGGCCGGGCGCAGATCTCCGAGACGATGTATCCGGCGATCTGGGGCCTGTTCGATTCGAAGCGCGCCGGGTCGACGCCGTAGTTGCCGATGAGCGGATAGGTCTGGCAGAGGATCTGGCCGCGATAGGAGGGGTCGGTGATGCTCTCCGGGTAGCCCACGATCCCGGTATTGAAAACGACTTCCCCCCCGATTTTGGCGCTCGCGCCGAAGCCTACGCCCTCGAGGACGGTCCCGTCCGCCAGGGCCAGAGCTGCTCTGCGAATGAAGCCGGCCTCCCTTCCATTTTCGGGGCAGTATAGCACATGCCCCCGAGGGGCTCAAGACCGGAGATGAGACTTTCTCACCCCTTGAATCACCCGGCCGGGGCATGGTACTTTCATCGGGGGAGAGGAGAATGGTGTAAGGGTTATCGACGGTGAGGTGAACTGTGCCATCCGACGGCGTCGACGCGGCTCTCGAGAAGACGGAAGGGTCCGTTCCGGCCGTCCCGGCCGCGGCCATCCCGACCGACAAGGACGAGCTCATCCGGTCCATGGCCCGGTCCATGCGCGTCGCCTTCAAGATGGCCTCGATGTACAACGCCGACCATCCGGCCTTCAAGAGCAGCGTCAACGACCTCATGGCCCGGCTCGAAGCCCTCTTCGTCTATATCAATCCCCTGTCGATCGGCTTCTCGCCCCATGCCCTGCTCATCGACGGCCGCTTCTGGGAAGGCGAACGCACGTACATGGACCTGGCCCAGCTGTTCCATTTCCGCAAGATCAAGCGCCTCGAGATCCGGCCGGGCCTGCCCCACGCCGAGTTCATGCGCTTCGCCTCCAAGATCATGCTGCCGGTCAAGATGTTCATCAAGGAGGGCGGCGCCCAGGCCATCATCAAACGGGAGAACATCATCCACATCGCCGTCGACACCCTGGACTACTCCGTCCTCCTGCAAGGCGAAGGCGAGGAGATCAAGGACATCTGGCCCTACCTCCTCATGGAGGCCGTCGAGGAGAACGACACGGAGAAGCTCGAGGAGTTGGCCGGCTCGTTCGGCAAGGTCGTCGGCAAGTTCAACACCGAGGACCTCATCCAGAACGAAGAGATGCACAAGAATTTCGCCAAGTTCTTCCACTATCTCAAGACGACCTCCGAGGAGAAGCACCGGGTCGCCTCCAAGCAGCTCCTCAAGTCGATCGTCTCCGCCCGCAAGACCCCGACGGAGTCGAAATTCGAGAATCTCAAGCTCCTCATCTCGGACCTGAGCGAAGAGGACCTGGCCTCGACCCTGTGGGAGGAGATCCTCGGCAACGACAAATTCGACTCGCTGAGCTTCAGCATCTTCTCCCGGCTCATCGACAAGGAGCGCCACAAGAAGATCTCGACCTCGCTCCACGCCCTCTTCCACTCCGACAATCCCCAGAACCGCCGCTCCGAGACCGAATCGAAGATCCGCATCCTGTTGTCGGGCGTATCCTCCCAGCTCCACTCCGAGATGTACCGCCAGACGCTGTCCAACGTCCTCAACGAGATCAACTTCGACCAGAGGCTGACCCTGGACCACCGGCTCCTCCAGAGGAACTACCGCTTCCTCCTCCTCGTCCTGCTGTCGCAGGAGGCCCGGAAGGAGCAGGCCGTCGCCGAGCTGGCCCGGATCGCCGAGGAGTGGGAGAGGACCGTCCAGGAAAGCGACTTCGAATTCCTGCTCGCTCTCCACGAGATCCTCGAGGGCAAGTCCGCGGACCTGGCCGGGGAGCCGGCCTTCGACCAGGCGCGCAAGTCCATCGCCGAGCATATCGAAGGGTGCCTGCTGCGGGGCGAGACCGGGCCTGAGCTCGACACGTTCATCGAGAGGCTCGGCCAGAGCCTCCACGCCTGGGAGGCGTATTCGGGCACCGTGTTCAAGGACCGGATCGTCTCATCGTCCCTCCTCCGGGCCTGTTTCCGTTTCTTCCCGGACCAGGCAGAGGACTTCCACGCCTTGATCAAGAAACGGTCCTCCGACAGCGAGCTCCTGGGCCGGATCGCCGACGGCCTACGGCTCATCGACGCGCCGCTCTCCCTGGAGTCCTTGAAGAAGATCTACGAGGCGGGCGACCCGGCGGTCAAGGTCAAGGCCCTCCAGGCCATGCAGAACCTCAAGGAGTACGACGAGGCCTTCCTCTTCCCGATCCTCGAAAAGAAGAACGAACTCATCCAGGCCGAGGCCCTGATCCTGCTCATGCGCCACGAGCGGACGAAACACGTGGCCTTCACCAAGCTCTTCGGCCTGGCCTCGCCCTACGGCCTCCGGAACAAGGCGCTCCTGCGTAACCTCGGCATCGTCGAGCGCTACGGCCTGCGCGAGGCCACTCCGTACGTCGAGCCGCTGGCCGAACGGAAGGACATATGGAACCGCAAGGTCCGGCAGGAGGCCGGGCGCCTTCTGGAGAAGTGGCGTGAGGGATAAGATCAAGATCTGCTTCATCTACCTGATGAACGCCATCCAGGCGGGCAAGATCTACACCGGCGACCACCCCAAGTTCAAGGAGTATCTCAACCGCCTCTACGGCGTCGTCCAAGAGATCCTCGAGGACCGCAAGGAGCTCGTCCTCGGCATCATCGGCGGCGAGGCGGCCTGGGAGGACGAGATCTTCTTCAACCTCCGCGGCAAGCTCGGCCTGCTCATCGACTTCCTCGAAAAGAACGGCGTCGAGCGGATCATCTTCCAACAGGGCCTCCGCTTCGAAGAGCTGCGCGAGTTCATCATCTTCCTGACCCGCATCAAGCGGCAGGAGAAGATCAGCGAGCAGGAGTACTTCAACCTCCACGGCATCCAGAACATCCGGGCCGGGAAGCTGCGGACCATGGTCCGGGGAGAGGAGGCCGTGACCGTGGCCGAAGAGACGCGAACGCGCTATGAGAGCTCCGTCCACACGGTCTCCAACGCCCTCAACGTCGTTCTCGAGAAGGAGGAGGTCGATTACCTCGACCTGCGCTTCAACATCCTCGGCATCATGGAGGATTTCGTCGGCCGCCATCAGGAGCTCCTCAACCTCGTCTCGGTCAAGAGGCGTGACTTGGTGACGTTCGTCCACCTCCTCAACGTCACCCTGCTGGCCATGTTCTTCGCCTCGAAGCTGCAGTTCACCAAGGACGACGTCCTCGACCTCGGCATCGCCGCGCTCTATCACGACGTCGGCAAGCTCTACATCTCCCTCAAGGTCATCCAGAAGGAGTCGAAGCTCTCCGAGGGCGAGTTCCTCCAGGTCCGCAACCACCCTCTCCTCGGGGCCCGGATCCTCGAAGGATACAAGGACGCCCTGGGCATCCTGCCGATCGTGACCTGCTACGAGCACCACCTCCGCTACGACATGACCGGCTATCCCAAGTCCCCCTACGCGCGGAAACCCCACCCGGCCTCGATGATGATCTCCATCTGCGACGTCTACGATGCCCTGGCCCTCAAGCGGTCCTACAAGAAGGACTACCCGCCCGAGAAGATCCACGAGCTGATGATGCTCGAAAAGGGCAAGATCTTCGAGCCGCAGCTCCTCGACAAGTTCTTCTCGTTCATGGGCGTCTGGCCGATCGGGACGCTCGTCGCGATGAGCGACGGGCGCGTCGGCGTCGTCCGGGCCATCAACGAGGTCGACGTCGACCGGCCCTCCGTCCAGGTCATCGCGCCCGAGAACGCCGGGGAGGTCGTCGACCTGGCCATGTGCCCCGACGTGCGCATCCTCGAGTCCCTGAATCCCCAGGGCGAGGGGTCCAAGTACCTGCCGCTCATCGGCCTGCCCGTGCCGGAGGTCGATACCGGCGAGGCCGCCGAGGAAGAGCCGGAACTCGAGTAAAGGAGACGAGATATGTGTGGCATCATCGGTTGCGCCGGCGCCCGGGACACGGTTCCCGACCTCATCGAGGGACTGCGGCGCCTCGAGTACCGCGGCTACGATTCGGCCGGCATCGCCGTCCTCAACGGCGACGGGGTCGGGCGGCGGCGGGTCAAGGGCAAGATCCGCGACCTGGCCGAGGAGGTCCGCCTTCACCCGCTCGCCGGTTGCTGCGGCATCGGGCACACCCGCTGGGCGACCCACGGCCGGCCGAGCGAGGACAACGCCCACCCCCACACCGACTGCACCGGTACGATCGCCCTCGTCCACAACGGCATCGTCGAGAACTACTGGTCGCTCAAGGAGCAGCTCCGGGCCGAGGGGCATACGTTCCGGACCGAGACCGATACCGAGGTCATCGTCCACCTCGTCGAGAAGCACTTCCGCGGCTCTCTCGAGGCGGCCCTCCGGGCCGCGGTCCGGGAGCTCGAAGGAGCCTTCGCCGTGGCCTGCATCTCGTCGCGCGATCCCGGCAAGATCGTGGCGGCCCGCAACGGCCCGCCGGCTGTCGTCGGCTTCGGGGACGGGGAGACGTTCCTGTCTTCGGACATCACGCCCCTCCTCCACCACACCCGGCGCGTCGCCTACATGAACGACGGCGAGATCGCCGTCCTCGAGCCGCAGGGCGTGCGTTTCGCCACCTTCGCCGGGGCCCCCGTGGAGAAGGCGGTCGAGACCCTCAACTGGGAGCCGGCCATGGTCGAGAAGCGCGGCTTCGAGCACTTCATGGCCAAAGAGATCTTCGAGCAGGCCGACGTCGTCCGGGACACGCTCAAGAGCCGGGTCTCCCTCGAGTCCGGGAGGGTCTTCCTGGACGACACCGGGCTCGCGCCGGAGGCCTTCCGGGAGGTCTCGCGCGTCGTCTTCATCGCCTGCGGCACGTCCTACCACGCCGGGCTCGTGGGGAAGTACCTTCTCGAGACGCTAGCCCACGTGCCCGTCGACGTCGAATACGCCTCCGAGCTCCGCTCGCGCGACTTCGTCATGGACCGCGGGACGCTCGTCCTGGGCATCTCCCAATCGGGCGAGACGGCCGACACCCTGGCCGCGCTCCGCCTGGTGCGGGAAAAAGCCCGGGCCGTCCTGGCCGTCACCAACGCCCCGAACTCCTCGATGGCTCGCGCCGCGGACGGCGTCCTCGACCTCCACGCCGGGCCGGAGATCGGCGTCGCGGCGACCAAGACCTTCGTCGGCCAGATGGCCGCCCTGGCCCTCTTCGCCCTGGCCTTCGCCCAGGCCCGCGGCGCGCTCGGCGACCAGGACAGCCTGGCCCTCGTTCAAGAGCTCCAGCGTGTGCCGCTCAAGATGGATCGCGTCCTCGGCCGCGCGCCTGCGATCGAGAAGGCCGCCCGCCGGTACCTCGCCTGCCAGCACTACCTCTTCCTCGGCCGCTGGATCAACTTCCCCATCGCTCTCGAAGGGGCCCTGAAGCTCAAGGAGATCTCTTACACCCACGCCGAGGGCTATGCCGGGGGAGAGATGAAGCACGGCCCCATCGCCCTGATCGACGAAGGCATGACCACCCTGGCCATCGTCCCGCACGACCGCGTCTACGAGAAGATGCTGTCCAACATCGCCGAGGTGCAGGCCCGGAGCGGCCGCATCCTGGCTGTCGCCTTCGAAGGCGACGAAAAGGCCCGGGCCGCGGCCGAGGAGGTCTTTCCCATCCCGGAGACGCACCAGCTCTTCACGCCGTTCCTGACCGTCCTGCCGCTCCAGCTCTTCGCCTATCATTCCGCCGCCGCCAAGGGCCTCGACGTCGACCAGCCGCGCAACCTGGCCAAGAGCGTCACCGTCGAATGACCTTCCCTGGACAATTCATAAAAACGCCGGGTTTCTCCTTCAAGCCCAAAAACCAAAGACCGGCGTTTTTACCCTTCGGGCAAGCCGATCCGGCCGCATCTGCTTCGTTGCAAAGGATTCGCAGTACCCGGAGTACAGCTTCACCCTTTGACGCCTCGCATCTGCAGCCGCCTCGGCTCGTGAATAGCCCAGGGCTTGCCTGGACTATTCATAAAAACGCTCGTGAATGATCCCGGCTTGATGGAAATGAGGGGGATGGGGTATTCTGGATACCTGAGGAGACACTGATGAGCCACCGAAAACCCTGGCGCTTCGGCGCCGTCATCGCCGCCGTGACCGTCCTGGCCGCCTCCGCCGCCCTGGCCCAGGCGAACAAGCCCCGGGCCGTGTTCAAGGAGACGTCCCACGACTTCGGCAAGGTCAAGCAGGGCGACGTCGTCAACCACGAGTTCGTCTTCACCAACGACGGCGGCGCCACGCTCGTCGTCGAGAAGGTCGAGACGACCTGCGGCTGCACCGCGGCGCTCGTGTCCGAGAAGAAAATCGCCCCGGGCAAGACGGGCAAGATCAAGACGACCTTCGACACGCGCGGCTATTCGGGTCGCCTCTCGCGCTACGTCTACCTCGTTTCGAACGATAGCGAGAGCCCCCGGCGCGAGCTCTCCCTTGTCGCCGACATCGAAGTCCCGCCCTCGGCCCGCATCGACGTCGACCGCTACAACGTCGACATGGGCCTCGTCCTCGAAGGGGAGGCGCCCACGGCCAAGGTCGTCATCAAGAGCGCCGGCGAGCGCGAGCTCAAGGTCGAGGTGGCCCACGAGAACGTCCAATTCTTCTCCGGCGGCAAGCCCCTGGCCTCGCCGTTCTTTCTGCCCCGGGGAGAGTCGCGCGAGGTCGAGCTTCGCTTCCCGCCCCAGTCGAAGACCGGCGTCCTCCGCGACTATGTCCTCATCAAGTCGAACGACCCCGTCCGCTCGACGCTGTCGATCTACGTCAGCCGCTACGTCATCTCCCAGAAAGAGCTGAAGGACCTGTTCGAGCGATACAAGTCGGTCCTCAAAGACCCGGAATAGGAGGGCGGCGCCGCGGACGCCTGGACGTGGCGGCGCTCGAAACGGACGAGGCATGGCCCGCATCCTCATGGTCAAGGCCCAGCCGCGCTCGAAGACGCCGGGCGTCGAGGAGCTCGGACCGGACAGCTTCCGGGTCCGCGTCAAGGCCGCCCCGGAAAAGGGGCGGGCCAACGCGGAGGTCGCCGAGCGGCTGGCCTCGCACCTGGGCGTTCCCCCGTCGCGCCTGACGCTCGTCCGCGGCGCGTCGTCGTCGCATAAGCAGTTCCGGCTCGAAACCCCCGCATGACCGCCTGAAATCTCGTCAGGCTCTTCCCGGGCCATGGGACGATCCGCGGCCGCCGATCGTCTTCTTTGACAGAGACGGCCCCATGGACGACCGCGGCACCTGCTGGCTGGCCCTGCACCTCCTTTTCTACGGGCCGAGCGCCGCCGCCCGCCGGATCGTCGGGCGCTTCTCGTCGATCACCGGCGTCTTTCGCGCCGCCCGGGCCGACTTCGAAGGGCTGCGCGTGGACGGCGCCGCGGTCGAAGCCATCGTCTCGGGCCTGGCCGTCGACCGGGCCCGGCGGGAATTGGAAAAAATCGAACGGAAAGCGTATACTCTCTTGACCTTAGACGACCCCGGGTATCCGGGGTACCTGCGAGAGATCTTCGATCCTCCCTTCGTCCTCTATTGCGATGGCGACGGGGAGGCACTTCGAAATCCCGCGGTGGCCGTCGTCGGCGCGCGCCGGCCCACCCCTTACGGGCGGGCCGTGGCCGAGAAGCTCGCCGCCGGCCTCGCCGGCCGCGGATGCGTCGTCGTCAGCGGCCTGGCCGCGGGCATCGACGCCTGCGCCCATCGGGGGGCTCTCAAGAAAGGACGAACGGTGGCTGTGCTCGGTTCGGGCTTGGACGTTCCGTATCCGTGGGAAAACCGCGGGCTTCAGCGCGAGATCGCCGCGCGGGGGGCCGTCGTGACAGAGTTCGCCCTCGGAACGCCGCCGCTCGCCGAGAACTTTCCCGTCCGCAACCGGATCATCAGCGGGCTCGCGCTCGGCCTCGTCGTCGTCGAGGCCGCCCGGAAGAGCGGCTCGCTCATCTCGGCCAAGCTGGCCCTGTCCCAGGACAGGGAGGTCATGGCCGTCCCGGGCAACGTGACCTCGGAACTGAGCGCCGGGCCCAACGGCCTCATCCGGGACGGGGCCAGGCCCGTCGCCTCCTGGGAGGACGTGGCCGACGGCCTGCCCTCGCCGTGGCGGGAGGAACTCCTTGCGCGGCGGGACGAGAAAGAGGAGAATAGCGGCGCTTCTCTGAGCCGGGACGAGCGCCGGCTCCTCGATGAACTGCCTGTCGACGCGGCCCTGCCCATCGACGAGCTGGCCGAACGGACGGGCGTTTCGGTCTCGAGTCTGCTGGCGCTTCTGCTCGGCCTCGAGCTGAAGGGGGCCGTCGTCCAGCATCCCGGCAAAGAATTCCAGAGGAGAATGTAAGTGTCGAAATCACTCGTGATCGTCGAATCGCCGGCCAAGGCCAAGACGGTCAACCATTATCTCGGTGAGGACTACGTCGTCAAGGCCTCGATGGGCCACGTCCGCGACCTGCCCAAGAAGAAGATGGGCGTCGACATCGCGGCCGGCTTCCAGCCGACCTACGAGGTCATCCCCGAAAAGAAGAAGACCGTCGCCGACCTCAAGAAGGCGGCCAAGGAGAGCGAGCGGGTCATCCTTGCGGCCGACCCCGACCGGGAAGGCGAGGCCATCTCCTGGCACCTCAGCCAGCTGCTGGCCGACGTCAACCCGAACATCTTCAGGGTGTCCTTCAACGAGATCACCGAAGAAGGCGTCCAGGCGGCCTTCAAGAACCCCGGCCAGATCGACCTCAACCTGTTCGACGCCCAGCAGACACGGCGCGTCCTCGACCGGCTGGCAGGGTATCTCATCAGCCCCCTCCTGTGGAAGAAGATCGCCCGGGGCCTTTCGGCGGGCCGGGTCCAGTCCGTGGCTCTGCGGCTCATCGTCGACCGGGAAAAGGAGATCAAGGCCTTCGTCAAGGAAGAGTACTGGGCGATCGCGGCCCGGCTCGAGGCCCAGAACCCGCCGGCCTTCAAGGCCGCGCTGGCCAAGGTCGACGGGAAGAAGGCCAAGGTCCACAACGAGGAAGAGGCCAAGATCGTCCGCGAGGAATGCCAGCGGGCGCCCTTCCTCCTGGACAAGGTCCAGGTCAAGCCCAAGCTCAAACACCCCGGGCCGCCCTACATCACCAGCACCCTGCAGCAGGACGGCTTCCGGTTGCTGCGCTTCCCGGTGAAGAAGACGATGTTCGTGGCCCAGAAGCTCTACGAAGGCATGGCCATCGGCGAGCTCGGCCAGACGGGGCTCATCACTTACATGCGCACGGACTCGTTCCGCGTCTCCGAGGCGGCCCAGGCCACGGCCCGGGCCTACATCGGTCAGAGCTACTCGCCCGCTCACGTCCCGGCCAAGCCGAACGAATTCAAGAGCAAGAAGAAGACCCAGGACGCCCACGAGGCCATCCGCCCGGCCCACATCGAGCTGACGCCGGAGAAGGTCAAGCCCTTCCTCAAAAAAGAGGAATACGATCTCTACAAGCTCATCTGGAGGAAATTCATGGCCTCGCAGATGGCCGCGGCCAAGATCGAGGAGACGGCCTTCGACATCACGGTCGGCCGCTACCTCTTCCAGGCCAAGGGCGAGGTCGTTAAATTCGACGGCTTCCTGGCCGTCTGGCCTAACGGAGGCAACGACAAGGAAGTCCTGCCCAAGGCCGCGGCCGGCGAGACACTCAAGCTGCTGGAGCTCGAGACCAAGCAGAAGTTCACCGAGCCGCCGCCCCGCTACACCGAGGGGACGCTGGTCAAGGAGCTCGAGGCCCGCGGCATCGGCCGGCCGAGCACGTACGCGCCGACGATCTCCACCATCCAGACCCGGACCTACGTCGTCAAGGAGGAGGGCAAGTTCAGGCCGACCGAGCTGGGGATGTACGTCACCGAGTTCCTTATCAAGCACTTTTCCAAGCTCCTGGAATACAAGTTCACGGCCCACATGGAAGAAGAGCTCGACGAGATCGCCGAGGGCTCACTGAAGGGCGCCGACAGCCTCAAGGAATTCTACGCGCTCCTCGAGACCTATCTCAAAGCGGCCGGGGAGGCCGAAGGCGTCAAGCAGTCGGGCATCCCGCTCGAGGAGAAGTGTCCGAAGTGCGGCGCGGCCCTGGTCGCCAAGAGCGGCCGGTTCGGCCAGTTCAAGGCCTGTTCGGCCTATCCGGCCTGCAAGTTCCGGGAGAGCCTCGACAAGAAGGCATCCCAGCCCCTCGACGAGAAGTGCCCCGAGTGCGGCTCTCCCCTGGAGCAGAAGTACGGCCGCTTCGGGCCCTTCATCGCCTGCTCGGACTATCCCAAGTGCAAGTACATTAAAAAGGATAAGCCCGTCGAGACCGGGATCGATTGCCCGCTCGGGTGCGGCGGCAAGATCCTGAAGCGGAAGACGCGCCGGGGCAAGTTCTTTTTCGGCTGCAGCCGCTATCCGAAGTGCCATTTCGCCACCTGGGACGACCCCATCGCCCGGACCTGCCCGCAGTGCGGGGCGAAGATCCTCTATAAGAAGAACCTCCTGCGCGGCGAGCCCTACGTCTACTGCAAGAACGAGAAGTGCACGTTCAAGGAAGCCGCGCCCCGGGAGAAGATCTGGGAGGCCGCCGCGGCATCGGGGGAAGCCGGACCCCCGGGGGCGGAGCCCGGCGCGGCCAAGCCCGGCGGCACTCATGAACAAGGAAATCGCTAAGTTCCTCGCTTACCTCAAGCACGAGAAGAACGCGTCCCCCCACACCATCTCCGCCTACGCGCGCGACCTCCGGCAGGTCGCGGCCTTTCTGAAAGAGCGCGAGATCCGCTGGGACAAGGCCGGCAACATCACCCTGCGCGGCTTCCTGGCCGAGCTCCACGAGAAGAAGCGCCGGAAGACCACTATCGGGCGCAAGCTGGCGGCCCTGCGGTCCTTCTACGATTTCTGCCTGCGGAAGAAGTGGATCGCCGAGAACCCGGCCAAGATCCTGGCCACGCCGCGGCAGGAGAAGCGCGTCCCGTCATTCCTGTCGGAGGACGAAACGGCGGAGCTCCTCGATCTGCCGCGGTCGGACGTACCGCTCGACATCCGCGACCGGGCCATCCTGGAGCTCTTCTACGCGACGGGGATCCGCGTCAGCGAGCTTGTCGGCATCGAGGCTGCGGACATCCATTTCGGCGAGCGCCTCGTCCGCGTCCGGGGCAAGGGCAAGAAGGAGCGTATCGTCCCGTTCGGCCGCAAGGCCCGCGAGGCTCTGGAGGCCTATCGGCGGGCGCGGCCCGGGCTGGCCGCGGGCGGGGACGGCGGCGAGGCCTTCTTCCTCAACTACCGCGGTGGCCGGCTGACGACGCGGTCGGTCCAGCGGATGGTCCACAAGTATATCCGCCGCACGGCCGTCGCCCGCAAGATCAGCCCCCACTCGCTCCGCCATTCCTTCGCCTCCCACCTCCTCGGCCGCGGCGCAGACCTGCGGGTCATCCAGGAGCTCCTGGGGCACGCCAGCCTGGCCACGACACAGAAGTACACCCACGTCGACCTCAAGCAGCTGCTCACCGTCTACAAGAAGAGCCACCCTCGGTCCTAGGGGACTGTCCCTGCAGGGGACTTGATTTGGGTGAGGGGTCTTCCCCTTTTTCCCAAACGCCTTATTAAGATATTTCCCAGAAGTCCGGCTCCGAGTCGCTCCGAAGACTCCGCTCCCTGCCGGTCCGCATCTCCCTCCCGTGAAGGCTGAATCACCGCTTTATGCTCACTCCGATGACACCGCTCAGCCCCTTTTTCGTCGGCCTTCACCACGGCAATCGGTGTTTCCCGTTTCTCCGCGATTTGTCCACATCGCTTGACGCGAAAGCCGGAGGCTCTTCTGTAAACGATTCCAAACAATAGGAAAAAGCAGAGCGAGCGGATGGCATGCGTATTGCACTTGAGGGCGGCGAAAGGAGATCTCACCCATGACCACTCAAACACACAAAGCCCTGGCGCTCGGGTTGGCCGTCGCGATCGCCGTCCTCACGATCGCTCCGGCTTACGCCCAGTCGCCGGCGCCGAAGGCGCGGATCAACATCAACACGGCCCCGGCCTCGGAGCTCGAGAACCTGCCCAGGATCGGGCCCAAGGTGGCCCAGAGGATCGTCGACTTCCGGACCAAGAACGGGAATTTCAAGAGGGTCGAGGAGATCATGAAGGTCCAGGGGATCGGCGAGAAGGTCTTCGAGCAGATCAAAGACCTGATCACCGTGGGCGCCGCGACAGCGCCGGATTGACGGCCTAGGCCCTGTCCGGACGGCCTCCGGGCAGGGCCTTTTCTTTCGCTTCGAGGAAGCGGCGGAGCTTGCGGACGGCCCGGCCGCGGTGGCTGATCTCGTTCTTGACCGCGGGCGGGAGCTCGGCGAAGGTCTTCCGCAGGGGCGCGTAATAGAAGATCGGGTCATAGCCGAAGCCGGAGACCCCGCGCGGCGATGCGGCGATGCGGCCCCGGACTTCACCGCGGAACTCCCCGACGATACGGCCCCGCTCGGCGAGGACCATGACGCATACGAAGCGGGCCCTCCTGGCCTCGGCCGGAAGGCCGTCAAGGAGGCGGAGGACCTTGCGGATGTTCTTTTCGTCCGACGGCCGCCGTGCGGAGAAGCGGGCCGAGCGGACGTCGGGCGCCCCGCCGAGGGCTTCGATCGCGAGCCCCGAATCTTCCGCCAGGGTCAGGTCGGGCCATCTCCGGCTGTAGAAAAGGCCCTTGGAGCGGGCGTTCTCCTCGAACGTCTGGCCCCGTTCGGCGTGCTTCAGCCCCGGCAAGGCACCGCCCAGCCCGACGACCTTGAGAGCCTGTCCGCCGGGAGCGAGGCCTTGCAAAGCGCGCCGGATCTCACGGACCTTGCCGGGGTTTCCGGTCGCCAGGAGGAGGCGACGTTCAGTCAATCTTCAGCTCTTCGATGTCGGCCAGCTCGAGGAGACCCTGGTTGAACTCCTGTTCCTTGTCCTCGGAGGCCGAGAAGGAGAACGCCAGGAGGTAGGACGAGCCCTCCTGCCTCATGGTCAGACGCTCGAGCCGGACGCCATGGTGGAGGGCGAGCTTGCGCAGGCTCGAAAGGATATAGGGGCGGGCCTTGGCCTTGAGGTGGTAGTGGAATTGGGATTTGTGAAGATAGGAAGCTTCGATCTTGCCGAACAGGAGCAGGGTCACGATGGTCAGGGCGGTGAAGATGAGGGCCGGCAGGTAGTAGCCGGCGCCGATGACGAGTCCCAGGCCGGCCACGAGCCAGAGCGTCGAGGCCGTCGTCAGGCCGGCGATCGTCCCGCGCGACTGGAAGATGGTGCCGGCGCCGAGGAAGCCGACCCCCGTGATGACCCCCGCCGCCATGCGGACGAGCGTGTCCGCGGTCCCGCCCTGCCCCTGGACAAGGAGCGTCGCCATGGTCATCATCATGGTCGAGGCCACGCAGACGAGGATATTGGTTCGGAACCCGGCCGGCTTCTGGCTGGCCTCACGCTCGAGGCCGATGAGGCCGCCCAGGGCGATGGCCATGACGAGCTTGAGCAGGATTCGGAGGATCTCCATGGCTTCTCCCGTTTTTCATCCTTATTTAACATCGGCGGGGAAGGTTGTCAATCACGGGCCCCTCTGATAGAATGGCGCGCGAATCCATCAGGAGGAGCCCCATGCCCGCGCTCATCAAGAAAGTCCATGCCCGCGAGATCCTCGATTCCCGCGGCAATCCGACCGTCGAGGTCGAAGTCACGCTCGCCGACGGTTCCTTCGGACGCGCCGCCGTCCCGTCGGGCGCCTCGACCGGCGTCTATGAAGCCCTCGAGCTCCGGGACGGGGACAAGTCCCGCTATCTCGGCAAGGGCGTCCTCAAGGCCGTCGGGCATGTCAACGCCGAGATCGCCGGGGCCGTCGCGGGCCTGGACGCGCTCGACCAGGCGGCCGTCGACGGGGCCATGCTAGCCCTCGACGGGACCGAGTTCAAGACCAAGCTCGGGGCCAACGCCATCCTCGGCGTCAGCATGGCCGTGGCCCGGGCCGCGGCGGTCTCCTCGAAGCTCCCGCTCTACCGCTACCTCGGCGGGGTTTCGGCCAACCTCCTGCCCGTGCCGATGTTCAACATCCTCAACGGCGGCGTCCATGCCAACTGGCAGAGCACCGACCTCCAGGAATTCATGATCGCCCCGGTCGGAGCGCCGAACTTCCGCGAGGCGCTGCGCTGGGGCGCGGAGACCTATCACGCCCTCAAGAGCGTCCTCAAGGGCGCGGGGTTCACGACCGGCGTCGGGGACGAGGGCGGCTTCGCCCCGGCCTTCAAGAAAAACGCCGACGCGGTCGAAGCGATCCTCAAAGCCATCGAGAAGGCGGGCTATAAACCCGGAGAGGACATCGTCCTGGCCATCGACGGGGCGGTGAGCAGCATCTACGAAGACGGCCTCTACAATCTGAGGACGGAGAACAAGAAGGTCGAAGCGGGCGGGATGGTGGCGATGTACGAAGAGTGGGTCCGGAAATACCCCATTCGCGTCATCGAAGACGGTCTGGCCGAGGACGACTGGGAAGGCTGGAAACTCTTGAATCAGACGATCGGCGGGACCGCCGAGCTCGTCGGTGACGACCTGTTCGTGACAAACGTCAAGCGCATCTCAAAGGGTATCAAAGAAAGCGCGGCCAACGCGGTGTTGATCAAGCTGAACCAGATCGGCACGCTGACAGAGACCATAGCGGCGATCAACATGGCTCGGAAGGCCGGCTGGGGAGCCATGGTCTCCCATCGGAGCGGCGAAACCGTCGATAGCTTCATCGCCGATCTGACCGTGGCGATGGGCACCGGGCACCTCAAGACGGGTGCCCCCTGCCGCGGTGAGCGCGTCGAGAAATACAACCAGCTGCTCCGGATCGAGGAAGAGCTCGGCCCCGACGCCGTCTACGCGGGCAGGAAAGCGTTCGTTCGCTGAGTGTTGCCCGGCGAAGAGCCTTGACCTGGTTCTTTCTGATTCGTTAAGAGCCCGAAAAATAGCTTGACAAGCATAGTTTTGCCATGTTAATAGACTTAATCTATTGATATAGTCAATTAAGCAGAGGAGAGATGAGGCTCTCGACAAAAGGCGAATACGCCAGCCGGGCCATGTTGGAGCTTGCCCGGAGATACCAGGACGGCCCCATCCACAGCCGGGAGATCTCCAAGGCCCAGGAGATCCCCCAGAATTTCCTCGAACAGATCCTCCTTCTCCTGAAACGGGCCGGCTACCTCAGGAGCCGCAAGGGCCGGAATGGCGGCTATGCACTGGCTAAACCCCCCGGCGAGATCAGCGTTGCCGAGGTCATCCGGGTCATGGACGGCCCCCTCGCCCCCATCGATTGCGTCAGCGTCATGGCCCATGAGGCCTGCCCGATGGAGGGGACATGCGGCCTCCGCTGGCTTTGGAAGGACGTCCGGGACGCCGTGGCTGAGATCCTCGAAAAGACCACCTTCGCCGACCTCGTCAGCAGGAAGGAGCCGTCGGCGGATGGGAATGGAGAGACATCATGAAAAAGTCAGTCGCCGCTTTCTCTCTTCTCCTCGCTTTCGCTTGGGCCGGCGCTGCTGGGCCCGCTCCGGCAGCCGCTCAGACTTTTGCTCCCGCATCACGCGGCAGCCTGTCGCTTTCGGGCGCCTGGGCCCTCTACCCGCTGGCCGTTCGCTGGCAGGAGGAATTCCAGAAGGCCCGCCCCGGGATCAACGTCGATGTCCAGGCCGGAGGCGCCGGCAAGGGTATCGCCGACGCGCTGGCGGGCGTGGTCGACATCGGAATGGTCTCGCGCGAGATCCATCCCACCGAAGTGGAGAAGGGGGCTGTGGCCCTGGCTGTGGCCAAGGACGCCGTCGTCGCCACCGTCAGCGCCAAGAACCCGTTCCTCGCGGACCTCGTCCGCCAGGGACTCCAGCGCAAGGATTTCAGCTCGATCTGGATCGCCGGGACCGCGTCCTCCTGGGAAGCCCTTCTCGGCAAGAAAGGGCGGACCCCCATTCACATCTTTACCCGGTCCGATGCCTGCGGCGCCGCCGAGACCTGGGCCGCCTATCTCGGCGGGCACCAGGAGGACCTGGGCGGCGTCGGCGTCTACGGTGACCCGGGCCTCGCCGAGGCCGTCCGCCGCGACCCGCTGGCCATCGGTTTCAACAATGTCAACTTCGCCTACGACGCCAAGACCCTGAAGCCCGTGGCCGGTCTGGCCATCTGCCCGATCGATCTCGACGGCAACGGACTCGCCGACCCGGCCGAGCAGGTTTACGGCACGCGCGACGGCATCGTCCGGGCCATCGCCGCGGGCGTCTATCCCTCCCCGCCGGCGCGCGACCTCTATTTCGTCATCAAGGGCCGGCCCGACCGGCCGCTTCTCGCGGAGTTCCTCACCTGGGTCCTGACCGAAGGCCAGAAGTATGTCGCCGAAATGGGCTACATCGCCGTCGGTCCCGACCAGATCGCCTCCGGCCTGGCGGTGCTCCGCGGCGCCGCGGAGAAGAAATGAGGCTTCTCAAGGACACCTTGGCCCGCCGGGGAATGGGCCTCGTCACCGCCCTGCCGGGCCTCCTCGTCCTGCTCATCGTCGTCGGGCTCTTCCTGAAGTCGAAGGCCATCCTCGGCGTCCAGCCCTTGTCCCAGCTCCTGTTCTCGTCGGCCTGGCACCCGCTCAAGGGCGAGTTCGGCCTGCTGCCATTCATCACCGGAACCGTGTGGGTGACCGTGACCGCCCTCGTCCTGGCCGTCCCCGTCTCGATCCTGGCGGCCGTCTATCTGTCCGAGTATGCCCCGCGCTGGGTCCGCGAAGGCGCCAAGCCCATCATCGATCTCCTGGCCGGACTGCCTTCGGTCGTCTATGGGGTCTGGGGCGTCATCCTGGTCGTCCCGTTCGTGGGAAACGTCCTCGCGCCGCTCGCCGGCGTCTATTCATCGGGCTACAGCATCCTGGCCGGCGGCATCGTCCTGGCCATCATGACCTTTCCGACGATCATCCACGTGACGCTCGAGGTCTTCTCGACCGTCCCTGTCGCGCTTCGCGATGCGTCCCTCTCCCTCGGGGCGACGAAGTGGGAGACGACCCGGCACGTCGTCCTGAGGAAGGGCGCCCAGGGCATCCTGGCCGCGTCCGTCCTCGGGTTCTCCCGGGCCTTCGGGGAGACCATGGCCGTGCTCATGGTCGTCGGCAACGTTCCGGCCGTGCCCCGCTCGCTCTTCGATCCCGGCTATCCGTTGCCGGCCCTCATTGCCAACAACTACGGGGAGATGATGTCGATCCCGCGCTATGACTCGGCCCTGATGATGGCCGCCCTCGTCCTCATGCTGATCGTCCTGTTCTTCAACGTCCTGGCCCGCCGGACCCTCGTCCGGGTCGAGCGGAGGGTCCGTTGAAGGCGCTGCCCGACGGCCGCATCGCGGGGCGTAAGCGGACCGACGTCTTCTTCCGCGTCCTGGCCGCCGCCTCGGCCGCGGCCGTATTCCTCTCGCTCCTTCTCATCCTCGGGACGATCCTCTGGAAATCCTTCCCCGCCCTGAGCCTGTCCATGCTGACCCAGACTCCCAAGGGCGGCTTCTACCTCGGCAAAGAAGGCGGCATCCTGAACGCCATCGTCGGTTCCCTCTATCTCGGCCTCGGGGCGACCGCGCTGGCACTCCTCCTAAGCCTGCCGCTGGCCCTCTACCTCAACGTCTATAAGGGCCGGGCCTCGAAGACGGCCGTCTGGACGCGCTTCTTTCTGGACGTCCTTTGGGGCGTGCCCTCCATCGTCTATGGGGCCTTCGGCTTCGTCATCATGCTGGCCCTGGGCCTGCGGGCCTCGCTCCTGGCCGGCATCCTGACGGTCGCCCTGCTCGAGTTCCCGATCATGACCCGGGCCATCGACGAGGTCATGCGCCTTGTTCCCCGCGAGCTCAAGGAAGCCTCGGCGTCGCTCGGGGCGACCCGCTTCGAGACCGCCATGAAGGTCATGGTCCGGCAGTCGGCCCCGGGCATCCTGACCGGCGTCCTCCTGGCCTTCGGACGCGGCATCGGCGACGCCGCGTCGGTCCTGTTCACGGCCGGCTTCACCGACAGGGTCCCCGCCTCCCTGGCCGACCCGGCCGCGACGCTGCCCCTGGCCATCTTCTTCCAGCTGGGGACCCCGTTCCCCGAGGTCCAGGAGAGGGCCTACGCCTCGGCCGCGGTCCTGACCCTGATCATCCTCATCATCAGCCTGGCCGGCCGGGCCATGAGCCGAAAGGTGACGCGCCATGTCGTCAAGTGAAGGATGGAAGCGGCCATGAACGGCGAGACCCCCATCAGCATCCGGAACCTGAGCGTCTACTACGGCGATCTCCAGGTCCTCAAGGACGTCAACCTCGACATCCCGGCGCGGCAGATCACCGTCATCATCGGGCCGTCGGGATGCGGCAAGACGACGCTGCTCAAATCGCTCAACCGGCTCCTCGACGGGGCCGAAGGGGCCCGGATCCGCGGCCAGGTCGTCCTCGACGGGGAAGATATCTACGCCCCGAGCACCGAGGTCACCCGGATCCGCAAGAAGATGGGCCTGCTCTCGCAAAAGCCGCAGGTCCTGCCCATGTCCATCTTCGAGAACGTCGCCTACGGCCCGCGCATCCATGGCCTCCGGTCCGGGAAGGACCTCGACGCGAGGGTCGAGCATTACCTCAGGGTGGCGGGACTTTGGGACGAAGTCCGGGACCGCCTGCGCGAGCCGGCCTCCGTCCTGTCTGTCGGGCAGCAGCAGCGCCTGTGCCTGGCCCGGGGCCTGGCTGTCGAGCCCGAGATCATCCTCGGTGACGAGCCGACCTCGGCCCTCGACCCCCAGTCGAGCCAGAACGTCGAACGCCGGCTCCTCGAGCTCAAGCGGGAATACACCGTCGTCGTCGTCACCCATATCCTCCGCCAGGCCCGCCGGATCGCCGACCATCTCGCCTTCCTGTACCTCGGCGAGCTTGTCGAGCACGGGCCCGCGGCCGACGTGTTCGCCAACCCCAGGGACCCGCGGACGCGCGCCTACCTCACCGGCGAGATCAGCTGAGCCCGCGGGTTGTGTCCAAGGGCTTGACAATCGCCCTCCTGCGGAATTACCCTTAGGGCCAGAGGAGAGCGCGACTCCGGGACGTCCGTGCCCTCATGTCGACAGGTTTGGCGCCGTATGCGCCACCATCTCTCCGCAAGCCACCTTTCGTCGAGGAGGTGAATGACGACAGCGATCCCATCCCGTCAAGCTAAAGCTCGCGGCGAACTCCCTGACGGTGTCCGCCGCCCTGAAACCCATCACGAGAAACAGAGGAGGAGTCAAAGCGAATGAGTAAAAGGCTTTTCGTTCTTGTCCTCATCATGTGCTTATCGACCGTCGGCCTCACCTTCGCCCAGCTCACGCCGACGGCACGGATCAACGGCAAGGTCGTTGACCAGCAGGGGAACCCCCTCCCCGGCGTGAATGTCGAGGCCACGAGTCCCAAGCTCATCGGCCAGGCCGTCGCCGTGACCGACGCGGCCGGCATTTACCGCCTGATGGCCCTGCCGTCAGGAACCTACCAGATCCGGTTCACGCTCCAGAGCTTCAAGACCCTTGTCCGCACGGGCATCCTGCTCGAGCTGTCACAGATTCTGACTTTGAACGTGACCCTCCAAGAATCGGCCATCGAAGAGGAGGTCACGGTCATCGGCCAGGCCCCGCTTATCGACGTCAAGAGCACGGTCAAGGGCCAGGTCATGACCAGGGACGTTTACCTCGCGCTGCCGCGGGGCCGGTCGTTCGACTCGCTCATCAGCACCATCCCCGGCGTCCAGTACGAGGCCAACACCGCCGGCATCTCCGTCGACGGCGCGACCGGACCCGAGAACATGTTCTATGCCGACGGCGCGGACATCTCGGACTTCCATTACGGAGGCGCTCCCCAAGGCATCGTTCTGGAGCTGCTGGACGAGGTCAAGGTCACGGCCTCGGGCTACAGCGCCGAGTACGGCGGTTCGATGGGCGGCGTCATCAACGTCATCACGAGGTCCGGCAGCAACGAGTTCCATGGCGACATCATGGGCTTCTACGAGAATAACCGTCAGTACATGCAGGGGGAATCCCGGACCTTCCTCAGGCGCAATCCGTTCGCCAGCGGCTACGTCTACGAATACGTGAACTACGACGAAAAATATTTTGACGGCGGGAAGAACCGGGACCGCTACAATCGTTATGAAGGCGTCTTCAGCCTCGGCGGCTATGTCATCAAGGACAGGCTGTGGTTCTTCGGGTCGTTCAATCCGAGCTACAACCAGACGGCGGCCCTGAGGGATTTCAACGAGCGGGGAGGGCCCTTCTCGACATTCAAGGAAAAGAACAAGGGCTTGGCCGGATCCATCCGGCTCACGGCCGCTCCCTTCGCCGGCCTCCGCATTGCCGCGGGCTTTATCAACAGCTTCACCAACTATCGGGGGGCTATCCCCGGCATCGTCGGCGACAGCACCCAAGACTATGAATGGGCGAAGGAAGGATACGACTATCCCAACAAGAGCGCTTCGCTGACCGCGGATTATTCCCTCGGCAACAACATGCTCATCAGCTACAGGGGCGGCTGGCACGAGGAGAATACGACCCACGAGCAGATCGCTCCCCCCGATGCCTCATACTATTTCTTCGGAACTTCCAGCTCGACCTCTGCGCCCGCCGCCGACTTCTTTGCGGCTCACCCGGAGCTGGCCCATAACGTCAACTGGGAAAGCAACCCGCTCAATATGACGACCCTGTATTACAAGCGGGGCAAGATCAGCAACAACCTGGATTTCTCTTATTACCTGAGCGCGGGGGGCGAGCACGCCCTGAAGGCCGGCGTCGGCTATAACTACCTGTACGACAATCGGTTCACCGGCGCTCCCCACCCCTGTGTCTACATCTATTGGGGCCAGACCAACAGCCAACTCGATTACGATGTCGGCCCCGGCGCCGATCCGACGAGCCCTTATTATGGCGCCTACGGATATTATTTCATCCGGGGCTCGTTCACGTCCGGTTACGGAAGCGTCTGGGATAGCACCAGCAACAATCTCTCGGTTTACCTCCAGGATTCCTGGACGATCAATAACCGGCTGACCATCAACCTCGGCCTCCGGGCCGAGAGCCAGTACATGCCTTCTTTTACGGACGTTACGGATTGGGAAGGGTACTCGGCCAAGCCCATCAAGTTCGATCTGGGGCAGTCGCTGGCTCCGCGACTGGGCGTGGTCTACGACGTGTTCGGGGATTCCAGCCTGAAGGTCTTCGGCAGTTTCGGCATCTATTACGATATCATGAAGCTCTATCTGGGCCAGCTGACCTTCGGCGGCTCGAAACGCGTCGAAGATATCTACGCTCTCCAAGACCCGGATTGGACCAAGATCGCCGCGAACGGTCTGCTCGACGACGCCGTCAGCCAGAAAGCCGGCAATACCTATGCGGGAAGCATGTACTATCTACCGCCGTCCTTCGGCACGGTCGATCCGGACCTGAAGCCGACGTCCCAGAGGGAGATCTCCTTGGGCGTCGAGAAGAAGCTGGCCGAGGACATGTCCCTGTCCGTCCGCCTCGTCAACAAGCACCTCATCCGAACGATCGAGGATGTTGGCGTCTGGAGAACAGCGCAGAATCCGAACGGGACCTACAGTGTTTACCAGGATTGGTGGATCGCCAACCCCGGTTACGGCGTGACCCTGCCCATTTCCAAGGGGGGACAGTTCATTGAAACCTGGACCGATCCCGGGGCCTGACAACAGGTTCGGGACGGCGGATGATGGCCTGACCTACGACCTCTGGCAATGCCCCAAGGCGACGCGCGACTACTACGCCATCAACGTCTCCTTCGAAAAGAGATTCAGCCACAATTGGCAGGGCGGAGCCAACTACACCTGGAGCCGCAACGCTGGTGACTATTCCGGCCTAGGCAGCTCCGACGAGGGCGGCCGTCTCGGCCCCGGCGTCGAACAGGATTTCGACCGCTGGTTCATGGGCTATGACGGCTACGGCCAGGTCCTCACCGGCCCTCTGCCCCAGGACAGGACCCATTATCTCAAGGCCTACGGGTCTTATACCTTCCCCTTCGGGCTGACTGTGGGAGCGGTCGCGTACGGCCGGAGCGGCTTGCCCCTGACGACCAAGGTCTACTTCAACTCCAAGTACTTCTACCCCAACGGCCGTGCGGACATGGGCCGGCTGCCGTTCACCCTCTGGGCCGATCTCTATATGGACTATTCCCTGAAGATCGCGAGGAAATACCGGGCTTCGATCAGCCTCCAGATCAACAACGTGACCAACACCAAAACCATCCAGAGCAAGATCATGACCTACAATCGCAGCACCTTCTCCGGCAACACCTATTACAAGCAGATCCTGGACTGGACATTTGTCAATAACTACCAGTCCATCATCCAGGGCCTGGGGATCAAGCACCAGATGTACGGTCAGTGGGATTCCCGCTTCGGGACCTGGTCCGCGCGCCTGGGCCTCAAGTTCTCCTTCTGATCGGGCACGCTCAGGCAGTCTTTCGGCCTCAAGGCCCGCTCCCCGAAAGGGGGGCGGGCCCTTTTCTTGACTATTTCGTGGAATCCCTTAATCTGGAATCTCGATGAATAAGAAAAGGGCGCTCCCGACCGCTCGGCGGCGTGATCCTCGTGTTGGGCCTGCTGGCCGCTCTCCTGACGATCGGGCCGGGCCGGGGCCTGTTCCGCCCCAAGGCCACCCCCGCCCTCAACGTCCTCCTCATCACCCTCGACACGACCCGGGCCGACCACCTTGGCAGCTACGGCTATGGGCCGGCCAATACCCCCTATCTCGACGAGCTGGCCCGCCAGCGGGGTCCGGTTCGCCCGCGCCTATTGTCCGGCCCCGCTGACCCTCCCCTCGCACAGCTCGATCATGACCGGCCTCCTTCCGGCGACGCACGGCGTGCGAAACAACGGCCACGATCTCGCGGTGAAATGGAGGACACTGGCCGGCATCCTCAAAGAGTACGGCTTCGCCACGGCGGCCTTCGTCTCGTCCTTTTCGGTCGATTCCCGTTTCGGCATCGGCCGGGGCTTCGACGTCTACGACGATACCTTCCAGCCCCAGGCGCCTTTGAAGGGGGCCAACGCCGAGCGCCGCGCCGAGGAGACCTTTGCCCGGTTCTCCCGCTGGCTCGACAAGGCCTCGCAGGAGAGGTTCTTCGCCTGGGTCCACTATTACGACCCGCACTTGCCCTACGACCCGCCCTCGCCCTACCGGGAAGGGTCGCCGGGCCGCCCTTACGACGGCGAGATCGCCTACATGGACCACTACGTGGGCGCCGTCCTCCAGGCGCTCGAGGCGAAAGGCCTTTCGGACAAGACCCTCGTCGTCGTCGCCGGCGACCACGGCGAAGGCTTGGGGGACAAGGTCGAGACCGGCCACGGCATCTTCCTTTATGAAGAGACCCTGCGCGTGCCTCTCCTCTTCCATAACGTCAAGATCTTCCCGAAGCCCCTGATCGTCGAAGGCGCGGTCAGGCTCGTGGACGTTGCCCCCACCGTCCTCGACGTCCTCGGTCTCGGGGCCGCGGCGGCGGGCATGGAGGGACGGAGTCTCCTGCCATGGATCAAGAACCGGAGCTGGCCGGGCCTCGAAGCCCTTGTCGAGACGTTCTATCCCCGGGAGAACTTCGGCTGGTCGGAGCTCGTCGGGCTCGTCTCCGGGCGCTGGAAGTACATCCACGCGCCGCGGCCCGAGCTCTATGACCTGGCGAACGACCCCGGCGAGAAAACCGATCTCATCGGTTCGTCGCCGTCCAAAGCGGACGAGCTCCGGAAAAGACTCGAAAAAGAGCTCCTCCGCCTGGCTGTCCCGGCCCCCCCGCCGGGGAGCCAGCCTGTCGTCAGGACGGATGACCGGGAAAGGCTCCGCTCCCTCGGGTACGTCAATTTTGCCCCCGCCAAGCCTGACACCGCGGCTGCCGACCCGAAGGACAAGATCGGACTGCTCAAGCTCATCCAGCAGGCGCAGGCGTTCGAGTTCAAGGAAGAATTTGCCGACGCCGAGCGGATCTATCGGCAGATCGTCGCGGAGGTCCCTGATTCGCCGGAGAGCTATGTCAACTTGGCCCTAGTGCAGGCGAGGCTGAGCGGCTTCGATCGGGCCGTGGAAACCCTGGCCCGGGGCATCGCCCGGATGCCGGACTCCGAGATCCTTCTCGTCCGCCTCGGCCATACTTACCTCTTCGCCGGCAAGCCCCGCGAGGCCCTCGAGACGATGGAAAAGGCGCTCTCGTTCAATCCCCAAAATGTCGACGCGCTGACCGTCGCCGCGGGGATCCTCGACGCGACGGGACGCAAGGCCGAGGCCCGGACCTATTACGAGCGCGCCTTGGCCGTCGAACCCGAAAACCGCCACTTGAGGACGAGCTACGCCGCGAATTTGGCCTCGACCGGCTCCCTGAAGGAGGCCATCGCCGTCTACGAAGAGCTGATCGCCGATTTTCCCGACGAGCAGGCCTTCTACCAGTTCGCCGGGATCGCCCACTCCTACCTCGGGGAATACGACCGGGCCATCGACCTTCTCCGCCAGGCCCTGGCCATCCGGCCGACACCGGTCGGGTTCTTCAACCTGGCCGTGACTTACGAGAAGAGAGGCGATCTCAAGGAGGCGGCGGCGGCGCTGAGGATGTACCTCCAGAATTCGCAGGGCGAGAGCGAGGAGAATGTCCGCAAGGCCCGGGCCGAGCTCGAGAGCCTCGAAAAGAGAATCGGCTCGACCCCGTCCTGACCGCGGTCAGGACGCTCCGATCCGCTTCAAGCCGTTCCGTAAGGCCGCCCCGAGCGCGGCGATGTCCGCGGGGATCGCCATCGCGCCGCCACCGCCGCTGCGTCGTAACAAGCTGAAACGCAATCCATTACGGGTGTGCCGGTAGTGGAAGTCGATCCCGGGGTGACCGAAATAGAGGACCATCATCGTCTCGGCCATCTTCGTCAGCGGCGGCCGATCCACATGGGAGAAACGGAACCTGGCCTGGACCCGCGTGCCCCCTCCCGGCGCGGGCCCAAGGGTCAGGCCGCCGCCGCAGAGCTCAGCGGTCTGGGCCAGGAGCGGAAGGCCGAGTCCGGTCCTCTTCCGCCCCGTCGTAAAGAACGGATCGAGGGCCCGCTTCTCTTCCTCGGGCGACATCCCCCGGCCGTTGTCCGTCACCCGGAGCGTCAGAAGGTCCCTCCGCTCGTTCTCGTTGACGGCGATGAGGATCCGGGTCGCGCCCGCGGCGACGGCGTTCTCGGCGATGTCGAGAACGTGGAGCGAAAGGTCCTCCATCATGAGGGCACGATCCTCCGGCCGTCCTCGCCCGCAAGGGCCAGGCGGATCTCCTCGAGGCTGGGCCCGTCGATAAGGAAATCGGTCGCGGCCGCTCCGATCTCCTCCGGCTTGTGCGCGTCGGAGAAGCGGACGACGGGCAGACGGTCCGACGACCCGAAGTCCCGGCGGGCTTCGTCGGGGCTGAGCCGGGGCGAGATCTCGACCGCCTCGAGCCCGAGGCCGGGCGGGATGAAGCCGAGCTGGGAGATAATGCTGAAAGAATCCCTGTCGATGTGGCAGGCGATGGCCAGACCGCCGTAGAAGTGGATGATATCGACCGCCTCCTGGACGGAAAAAAGCGTCGCCCCGAACAGGCAGCGCGGACAGAATCCCGAGACGTAATCGGCCGCGTCGACGATAACCTGGTCCTTGACGAACTTCATCTTGGTTGGGACGTCGGGAAGATTGCGGTAGACCTCCGCTTGGAAAGGCCGGAGGTCCGTCCCCGCCTCGAAAAGCCCGAGGATGTGGACCTCTTCGGCGGTCGTCATCTCGATCCCGGGGAGAACGGACAGGTCCCTGCCCACGGCCGCTTCGATCACCGCGCGGGCGTTCTCGGTCGTGTTGTGATCGGTGATGGCAATGATATCGAGCCCGGACGCCCGGGCCCGCTCGACGATGGCCCGCGGTGACATCGTCAGCTCGCCGCACGGAGAGAGGCAGGTATGGATGTGGAGGTCGGCCCGGAAGCGCCGGAGGGCCATCAACGCCCCTTGACGCCCAGTCCGTAGAGCCTGCCGGCGAGATCGAAGGTCCCCAGGGCGGTCCCCAGCACCGGGACCTTTTCCCGCTCCGCTTGGACCAGAGTCTCCGCCGCCGGCACACGACCCCCGACGAGGACGATCCCGGCCAGTTCCTTGAGGACGGACACGGCGATGATGTTCGGGTGGACCTGCATGGTCACCCAGACGTCGTCCTTGCGGGCGTGCCCGATGACGTCGCTGAGGAGGTCGCTCGCGTAGCCGCCGCCGACGGGCCCGTCGAGGGGGAGCCCGGGCGTGAAGACGGTGAGGCCGAGGTTCGTCGCCAGGTCGCTGAGTGTCATCGCTTCTCCTTCCTGCCCGGCTTGACGAACGGGCAACCCTCCAGGCGGGCGTATCCGCGGACGATGTCGTCGGCCAGGGACCGGCAGTCGGGGGCGCCGCAGATGCCGCAATCCTTCTTCGGCAGTTCGGCGAAAAGCTTCTCCCGCAGCTTGGCTTTGCGGATGGCCTTGGCCGGATCGCCGTCGAGGGGACGGGGTTCGGCCGGCGCTGACGGGATGGTCGAACGACAGGAAGTTCTTGTGATAGAGCCGGCTGACGTCCTTCTGATCGACGACGGCGTGCTCGCCCGCCGCCTCGACGAGCTCCAGAATGCGGCTCTTGGCCAGGAAGCGGTTCTCGACCCCGAGCGGCCCGCCCACACACCCGTCCGGACAGACCGTGCATTCGAGGAGGTCGATGTCCTGGAGGAGCCCGCCCTCGACCTCGTCGAGGACCCGCATGGTGTCCCGGATGCCCGAGACGGCGACGGCGCGGTTGCTCTTGAGGCCGCGCGTCTCGCCTCCCGAAAGGGGCCAGCCCATGCCGATGCCGCTGAAGAGCGTCTCCGGGAAGAGGTGCCGCATCATCGAGTCCTCGTCGCTCTTGCGCAGGGCCTTGAGGATCTGCGGAAAGATGTCCCGGATCGAGATGGCCCCGTCGAGATAGGACTTGGCCAGGGTCGCGGGGCTGTTGATGGAGACGATCTTGGCCGGGCAGGGGGTGATGTGGATGATGCCGATCTTCTCGGCCGGTATCCCCAAGGCCTTGGGCAGGATGGTCCGCAGGATCTTGGCCGCGATCTCCCGCGGCGGCTCGATGGGTAGGATCTGCCCGCAAAGCGATGGGTAGCGGCGCTGGATGAGGCGGACGACGACGGGACAGGTCGCCGTGATATACGGCCGGGGTCGGGGGTGCTCGTTGAGATACTCCTCCGTCGCCGCGCAGTTGAGCTCGCAGATCGAGCTGAGGTCGTAGACCTCGTCGAACCCGACGCGGCGCAGGGCCGAGAGGATCTCGTTCGGAACGACAGTGGGACCGAACTGGCCGTAGATGACCGTCGAGGGGATGGCCACCTTGTAGTCGAAGGCCTCCAACGAAGCGAACGATGTCATGTGGGTGTGGACGGCCTCGTGCGGGCAGACGCGCAGACACTCGGCGCAGTCGATGCAGAGCTGGTCGATGATGCGGGCCTTGCCGTCGCCGACCCGGATGGCCCGGGTCGGGCAGGCCGACAAGCAGTGGACGCAGCCGATGCACTTGTCCTTGGTGATGTGGATGGCGTGGAAATTCCTGTTATTCATGGTGTCACGTGTCCGTTCGTCCGGATGAGGATGTCGAGGCGGGTCCCGCGGCCGACTTCCGAGTCGATGGCGAAGACATCGGCGTTCCTCTTGATGTTCGGCAGGCCCATGCCGGCGCCGAAGCCGAGCTCGCGCATCTCGGCCGTGGCCGTCGAGTAACCTTCGGTCATGGCCAGCTCGACGTCGGCGATGCCCGGGCCGCGATCATCGACGAGTGATGCGGACCTCCCCGGGCGTGACGGCCAGATCCATGCGGGCCTCATAAGCGTACATAATGACATTCATCTCCGACTCGTAAGCGACGATGGCCGCCCGGCGCACCGTCGCGCTATCGATCCCGAGGTCCTTCAGGAGTTCCTTGATCTCGCAGGCAGCGGCGCCGGCCCTGGCGAAATCCCCGCCCTTGACGGGGAACTCCCGACGGAAGGCGGACTCAGCGGCGGGCATGACCTCCATCCTCGACCAGAGCCGCTATCCGGGCACAGGCCTCGAACATGGTCTTTTTCGTGGCGATGAGGGGCAAGCCCAGGGCCTGGGCCTGGTCGATGACGTCCGGCACCGGGCGTTTTCCCTGGACGAAGACGACGCCGGCGAGATCGGCCACGGAACAGGTGCGAACCACGTGGGCGTTGACCAGGCCGGTCAGGAGGAGCGAACCGGGCTCGGCGGCGGTCAGAACATCGCTCATGAGGTCGGAGGCGAAAACCTTGCGAAAGGCGGCCTCAGGGGCGGTCGCCGGGGTGAGGAGCTCGCCGTCGAGAAGGGCCAAAACGTCCTTGAGAACGATCATTGGGACCTCCCGCCGTGCCGGAATCCCAGCGGAACTTTTAATTTATTATATATGGAACAGCGGATAAAAAGAAGTGGGGGGGGCAGAAGGGCGGCGGGGAGAGCGGTCATGAGCGATCATAAGCACGGCTTCCAAGGAACTCAGAGGAGCGGTGCGGAGAAATATCTTAATAGCGGGATAAAAAACAAAGGGGGATGGGTCCCAGCCCATCCCCCTTTGGGAGGCAACTCAACCGGCTGCCGCGCTTACTTTCCCTTGAGGATCTTCTGGACCTCGGCCTTGTCGACATCGGTGATGAACGGGATGCCGCTGATATCGGCCACGTCGTGGGTGATGGCCGCGATGTCGTCGCGGTTGATGTAGCCGAGATTGAACTTGCGCGCGCCGGCCATCAGCTGGCGGAGGCCCTGGCTCAGCCGCTCGAAATACGTGTAAACGCCCATGGCCCCTGCCGGTAGCTGGTCGAACCGGGCGCCGAAGCGGTGCTTCAGCTCGGGCGCGGTGACGAAGATCTCGTCCTTGCTGCTCCCGAAGCGCTCGACGTAGACCGGGATCTGGCCATCGTTGATCCGCCCGCCGATCGTCTTGCCGACCATGGCCGCGGCCATGGGCGAGCGGGCCATGCCGACAAGCTTAACATAGGGCGCGCCGAGGGACAGAGCCTTGAAGATCTGGTCCTCGAAGGTGATGCCGCCGGCGAAGGCCAGATCCGGCACGTACTCGCCCTGTTTGGCCAGCTGGTCGGCGTACTTGTAGGTCAGCGACCACATCTCTACGGCCGGGATGCCCCATTCGTTCATCATCCGCCAGGGGCTCATGCCCGTGCCCCCGCCGGCGCCGTCAACCGTCAGGAGGTCGAGTTTGGCGAGGGAAGCGTACTTGACGGCCCGGGCCAGGTCGGCCGGCCGGTAGGCGCCGGTCTTCAGGAAAATACGCTTGGCCCCGGCCTTGCGCAGCTCCTCGACCCGCGCCATGAAAGCGTCCTCTTCGACCATGCCCATGCGGGAGTGGCGCTCGAATTCCTTGAAGCTGCCCTTCTCGAATGCCGCGATGACGGCCGGGTCATCGGGGTCGGGCAGGACGATGTAACCCTTCTTCTTCAGGGCCTGGGCCTTCTTAACGGTCTTGAGCTTGACTTCGCCGCCGATGTCCTTGGCGCCTTGGCCCCACTTAAGCTCGACCGTCTCAATGCCCAGCTTCTGGATCGTGTATTCCTGGACGCCGAGCCGGGTGTCCTCGACATTGGCCTGGACGACGACGTCACCGTAGCCGTCCTGCCAGTCGCGGAACGACTTGATGCGGAACTCCATGTCCGGGGAGCGGACGACCTTGCCGTTCTTGAGCTCGGTCTCGTCGTCCATGCCGACGACGTTCTCGCCGATCGTCAGGATGACCCCGGAGATGGCCGCCCCGCCCGCGAGCCCGGCCCAGTTCTGCTTGGCGATGTTGGTCGAGCCCATCCCGGAGATGACGAAGGGCAGCTTCATCTTGATGTCCTTCTTACTGCCGATCTTGGCCTCCACGGTGACCTTTTCGAAGGTGGCCTTGTCGCTGTCGGCGGGGACGCCGTGAGCCCCCTTGGCCGTGCCCATGATGCTGAAGTGGGACAGGTCGACCGGATAGTCCTTTTCGCAGGCCGCCGTGATGATCCCGAACGGCTGGGGATAGAGGACCTCGTGGCCCCGGTAGGCGGATTTTCCGATCTCGCACATCCCGATGCAGCCGTCGACACAGGTCACGCACATGCCGCTGAAGGGGCTGATCGACCCTTCCGTCCTGTTCTTGGTCAGGGTGGCGGCGCTTCTGTTGAGTTTCGTCATACTCGGCATGAAATTACCTCCTCGTCATCCTTTTAAGATTTCTTTTCTTGAACGCAGGTGCCACAGCGGCCCGCGTCGTACATCCAACACTGAAGATCGTCGTAATGGTCCAGGCAGGAAGGCGCCATCGTCAGACAGCCGTTGCACAGGGCCGTCTCCGCATTCGGGCCCTGGCAGCGCAGCTGGCAGGCGGGGCAGATATAAAGGCAGGCGCCGCAGGTCCGGCACTCTTCCGAGCGCATGTCGAATGGGGTCGAGATCTTTCTCTTGTGGCCTCGCTGCTGGAAGCCGATGGCCCGTGCGTCCATCTGCTCGGCGCAGATCCGCGTGCACAGTCCGCAGAGGACGCATTCCTCGTTGCGGGGCGCGAAGCGGACCCGGGTAACCCCGAACTGGGAGGCCATGTCCTGAAGGACCTTGGACCCCGGCGCCATGGCCAGCATGAGCTCGATCATCATCCGCCGGGACGCCCAGACCCGTTTGGAGTCGGTCCGGACGATGAGCCCCTCCTCTGCGGGGTAGGTGCAGGCCGAGACGAGCTTGCTCCTCAGGCCCTCCCCGATCTCGACGACGCAGAGCCGGCAGCCGCCAAAGGGCGTCAGCCCCTCGTTGTGGCAAAGGGTCGGGATCTCGAGGCCGTAGAACTTGGCCGTGTCGAGGAGGGTCGACCCTTCCTCGGCCCTGACTTCCAAACCGTTCATGCGAAAGGTGATCATGATCCCTCTCAGATGATCTGAATGGCTTCGTCGCGCTGCTCTTCGATGGCCTCGAAACGGCAGGCCTCTTTGCAGGCGCCGCACTTGATGCACTTCGTCTGGTCGATGAGGTGCACGTCCTTGAGGGTGCCCTTGATGCAATCGTTCGGGCAGGCCTTCTTGCAGGACTGGCAGCCGGTGCACTTCTCGGCCAGGACGACGTAACGGATGAGGCTCTTGCAGACGCCGGCCGGGCACCTCTTGTCGAGGATGTGGGCCTCGTACTCGTGGCGGAAGTAGCGCAAGGTCGTCAGGACGGGGTTGCCGGCCGTCTGGCCCAGGGCGCACATCGAGGCGTCCTTACAGACCGTCGCCAGCTCCTCGAGCAGAGCCAGGTCGCTTTCCTTCCCCTTGCCCTCGGTGATGTCCTTGACGATCTCGTACATCCTCTGCGTCCCCTCCCGGCAGGAGACGCACTTGCCGCACGACTCGTCTTGGAGGAAGTTGAGGAAGTACTTGGCGATGTCGACCATGCAGGTCTTTTCATCCATGACGATCATGCCGCCCGAGCCCATCATGGCCCCGGCCGCGGTCAGGCTCTCGTAGTCGACGGGCAGGTCGAGGAGCTTGGCCGGCAGGCAGCCTCCGGAGGGACCGCCGATCTGCACGGCCTTGAAATCCCGCTTGTCGGGGATGCCGCCGCCGATGCCGTAGACGATCTCGCGGAGGGTGATGCCCATCGGGACCTCGACCAGGCCCGTGTTGTTGATCTTGCCGACGAGGGAGAAGATCTTCGTCCCCTTGCTCGTCTCCGTCCCCAGGCTCGAGAACCAGTCCGCGCCCCGGCGGATGATGTTAGGTACGGTGGCCCAGGTCTCGACGTTGTTGATGACCGTCGGCTTTCCCCAGAGCCCCTTTTGGGCCGGGTAGGGCGGTCTTTGCCGCGGCATGGCGATCCTGCCCTCGATCGAGGCGATCAGGGCCGACTCCTCGCCAGAGACGAATGCGCCGGCGCCCTGGACGATCTCGAGGTCGAAGCTGAAGCCCGTCCCCAGGATGTCCTCACCGAGGAGGCCGTTGTCGCGGGCCTGGGCGATCGCGATCTCGACGCGCTTGAGGGCCAGGGGGTACTCGTGGCGGATGTAGACGAATCCCTTGGATGCCCCGATGGCCTTGGCCCCGATGACCATGCCTTCAAGGACGGCGTGGGGGTCGGCCTCGAGCACGGAGCGATCCATGAAAGCCCCCGGGTCTCCTTCGTCGCCGTTGCAGATGACGTATTTCGGCGTCCCCTTTTCCTTGGCGCAGGCCGCCCACTTCTTGCCCGTCGGGAATCCGGCCCCGCCCCGGCCGCGGAGGCCGGAAAAGAGGATCTCGTCGATGATCGCGGCAGGGGTCATCTCCATCAGGGCCTTGGCCATGGCCTCGTAGCCGTCGAAGGCGATGTACTCCTCGACCTTCTCCGGGTCGATCCGGCCGCGGTTGCGCAGGACGATCAGCCGCTGGTGCTTGAAGAACTCGATGTCCTTCATCAGCGGGACAGGCTGTTCCTCGGCCGGCGGGACGTACATCAGTTTCTTGACGGGGCGACCCTTGAGGAGGTGCTCCTCGACGAGAGTGGGAACGTCTTCGATCTTGAGGAGCTGGTAGAAGATACCGTCAGGCTGGACCATGACGATCGGGCCCCGCTCGCAGAAGCCGTTGCAGCCCGTGGCCACGACTTGGACTTCATCCTGGAGATCTCTCTTCTTGATCTCCTTTCTCGAGGGCCTCTTTGATCTTGAAGGATCCGCAGGAGACGCAGCCCGTGCCGGCGCAGACCAATAAGTGAGCACGATAATGTTTCACGGGTCCTCTCTCAGTACACGGTTTCGCTGCCGACGGCCAGGACGAGGTCTGTCACCATCTGGCCGCCCAGGATGTGCTGGACGAAGATCTTCTGCATCTTCTCCGGGGTCAGGTAGCCGTATTTCACGGGGGGCTGGTTCTTGAGCTCGATGGTCATCATCGGCTCCTTGTTGCACAGTCCGGCGCAGCCTGAGGTCGTGACGATGACGTCCTGGACCTTAGCTTTTTCGATCTCCCCCAGGAGAGCGTCCATGATGTCCCGGGCGCCGGCGGCAATGCCGCACGTCCCCATGTGGACCGTCACCCGGGCCCGGCCCTCGCTCTCCCGGATGGTCATCAGGGACTTGGTCTTTTCCCGGATCTTCGCCAGATCCTGAATGCGGAGCTTCTTCTTTCCGACCATCAGGATGTCCTCCCTTTCGGTCATTTTTCCGCGCCGTCCGCCCTCGCCGTCTCCGGGCGGGGCGGGCTGTCGCCTGGCGCTTGCGCGCGGCGGGCTTGGCAGTGGCCGGCCGCTTCCGCGGCCTCTGCCCCAACTTGCCGATGATCGGCTCGATCTTCCGGATCGTCGTGTGGCCGTAATACTCCCCGTCGACGACGACGACCGGCCCGATGGCGCAACAGCCGAGGCAGGCCACGGTCTCCAGGGTGAACTGGCTGTCCTTCGTTGTTTCGCCGGCCGGCACGTCGAGCTTGCGCTCGATCTCCTCCAAGATCTTGGGGCCTCCTCGGACGTGGCAGGCCGTGCCGAGGCAGACGAGGCACATGTGCTTACCGCGGGGCTTGAGGCTGAAGGCCCGGTAGAACGTGGCCACGCCACAGATGTCGATAAGAGGCATGCCCAGGGCCTTGGCGACGTGGCGGAGGGACTTCTGGCGGGAGATAATTGAAGCTCTCCTGAACGTCGAGGAGGATGGCGATGAGGTTCTTCTTGAGCCCTTGGTGCTTGTCGATGATCGACTGGACCTTGGTTTTCTCGGTGTCCAAATCATCCCTCCGGTACGAGGATTTCGTTCGCGGTCGGGCGTCGGTCGACGAGGCGCAACGCCGGGGAGGCCGTCAGCAGGGTGAGGGCGGGATGAGGCAGCATACAAGTCTCGGCCGGCTGCCGGCCTCATGGGCGGGCGACTATGGTCTATAAAAATAAGAATCTCCTTAAGGCGTTGCCAGGAGACCTAAAGACCTAATGACAAGAGGGCATTTATACAGAAGGATTTTGAACTTGTCAAGTGCAGGCGTCAGGTCTCGAGATCGATCCGTTCGACGATGAGATCGCGGCCTTCGACGATCTCGACCCGCCGCGAACCGCAGCCGGAACAGGAGAAATCCGTGTCCTCCCGGACCGCCTCGCCGCCGCAGTCGGGACAGCGGAGCTTGACCGGGACGAGGACCATCTCGAGCCGGGCGGTCTCGGCGAGCGTTCCTATCTTATAGGTCTCGAACGCCGATTCGAGGAGGTCGGGGACGGCCCCCGACATGACCCCGACCTTGAGCACGACCCGGGTGACCTGGGCCGCGCCGTGCTCGCGGGCCTTCTCTTCGAGGACGTCGAAGACGGAGGCGATGAGGGACAGCTCATGCACGGGCGGACCTCAGGCGCTCGAGGGCCTCGACAAGGTAGGAAGCCAGGGCGTCGAGGCCGTCGCCGCGGAGGGCCGAGATGGTGAAGACCTCGAGTCCGGGCTTGATGGATTGGGCCTCCGCCACGGCCCGGGCCGGGTCGAAGGGCAGGTGCGGCAGGAGGTCGGCCTTGGTCAGGACGAGGGCGTCGGCCGAGAGAAAGGCCTGGGGGTATTTCGCCGGCTTGTCGTCACCCTCCGGCGAGGAGAGCAGGACGAGGCGGATGTCCTCGCCGAGGTCGTAGGACGCCGGGCAGACGAGGTTGCCGACGTTCTCGATGAACAGGAGATCGATGTCCCCGGGGACGTCGCCGAGGACCTTGCCGATCATGCGGGCCTCGAGGTGGCAGGCGCCCCCCGTCGTGATCTGCCAGGCCGGCACGCCCTTGGCCCGGATGCGCTCGGCGTCGCGCTCGGTCTCGATATCGCCTTCGATGACCGCCATGCGGAAGCGGCCGCGGAAGCGTTCAGCCAGCGCTTCGAGAAGCGTCGTCTTGCCGGATCCGGGCGAGCTCAGGAGGTTGACGCAGAGGATGCCCCGGGTCCGGAGCTCGGCGCGGATGGCCGCGGCGGCCTGCTTGTTCGTGGCCAGGAGGTCGCGGACGACCGTGATCGTCTTGGTGGTCATGACCGGACCCCCTTCACGAAGGCCTCGAGGAAGGTCATGGCCAGGTCGAGGTCCCCCTCGGCCCGCCGGGAGAGCCCTTCCCCGACCGAGAAGTCGTGGCCGTGGACAGCCAGGAGCCTGGCTTCCGGCCTCTTTCCGTAGAGCCCGTCCGCGACGGCCAGGATCGCGGCGGGTCCGAGGGCGTGGCTCATGGCGGGCATTGCGGCGGCGGGCCTGACCTCCGTGAACGTGAAGGGCTTGCGGAGGCGGCGGCCGGCGTCGATGAAGACGACGACCTCATTCTCGGCGCAGGCCAGGGCGTCCTCGACGTTGAGCTGGTAATTGGCGTCGCACGTGACGTTCCGGAGGCGGCGCTTCTTCAACCGTTCGATCGCGGCGGCCCCGAGGCCGTCGTCACGGCGTCCGGGGTTGCCGATCCCCAGGACGAGGACCCGCAGGGCCGGCGTTGGAAGCGGAATCAGCGGACCTTCCTCTGGAGGACGCGCCCTGTCGCGTCGGTGAGCGTGACCTCGAGCGGCATCCGGCCGACGGCGTGAGTGGCGCAGCTCAGGCACGGATCGTAGGCCCGGATGGCCACTTCGACACGGTTGAGCATGCCCTCCGTGATCTCGGGCTTTTCGGAGAGGACGTTCATGGCGACCCAGTTGACGGCCCGGTTCATGGGTTCGTTGTTGTGGGTCGTCGAGACGATGAGATTGGCCATGGTGATCTGGTCGTCGGCGTTGACGCGGTAATGGTGGAAGAGCGTCCCCCGCGGGGCCTCGACGAGGCCGACGCCCTCCGGCGCGCGGCGCCCTGTCTTGACGAGCTTCGTGCCCTGGAGGTCCTTGTCGAGGAGGAGCTCTTTGATGACTTCGGCGGCGTGGAGGAGCTCGATGAGCCGGGCCCAGTGCGTGTGGAGCGACATGTTGTTGGGCTTGCCGTCGGTGTAGGCCTTGTAGGTCTCGAATTCCCTCTGGGCGAGCGGCGAAGGGATGTAGTCGCAGGTGTTGAGCCGGGCCAGCGGGCCGACCCGGTACCAGCCGTTCTCCTTGCCGAGGGCGCGGAGGTAGGGGAACTTCAAGTAGCTCCAGGACTTCGTCTCCTCGCGGATGTGCTCGAGGTAATCCTGGTAGTCGACGTCGTTGAGGACCTTGCGGCCGTCCGCGTCGACGGCCCGGAGGCACCCGTGATAGAAGTCGAGGGCCCCGTCCTTGCGGACGAGGCTGAGGTGGTTCGAGGGGAACGCGGCGAAGCCGTCGACGAGATCCTTGTTCTTCCGGTGATAATCCTTGAACAGCTCGAGGGCCGCCTGGGACCACTCGATCATCCGGTCGATCGTGAGCGGCTCCGGGCCTTTGAGGAAGCGGTCCCGTTCTTCGGGGCTGAGGTTCTTGTTGACGCCGCCCGGCACGGCGCCCGTGCCGTGGATCTTCTTGCCGGCCGTGGCCAGGATGATCTCTTGGCCGAACTTGCGCAGGAGGACGGCCCGGGTGGCCAGGTCCTTGTCGAGGGCGATGATGCCGATGACGTTCCGGATGGCCGGGTCGGCGTCCATGCCCAAGAGGAAGTCAGGCGACGCGAGGTGGAAGAAGTGCAGGGCGTGGGACTGGAGCATCTGCCCGTAGTGCATCAGGCGCCGCATCTTCTCCGCCGTCGCGGTGAGCTTTCCCGGCCCGGCGCCGACGACCACGTCCATGGCCTTGGCCGCCGCCAGGTGGTGGCTGACAGGGCAGATGCCGCAGAGCCTCTGAACGAGGACCGGGGCCTCCCAATAGGGCCGGCCCTGGACGAAGCGCTCGAAACCGCGGAATTCGACGATGTGGAAGCGGGACTGGGTCACCTTGCCGGCGTCGTCCAGCCGGATGGTGACCTTGCCGTGGCCCTCGACCCGGGTGACGGGTTCGATCGTGATCTTTCTACCCATGGCGTTCACTCTCATCCTGGATTATTCACGAGCCGAGGCGGCAGTAGATGCGAGGCGTCAAAGGGTGAAGCTGTACTCGGAGTACTGCGAACCCTTTGCAACGATGCAGATGCGGCCGGATCGGCTTGCCCGAAAGGTGAAAACGTCGTTCTTGGTTCTTCTTGCTTAATGGAGAAAAACGACGTTTTCATGAATAGTCCAGGTCAGTCGAATTTGATCAGGTCGTAGGTCAGGTTGACGGGCCGGCCCTCGACGAGCGCGGTCACCGCCTCCCAGATGAGGTCGGCCGAGGGGGGGCAACCCGGCAGGAAGGCGTCGATCTTGACGACCTCGTGGCACGGATAGACCTTGTCCAGGATGATCGGCAGGTCCTCGTCATTGGGGATGAGGTGCGCCCCGGGCTCGATCGTGGGCCCGTTGAGGTAGGCCTCGTCCAGGCACTCCTTGAGGGGGATGCTGTTGCGCAGGGCCGGCAGTCCGCCCATGATGGCGCACTCGCCGACCGAGACGAGGACCTTGCAGTTCTTGCGGAACGAGCGCAGGACCTCGACGTTCTCGCTGTTGCAGCAGCCGCCCTCGATGAGGCCGATGTCGACGGGCTTGGTGAATTTTTTGATGTCGTCGATCGGCGATTTGTTGAACTCGACGACCTCGACGAGCGTGAGGATGCGCTCGTCGATGTCGAGGAGCGACATGTGGCAGCCGAAACAGCCGGCCAGAGACGCGGTGGCGATGACGGGTTTGCCCACGGCTACCTCCCGTTCCCTTTCTCGATGTCGCTGCCGATCGGCGCGTGGTCGAACTTGCGCTTGCCGATGGGCAGGGCGAAGCCCTTTTCCTTCTTCAGGATGGCGCCGACGGGGCAGATGTCCATGGCCCGGCGGGCCTCCTCGTCAGAGAGCCGCGCGGCCAGCTTCTTGTCCACCTCGATGGTCACACGGGGGCCGCGCTCGACGGCGGCGAAGACCTTCCGGCCGTCCCGGGCCTTGACGCCGCGGACGCAGCGGAGGCACTGGACGCAGCGGTTCCGGTCGAGCATGAGCAGCGGGGCCGTGGCGTCGACGGACCGGACCGGCCAGAGATAGGGGAACCGCGGGGCCAGCATCCGATAGCGGTAGGCCAGGCCCTGGAGCTCGCAGTTGCCGCTCTTCTCGCAGGACGGGCAGAGATGGTTCCCTTCGACGAAGAACATCTCGATGAGGGACCGGCGCATGTCCTCGAGGTCCGGGGCCGTGTTCTCGACGGCCATGCCCTCGGTCACAGGCTGCGTGCAGGCAGCCAGGTACCGGCCGGCGACACGGACGGTGCAGATCCGGCAGCTGCCCGTGGGCTTGAGCCCGTCGTAGTTGCAGAGGACCGGTATGTAGACGCTGTTGGCCTTGGCCGCCTCGACGATCGTCTGGCCGGGCTTGGCCGTGCACGCCTTGCCGTCGATGGTGAAGCGGATCTCAGTCATGGAGGGACTCCTTGCACTCCGGCTCGCGGCCGGCCGCCGCGCAGCCGGCCTGGATGGCCGCGGCCAGGTCGAAGTCGGGGACGAACGCTTCGCCCTTCCGGATCTTGTCCTCATAGAGCTCGGGAAAGCTCTTCATCGTCGTCAGAATGGGATTGGGCGACGTCTGGCCGAGCCCGCACCGGCTCGTGGACTTGACCAGCTTGCCCCAGGCCTCGAGGTCGCGGAGGTCCCCCTCCGTGCCGAGGCCGCGGGCGACCTTCTCGAACTTCTTCAGGAGCAGGACGTTCCCCGCCCGGCAGGGGACGCACCAGCCGCAGGATTCCTCGACGAAGAAGTCCATGAAGTTCGAGACGATCTCGAAGATGTCGCGGTCGGGGCCGAAGACGATGACCGAGCCGCCCGTGGCCAGGTCGGAGAAATCGATCTTGCGGCTGAACCCGCTTGGCGCGACGCACGTTCCGGACGGGCCGCCGACCTGGACCGCCTTGGCCCCGGCGCCGCCGGCCAGGTCCAGGAGATCGGCGACGGTGAGGCCGTACTCGACCTCGTAGACGCCGGGGCGGCCGCAGTCGCCGGAAACGCTGAGGAGCTTGGTGCCGGCCGATTGGGCCGTCCCCATGGCCTTGAACCAGGCCGCTCCCTCGACGAGGATGCGGGCGGCCGTGGCCAGTGTCTCGACGTTGTTGACGGTCGTGGGCAGGTCCTTGTAGCCCGTCTGGACGGGGAAGGGAGGCCTGTCGCGCGGCTCGCCGCGCTTGCCTTCGGCCGATTCGAGAAGGGCCGATTCCTCGCCGCAGATATAGGCGCCGGCGCCCGACTTGATGACGATGTCGAAATCGAATCCCCCCCGGCCCGCGATCTTCTTGCCCAGGAGCTTCTCTTTCCGCAGGTCCGCCAGGACGGACTCGAGGTGGGCCCGGAGATAGGCGTATTCCGACCGGAGGTAGAGGACTCCGGTCTTCGCCCCGACGGCATAACCGGCCACGATCATGCCCTCGAACAGGAGCCGCGGGAGCTCGGTCAGGATGACCCGGTCCTTGAACGTCCCGGGCTCCCCTTCGTCGGCGTTGCAGACGACGACGTGCTGGGCCGTCTTTTCCCGCCGGCAAAACTCCCATTTGAGCCCCGTGGGAAACCCGGCCCCGCCTCTCCCGAGGAGGCTGGATCTCTTGATCTCGTCGATGACCTGCTCGGGCGTCATGGTCACGGCCTTGCGGACGGCCGCGCCCGGCTCGTGGGCGCCGAAAAGGACGGGCCCGCGCTTGCGGATGTTGTTGACGACCATGGCCCGGACGAGCTCGGACTGGTTGGCGCCGTCGCCGAAGGAAGCGACTTGGTCCCGGGCGGGCGTCCCGGCCCGCAAGCCCCGGACGATGGCCCTGGCCCTGTCGGGGGTGAGGGATGTGAAGACGACGCCGTCGACGATGGCCGAGGGCTCCTGGTCGTTCATCCCGATGCAGGAGGTGGCGAAGAGCCCGACCTTGCCGTCAGCGGAAACTTCGCCGAAGCGGCACCCGGCCTCCCCTTCGAAAGCCCGGGCCACCGCGGTCCGGCCTTTCATCCTCGAGGTGATGGAATCGTTCAGGTAGACCGTCGAGGCGCCGCGGGGGGTGAGGGAAAAGAAGTGATAGAACGTGACCGCGCCGCGGACCTCCGCCTCGGAGAGCTTCAGGTGAGCGGCGATGCGGACGACGGCCTCTTCGGAGACCCGCCCTTCCCGGGCTTGGACGTCGCGGATGACGTCGAGGAGGGCCGAGCCGTCCTTCGGATGCTTGAGGACGATGTCTTTCTCTTGCGCCATGTTCTAAACCCCAAATCCGGTATTTGAGCGATGTAGTGTAGCACAAAAAATCGGTCCGGCAAACCCGTGCCGGCCCGGGCCAGAAAAGGGCTTGATTTTGGTCCTCGAATGCATATAGTATGAGGGAAGAGGAGTCCCGATATAACCCAGGAAGGAGGAGACATGAGGAAAAGAACACTGATGGTGATCGGCGTCTTCGTCGCGTTCTTGATCATCCAGGGATGCACGTCGGCGCCCGAGAAGACTCTCCTCAAGAATTACTTCAACGCCGTCCAGATGAACGACAACGACACGATGTCCAGCATGGCCCTGGAACCCTTCCAGCCCGAGCTCGGGTCTTGGTCCATCGTCAGCATCGGCGCCGAGAAGATCGAGCCCGCTTTTCTCCCGGCCCTGAATAAGGCCGAGGTCGAAGCCAAGAAGCTCCAGGACGCTCAGATCGGCCCGACGATCGATGCCGACTCGGCCCTCAAGGACGCCCAGTACGAGAAGGACCTCGCCCGGTCCGCCGGCGGCAAGGCCGCCGCCCAGAGGAAGATCGACGAGCTCCAGGCCAAGTACGACATCGAGAACGGCAAGATGCAGGAGTTCAAGAAGGCCTATAACGCCGCCAAGGCTGCCGCCGCCGCGGAAGAGGAGATGACGATGTTCTCCCTCGGCCAGCGCGAGCTGGCGACCGTCCGTGAACTCACCGGCAACGTCCACTCCAAGGACGTCGAGATCACGGTCACGAACCGGGCCGGCGTCACCAAGAACTACAAGCTGCCGATGAGGCAGTACCTCCTCATGGACGAGGTCAACAACATCCCCCATCGCGGCCGCTGGGTCATCATCAGGTTCGAGCCCCTCAGCTGAGGGGCCCGGGCTTACGCCGGCCGGGGTTGACTCTTTCTTCCCCATCACTATAATAGTGTTCTTTTCGGGCCGTTAGCTCAGAGGGAGAGCACCGGCCTTTTAAGCCGGGTGTCGCTGGTTCGAGTCCAGCACGGCTCATGTTTTCGCCCCTGTCGTCTAGAGGCCCAGGACACCGCCCTTTCAAGGCAGCAACACGGGTTCGAATCCCGTCGGGGGCGCTTTCCCTCGTCGGAAATCTCATGAGAAGACGCTTTCGGACCGCGGGCGTGGCGCTAGCCTGCTGGCTGGCGCTGCCGGCCGGTGCGGCCGGAGCGGCCAGCCGGGACCTCAACGTCCTCCTGGTGACGATCGACACCCTGCGGCCGGACAGACTGAGCTGTTACAGCACCGACCATCTGCGGACCCCCCGGATCGACGGCCTGGCCGAAAAGGGCGTCCTGTTCGAGCGGGCGTTCGCCCATAACCCCGAGACCCTTCCCTCCCATGCCAACATCATGCTAGGAATGACGCCCCTGGCCCACGGCGTCAGCGAGAACAGCAAGTCCATTGTGGCGGCGGATTTCCTGACCTTGGCCGAACTCCTCAAAGGCCGCGGCTATGCGACGGGCGCCTTTGTCAGCGCCTTTACCCTGGATTCCCGGTTCGGGCTGGATCAGGGCTTCGATGTCTACGACGACCACTATCCGGCCCTGGCGGCGCCCGGCGAGCTCATCCCGGAGCGGAGGGCCGAAAAGACCGTTTCCGCCGCCCTGCAATGGCTCTCGGCCCGGAAGGGCAAATGGTTTTGTTGGGTCCATCTCTGGGACCCGCACGAGCCCTACGCCCCGCCCGAGCCCTTTTCCACCCAGTATCGGGGCGACCCCTATTCGGGGGAGGTCGCTTATGTCGATTCTCAGATGGGCGTCCTGCTCGCCGAGATGGAGAAGGATCGGCTCCTCGATAAGACGCTCATCATCCTGACCGGAGATCATGGCGAGTCCTTGGGGGAACACGGCGAGCTGTACCACGGCTATTTCGCTTACAACGCGACGCTCTGGGTGCCCCTCATCATCGCCGTCCCCGGCGGCAAGGCCGCCCGGGTGAAGGCCGACGTCAGCCACGTCGACATCTTCCCGACGGTCTGTGACCTGATCGGGGTGAAGAAGCCGGGCACCCTCCATGGCGAGTCCCTTGTGCCGTTCCTGCGGGGCAAAACGAGGCCGGCCAAACCGATCTACTTCGAAGCCTTGGAGGCCTACTTAAACAGAGGCTGGGCCCCCCTCCGAGGTGTCATCGAGAACGGGGAGAAATACATCGATTCGCCCCTTCCCGAGCTCTATGACGTGAAGAACGATTTCGGCGAGGAGAACAATCTCGCGGCGGCCTCGAGCCTCCCGCCATACCAGAGCCGGCTCCGGGCGCTCATGAAGCTCGGGGCCTCGTCCCTCGCCGCGCCGGCCGGCCGGAAGACGACCGACAGGGAGACGCTGGAAGGACTGCGCAGCCTCGGCTATGCGGCCGCGCAGGTGACCCAGCTCAAGTCCTCCTACGGCCCCGAGGACGACCTCAAGACGCTCCTCCCCCTCGAGCAAAAGGTCGCCATCGCCGACCAGTTCAAGAAGGAGGGCCGGATCGCGGCGAGCGTCCGGCTCCTCGAGGACATCATCAAGGAGAGGAAGGACTTCGTCAAGGCCTATGACCGGCTCTTCGAAACCTACCGTTCCCAGGGCCTCGTCGACGAGGCTCTCCAGGTCTATGAACGGGGATTTGCCGCCAATCCCGACAACTACGTCATCATCACGGGATACGGGGTCGCCCTGGTCATGAATGGAAGATACGAGAAGGGCGCGGAGCTCCTGGAGAAATCTCTCGCCCTTTATGATCAGGACGCGCGGGTCTGGAATTCCCTCGGCGTGGCGTACGGGAATATGGGTGATCCGGAGAAAGCCCGCGAGGATTTCGGGCGGGCCCTGTCCCTGGTCCCGGAAGACGCGATCCTTAACGAAAATGCCGGCATGTTCTACCTGTCGCTGGCCCTGAAAACGAAAGACCCCGAGCCGGCCCGCCAGTCCATCGTGTTCTTCGAGAAGGCCATCGCCGCCGACCCCACCCGGCCCTCCGTCTACAACGGCCTGGCCGGCGCCCTGCGGATGTTGGACAAACGGGACGACGCCATCCTCAACTGGGAGAGATCCGTCGAGCTCGACCCGAACTTCTTTCTGGCCCTGTACAACCTGGCCCTGGCCCATCTGGAGAAAGGGAACAAGGCCCGGGCCCTCGAATACTGTGAGAAATATCTCTCCGCCAGGGGCACGAACATCACCGCGGACGAGCGGCGGGAGATCGGTCTGCTCATCCAGAAGTGCAAGAGGCCATAAGGGACGAATCCAGTCGGGAGACACCGGCCGCGAAGGAATCTGAGAGGCAATAAACCGGCTCCTCCGCTCGCTGACGCTATTGAGACAAGCGTTAAGGCAGAAGCACCCATTCAGATACTTCGCAAAAGCCCGGCTCCGAGTCGCTCCGCCGGGCTTTTGCCTCCTCCGCTCGCTTCGCGAGCTCCGGGATGGGCGGTGCAGGGATCGAACCTGCGACCCCCGGCTTGTAAAACCGATGCTCTACCACTGAGCTAACCGCCCGAGGCGCTCTTAGGGTAGAGAAACGGCCTCCCCCTGTCAAGGCGCCTTGGCCCTCTGATTTGACAGGAGGCGGGTCCTATGCTAAATTTAACGTCCAACTTTTATATCCCAACCGAAGGGTAGATCAACATGCACGCAGTGATCCTGACCGGCGGCAAGCAGTACCGCGTTAAGGTAGGCGATGTCCTGGCCGTGGAGAAGCTCGGCCTCGAACCGGGGCGGAAGGCCCAATTCGACCGCGTCCTCCTCATCGAGGACGGCGAGACGGTCCAGGTCGGCCGGCCCCTCCTCGACGACGCCATGGTCCTGGGCCTCGTCCTCGAGAATTTCAAGGACGAGAAGGTCCTTGTCTTCAAGAAGAAGAGGAGGAAACAGTTCCGCCGGACCCACGGCCACAGGCAGCAGCTGACCAAGGTCCGCATCACCCGGATCGCTCCAGACCGGACCCATCTCACCGCCGAGGACCTGGCGGAGGAAAAGCTGGCCCCGGTCGTGAAGCCCGCTCCGGCGCCCAAGCCGAAGGCGCCCGCTCTGGCTCCCGCCGCAGCGGCCGGGAAACCCGCCAAGGCGGCGGCGAAGGCCAAGCCCCCCAAGAAGAAGGAAGCCGCCAAGCCGAAGGCCGAAAAGAAGCCGGCCCCGGCCAAAGCGAAGAAAGGCACCAAGGAGTAAGCCATGGCCCATAAAAAAGCCGGCGGAGCCGGAAAGAACGGACGCGACAGCGCGGGAAAGAGGCTGGGCGTCAAACGCCATGGCGGCCAGCACGTCAACTCGGGCTCGATCATCATCCGCCAGAGGGGCACGCCCATCAAGCCCGGGCTCAACGTCGGCCGGGCCAAGGACGACACCTTATTCGCCACGGTCACGGGGACCGTCATGTTCGCCGACAAGGGCCGGAAGGGGAAGGTCGTCTCCGTCCTGCCCGCCTGAGGGTGAGCCGAACCGCCGTTGTTCGTTGACCAGGTTACCGTCACGCTGAAAGCCGGGAGGGGAGGCGACGGCTGCGTCAGCTTCCGCCGCGAAGCCCGGGTCCCGAAAGGCGGACCGGACGGCGGCCACGGCGGCGACGGGGGCAGCATCACTTTCGTGGCGGACGAGAACGTCAGCTCCCTTGCCTATTTCCGCTTCCACCCCATCATCAAGGCCAAGAACGGCGCTCCAGGCGAGGGCGGCAACCGCCATGGCAAGCGCGGCCCCGAGATCTCCCTCGGCGTTCCGGTCGGAACGGTCGTCAAGGATACGGACGGCGGTATCGTCCTGGCGGACCTGACGAAACACGGTCAGACCTATGTCGCGGCCCGGGGCGGGCGCGGCGGCCGCGGCAACGCATCTTACGCTACGGCGACGCACCAGACGCCCCGCGAGTGGCAGCCCGGCCGACCGGGCGAAGAAAAACAGCTGTTCTTCGAGCTCAAGCTCATCGCCGACGTCGGCCTCGTCGGCTTTCCCAACGCGGGTAAGTCGACCCTCATCTCGCGCATCTCGGCGGCCCGGCCGCTCATCGCCGACTACCCCTTCACGACCCTGGCCCCGAACCTCGGCGTCGTCGACATCGGCGAGTACCGCTCGTTCGTGGTCGCCGACATCCCCGGTCTCATCGAAGGGGCCCACCTCGGCCAAGGCCTGGGCATCCGCTTCCTGCGCCACATCGAGAGGACGAAGCTCCTCGTCCATATCGTCGATATCTCGCCCTATTCCGGCCGGGACCCCGTCGAGGACTACAAGGTCATCATGAAAGAGCTCGAGGCCTTCTCGACCGAGGTCGCGGCCCGGCCCCAGGTCCTGGCGGCCAACAAGGTCGACCTCGTCGGCGACGATACGTCGCGTCTCGTCAGGCTGAAGCGGATGGCCGCCCGGAAGAAGATCCCCGTCTTCGCCATCTCGGCGCTCAAAGGCGAGGGGCTCAAGCCGCTCGTCGAGGCCGTGGCCCGCAAGCTGGCCGAGCTCGCCGAGAAGGCCGGGAGCGGGCCGCCCCGCCCGAATGGATCGGGGGGTCGATCCTGATGGAGACCCTCGGCCTTTTCGGGGGCACCTTCGATCCCATTCACCTCGGCCACTTGCGGGCCGCCGCCGAGGTCCGCCGCCGGGGCCGGTTGGACCGCGTCCTCTTCATCCCTTCGTACCTCCCGCCGCACAAAGCGGCCGGGGCCTCCGCACCGCCGGCCGACCGGCTCCGCATGGTCGAGCTGGCCTGCGAGCGCCGGGCCGGGTTCGAGGTCTCCCCCATAGAGGTCGAGGCGCGCGAGAAATCCTACTCGATCCTGACCCTGCGCAAAGTCCGGTCCCTGTATCCCGGGGCCCGGCCGTATTTCATCCTCGGGGTCGACGCGTTCCTCGACATCGGGACGTGGCACCAGTACGAGAAGGTCCTTGAGGAGTGCCGCTTCATCGTGACGGGGCGCCCGGGCTTCGATCTCGAGCGCGCCCGGGATGTCCTCGGCGGACGGCTCCGGCGGAGGATCGGCCCTCTCGCCGAAGCCGGGGACCTCGGAGGGCCCGTCCCGCCCCGTTTCCGCATCGTCCTGACCCCCATCCGGGCCTTGGACATTTCCTCGACCGCCGTCAGGGCGCTGGCCCGGCGAGGCCGGTCCCTCGAAGGGCTCGTCCCCAAGGCCGTCGCCGTCTACGTCCGCGAACACCAACTCTACAGAGGTCGATAGGAGCCATGGCAGAAGAGAAGAAAAAACGGTTCACCAAGCGAAACCTCCCCGCCCCCGTCCGCCTGGCCGTCGAGGCCGGCCTGGCCCATAAGGCTGAGGAGCTCTGCGTCCTCGACCTGAGGGAGCTCTCCTCGTTCACCGACTTCTTCATCGTCGCCCACGGGAACTCGTCCCGGCAGAATACGGCTATCGCCGAGGCGGTCGAGGCGGCGGTCAAGCCGGCCGGCTTCCGGCCCATCGGCATCGAAGGCCGCGAATCGGCCGAATGGGTCCTGCTCGACTACGGCTCGTTCGTCATCCACGTCTTTTCAAGGGCGGCCCGCGACCACTACGCCCTCGAGAAGCTCTGGGGCGACGCCCCGCGCCTCGACTTCTGACGCCCCCGTGCCTCCATCCCGCCGCGGCGGAAAGAAGGGGGTTGACAAGCCGGTTTTGAATCGCTATTGTTTGTGGGCGTTTTCGGCGATGCGCCTGAAATTCCTCTGGCCCGGCAAGACGAAGAATCCCGAATTCCGGGGGTTGCTGGGTTTTTACGAAGCGCGCATCAGGTCCCTCGCGGCCGTCGAGATCATCGAGACGCGTGAGGCCCGTGGGCTGGAGGAGAAGCACGCCGGCAAGATCAAGGATCTCGAAGCGCGCGGGCTCGAAAGGCATCTCGATGGCGCTTTTGTGATCTGCCTCGGCGATCACGGGAAGGAGATGACGTCCGATGAGTTCGCCCGCTTCCTCCGCAGCCGGGAGAAGGAATCGGGAAGGCCGCTGGCTTTTGTGGTTGGCGGCTTCCTCGGCCTCGCGGACCGCGTCGCGGAGAGGGCGGACATGACGATGTCGCTGTCGCGTCTGACCTTTTCGCACGAGCTCGCCCGCGTCATCCTGCTCGAACAGGTCTACCGGGCCCTGGCCATCGTCGGGGGCCGGCATTATGCCAAATGAAGGGATTGTCCGATGCCTCGAAAGCTGAACAAGAAAGACAAAGACGAATTCCGGATGAAGCTCGCCGACAAGAAGGAGACTATCATCCGCAAGCTCACGGACACGATCACCGAGAGCAAAGAAATGGAATCCAACGTCGCTCAGGACCTGGTCGACAAGGCGGAAACCTCCTACACGAAAGAATTCCTCCTCAGCCTTGCTGATGGCGACCGCGAGACGCTTCTGCTGATCGACGAGGCCCTGAAGAGGCTCGCGCATGGCGAATTCGGAATCTGCCAGAACTGCCAGAAAGAGATCAGCGGGAAACGGCTCGGGGCCTTCCCTTGGACGCGCTACTGCAAGGATTGCCAGGAGAAGGCAGAGGAAGAGCTCGAGGCCCAGTGACCCTTCGTTTCCGGGCCGGCGCGGCCGGGTTGGCCCGGCTCGCCGAGCTTCTCGTCTTTCCGTCCTTCTGCCGCATCTGCCGGGAACCCCTCGAAACGGCCGGTGAAAGGGTCGTCTGCGGCGCCTGTCTGTCCCGGCTCGCCCCGCGCCGCGGCGCGTTGTGCCCGCGGTGCGGCCGTTTCTTCCAAGGCGAGGCGGGGGACCATCTCTGCGCCCGCTGCCTCGGCGCAACCCCGGCCTTTTCGCTGCACCGGTCGTGCGGCGTCTACGGCGGCGCCCTCAAGGACGTTATCCTGCTCTTCAAGTATCGGAGCTATGCCCCGCTCAGCCGGCCGCTGGCCCGCTATGCCGACTTCAGCCTGGCCGGGGAAGCGGGGCTCTGGGAGGGAGCGGAGCTCCTCGTTCCCGTCCCGCTCCATCCGTCGCGGCGGAGGGAAAGGGGTTTCAACCAGGCCCGCCTGCTCGCCCGCGATCTGGCCGCTCTCCGCGGCCTCGGCGTCCTGGCGGGCTCGCTCGTCAAGACCCGCAACGCTCCTGCCCAGGCCGGCCTGCGCGCGGCCGACCGCGAGAGGAACGTCCGGAGCGCCTATGCTGTGCGGCGTCCGGCCCGCGTCGCGGGCCGGACGCTCATTCTGGTCGACGACGTCACGACGACGGGAGCGACGATCCGTGAGTGCGCGCGAGTGCTGCAAAACGCTGGGGCAAGGGACGTGAGAGCTCTAACTCTCGCCCAGGCATAAAAAAAAGGCGGCTCCCGAAGGAGCCGCCTTTTCCGCGACCGGGTCCGGACTTACTTCTTTACTTTCTCGGGCTGCGCCTGAACGGGCTTCAAGATCCTGACCTTGCGGGGCTTGAGCTCGGCCCGCTTGGGCATCCGGATCTTGAGGACGCCGTTCTCGTGCTCGGCCTCGATCCGGTCCTGATCGATGTAGCTCGGCAGGGCGAAGGAGCGATAGAACGACCCGTACGAGCGCTCGACGCGGTGGTAGTTCTCTTCTTTGGTTTCCTTCTCGAACTTCCGTTCGCCGCGGAGGGTCAGGTTATTGTCCTCGACCTTGATCTCGACGTCCTTCTCGTCGACGCCGGGGATCTCGGCGCTGAGGACGACCTCGTTCTCGGTCTCGAAGATGTCGACCGCGGGGGCCCATGAGTGAGCCACGAGGTCTTTCTCCTCGCCCTTGGATCCGGCCATGTCCTCGAACAGCCTGTTCATCCTGTCCCTCAGGGTGACCATGTCCCTATAGGGATCCCATCTGATAATGGCCATTTGATACCTCCGTTATAATATCTTAGTGAGATAACAATATAATATCTTAGTGAATATTTGTCAAGTATTATCGATAAAAAATACCTAGCGGGACCCTTCGACGAGGACGGTCGCTTCGCCCTTGAGGGCCCGCTCTCCGATGGAGGCGGCCAGCTCATGGGCGGTACCGCGAAGGAATTCCTCGTGGACTTTGGTCAGCTCCCTGGCCACCACCACGCGCCTGTCGCCGAGCGTTGCGATGGCCGCGGCCAGGAATTCCGGGAGCCGGCGTGTCGGAAGGTAGAAGACGAGGGTCGCTTCTTCCCGGACCAAGCCCTCGAGGAGCTTGCGCAATCCCACGGCTTTCGGCGGGGGGAAGCCGAGAAAGAGGAAGCGGTGCGTGGGCAGGCCCGCCGCCGATAATGCCGCCGTCACGGCCGAGGGCCCCGGAATGGGGACCACGCGGATGCCTTCCTTGAGAGCCTCGCGGATGAGAGGGAAGCCGGGGTCGGAGATCCCCGGTGTTCCGGCGTCGGAGACGAGAGCGACATCCCGGCCTTCCTTGAGCAGCCGGATGATCTCGGGGATGCGCTTCCCCTCGCGGGGATGGAAGTAGCTGATAAGCGGCTTCTTGAGCCCGAACCGGTTCAGGATCTTGACCGTCTGCCGGGTGTCCTCGCAGGCGATGGCCGCGACCTCGCCGAGGATGCGGACAGCCCGGAGAGTGATATCCTCGAGATTGCCGATGGGAGTCCCGACGACATAGAGGAGGCCGGCCACGGCTATCTTTCCCGATCGTAGGGATAGAGGAAGTCGTGGCCCACGGAGCGCATCGAGAGCTTGGCGATCGGCGGCATCATGCGCTTGAACCCCGAGGCCCTGACCTTCCGTAGGACGCGGTCGACATCCGCCGCGCGGTGTCCCGCCTCGACGATCTCCCGGCGCCCCAGGTGGCCTTCGACAAGAGCGCAGAGGATGTCATCGAGCTCGTCGTAGGTCAGGCCGATGTCGCCCTCGTCGGTCTGGCCGGGCCATAGGCCGGCCGTCGGCGTCTTCTTGCGGATCACGGACGGAATATCAAGGTGCGCCGCGAGCACGCGGACCTGTGTCTTGTAGAGGTCGCCCAGGGGGTTGATCGCGCAAGCCAGGTCGCCGTGGATCGTGCCGTATCCGATGAGGAGTTCGGTCTTGTTGCTCGTCCCCAGGATGAGGCCGCCCTCGCGGGCGGAATAGTCGTAGAGGATGGCCATCCGCTCCCGGGCCATCTTGTTCCCGCGTTGGACGCGGCTCTTCGTCGGGTGGGCCGCGAAATAGATGTCGATCTGAGGGGCGATGTCGACGGTCTCGTGCCGGATGCCCAGGCGCTCGGCGAGCGCCGTGGCGTGTCGGACGTCTTCCGAGAAGGCCTTCCCGTAGGGCATGATCAGCCCGAGAACGTTCCTCGGGCCGAGTGCCCGGGCGGCCAGGGCCGCCGAAACCGCCGAATCGAGGCCCCCCGAGAGGCCCAGCAGGCCATTCGAACAGCCGCACCGGCCGAACTCGTCCCGGATGAAGGCGACGAGGACCTTTTCGACGAAAGCGCCGTTAATCTTCGGGGGCACGCACGATCCTTTCGAGGGACCTCCAGATAACCTCGGGCCTCTCGTCACGCTTGAATAGCCATTTCCGGCGGGCCTCACGAACGGCGGCGAGATCGACCCGGCAGGTGACGAGATCCGGTTCGACGGACGAGCCCCGGGCGACCAGGCGGCCGCCGGGCGCGTAGATGAATGACCCCCCGGCGAACGTCACCCCGTCCTCGCTTCCGGCCCGGTTCGTGTAAACGACGAAGGTCGTGGAGAAAAAGGAGACGGCCTCGCCCATGAGCTCCCACATGCGGCTCGTTTCGAACGCGTCCCCGCCCGCGACGCCGCGCCCCGGCGCGGCCGAGATGCAGATGATCATGTCAGCCCCGGAGGCGTAGTGGACATAGCTCGACCCGTATTGAAGGAAATCGCGGCAGATGAGCAGGCCGGCCCGGCCGAAAGGCGTCCGGAAGGTCCGGAAATCCCGCCCCGGGGCGAAGACCTTGGCCTCTTCGAAGATCCCGCCTGTTGGCAGGAAGACCTTGCGGTGGACGTGGACGATCTGGCCGTCCGCGATGAACGCCGCCGCGTTATAGACAAGGCCCGCGTCGGCGGGGCTTTCCTCGACGAACCCGACGACGACCGAGAGCCCCTTCGAGCGGACCACGATCTTGCGGAAGCGAGGATCGGATGCCGGGTCGAGGGCGACCGCCTCGGCCAGATCCTTCAGGGTGTAGCCCGTCAGCCCGAGCTCCGGGAAGACGACCAGGTCGGCCTTCTCCTTCCGGGCCTTGTCCAGGATGTCCAAGTGCATGTCGACATTCGCGTCGACGTCCCCGAGCTTCGGCACGATCTGTGCCATGACGATCTTCATAGGCCAAAATTAGCACAAACCCGTCGGCCTTTCAAACTGCTTCGCGGCTAGTCCCGAATCATAAGAGCCGTCCAAGAGGGGCAACCCCGCCTGGCGTTCATACCGCCTGAGGTTGAATATTCCGGGGGATTTGACTATAGTTGGGACTTCTCGAGAATTCAAAGCGCCATGGACCACATCGCGATCCACCTCAGGGACGTCTTCTTCAACAAGAAGACCGGCCGGCTCATCTACCGGCGGAAGGAGATCCTCAAGTACTTCTTCTTCGACAAGGGCGCCATCATCCAGGTCAAGACGAACCAGCCGGACGAGCGGCTGGGCGAGATCCTCTTCAAGCTCGAGCGCATCCCCAAAGAGGCCCACGCCAAGATCGACGAGTACATCGAGCCGGGCAAGACGATCGGGGAAGTCCTCAAGACCCAGGGTGTGATCTCTGAGGACGACCTGGCGGAGGCCCTAGGCCAACAGATCAGGGACAGCATCCTCAGCGTCTTCGCGTACTTCGACGCCGAGATCGAATTCCAGCCGCACAAGGAGTTCGCCGCCGGAGCCAACGAATCCCGGGTCAGCGTCCCCCTCCTCATCGAGTACGGCATCCGGCGCATGCAGCCGAACCCGCACCTGCAGGCCTTCCTGGCCGGCCGGACCCCCGTCCTGGGCCGGAAGACCTACGCCTACCTCCTGACCACCGAAGAGAAGGAGATCCTGGAGAAGATCAACGGCAAGGAAGCGGCCGAGATCGTCCTGCGCGGGCTGACCGTGCCGGGCGACCAGTTCTGGAAAAGCCTGTATCTCTTCTATTGCCTCGGCGTCGTCGATCTCGATGGCGAAGCCCAAGGCCCGGCGCCGGACTTGAAGACCCGCCTCAGTGCCGCGGAAACGCGGACCGATGTTCCGCAAGCCGTCGCCGAGGTCCTGGCCTTCCGTGAGACCCTTCCGGCGATGACCCTCTACCAGATCCTGGACATCCCCAAGACGGCCACGGACGAGGAAGTCAAGAAGGCCTATTTCCAGATGGCCCGCCGCTTCCACCCCGACCGGTTCGAGCGCAAGCTCGCCACCGAGTTCAAGACGCAGATCGACGCGGTCTTCGACGGCATCACCAACGCTTACCGCGTCCTGAGCAACAAGGATTCGCGGCGGGTCTACGATGCCAAGTCCGGCCAGGTCTCGACCCAGGAGGACATCCAGGAAACGTTCAAGAAGGCCGACATCAAGTTCCGCCAGGGCAAGACCCTTCACGCCCAAGGCCGCTACGACGAGGCCATCGCCTACCTCGAGGAGGCCGTCCGGGTGCGCCGGGACAAGGGCGACTACTTCCTCCTCCTGGCCATGTGCGAGTCGAAGCTGCCCGCTTACGTCCGGAAGGCGGAACAGGATTTCCTGACGGCCATCCAGCTCGAGCCCTGGAACCCCGAGGGCTATGTCGGCCTCGGCCTGCTCTATAAAGCCGAGGGGCTCCAGACCAAGGCCATCAAGCAGATGGAGAAGGCCATCGAGGCCGAGCCCGAACACGCCACCGCCCGCGAAGCCCTCGAGGAGATGACGGGCGGGAAGAAGAAGCCCTCCAAGGGCCTCTTCGGGATGGGCATCTTCGGCTCGAAGAAGAAAAAGTAGCTACGGCTTCCGGCCGACCAGTTCCAGGAACTCCTTCTCCTCGACGATCCTGACGCCGAGCTCGCGGGCCCGGTCGAGCTTCGAACCCGGCGACTCCCCGACGATGAGACCGGTCGTCTTGCGGCTCACGGAGGAGCCGACCTCGGCCCCCCGCGCCTCCAGGAGATCGCGGGCCTCGTCCCGGCTCAGGCCGGAGAGCGTCCCGGTGATAACGAAAACCTGGCCGGCGAGGGGTTGCGGGCCCGCCGCGACGGCGGCGGCCCGGTCGCTCACCCCCGCTTTTCTAAGCCGGCGGATGAGCTCTCGGTTCTCCGGCTGGGCGAAGAAAAAGGCGATGCTCTCGGCGACCTTGGGACCGACATCCTCCGCTTGGATGAGTTCGTCACGGCCGGCCGTCTCGAGCGCTTCGAGGGTGCCGAATCGGGCGGCCAGGGTCTGGGCCAGCCGCTCCCCGACGTGGCGGACGCCCATGGCGAAGAGGAGCCGGGCCAGGCCGCGAGACTTCGAGGCCTCGATCTCGTCGAGGAGGTTCCTGGCGCTCTTCGGCCCCAGCCGCTCGAGGGCCACGAGACCGTCGTAGCCGAGGTCATAGAGGTCGGGAATGGACCGGACGAGCTTGACGGCGAGCAGCTGGTCGACGATGGCCTCGCCGAGCCCGTCGATGTCCATCGCCCGGCGCCCGGCGAAGTGGAGGACGGATTCCCGGATGCGGGCCGGGCAGGACGTGTTCTCGCAGCGCGAGATGACCTCGCCCTCGGGCCGGAAGACCTTGGAACTGCAAACGGGGCAGCGCTTCGGCCAGACGTACCGCTTGGCGCCGCGGGGCCGCCGCTCCTTCATCACCGAGACGACGTTGGGGATGACGTCCCCGCTCCGCTCGATGAGGACGTAGTCGCCGACCCGCACGTCCTTTCGCCGCAGCTCCTCCTCGTTGTGGAGGGTCGAGCGGCTGATCGTCGTCCCCGAGAGCTTGACCGGCTCGAGCACGGCCACGGGCGTCAGGGCGCCGGTCCGGCCGACCTGGATGATGATGTCGTTGACCCGGGTCGTCGCCTGCCGCGCCGGGAACTTGTAGGAGATGGCCCAGCGGGGCGACTTGGCCGTCGCGCCGAGCTCGCGCCGCTCGTCCGCGGCGTCGACCTTGATGACGATGCCGTCGGCGTCATAATCGAGGCTGTCCCGCTTGGCGTTCCATTCCCGGAAATAGGCCAGAGCGTCGTCGATCGTCTCGCAGAAGCGGGACTCGGGATTGGTCGGGAAGCCGAGCTGCCGGAGCCTCTTGAGGGCGCCCCATTGACCCGCCTCCTCCTGGCCGTCGATGACGAGATAATAAAGGAAGACGCTGAGGTTGCGGGAGGCCACCTGCCTGGGATCGAGGAGTCGGATGGAGCCGGCGGCGGCGTTGCGCGGATTGGCGAAGAGGGCCTCGCCCGCCTCCTCGCGCTCCCGGTTGATCTTGCGGAAGGAGGCGAACGGAAGGTAGATCTCGCCGCGGACCTCGACCTCGCCCTCGGCCTCGATGACGAGCGGCAGGGGGCGGATGGTCTTGACGTTGCCGCTGACGTCGTCGCCCCGGACCCCGTCGCCCCGGGTGACGCCTTGGGCGAACTTACCCTTGCGGTAGAGAATGGAGATGCCGAGGCCGTCGATCTTGAGCTCGGCGGTGTAGGAGACCTCCCGGCCCGGAAGGAGCTTGCGGACGCGGGCGTCGAACTCGCGGATCTCGTCCTCGTCGTAGCCGTTCTCGATGCTCAGCATCGGGTTTCGGTGGACGACGGCCGGGAAACCCTCGACAGGCTTTTCGCCGACCCGCTGCGTGGGCGATTCGGGCGTCACCAGGTCGGGGAAACGGGCTTCGAGGTCGCGGAGCTCGCGGACGAGGCCGTCGAATTCCGGGTCGGAGATCTGGGGGTCGTTTTCGGCGTAGTACTTGCGCTCGTGGTAGAGGATCTTCCGGCGCAGCGCCTCGGCCCGGGCGCGGTCCTTCGGCCCGGCAGGGGAGGAGGACACTTCTTCCCTCCTTCTGTCTATCGGTGACGCCTCGCCTCAGGCCCCCTCGCGGGGCCGGACGGCGGGTGTCGCGAGCCTGTCCGGCGCCGGACTACTTGCCGAGCCTGGTCTTGACCTGGGCGACGAGGGCGTTGAACTTGTCCAAGACGCCCTTCTGGCCGGCCTGGATCTTAGCGATGGCCTGCTTTTCGGTTTCGATGTTCGACTCGAGCGTCTTGAGGAGCCGCTTGTCGGACTCGGACAGGTCCTCCTCGTTCTTTCCCTCGATCTTCGAGTTGTAGGTCTTGGTGAACTCCTCGATGGCCTTGTTGTGCTCGGCGATCTTGTCGTAGCTCGAGGCGATGTCCTTGTCCTGGCCGACGAAGAGGTATTTGGCTCCCTCTGTGTATTTGCTGGCTTCCTTGGGATTCAGGAGGGCGGCTTCGATGAGCGCGTTGATGGCCTCGTTCGTCTTGGAGGGGTCGGCCTTGACTTGGCTGTTGAGTATCCTGGCAATGTTCTTGGCCAGGTTTCCGGTCTTTTTCTTGGAGTAAGCTTCCCTGTAAATGGCCAACGCCTCGTCGACCTTTCCCTGCTTGTCAAGGCTCTGGGCCAGGACTGTCGCGCTTTCGGGGCCCTGGTCCGCTGCGTAAAACCGCTTGAGAACCTGTTCCGCTTCGGCGAATTTCTGGGCCTTGTAGAGCTTGTCGGCGAGGGCCCCGATCTTCTTGACGATGTTCGGATCCTTGAAGGCTTCGTAAGCTAGGATGTAGTTCTCCGTGGCCTTGGTGCTGTCGCCGGCCTTCTCCGCGGCGTCCCCGATCAGGAAGTACCCGGTGGCACGGAGCTGCGACCCGATCTTGGCGTCACTCAGGCCCTTGCCGTAGTCGATGAGTTTTTGGGACGCGGCGTCGGCTTTGCCCGTCTGCCCAGCGCTATAGTATAGTTGGGGAACGGCGATCATGAGCTGAAGTTTCGTCGCGTTGTCGATACCCGCCATGCCCATGGCCTTTTCGCCATACTCTGCGGCCTTCTGGGCCGGCCTAGAGGCGCACTTCTCGAGGCAGTAATACGCGTAGGCCCAGTGCTCGTTGGTCGTGCCCTGGCCGGCATATTTACCGATATAAGCATCCAAAGCCTGGATCTTCTGGCAGGGGTCCGAAAGCTGCATGGCCTTGAGGTATTCCTCGTCGGGGCTCTGGGCGGCCGCGAGGCCCGCGAGAGTGAATACCAGGGTCACGATCGCGAAGAGTGTCCTTTTCATGCTTACCTCACTCGAAAATTTCTGGAATCATAGCCCGCATCCCTGTCTTTGTCAACATTCGTGCGTTTCACGACCTAGATTATAGCAAAAAGTATGCCAGAACTGGGGTATAATGCCGGCCATGGACCGGAAATCGCTGTTTCGGGAAGCTTTTCTCGAGAAGCTCGGGACGTCTCCATCGGAAAACGTGCCGCTCTCGGCCATGTCCAGCTTCGGCATCGGAGGTCCCGCGGACCTCTTTTTCGAGGCCCGGACGGAGGCCGAGCTCGAGGGGGCCGTCTCCCTGGCCGCGTCTGAAAAATACCCCTATTACGTCATCGGGGGCGGCTACAACCTGCTCTTCGACGATGGCGGCTACAGGGGGCTCATTGTACGCAACCGCCTCGACGGGGTTCGCCGGGAGGGCCACCGTCTGGAGGCCCTCTCGGGGACGAGCCTCGCCTGCGTCCTCCGTGAGGCCATCGAGAACGGCCTCGCCGGGCTGGAATTCCTGGCCGGGATCCCGGGGACGGTCGGCGGCGCCATCTACGGTAACGCCGGTGCCTACGGCTGGAGCATCGGGGACGTTCTCGAGACGGCGCGGCTGTTTTCCCCGGCCGGCGGACCGAGATCGGTCTCCAGGGACGCTTTAGGCTTCGCCTACCGGGATTCCTCCCTGAAAAGGGAGGGTGGCATCGTCCTCTCGGCCACGCTTCTGTGCTCCCCAGGGGACAGGCCGGAGTCGGAGGCCAGGGTCCGGGGCATCCTCGAGAAAAGGTGGGCCAAACACCCTCCCCACGGCACGGCCTGCGCCGGGAGCTATTTCAAGAACTCCTCGTCTGCGAGCGGCGCCAGGGTCGCCGCTGGCCAGCTCCTCGAGCAGGCGGGCGCCCGGGGACTTTCCGTCGGGGACGCGGCCGTCTCGGACGTCCACTGCAATTTCATCATCAACAAAGGGAATGCCCGGGCGAGCGACGTCCTGGCCCTGGCCGCGCAACTCAAGGAAAAAGTCTATAAGATGTTCAGCGTCCGCCTCGAAGAAGAGGTCATCTACCTTCGAGCAGACGCTTCAGCGCTTTAACGCGTCCAGCCCGGAGGCCCCGCTTCGCGGCCAGGCGGAGGATCTGCTTTCCGGCGGCCGCATAGATCTCTTTTGCTCCAGGGTCCCCCGCCAGGGCTTCCAGATGCTTCCGTACGGTGGCGATATCTCCCCTGAGGACAGGGCCGGTCAGGGCCTTTTCCAGCCCCAGGGACTTTACGTTCCGTAAAGTTCCTTGCACGAGCGGGAGGAGCGCGGCGAAGGCGGCATCTTCCGCGACTCCCGCCTTCTGCAGGACCCTGGCGGCCGTCCACTCCATGGCCACGAAGGCGTTCGAGGCCAGGGCGCAGGCGGCGTGATAGAGGGGCTTGTCCTGCGCCGAAAGCAAGAGGACATGACCCCGGAGCGCGCGGACGATCTCCGCCGCGGCTTCGACGGCGGCCGCCTCACCTTCGATCCCCCAGGTGATGCCCCTGAATGCGGAAGCCGGCGTGTCCTTCCGAGGGAACGATTGGACCGGGTGAAGCGAGGCGGCGATCGCCCCGCGCCGGACGAGAACGTCGAGCGCGCTCGAAGGGACGAGCCCGCTCGTGTGGAACACTGGCCGCCCCGCCCACACCCCGCCCGCGCGAGACAGGGCCGAGGCGACGCGGCCGATCGCGTCGTCGGGCACGGCGATGATGACCATCCCGCTCGCTTCGGCCGCCGCGGCGGGCGCGGTCGAAGCCCGGCCCCGGCCGATGATGCGCCGGCTATCGCGGGCCGCTCGCGCGTCGCTATCGACGATGGCCTCGACGTGCCAGCCCCGCCGGGCGAGGGCTGCCCCCAGGGCTGTCCCCAACCGTCCCGCGCCTACCATCGAGAATCTTTTCATGGCTTGGACCTGAACACCTCGTCCCAGAGATCGATCTCGAGGCCCGTCGGTGACTCGGTTCTCTTCTCCAGCTCGCGCCGCTTCTTCCCTTCCTTGAGGACCGCCTTGAGCTCGCGGGCGAAGACGTCCGAGGTCACGGCCTCGAGCCCCCTCTTCTTGGCTAGATCCCGGATGGCCCGGTCCGAGCTGACCACGAAGAAGCGGCGGCGGTCCATCTGCCGGGCGATCATATCGCGGATGACGTCGTCGGCGCTCTGGCCCGCGCCGGGAAAGTGGATGATGAACTTGGCGTTCACGGGGACATCGGTCGGCGACTCCTCGGGATTGCCGTCGAAGACGAGGTGGATCCGGGCCCGGGTGACCCGCTGGAAGGCGAGGAGCCTCACGACGAGGCCGTCGCGGCCGCCGCGCTCCCGCAGCTCGTGGGGAGCGATGCGGCCGAGAAGGTTGTTGCCGTCGATGAGATAAGCCATGCCGTGCCGCCGTTCGGGCGTCCCCTGTCACCCCGGCGGCCAGCCGAGGCGGCGTCCGCCGAGGACGTGGAAATGGATATGGAGGACGTCCTGCCCGGAGTCATGGGCGGTGTTGACGACGACCCGATAGCCGGTCTCGGCGACGCCCTTTTCGCGGGCCGCCCGGCGCGCCGCGATGAGAAGCTCCCCGAGCAGGGGTTCGGCACCCTCGGGGGCCTCGTTGAGCGAGGCGAAGTGAGTCTTGGGGATGACAAGAACGTGGACCGGCGCCTGCGGCCGGATGTCGTCGAAAGCGAGGACGCGCTCGGTCTCGAAAAGGACCTTCGCCGGGACCTCATGACGGACCATACGGCAGAAGACGCAGTCGGCGTCCGCGCGGGACTTCACGACCTGACCCTCTCGATCGAGGCCCCCAATCCGCGGAGCTTCTCTTCGATCCGCTCGTAGCCGCGGTCGAGGTGCTCGATCTCCGTCACGGTCGTCTCGCCGCTGGCGATGAGACCGGCCAGGACGAGGGCCGCCGAGGCCCGGAGGTCCGTGGCCACGACCTCGGCCCCGGAAAGCGGGGTCTTGCCCTTGACGATGGCCTTGTCGCCCTGGACCTCGATCGACGCGCCGAGACGGACGAGCTCGTTGACGTGAGAGAAACGGCGGTCGAAGATCGTCTCGGTGATGATGGACGTGCCGGCGGCCTGCGTCAGGAGGACCATGAACTGGGCCTGCATGTCGGTGGGGAAGCCCGGGTAGGGCGAGGTCGTGATGTCCTGGGGCCCGACTTCGCTTTTCCCGACCACCCGGAGGGCCTCTTCGCCCTCGGGTTCGACATAGGCCCCCGAGGCCCGCAGCTTCCCGACGACGCTCTCGACGTGTTCGGGGACGATGCCCCGGACGACGAAGTCGCCGCCGGTGAGGGCGCCGGCCACGAGGAAAGTGCCCGTTTCGATCCGGTCGGGGATGATGGCGTGGCTCGCCCCGCCGAGCTCCTTGACGCCGCGGACACGGGCCGTGTCCGGCTCGGGCCAGTCGATCTTGGCGCCCATCTTGTTGAGGAGGACGGCCAGGTCCGTCACTTCCGGCTCACGGGCGCAGTTCTTGAGGACGGTCTCGCCCTTGGCCAGGGCCGCGGCCATGAGCAGGTTCTCCGTTCCCGTGACCGTCTTTTTTTCGAAGACGATCTCGGCGCCGCGGAGGTGGTCGGCCTCGGCCTGGATGTAGCCGTGTTCGAGGGAGATCGTCGCGCCGAGCTTCTGCAGGCCGGCGATGTGGAGGTCGATCGGCCGCGAGCCGATGGCACAGCCGCCGGGCAGGGCGACGACCGCCTTGCCGAAGCGGGCCACGAGCGGGCCGAGGACGAGGATGGAGGCGCGCATGGCCCGGACGAGCTCGTAGGACGCCTCGTCCGAGCGGATCCTCGGGACGCGCAGCGAGACGCCGTCATCGGTGAGCTTGTAGGAGCCCCCGAGCTGGGCGATGAGCGTCAGGATCGTCTCGACGTCCTTCACGCGCGGGACGTTGCTGAGGCGGACCTCCGCGCTCGATAAGAGCGAAGCCGCGATCGCCGGGAGCACGGCATTCTTGGCCCCGCTCATGCGGACCTCGCCCCGCAGGCGAAGGCCGGGGTCGCCGCGGATGAGAAGCTTTTCCATCAGACGGCCCTTCCGTCCTTCGTCCAGCCCCAGGCTTCGTAGTAGGCGTCGAGGACGGCGCTATAGAAGGCCTCGTCGACGGCCCGGCCCGCGTGGGCTCCCCGGGTCATGGGCACCTTGAGCTTGGGCGGGACGAACGCGTCGTAGGCCCGGTCCCGGCCCTGGGCGTTGTTCAGTCGCCGTTCGAGAGCATAGATCCTGCGGCCGCACGCCTTCAGCGATTCGGGCGTGTAAGCGACGCCGGACAGGGCGTGGTAGAGCGAAAGGAACGGTTCGGCCGTGATGTCGCCCGTGAAGAAATCGCACAGACCGAGGGAATCGACGAGGGCCTTGCCGGCCTGCCCTTCGGCGACATAGGCGGCCAGGTCGCGCGCGTCCTTGAGCCCGCCCTCCTCGGCCTGGACGGTCCAGGCGTACGTGTGATCGCCGCGCCCCCGGTTCGAAGTCCCGTAGGCCGTGAACATCCCCGGGAAGGCCTTGGGGCTGATCCCGGCGTAGCCGAGGCCGCCGAATGCGGTGGTCAGGCAATAGGCGATGTCGGCCTGGACCGTGGGCGCCGCCGCCGCGAGCTCGGCGATGACGCGGTCGCTGTAGTGACCGAGAAGGCGCCCGAGATCGCTCGACGCGTAGGCGATCTCCTTGAGGGTCCGGACCATGCCCGGGGCGTCCCCGAATGCCGGCGCTCCGGCGGCGTGGCCGAGGAGGCCCTTCTCGTGAAGCTCCATGGCCCCGGACATCACGCTGCCGAAGGTCATCGTGTCGATGCCGACCTCGTTGCAGAGCGCGTTCATGTGAAAGATCGCGTCGCGGTCGAGGATGCCGCAGTTGATCCACAGGGCGATCGTCTCGAACTCGGGCCGGACGCCTTCGCCCGCATACGGTCCGGATTCGACCCGGGCCCCGCGCGTGCAGAAGACGTGCCGGCACTTGTTGCACACGTTGTGCTTCCCGGAGATGGCCAGGAACGCGTCCGTCGAGACCTTGTCAAAATCCGCGGCGTCGAACCCGCCCTCGTCGAAATTGTGCCAGGGCAGGTAGCCGCCCTTGGCGCCCAGGAAGCGGCCGTTGAAGGCCCGGTCGAGCCACCAGGTCGTGCCCGTCGTCGGGCGGAACGAGGCCGTCCTGGCGGGGTCCTCGACGCTCGCCTTGATCTGGGCGTCGAGCTCCCGGCTGAGGCGCCGGAAGGCCTCGGGGTCGTCGTACATGACGGCTTCGCTGCCGAGAGCGGTGATGGCGACGAGATTCTTCGAGCCGAAGACGGCGCCCGCCCCGCCGCGGCCGAAGTTGCGGTGGCGGTCGGCGGTGAGACAGGCGAAATCGACAAGGTTCCAGCCGGCCGGGCCGACGGTCAGGGTGGACGATCCCTTGAGTCCGGCCGTGAGCGTTTCGGTGATGATCGAAGCGGCCCGGGGCACGCGCCGGCCCGCGACCGTTTCGAAGAGGTCGTCCCCGGCGTCGAGGATGCGGCAGGCGCCGCCGACGATCTCGAGGCGCACGGGGTGGTCGGCCCGGCCGTCGATGACGATCTGATCGAACCCGGCCCGCTTGAGCATGTTGGGGAAGAGGCCCCCCGCGCTCGAGTGCGTGACCAGGCCCGCAAGGGGCTTGTGGCCAGGGACCCAGCCGGCCGGCTCCGGCGAGCGGGCCATCGTGCCGACGAAGGAGCAGGAGCCGCGCCCGGCCGTGGCCACGGCGGTGTCGTTCAGGGCGGCCGTGCCGATAACGATCCTGTTGCCGGGCGCGAGGGGGTCCGCAAGCGGGCCCGTCCTTTCGAGATGGTCGGCGAGAAGCCGGGCTTGGAGGCCGCGTCCGCCGACGTAGTCGCGGGCGTAGGCGGGATCGGCGGGTTCGACCCGGACCGCCCGGTTCGTCAGGTCGACGAAGACCCAGCGGCCCCTGTATCCGGACGTTTTCGTTCTCTCAGGCACGGTGTTCTCCTGGTCGATCGCGGCGTCAGAGCGATCTCAAAGCCTGGTCGACGTCGGCGATGACGTCGTCGGGGTGCTCGGCGCCGACGCAAAGCCGGATGAGCTGCGGCGGCACGTCGGCCATGCGCCGTGCCTCCTCGCCTTGCTGCTGGTGGGTCGAGATGGCCGGGATCGTGGCGACGCTCTTGATGCGGCCGAGGTCGGTGGCCCGGAAGATCATCTTGAACTTGTCGAAGACCTTGCGGGCGTTCGCCGGCGGGCCGTCGACGCGGAAGCTCATGAGGTGGCCGTAGCGGTTGACTTCGTGGCCCGTGCCATCGTCGGAATCGACGAGCTTCATGTACTTCTTGGCCACCTCGTGGAGCGGGAAGGTCGGCAGGCCGAGATAATCGACCTGGTAGACCCGCGGGTGATTCTGAAGGAACTCGGCGACCTTCTGGCAGTTCGCGCTGACGACGTCCATCTTGGAGCGCAGGGTGCGCAGGTCGTTCAGGGCGAAGAGGGCGTTAACGGGCGCGGCGGCCGGTCCGTTATCGCGGTAGGGCAGGAACTTGACGTACTCGGCGTAGCTGTCCTTGAACAAGGGATGGTCGTTCTTGACCTTGGTCGTGATGGGCTTGCGGCTGATGAGTGCGCCGCCGATGGCGAAGCCGCCGGCCGTGATCGATTTCGTCAAGGAGTGGACGACGATGTCCGCGCCGTGGGCGATAGGCCGCATCAGGGCCGGCGTCGCGCAGGTCGCGTCGACGATGAGCGGGACCTCATGGGCGTGAGCCGTGTCAGCCAGGGCCTGGACGTCGGCAAAAGACTGCTGGGGGTTGGAGGGCATCTCCATATAGATGAAGCGGGTGTCGTCGTCGATCTTGGCTTTCCACTCCTCGATGTCCCAAGGATGCTGGACCCAGCGGCACTCGATGCCTCGTTCCTGCATCTTGCGGACGGAAAAATGCTGGAACGTCCCTCCGTAGACCTGGACGCAGGCGACGAAATTCATCCGCTCCGGCCCCTCTCTCTGTTTGACCAGCAGGGGATCGACGGCGGCGGCGATGGCCGACATGCCCGAGGCCGTGACCAAGCAGGACGTATCGTAGCCCGTCCGGTAGCCTTCGAGCAGGGCCAGGACCCATTCGAGGTAGTAGGTCGTCGGGTTGGCGATCCGCGTGTAGCACCACGTGGGGATAAGGTAGGCCAGGGCCGCTTCGAGCTCGTCGGCGTCGGCGTAGGCCTGAGAGCTCGAGAGGTAGAGGGGTTCGATGACGGCGCCCTGGTTGCGCTCGAGGGCCTCTTCGACCGTGTAGAGGCCGTGGACGGCGATGGTGTCGAACTTCATCCTCTTCATCCGGGCCAGGGCGGCTTCGCGCTGGGCCAGAAGCTGCTGGGCGCCATCGACGTATTTCTGGACGCCCGGCGAAAGTTTCGGGGCGGAGCTCATGGGTCCTCCAATGCGGATTCCGGGATAGACGGGGTTTCGATGAGACGGATGGTCGCTGTTAAGGCAAACGGCATGACACAGTCAAGACTGCGCCCCTAGCATATAAAGAAGAGAGGGGGGGAGTCAAGCCGCCCCTGGAAGGGACTGTCGAGTCCGCTAGCGCCTATGGACGGCGAGGATGTCGGACAGGATCGCAAAGCCCGTTTCGATCTTCCCGGCCCCCGCCCCCTGGATGGTGACCTTGCCCATCAGGTCGGTGTCGAGGGTCAGGGCGTTCTGGGCGCCCATGACGCCGGCCAGAGGATCGGACAGGGGGAGCTTCTGGGGGGAGACGGACGCGGTGATGGCGCCGTTCTCCCTCCGGGCCTGGCCGATGAGCTTGTAACGGAAGCCCTGGGCCTTGGCGGCCTCGACGTCGGCCCTGGTGATGGCCGAGATCCCCTTGCGGGGGACGTCGCTCGTCTTGAGCGAGCCGCCGAGCAGGACGTTCGATAGGATGACGACCTTGGCCAGGGCGTCGAAGCCCTCGACGTCGGCGGTCGGGTCGGCCTCGGCGTAGCCGAGCTTCTGGGCCAGGGCCAAGGCCGGGCCGTAGTCCATGCCTTCGATCTCCATCTTGGACAGGATGAAATTGGTCGTCCCGTTGAGGATGCCCTTGACCTCGCGGATGGCGTTGCCGGCCAGGCCGCACTCGGCGAGATGGAAGACGGGCGTCCCGCTCATGACCGTGCCCTCGATGCGGAACTGCAGGCCGTTCTGGCGGGCCAGTTCCTGGATCTCGCGGTAATGCAGGGCGGCCGGTCCCTTGTTCGAGGTGACGACGCTCTTGCCCGTACGCAGGGCCTTCTTGATGTAGCTCGTCGCCGGCTCGCCGGTCTTGATGTCGGTGTAGGTCAGCTCGGCGATGATGTCGGCGTCGGTGCGCTCGATCATGTCCAGGGGGTCGAGGGGCTCGACCTGGTCGGGCGTCGCGCCGGGATAGTCGGCGAGCCCCTTGCCCGCGCCGAGCACGGCGAGAACGGCGGGGATGTCGATGCCCTCGGGGAGGATGAGTGTCCCCCTGAGCTTGTCGGAGATGGCCACGACCCGGGCTTCGAAGCCGAACGTGTCGCGGAGAAAGTCCCTCTTGTCGTGCAGGATCTGCAAAAGCCCCTGCCCGACGGTACCGCAGCCGATGAGCCCGATCTTGTGTTCCATCCCTGTTCTCCTCGCGTCCGCGTTGAAAAGAGGATGATAGCAAAATCGGGGGCGCAATACCATTTCCCCCGTTCGCATTGCATCCCTCAGGGCGTTGGTGCGAAAATGGGCCCATCGCGGCCGGGGACGGACATCCCGGCGAGGAGGTCCTCATGAAAAGATCTTGTATGATCGTGGCAGTCGTTTTGCTCGTTGCGGCCTTTGCCGTCGCCCAGCAGCCGGCGAAAAAGCTCAAGGTGTTCATCTCGGTGGACATGGAGGGCCTCAGCGGGCTCATCAGCTGGGACGAGACGTCGGAGGGCGGGGCGGACTATCCGCTGTTCCGCAAGCTCATGACCGCCGAGGCGAACGCGGCCATCGCCGGGGCCCTCGATGCGGGGGCGACCGAGATCATCGTTCGCGACTCCCACGGCAGCGCTCGGAACATCCTGCCGGACCAGCTCCGGCCCGAGGCCCGGCTCATCCGCGAATGGAACAGCCCCTTGAGCATGATGGAGGGCATCGATAAGACGTTCGATGCCGTCGTCTTCATCGGTTACCACGCCCGGGCGGGCACGCCGGACGCGGTTCTCAAGCACACGATGAGCCTGTCGCTCTTCGACGTCATCCTCAACGGCGTTCGGATGCCCGAGGCGGGCTGGAACGCTGCCATCGCCGGCTATTACGATGTCCCGGTCGTTTTCCTGTCCGGGGACTCGGCCATCGGCCAGCAGGCCCGCGAGATCCTCGGGCCGATCGAGACCGTCGCTGTCAAGGACGGCATCGGCACCGCGGCATCGATGATCCACCCGGCGAAGGCCCAGGAGATGATCCAGAAGGGCGTCGCCGCGGCCCTGCGCAATCTGAAAGCCTACAAGCCTTACAAGCCGGGCGCCCCCTACAAGCTCGAGATCGTCTTCACCGATGAGCACCAGGCGCTGAGGGCCTCCTGGGTCCCCGGGGGAGTCCGGACGGGCGAGCGGTCGGTGGCCTTCTCCTCAGGCGATCTCATGGAAATCGTCAAGGACTTCAGTCTGGCCCGCCGCTAAAAAAAGGGCCGCCGCCCCGGAGGACGACGGCCCTTCGCGTCTGCTTTCTAAAGCGCTTACGGGGCGGCCGGAGCGGGAGGATTCTCCTTGATGAAGTTCTCCAGCCACTCCGTCGTGACGGACTTGGGCCGTTCGATCGGCAGCCCGAGGGCGCGGTCCCAGACGAGCTGGGCCAGGACGCCGAGGGCGCGCGATACGCCGAAGAACACGGTGTAGAAATCGAACTGGGTGGCCCCGTAATAATAAAGAAGGACGCCGGAGTGGGCGTCGACGTTCGGCCACGGGTTCTTCGTCTTGCCGTGCTTGGTCAGGACGTCGGGCGCGACCTCGTAGACGAGGCTGACGATCTTGAACAGGTCGTAGTCCGGCATGTGCTTGAGGGCGAACTCCCTCTGCGCGACGTAGCGCGGATCGGTCTTGCGGAGGACGGCGTGGCCGTAGCCGGGAATGACCCGCCCGCCGTTGAGCGTGTCCCACATGAACTTTTCCATCTGCTCCTTGGTCGGGACGCCGCCGAACTCCTTCATGAGGTCCTGGATCCAGCCGAGGACTTCCTGGTTGGCCAGTCCATGGAGCGGGCCGGCCAGGCCGTCCATGCCGGCCGACAGGGAATAATAGGCGTCGGACAGGGCCGAGCCGACGAGGTGGGTCGTGTGGGCCGACACATTGCCGCCCTCGTGATCGCTGTGAATGCAGAGGTAGAGCCGCATGAGCTCCTTGAACGCGGGGTCGTTGCTGACGCCGAGCATGTGGGCCAGGTTGCCGCCCCAGTCGAGCTTCGGGTCGGGGGCGATGTGCTTGGCGCCCATGTAGGTCCGGCGGAAGATGTAGGCGGCGATGTTGGGGAGCTTGGCGATGAGGTTCATGGCGTCCTCATACGTCGCGTCCCAGTACTGGGCCTTCGGCATCTTCTCTTTGTAGCGCCGGGCGAACTCCGATTCCCTCTGGAGCTGCAGGATGGCCATGGAGAACTGGGTCATCGGGTGCGTGTCCTTGGGGACGGCGTTCATCATGTCGATGAGATACTGGGGCAGGACGCTGCGCTTTTGCCATTCTTCGGTGATCGCGGCGCAGTCCTCTGCCGTCGGGATCTCGCCGAGGAGGAGAAGATGGAAGATCCCCTCGGGGAGAGGCTCGGTGCCGCCGGGGGCCTTGGGCAGCTTCTCGCGGAGCTCGGGGATGGAGTAGCCGCGGAAGCGGATGCCTTCGAACTTGTCGAGGAGCGAGACATCCCAGAGCATGGAGATGATGTCCCGGGCGCCGCCGACGACCTGACCAACATTGACGCTCGAAACGTTGACGGCGCCGTGCTCCTTGGCCAGCGCCTGGACCCGGGCCTTCATCGGGCCCACCTTCAAGTAGAATTTTTCTTTCAACGTCGACATACCGATGGAACCTCCTGATGATATATTTGAAGGGTGAATTTCACCCCGCAAGGGGCCTCATCATAGCATGGGTCATGAGGGGTGTCAATCCGAAAACGTCTTTTATTTCAATGGCTTGCGCGGCACGCGCTGGCCGGCCATGGCGGCCTGAGCCCTGGGAAGATGAGGACGCGCGGCGAAAAGGAGCGATTGTCTGCCGGCCCGGCCCGTGCTAATATCGATCCAACAGTGAGGATCTTCCGCGGAGAAGAGGAGGAGGTTCACATGGCCCATTTAAGACAATTCGCTCTCATCGCCCTGGCCCTGCTCGCGGTCAACTTGACCGTTGTCTACGCTCAGGAAACCTCGCTCTCCGACGCCCAGGTGAGTGCGCGGCTCGGGTTCATCACCACGGCTCTCGAGGCCGGCCAGCCCCGGGCCAAGACGTGGTTGTACGGCTGGATGGGCGCCTACTCCGCCGGCGCCGTCACCATGGGCATCCTGGCGGCCACAAACTGGAAGAAGGAGCCGCAGATCCAGACCTTCGCTCCGGTCCCTGAGACCGACAACAGCTTCGCCCAAGACATGCTGGTCGGCGGCGCGACCCTTGCTCTCGGCGTCGCCGGCCTGGTCATGGACCCGTTCGACCCGGCCACGGCCGCGCGGAAATTGCGGCCCCTGCCCGAAACGACATCCCTGGAACGGCAGGCGAAGCTGAAGCGCGCCGAGGAGCTCTTGCGCGAGTGCGCCCGGCGCGAGAAGAGCGGCCGGAGCATGACAACGCATCTGCTGAACCTTGGCGTCAACGCGGCGGCCGGAGTCGTCACGGCGGCCGCGTTCAAGCGGCCCTGGACCGACGGCCTGATCACCTTCGCGACCGGCGAAGCCGTTTCGCTCTTGAATATCTTCACCCAGCCCATGCGGGCGACCCGCGACCTCGAAAGATACGAATCGGGATTCGCGGCAGACCGCGTGGCTTCCACGTTTGCGCCACGGGAGCGTCCGTGGACCCTGGGCATCTGGCCGGGCGGCCTCAGCTTCCGGCTACAGTTCTGATCGGAAGAGAATCGCCAAGATCCGCAAAAAAACCCGGCCAATTATTTCTTCCACACCGGCACGCCCCGTCCGGGCGTCCAGGGCGCTCCGGCCGCCTCGAGGTCCGACTGGAGCTTCCTGAGGTCGACCTCGATCGTCTGTCGCATCTCCGCGAGGAGCTTCTCGAAACCGTCGGCCGCGATCTCGTAGCCGCGCCGTGCGTTCGCCGTGATCGGGCCGGTCGCGTCGAGCTGGGTCGTCACGCGTTCCATAAGCGAGGGCTCCGTCGGCTCGGACCGCATGCTTTTCGTCCGGTCGCCGAAGAGCACGACGAGCTCGTCCTGGAGGCGCTTTTCAACGGCCCGGGCCGATCCCGCCAGCTTGGAGTCGGCCTTGGGGGTATCGAGGACGGCTTTCTTAATGTAGCCCAGGTTCTTCAGGGCGTCCTCAGCCGCCGCGCCCGCGCCCATCATGGCCCGCTGCAGCTCCCCGGCCTTCCTCTGGAACTCGAGGAGGGCGGCTTTGTCCGTCTCCGGCAGACTGGCCAGATTGAGCGATTCGACGACGAAGGCCTGCGGCCCGGCGACCGGCGTCGTGACGCCGTCCACGATCTTGGCCAACGTGACGCTGAAACGGCCCGGGACGGCCATGGGGCCGACCGGATCCCGCTCCCAAGCTTCGCGCCGGGCGGATTCGAGTCGAGTCGGCTCAATGCCCGGGTAGCGAAGGTTCCAGGCGACGCGATGAAGGCCTTTTGCAGGCGGCGCCGTGATCCGCCGCACGACCTGGCCCGCTTCGTCGGTGACGATCAGGACGAGCGCCGGCTTCTCCTCGTTCTCCTCCTTGCGCAGGTTGTCCCAGCCGGGGAAGGGGACGGGCTGGCCCGCCTTGACGAGCCTGGCTTCTTCTTCACGCCGCGCGGCCGCGGCTGATTTGATCCCGTCCTTCAGGTAATAAGTGAAGACGGCGCCGAAGGGCGGGTTGGGCGCAAGGTAAAACGTCTCACCGAGACAGCCCTTGACGTCCGAGTCGATCGGCCGCAGCGGCACGTATTGGAGGGCCTTCTTAATCGGGAAGAGAGCGGCCTCCTTCGACAGGCGCTCTTCGTTCATCTCCCGCAGGGGCGAGTAATCGTCGAGGACGAAAAAACTCCGCCCGAAGGAAGCGCCGACGAGGTCGCTCTCGCGTTCCTGGACCTCGAGGTCGCGGAATGAGATCGTCGGGACGGCTCCGCCGAGCTTCAGCCAGGTCTTTCCGCCATCAAGCGTCGCGTAGATCCCGAACTCCGTTCCGGCGAAGATCAGGTCTTTCTTGACGTGGTCCTGGGCGACCGACCAGACGATCGTCCGCTGGGGAAGTCCGTCGGCGATGTTCGCCCAGGTCCGGCCGCGGTCGGCGCTCATCAGGAGATAGGGCTTGTAGTCGCCCGCCTTGTGATTGTCGACGGCCGCGTAGACGGTGTCCCTGTCGTGCTTGGACGCCATGATCTTGTTGACGAAGAAATAATCGGGGACCCCGGCGATCTTGTCGATCTTCCGCCAGGTCTTGCCGCCGTCCTCGGTCACCTGAATGAGGCCGTCGTCCGTCCCGGCGTAAAGGAGCCCCTCCTGGAGCCGCGATTCACTGAGCGTGGTGATGGTGCCGAATTGCGACATGGCCCCGTGGTCCCAGAGCCCGTCGACGCTCCACTGGCGCCCCATGATCTTCTGCTCGAGCCGGAAGAGGCCGCGCGTCAGATCGGAACTCGTCCGTGTCCAGGAATCGCCCCGGTCGTCGCTCCGCCAGACGAACTGCCCCGCGTAGTAGAGGCGCGTGTGCGAGAACGGGCTGATCACGATCGGTGAGTCCCAATTGAACCGCAACGGCGGATCGCCCGGCTCCGGTCGCGGACTCACAAAAATGGTCTCGTGGCTCTTCTTGTCGTAGCGCAGAAGGTTCCCCATCTGCCATTCGAGGTAGACCGTGTCGGGGTCGGTCGGGTCGATGGCGCAGGCGTATCCATCCGCGCCGTAGGTGATCGTCCAATCGAAGTTCGAGATGCCGTTGGCGTTGAGGGTCCGCGATGGCCCCATCTGGCTGCCGTTGTCCTGAGCCCCGCCGTGGACGTTGTAGAAGGGCCGGGCGTTATCGAGGGCGAGCTTGTAGAACTGGGTCACGGGCAGGTTCTCGAAAAATCGCCAGCTCTTGGCCGAATCGTACGTCACGTAGAGACCGCCGTCGTTGCCGTTGAGGATGAAGCCGGGATCGCCCTTGACGAAGGCCATGGCATGGTTGTCGCCGTGCTTGTTGTTCTCGTCGACGCGGCGCCAGGTCTTCCCGCCGTCATCGGTGGCCATGAGGCCCGGATCCATCTGGTAGACGCGGTCGAAGGCGCTGGGATCGGCGAAGATCTCCTGGTAATAGTGGGGTCCCGTGCCGCCGCTGATGTAGGAGCTCCGCTTCTCCCAGCTCTCGCCGCGGTCGGTCGACCGGTAGAAGCCTCTCTCCTCCGGCCCGGCCTCGACCGTGGCGTAGACGACGCTCGGGTCCTGGGGCGAGACGGCCAACCCGATCTTGCCGACGTCCCCTGAAGGCAGGCCGACCGTGAGCTTGCGCCAGGTCTTGCCGGCGTCGACGCTCTTGTGGATGCCGGACTCGGGGCCGCCGCCCATGAAAGCGGCGACGCTGCGGCGGCGCTGGTAGGCCGCGGCATAGACGATGTCGGGGTCCCCCGGATCGAGCTCAGCCGAGGTGACGCCCGTGTCCTTGGAGATCTCGAGGACGAGGGCCCAGGACTTGCCGCCGTCGGAGGATTTGTAGAGACCGCGCTCGCCGCCCGCAGACCAGAGCGGCCCCTCGGCGGCGACGTAGATGACGTCGGAGTGGCGCGGATCGACGAGGATCCGGCCGATGTGCTCGGACTTGTGAAGGCCCATGTTCGTCCAGGTCCTGCCACCGTTGAGGCTCTTGTAGACGCCGTCGCCGAAGCCGACATGGCGGCCGCTGACGTTCTCGCCCGTCCCGACCCAGACGGTCTCCGGGTTCGACGGGTCGATGGTGACGCAGCCGATCGAATAGGATGCTTGCGCATCGAAGACAGGGGTCCAGGTCGTGCCGGCGTTCTCGGTCTTCCAGACCCCGCCCGAGCCGACGGCGACGTACCAGGTGTGGCGCTTCAAGGGGTGGATCGCGACGTCGCTAACGCGGCCGGACATGATGGCCGGGCCGATGTTGCGGAAGGCCAGGCCCGACAAGAGCTCGGAATTCAGGCGCGGCTCGAGAGCCGCTTTCGGGGCCGCCTGGGGCCCCGGTTTCGCCCCGGCTTGTGCTGGGGCTGGGACTGGCAGGATCACGGCCAGGGCCAGGCAGATTACGAGAGAGATGAGGGCGGCTTTCTTCATAGGGACCTCCTCGGGACGGAAACCGATTATGGCCCGTCAGGCCGGATGAATTCAAGCGGGACGTTCATCCGAAAACCAAAAGGGCCCGCGTGCGTATTTCTTGATATCGACGTCTGCCCGGATTCTCCGGGCGCGGGGCCTTGATTTTTCGGCCCCGGACCCGTATTGTTAGGAACGGACTCACGTCCAAAGGAGGACAGAATGGGTGCTTTCGTGGTCTTGCTCGTCATCATCGCCGCCGTCGCCATCATGGCGATCGGCATGTACAACAGCCTCGTCACGCTGCGCAACCGCTGCGACAACGGCTGGTCCCAGATCGACGTCCAGCTTCGCCGCCGCTATGACCTCATCCCCAACCTCGTGGAGACCGTCAAGGGCTACGCCAAGCATGAGCGGGAGGTTTTCGAGAAGGTGACGCAGGCGCGGGCCGCGGCCGTCAACGCCCAGACCGTCAAGGAGCAGGGCCAGGCCGACAACGTCCTGACCGGCGCCTTGAAATCCCTCTTCGCCGTCGCCGAGAACTACCCCGAGCTCAAGGCCAACCAGAACTTCCTCATGCTCCAGGAGGAGCTGGCCGGGACGGAGAGCAAGGTCGCCTACGCCCGGCAGTTCTACAACGACACCGTCATGAAGTTCAACATGCGCCAGCAGATCTTCCCTTCGAACATCATCGCCAATATGTTCGGCTTCAAGCCCCGCGAATACTTCCAGATCGAAGAGGAAGTGGCCAAGGGCCCGGTCAAGGTCCAGTTCTAGATCGGGGACGCGATACCCGTTCCCCAGCTTCGCGGCCCGGCGCCTGCGCCCCGGCCGTGAACGACGGACCCGACGATGTACGAACAGATCTCGCGCAACAAGTGGAAATCCGCCGCCCTCATCGTCTTCTTCATGGCTTTCATCTTCGTCCTCGTCTGGTTCTTCGAGTATGTGACGGGATGGGGCAAGGGCGGCCTCGTTCTGGCCGTCTTCGTGGCCATGGGCACGGCCGCTATCGGCTACTATTCGAGCGACAAGATCGTCCTGACCATCAGCCGGGCCCGGCCGGTGTCCAAAGAGGAATTCCCCTACCTTTATAACGTCGTCGAGGGCCTGGCCATCGCCGCCGGGGTCCCGGCGCCGAAGTGCTACGTCATCGAAGACTCGGCCCCCAACGCCTTCGCCGCGGGGCGCAAGCCGGAAACGGCCGTGATCTGCGTCACGACCGGCATCCTCGAGAAGCTCAACCGGGCCGAGCTCGAAGGCGTCATCGCCCACGAGATGTCCCACATCAAGAACTACGACGTCCGCCTCCAGACGCTCATCGTGGTCATGGCCGGCATCGTGGCCCTGCTCAGCGACTGGATGCTGAGGACCTTCATGTGGGGTGGCGGCCGGCGCGGCGGCCGCCGGCGGGAGGGCGAAGGCGCCGCGGGGGGTATCCTCGTCCTCGTCGGCCTGGCCCTGGCCGTGCTCTCGCCGCTCATCGCCACGATCATCCAGCTGGCTGTTTCCCGCAAGCGCGAGTTCCTGGCCGACGCGAGCTCGGCCATGCTGACCCGCTACCCGGCCGGGCTGGCCTCGGCGCTGCGGAAGATCTCGGCCGACACCGAGCCCCTCGAGGCGGCCAACAAGGCCACCGCCCACCTCTACATCGTCAACCCTCTCAAGAACCTCAAGGGCAGCGCCGGGATCAATCGCCTTTTCAGCACCCATCCGCCCATCGAGGAACGGATCGCCGCCCTCGAGAAAATGTAGGATTTCAAGATCTTGAATCAGGCTTTCAGCGGGAACAAGAAACCCCTCCAGATCGCCCTGGCTATCACCTCGGCGGTGATGCTCGTCGAGATCGCCGGCGGCATCCTGAGCCGCAGCCTGGCCCTCCTTGCCGACGCCGGCCACATGCTCACCGACGTCGTGGCCCTCGGCCTGGGCCTCTTCGCCTTCTGGCTCTCCGCCCGCCCCCCGACGTCCGAGCGCACCTTCGGCTGGCGCCGCTTCGAGATCTTCGCCGCCTTCCTGAACGGCGTCGCCCTCTGGATCATCGCCGCCGTGATCGGCTACCAGGCCTTCCTGCGGGTCCAGTCGCCCCAACCCGTCAAGGGGGGCCTCATGCTCGCCGTCGCGGTCTTCGGGCTCCTGGCCAACGTCACCGTCGGGGCGGTCCTCTATCGGAGCCGCGAACACAATCTCAACATCCACGGGGCGTTCCTCCACGTCGCCGCCGACGCGCTCGGCAGCGTGGGCGTCCTCGTCGCCGCCCTGCTCATCACGACGACCGGGTCCTTCATCTGGGACCCCATCGTCAGCGCCGCCGTCTGCGTCCTTATCCTCTGGAGCTCGGGCCGGCTCATCCGCGACTCCTTCCGCATCTTCATGGAGGGCGCGCCGTCCAACCTCGACATCGCCGCCGTCCGCGCGACCCTGGCCGCACTCGACGGCGTCCTCGACGTCCACGACCTCCACGTCTGGACGATCACCTCCGGGTTCGTCTCGATGAGCGCCCACCTGAGGGTGCGGGCGGGGGAGGAGGCCAAGGACGTCCTGCGGCGGGCCCACGAGGCCATTTCCTCGCGGTTCAAGGTCCTCCACTCGACCTTTCAGATCGAGACCGAGGAGCACTCGATATGCGCCACGGGCTCGTGCGACGCGGAGGGACCTAGGTCCTCTTGAGGAGCTTGCGCAGCTCGCCAAGGCCGCGCGTGTTGATGACGTCGGCCGGCTCGAGCCAGCCCCGCCGCGCCTGACCGATCCCGAACCTCATCAGGGCCAGGTCGTCCCGACTGTGGGCGTCCGTCGACAGGGCCATCTTCAGTCCCATCTGTTTGGCCATCTGGCAATGGACATCGTCGAGGTCGAGGCGGTCCGGATGGGCGTTGAGTTCGAGATAGCAGCCGCGCTCGACGGCCGCTCTCATGACCTTCTCGAGGTCGATCTCGTAGGCCGGCCGCTCGTTGATGAGCCGGCCCGACGGGTGGCAGAAGATGTTGACGAGGCGGTTGTCCATGGCCCGGATGACGCGCTCCGTCTGCCTCTCCTTGGGCAGGTTGAAGTTGTAGTGGATGGAGCAGAGGACGAGGTCGAGCTCGCCGAGGATGCCGTCGGGAAGGTCGAGGGAGCCATCGACGAGGATATCGCACTCGATCGATTTCAGGAGCGTGATGCCCTTGAGCTTGGCGTTGAGCTTGTCGATGTCCTTGACGGCCTTCGCCAGCCGCTTGGCGTCCAGGCCGTGGGCCATGGTCACGCGTTTCGAATGATCGGTGATGGCCAGGTACTCATAGCCCAGCTTCTTCGCCGCCGCGGCCATCTCCTCGGCGGTGTAATGGCCGTCGGTATTCTTTCGTGTGCGCGTGGAGGTCGCCCTGGATGTCCCGAGTCGGACGAGGCGCGGCAGACGGCCCTTGAGGGCGGCCTGGAGCTCGCCCCGGTCCTCCCGGAGCTCGGGCTCGATATAGGGCATGCCGAACAGATCGTAGATCTCCTCTTCCGTCCGCCCGGCGATCATCTTCTTACCCCGGAAGGCACCATATTCGTTGACCTTGAGCTTGCGCTTGACCCCCATGAGGCGGACGGCGATGTTGTGGGCCTTGGAGCCGGTGAAGTAGTGGAGGGCCGCGCCCCAAGACTCGAGCGGCACGACCCGCAGGTCGACCTGCAGTCCGCCGCGGAGCAGGACCGAGGATTTCGTATCTCCCTCGGCCAGGACCTTGGAGACATCGTCGTTATGGACGAACCGGTCCATGACGTCGGCGCTCTTTTCGGCAGCGACCAGGATATCGACGTCGCCCACCGTCTCGGCGCAGCGGCGATAGCTCCCAGCGATGGCGATCTCCTCGACGCCTTTGACTTTCTTCAGATCCTCGAAGAGCGGCGTAACGATCTGCTCGGCCACCGCCCTCTTGAACCTTTCGGGACCGCGCTCCGTGACCTTGGTCTGGCCAATTCCTCCGAGGATGGCCTGCTCCGTCTTTTCGCTGAAGCCCGGGAGCTCGCGGATCTTCCCCGCGGTCGCGGCCTTCTTCAGGTCTCCGAGCGACGCGACCTTGAGCTCCTTGTAGAGGAGGGCGATCTTCTTCGGCCCGAGCCCCCGGACCCTCATCAGCGTGCTCAGACTGGCCGGGAGCTCCTTCTTGATGTCCTCGAGGACGGGCAGCTTCTTCGTGGCGACGATCGTCCGGATCTTGTCGGCCAGGTCCTTGCCGATCCCCGGGATGCCGTCGAGGCCCTTCTCCTCGGCGGCGAGATCGGCCACGCTCCGGGACAGGCCGGCGACCGTCCGGGCGGCGTTCCGGTAGGCCCGGATGCGGAAGGGATTCTCGCCTTTGATCTCGAGCAGGTCGGCGAGCTCGTCGAAGATCCCGGCGACGTCGTTGTTATGGATCGGCATGGGTCGGCGCGACGGCGGGCCGAGCTGTCACTTCAGGCGGGACGCGGCGTCGCTGACGGCCTTCTTGAGCTCCTTGGCGGCGCGCTCGAGCCCCATTTTCACGTCCGCCCCGGCTTGCCCTCCGACCTTGGCCCATTCCCCCATCCGGACCTTGAGGTCCTTTTCGGTCTTCTCGAGCGATCTGAGGCCCTTTTCGAAGTCCAGGCGGGCCTCGAGCCCAAGCTCCCGGCCCTTGGCCTTGAGCTCGGTCAGCCCGGCCTTGATATGGTCCATCTCGATGCCCAGCCTCTCCAGGAATTCGTCGGTTTTGGTGAGCTTTGCCATGGTTTCCCTCCCGGCTCCAATCTAGCAGAAAAGGCCCTCTCAGGCGAGAGGCCCAAGAGTGTCTTGAAACCGGCCGGGCGTTTCTCTATAATAGGCGGGCCCTCGCGGGGTCGTAGTTCAGTTGGTTAGAACGCCGGCCTGTCACGCCGGAGGTCGCGAGTTCGAGTCTCGTCGGCCCCGCCACTCGAATAATCCCGTTTCCCGTTACCCCGCCCTCTGCCTGATCTTGCGGGCCGCCATCCGGTCGAAGGCCGCTCCGGCGGCCTTCTTGAGCGGGCCGAGCTCGACCGGGTAGAAGTAATCGGAGTCGAACCAGCCCTGATCGCGGTAGTGGGTATGGTCCCGGTTGTCGTCGCCGGCCAACAGCTTCGCGCTCGTGCGGCCGGACCTGAACATCATGAGCTGCATGAGCGAGGGCGCGGGATAGGCCGGCTTCGACAGCCGCTCGTGGAACCGCCGGCCATGTTTGGCCAGAACCTGGCGCGTCTTCCGCCGGTCGGCCTCGGCCAGCGGTTCCAGGCCGGGGACGCAGGCGCCTCTCACGACATTGAAGCCCAAGCCGAGCCCCACGAACTCGAGGTACTTGACCAGCTTCCCGCCTCCGTAGAATCCCTGGGAGACGATCCCCGTGAAGGTCTTTCCATGAAAGCACGGACGGTGGAAGAGGAAGCCGAGCCGATCGAGGAACGTTTTCATCAAGGCGGAGACTTGGAACGAGTAGTTCGGCGAAGCGAAGACGACCCCGTCGGACGCCATGATCTTCTCGATGAGCGCGTCGCGGTCATCCTTGAGCGGGCAGAGCTCTTCCCCCCGAGTGAAACACACCTTGCAGCCGCGACAGGTGCCGAGATTGTGATCGCTCAGGAAGACGATCTCGTCCTGGACGTCGCCGAGCGACCGCAGGTTGTCAAGGAACTCGCGCGCGGCGGCGCAGGTCAAGCCCCTCTTGCGCGCGCTTCCGACGAATACGGTGACTTTTTTCATGCGCCGAGCCCCGCGGTCCCTAGCGCTCGGACAGCTTCGACTTACACTGCTGGATCATCGCGTCGACCGCCCGTATCTGAGCCGGAGTCAATGGTTTGGAGAATTTCTGTCGGAACGTTGTCAGGTTCTCGAGCGCCTTCTCATAATCGCCGGTGTTGAGATAGGCCACGCCCAGATTATACATAGCCGTGTCGTAGTCCGGGAAGAGCTCCAGGGCCTTTTTCAGATATGGGATGGCCTCCTTCGGCCGGCCCCCCTGCAAATACGTGAAACCCAAGCCGTTGTAGGATGATGAATCTCGAGGTTTGAGTTCAATGGCTTTTTGGTAACACTCGAGCGATCTCTCGTAGGCCCCGGCGTCTTTGCTGCGGGCGAAGATGGCGAACTCGACATCTCCCAAGTTCCGGTGGATGAGGTAATCTCCTTCGTCCAGGGCCAGGGCGGCTCCCAAGGCGTCACGGGCCTTCTCGAGCTCCCCCGTGTTCAGGTAGGCGACACCCAGAACGTTCCAGCTGTCGGAGATCTTATCGAAGGGATATCGGCCGTCCGCCGTGATCACGCGGATGACCTCGCCGTATCGCCCGACCTTATCGAGCATATGAATATAAGGCGAAGCGATCATGTAGCTCGTCGGCAGGACCTCAAGCCCTCTCCTCAGGACGGCCAGGGCGTCGGCGAGCCGGCCCATCCTGCCATAGATCACGCCCAGCGCGGAATAGGCGCCGTCGAAGTCTTCTCTCTCCGTGATGGCGCCTTTAAGGATTTCGATCGCCTCCGCGCTGCGGCCGCTCTCGAAAAGGCGCTGGGCCTCATGGCATTTGTTGTGGAGCGGAAGCAGGGTCTTGACGTCGTCGCCTGGGCCGAACTTGGCTTTCCGGACGGGCAGAGGGCTGGAGACATAACCCAGGCTCCTGAGTTTTTCCTGGACCTCGGGCTCGAACTTTTTTTCTTGGCCCGCCTGGTCCGTAGGGAGAAGCCCGCCTGTGACTTGGGCGAGCCGGGCCCTGAATTTCCCCGGGTCCTGCCCGGTCAACAGGTTGTTCAGCTCGCCGAAATCATTTGCGATATCGTAACGCTCAGGGATCGGCGATTCGATGAATTTTTCCGATTCCTGGAGAAAGCCGTAGAGCGGCGCCCAGCCCCGGCTGTAGTAAGGAAGCATGGACTCGAAGTAAATGGCCCGCTTGGGCAACTTCTTGCCCTTGACCGCGGGCAGGAGCGAAAGGCCCTGGAGACGGGGCGGCGCCTCGAGTCCCAGAAGATCACAGACGGTGGGAAAGATGTCCGTGTGGGCGACCATCTGGTCCACGCTGCCCGGCTTCAGCCCCGGAGCGCAGATGATGAGGGGGATCCAGAGGGTCGCGTTGTAGGCCAGAAAGCCATGGGTATCTTCCCCGTGTTGGCCCAGGGATTCCCCATGGTCGCCGGTGAGCACGATGACGGTGTTCCCGCTCCACCCCTTGTTTTCGATCGCGTCGAAGAGCTTTTTCAGGGTGTCGTCGACGTAGGCGACTTCGCCATCGTAAGGCCGGTCCTTGTATTGGGAGAGGAACGGCTCAGGAGGCTCGTAGGGATCATGGGGGTCAAAGCAATGGACCCAGGCGAACCAGGGAGCCGTCCGGCCGTCCAGCCATTGGAGAGAACTGGCCACGACGGCTTCGGCCCTCCTCTCCCGGTGGAACTCTTCGCTCGTGCCCCGGTCTTCGAGCGTTTCGTCATAAACGTCAAAGCCCTGGCTGAGCCCGAATCTCGAATCCAACGGGAAGCCGCCGATGAAGGCGGCCGTCGCATAACCGGCCGTCTTGAGGTGTTCCGCCAAGGTCAAGAACTCTTTGCCGACGATGAAATTGCTGTTGTCGTGGATGCCGTGCCGGAGCGGATTCAGACCGAGGAGGATGTTCGTGTGCGACGGGAGGGTCGTCGTCGTCTGAGCGAAGGCCCGCCGGAACACGATCCCCTTTTCGGCCAGCCGGTCGATGTTCGGGGTCTTGAGCGCGCCGCCGTAGCAGCTCAGGCGGTCGGAGCGCAGAGTGTCGATGGTCACGAGAAGGAGGTTGAGCTTGTCCCTCGAGCCGGGATTCGGGCCGGAGGCCGGCAACGCCGTCAGGTCTCCGCCCAAAATAACGCCCAGGACGAAGCAGGACAGGAAGAGGCGTCCTCGCGGCAAGGCCTTCTTTCTCATGTCGTTCCTTTCCTTGTCGATTCCGAACGCGCGGCCGCCGCTCTATTCTTTGCACTTCTGGATGAGCGAACTGATCTCCCGCCGCTCTTCCAGGGTGATATTCTTGCCTCTGACGAGGAGGTATCTCTCGCAGTGCTCCAGGGCCTTGACCTTGTTCCCTTTCTCCAGATAGGCCACGGCCAGGTTGAAGATCGCCATGCTGAAGTTCGGGTCGAGCTTGACGGCCTTTTCCCAGTTGGCGATGGCGTCGTCCCTCCGGTCCAAGAGCCTCTGGGCGCCGGCCAGGCCGTTGTAGACGGAGACCAGGGTCGGGTCGGCGGCGATGGCCTTCTCGAAATACGGGATGGACTTCCGGGCCTGTTCCGGGTCCTTCGTTCTCATGGCCACCGTCACGTAGAACATGCCGACGTTGTCGTTGAAGATCGCGTCATCCGGGGCCAGGGCCAGGGCCCTCTCGAAGGCCTCCCGGGCCTTCTCCATCTCGCCCATATTCCCGTAGGCCACTCCGAGGGAGTCCCAGACCTCCGCGTCTTGATCGTAAAGGCTGAGGGATTTTTCCAGGACCTCGGCGCCCTTCGGATATCTCCCCTTCTTGACCAGGGCGACGCCGTAGCCCGAGACGAAGGCGAAATCGTCGGGATTGGCGGCGACCGCTCTTTCGAAGACCTGGAGGGCGTCGTCGACCAGGCCCTGGGAATCGTAGATCTCATACAGCAGGTCGTAGGGCTTGGGAAAGTCCTTCCTCTTTTGAATGATGTCCTCGAGAAGACGGACGCTCTCCGCGAGCCGGCCCTGCCTCTTCAGCCGGACGGCGAGGCCCTGTTCCTGCTCGAGGGGGAGGAGGGTCTTGAGGTCGTCCCCGACGCCGTAGGAGGACTTGATCTGGGTCGCGCGCGATGCCGCGTAGCCGAGGCTGCGCAGCCGCTCGAGCGTTTCTCTGTCGGTCGTCTTCCGGCCGGCGAGCGCCGCGAGACTCGATGCGCCGAGCTTCATGACCTCTTGGAGCCTCTTCTTGGAGGCCGGGATGTTCGAGGCCGTGGCCAGGTTCTTCTCCTCCCCGAAATCGTTCGTCAGGTCGTAGAGCTCGGGGATCGGCGAATCGATGAACTTCTTCCCGTTCTCGATGACGCCGCGGATGGGCGCCCAACCCCGGTTGAGATTGGCCTCCAGGGCTTCGAAGTAGATCGGCCCCGCCGGCCTCGTCCGGCCGCGCAGGAACGGCACGAGGGACGCGCCTTGGAGGAACGCGGGTTTCGGCACGCCGAGGACATCGCAGACCGTCGGGAAGATGTCCACGTGGCTGACGAAATCCTTCACCCGAGCGGCCTTGAGCCCGGGGGAGGAGACGATCAGGGGCACCGCCAGCGTCGCGTTGTAGGCGAAATAGCCGTGGTACTCTTCCCCGTGTTCGCCCAAGGACTCGCCGTGGTCACCGGTCAGGACGACCAGCGTCTTGTCCGTCAATTGCCGCTTTTCGAGCTCGCCGAAGAGGAGGCCGAGCTGGGCGTCGACATAGGCCACCTCGCCCGAATACAGGTCGTCCTTGTATCGGGTCAGGAAGGGCTCGGGCGGCGTGTAGGGGTCGTGCGGGTCCCAGACGTGGACCCAGCAGAACCATTTGCCTTTCTGCGCCGACAGCCATTCCAGGGCGGCGGCAATGGTTTTTGCGGCCCGCCGCTCCGAATGGGCCTCGCCGGGAAGCGCCTTGGCCGGATAGTGATCGTCGTAGACATCGAAACCCTGATTCAGCCCGAATCGGGAATCCAGGGGGAAGGCGCTGACAAACGCGCCTGTGGCGTAGCCCTGGCCCTTGAGCAGCTCGGCCAGGGTCTGGAATTCCTGGGCTACGATGGACTTGCTGTTCTCGCAGACGCCATGGGCCAGGGACGTCATGCCGAGGAGGATATTGGTATGCGAAGGGAGGGTCTCGGGATCATGGGCGAAGGCCCGCTCGAACAGGGTCCCTTTCGCGGCCAGGGCGTCGATCACGGGGGTTTGGACGTGCTTGGGATCGTAACAGCTCAGCCTATCCGGACGCAGCGTGTCGATCGTCACCAGAAGGACGTTAGTGTCCGCGCCGCCCGCTCTGGGGGCATAGGCCAGCAGCCCCGACAGCAAGGCGAAAGCCAGGGCGGCGGCCCGAATGGTTCTTTTCATCGTCCTCTCCCTCTTACCTGTTCATATCGGCCGGCCGTCCCCGCGCTTCCCGGCACTTGGCGATGAGATCCAGGACGCGGCCCTTTTCTTCGGGTGTCAAAGTGTCCTTCTTGAGCTCGAGGTAGGTCTCGAACGACCGGAGAGCCCGCGCCTTGTCTCCCTTCTTCATATACGCCAGGCCGAGGTTATACGTGGAAGAGTCGTCCCGGGGGTTGATGGCGGCGGCTTTTTCCCAGGCGGCGATGGCTTCGTCGACATCCCCTGAGGCCATCGAGGCCGCGCCCAGCCCGCGCAGGGCCGGGTACAACCCCGGGTCGAGCGAGAGCGCCCGCCGGAAATTCTTAAGGGCCAGAGCCAGGTCGTCGGGGTTCCGGCCCTGGCCGAAGTACAGGTTCAAATGGGTCGCCCCGATGTTCAAATAAGCCGGGGCGAACGTGGCGTCCACGGCAACTGCCCTGTCGAACGAAGCCAGGGCCTTGGTCTGATCTCCCCTCCGCAAGTAGATCCCGCCCAGGTTGTTCCAGGCGTCGGGGTCGAAGTCGATGATCGTGAGGGCCTTCTCGAGGACCGCTTCAGCGCGGTCGTCCATTCGGGCCATGACGAGGATCGTGCCCAAGGTGGAGAGAAGGGCATAGTTGCCGGGATTGTCGCGGACGCCCTCTTCGAGGGCCCGGACGGCTTCTTCGGGCCGTCCTCGAGAAACGAGCGTCTGCGACAGGTAGATATAGGCGGGCGTGAAATCCTTCTTATCACGGGCCAGGCCGGTGAGTTCCCTGATGCTGTCGTCGGTCCGCCCGTTGTCGGCGAGGAGGATGGCCTGCTCGAGCCTTTGCTGGAAGGGCAGGACGCTCTTGACGTCGTCGGCCGGGCCATAGGACGCCTTCGGCTGGACGGCCGGACCGGCCGCATAACCCAGGCTCCTCAGCCGCTCCAGGGTCTGTCCGTCGGCCACGCGAACGCCGCGTCCGGCCGACGGCGAGGACAAGGCCTTCTTCATGCGTTCGAGCTCTTTCCGGAGAGGGGCGAGATCGCTTTTCAGGGCGAGGTTCTTCGACTCCCCGGGATCGGTCCTCAGGTCGTAGACCTCGGGGATGGGGGAGTCCATGAACTTCAACCCGCCCCGGATGAAACCCCGGAGCGGGGCACAGCCCTTGTCGAAGTAGGGCTCGAGGGATTCGAAATAAAGGGGCCGGTCCTCGACCCGCCCGGTCCTCATGAGCGCGGCGAGGGAACGGCCTTGGAGGGCCGGCCGCGGCTTGATGCCGAGGAGGTCGTCAACCGTTGGCAGGATATCGACATGGCCCACGTTGGCCTCGACCCGCCGCGGCGCGACTCCCGGGCCGGCGATGATCAAGGGAACATGGAGGGTGCTGTTGTAGGCGAAGTAGCTGTGCGTCATCTCGCCGTGCTCCCCGAGCGCTTCGCCGTGGTCGGCGGTGAGGATGACGAGCGTCTTCGACGTGAGCTGCCGCCGCTCGAGCTCGCCGAACAGAACGGCCAGCTGGGAGTCGACGTAAGCCACCTCCCCCGCATAGGGGTCATCGCGATAGCGACTGAAGAAGGGCTCGGGAGGCGCATAAGGCGCGTGGGGGTCCCACAGGTGGATCCAGCAGAACCATTTCCCCGCCTGGCCGGCGAGCCAGGCCTGGGCGGCCTTGACGACCTCGGACGCCCGGCGTTCCCTCGATCCACCCCCGGGGCCAGGTCGCGAGGGAAACGAGTCGTCATAGACATCGAAGCCGCCGTCGAGGCCGAAACGGGAGTCCAGGGGGAAGGCCCCGATGAACGCGCCCGTGGCATATCCCCGGGCCTTGAGGTCGGCGGCCACGGTCGGGCAGTCCGGGGGGAATTTCGACTTGGCGTTCTCGCTGACGCCGTGAAAGAGAGGCGTCATTCCCGAGAGGATGTTGGCGTGGGACGGAAGGGTCGTCGGATTGTGGGCGAAGGCCCGCTCGAACAGGACGCCCCTGGCGGCCAGGGCGTCGATCGCGGGCGTCGGGCCGCGGCCCGCGGCGTAGCAGCCCAGCCGGTCGGCGCGCAGCGTATCGATGGTGATCAGCAGGACGTTAGCTTCCGAGGCCCCGGCGGCTTCCGCGACGAGGAGGAGCCCGGCTGCGATGAGGGCCTTTGTCCCGGACGCCATAGATCTATTATACAATAAAAAAGCCCCTTCCGCCTCGCGGCGGAAGGGGCTTCGTGCGTCTGCTTGTACTGCTGCTGCTGCGAACTAGAACTGGAATCTCAAGCCCAGCCGGAACAGGAGCGGGTTGAGGACTTCGTTGTTGAAGCCGCTGACGGAGGAGCCTGAAGACCAATCAACCATCGTGCCAGCCTCCGAATAGAAGGTGCCGTATTCGACGTCACGCTTGCGGAGGATGGTTTTGCTGTTGAAGGCGTTGAAGACGTCGGCGGAGAGATACATCTTGCCCGCGTTGCCGACCTTGAACACCTTTTCGATCTTGAAGTTGATGACCCAGACGTTCCCCAGCTGTTCCCGGTCGTTGTACTTGGTGGTGGCCATGGAATTGGTGTAGTAGCTTGAGTTCTGCCAGGTTTCGTCGGCGAGGTTGAAGTAGGTCTGGTAGAACGTGCCCTCGTGGCCGGAAATGGTCCCGGAGACGTTGATGTCAGCGGGGAGCTGGTAGAGCCCGCTCAGCTTGAACATCCAGCGGGTGAAGAAGGGCCGGTTGGTCTTGCCGCTGGTGCCGCCCATGGTGACGGCATAGATCTGTCCTTCCTGGGCCCAGAGGTTCGTGGGATCCAAGTACCCGTTCGTGCCGAAGTAGTTCTTCTGGCTCTGGTACGTGACAGATCCGTTGGCCATCCACTTTTTAGAGAGGCGCTTGGTCAGGACGAAATCGATGCCCCAGTAAATGTTCTTCCGTCCGGGGTCCATCATGACGGTCTTCGTGTAGGCCGTATAGGCCCCTTCCGCGCCGCCCTTCAAGAGGTACCAGGTCTTGCCGGCGGCCTCGCCGGGGTCGAGCTGGTTCCCGTCGCCGTCCACCAGCACGTCGGGGATGACCCCGGCGGGAAGGTAATCGTCCTTGGTCCGGAGGTGGTCCGAAGCCGGATAGTAGGCCGGAGACCAGGAGTACCGTCCCATCCGCTTCCAATTGAGGCCTAAGCTCACACCGAAGTCCCTGGCGATTTCGCGCTCAACGGAGAGATTGACTTCGTGAGTCAGGCTGGTTTTCCAGTTTTCGAGGTCGATCAGGGAGCGGGACGGCGAGAGGGTCGTTTGCCCCCACGTAAAGCCGCTGTACATCAACCCGTTCTCACGGGTGGTATCGCCGACGAACACGCCGGCCGGGTCAAAAGCGTGGTAGGGAGTCCTGGCCGAGGTATAGGCGGCCCAGTACAGCTCATCGAGAGTGGCGACGCCATCAATGTTGTCGCCGTTGATGTTCTCGCCGTACCCGTAGCCGTCCGCCCACCAGAAGCGGAGAGTCCCGCCCGCGCCGAAGGGGGTTGTGTACCCCGTCCCCAGGCTGCCGCCGGGATAGAGGGTGTAGGCGGCCTTGAGGACCGTCTTGCCGTCGCCCATGAGGTCGTAGGTCACGCCCAGGCGCGGCGAGAAGAACCAGAACAGCTTGATGTCCTGGGCGTAGGGCCTGGTGGTGTCGGGGAACAGCGCGGAGATCGTGTTCACGGCCGTGGCGCTGCCGAAGAACTCCTCCGTGAGCGCCGCATAATTATTCATCTGGAATGTGGGGGCAACATCCCCGGGTTTCCAGAGCCCGCGGAAGATGGCTTCCTGTCGGAAATTCTTGGCGTGGTCCATACGGAAGCCGAGGTTGAAGGAGAAGCGCTTGGCCGTGATGGTGTCGCTGAAGTAGATGGCCAGGCGGTTCGTCCCGTCCGTCGTGGCGGTGTCAAAGCGCCGGATGGTGATCCGGGCGATGTCGATGCCGTCCACTTCCTGAACGACCTCACGTGTGCCGTCCAGGTTCCAGTCGACGGTCCGGACGTTCCAATCGCGGGAGACGTCGATGTTCCCGTTGCCGTAATAGCTGCCGGTATAGGTCCGCTTGTTGTTGTTGACCTCGAAGCCCACCTTCATCTCATGGGACATGCCGAAGAGGTTGTCGTTGAAGTACTGGGCCTGGACGACGCCGTACGGATGCGGACGGTCGGAATAGAACCAATAGTACGAATTGTACCAGAACCCGCCCGCGTAATCGTAGTAAGCGATCTTCTCGAGGTTGAGGTCACTCTCGGGCCTCATCCCGAAGCCGCCGTTCGAGGTGCCGGCCCGAACCGACAGGAACAGGCTGTCGCCGATCATTTGCTCGTCCTGGATCTTCACGGTCGGGTTGCCGAAGTAGGCAATGCTCCCCTGCCTCCAACCGGGAAGGAAATACTCCGAGGAGCTGCGGCCGTACTTCGTCTTGTCGCCCAACTGGTAAAGGAGTTCCAGGCGGTTCGAAGGAATGAGCTGGAAGTTGAGCTTTCCGTTGTAGTTGTTGAGATACGTGTCGTCGGCCACGTTGACCGCGTTCCACGTCTTGACCTGGTTGATGCCATAGGAGATCCACCACCAGGCCTTGTCCTTGACGATGGGGCCGCCGGCGTTGAAGCCGAAGTCCTTGATGTCATTGGCCCGGTTGTAGCCGACCAGATTGAGGTCGGATAGCGTTTGGTCCGTGATCTTCGCCTGGAACTTTTCGTTGGTCCAGTAGAACCGGCCGCCCAGGCTGACCTTGTTCCCGCCGCGGCGGGTGACCATGTTGACGACGATCCCGGGGTCCCTGTGCTCGACGTCCAGAGTGCCCGTGGAGACGTTCATCTCCTCGAGGGAGTCGAAGTCAAAATATCCGGGCGTTCCGCCGGAGCTCAGGTCCGTGATCTGCATGCCGTCCACGGTCCATTCCTGCGTGGAGCTGGCCCGTGAGTAGAAGCTCGATTGCTGGCCAGACTCGACGCCGCCGATGTTCTCGCGGTCCATCTGGATGGACGGCGTCATCTGCAGGACGACCCAGGGGTCTCTCGCCGAAGGCAGCTCCTGGAGCATCGTATAGTTGACGCTGTGCGTGACCTGCGTCTTCTTCGTGTCCACGACGGGCGTCTCGGCGATGACCGTCACTTCCTCTTCGAGGGTGCCCGCCTCCATGATGACGGAGATGTCCGCGTCCTTGCCGACGTTGACGATGATGCCGGTTTGAATCCTGGTCTTGAACCCTTGAAGCTCGGCCTTGATGACGTAGTCGTTGGCCGGAAAGAGCGAAATAAACCGGAACCTTCCTTCATTGTTAGTCACCGCTGGCATCGGCGCGATGGTCACGCCCGTCAGGGTGACGCTGACTCCGGGGAGCGGAACGCCCTCCGCGTCGGTAATCCTCCCGTAAATGTTGCCGGTTCTTTGCTGCGCCATGACCGCGATGGGGATCAGCAGGCAACAAAGGATCGTGCAGAATCGTTTCATCCTTCCTCCTCTTGGACCCTATCAATCTCTCCCTTGCCCAGGGGCGAGTGAGCCGCCCCTCCTCCGACTTTCCCTTCAGTTATGCTTGATTATGTCGCGCTACCCCCTTTCTTTTTGGGCCAATTTTCCCCATACTACAGCAAAAAACTTGCCACATCGGCCGTCTTTTTATGTCGCTCATTTTAGTAATATTAGCAGGGGAGTTCTTGTCTGGTTATCCAAAAAAATGGATATAGCCCATTTTTTCGTATCAGAAGCCGCGCGTCCGCGGGGCGTGGTGCCCCGCGATCTCGGCCCCTTGGGCGATCCGGGACAGACGCCCCCTTCCGTTCCGCCCTCCGCGGCGAACCCCATAGAAAATCCTTAGATATTTTCCGAAAGATATGCAATGATAGAAAGCGTGAAGGAACGAACATGACCCTAAGCCCTACGCTCGATAACGCGCGGAAGCCCGGCCGGTTCCCGGCCGTGCCGTTGGTTCTGGTCCTGCTGTTCATGTCCGGAACCCTCCTCGGGGGAGGCCAGATCAAGGTCAAACCCAAGGACCTGGCCATTCAATATCAGGACTGGCTCAAGCTCGTGGACTATATCATCATGGACAAGGAACGGGACGTCTTCCTGCACCTGACGACGGACCGCGATCGCGACCTCTTCATCCAAGCGTTCTGGCGGCTGCGCGACCCCACGCCGGGGACGCCCGAAAACGAATTCCAGACCGAGCATGCCAAACGTTTCAAGGAGGCCAACTACAGGTTCAAGTTCGGCTCGGCCCGCGAAGGGTGGATGACCGACCGCGCCCGCATGTATATCATCCTCGGCCCGCCGAGGAGCACGGAACAGATCGCCGGCGACATGGACGTCTATCCGGCCGAGATTTGGTCCTATTACGGCGACACGGACAAGGGCATGCCGGTCCATTTCCAGCTCGTCTTTTGCCAATACAAGAACGCCGGGGAGTTTAAGCTCTATGACCCCGTTTCGGACGGACCGGCGCGCTTGATGGTCAAAGGGATGACGGAGTACCTGCCCACCGATTATGAGAGGATCTACAAGGACCTCTTCGATAAACAGCCCGACCTGGCGATGGTGGCTTTCTCCATCATCCCCGGCGAGATGTCCGCCGGATACCAGCCCTCGCTCGAAAGCACGATGTACATGGCGGCCATCCTGGAATCGCCGAAGAAGGGCCTGGACGAGAGCTATGCCACGCATTTCTTGAATTTCAAGGGCGTCGTCAGCACGGAATACCTGACCAATTATATGAAGAGCGAAGGCCAGGCGGCCGTCATCTTTGACCCTCTGACAGACTTGACCTTCTGCGATTTCGTCGTGGTTCCGGAGCGTCTCTCCTTGGACTATTACGTCCCGAAAGAGGAGTATTTCTGCGCCTTCCAGATCGACGTGAGCCTGCGGTCCGGCGAAAAGACGATCTTCCAATACGGTCGAGAGTACCCCGTGACCATCCCCGAGAGCCGGTTGAAGGAAACCGAGGGCATGGGATTCGCGATCGCCGATTCTTTCCCTATCGTCGACGGAAAATATCACCTGACGGTCCTCCTCAGGAACACGGCCGGAAAGGAATTCACGGTCTTCGAGCGCGACATGGACGTTCCCTCCGCCTCCGGCCCGCCCCGGATCGTGGGGCCGGTCCTCGGCGCGAGGCTGGTCGAGACCCAGCCCGGCGTGCGGCTGCCGTTCCAGGCCGAGCGCAAGAAGCTCAACCCCGACCCCAAGGCCCTGTTCTCCGCTACGGACGAGATCGTTTACCAGTTCAGCGTCATCGGCCTGACCGAAGAGGTATCGAGAGGCGGCCGGGTGGAAGGCTTGGTCAAGAGGACGGAGGGCGGCGATACGCGTCAGGAAGCGTTCGTCATCCCCCTCGATGGCCAGCGCCTGGGCCGGGCCCAGAGCTTCACCAAGGCCATTCCCGCGGCGGGTTTTTCCCCCGGCTATTACGACCTGACGCTCGTCCTCAAGGATCCCCAAGGCCGCGCCCTCGACGAGCAAAAGGGCAATTTCATTATATCGCCGGCGAAGAGCCTGCCGCATCCCATCATCGCCTCGAAGACATTTGCGCTCGCCAACGAATTCCTTTATCACTACATGTTGGCTCACCAATACGATCAAATGGACCGCAAAGCCGAGGCCGAAGAGGCCTACAAAAAAGGCTATGCGGCCAATCCGTCCTATCTGCAGAAGGTCCCGGAATACGCGGCCTTCCTCGTGAGCGTTCAGAAGCCCGAAGACGCCCTGGCCCTCATCGAGGCGGTCAAGGACGACGCGAATTTCGGGTTCCAATATCATCTCGTGAAGGGCCGGGCCCTCTTGGCGCTCCAACGCAACGACGAGGCCGTCCAGAGCCTGTTGCTCGGGAACAGGATCTACAATAGCGACGCGGGTCTCCTGGCGGCCCTCGGCACGGGCTATCACAGGCTGGGCCAGAAGGAGAAGGCCCTCGAAGCCCTTCGGGCCTCGCTCAGGCTGAACCAGGATCAGCCGGAGGTCGAGAAGCTCATCCGGGAGATCGAAGGAAAATAGGATCCGCGCTTGGGCGGCGGCCCATCTCTGTTATAATCGGACATCCGACCGAGAGAGTCCGGCATGAGTGAGGCATCATGGTCCTGAAATACGCGCTGCTATGGCTCGTGTCGTTCGTCGCGATCAGCGCTGTCGACGCCTTGTGGCACCTCGCCATCTGGGGCAACGTGTATCGCGCGGACATCCGCAAGGTCGCCGCCATCGTCGACGGCAAGCCCGTGTTCAACACGATCAGCGGGCTCCTGTCCCAGGTGCTGGTGATCACGGCCTTCGTCGTCCTCGCCGCGCTTCATTTCCGCTCCGACGCGGCCGTCCTCAAAAGCGTCATCTCATGCATGATGGGCGGCATCCTGGGGATCTCGGTCTACGGGCTGGTCAATCATTGGCTCATCCGTGACTGGAGTCCGGCCATGACCGTTCTCGAAGTCGCCTGGGGACCGATGATCGGGGCCTTCGCCGGCGCTTTCATCGCTTGGGCCGGCAAGTTCCTGAAGGTGGTATTGATCCGGGACCGCGCATGAAGATCCGCAGCGGGCGCCTGACAGGGAAAGCCTATTACTACGCTTTCCTGGCCGGCGCCAAGAAGATCCTGGAAAACCAGAAGGAGCTGAACCGGATCAACGTCTTTCCCGTGCCCGACGCGGACACGGGGTCCAACCTCGCCTCGACCGTGCGGGCCATCATCGAACGCGTGCGGCCGAACCGGTCCTTCAAGGTCACCTCCGCGGCCATCGCCGCCGCCGCCCTGGAGGGCGCGCGGGGCAATTCGGGGGTCATCTTCGCCCAGTTCCTGCACGGGATCGGCGCGGAGTCCCAGGGTTCCCACGAGGTCTCGCCGGCGCATTTCGGCCAGTCCGTCCGCAACGCGGTCCGCTACATGTACGAGGCGATCGCCGAGCCGAAGGAAGGGACGATGATCACGGTCATCCGCAAGTGGGCGGAATCCGTGGCCTCCGCCAAGGAAGAATCCGAGAGTTTCCTGAAAGTCCTGACCCGGGCCCACGGCCGGGCGGTCGAGGCCCTCCAGGAGACCCGTTATCAATTGGAGGCCATGCGGCGGGCCAATGTCGTCGACGCCGGCTCCAAGGGCATGGTCCTTTTCCTCGAGGGCATGATCGACTTCCTGGCCAAGCCCTCGCACAAGAAGCTCCTGTCGATCAAGAGGGAGGCGGCCGAGATCGAGCCCGTCGCGGAGATCCCGTCCGAACCGGGCCGCTACCGCTATTGCACCGAGGCCCTCATCAAGCCCCTGCCGGGTCGCGAGGGCGACGGTCTCGATCGGGACGGATTGAAGGGCGCGATCTCCGCTTTCGGCGCATCGCTCGTCATCGCCGGATCAAAGGACGCCCTCCGGTTCCATATCCACACCGACACGCCCGCGGAGCTGTTCTACAAGATCCGCAACGCCGGCGCCATCGTCTCCCAGAAGGCCGACGACATGCTCCGGCAGTATGAGACCGCCCATCGCCGGAGGTGGCCGATCGCGCTCGTGACCGATTCCTGCTGCGATCTGCCCGCCGAGGTCCTCGACCGCTATCAGGTCCACGTCGTTCCCCTTCGGCTGAGCTTCGGCGACAGCCCGTACCTCGACAAGGTGACCATCACGCCGGACCAGTTCTATAGGATGCTCGACGAGCGCGAGGAATTCCCCAAGACGGCCCAACCCGGTCCGCAGGTCTTCGAGAGCCTTTACGCGACCCTCGCCGGAGCTTATGATTCGATCATCGCCGTCCACCTTTCCCAGAAGCTGAGCGGCACCTATTCGACGAGCCTCGCGGCGGCCCGCCGGATCTCCGGACAGACCGGGAAGAGGATCACGGTCATCGATTCCCGGACCCTGTCCGGCGCCCTCGGGCTCCTCGTCCTCCGGATCGCGGGGCTCATCGAGGACGGGGCGTCCCACGACGCCGCGGTGGCCGAAGCGGAGAGGGCTCTGCCGAAGGCCAAGATCCTGGTGGGCGTCCGGACGCTCAAGTACATGGTCCGCGGCGGGCGGGTCAGCCCGATGGCCGGCATCGCCGCGAAGCTCCTGAACCTCAAGCCGGTCGTCTCCTTGGGCGAGGGCGGGGAGTCGAAGATCCTCGACAAGGCCTTCAGCCAGCGGGGGAGCCTCCGCAAGATCCTGAGGCGCCTGAAGGCCGACGCCGCGGCCGGGGGCGTCCGGGACTACTGCATTCTCCATGCCCACAATATGGGCGGCGCGCTCGCCTACGCCGCCGAAGCGATAAAGATCTTCGGCCGGAAACCCGCCTTCACCATGGACATCTCGCCGGCGATCGGCCTGAACGCGGGCGTGGGGGCGGTCGCGGTCTCGTTCCTGCTCGAAGGATGACGCGCACGTCCGTTTGACCGGGGGAAGCCATGCCGAGCCTGCTCCTGACCGCCGCCCTGACCATCTTTGTTTATATGGTCGCGGTATTCGCCCTGGCCCGGCGGCTCGAGAACAACGGGATCGTCGACATCGCCTGGGGGCTCGGTTTCATCGTCGTGACGGCCGCGCTGTTCGCGCGCCAGCCCGGCCTCTATCCCGCCAAAGCGCTGGTCACGGCCCTTGTCACCGCCTGGGGGCTTCGGCTATCCATTCATATTTTTCTCCGGAACCGTGGCAAGCCCGAGGACTTTCGCTATGCCGAGATGAGACGGAAATGGGGAAAGGCCGTCGCCGTCAAGTCCTTCGTCTTTATCTTCATGCTGCAGGGCTTCCTGATGCTCGTCGTGTCGCTCCCCGTCACGGTCCTCTTCAGTTCCCCGGCCCGGCCGCTCGGTGCCTTGGACATCGTCGGCGCCCTAGCGTTCGCGGCCGGGTTCCTGTTCGAGATCGTCGGCGACCGCCAGCTGGCCGCGCACGTCCGTAACCCCGCGAACAAAGGCCGGCTGATGACCCGCGGGCTCTGGTCGACGACCCGCCATCCGAATTATTTCGGGGAAGCGACGTTATGGTGGGGGATGGGCCTCATCGCGCTCCCATCGGCGAACGGGTGGGTAGCTCTTGCCGGGCCGGCCGCCATCACCCTCCTGCTGGTCTTCGTCTCCGGCGTGCCGCTCCTCGAGAAAAAGTACGCGGGCCGGCCGGATTGGGAGGCCTACAAGGCCAGGACATCGATGTTCTTCCCCTGGTTCCCGAAGAAGGGCCGTCGGGGACCGACGGCCGCGGCGCGATGAAGAAGGCCCTTTTCATCTTCCGCAGGGACCTCCGCCTAGAGGACAACACCGGGCTCATGCGCGCCCTCCGGGATTCCGGCGACGTCATCCCCGCCTTCATTTTCGATCCAGGACAGGCCGGCCGCCATCCTTACAAGAGCGACAACGCCCTCCAGTTCCTGGCCGCCTCGCTCGCCGGCCTCGACCGGGAGCTCCGGTCCCGGGGCTCTCACCTCTCTCTCTTTCAGGGGCGGACGGAGAACGTGGTCTCCGCCCTCATCTGTTCCGAGGGCCTCGACGCGGTTTACGTCAACAGGGATTACACGCCATTCAGCAGGGGCCGGGACAAGAGCATCGAAGACGCGTGCGGAGAGAAGAACGCCGCGTTCGTTACCTGCGGAGACTCGCTCCTCAACGAGCCGGAGGCTGTCGCCAAAGCCGACGGGACTCCCTACACAGTGTTCACGCCGTTCTTCCGCGCCTCCCGCTCGCTCGCCGTCCGGGCGCCGCTCGAGAACACTTTCGCGAATTATCATGTCCGGAAGGTCCGGACCGAAGCGGGGCCGTCAGTCTATGCCCGCGTTCTGCCGCGGCGGAACGAACGGCTTTTCCGGGAAGGCGGAAGGGCCGAAGCCCTTGGCCTCCTGGCCAGGGTGGGTCGGTTCACGGACTACGATAAGACGAGGGACCTTCCGGCCGTCGACGGGACGACCGGGCTCTCCCCCCACAACACGTTCGGCACGATCTCGATCCGGGAATTCCACCAGGCCGTGAGGAAGGGCCTCGGTCCCGGGCACCCGATCCTTCGCCAGCTCTACTGGCGGGACTTTTTCACCCATGTCGCCGTCCACTTCGACCGCGTGTTCGGCCGGCCCTTCCGTCCCGAGTACGAACGGCTCGTCTGGAACGACGACCCGCGCCGGTTCAGGCGTTGGCGGGAGGGGACGACCGGCTTTCCCTTCGTGGACGCGGGCATGCGCCAGCTCAACGCGACCGGATTCATGCACAACCGCGTCCGGATGGTCTGCGCTTCTTTCCTGGTCAAGGACCTGCACATCGACTGGCGAAAGGGGGAGAGGTATTTCGCCACCCAGCTCGAGGATTACGACCCCTGCGTCAACAACGGGAACTGGCAGTGGGTCGCCTCCACCGGATGCGACGCGGCGCCCTACTTCCGGATCTTCAATCCCTGGCTGCAACAGAAGCGATATGATCCCCAAGCCGTTTATATCAAGCGCTGGGTCCCCGAGCTCGAAAGAATGGCGCCCGAATTGATCCATCGCCTGGACCGGGACGAGGACCGTCGGCCCGGAGGATATCCCTCACCTATCGTTGACCACGCCGTCGAGAGCCTTCGCGCCCTGGCCATGTACCGCCTGGCTAAAACCGCGGGCGGCTGAACGCGCCTATCTCTTCAACCTCTTGGCGATCGCTCGGTCGACGGACCACAACCCGCCGCCTTTGATCATGAGAGCCAGCCCGATGGCGATGATCAGGAGGTGGTATTCGAAACCCTCTCCCTTGAGGTTCCCCGACCAGTTCATGAAGAACCCGACTCTCACGTGGACGAGGATCACGGCGCAGGCCATGTCCACCGTGATGGCCAGGGCAGCGAGCCGCGTGAAGAAGCCCAGGGCGAGCGCCACGGCCCCGAACGATTCGGTCAGGACGACGAGGATCGCCAGCAACTCGGGGACGTGCATCCCCCCGGTGAAGCCGTTGATCGTCGCCTCGAAGCCGCGGCCGCCGAACCAGCCGAGGAGCTTCTGGGCGCCGTGGGGGAACATCACCGCGCCCAGCATGACCCGGAGGATCGTCTCGGCGAAGCTCGCGTCCGTAGCAAAGAATTTCTTGACCATGATCGGTCCCTCCTGTCGGAAAGAGGCCGCGGGACGGCCCCCGCGGCCATTGTATCGCCGGGGCGCCGGGGTATCAAGCGCGGACGGGCCGCTTTCGGGGAGGCTAGCCAAGACGCCGGCGGAATACCCCGGAAAATCCCCCTTCGCGGGGATTAAGGCCGGCCGAAGTCAAAGGATAATCATGCCAGAAATCGGACCCATGATGCCCGGAATTCCCCTAAAAGACCGAAGGATGAACAATGGCCCCGGGCCGGGGGGGCGTCCCCACTTGACGTCGGCCCTCCCCGGGCATAATATATCGAGAGGAAGGGGCTCGCAAGTTTTACTGGCCGATTAAGGAGGATCTTATGAGTCGTTTTGTCCGCAATCTCTGTTTCTCGCTTCTCGCGGCCGCCGCTCTAGGTGGCTTCGGCTTGGTCACCTCGTGCAACATCATCGGCGGAGGCTCGTCCAATGCGATGGGCGGCCTGAACGTGCTCCTGACCGACGGGCCCTCGGACGACTGGGAGAAAGTGATCGTCGTTCTCAAATCCGTCAGCCTTCACCGCCATGACAGCAGTTCTTGGGAAGATGTCTGGACCGCTGACCCGGCCAGCCCCGACGCCGGCACGATCAACCTGGTCGACTTGAGCGGCGTGTCCCAGTATCTGACCACGACCAATGTCCGCGTGGGGACCTATGATAAGCTGAAGATCGTCATCGACCCCGACCCTCTGAAGATGACGCTCGTCACCGACGAGGGGACGGCGATCGACCCGGCCAACATCACCGTCGTCGACCCGAGCGGAAAGGGCGAGATCAAGATCGATCTTGACCCGGCCATCACGGTCACCGAGGGCGACACGGCGATCATGCAGGTCGATTTCGACTTGGCCCACCCCCTGTCCATCGTCAACCTGGACGGCAAGGTCGTCATCAGCCTCAAGGTCCGCCATAAGGCCCTGCCGCGTCATCTCAATAGTCTCCAGTTCGCCCGCACCCTGGGAGATATCACCGCCGCAACTCCGAACGCGGACGGCACCGGCACGTTCACGATCAAGAACCTTCAGGGCGCTGAGATCAAGTTCAAGGTGAACGTCAATACGATTTATATCGACGCCGACAACCCCAGCGTGAAGGGGACCTTCGACGGCCTCGCCGCGCTCGTCACTCCCAAGGGGGCCGCGCTTGTCGACTCCAACATGAACTCCGACGGCAGCCTTTTTGCCAGGAAGGTCTGGTACGCCGCGGCCATGGCCACACTGCCCCGGTTCACCCCCGAAGGGCTGGTGAGGCGCGTAGGTGACAACTGGCTCAGGCTCCTGAAAAAGGAGACGAATGAGGAGTCCGTCGGCGACGACCATCACCACTGCGACTGGGACTCGGAGACGGTCTTCGTCGACGCCAACACGACTTGGACCTTCCAGGGTGTCCTCATGGGAACGGGGACCTCCGTTCTCCGCTACATCGCCAAGGGGTTCCGGGTGGAAGTGACTTACCCCGCCGATGCCACGGCTTACCCCAAGATCGCTCAATCGATCAACGTCCAAAGCGCGCATGCCGAGGGCCTCGTCACGAACGCCACCCTCGATAACTTCGCTTTTGGCTGGCGCGACCACACGCGGACGATGGTCTATAGCACCGTCACCGACCACGGCTTTGGCTGGTGGTTCTACGGGCTGGACTTCGACCGCGCCACGAACACCGTCCAGGACCTCGTCGACGCCGTCGGCCAGGCCCGTTCGGCCAACCTCTGGGTCTTCGCCCACGCCGGGCTTTGCTGGGACCAGACCAATACCCGCTGGGTCGTCGAGGACCTCGTCCTCGCTCCCGTTAAGCTCCACGAATTCACCAAGATCACGACGGGCTACACGGTCGCCAGCGGGTCCATGGACGTTTCGACCTATGATTGCTGGGACGAGTCCGTGCCGGTGACGATGAACGTCAAGCTGGACCCGACCGGAGACTTCCAGACGGTGGTCGGCTCATTCATATGGAACGCCCAGACCAATCTGGTGACGTTCACCCTGCCGGTCCAGCCCGCCGGATGGGAGGCCCTGCTCCAGCCGACCGTCGTCAACAAGGTCAAGATCTGGGTTCGGCCGGACAAGACTGAGACAACCTGGAGCTGGCACGCTTATACGGTGATCGCCTACCAATTCATCCGCTAATCTTAAGAGAGGGTCAAACCTACTTTTTTTCGAAAAAAGTAGGTTTGACCCTCTCTCCTTCTGCTATTGCGCCGGCCGGGATGCCGAAAGGCGGCCGGATGCCCGGGTCAACAAGAAGGTCCGGTTGACACTCCCGGGGACGGCCCCTATAATAAAACGTTGAAAGGAGTATGGGGGCGAACTGGTTTCGACGGAGGTAATGAGACACAGGTTGCACGCCGAGGTCCCACCCACCTCGCTAAACTGGTGGAAAACAACTTAACTGCAGAACCTTTAGCAGTCGCGGCCTAATAGAAAGGCTCGCCGTTCCCGGGATCCCCTCCCGCAGGGTTTCGGGAGCGTCAATCGGGCGGGATAGCGAACCGGTCCGGCCTTGAGGCCGGGGAGCGAAACACCTTCGGGGCTGGCACCGCGGAACCCTTCCTCTTCGGGTACCGCGGTGCGAGATCAATGAAGGGGATAAGCGTGTAGAGACCTGATGTTGAGTGCTTTCGGACGCGGGTTCGATTCCCGCCGCCTCCACCAGATTTGCGCATGAAGACCTTCAGGATAGCCCGGACGGCCGTCATCGCCGTCCTTCTCTTCACCGCCGCCGTCATCCTCCCCGTTCCGGGCCGGACCGCGGACGCCCAGGACCCGGCCATCCGGACCGTGGTCATCGATCCCGGCCACGGCGGCATGGAAACGGGGGCCAAGGGCCGGTTCGGCAACCTCGAAAAGGACATCACCCTGGCCGTCAGTCTCAAGCTCAAGGCCCTCATCGAACGGGACATGGGTTTCGAGGTCGTCCTGACGCGCGACCACGACGTCGACGTCTCGATCGAGAATCGGTCGGCGATCGCCAACAACCACAAGGCCGGCCTGTTCATCAGCATTCACGCCAACGGGGCCGTCCAACGGAAGGCCGGCGGCTCGGAGACCTTCTTCCTCAGCCTCAACGCGACCGACGAGGAGACGCGCCGGCTGGCCTACCTCGAGAACAACTCCACGGACCTCCAGAGCCGCATCGACCCGTCCTCCGACGACGACCTGATGATGATCCTCTGGGACATGGCCCAGAACGCCTACATCAAGCAGAGCGGCCGTCTCGCGGAGCTCGTCCAGAGCGAACTCGACGCCATGCTCGGAACGCGCAACCGCGGCATCAAGCAGGCTCCTTTCAAGGTCCTGACCGGCGTTGCCTGCCCGGCGGTCCTCGTCGAAGCCGCGTTCATCTCCAACCCCGACGAAGAGCAGAAGCTGGCCTCGTCGGAATTCCAGACGAAGGTCGCCGAGGCGATCTACCGCGGGCTGGCCCGCTATCTCCGAGCGAACGCATAGGACGCCATGGCCGCGAACACGAAAGGCAAGATCCCCGGGCCGGCCCTGCTCCTGAGCGGCCTCGGCCTCGTGCTGCTCGTCCTCGTCATCATCTTCTTCACCGGCGGGGGCCAGGAAAAGGTCAAGCGCTTCGTCGACGCCAACGTCCCCAAGGCCCCTGAGACCGCCGGGGGGCCGGCCGCATCGCGGACCGTGACGCTCTTCTTCATCGCCGACGGCGACGATCTCTTCCACAAGGAGACGCGCGAGATCCCCGCCGGCCCGACCGAGGCCGACGAAGCCGAGCGGGCCCTGACCGCTCTCATCGCGGGCTCGGAGAAGGGCCTCGTCTCACCGCTCCCTCCCCAAACCCGCGTCCGCCAGGTCTTCATCGCCAGGGACGGGGTGGCCACCGTCGACTTCAGCCGGGACGTGGCCGAGGGCTTTCCCTACGGCTCCTCGTCCGAGCTCGCGGCGGTCTACGCCGTCGTCAATACCCTCGCCTACAACTTCAAGCCGGTCAGGAAGGTCGTCCTGCTCGTCGAGGGCGCCGAGAGGGAGACCCTCGGCGGCCACGTCGACCTGTCGCGGGCCTTTTTGCCCGATTACTCCATGGTCGCGAGATAGCCCGGGGCCGGCCGTGACGAAGCTCCCCCGGGTCGTCATCGTCGGCCTCCCCAACGTCGGCAAATCCACTCTGTTCAACCGCATCCTGGGCCGGCGGAAGTCCCTCGTCCACTCCGACCCGGGCATGACCCGCGACAGCCTCACCGCCGAATGCGTTCTCGGCGACCGGCGCTTCACCCTCGTCGACACGGGCGGCCTCTTCGGCGTCGCCGACGAGCCCCTGAGCGACAAGGTCCGCGAAAAGGCCCTGGCCGAAGCGGCCGCGGCCGACCTTGTCCTGTTCGTCCTCGACGGGAAACGCGACATCGCCGCGGCCGAGGAGCAGCTCTACCTCCAGCTCAAGCGGCGCGGCCTGCCCATCCTCCTCGTCGTCAACAAGTTCGATTCCCCCGTCAAGGAGGAGTCGATGACGGCCGACTATTACCGTCTAGGGGAGAAGGACATCCACTTCGTCTCCGCCGAGCACAAGATCAACATCGGCACGCTCGAGGAGGCCATCGTCGCGGCGCTGCCGCCGGGGGGGCCTGCCGTCGCGGCGGAGGAGCCCCTCCGCATCGCCATTGTCGGCCGGACCAACGTCGGCAAATCGTCCATCATCAACCGCCTGGCCGGGGAGGAGCGCCTCATCATCAGCGAGATCCCTGGCACGACCCGCGACAGCACGGACACCCTCCTCGTCCGCGACGGGAAGCCGTTCTGCCTCGTGGACACGGCCGGCATCCGCAGGATGGCCTCGACCGAGGACAGCCGGGAGAAGGCCGGGATCATCCGGGCCAAGGCCAACATCCGCCAGTCCGACGTCGTCTGCCTCATCCTCGACGTCCAGGAATTCCCGACGCGCCAGGACGCCCGAATCGCCCAGCTGGCCCTCGAATCCGGCCGGCCCCTCGTCATCGCCCTCAACAAGTGGGACCTTGTCGACAAGGACACCGTCCGGCCTGACGCCGTCCGGGAGCGGGTCTTCCGCAAGCTCGGCTTCGTCGCCTACGCCCCGCTCCTCTTCATCTCGGCCCGGACGGGCCAGCGCGTCATCAAGCTCCTCGACACGGCCGAACAGGTCCACAAGGGGGCCACGACCCGCGTCGAGACGTCCAAGCTGAACGCCTTCCTGGCCCGGACGACCGAGGCCCACCCGCCCCGCCTGAAGAACGGGGCCCGGGCCAAGCTCCGCTACATGACCCAGAAAGGGGTCTCGCCGCCGACCTTCATCCTCTTCCTGGGCGCCCGGGGCCCCCTCTCGCCGACCTACGAAAAGCACTTCATCGAGTCCCTGCGCCGGGAATTCGGCTTCGACGGTAGCCCTATCCGGCTCATCGTCCGGACGAGCTGAGCCCCGGCGCTCGGGGGGCCTTTTTTCTTGACTTTAATGGAGGCATCGTTTATAAATAGGTTCTTGTCTTTTGCTGTGATCTGCGTTTGACAGTAAGGAGGTCAGGATGTCTCGCAAGACCCAGAGGATCGTATTCGCCGCAGCCGCGATCGCGGTGATCTTCGCCGTCTCGGGCTGCCAGAATATCAGCTATTCCAAGCTCGCTTCGAACTATCATTTCGGCAAGGCCAACAGCTTTTTCCGGGAAAACCAGTACCGGAAGGCCATCACCGAGTACGAGGCGACGCTCAAGTTCAATCCCAACTTGACCCAGGCGTACCGGTTCCTGGGCGAAAGCTACAAGCAGCTCTTCAAGCCCGGCGTCGACACGCCCCTCAACAAGGAGCTCGAGCAGAAGACCCTGGCCGCGCTGAACAAGGCCCTCGAGATCGAGCCCAACAACAAGGACATCATCTATTCCCTCGGCGACATGTACGACAAGACCCGGAAGTTCGATGACGCCGAGAAGCTCTACCTCCGCATCATCGAGCTCCAGCCGGAGAACATGAGCAACTACTACGTCGTGGCCGAGTTCTACAAGCGCTATGCCGCCGAGAAGAAAGAGGTCGCCAAGAAGGCCGAATCCATGTACCTCCGCCGCATCGAGACCGACCCCGACAACCCCCAGGGTTACGCCTACATGGCCACCTACCTGCAGGAAGTCGCGGGCGGCCCCGAGGAGCTGCTGAAGTCCTACGAGAAGGCGGCCGAGTTCTGGCAGAAGCGGATCAGCCTCCAGCCCGATTCCGCTGAGGCCTGGCTGGCCCTGGGCGTCAACCAATGGTCCCGGTCCTTCCGCTTCCAGTTCCTGTCCCAGGCGGATCGGCTGAAGATGGCCAATGCGGCCCTCCAGTCCATCTCCAAGGCCATCGAGCTCGACCCGAAGTATCCCGAGCCCTACGCCTGGATGGGCCCGCTCTACAAGGCCGTTCTGGCCAAGCTCGAGCCGGAGAAAGAAGCCCGCTACAACGCCGAGGGCGACCGCTATCTCGAGCGGTTCCAAGAGCTCCGCAAGCAGGCCCTGGAACGCAAGAAGCTCGAGGAAGAGCTGAAGAAGTAGTCCCGGCCCTGACCCACATCCTGTTCCCGCCGGGTTCCCGCACCCCCATGTGGGGAGTTTCCTGGCCGGCCTTCTCCTCATCCGGCTGGCGCCGGTCCCGAGGCTGCGGCCCGCGACTTGACGAGAAAGTTGACTTTTTTACCGGATTTTAGTATTTTAGGTCGTCTTTCTATCTCTTGTTTAAGGTTAGAAGCTCATGAGGACGTTTATTCCAAAAAAGGATGACATCGAACAGAAGTGGTGGCTCGTCAACGCCGACGGCCGGATCCTCGGCCGCCTGGCCACCGAAGTCGCCGACCTGATCCGCGGCAAGAGGAAAACCCAGTTCACCAGCCACCTGGACACGGGGGACTTCGTCGTCGTCATCAACGCCGAAAAGATCAAGGTCACCGGGCGCAAGCTCGAGCAGAAGAAGTATTACCATCATACCCTCTATCCCGGCGGCATCAAGGAGATCACCCTCAAGGACCTCCTGGCCACCAAGCCGGAAGAGGTCATCAAGAAGGCCGTCTGGGGCATGGTCCCTAAGGGAAAGCTCGGCCGGGCCCTGTACAAGAAGCTCAAGGTCTACCGCGGACCCTCCCACCCCCACGAAGCCCAGAACCCCCAGGAATACAAGTTTTAGGAGGCCCCTTTGAGTCTGATCCAGTACTACGGAACGGGGAAGAGGAAATCGGCCATCGCCCGCGTCTTCCTGCGTTCGGGCAAGGGCGACATCACGCTGTTCGTCAACAAGAGGCCGCGGCCCTACGCTGAATATTTCCGGCTCGACGCCTACAAGGTCATCATCCGCCAACCGCTCCTCCTCACGGAGACGGAGGACAAGTTCGACATGTTCCTCCGGATCAGCGGCGGCGGCGCCAAGGCCCAGGCCGAGGCCATCCGGCTCGGCATCGCCCGGGCCCTCGTCGAATTCAACCGCGAGCTCAAACCCGTGCTCAAAGCGGCCAGCCTGCTGACACGCGACGCGCGGGTCAAAGAACGCAAGAAATACGGATTGCTGGGCGCCCGCAAGGCTCCTCAGTACCACAAGCGCTAAAGAGGAGGCTCATCTTGGTTTCCGTTACGATGAAAGAACTGTTGGAAGCCGGCGTCCACTTCGGGCACCAGACCAAGCGCTGGAACCCGAAGATGAAGGAATACATCTTCGGCCAGAGGAACGGCATCTACATCGTCGACCTGCAGAAGACGATCAAGAACTTCAAGGAGGCCCTGAACTACCTCCGCAGCGTCGCCGAGGACGGCAAGATGATCCTCTTCGTGGGCACGAAGAAGCAGGCCCAGGACATCGTCCGCGACTACGCCACGAAGTGCGAGTCGGCCTACGTCAACCAGCGCTGGCTGGGCGGCCTGCTCACGAACTTCGGCGTCGTCCGGACGAGCGTCGATAAGCTCAAGGAGCTCGAGGAGATGAAGGAGGACGGCCGCTGGGACCTCTTCTCTAAAAAAGTCCAGTCCAAGCAGGAGAAGGTCTACCGGAAGCTCCAGAAGAACCTTGGCGGCCTGAAGACCATGGCCGGGCTGCCCGGCGCGATCTTCATCATCGACTCCTCGAAGGAGACGATCGCCATCGCCGAGGCCCGGAAGATGCACATCCCCATCGTGGCCGTCGTCGACACGAATGGCGACCCCGAGGACATCAACTACCCGATCCCCGGCAACGATGACGCCGTGCGGGCCATCGAGCTGTTCGCCTCCAAGGCCGCCGAATCGATCATCGAAGGCAAGAAGAACCGGATCAGCAAGGAGCTCCTCGAGGAAAAGACGGCGGAGGAGGCCGCGGCGGCCGCCGCGGCGACGCCCGAGGGCGAGACCCCCGAAGAGGTCTGAGCGGACGGAAAGAGGATATCATGGAGATCACTGCGGATAAGGTCAAGGAGCTGCGCGAGAGGACCGGCATCGGCATGATGGAGTGCAAGAGCGCCCTGGCCGAATGCGACTGCGACATGGACAAGGCCATCGAGATCCTGCGCAAGAAGGGTTATGCCCGGGCCGAGGCCAAGTCCAGCCGGGCCGCCAAGGAGGGCCTCGTCGGGTCCTACATCCACATGAACGGCCGCATCGGCGTCCTCGTCGAGGTCAACTGCGAGTCCGACTTCGTGGCCCGCAACTGCGAGTTCCAGGACCTCGTCAAGGAGCTCGGCCTGCAGATCGCCGCGGCCAAACCGCGCTGGATCGCCTCGACCGACGTCCCGGCCGACATCGTGGCCAAGGAAAAAGAGATCATCCTGGCCCAGCTCGGCGACATGAAGAAGCCGCCGCAGATCATGGAGAAGATCATCGAGGGCAAGCTTGGCAAGTTCTTCGAGGAGGTCTGCCTCCTCGACCAGCCCTACATCCGCGAGGACAAGGTCAAGGTCCGAGATCTGATCACCCAGCTCGTCGCCAAGATGGGCGAGAACATCAAGATCGGACGGTTCGCGCGCTTCGAGATCGGGCAGGATTGAAGTCCGGGCCCGAACCGGTATAGAATACGGGCCGGAGCCTGACCCATGACCAAGCCGGCCTACAAGCGCATCCTTCTCAAGCTTTCGGGCGAATCTTTCCTCGGCGACATCACCACGGGCATCGATTTCGACCGGGCCCTTGCCGTCGCCCGTGAGATCAAAGAGGTCCACGACCTTGGCGTCGACGTCGCCGTCATGATCGGCGGCGGCAACCTCTTTCGCGGCGCCAAGGGCGTCAAGGACGGCATCGACCAGGGCTCGGCCGACCAGATGGGCATGCTGGCCACGGTCATCAACGGCATCGCCCTCCAGGCCGCGCTCGACAAGGCCGGGGCCGACACGCGCCACGTCTCGGCCATCGAGATCAAGTCCGTGGCCGAGCCGTTCATCCGCCGGCGGGTCATCCGGCACATGGAAAAGGGCCGGATCATCATCTTCTCGGCCGGCATCGGCAGCCCCTTCTTCACGACCGACACCGCCGCGGCCCAGCGGGCCCTCGAGATCGGGGCCGAGATCATCTTCAAGGCGACCAAGGTCGACGGTGTCTATTCGTCCGACCCGGTGACCGACGGGGCGGCCAAGCGGTTCAAGACCATCCGCTATATCGACGTCCTCAAGAAGAACCTCAAGGTCATGGACGCCACGGCCATCTCGCTCTGCAGCGACAACGGCATGCCCATCCTCGTCTTCGCCCTGGGCAAGGGCGGCAACATCATGCGTGCCGTCATGGGCGAGGCCATCGGCACGCGCGTCTATTAGGGGTTTGACCCCTTCTTTCGCCGGGGGCCCCGGTTCCTTGACAGTCCAAAGCGCCTATTCTATCATCCCAAGGGTCGCCCCGGGGGGACGGCCCTCTTGGGCAGCCCCGTTTGAGGGGCCGTCCCCCAGGGACGCAGCCCGGAATCACGGTTTTCGAGAGGCAGCCATGGTCAAAGATGCGCTCAACGATACCGCCAAGAAGATGAGGACCTCGGCCGAGCACTTCCGCAAGGAGATCGGGATGCTCCGGACCGGACGGGCCAACATCAGCATCTTCGAGGAGATCAAGGTCAGCTATTACGGCGTCCCCACGCCGGTCAACCAGGTGGCTACCCTCAAGGTGCCGGAACCGACCCTCATCGTCATCCAGCCCTACGACCCCTCGATGCTCGAGCCGGTCGACAAGGCCATCCGCGCGGCCGACCTCGGCCTCAATCCGCTCAATGACGGCAAGCTCCTCCGCGTCCCCATTCCCCCCCTCGACGAGGAGCGCCGCCGGGAGATGGCCAAGAAGATCGGCAAGATGCTCGAGGAGGAGAAGACGGCCTTGCGCAACATGCGCCGCGAAGCCAAGGAGTTCATCGAAGAGCTCGAGAAGGAGAAGGAGATCACCGAGGACGAAAAATTCTCGGGGCTCGAGCAGCTCCAGAAGCTCCTCGACGAGACGGTCGCGAAGGCCGAGGATCTGGCGGCGACCAAGGAAAAAGAGATACTCGAACTCTGAAAAACCCGCCCAGGGGGCTTGTGCCGCAGGTGCCTATCTGCTTCCTAATACGCTCTATTAAGATACTTCCCAGACACGCTGCTCCGAGTCGCTCCGCTGCGTATCTGGCCCTTCGCTCCCAAGAGTACGCTCCGTGTTAAGTCGGCTTTTTCACGAACCAGTTCTCCTGCGAGCCGAACTTAGTCCGGATGGCGATCCCCCAGCCGACGGCGTTCATCACGAACGTGAACAGGAACCCGAGCACCGGCACGAACCCGGCCAGGCTGAAGACGAGGAGACCCATCAGGATCGCTCCCATAGCGGAGATATTCCGGGAGCGGAAGGCCCCCAGGACGCTCTCGCCAAGCAGGAAGAAGACCGCCAGGCGGCCGAACACCTTGATGATGAACCCGGCCACGGCGAGGGCCAGGGCGATGGGGATGCCGATGAGGATGAAGCTCAGCAAGGCGGCGAAGAACACGAGCATCGTGAAGACGATGATGGCGACGACCCCGGTCCCCATGGTCGGCCAGAAATGCTTCCTGATCTCTCCTGCGGCGAAGGCGATGGGTTTAGGGAAGAGGGCGGCTCCCATAACGGCGACGATGAGCCAGAGGAAGATGATGACGAGCTTCACGACGACGATGATGGGGATGAGCGAAAGAGAGAAGGCGCCCTTGAACAGGTGGCCGTCCCTGAAGAGCCGGTCGCCGAGTTCGCGCGTCTGGAAATAGATCGTATCGCCGCCGATGGTGCAGCCCGGCTCCTTCTCCAGGGTCCCGCCGAGGGCGGCCAGGTCCTTGGCGATCGAGGCCGTGGGCTTGACGACGATCCGCGAGCCGATTCCGACCACGGACTGCCCGACTTCGCCGCTGACCGTGATGGAGCCCCCGATGACGACGACATCGCCCCTGACCTTACCCTCGATGAGGACGTGCCCGCCGAAGCTGATGATCTCCTCCTGGGTATCGCCGGGGGCGACGATGATCTCCTTCTGGGAGCTGATCGCGGCCCGGGCCGCCGGCGGGGCGGCCAGGGGGGCCAGGACGAACAGGCCGAAAAGGGCCAGAGCCAATATCTTCTTCATGATGGTTCTCCCTGGTGGAGGAATCGTCTCGCCCCGAAAAAGGCGAGAACCGACAGCAGGGCCCCTAGGCCGATGACGGCGACGATCCCCCCGGGACCCAGGAGGCGCGAGAAAGTCCCCAGGCCGGCGAAGCCCATAGCCACGAGGTCTCCGGCGACCTCCAGAAGGATGTTCCCGAGCTTGAGCGTCTTGACGGCGATAGGCGTCGCCTGGGCGATGACCGAGCCGACGAAGCGGTTGACGGCAACCAGGACGTCGAAGACGCTCTGACCGGTGAAGACGCGGAAACCGACGAGACCGACGGCGAGGGCGGTCATGGTCGCGATGAGAGGAGCGAGCCAGCCGGCCTTCCGGACCTCCGGTTCGGGCAGGCTGTCCATGACCGACCGGGCGAAATCCGCGGGCACTTCGAAGGGCGGTAGAGTGGTGAAGGCCTCGTGGAGGAGGCGCCTCTCGGCCAAGGCGTCCCGGCAGGCCGGGCAGCACTCGACGTGCTCCTCGAGCTTCCGGGCGTCATACGGGCCGAGCGCGCCCTCGAGATAGAGGTAGAGGTCTTCAGGGCGCCGGCAGGCCGTCACGATGCCTCCATCTTCTTTCTCAGCATTTCTTTGGCCTGGAAGACGCGGTTCTTGACCGTCCCCACGGGCAGGCTCTTGATATCCGCGATCTCCTCGTACGAGAATTCGTTGACGTGCCGGAGGACGAAGAGCTCCCGGAGCGCCTCGGGGATGGAAGCGAGGGCCCGCTCGATCTTCTCCCGGATCTCGGCCAGCTCGAACTTGCGGGCGACCGACGGCGCCGGGTCGGGGACCTGGGGTGAGAGCGGTCCTTCCCCGTCGTCGACCGGCTGGTCGATGGAGACGGTCGGCAGCTTCTTCTTCCTCCAGTGGTCGATAAGGTGGTTCGAGGCGATCTTGAACAGCCAGGTGCTGAACTTGAACGCCGGGCGGTAGGACGCCAGCGAACAGTACGCTTTGAGGAACACTTCCTGGGCGAAATCGAGGGCCGCTTCGCGCTCCCCGGTCATGCGGCCCAAGTAGCTCGTGAGCGGCTGCTCGTATTTACGGACGATCATTTCAAACGCCTTGCGGTCTCCTGCGAGGGCCCTGGACACAAGCTGACGGTCTTCTGTCATCGAGAGAGCATCCTGCCCTCGTGTGTTCATACGGTCCTCGGGCCGAAAGGTTCAGCCCCCTAGCGTTTGACGTTCCCCGTGTCGTCGATGATCTCGGTCCCCGGGGGCACCTTCAGGATGAAAGTCTTGGCGGGGATGCGGACCCCGGTCTTGATCTGGCTGAAGACGAACTCGCGCTTGTTCCCCGCCCATTCGAAGAAGATGGCCCGGCGGAGCAGCCAGGTCGTCTCATCGATCTCGAGGAGGATATGGGAGTAGTCCCCCTCGGTCTTGGGGGTCAGCTTGATCTGGCGGACGCGGGTCGCCTCGGTCGGAAAGGCATTGTCCTCGATGACATAAGCGTCGTTGAACGACATCGTCCCGAGGAAGATGCCGAAAATGTCGGACTTCAGGGCCTCCTCGGCGACCGGGCTGCGGGTGAGCTGGTTCTCCTCCGGCAGGTACATCTCGAGGACGCCCTCCTTATAGAGAAAGGTCTTGTCCTGCGGGTCCTTGTAGGCCCAGCGCATGCGGTCGGGTTTCTGAAAATAGAGGTCGCCCTTCTCGCGCAGGGGCTCGGAGATCGACATGGAATAATAGAGCTGCTCGAAGCGGGCTTGGAGCGAGGTGACGGCCTTGAGGGCCCGTTCCAGGTTGGCCACGGCCTCGCCGGGGGATACCGCCGCGGCGGCGACGGCGACCGGCGGGAGACAGGTGCCGGCCAGGGCGATCAGACCCGCGATAACGGTCCTCGCACGCTTCATGCGGGCTATTATACCGCAGTCCCCCTTCGGGGGCAGCCCCTCTTGTTGTATACTCCCCGCGCATGAAAACGGGCTTCATCCTGGCCATCGCCGCCTACGTGGTTGTGCTCTGGACGGCCGGCTTCGGCTTCCGGCGGAGGCCGGCGAGCTTGGAGTCCTTCTTCCTGGCCTCGCGGCGGCTCGGCGCCGGCCGGGTCGCTTTTTCCTTGTGCGCTTCTTGGATCGGGGCGGCCTCGCTTCTCGTATCGACCGACGAAGCGTTCCGGGACGGCGTGAGCGCGATCTGGATCGTCGGCGTGCCGGCCGTGGCGACCCTGCTCGTCCTCACGGCGCTTGTCCGGCCCATCCGCGCCCTTTCGGGATCGACCCCGACCGAGCTCATGCGCGACCGCTATGGCAAAGCGGCCGGAACGCTGACCACGGTCCTCATCGTCTGGTACATGACCGCCCTGGCCGCCTCGCAGATGGTCGCGGCCGGGCCTTTCTTGGGTATGTTCCTGGGTACGCGCCCGCTGGCCAGCCTGGCCCTTGCGGCGGGGATCGTCATTGTCTACTCGACGGCGGGCGGGCTTCAGGCCCTGGCCAGGACGCACGTCCTCCAGTTCATTCTCCTCGTCGCCGGCGTTGCCGGAATGGTGGCGTCCCTGGCTTCGCGGACCTCTTGGGGTGCCGTGCGCGCCGTTGCGGCCGCGTCCGGGAAAGCCGGCTACTTCAACGTCCTTGTGGGAGCGGAGCGCAACGTTCTCATCGCCCTTTCCTTCGTCCTCGCGTGGACGATCTCGCCCATCGCCTGGCAGAGGATGCAGGCGGCCCGGAGCGAAGCGGCGGCCTGCCGAGGCACAGCCGCCGCGGCCCTTCTCCTCGGACTCTTCTACACCGGCATCGTCCTGGCCGGCATGCTGTTCCTGCCGCTCTATCCCGAAGGCGGGAAGGGCGTGCCGCTCGTCACCCGCTTTGTTTCGGGCCAAGCGGGATCGTTCTTGGGAGGACTCGTTTTCGTGACCGTCCTCGCGGCGATCCTGTCCACCATGGACGCCGCCCTCAACGCCGGGGCCTTCACCTTGACCAAGGACCTCCTCGGGCGAAAGGCGGGGCGGGCCGCCGGCGGCCGGCCCCTCGTCCTGGCCAAGGCCGCGACCGCGGCGCTGGCCCTGGCCGCGCTCCTCATCGCCGCCCGCCTGGGCGATATCCTCAAAACCCTGGGCCTTGCCTCGGCCATCATGGCCGAAGGCCTGCTCGTTCCGGGCCTGGCCGCGCTCTTCATGAAGAAGCGGGCCCCGCTGGCCGGCCTCTTGGCCCTCGCCCTCGGGGGCGGCTACGCCGCGGTCTCGTTCCTCGGGGAAACGGGCCTCCTGTTCCTGCGCGTCCCCGCCTGGCCCTGGTCGCTTCCTCTCGGGGTAGCGCTCGGCGCGGTCGGCTTTCTGGCTGGCCTTGGCATCGAGCGTGTCAGGGGGGATCGGGCCCATCCTACGGCGCCGCCGGCTTGACATTTTCCACGAAAGTTGCGATAGGTAGAGGAAGTGGAGGGAAAACAATGAAGAAGATCCTGTTTGCGTTCGCTATCGCCGCGCTGCTCGCCGCGCCGGCCCTGGCCCAGACGGCGGCCGACCACGTCCGGGAGGGCGACGCGGCCTACGCCATGTTCGACGACGCCAAGGCCCTCGAACACTATCGGGCGGCGCTCGCTCTCGAGCCCGGGAACTACGAGGCCCTGTGGAAGGCTTCGCGGGCCATCGTCGACATCGCCGACGTCATCCCGGCGACCGACACGGACATCAAGGCACAGCAGAAGAAGATGTACACCGAGGCCACGTCGCTGGCCCGCAAGGCGGTGGCCGCCAATCCGAACGACACCTGGGGCCATTTCCAGCTGGCCGCCTCGAACGGCAAGCGGCTCCTTCTTCTCGGGAAGAAAGACCAGATCGCGGCCTCGAAGGAAGTCCGGGCCGAGATCGAAAAGGCCATCGAGCTCGACCCGACTAACCATCTCGCTTATCACGCCTATGGGCGCTGGCACCGGCGGATGGACGAGATCGGCGGCGCCAAGCGCTTCTTCGGCAGCGTCATTTACGGCTCCATCCCCAAAGGGTCCTACGCGGAATCGGAAAAGTATCTCCGTAAGGCCATCGAGCTCCATCCCGAGTTCGTCAACCATTACCTTGAGCTCGGCCGGACGCTCGTCGCCCTCAAGCGGTACGATGAAGCGGCCGAGTGCTTCCAGAAGGCTATCGATCTGCCCAAGACGACCTCGAAGGACGACTTCCTGAAGGCCGAGGCCAAGGCGGAGCTGGCCGACCTGGCGAAGAGGAAAAAATAGGCCCGCGGGGCCCGCGCTATTCGGAAAAGACCTGAGCGGTGAAGACCTCGATCTCCGCTCCTTTCTTCCATTCCTCAGGCCGTAGCCCGGCTTTGAGACAGCCGTGGCTGAGGAACGTCTCCCTGTCCCAGCTGTGCTCGACCGGGACCTGGGGAAGAAGCAGACCCCTGTTGTGGCCCTTCGAGATGATGATGCCATGGCGGCCGACCTCAACCTGGCCGGGGTCGCCGACGGGCTCGGGCAGGCCCAAGACGGATATCTCTATCTTAAGGCGACTCAGCTCTTTAGCCTCGAGCGGATCGAACCGCGTGTCATGGCAGGCCGCGGCGACAGCCATCTCGATGATGGTCTCGTCGAGCGGCTTCACCGGCAGAGGATAGCCGACGCAGCCGCGCAGCTCCCCGTCCACCTCCAGGGTGACGAAAGCGCCCCTTTTCTCTTTGAGCGTACCGGACTTGATGGGCGAGCGGAGGCGGCTGCCCGTCTTGAAATAATGCTCGAGCGCTTCACGGGCGAGCCTCAGGCAGGTGAGCTCTTCTTCGCGCGTCAAGGGTTCACTCATGGGCATTCTCCTTCACGGCAGGGGCGAACGGGACGGGGGCGAGGAAGAACTGCCGCTTGAACTCGACCACGGAGGGCCTGAGGACCGGCGCTTTGACGGGGCCGGTCCAGCGCAGGACGAGCTTGCCGTACCAGGCCGGCCCGAGCACCGCTTTCCTGAACACGGCGCTTGGCCGAACGGCCAGGACCCCGATGACCCTGCCCGGCCAGACCTCTTCGAGCCTCGCGAGCAACCGCTCGTCGGGCGCCGTCGCCGGGCTTCCGGCTGGCACGACCTTTTCCACGATGAACCGGGACCCCCGCTTGTGACCGACGATCGCGCCCCAAGTCCCCGGCCGCGGCCGGAAGGCCTTCAGCGCCTCGATCTCCCGCCCGGCCTCCGGTGTGATCAGCATGTCCATGTCCCAATTATAGCACCCCAGAATGGGGACGTTTCTATTTTCAAAAAAAACGCATTGATTTCAAAAAAAGAAACGTCGCCATTATTGGGGAGCGAAGGCATACGAGGCTGCGGGAAAAGGGGTTGAAGAGTGTCGTTGGAGTAAGCATAGAGCGGTGATCTAGACTTCACGGGACGGAGATGCGGCCTCCTCCCATCAGCTCCGGACCGGGAAGGCGTTTCAGATCACCGCAGCGAACGGAAACGACACCTGAAACCCCTCCGAAGCCGGCTGTCGCGAACGGAGGAGTGGGTCCGGTTGACTACCGTGAACTTTGGCATTAAGATGGCTCCGGGTGTGGGTATGAAGTACGAGCTGGTGGTGGTTGGCCCCCTCGAGACGAACTGCTATCTCGTCTATGATGAGGAGACGCGGGACTGCGCCGTCATCGACCCCGGCGCCGACCCCGAAAAGATCATCTCGACCATCGCCGATCTCGAGCTCAAGCCCGTGGTCGTCCTCAACACCCACGGCCACGTCGATCACATCGGCGCGAACAGCGACATCCTCCAGAAGTACGCCGTCCCACTGGCCATGCACGCCGCCGATACCGGCATGCTCAAGGTCTCCGACTACATCGAGCTCAGCCTTCTGCTCGGGGCCCGGAACTCGCCCGCCCCAGACCGCCTCCTCGCCGAAGGCGACGAGATCGCCGTCGGCCGGACCTCGCTCCGGGTCATCCACACGCCCGGTCATACCCCGGGGAGCGTCGGCTTTGTCCAGGGCGGCTTCCTCTTCTCCGGGGACACCCTCTTCTGCGGCGGCGTCGGCCGCACGGATCTCCCCGGCGGCTCCTGGAAGGACCTCGAGCGGTCCATCCGGGAGCGCATCCTCACCCTCCCCGAGGAGACCGTCGTCCTGCCCGGCCACGGGCCGCACACGACGGTCGAACAGGAGCGCAGCTCCAATCCGTTCTTGACATGAAGCGTCCCGCCTCATCGCCCGAGGCCGCCCTGAGCCTTTTCCTCGAATACCTGGCCGTCGAGAAGGGCCTGTCCGCGAACACCATCCAGTCCTATGACCGGGACATCCGCAAGCTCGCGGACAACCTCAAGGCCGGCAAGGTCCCTTTGGAGCGCGTTTCCGAGGACACTCTGGTGCGCTTCATCCACGGCCAGAGCCAGTCGGGCCTTTCGGCCCGGTCCCTGGCCCGCCTGATCTCCGCCCTCCGCTCGTTCTTTCGTTTCCTCGTCCTCAGCGGCTTCCTCAAGAAGGACCCCACGTCGCTGCTGACGACGCCCTCGACCTGGCTGGCCCTGCCCAAGTTCCTGACGGTCGCCGAAGTCGAGGCGCTCCTCCAAGCCCCTGACGAAAAAAAGCCCCATGGCCTGAGAGACCGGGCCATGCTGGAAGTGCTCTACGGCTCCGGACTGCGGGTCTCGGAGCTCGCCGCCTTGAAGCTCGCCGAGGTCAACCTCCAGGATGGCTTCCTCGTCTGCCGCGGCAAGGGCGGCAAGGAGAGGATCGTCCCGCTCGGCCGCTCGGCCTGCGATGCCGTCAAGAGCTATCTCGCCACGGCCCGGCCGCTCGACGATGCGGACGGCAGGGAGGAGCTTTTTCTATCGAGGCGCCGCCGTCCGTTCACCCGGCAGGGGGTCTGGAAGCTTCTCCGCCAGCACGCCGGCAAGGCGGGCCTGCCCGAGAAGATCAGCCCCCATGTGCTGCGGCATTCGTTCGCGACACACCTGCTCGAGAGGGGAGCGGACTTGCGCTCCGTCCAGCTCATGCTCGGCCATAGCCAGATCACCACGACACAGATCTACACCCACGTCACCCGGGAGCGGCTCCGCCGCGTCTACGATAAGTTCCACCCCCGGGCTTGATGCCCGGGTCAGTGAGTGGTGAGGGTGACGACCGCCTCGGCCGTATGGCCCTGGGTCACGATAAAGACCCGGCCGGCTTTGACGTATTGTTTCTCCCGCCGCCAGTCCCAGGAAGACGTCCGCTCGGGGGCCTGCCGCTCAAGGTCGATCTCCAGGGATGGCGACCCGGCTCGAACCGCGGCAGACGAAATCGCCGTAGCCCTGGCCCGGCGGCCCGGCCGTCCGGCCCGACGAACGGGGAAGCTCCAGCGGGACCGAAAGCGGACCCGCCTGCAGGGGGACGCGGATACCGCCGAGCTCGAAGACGAACTCGACCTCGGGCCCGTCCTTGAGGACATAGTTCATGCGGAGGGTCGGCTTGTCGGCGGCCGGAGCTTCGAGGACGATTTCGTGTCCGGCCGGGCCCGACCTTTCTACGAGACGCCACTCCTGGATCTCCGTCTTGAGGTGCACGAGCAGGAAGTCGTCGCCGTCCGGTTCCAGCCGGCCTTCCCAACTGGCCTTGCAGGTGTATGTTCCGGCGATCGGCGCTTTGCCGCCCTTGACGATGTAGTCGCCTTCCGCCGCGACGACCAGGCGGACCTCCCACCAGGCCGAGCTTCCGGTCCGGACCTCCTGAGGGAGACCGGCGGACGGCGAGGACCCCGAGAGAAGGCAGGCCAGGGGGAACACCCAGGCCAGGGCCTGTTTGAGATGACGGAGGCGACCTATCTCCATCCTCTTCTGAACACCTCGAAGCGCCTTTATTCTACAGCGGAACGCGGGACTTGACAAACGGCATCCGGAGGCGTATCTTGTTACGAACTGCCTGGTTCAAGAAATAAACTCAACAGTTCAAATCATAAACCGATAGGTTCAAACCATGAAACGAAGCGATGTCCGCCGTGAGCGCGAGACCCGCCGCCGCGAAGGCTACCGGGAGCTCATCCTGCACGCCGCGGAGAGGGTCATTCTCCGCAAGGGCTATAGCGCCCTGACGATGGACGACGTCGCCCGGGAAGCCCAGCTGTCCAAGGCGACGATCTACAAGTACGTCTCGGGCAAGGGGACCCTTCTGTTCGAGATCGTGGGTCATTCCTTCGACGACATCCGTTTGCGGCTGGCCCAGATCGCCGACGGTCCCGGGAGCGCCCGCGAAAAGCTCGGCCGGATCGTCCAGGCGATCCTCCAGAGCAACGAAGACATGATGCATTTCAACCAGGTCCTGTGGATGGACAAGGCCATGCTCAAGCTCATGCGCCTGTTCGCCCATCCCCCCGGCCGACCGGGCGCCGCGCCGGCCGCGGACCGCAAGATGCTGGTCGTGATCAAGCGGAAAAGGCAGGAACTCATCGATATCGGGGCCCGGATATTGGAGGAAGGCGTCGAGTCCGGCGAATTCGGGCGAATGGATACCGCCCAGGCCGCGGACTATGTCGACGCCGTGCTCCAAGGCTACACCCACATTCGGCTGTGGCAGGGAGACGCGCCGCGCCTGCCGGCTGCCGCCGAGAACCTGACCCGGTTCATCATCCAGGGGATCCGGAACCCCGAGCATTCCGGCAAGGAGATCTGACATGAGAAAGACGGCTGCTGTGCTGATCGCGCTGATGCTGGCCGCCCTAGGGCCGGCCGCCCTGGCCGCCCAGGAAACGAAACCGGCGCTCGTCCTGACGCTCGACGAAGCCGTTGCCCTAGCCCTCCGCCAGAACCCGTTCTACCTGGCCACTCAGGAGAAGGTCAACCAGGCCCGCTCCCAGGTCCGCCAGGCCGCGTCGGGTTTTCTGCCGTCCCTCAACGCCCAGGGGACGGACACCCTCGACGAAAAGCTCTTCGTCCTGGAATTCCCGTCGCTCATCCCCGGCCAGCCGCCGCAGCGGATCTCGATCGATTTTACCAAGGACTACCAGATGGCCCTGGCCTTTTCGCTGCCCCTGTTCGCGGGCGGGCGCCTGACGGCCGGATACAAGCAGGCCAACCTCGGACTCAAGGCCAGCCAGGAATCGGTCCGCCTGTCCGAACAGGAGACGGTCTTCGGCGCCAAGCGGGCCTTCTACGGATACCTCCTGGCCAAGGAGTTCTCGGCGGTCGCCGAGGAGGCGCTGGGACTGGCCGAGAAATTCACGGAGAACGTCAAGAACCTCTACGAGGTCGGCATGGCCTCGAAGTTCGACCTGCTCCGTTCGGAGGTCCAGGTGGCCAACCTCAAGCCCCAGGCGATCCGGGCCCGCAACAGCGTCGAGGTCGCGGCCCTGGGACTGAAGACCGTCCTGGGCATCGAGCTCGACACCCCGGTCGAGGTCAAGGGCGAGCTTTCGGCTCCGCCCCTCGACCCCATTTCCGAGGTCATCGTCGACGAGGCCCTGGCCCAGCGGCCGGAGATCCGCCAGCTCGATTACCAGCGCGGCATGGCCGGCGAGATGCTCAAGATCGCCCGCGGCTCGATGTTGCCGACGCTGGCCATCGGCGGCGTCTACAACTTCTGGTCGGACGCCCTGAAATTCCGGAAGGGCACCTGGCAGAATTACTACACGATCAACCTCTCGCTCTCCATGTCGCTATTCAACGGCTTCGAGTCCCGGGCCCGGGTCGGCCAGTCGAAAGCCATGATCCGCGAGCTCGACTGGACCCGCAAGGGCCTTTCGGACGTGATCGCGCTCGAGGTCCGGCAGGCGGTCCTCAATAACAGCCAAGCCCGGGAGACCCTGCTCTCCCAGGAGAAAAACGTCGAACAGGCCCGCGAAGCGGTCCGCATCGCGGAGCTGAACTACGCCGAAGGACTGGCCACGAATCTGGACGTCTCGACGGCCCAGGTCGCCCTGAGCCAGGCCCGGACGAACTATTCCCAGGCGCTCTATGATTGCGCCATCTCGCAGGCCCAGCTCGAAAAGGCCGTCGGCCGTGGCCGGTCCGAGACCCGCTCGAACTAACGGAGGAACCCATGAAAACGTCGACCACCCCTCAGAAGTTCGTCATCGTTGTCCTCGCCGCGGCCGCCCTCGTCGCAGCCGTCGCCTGCAAGAAGCCCGCCGCGACGACGGCCGGACAAGCTGAAACCTTCGGTGCCGCGCCCGTCAAGGTCTTCGTCGTCGGGCGGGCCCGGATCACCGAGAAGATCACCTATACCGCCACGATCGAGGCCCTGACCAAGATCAACGTCACGCCCGAAGTGGGCGGCAAGATCTCCCGTATCTACGTCGAGGCCGGCGACCGCGTGACCCAGGGCCAGCTTGTGGCCGAGCTCGAGACCCAATCGATCCGTCTTCAGCTCCGGCAGGCCGAGGCCGCCGTGGCCGTGACCGAAGCCGCCTACGCGGACGCCCTCCGCAACAAGGAGCGCATGGACCGCTTGATCAAGGAGAACGCCGTCTCCGAGCAGCAGCGCGAGAAGATCCAGCTCGCGTTCGACGCGGCCTCCGCCCAGCTCGAGCAGGCCCGGGCCGGCCTCAACCTGGCCAAGCACGCCCTCGACGTCTCCCTCATGAAGGCCCCCTTCTCCGGCGTCGTCGCCTCCAAGAACGCCGAGGTCGGCGACGTCATCAACCCGATGATGGGCGGTTTCGGCGGCGGGGCCGGCGGCGTCCTGACCCTGATGGACTACTCAAAGGTCAAGCTCGTGGTGGCCGTCTCCTCCGAGGACATCGGCCGCATCCGCAAGGGACAGGAGGCCGTCCTCCAGGTCGGCTCCTATCCCGGACGCGACTTCCGCGGCGCCGTCCGCGTCGTCAACCTGACGGCCGACCCGCTGAATAAGAAGTTCGGCGTCGAAGTCGTCATCGACAATCGCGACGCGGCCCTCCGGCCGGGCACGTTCGGCGACCTCGTCTTCGAGGTCCAGTCGCACGAGAACGCCCTGGTCATCCCCCAGAAGGCGGTCCTCGAAAACTCCTACGTCTTCGTCGTCGAAGGCGGCAAGGCCGTCAAGAAGGCCGTGTCCCTGGGCATCCAGAGCACGACGATGGTCGAGGTCCTCGGCGGTCTCGCGGAGGGCGAGGCGGTCGTCGTTGAGGGCAACTTCGGGCTCGAAGAAGGGGCGGCCCTCCAGATCCTCGAAGAGGTGAAAAAGTGAAGCTCCCCGAATTCTCGGTCAAGAAAAAAGTCACGATGTCCATGATGGCGATGATCCTCGTCGTCCTGGGCGCCATCTCCTTCACCCGGCTGGGACTCGATTTCTTCCCCGACCTCGAGTTTCCGACGGTTTCGGTCATCACCTCTTATTCGGGCGCTTCGTCCACCGATATCGAGAACGTCCTGACCAGGCCGCTCGAGCAGGTCGTCAGCTCGGTCAACCGCGTCAAGAAGGTCACCTCCCAGACGTCCGAGGGCGTCTCCGTCATCAGCGTCGAATTCGAGTGGGGGACGAACCTCGATTTCGCCGCCCAGGACATCCGCGATCAGATCGGCCTCTACAAACAGTATCTCCCGGAGGAGGCCGCCGAGCCCCTGGTCATGAAATTCAGCTTCAGCCAGTTCCCGGTCATCTTCTATGGCATCACGAGCGACATCCCGCCCATGCGTCTCCGGACGATCATGGAGGACGAGATCGCTCCTCGCCTCGAGCGGATCGACGGGGTCGCCTCGGCCCGCGTCTTCTCCATGGACGAGCGCGAGATCCTGGTCGACGTCGACAAGGCCGCGCTCGAAAGCCGCGGCCTGACCCTCGACCAGGTCCTCATGGCCCTGCGGGCCGAAAATCTCAACATGCCGGCCGGGACGATCGTCGAGCGCTATACGGACATCCTCGTCCGGACCATGGGCGAGTTCAAGGGCCTCGACGACATCCGCCGGACCGTCATCGGCATGACCCGGACCGGCGAGCCGGTCTACGTCTCCGACATCGCCGAGGTCAAAGATACGCTCAAAGAGATGCGCTACGCCGCCCGCATCCAGCAGCAGAACGGCGTCTACCTCATCGTCAGCAAGCGTTCCGGCGCCAACACCCAGATCGCCTCCGCCGCGGTCAAGAAGGCCATCGCGGACCTCAAGGGAACGATCCCGGGCAATCCGGTCTTCCACGTGGCCATGGACCAGGGCGATATGATCGAACAGGTCACGTCGAACACGGTGTCCAACGCCTGGATGGGAGGCCTTCTGGCGATCGTCCTGATCTTCCTCTTCCTCCGCAACTGGCGGCCGACGTTCGTCATTTTCTTGGCCATCCCCCTGTCCATCATCGCGACCTTTATCGCCCTCTACGCCGCCGGGTACACGCTCAATCTCCTGACGCTCGGCGGTCTGGCCCTGGGCATCGGCATGCTCGTCGACAACTCCATCGTCGTCATCGAGAATGTCTTCCGTCACCTCGAGGAAGGCCAGGCGGCCGACCAGGCATCCATCGAGGGCACGAGCGAAGTCGGCATGGCCATCACCGCCTCGACGTTGACGACGATCGCCGTCTTCTTCCCCATGATCTTCGCTTCGGGCATCACGGGCAAGATGACCCAGGCCCTCGGTCTGTCCGTCGCTTTCTCGCTCATCGCTTCGCTTTTCGTCGCCCTGACGGTCGTGCCCCTGTCCACGTCGCTCCTCTTCCGGGCGAAGAAGAGCCTCAAGACCATCGCCAAGGCCCCCGGGGAGCGCCAGTTCGCCAAAGCCAAAGCGCTCTATCGCCATTGGCTCGACAAGGCGCTCCACCATCGCCGCTGGGTCCTCGGTGGCGTTCTCGTTGCGCTACTGGCTTCCCTGGCGATCGCCCCCTTCCTGGGAACGGAATTCATGCCCGCCCAGGATATGGATATGATCATGCTGAAGGTGCGGATGCCGGTGGGCACGGCCCTGGATGAGACCGATCGGGTCGTGGGCCTGGTCGAGAACATCATGTCGAAGATGCCGGAGATCACCATGATCTCGGCCCAGGTCGGCTCCCAGGCGGAGCAGGACGCCGGTGACGCCGCGTCGGCGATCGCCAACGCCGGGACCCACGAAGGGCTCCTCTGGGTCGGGCTGGTCAAGCGTGACAAGCGAAAATTCTCCGATAAGCAGATCCTGGAGCAGATCCGGCGCCAGCTGCCGAGTCTTCGAGGCGTCAAGTTCGAAGCCGTCGACATGAGTCAGATGATGATGGGAGGGGCTGCGGCCCCGGTCGAGATCAAGCTCTTCGGCTCGGACCTACCCACCCTCAAGGGGCAGGCCGATCAGATCGTCCAGCTCATCGGCGGCATCGAGGGCCTCCGCGACGTCACGCACACTCTGGCCGCGGGAAAGCCCGAGATCCAGATCCATATCGACCGCGAGCGGGCCTATCGGTTGGGCCTCTCTGTCTATCAAGTGGCCAACACCGTCCAAACCGCCACGCTGGGAAAGGTGGCCACACGCTACCGCGAGGGCACGGACGAGATCGACGTCCGCCTGCGGTTCAAGGAAAAATACCGCGACAGCTTGGACGAGGTTCGCAGCATCCCACTCCGGACGGCCGCCGGCCAGACGATCTATCTTGAGCAGGTCGCCGACATCTCGACGGGCGAAGGACCCATCAGGATCGACCGTGAGAACCAGGCCCGCCGGGTCTCCGTCACGGCCAACATCGCCGGCCGCGACCTCGGCAGTGTCGTCCGGGACATCAAGAGCCGTTTGGCCGGCTACGAGAAGAGCCTGCCGCCGGGCTACTTCATCGAATACGGCGGCTCCTACGAGCAGATGCAGGAGGCCTTCCTCATCCTGGCCGCCGCTTTCGCCCTGGCCGTCCTCCTCGTCTACATGGTCATGGCCTCCCAGTTCGAGCACTTCGTCCACCCCTTCATCATCATGTTCACGGTTCCCCTGGGCATCATCGGGGTCATCGTCGGTCTTCTCGTCACGGGCCGGACGATCAGCATGGCCGTATTGGTAGGGTTCATTCTGCTCTTGGGGATCGCCGTCAACAACGGCATCGTCATGATCGATTACATCAACCAGTTGATCAAGCGGGGTGTCGACAAGCGGGAGGCCATTTTGCTGGGATCGACGACACGCCTCCGGGCCGTCCTGTTGACCGCCCTGACGACCATCCTGGGCACGCTGCCCATGGCCTTCTCCAGATCCTCGGGCTCCGAGTTCCGGGCTCCGCTGGGCGTGGTCATCGCTTTTGGACTGACCGCGACGACCTTCTTAACGCTCTTCGTCATTCCAATTATCTACAGTATCGTCAACAAGATACGATTCAAGGAGAAGAAGGTCGCGGCGGCTTAGACGCCAGCTTGTTTCCATAAAATAAAAAGGGCTGGCTTCCCCGGGTGGACCAGCCCTGTCTTGTCTCAGGCCTTGTATTTCAAGAAGGCGCCGATCTCGCCGTAGCGATCAAGCTTCGACGGCGGATCGATCTGCTTGACCGTCCCGCCGCGCTTGAGGACGGTCTCGATGGCCTCGTCGACGATGTCCTGGACGACGTCGGTCTTCTTGTCGTCGATCGGGCACTTGAGCTCATCGAGGTAAAGGAACTTGTGGGCCGGACAGATCCGCCCCGGCCTCGAAAAATTGTGGGTGACGACGAGCGTCTGGACCTCGAACTGGTTCAGGCGATGGATCGTGTCGCGCAGGCCCGACGTGGCCAGGCCGCCGCGCTCGAGCTCGGCGATGAGCTTCTGGACGGTCACCTCCTCTTCGGCCTTCTTCAGCCGGGTCTCGACCTCGAGGACCTCCTCGAGGACCTTGGCCGGCGTCTCGGTCACGTGGGCGTGCAGCCGGGCCTTGACCTTGCCGCGGAGATAGCTGTGCAGATGGGTATCGAAATCGTTGGCGTGGCTGTCCTCGGTGCCGATGAAGAGCCAATCGAAGGGGACCTTCTTGCTGATCTCGAAGGTCTTTTGAGCGGTCTTCTTGAGGTGCTCTTGGACATGGGCGTCGATGTGGCGCTCGATCCTCTTCGCGGCCGTGCCCTCGAAGCCGCCTTCTTTAACCTTGCCGGGGACATCGCTCTCGATCCTGTCGAGGAACTTGATCTCGCCCATCGACACGTCGTACCAGACGGACTTGCGGTGGCCGACGATGAGGGCGCAGATGTGGCTGTATTTGTCCAGGATCGACGCGAGGGGCCGGAGGTAGAAGTTCGCATCGAAGATGATGCGGTTCCGGGGGCCGTGGGGCAGTTCCATGACTTCCCTGAACCCCGTCCGGCTCGCCGAGAAGATGGCCAGGCCGGCGGCGTTCGAGGGCCCCAGCGACTGGCTGCCATATTCGGAGATAAGGTCCAGGTCCCGCAACAGGGCGTCGGTCTTGTCCTTGGCGACCGACAGGCCGCAGGCCCGGTCCTTGGCTTCGTTGAGGAGGTTCTTCAAGGCCAGCTGGATCTCCTTGCGGCCCATCCGGCCCTTGTCCGTGTCCAGGTAGAAGGAGGTCACGAGATCGCCCTGGCCTTTGAACTTGGCCAGCGCCTCGATCTGGGAACGGTCTAGAAATTTCATACGTCCTCCTTGGGTGGAATTACGAGGAAAAGCGCCGACGCAAAAGCCGATCGGTGAGGGGGATCATCAACGACTCCACAATAGGCGGGTGCCCTCAGTTTGTCAAGCCGACCAGAAGGGGACGCTCTCGCTCATAAGGACTTATCGCTCGAGCACATCACTTGAGGCCCGCTTGATAACGTTATTTACCTGCGGGTCCATTATGGCTATAATAGCGGCTCCCTGAGTGCGGAAGTGGCGGAATTGGCAGACGCGCAAGCCTCAGGAGCTTGTGGCCGCAAGGCTATGGGGGTTCGAGTCCCCCCTTCCGCACCATCCTGATTTCCCGCCAGCCGGATCGAGCATGAGCCGCGCCAAGGATCTCCTCCTCATCAATCCCTGGATTTACGACTTCACCGCCTACGATTTTTGGATGAAGCCGCTCGGGATCCTTTATGTCGCCGCGCTTATTCGCCGCTTCACGCCTCACCGCGTGTCGTTCATCGACTGCCTGGACCGCTTCCATCCGGGCCTGGCCGGACCGAGGGCCGGAAAATCCGACGGCCGCGGGCCCTTCGCGAAGGAGGAAGTCCCCAAGCCGAACGTCGTCCGCGATGTCCCCCGCCGCTTCTCGCGCTACGGCATCCCCGTCGCCCTATTCGCGGAGGAGCTCGCCCGCGTGCCGCGTCCGGACGCCGTCCTCGTCACCTCGGCCATGACCTACTGGTACCCTGGGGTCCAGGCGGCCGTTGACCTCGTCCGCCGGCGCTTTGGCGGCGTCCCCGTCGTCGTCGGCGGGATCTACGCGACACTCTGTTCCGGCCACGCCCGGGCGGAATCGGGAGCGGACCTCGTCGTTCCGGGCCCGGCGGAGACGGGGCTTTTCGCGGCCCTCGCCGAGGTCTTGGGCGATCCAGCCCCGGAAGCTGCCGACCTCTCCGGTCCCGACGGCGTGCCCCCGCCCGCATTCGATCTTCTCCGAGACAAGACCTGGCTTCCGGTCCTGACCTCGCGGGGCTGCCCTCTGCGCTGCACCTACTGCGCGAGTTCGCTCCTCTGGCCGGGCTTCCGGCAAAGGCCGGCCGCTTCTGCCGTGGCCGAGATCCTGGACGGCCGGGCCCGGTTCGGGACACGGCATTTCGCCTTTTATGACGACGCTCTTCTCTGGGGCAAAAAAGGGCACGTCTGGCCCCTTTTCGAGGGCCTGGCCGCGGCCGGCGCAGGACTGGCTCTCCACAGCCCGAACGGTCTTCATCTCCGTGAGATCGACACGGCCACGGCCCGGCTCATGCGTGCCGCGGGATTCGCGTCGATTTATCTCAGCCTGGAATCGTCCGACGAAGCCCTGATGAGGGATCGAGGCCCGAAAGCGTCTCCGGCGGACCTTGAGAACACCCTGCGTGCGCTAGACGCCGCGGGCTACGGAAGAAGCGCCGTCGGCGTCTATCTCCTCGCGGGCCTTCCCGGCCAATCGCCGGCCGGCGTCGCCGAGAGCTTCCGTGTCGTCCGCGGCCTCGGCGCGGCGCCGCGGATCGCCTACTTCTCGCCCATTCCCGGCACGGGGGAATGGGCGTCACTCGTCCGGTCCGGGGTGCTGTCCGATGCGAGCGATCCTCTCCTCCACAACAAGACGGCCTTCGCCTACCTCAAGAGCGGCATGCCGCCCGACGAGATCGACACGCTCAAGCGCGCCCTCGGCTGACGGGCCGGCTTGCTAATTCGCCCTCCGAGGACTACGCTAGATGCCGAAAGGATGCCGCCCTCATGAGATCCATCCTCCCCGAAAAAAAGCCGGCCTTCGGGCCGCTTGTCCTCGCCGCGCTCATCCCCCTCCTGCTCGTCGTTGGCCTGGCCGCCCTCTCGGCCTGCCGGACCTCCGGCGCCACCCCGAAGCTCCAGCCGGCCCATGCCGACTTCCTGGCCAAGGTCGAGTACATCATCACCAAGGAGGAGCGCAAGATCTTTCTCGAGCTGCCGGACAGCGGCCGGGACGATTTCATCGCCGAGTTCTGGAAGCGGCGCGATCCCGATCCGGACACCGCGCGCAACGAGTTCAGGGCCGAATATGAGGACAGGGTGGCCAAGGCCGGGGCCATGTTCCACGGCGAAGGCCGCCCGGGCTGGCAGACCGACCGCGGCAGGATCTTCATCCTGTTCGGCCCCCCGTCGGAGCGCCTGACCTATCCCATGGATCCCACGGGTTTCTGCCGGGAGGTCTGGTACTACGGCGCCTTCCCCGTCGTTTTCATCGACGACCACTGCTCCGGGTATTTCGTCATGCGGGCTATCAACCTGGAGCATCTCCAGGAGCTCAACATCGCGCAGGGGTACTTCCAGAAGACCTTCTCGAAGGAGAAGAAGCTCTTCGACTACCAGGTCTCGATGCAGAAGACCCGTGCCGAGGAAGGCCTCTATGAGGGCCGGGTCTTCGTCGATATCCCTTACGATACGATCTGGTTCACCTTCAAGGGCGGACGGCTCGAGACGAGCTTCGAAGTCCGCGTCGAGGTCTCGGACGAATCGGGGACGACCCTGTGGGAGAACCACGACACCTTCCCGCTGTCGCTCGAAGAGAAAGCCCTCACGGAGGACCGGAAGGCCCGCTTCCGTATGGAATTCCCGTTCCTCATCGACAAGGACCTCGACCGTCTGAAGACGCAGAAGCTCCGGATGGACGTTTCGGTCAGGAGCACGACGGAGGGCGATGAGCTGAAAAAGGCCGTGACGTTCCGGCTAAAATTTTAGGTTGAGGTTCAGGCGGACGACGCGCGTTCCCAAGAGGGGGGTGAACGTTCCATAGGTGCCGCTGAGGGTGCGCGTGCCCGTGCCGGCGCCCTCGCCGTCAGGAGCCCATGTCCCCCCGTCGTTGAGGTCGAGCGTCCGGTACTTTTCCCCGAGCAGGTTGGTAACGTCGATCGAGGCCGAGAGGACGCTCCGGCCGGCACGGGTGAACTCCTTCTCCAGCCGGAAGTCCAATGTCTTCCAGGAACCGAATCGTCGCGAGCCCGGGCTTTCGAGGTAGATCGTGACCGGGGTCCTCGCGGCGCCGTTCGCCGCGGCCCAGACGGCCGGCGGCATGATCGTCACCGTCCGGCCCCAGGGTGAGCCGCTTTGGGCCCTGAAGAGGAGGCTGGCGTAGATATCCCAGCCGACGCCGACGGTCCCGGCCAGGCGGGCGACGAGCGGCCGGTCCTGGAGGAGCCGGTCGGTCACGGCGATGTTCGTGAACGAATTCGGCGTCAGCAGGACGGGCGAGTTCCCGGCGCCCCAGCGCGATGCGAGGCTGGTCGTCCCCGTGGCCCGGTTCCAGGTCAGGGAGCCGAAGGCCTGCCAGTTGTGGGACATCCTCTTTCGGAAGGAGAATTCCAAGCTCCGGTATCGCGCCGTGAGCTCGGGGACGTTCTCGATGCGCTCGAAGTAGTCGGGGGCCGTTGTCGAGGGCAGGTACAGGTTCACGGCCACGTCGGGATAGTCGCCCGTTCCCGGCACGACGGTCGAGAAGGGCACCCACCATCCTTCCGGGGACTCCTCGATCCGCCACCAGTGGGCCCCGGTCGAAGGGTCATAGATGACGTGGCCGATGTTGTTGGAGCTGCGGCGGTCGATGTACCGGGCGGACAGGGTGAAATCGCGGCCGACCGCCTGCTCCAGGCCGGCCGTCCATTCCTCGATCACCGGGGCTTTGAGGTCGGCGTCGACGGCCTGCCGGAAGTACTCGGCCCTGTAGACGCGGAAATCGTACGAAACGAGGGAGAAGGTGTCGCCGCTGTTGGCGGAGCCGTTGCCATCCTCATCGTACCAGACGAAATCATGGGAGACCTGGGGGTCGATCGGGGCGAGGTCTTGGGAATAGCCCAGGCCGAGGTACTCGGGGAGCCTTGCCCAGGAACCCCTGACCATCGTTCGGCCGTTGCCCAGGAGGTCGACGCTCAGTCCAAACCGAGGCGAGAGCGTGTTCCAGATGATGGCCTTCTCCCAGCCGGGGAGGTTGATCGAGCTGAAGATATTGAAGCCGAGGACGGGGTCGACGATGGTGCTTCCGAGGCTGACGCTCAGCGGGTTGCCGCTCGCGCTCTTGGAGGACGTCGCGAACTGGGCCTCGGACCGGTCGAAACGCAAACCGGCGGAGAGGGAGAGGCGGCCGCCGATCTTCATGGTGTCCTGGACGAAGACACCGATCCTCTTGAGCTCGCGCTTGAGCGTCATGCTGTCCTCGGAAGAGGGCGCGATGTAGAACCCGATGAGGCCCCAGCCGACCTGTTCGCCGGTGGCCGGCGAGGCGGTCTGCCCGTAGGTGTAAGGGCTGCCGGCCGCATAATTGTAGATGAGATTGTCGGACTTCCAGGTCATGGACCCGGTGGATGTCGTTTCGTACTCGCCGCCCGCAACGATCTCGTGGAACATGCCGAGAAAGCCGTCCAGGAGCCGGGTCAGCGTCGCCCCGACCCGCATCCGGCTGGCCGTTTCGCGGTCGTTCAGCGAACCGCTGCCCCAGCTGTATCCCGAGATGACGTCGAAGTACTGGGCCTTGGCGGCGCCAGTCTCGTTGAGGAGGAGCGGTTGCTTGTACTTCGCGTACCCGACCGTGAGGTCGATCCGCATGTTCTGATCGACAACGTAGCTCCCCCCGACCCGGGCCAGGAAAGTGCCCTCGCCATCGAGCTTGCGGGTCGTCGCTTCGGGCCGAAGCTTGTCGACGTCCGCCTCGTAGACGGGCTCGCGGAGGCCGGTCGTGCCGAATTCCATCACGCCCTTGAACTTTCCGAGGACGTTCATGGACAGTTTGAATAGCGCCGAGAGATCGGTCTCGGAGTAATCATAGACGAAATGGCGGACGCCGAGAGGGTCGGTGAAGTAGGTGAATGGCGCCCGGCGGCCGAGGCCCTTGTAGCGGAGGTTGGCGAACATCCAAGCCATGTCTTCGAGCACGGGACCGGCCAGCGTAAAGGACAGGTCGTGTTCCCGCCGGAGCGATGTCGGCGCGGCGTCGGGCATCTCCGCGAGTTCGGCCGCCGACCAGAGCGAATCGGATAAGCCTCGTCCGGAAGCGCTATAGGACAGGCTGCCTTGCGGCGCGGCCGCGCCTGGCCGATGGATGATGTTGATGTAAGCGCCCTGCGCCGGTCCCGTCTCGGCCGTGTGGCCCGCCGATTCGATCACGACCTCGTCGATAAGGTCCGTGTTGATCCGGTCCATGGCCCGCCCGTCGGTCGGGTGGGTCACGATGATGCCGTCCTGGACGAGGACGCTGGCCGTGAGCGGGGTCCCGTTGAGGGACATCCGGCCGCCGGCCGTATCGGTCTCGAAGATGAGCCCGGGGACGACCCCGAGGAGGGCCGAGAAATCGCGATGAAGGGGCAGCCGCTCGATGAGGTTCCGGTCCAGGATGACCGCGGAGCGGGCCGAGTCCCGGTCGAGATCGGGGCCGGGCCGGACCGTCGTGGATTCTTCCTCGAGCGGGGAGGCCTCCATCCTGAAGTTCGCCGTGAACGTCGCCCCGGCGGAGACGGCGATGCCGTCCATGGTGACGGTCTTGAACCCGGGCGCCTCGGCGACGACCTTGTAGGACCCCGGCATGAGGCCGACGAAGGCGAAACGGCCCGATTTCGAGGTCATGTAGTTGGCCACTCCGAGGGCGGCCGGTGAGGTCAGATAGAGATAGGCCCCCGACAGGGGCGCGCCCTTGTCGTCGAGAATCCGGCCCTTGATGGCCCCCGTCGGGCCGGCCGCGGCGGCGGGCAGGCAGAGAGCGAGCAGGGCGGCGCATATGGCCAGAGAAATGAAGCTTTTCCTGGTCAATGAGGCCTCCTTGGTCTCTGTCTCCATCGACCCTTTATATTTTTTTCGGCCGAGGTTGTCAAAGCAATAAACTTCCGCCTTCCCGGGATGGTTACAGCCGGGGTCAGCGCGACGACGGCCTTTCATCCCCGGATTCCGGCCTTGAGATGGGCCCAGGCGGCGGCGCCCACGAGGCCTGCGTCGTTGCCCAGGGCGGCCTTCTCGATGCGGCAGCCCGCGAACGAGATGCGGTGGGACCGCCGGCGGGCTTCCTCGGCGACCGGGCCGAGAAGGAGATTCCCGGCCGAGACGACCCCGCCGCCGATGAGGATCTTCTCGGGGTTGAGCAGGTTGATGACGATGCCGATGCCGATGCCCAGCCAGTAGGCGAGCTTGCGGAAGCTCTCGAGGGCGGCCGGGTCGCCGGCCTTGGCCAGGAGATAGACGTCCTTGGAATCCGTGATGTCGGTCCGGCCGGTCAGGGCCTGGAAATTGCGGACCATCCGCGGCGCCGAAGCCTCGGTCTCGAGGCAGCCACGGTTGCCGCAGCCGCAGGGCTCGCCTTCGGGATTGACGGTGATGTGGCCGATCTCGCCGGCGTAGCCGCCCTCACCCTCCCACAGCTTGCCGTCGAGGATGATGCCCGAGCCGATGCCCGTGCCGACGGTCAGGAGGACGAGGCTGCGGGCGCCGCGACCCGCCCCGTGCCGGAATTCGCCGTAGGCGGCCATGTTCGCGTCGTTGCCGATCCGGATGGGTACGTCGATGAACTTGCGGAGGGCCGGGACGAGCGGGAAGCCGTTGAGGCTGGGATAGTTGGGCGATTGGAGGATCTTCCGCTCCTTGATGCTGTAGAAGCCGGCGATGCCGAAGCCGCAGGAACGGATGGGACCGGGCGCCTTTTTCTTGAGGCCGGCCCAGGTCTCCTCGAGAACGGCCAGGATCTCGGCCATGGCCTCGGGACTGCGGACGCGGCCCTTGTGGACGAGGCGGCCCTCGCTGTCGACCAGTCCGTACTTCAGACGCGTGCCGCCGATGTCGAAGCCGGCGTCATATGAGGATGTCATGGGGATGCTCGAAAGCCTACCCGGCCGGCACGCCCGGCGGGCGTCACGGGTTATCGTCAGCCCTTGGGGGGCTCGGGATTCTTGGGGCCTTCGGAATCGCTCTTGCCTTTGACGGATTCCTTGAAGCCTCGGATCCCCTCACCGAGGGATTTCCCGATGGAGCCGAGCTTCTTCCCTCCGAAGAGCAAGACGACGATAAAGAGGATGACAAGGAGTTCTGGCAAGCCGAGTCCAAATATATTCATTCCGTCTCCTTCGGTTTCAGCCGTGTTTTCTCCCCTAGAAGATACGCTCCCCACCCCTAAAAGTCAATCCGGGGGCCGATCCGGTTTCAGGCAGGAAGTCCTCGTGAGGCGGCGGCGGGCGTCGTCCCAAAGCCCCCGTGAGGGAAGGGGGGCCCGCCGGAGGCGGGGGAAACCGAATAAGGAGGTTTCCGGGGTGCGGGGGCAAGGGAGGATGCCCGCCGCATAGCCGAGAAGAGGACTTCCCCGCCATCCGAAATTCTGCCATAATGGATGATTCCATGAACAATATCAGGAACTTCTCCATCATCGCCCACGTCGATCACGGCAAATCGACCCTGGCGGATCGGTTCATCGAGCTCACCGGGGCCTTGTCCGCCCGGGAGCTCAAGGAGCAGGTCCTGGATACCATGGACCTCGAGAGGGAACGCGGCATCACCATCAAGGCCCAGACCGTCCGCCTGACCTATAAGAGCCTCTTAGGGGAAGAATACATCTTCAACCTCATCGACACCCCCGGTCACGTCGATTTTTCGTACGAGGTCTCGCGGAGCCTGACCGCTTGCGACGGGGCCCTCCTCGTCATCGACGCCTCCCAGGGGGTCGAGGCCCAAACCCTGGCTAACACCTACCTTGCCATCCATAACGACCTTGTCCTCGTCCCGGTCATCAACAAGATCGACCTGCCTCAGATCCAGATCGAGGATTCGCTCGAGCAGATGGAGCACATCCTCGGCCTGCCCCGGTCCGAGGCCCTGCTCGTCAGCGCCAAGACCGGCCAGGGCCTGCCCGAGCTTTTCGAAGCCGTGGTCAAGCGCATCCCGCATCCCAAGGGGGACCCCGAGGCGCCCCTCAAGGCCCTCCTCTTCGACTCCTGGTTCGACACCTACCGGGGCGTCATCGTCCTTGTCCGCGTCCTCGACGGCGAGCTCCGGACCGGCGACCGGATCATCCTCATGGCCTCCGGCGCCGAATACGAGGCCGAAGAGGTCGGCTACCTCATGCCCAAGCCGGTCAAATCGGGGGCCCTGAAGACGGGCGAGGTCGGCTACCTCATCGCCGGCATCAAGAAGCTCAGCGACGCCCGGGTCGGCGACACGGTCACTCATAGGAACCGGCCGACCGCGACGCCCCTTCCAGGCTTCAAGGAAGCCAAGCCCATGGTCTTCTGCGGCATCTTCCCGGCCGGCGACAGCAACATCGAAGAGCTCCGCGACGCCATGGAGAAGCTGCGCCTCAACGACGCCTCCTTCCAGTACGAGCCGGAGAACTCGCCGGCGCTGGGGCTGGGGTTCCGGGCCGGCTTCCTCGGGCTCCTCCACCGGGAGATCGTCCAGGAGCGGCTCGAGCGCGATTACGGCCTGACCCTGATCACGACGGCCCCGAGCGTCGGCTACCGGGTGACCGACCGGAATGGGGAGACCTTCGAGATCCATAATCCCTCCGAGATGCCCGAGCCGACCGAGGTCGCGGTCATCGAGGAACCGATCATCGAGGCCGTCATCCTGACGCCCGACCGTTACCTCGGCGGGCTGTTCAAGCTCCTCGAGGAGCGCCGCGGCGTCCAGAAGAAGATGGAGTATATCGGGCCGGGCCGCGTCATGCTCGTCTATGCTCTGCCTCTCAACGAGGTCGTCTTCGACTTCTACAACCAGCTCAAGCAGCTGTCGCAGGGCTACGCGTCGCTCGACTACGAATTCACGGGCTATCGCGAGGGGCCGCTGGTCAAGCTCGACATCCTCATCAACGGCGACGCCATCGACGCGCTGTCGCTCATCGTCCACGAGGACAAGGCCGTGACGATCGGCCGGGGCCTCGTCGAACGCATGCGCAAGGTCATCCCGCGCCAGCAGTACGAGGTCGCCCTGCAGGCCGCGATCGGCAAGCGCATCGTCGCCCGGGAAACCGTCAAGCCCTTCCGCAAGGACGTCTTGGCCAAGCTCTACGGCGGCGATTACACGCGCAAGATGAAGGTGCTGGAGAAGCAGAAGGCCGGCAAGAAGCGCATGCGCCGCGTCGGCAAGGTGGACATCCCCCAGGAGGCCTTCCTGGCCATCTTGGAAGTCAAATAGGGGACTGTTTCTCTCTCGTTTCTTCCAGAAAATAGAAGCGTCCCCATTTTCACATTTTCATATTGAACGGGGCCGCATGGCCTGTCGTATAATGAACTACGATGAGTCATAAGGACATCGAAGCGGCCCTCGCCAGGGGCGTCGATATCCTGGCGGCGTTCCTGCCGCTCAAGTCTTGGCTCCTATTCCCCGTCCTTTATTCGGCCTGCGTCTGGGCCGTCCGGCGCGTCTTTGACTATCGCGAGCGGATCCTGACCTGGCAGGTCTGGCTCGATCCCGATTTCGTCCGGACCAAGCCCGACGCATTCATCCTCGCCTTCTTCTGCGGGAACGAGGCCCTCGGCCGCGAGTACGCGGATGAGATCGCCCGGCAGGACCTCCGCGTCCTCCGGGCCGCATTCCCCGCCCTCTATCCCGTCTTCGGCCTCGAGGACGCCTTCCTCAAGGCGCTCTTCAAGGCCGAGATCGACGCGGCTGACTATCGGGCCGTCGTGGTCGAGTTCGCCTCCCGGACGGCCAAGGCCAGGGACGACATCCAACCCGCCGCGGCCGACCCGGAATTCTGGAAGGCCCTCTTCTTGATCGCCGCCGAAGCCGCAGCGCTCGGCCTGCACCTGCTCAAGGACGAAGAGGTCCAGGACATGATCGTCGGCCTGATCAAAGGACCGGTGGCCCTCGGACCGACGATCCCGCCTGAAGCATGAAAAGCCAGCGCCTTCGGGCCCTCGCCCTCGTTCTCGTCGTCGCCCTCTCGGTTTCATGCCTGACCCATCTGCGCCAGGCCAAGCACGATTATGCCAAGGGCCAGGACGAGGCGCGCGCTTTCCGGACCGAACGGGCGATCGCGTCCTGGAAAAAGGCGCTGGACGAGGCCGGACGGGAATGCCGCAGGAAGCCCTCGGCCCAATCTTTCACCATCAAAGGTCTGGCCGAAGCGAATCTCGGTCGGTGGCGTGAGGCCGAGGGGTCGTTCCTCAAGGCGTTCAGCCTCGGCTTCGATGGCGCGGAGTCTTGGGCTTCGGATTCGACCCTGGCCGGTCTCGCGGTGTCCTTCGAGGGGCTGGACCTCGAAGCCGCGGCCCTCCGTATCTACGCGCAGCTCGTCGACAAATCCGATTTCAAGCCCGCGCTCATGCTCGCGGCGGAGAGAAGGACGGATCTCATCTTGGCCCGGGCCGCCGGTCTCGATGCCGCAGAGAAGGGACGGGCTCTCGCCGCTCTCGGCAAGACCCTCGACCGGCTCCTTGACCGAGACTTTGCCTGCGGCCTGTTCCACTACCTCCACGCCCAGGTCGACGGGCACCTCGGCGACTTTCGGCGCGCCTACGAAGAAGCCGTCATGGCCCGCGAGCTCGGCCTGCCCTCGGAAAAGATCGGGCGAGACAACGACAACGGGCTCGTGTATTGTTATATCCGGTTGAAGGATTCGCTTTCTCCCGCCGAACGGGACGTCTTGACGGCGGCCCAAACGCGCTGGGCGGAGAAGTGGGGCTGGCGCGACGACCGGACGCCGGCCTGGAAGAAGGAGTGACCGATGCTGCCGACGATCGCCTGGCGAGGCCGTTCCGTCGTCATGATCGACCAGCGCAAGCTCCCCGGGCAGGAGACCTACGTCCATTGCCGCACCTACATCCAGGTGGCCCAGGCCATCGAGAAGATGGTCATCCGGGGCGCGCCGGCCATCGGCATCGCCGCGGCCTATGGCCTCGTCCTGGGCGCCATGGCCCTGAGCGCTGGGACCGGGCGATCCATCGACCGCGATTTCGAAAAGGTCTACAAGCGCCTCGAACGGACCCGGCCGACAGCCCGGAACCTTTTCTGGGCTTTGGAGCGGATGCGGGCGGCCTACGATCGGAGCCGGAGCCACGGCCTGCGGGCGATCCGCACAGCCCTCGTCGAGGAGGCCAAGGCGATCGAGATCGAAGATGTCGAGACGAATTGGGCCATCGGGCTCCACGGCCAGACGCTCCTTCGCGACGGCATGACGGTTCTGACCCACTGCAATGCCGGGGCGTTGGCCACAGCCGATTACGGCACGGCGCTCGGGATCGTCAGGGCGGCCGTGGCCAAAGGAAAGAGGATCCGGGTCTATGCCGACGAGACCCGCCCCTTCCTCCAGGGCGCCCGGCTGACCGTCTGGGAGCTCGACCGGGACGGCATCCCTGTCGTCCTTATCACCGACAGCATGGCCGGCTGGTTCATGCGCCGGGGCGAGGTCGGCGCGGTCGTCGTCGGGGCCGACCGGATCGCCCGCAACGGCGACACGGCCAACAAGATCGGGACCTACTCGCTGGCCGTCCTGGCCAAAGAGAACGGCGTCCCGTTCTATGTGGCCGCGCCGACGAGTACGGTCGATCTGACGCTCCCGGATGGAGGCGGCATCCCCATCGAGGAGCGCAACCCCGACGAGGTCCGCGAGGTCGCTGGCCATCTCGTCACCGTGCCCTACGCCGAGGTCCGCAATCCGGCCTTCGATGTCACGCCGGCGGCTTACATCACGGCCATCGTCACCGAGCGCGGCATCCATCGCCCTCCATTCGAAAAGAGCCTCGGCGGCCTGTGAAGATGGGGCGGACGAAGGACCCGGTCGCCGGCGCGGCGCTCTGTCTTTTCCTAGCCCTCGCTCCCATCGGCGGCGACGCCCGCCAGGATCAGGCGCCGGTCGGCTATATCCCGAAAGACCGGGTCGTGGCGCTGGCGACGGCGGCCGACGGCTCCATCTCCACCTTTACGCCCTCTCCCGAGGCGCAGGCCTCTTTCGTGGCTCTCGTCGACCCCGTCCACGTCCGGGTGTTCCTCTGCGCCTCGCGCCCGGCCGACCTCAAGCTCGCGGCGATCGTCGGCCTGGCCGCTGAAGCGGCCGCCAACCCCGCCCTTTCCGCCGAATTCATTGCCGTCGCGGAGGACTTGTCCGAACCGGCCGCACTCCTCGCCGAGAACAGTGTGACCCGGTCGCCCGAGATCATCGTCTACTGGATGGGCGCGGAGGTCGGGCGGCTCCATCCCGAAGCCGGGGCCCCGATCGAACGCGACCTGGCCGATTTCATCTTCCAGGCCCGGACCCAGATCGCGCAGGAAATGCTTCTCGACAACGAGTTCTTCAAATATACCTACCACAAGGACCTTCTAGCGCTCGAATGCAAGCGCTGCCACGGCCCGGCGGGGAGGCCGAACTAGCTCTGTCTTTTTCCGAATAGCTCCCGCGCCTCGCGGGCCTTTTCGGCGCCCCAGCCCCGCAGACCGTCCCCGTGATAGTAGAGGACGGGGATGACGACAAAAACGAGGATCGTCGAGCTCGTCAAGCCGCCGACCGTGCACAGGGCCAGCGATGACCAGATCTGCCGCTTGTTGGCCTCCGCCCCGATGAGGAGCATCGGCAGCATGCCGAAGATGGTCGTCGAAGTCGTCATGAAAATGGGCCGCACCCGGTCCTTCGTGCCGCGGACGACGGCCTCGAGGAGTCCCAGCCCCTGCCGCCGCTTCAGGTTGATGTGATCGACGAGGAGGATCGAATTGCTGACGACGATGCCCGAAAGAAGGATGACCCCGATATAGGCCGTCGGGTCGAAGGGCGCCTTGGCCACGACGAAGGCGACGAAGACGCCGATGAGCGCGAGCGGCACGGCCAGCATGATGAAAAAGGGCAGGATGAAGGACTCGTAGAGCGCGGCCAGGATCATGAAGATGATGACCAGGGCGGCGGCGATGGCGAAGTTGATCTGTTTTTGCTCCTCCTCGGTCACGTACCACGACTCCTCGAGGCTCGCCGAGAAGCCGGGCGGCAGGTGGAGCGATTCGAACACCCCCTTGCGGTAGCGTTCTTCGGCCTTGGACGGCCCGCGGAACTCCCACATGATCGTCTGCTGGAACTGCTGGTTCTCGCGGTCGATCGCGCCGGGAATGGGCGTCTCGACGAACGCGGCGATCTCGCCGAGCCGGAGGTATTCCCCGCCCCGCGTCTGGATGAGCGACTCACTGAGGGCGCGCATGTCGAGCGTCGCGGCGTCGGGGTATTTGACGGAGACGGTGATGTCCTTGCCTTCCGTCCGGATCCGCGCCGGCTGGCCGAAGGTCCCCTGGATCATCGTCTGGAGACTGAAGTAGAGGTAGGAGGGATCGACGTCGTAGCTCTTGAGGGCCGCCTTGTCGATCTTGAGGACGTCCTCGACCGTGTCCCCCCGCCACCAGCCGTAGCGGCTGGAGACCGTCCGGACCTCCTTGATCCGCGGGTTGCGGCGCAGCGTCTTCTCGAGATCCCCGGTTATCTCTTTTAATTTCTTGAGGTTGTAGCCGTAGAACTTGATGCGCGAGCTGTAGAACGTGCCGGCGCCCATGCTCGAGGCATAGTACTGCGGGTCGAAGCCGGAGACGCTGATGTCGATGCCGGCGAACTGGGTCGCCAGCTGGATGAGCTCTTCCTTGAGGGCGTACGGCCGATAGGATTTCTCGATCGCCGGCGGGAACCCGATGATGGCCTGGGCGTTCTCCGGGACGATGCGGACGTTCATCTCCTTCTCGTAGCCCTGGGCCACGACCTTTTCTTCGAAAGCCCGGATCGTCTCGTCGGTCCGGGCGATGTCGGTTCCCGGGGGCATGCCGACCCGGACGTAGAGATACTCCTTCGAGTACCACGAGCCCCACCGGCCCATCGTCACCTCGGCACGGAACCACTTGTAGGACCCGAAAAGCAGGGCCGCGACGACGAGGAGGACCTCGACGGGGTGGCGGATGAGGACCCCGAGGGCTTTCTCGAAACGGGGGCTCCGCTTTTCCTGCCCCCCGGCGGCGCTCCTTCGCTTCTCCTCGAGGAGGCGGGGGCTGAGCGCGGGAATGAGGGTGAAGGAGACGAGAAGCGAAGCGGCCATGGCCGAGCCGATGACAATGGCCAGGGGCAGGTAGTAAATCTTGAGCTTGCCCTGGAAGAAGGGGAAGCTGAAAAAAACGGCCATGACCGTCAGCGTCGACGCCAAGACGGCGACGAAAACCTCCTTGGGACCCTCGATGGCCGCCTCACGCGGTGCCAGGCCGCGCTCGCGTAAGCGTAGGATATTCTCGAAGACGACGATGGAATTGTCGACGAACATGCCGAAGCCGAGGGCCAGGGCTCCGAGGGTCAGCATGTTGAGCGAGATCCTGAAGGCGTAGATGAGGTTGAAGGTGATGACGATGGAAAAGGCGATCGACGACAGGATGAGGAGCGATGGTGTAATCCGCCGGAGGACGACGTAGATCATGGCGAAGACGATGACTGTGATCAATATGGCAAGGAGGGTGAAGTCGTTGAGGTTCTTACGGATCTCCTCGCTTTCGTCGTCGACGCCCTTGAAGACGAGGTCGGGCGGGAGCTCTTTCTTGACCGCCTCGAGCTTAAGCTTGACGTCGGCGGCGACGCGCAGCGTGTTCGCGCCGCGCTCCTTGGACACGGTCAGGCTGACCGTGGGCTGGCCGTTGATGCGGTGGACCTGGCGGATGTCGGCGTAGGTCACCTCGACCTTGGCCACATCCTTGACCAAGATAGGGTTCTCCCCGGAGTGGGCGACGATCGTCTCGCGGAGCTCGTCGAGACTGTCGATGCGGTCGGCGAACTTGAACAGGAACTCCTGGTTGCCGCGGCGCACCCGCCCCGTCGGATAGGTCCCGAGCCGGGCGGCGATGGCGGCGTTGACCGTATAGGGGTGGAGGCCGAGGGCCTTGATCCGGTCCTCGTCGAGGACGACCCGGATCTCGGGCTCCGAGCCGCCCGCGACCTCGACGTCGGAGACCCCCCGGACCGAGCCCAGGCCGATCTCGAGCTTCTCCTTGACGAGCTCCTGGAGCTCCTGGAGCCCGTAGCGGCCCGAGACCGTGTATTCGAGGAACGGCCGGACCCGGAAGTCTTCGGGGACATAGGGCTGGACGAACGGCCGGACCCGCGGCGGCAGGAGCGGGCGGGCTTTGGTCAGCTCCTCGCGCAGGGCGAGCGTCGCGAATTCCATGTTCGTTTTGGGATCGAACTCCAGGGTGATCCGTGACAAGCCGATCTCGGATGTCGAGGTCATCTTGGTGATGCCCTTGACCGTGGCGCAGGCCTCCTCGAGCGGCGCCGTCACTTGGGTCTGGACGACTTCCGGGGGGACCCCGTACCAGGTCGTGATGATGTCGGCCTTGGGGTAGTCCTCCTTCGGCGCCAGCTCGATCGGCGTGTTCAGGAACGAATAGATGCCAGTCGCGAGGAGGGCCAGGAAGACCATGGCCGTGGCCACCGGGCGGTCGATGAACAGCTTCATCCCTTGCGGCGCTCCACCCATTCGTAGATGACGGGGATGAGGATGAGAGTCATGAAGGTCGAGAACGTCAAGCCGCCGATGACGACGATGGCCAGCGGCTGCATGAGCTCGGCGCCGCGCTCGAGGGCCAGGGCCATCGGGATGAGGCCGACCAGGGTGCTCCCGGTGGACATGAGGATCGGCCGCAGCCGGACGTGGCTGCCCTCCTCGACGGCCTCCCGGAGCGGCATGCCGCCGCGGCGAAGCTGGTTCGTGTAGTCGATCTTGACCGTGGCGTTGTCGACGACGATGCCGACGAGGACGACCATGCCAATGATGGAGATGACGTTGAAGGTCTGGCCGGTGAGGAGAAGGGCGACGATGGCCCCGGCCGCGCCCATGGGCAGGGTGAACATGACGATGAAGGGGTGGACGAGCGATTCGAACTGGGCGGCCATGATCATGTAGGTCAGGAGGGCCGCCAGGAGCAGGGCCAGGACGAGCGATTGGAACGATCGCGACATCTCGTCGCGCTCCCCGCTCCAGGTGATGCGGTAATCGGTCGGCAGGCGCAGGCCGGAGATGGCCTTGTCGATGGCCGGCGTCACCTGGCTGAGCTTGCGCCCCTTGAGGTTGGCCGTCACCAGGACCTCGCGCTGCTGGTTCTCGCGGCGGATCTCGCGCGGCCCGCGGACGACCTCGTACGAGACGAGATCGCGGAGGGGCACGGCCCGGCCCTCGAAGGGCAGGGTCTCGCCGAGAAGGGCCTCGATGTTTTCGCGCGAGGCGTCTTCGAGGCGGACGAGGATGTCGTACTTCTTCTCCATCTCCCGGAACTGGGTGGCCACCCGGCCGCGCACGGCGCTGACGAGGAAGTCGCCGATCGTCGAGGGCGAGAGGCCGGGGTACTTTTTGAGGGCCTCCTTGTCGACCGTGACCTTGAACTCGGGCTTGCCCTCGCCGATGTTCGTGGTCACGTCGGTAACGCCGGGAATGGCCGCGAGGCGGGCGGTGAGGTCGGCGGCGATTCCCTTGAGGCGGTCGAGGTCCTTGCCCTTGACCTGGAGGCCGATCTCCGCGGCCGACAGGGCCAGGAATTGGTCGATCGTCGACTGCCCGCGGATGACCGTGTAGGTGATATCGGGGAACGGGGCCAGGCGCGACCGGGCGGCGTCGAGCACGCCCTCGAGCTGCATGGGTTTCTTGACCTCGACGAAGAAACGGGCCGAATTGACGGAGATATTCGGGTCGGCGCTCTCCATGCCGCTGACGATGCCGATCTGAGACAGGACGGCCTTGACCGGAGCGAGGCCGCGCAGCTGCGACTCGAGCATCACGGCCATCTCGGTCGTCTGCTCGAACGAGAAATCGACGGGCATCTTGAGGTCGAGCTCGAAGGCCGTCGTCGCCATTGGCGGCATGAGTTCGCTGCGGATGAGACCGCCGAGGGCGAAGACGACGGCGAAAAAGACCAGCGTCCAGGCCATGACCCGGCCCTTGTGGTCGAGGCTCCAGCGGAGAAAGCGCTTGTAGCCGTCGATGAACCGGCCGTAGACGACGTTGAAGGCCGAGAAGGCCGCTTTGAGGAGAGGCCGGAAGGGGAGGGCGACGTAATGGGCGACGAAGGCGAAAAGCTGGACGAAGAAGCTGACCAGGAAGTTCAAGGCGAAGCCGAGGCCCTTGAAGACGGCGTAGAAGAAAACGCGCAGGGCCCGGAGGGGGACGGCCAGGAAGGCCGGGAGGCGTCTTTTCCGCACGGGCTGTTCGACTCCCATGGCGGGGTCCGAGGCCGTCCCCGGGCTTCCGGGCTTCCACACTTTGCCGAGCCCCCACGTCCAGCGCCAGCGGCCCTCCTTGCCGATGCCGAAGTCGAACTCGCGCGACTCGAGCGTGGCGATCAGGGTCAGCGAAACGAGGAGCGAAGCGAGCAGGGCGAACGTGACCGTGAGGGCCGTGTCCTTGAATAATTGCCCAGCGACGCCATGGACGTAGATGACGGGCAGGAAGACGACGATCGTCGTCAGGGCCGTGGACACGACCGCCGGTCCGACTTCCTTCGTCCCGATGTAAGCCGCTTCTTTCAGCCCCTTCCCGAGGCTGCGATGGCGGAAGATGTTTTCCGAGACGACGACCGCGCAATCGTCGAGCATGCCCACCGCCAAGGCCAGGCCGCCGAGCGACATGATGTTGAGGGTGATGTTGCCGAAGAAGAGGAGGCTGAACGCGCCGATGACAGAGATGGGGATGACCGTGCCGATGATGAGGGGCGTCTTCCATTCCTGGAGGAAGATGAGCAGGGTCAGGAAGGCCAGGATCGCGCCCTGGATGAGCTCGTCCTTGACGGCGCCGATGGCGTCCTCGATCGTCTTGGCCTGCTCGTTGACGACGCTCAGGGTGATGCCCTGGCTCTCGGTCCGGATCTGGCCGATCGTCTCGCGGACGAGCTTGGTGACCTTGACCGTGTTGGCCCCGGATTCCTTGCGGATGAGGAGGCCGATGCTCTCGGCGCCGTCGAGGCGGGTCATGCCCTGGCGCTCCTTGATCGAGTCCTTAACCGTGGCCACGTCGCGGAGGCGGACGACGCCGCCTTCCCGGGTGACGAGGAGGCCGATCTCGCCGATCTCGTCGAGGGACTCGAACTCGCCGACGACCCGGAGGGCGTATTTGAAGGTCCCCTTGCGGATCGTGCCGCCCTGGAGGTTGCGGTTGAAGGCGTCGACGCGGCTGGCGACGTTGTCGACCGTGAGCCCGTAGAGGGCCAGCTTCTGCGGGTCGGCCTCGATCTGGATCTCGCGCTCGACGCCGCCCGTGATCTCGGCCGAGCCGACGCCCTCGATCTGCTCGAGGCGCGGCTTGATGAGCTCCTCGGAGAGCTCCTTGAGCTCGAGGAGCGTCCGGTCGCCGGAGAGGGCCAGGGTCATGATCGGCCGGCTCTGCGGGTCGAGGGGGATGATGGTCGGGCTCTCGGCGTCCTCGGGGAAGCGGTCCTTGGCGTTGTCGAGCTGCTCCCGGGTGTGGAGCATGGTGAAGTCCATGTCCGTGCCCCAGTCGAACTCGAGGGTCAGGAGCGAAACGCCTTCCTTCGAGACCGACTCGACGCGGCGGAGGCGCGGGATACGGCTGACGGCCGATTCGAGGGGGGCGGTGATGAGCGTCTCGATCTCCTCGGGGGCGACGCCGGGGTAGTTGGTGATGACCGATAGGCGCGGGTAGCTGATGTCGGGCAGGAGGTCGACCGAAAGCTCCCGAAGGGAGACGACGCCGAGGAGGATGACGGCGACGTAGAACATGTACATCGTCACCGGCCGGTCGACGGCCATGCGGGCGAGCTTCATGACGGTCTCCTCGGGCTCGGTCTCATGTCGTCCTCCCTATGAATCCGGTGTTCGCCAGGCCTCATTTTTCCACGATCCGATACTGATAGACCGTGACGCCGCGCTCCCGGTCGATGAGGAAGAGGCTGTCGCCGGCGATGCGGATGACGTCGGCGAAGTGGGTGAGCGGGACCTCGCCGAGGAGGACGCCGTCAGGGTCGAAGACCTCGAGCTTGAACGCGTCGGTCGTCCTGACGTCGGTGTTGCCCTCCGTCTTGACGGAGACGTTGGCGACGCCGCCGGGCCCGCCGACACTCGTCATCGAGGTCTGGACCTTCTCGCCCTCCTTGAGCTGCCGGGCGTACGTCACGACCCAGGCCCGTCCCCGGTCATCCACGGCGATCCCCACCGAGCAGGTATTCATCTCCGGGGCCTCCATGGAGATGCCTCCGCCCGAACGGTCGATCCGGCCTTTTTTCCTGATATCCGTGCTGTAAGCGAGGGGCCGGTCGGCCCGCCAGGCGAGCCTGCCGTCCGGAGCGTATCTTTCGATCCTATTCATCGCGTTGAAACTGACGAGAAGGGCTCCGTCCCTGCCGACGGCAAACTCCGTCGCATTGCCCATCGCGGTCGTGATCATCTCACCGAGGTCGGTCAGCCGGCCGAACGAGCTGACGACACGGCCGTCCGGGGCGATCCTCCTGAACAGGCGCATCTCGTCCGCCGTCTTGGCCGGCTGATCGGGCCTCGGGAACGAATAGATCGAGCCCTTGGCCGCGAAATCCCCCGATGGCAAGGGCCTGACGCCGCTGATCAGCCCCTCTTTGATGACCACGGACCGGACGTCTTTGCCTCCGCCGATGATGATGTGGACGCGGGACTGAGCCATGTCGGCGACGACGAGGTTGCCGTCCTTGTCGAATTCGATCGAGTCCGGCATGATGAACTCGCCCGGGCCCTGGCCCTTGCGGCCGATCGTGGCCAGGTACGTGCCGTCCGGGCCGAACTTCTGGACGCGGGCGTTGCCGACGTCGAGGACGTAGACGTTGCCGTCCTTGTCGACGGCGACGTCGTTGGGGAAGTTGAAGGCCAGGTGCTCGTCCTCGGTGTCGACGTCGCCGATCTTGCGGACGAGCTCCAGGGTGACCTTGGGGGTTTTCCCCCAGACCCCGCCCTTTTGGTTGTGGACGACGCGGACGCCGTCGACGGTCTCGATCTTCTGCGCCGTGAGGACCGCCGCGAGGGCCAACGGCGCCACGGCCAGGACGATGAAGCGAAGGGACGTTCTTTTCATGGGCCGCCTCCCCGTCCGGAGCTATTGGACGATGCTGACCTTGGTGTCATGGGCCAGGGTGATGTGGCCCTCGACGATGACGGTGTCGCCCGCCGATACGCCCCAGCCCGGTTCCTTGCCCGGCAGGACTTCGGCGAAGCGCTCGTTCTCCAGGCCGACCTCGATATAGCGCCACTTGGCGATGTCCCCTTCGATGGCGAAGACGAGCTTGCGGCCGCCGCGGACGAGGATGGCCTGCTGCGGAACGAGAAGCCGGCCGGTGAAGATCTCGGTCGGGAATTCGACCTCGGCGTGCATGCCGGGCTTGATCTCCTCGGACGGGTTGTCCATCGTGACATAGACGCCGCAGGTCTTGTCCTCGGCGTTGATGATGGGGCTGACGGCCTCGATGCGGCCTCGGAAGCTCCGGCCAGGGAAGGCGCTGAACCGGAGGTCGACGTCGCGGCCGGCGACGACTTTGCCGACCTCGCTCTCGAGGACCTTGGCCTTGACCTTGATGCGGCTGATGTCGACCAAGGTGAAGAGCTCTCGTCCGGCATCGAGCCGCTCCTTGGGCGAAAGCTTGATGTCGGTGACGATCCCGGCGAACGGCGCGCGGATGCGGGTCTTTTCGAGATCGAGGCGGGCGAGCTTAACCTCGACCTCGGCCTGGGTCAGGCCCTTGGTTGCGGCCTGGACCTCGTCCTTCTTGCGGCCGGACTCGATCAGGGCGAGCTCGAGAGCGGCCTGGGCTCTTTCGAGGTCGGCCTGGGAGGCAACGCCGCTCTTGAAACCCTCGGAGATTCGGTCGTAATCGGACTGGGCTTTGGCGACCTTGTCGACGACGGCCTGGGAGGGAGGCTGCTCGGTCACGGAGAACTGCCTCTCGAGGAAGAGCTCGGAGAGATAGCGCAGGCGCTGGGCTTCGAGCCTTTCGAGATTGAGGCGGTATTCGCGGTCGTCGAGCTCGACGAGGAGGTCGCCCTCACGGACGTGGCGGCCTTCGGCGGCGTAAAGGTTCTTAACGACCCCGCCGACCTCGGCCTTCATGTCGATGCGCTTTTCAGTGTAGGCTTCGCCTGGGGATTTGAGGGTCATAACCAGGTCGCCGAGGAAGGCCTTGGAGACTTTGACGGGCAGAGGCGCGGCTTCGACCTTCTGGTCGGGGGTGGTGGCCGGGGACGCTGCGGGGGTTTCGGCAGAGGCGGTTTTCGCCTGATTTTCAGGATTGGCCGGACTCTTGTCGATAACGAAGAAATAGATGCCGGCAACGATCAGGATGAGAACCAAAAATCCGCCCAATACGGCTTTGGGGATGCGCATCAGCCACCTCCTAGTCTATTCGAAACAGAAGGACGTGTTCCGCGCTGGGTACTCGGGGCTGGCCGAATTCTACTTTCTAAGCCCATATTTAGCAACTTTCGGGCCAGGTCCTCAAGAAATTCCCTCCAATATAAAAGAACAGCCGAAGAGTCGAAAAATTCCCACGGCCTTCGCGATTAATACCTCAAACGTGCGCCGGTTGTTGCGTGAAGTGCTAAAAATGTAGCAGGTGCCTTCGATAATTCCGCTCCCTTGTACGTGTCCCCCTTTTGCCTGACGGACGAGGGTCTTTTCTGATAAGATAACGGCGAAAGGCTGATCCCACGTGCTTGTCCTGGCCATCGAAACGTCGTGCGACGAAACATCCGCCGCCGTTCTGCGGGCACATGATCTGGGAATCGTCACCGCAGGCCTACGTCTCCCTTCGCGGGGAGACGATTTTCAGGACAAAGCCCCAGAAATCCTCAGCAACATCGTCTTGTCCCAGGACGAGGTCCACGCGCCGTATGGGGGGGTCGTCCCCGAACTGGCCTCGCGCCAGCACATCAAGACGATTGCACCGACCGTCGGTGAGGCCATGGCCAGGGCCGGCGTCAGACTCGACGAGATCGATCTCTTCGCGGTGACCCAGGGCCCCGGGCTCATCGGGTCTCTCCTTGTCGGTTTGTCCTTCGCCAAGGGGCTGGCCTATTACGATAAGAAGCCCCTTATCGGCGTCGACCATCTCGAAGCCCACCTCGAAGCCTGCTTTCTCGAGGATCCGGCCATCGCCTATCCCGTATTGGGGCTCCTCGTTTCGGGCGGACACACGGCCCTCTACCTCATGGAAAAGCCGCTCTCTTACAGGCTCCTCGGCAAGACGCGCGACGATGCGGCGGGGGAGGCCCTCGACAAGATCGCCAAGTTCCTCGGCCTCGGCTATCCCGGTGGCCCGGTCATCGAGAAGCTGGGGCGGGGCGGCGACGCCAAGGCGTTTCCCTTCGCGTTGCCTCGAACCAAAGACCGCAGCCTCGACTTCAGCTTCAGCGGGCTCAAGACCGGGGCCCTCAAGCTGATCCGGGAGCACGGCATCACCGCCGAAAACCCGCGATTGGCCGATTTCCTAGCCAGCTTCGAGGAGATCGTCGCCCGGACGCTCGTCGACCATGTGCAGGCCGCGGCGGACCAGGTCCAGCCGAAATCGCTTATCTTGTGCGGAGGCGTCGCCCGGAACACGCGCCTTCGGACGCGCTTCCAGGAATTCGCCCGGCGGGCCGGCCTCGATGCCTATGTGCCCTCGCCTAAGCTATGCACGGACAACGCGGCCATGGTCGGCGCCGTTGCCCTCAAGAGATTCGCCTGCACGCCAGATCTCATGACGGACCTCGACCTTGACGCCTTCGCCCGCTAAATCGGGGACACGATACTAATTCCCCATTTTCCCTTCCCGCACTGTAACCTATTCATAAAAAAATTGACGTCATTATGATAAGTGATGCATAATATAAATAGTAATGAACTATAGGATGCATCAAGAGGAGACATGAAATCGATCAGCGTTCATGGGATCGACGAGGAGATGGAAAAAGCCATCGAGGAGCGAGCAAAAAACGAGCGGAAAAGCGTCAATAAGATCGTGAAAGAGCTTATCGCCAAGGCCTTGGGTCTGGATGACCAGCCGCCGGATAACCGGGCGGCATTCGCCGACCTCTGCGGCGTCTGGACCGAGGCCGAGGCGTCAGAATTCCTGGAGCTCATCGCCGACCTTGAAGTTACCGACGTGAAGGACTGGCAATGAGAGCCGTCCTACTCGATACGAATGCCTATGTCCGGTTCCTGGCCGGCGACGAGAGGGTTCTGGTCAGCCTCGCCAGGGCCGGACGTGTCTACTTATCCGTCTTCGTTCTCGGGGAGCTCCTCGCGGGGTTCCGTTTGGGCACAAAGGAAAAGCCGAACAGGCAAATCCTCGAGAGATTCATGGCCAAGCCCGGCGTCGAGGTCCTCGAAGTGACGTGCGAAACGGCCGAATACTTCGGGCTGATCAAATCCGCATTGAAGAAGGCGGGTCAGCCGATCCCGCTCAACGATGTCTGGATCGCGGCTCAAGCCCTCGAAACCGGCTCGCTCCTCGTGACCTACGATGCGCACTTCGCCGTCGTGCCGGGGCTGCGCATCTGGGATGAACTCGGCTGATGGGGGAACGGGTATCGCGTCCCCGATCTAACGGACGTCGTACTTGAGGAACGAGACGTAGGCGAGGACGAAGAAGACAAGTCCGTAGCCCAAGAGTAGCAAGAACTCCGGCAGCGTCGCCTGCACCCGGGCGCCGAGCCCTTCCTCGCGGTATTCGAAGCGGGGCCGGTCGCTCACGTCGACGGCCGTGTTCCACCAATCCGTGGCCGGGTCCTTGGCCTGGAGATCGGCGATCCTCTTCCTGACGTATTGCCAGAAATCCCGATCCCACGCCCCTCTTATCCGGCCGAGATACGCTTCGTTCTTCATGCCCGTTGAGCTGAGGTCCGTGGCCAAATAGGTGAAGACGGCCAGGGGCGACACCATCGAGATCGTACGGGCCAGGGCCGTCTGGGCTTCTTCCTTCTGCGCTGTGGCCCGCGTCATCGCGACGACCTTCTCGCCCTGGACCCGATTGGCTTCGTCCGCGGCGCTCTGGGTCGCCTTGGTCTCCGCTTCGAAGGCCTCCCGCGCGGCCGGATCCCGCTCCATCAGCCGCTTCTTGTCGGCATCGGAACGCTCTTCGGCCAGGACCGGATACTTGACGACGAGCTCGCGCATTCGTTCCGCCCGGAGCTTGCGCATGAGCTCGTCCCTCTCCGTGTCGCCCAGCCGCTGGGCCTCCCGCTCGACCTGGATCCGCGATGGCGTCGGCGCCAGGAAGGATGCGATGTAGGGGCTCAGGCTGGGCACGACGAGGACGAGGACGACCCAGACGAGGAGCGCGGTCATGATGGAGGACGAGCTGGCGTGATGGCGCGCCGAGATGAAGACGCCCAGGGCGTAGAAGAGCATGACATAGAGGATGGTCCCGATCGTGATCAGGGCCAGGGCCCCCCAATTCGCCGCGCCCCAGCCGACGCCGGGATGGAGGAGGATGACGAGCAGGCCGACGATGAGCGACATGACGTAGGGGACGAGAAGCGTCACCCCGCCCCCCGCGATCTTGGCCAGGATGACCTTGGGCCGCGCCAGCCCGTTGGCCAGCATCAGCTTCAGCGTCCCGTCCTCTTTTTCGCCGCTCACGGCGTCGTAAGCGAAGATGAGGGCGACGAGGCTCATGAGGATGGTGACGACGAAGACGAGGTCGACGAGCGGGAACATGACGGGCAGGGGGTCGTTGTCGAACTCCGACAGGTTGACGTCGGCCGAAAGTCCCCGGACGAGGGCTTCGGAGGCGAGGGGCGGCATGGCGGCCTGCAGAATGGCCCCGATGCGGTTGAAGTGGGCATAGCTCCTGAGGTAGGTATCGGTCTCGGCCTGCCGCATCGACGCGTCGCTCACCTTGTTCAGGTAATCGCTCGTCAGGACGAAGGTCGTGACGGGCACGATGATGAGGAGAAGGGCGAGCGTCACGACGAAACGGAAAGACAGGATGTTCCCCAGGATCTCCTTCCCGACGATGGCCTTGAACATGCTGTCCCGATGCCTCCTCACCGCACGTCGTACCGGATGAAGGCCAGATAGCTCAGGGCGAAGAACAGGATGCCGCACGCGGCGAGCCAGGCGATGTCGAAGAGCGCGCCGGAGGCCAGGACGTCGCCGAGCGACCGGTAGGCGTAATGGAAAGCCGGAATTTCTGTGATACCCGCGTCGGGGGCAGCGAGCGTCCGGTCGATGAGGCCGTTCTTGTAGCGGACGACCTCCCGCTTGAAGGCGCCCTCTTCGCCGATGCCCGTGCCGGCGATCTCCGTCGCGGCATAGACAAAGCTGGCCACCGGGGAGACGCGGTTGATGTTCTTCGACAGGGCGACCAATCGGTCGAACTTGACCCGATAATCCGCCTCGAGGGCGTCGTTCTCGGCGCTGATGGCCTTGATGTGCGAGGCCCAGTCCCCCTCGCCGCGGATGCGGAGCAGGACCTCCCGGGTCCAGACCTGCTGGCGCTTTTCGCTCAGGGTCCTTACCGAAGGGACGTCGACGAGCTGGCGCGCCGCGAGCGTCCCGAGGTTGGGCAGGACGAAGACGAGCAGGGCCCAGGCGAAGAGCAGGATGACGAGCGAGCTCGAGGCCCGGCGCGTCAGCGCCGAAACGAGAATGCCCAGGCTCAGGAAGAACGCGATATAGACGAGCGTGAGGCCGAGAATGAGAGCCAGCCGGACGGACTGGTCCGCTGAAAAGCGGATGGCCGGGTCGAGGCTCAGGACGGCGATGCCGAGCGCCGACACGAGCAGGAAGGGGACGGCCAGGCTGGCGAAGTTCCCCAGCCATTTGCCGATGAGGATCGCGCCGCGCGAAGCCGGGTAGGCGAGCATCAGCCGGAGGGTCCCGCCCTCTTTCTCGCGGCTGACCTGGTCGAAGCCGAAGAGCAGGGCGACAAGCGACAGGACCACCCGGACAACATAGAGGAGATCGGGCGTGGGGAAGAAGGCGAAGATCGCGTTGCCGGACTTCTGGCCGGCCCGGACGGTGATGCCGATCGGTTCGACCTCGAAGGACCGGGCCATGGATTCGTCGAGGCCCTTGGCGAAGATAGCCAGCGGGTTGGGCGGATTGACGGCGATGGGCTCGCCCGGCTTGGGCCGGATGAGGCCGTAGTCGTCCAGACGGTCCTTATAGTCGCGGGACATGATGAACAGGCTCGTGCCGACGAGGACGGCGGCGAGAAGGACGACGACGTAAAACTTATAGCTGAGGAGATTGGCCAGGATCTCTTTGCGGGCGATCGTCCCGATCATCGTGGACCCATCTTAGCGCACGTCGTACTTGATGAACTTCACGTAGGCGAAGGCGAACGGGGCGATGAGCCAGACGAGGAGCGAAACAAGGCTCCGCGCGTTCGCCCTGACCGTCTCCCCGATCGTCGCCGGGGTGATCGAGAACCGGGGCAGCTTCGAAGCGTCCACGGGCATGGCCGAGAAGCCCATGGACATCTGGCCCCCCTCGTGGATCATGAGCGTCCGCTTGACCTTGCTGAAGAGCTCGTTGTCGAGGGCTTTCTGGTGGGCCCGGACCGCCTCGAGGTACCTGGCGCGTTCGAGCTCGCCCGTGCCGCAGACGTCGGCGACGAGCCGGGCGAAGGCGGCGCTCGGAGAGACGAGCGAGAGGTTGATGGCCAGGTCGAGCTGCCGGAGTTTCTCCTGCGCGTAGGTCTCGTCGATGGCCGCGAGCTGTTGACTCTTCTTTTCACGCGTCCGCAGCTGAATGCCGTCCCGGATCGGTCCCCACTTTTTATTTTCCGGCGAGTCCGGATTATCTCTCGCTTCTTGGGACAGCGAAGCGAAAATGAGGTCCCACTGCCGGCCGAGCTCTTTGGCTTGTTCCATATCGAGCGAGCGCACGAGGAGCGATTTCTGGAGCGAGACCTCCGTCTCCGTCCGGACCGGGTGGACGAGGCGGGCGACCATGTCGCCGAGCTTGGGGACGATGAGCTGGAACGCCGCCCAGATCATGAGGATGGCGACGAGAGAGGTCCGGGCCTTGGCCGTGCTCGTCGAGACCGCGATGCCGATCGTGAAGTAGGTCAGGATGAAGAGGGATGTGGCCAGGAAGACGATCAGGACGCGGGTCGCCGTGCCGCCGCCGACGAGCGGGAAGGCGCCGAGCATGAGGACGACCGCTCCCAACAAAAAGGCGAGGAGAAAGGGGACCCAGAGCGCGATAAAGCCCCCGCCGATCTTGCCGGCCAGGAGAGCGTCTCGGGGCAGGCTATTGGCGAGCATGGCCCGTAACGTCCCGGACTCCTTTTCGCCCGAGATCATGTCCGAGGCGAAGAGCATGGCGATCAGGCTGATGACCATCTGGACGAGGAACACGAAGTCGACCTTGCCCTGGACCGACAGGATCGTTTCGTCGTCGCTCGCCGATTCGCCCGGCTTGAAGCCGTCCTGGGTGAATTCGTAATAGCGGGGGAGCGTGCTCTCGAAGCCCTGGGTGAAGACCGAGAGCGGCGCGGGCCGCCGGAAGCCCCGGATGACCACGGTCCCGGCCATGATGTCCTGGATCTTGATGGCCGCCGCCGCCTCGTCGGCGAGCCGCACTTGGTCGCTGTAGTCGCGGACGCGCTTGGCGTAGGCGGCCTCGTTGACGGCCATGCCCAGGGGGATGAGGAGGAGGCAGATGACGGCGAAGAGCGGGAAGCGGTAGCTGAAGATCGTCTCCAGCAGCTCCTTCTTGGCGATCGTCTTCCACATCGCGGTGATCTCCCGGGCGGCGTTCCCGGCCCATCAGGCCGATGCCGGCTGCCCCTCCGACTCCATGTAATCGATATAGATCCGGTTCAGGTCCTCGTTCCGGAGCTCGTCCCGGGTGCGTTCCATGGCCAAGCGGCCCTCCCGCATGATGCCGACCCGGTCGCCGATCTCCTTGGCCCGGAAGATGTCGTGGGTCGACATGAGGACGGCCTTGCCCTCGGAGCGGAGCTCCGCCATGATGTCGAGGAATTCGGCGGCCGCCTTAGGGTCGAGGCCGGAGGTCGGCTCGTCGAGGAGCACGGCCGGCGCGTCCTTGACGATGGCGATGGCGATGCCGAGCTTCTGGCGCATGCCCTTGGAGAAGTTCTTGACCCGCTGGTCGAAGGCCTTCTCCTGGAGCGATACGCGGCGCAGGGCCCGATAATAGTCGTCTTTCGTCAGGGCCGTCTTGCCCCCCAGCCGAGCGAAGAAATCGAGGTTCTGGCGGGCCGTGAAATTGCCGTAGAGCATGACGTTCTCGGAGACGAAGGAGACGTACTTTTTGGCCTCGAGCGGGTCCTTCGTGACGTCGATGCCGTTGATGAGACATGTCCCCGCCGTCGGGGGGATGAAGCCCAGAAAAAGGTTGATCGTCGTTGTCTTGCCCGCGCCGTTGGCCCCGAGGAGACAATAGATCTCCCCCGGCCCGACCTCGAGGTCCAGGCGGTCCAGGGCCAGGACGCCGTCCTCATAACGCTTCGAAAGACCCTCGGCCTTCAGGATCGCTCGTCGTTCGGCCATGGCCTCCTCCTCCCTTTTCCGAAGTTGAGTGTCTTTGGTTATGCGTCACCGGTGCCGCGATCACCGCCGGGTCAGCTTGATCCCGAAGACGACGATGCCGACAAGGAGTCCGACGAGGAGCAGGACCAGGGCGCCGATGCCCAGAACGTTGGCCTTGGACGAAATGTGGATGCGGACGATCTTGTCCTCCGACTCGACCCGCCGGTTGTCGGCCAGGGCGTCCGTGCGGATCTTCGGCTCGTAGTCGCCGACCGAGACCCCGTCCGGCGGCAGGAACTTGATCTTGACCACCTCGTCCTTGTTCTGCTCGAGCGTCGCGATGAGGTCGGGCGCGATCTCGACGCGCCAGTTGAGCGGCAGGTCGCAGAACACGCGGACGTTGTTGAGCTTGCGCGTGCCGGTGTTGCGGATGGTCACGTCCATGCTGATCGTGTCGCCGACCTTGATCTCGTGATAGAGATTGACGGCCTGGACCTCGACCTTGGGCACGCCGCGGGGGATAAGCTCGAGCTTGACCGAGCCGGCCTTGAGGCCGTCGACGGCCTCCGACCCGAGCGCGGCCCCGCCCGACGCCGTTTCGAGCCCGCGGAGCTTCTCGGTCTGGTCGTTGTCGAGGGCCAGGACGAAGAACTCGAGCGGCTTGTCGAGGACGACCCGCTCGTCCGGATTCTTGGGCAGGAAGAGCTTGAGCTGGAGCTTGAGGCTGGTGATCCCCTCGCTGAACTTGATCTGCGACAGGCGGGCGCTCGTCGTCGGATCGCTAAACTCGTAGGTGATCTGGGTCGGCAGGTTGACCGCCTCGAGCTTGAAGACGTTGGCCTCGCCGCTGAATTTCTCGAGCGACAGGTCGTAGGTCGCTGTGCTCTCCAGGTCGGCTTCCTGGGAGAACTGGGCCGAGTTGACGGTGACCATATTGGCGCTGACGCCCTTCTGGAGGAAGACCGAGGTCGTTTCGGTCTTGCCCGAGTAGGAGACGTTGATGTCGAGTGTCTCGACGTCCTTGAGAAGCTGGAACGTGACGTCACGTTGTGTCTCGATGGGCATCGAGGCGATCGACTTCTCGTACGGGTCCGAGATGATCTTGCCTTCCGAGAGGAGCGAGACGTAGACGTCCTTGATCTCCTTCATGAAGTCGAGCGGAAAAAGGTCCTCCGCGTTGATCTTGAGGTTGGCCAGCTCCTTGAGCTCCTTCGACGCGTAGTGCAGGGATACGCGGACGAACTTCTTGCCGCTGCGGTCCTGGAACTTGACCGCGCTGGCGACCGAGATGCGAGCCTCGCTGCCCATGAAGCTGATCAGGGCCTGCTGGTAGTCGACTTGGGCCTGGAGATAGGCCGTCTGGCGCTGGGCGTAATCGGCCTCGGAGGCGAGTCCCTCCTCCTTGAGCTTGAGGTAGCGGTCAAAATCGGCCCTCTTGAGCTCGAGGGAGAGCTGGGCGCTCTTGAGGCGCAGGAGCTTCATGTTCTGGGATTCCTGGGTCTGCGCGGCCGCGAAGCTGAAGAGGAGCAAAAGCGCCGCGGGGATGCTGAGGAGTCTGAGCACTTTCATCGGCGAGCCTCCATGGATAGACCTATCATAACTCAAACGAGGCCGGAAAAACGACCCCGGCGGCCGAAATCCACCGCCGGCTCACCTCAATATACGCTTCCGGCCGTCCGGAGGTTATCCGCCGGAACGAAAATCTCCGGAAAGCGTAATATAATAGGCAGGTGGATTCTACGGACCGGAGGATGATCATGATCACGAAACGGCTTTCCGGCGCGTTCCTCGCGTTGCTTCTCATGGGGCTTTTTTGCGGTTCCGTCTCTGGCCAGGAGACGCAGGAGCTGACCCTGACCCTCGAGGACTCCATCGTCAGGGCCCTCCAGAACAACCTCAACGTGGCCGCCGAGGTCATCAACCCCGGGCTGGCCTCGGCTTCGGTCTCGCGGGCCAAGCAGATGTACACCCCGACCCTCCAGCTCGACCTGAGCGGCAACCGCTACGAACAGCTCTCGACCTGGTCCCTGCAGAGCGCCGGCACGTACATCAACAAGGCGACGACCTCGAGCGCCACGATCGCCCAGAAGATCCCCTTCGGCGGCACCTTCCAGGCCTCCCTGAGCTACGATTACTCGAAGAACAACCAGCTCTTCCAGAGCTACAATCCCTCCTACGCGAGCCGCCTGAACTTCGTCCTGACGCAGCCCCTGCTCAAGAACTTCGGCTGGACGGTCAGCCGTCGGGAGATCATCGTCGCCCAGAACGCCTTCGATTCCTCCCGCAGCCAGTTCAAGGACGTCCTCATCAACACGATCTACTCGGTCGAGGAGGCCTACTGGAACCTCGTCTACAGTATCGAGAACCTGAGGACCCTCGGCCAGGCCCTCGAGAGCGGGCGCGACCTCCTGTCCAAGACGAAGAGGGAGGTCCAGGTCGGCACCAAGGCGCCGATCGAGGTCCTCAACGCTGAGGCCACGGTGGCCCGCCGTGAGGCCGACATCCTCCAGGCCGAAGCTCAGGTCAAGCGCAGCCAGGACATGCTCCGGACGCTCCTCAACTTGGTCGCCGATCCCTCGGCCGCGGGCAAGAACATCCTGCCGGCCGACAAGCCCGAATTCCGGCCCTTTGCGATCACTTTCGAGGAGGCCTATGCCCAGGCCATGGCCGCCCGGCCCGATCTCGAATCGGCCAAATCGACGATCGAGACCAAGGCGGTCAATTTCAAGTTCGCCAAGAACCAGCGCCTGCCCCAGCTCGACCTCCAGCTGGTCAAGGCCAGCCCCGGCATCTCGGGCCAGCAATACATCTACGATCCCAACAACCCGTTTGGGACCCCGACCCTCGGCGACCCCGGCAGCGCGGGCGCGGCCTTCAAGGATGCCTTCAAATTCCTCTACAACAACTGGACGGCCGGCGTCACCCTGACCATCCCCTTCGGCGACGTCTTCGGCAAGGCCGGTTACGCCTACGCCAAGCTCGACCTCGAACAGGCCCAGGCCCGGCTCAAGACCCAGGAACAGCAGGTCTTTCTCGAGGTCAGCGACGCCGTCCGGACGCTCGAGACCGCGGCCAAGAGCGTCGACGCCTATCGGATCGCCCGCGAGCTGGCCGAGAAGCAGCTCGAAGCCGAGATGAAAAAGCTCAACGTGGGCATGTCGACGAACTACTTCGTCCTGACCTACCAGGACGCCCTGGCCAGCGCCCGGTCGCTCGAGATGAGGGCCCTCGTCGATTACAACGTCGCCGTCGCGAACATCGCCAAGGTGACGGGGACGACCCTCGAGAACCGCAACATCACCCTGAGTGACTACATCAAGTAGGCTATGCTAATATAGCCGGGTGAGCCTCTTCCTTATCGACGCCGACCGGGAGTGGCGTGAGAGCCAGCGTCAGGTCCTCAGCGTCGCTCGCGAGCTCCATAAAAAGAGCTATCCCTACTATCTCGTTATCGAACCCGCGGGCGAGCTCTTCCGCAAGGCGTCCGAAGAAGGGCTGTCCACGATCGGCCTGCCCATGCACGGCCGCTTGAGTTGGCTCGTCCGCAAAAGCCTCGTCGGTCACATGCGGGCCCGCGGCTGCAGGCTGGCCCACTTCCACGAGACCTTCGGCGCCGCTTTGGGCCTCGCGGCGGCGGCCACGGCGCAGGTCCCGCTGCGCATCCTGTCGCGCCCGGCGGATTCCTCGCCGCTGGAGGGCCGCCTGCCATTCCCGACGCTCGATGCCGTTATCGCCGGGACCGATGCCATCCGGTCCATTCTCGCCCGCGGCGGCGTCCCCGAGGACCGGATCGAGGTCATCCCGCCGGGCACGGATTTCTCGCGTTTCACCTCGCAGCCGCCGGACGACTTCGTTCGCAAGGGGCTCGGTCTCGGTCCGGAGGATTTCCTCGTCGGCGCGGTCCTTCCGCTCGAGGACGAACGGGGGCACGAAGCTTTGCTCGAAGCGGCGGCCATCGTCCGCGGCCAGGCGCCCAAGGTCAAGGTCGTCGTCCTCGGCGAGGGCTCGGTCCGCCTCGAAGCGCCGGAAGGGGGCGCTGCGCCCGACATGGACAACGTCCGCTATTTCCTGGGCTTCCGGAATGAGGAGCCGCGCATCCTCGCTTCCCTGAACATGTTCGTCGTCTTCTCCCATCTCGATGGCCTCAGCGGCTTCCTCATCGAGGCCATGGCCAGCGGTCTTCCCGCGGCGGCCGCGGACGTGGGCACGGCCCGGGACCTCATCACCCACCGTGAGAGCGGGCTCCTCGTCCCGCCGCGGAACGCCAAGGCCCTGGCCGACGCCATCCTGAAGGTGCATTTCGACCGGAACCTGGCCACCCGGATCGCCAGCCGCGGCCAGGAAACGGTCCTCGAGAAATACTCGGCCGAAGCCATGGCCCGCCGGATCATCGGGGTCTACGAGCGGCGGGCCCATCGCAAGGGCATCAAGCTGGCCTGACGCCCGTTCGCCCGTCCTCTCCGCCTTGAACTTAGGGACCGCCTGGACTATGTTAGGCGGGAATCACCGACGCGGAGGACCGCCCATGGCCATCGAACGGATCGAGATCGACCTCGTCAAGCTCCCCTACGTGCACTTTTTCGAGACGAGCTTCGGGCGTTCGTTCGACCGGACCTTCAGCCTGATCAAGGTCTGCGAGGACGGCCTGTGCGGTTGGGGGGAGTGCGTCGCCGAGGAAGCTCCCCTCTATAGCGGGGAGACGACGGAAACGGCCTGGCACGTCATGAAGGAGTTCCTCATCCCGCTCGTCTTCCGCAAGGGCATTGTCGAGCCCGAGGATTATGCCCGCGAGGTGGGAGTCTTCCGGGGCAACCGGATGGCCAAGGCCGGGATCGAGCTGGCCCTCTGGGACCTCAAGGCGAAGAAAGCGGGCGTCCCCCTCCATGCGCTTTACGGCGGCGCGCGCGCGGAGATCGAGGCCGGCGTGAGCTGCGGCATCGAGGATTCGCTCGCGGACCTGGTCGCCCGGATCGGGGGGTATATCGATGAGGGCTACAAGAGGATCAAGATCAAGATCAAGCCGGGCTGGGACGTCGCGGCCTGCGCGGCCGTGCGCGAAAAATACCCCGACATCATGCTCCAGGTCGACGCCAACGGCGCGTACAAGCTCGAAGACAAGGAGATGCTCAAGGCCCTGGACGCCTTCGGCCTGCTCATGGTCGAGCAGCCCTTCGCCCCCTATGATCTCTGGGACCACGCCAAGCTGCAGCGGGAGATGGCGACGCCGCTGTGTCTCGACGAGAGCGTCACGTCGTTCGACACGGCCCGGGCGGCGCTCGAGATGGGCAGCTGCCGGATCATCAACATCAAGGTCGGCCGCGTCGGCGGCGTCGTCGAGACCCGCCGGATCCACGATTATTGCGAGTCGCACGGGGTCCCTGTCTGGTGCGGCGGCATGCTCGAATCCGGCATCGGCCGGGCCCACAACCTCCACATCGCCACCCTGCCGGATTTCAGATTGCCGAACGATCTCAGCGCCAGCCGCCGATACTATAAAGAAGATCTCATCGACCCGTTCATCGAGCTGAGCGGCCCGGGGATCATCCGTGTGCCGGACGGGCCGGGCATCGGCGTCAATCCTGTCGAATCACGCATCGCCCTGGCCTCCCTCCGCCGCGAGATCTTCAAATAAGAAGGGGTCAAACCTACGCGATGCCAGTTTTGGCATCGCGTAGGTTTGACCCCTTCCGTTTTCTTCTTTTAGGCGTTGTGGACGGCGCCGGGGTCGACGCCCGTGCCGCACGCCGGACAGACTTTCCAGCCGTCCTCGACCGGCTTGCCGCACCCCGGGCAGGTCTTTTTCAGGCTCTTTCCGCAATAGGGGCAAAAGGTATACCCCGCGGCGAGCGGTTTCCCACACCCCGTGCATGTTTCAGGCGCGCAACAGACCGCGCCCGCCGCGGCGGCCTGTCGCCTGACCGGCGTTTCGGAGCGGACGATGGCGAAGATGAGCAGCCCGATGACGTTACCGATGAGAACGAGAAGCAGCCACAGGATGCCGCTCATGCCCCTCTTCTCGGCGTCTCGATAGACCCAGATGAGGACGGCTCCCCAGAGGATAATGAACGCGGCCGGGAGGAGGAAGAGAGCGATCCTCCCGATCGGCCCGAACCCATGGAACCAGCCGCTGATGGAGGGACCGACTTCTCCGGCTGAACGGGAGATGCCGGGGAGAACACCGAACGGGAGCAGAAAAAAAACCGACCTGAAGGCAAAGAGAGCCAGGATGACGATGATGATCACGAGAGCGATCGTTCTTCCATTGTTCGAGCCTGTCATATTGACCTCCTGTTGATCAAGCGCTCTCCGACGCCCCCCGTCGCGCCCGGACCGCCCGCAGGACGACCGGCGCGAAGAAGAGCGTGAGCGTGCTCTGAATGATGATGAAGACGGCCGCCAGCCCCGCGACGGGCAGCTCGGCCAGGGTCATATCGGGAGTGACGTCGGCGAGGGAAACGGCCAGCCATAGGGCCGTCATGACGGTGACCGCGGCCATTGCGATCAAGACCCACCCCGGCAGGGCCGCCGGCTCCGGTGCCGTCTCGAGTTTCCGCATCTTCCGCCGCGTCCTCGACACGAGCTCGTCGGAGGGCTTCGGCCAGTTGACGGAGGCGAGCTCGCCGCCGATAAGGGCCCGGTCGGACGCGAAGCTCCGGCACTCCCCGCATCCCCGGACGTGTTCCTCGAAGATACGCCGCTCTTCCGCCGTGAGCGCCCGATCCCCACCTTCGAGAGCGAGGCGCTCGACGTCCCGGCAGCGCGTCCTCTTTGTCATGGCCGTCCCTCCTCGAAAACCGCTTTATCCCGCATCCCCGGTCCGAATTCGGCCAGCTCCTTCCTCAATTTTCCGACCGCCCGGTGAAGGAGCGTCCGGACGGTGGCTTCGGGGATGCCGAGCATGCGGCCGATCTCTTCGTGCTTGAACCCCTCGATGTCCTTGAGGACGAACACCCGCCGCTCCCGGCCGGGGAGGCGCGCCAGGGCCCGGCGTAGGCAGAGTCTGACGTCCGACCGGACCGTGCCGTCCCCTCCCGGACGCCCCGGGATGTCCCAGCCCAGGTCGGCGTCGGCCTTCCTCTCGCCCATGGATCTTGTCCTCTCCAGGAGGAAGAGCCGCCGGACCCGCTTCTTCCGGAGCAGGTCCTTATGGGCATTGGCCGCGATGGCGAATAACCAGGCCCTGGGATCATTCGTCTCCGGCTCGCTCCCCGCCGGACCGGCCTTGACCGCCCGCAGCCAGGTCTCCTGAAAAAGATCTTCGGCGTCCCGGGGGTCACCAGTCAGGGCGCAAGCGAATCCGTAGATGGCGTTCCGATGCATGTCGTAGAGCTCGTCGAATGATGTCACGTCTTCGTCCGTCTCCACAGCCTAAGACGCGCAACCGGCGCGAATGTTTCGAATAGACTTCCCCCTCTCGGGGACAAGATCCCCTCGGCACGGCTCACGAAGACGGCCCCCTAGGCCTCGGCGGTGAAATGCTCGGCCAGGATGTCCTGGGCTTCCGCAGCCCGGTTCGCGGGGACGAGAACGGACGCGACGCCCATCCCGTCGACGGTCATCCCGAGAACCTTGCCGACGGCTTCGGCGCTCACCCGCGCGGGTATGCCGAAGGACTCGAGCATGTTCTTGAGGATCTCCGCCTCCGTGACTCCGTTGGACCTGTGGACGGTGACCCAGTTCATGGCTTCATCATAGCACTTTGGCCCGCCGGCTTGAACTGCCCGCGTCCCTGGGGTATGTTTCCCCCGTGAAGTACGGGGCCCACGCGTATCTCTTCACCCGGAGCTGGACGGACGACGATATCCGCTTCCTCGATCTCGCCCGGGAGCTGGGCCTCGACATGTTCGAGCTCTCCGTCGGCGACGACGTCGTCTTCGATCCCCGCCTGACCGCCCGTCGTGCCGCCTCGCTTGGACTCGACCTCGTCATCGGCCCCGGCGGCCTCTGGCCGCTCAACGCGGACCTCTCTGCCGATGACGCCGCCGACCGCTCCCGCGGCCTCGCCTGGCACAAGCGGCAAGTCGATCTCGCCGCCGAGCTCGGCGCCTGGGCCTACGCCGGCTGTCTCTACGGGCACTCGGGTGTCGTCAAGCGCCGCCGTCCTCCCGCCGATGAGCTCCCGCGCGCGGCCGAAGGCCTCCACGCCCTGGCGGAATACGCCGCCCCACGCCGGGTCACTCTCGTCCTCGAGCCCATGAGCCGCTTCCGGACCCACCTCGTCAATACCCCCGCCCAGCTCATGCGCCTCATCGTCCTCGCCGATCACCCCGGCCTCAAGGCGACGTTCGACACCTACCACGCTGTCACCGAGGTCCGCGACTATGCCGAGGGCCTGCGCACGATCGGCCCGCGCCTCGCCCTCGTCCACGCCTGCGAGAACGACCGTGGCCTCCCCGGCGGCGGCCTCGTCCCCTGGAACACAGTCTTCCGGACGCTGGCGGAAATCGGATTTGGCGGTACGATCGGCCTCGAGACCTATAACACGCGCCTCGGCGATTTTGCCTTCGAGCGGGGCATCTTCCAGGATCTCTGTCCGGACGGCCGCGCCTTTGTCGAAAAAGGGGTGACTTTCCTGCGCGGCCTCGAGGGCCGCTTTTCCGGCGCTACTTCCCGGCGTCCTTGATGGCCTTGATGTAGTCCTCGACGTGTTTTCTCAGCACGTCCTGCTCGATCTTGGGCAGGACCGCCTCGAAGACGGCCCGGGCCTTGGACGGCTCGCCGCTGTTGAGGAGGGCGATGCCCAGGTTGACCTGGAGGTTGATGTCCTCGGGCGCGAGGACGAGACCGGCTTGGAAGCTCCCGGCCGCCTCGCCGTAGCGTCCGAGCTGGTTCAGGACGACGCCCTTGAGATTATAGGCCCCGGCGTTCGTGCCGTTCTTCTGGATGGACTTGAGCGCGTAATCCAGGGCCTCTTCGAACCGGCCCGCGTCGAAACAGAGCTTGCCGAGAGAGTAGGATGTCCCGTACGCGGCGTCAATGTCGAAGGCCTTCTTTAGGGCGGCCTCGGCTTTCTCCGTCTCCTTGAGCTCGACGTAGGCCAGGCCCAGCGCCCTCTGGACGTCGGCGGACCCGGGCTTTATCGCCGCGGCCTTTTCGAAGGCCTCGGCGGACAGGGCGAACTCGCCCTTGCTGTAATGGGCCGACCCGAGCAGGTTCCAGCCGTCAAAATGGTTGGGGTCGAGCGAGACGGCTTGCTTCCCGTAGCGGATGGCTTCGTCGGGGAGGCCGTAGCGCAGGGCGATGACGCCCATCTCGTACTGGTACTGGGGGCTCTTTTCGTCCGCCGCCTTATTCTTCTTCTGCTTTTGCGCCCCGGCGGCGGGACGGCTTTCCGCCCCGGCCGGAGCGGCACAGGCCCCGGACCAGAACGCCGCCGCGAGGAACAGCGCCGTGAGCGTCTTTGCGGTCTTACGCTGAGCGATCATGGGACCTCGGAAGATCATGATGGCATATCGGGCCCGGCCGGTCAAACCGCCCGCGCCCCGTCCTTTATGGCCGAACGTGATCATCCAGGCCCTCTGGAAAGATAACGGGGTTCGGTCTACAATGGAGATCCGAGAAGGGAACCCATGGACAAGATGCCGCTGACCGAGGAAGAGATAGCCAGACTGCGTCGCCGCGAGGCCGAGATCCTCATCCGCCTCGATCGTCTCAAGAGCACGATGAGTGAGACCAAGGCCCTCGACACGCTGGCCTTTAAAGCGAAGCTGTTCAAGGAAGCCCAGGACGAGCTGCGCCGCGTTCAGGATAAGCTTGCCGGCCTGTCCGAAGATTAACCCCTAACCCCCGCCGTGCGCCCGACCCGCCACCCCGTGGCGGAGTCGCGCGAAAGGAGCGCTAATCATGAAGAGATCCCTCATCGTTCTGTGGCTCGTCGGGGGCATGGCTTTGGCGGGCCAAGCCCAGGATATCTTCGACGTCCTCCGCAAGGGCGATGTCCAGGCCGTCAAAGCCGCCGTCGAGAAGACACCGGGGCTCGTCGACGCGCGCGACGGCGACGGCAGGACGCCGCTCCACTACGCCGCGGCCGGGGGGAACGCCGAGCTGGTCGGCTTCTTCGTTTCCAAGGGCGCCAAGCTCGAGCTGGAGGACGCCCAGCATAAGACGGCGCTCCAGACGGCGGCGATGAACGACCGCGCTGAAGCTGTGTCCGCGCTTCTCAAGAGCGGAGCGGCTCTCGATACGCGCGATGACTATCTCCGCACGGCCCTCATTCTCTGCGCGCGCGAGCGGGGGCAGGCGGCGACAGGCCGGCTCCTCATCGAGGCCGGCGCGGACATCAATGCGACCGACAAGTTCGGCGAAGGGGCGCTTGGACTCGCGGCCTGGCGCGGCAAGGGCGACTTCGTCGACCTTCTCCTTCAAAGAGGCGCAAGGGTGCCCGCGAGTGGGCCGATATGGCAGAACTTGCTGACTGAAGCCGCCTCCAACGGCCTCACGGCCCTCTTCCGGCGCCTGATCGAGGGAAGCCCAGATTCGAAGGCCGCCGACACTCCGCTCGGATCGCTCCTCCGATCGGCGGCGGCCGGCGGGTCCGCCGAGATCGTCGGCCTCTTGCTCGACAGGGGATCGGACCCGGCCCGTGCCGACCGGTTCGGATGGACGCCGCTCCATTACGCCGCCAGGGACGGCCGGACCGACGCCGCCAGAATGCTCGTCGAGCGGGCCGCGCCCCTCGACGTTCGGACGCTCATGGGCCAGACGGCCTATAATGTCGCCGAGGAACGGGCCATGAAACCCGTGGCCGAGCTCCTGGCGGCGAAAGGCGCCGACACATCCGCCATCCGGTTTCCCGTCCTCACCGGGGACTACCTTGGCCAGAAACCTCCCGCAGGGGAAGCCGAGCTTTTCGCGTCGGGGATCGTCTCGTCGATCTGGGGGCTCCACAGCACGGCCGTCTTCTCACCGGACGGAAACGAGGTGTATTGGGCCCCGATGATGATCTTCCCGGGCGAGATCTACTCCCGGGGCGGGCTGCTCATGATGAAGCGCGTGGCTGGGCGCTGGACGGCCCCGGCCTGGGCCCCGTTCTCGGGACCGGATGTCAACGACGACGTGCCGTTCTTCTCGTCCGACGGCAAAAGGATCTATTTCATCTCCCTGCGGCCGCTCCCCGGAGAAACAGCCGACGGATCCGAGAGAATGTGGTTCGCGGACCGGACGGCCGCGGGATGGTCCGAACCCCGGCCCCTCGATCCCTTGGTCAACGCGTTCAACATGCACTGGGCGTTTTCTTTGGACAGGCAGGGGAACCTCTATTTCGGGGGGCAGGGACCGGACAGCCGCGGCCTCGGCGATATCTACCTGGCCCGTTCCTCCGGAGGGAAATTCGAAAAGCCGGTCAACGTGGGCGGACCCATCAATTCCGCGGCCGGCGAGAACACGCCCTTTGTCGCGCCCGACGGAAGCTATCTCCTGTTTTCGCGGCAGTACGACCTCTGGGTCAGCTTTCGCGGCGAGGGCGGCGCATGGTCCGAGCCCGTCAAGCTCGGACCCGAGGTCAACAGCCCTTCGATCGAGCTCTGCCCGATGGTCACGGCCGACGGCAAGTATCTCTTCTTCCTGAGCCAACGCGATGGCAAGATCCATGCCTACTGGGCAAGCGCGAACGCCGTCGAGAGGTTGAGGCCCGCGGAGATAAAGAAATAGGGGAACTACCGCCGGCTTTCTCTCTTGCGTGACCGGCCGTGGTATAATCCTGGGCCGGATGAGAACGATATGAACGCCATGGCCAGGCCCGCGCGGAAACGGACGAGGCCGGCGAAGCCCTCCTCGCGCCTGCGCCGGGCCGCCGACATCGCTCTCGTCGTGCTGGCCGTCGGCGCGATCGGCCTCTTCGTGGCCACGAGGATCATCGGCGGCCGGCCCGATGCCCCCAAGATCCCGATCTCGAGCGCTAGATCCGGGAACGGCGCCGGCGATCCCTCGTCCACCATCGGCCCGGAGAACGGCTCGGCCCTGGCCGGCGACTTCGCCGACCTCGAGACGGGTCCCGACGAGTTCGAAGGCGAGGACGGCGGCGAGCCCATGGCCGGCCCGGCCATCGTCTCCGACCCGTACGCGGCGCGCCCCTTCGCGCCCGTCGACGACGCGCGCCTGGCCGCCCGCCTCGATCCCGAGATCGAGCGCTCGCTCAAGGTCGGCCGCATCCCCTCGATGGCCGTCGTGTGCGTCTCCGGCGACCGCATCGTCTGGACGCGGTCGGCGGGCCTGGCCAACGTCCGCGTCAAGACGCCGGCCGCCTGCGACACCGTCTACCTCATCGCCTCCACCTTCAAGACGATGTCGGCGACCGCTCTGCTCCAGCTGATGGAGCAGGGCAAGTTCAAGCTCGACGACCGGGTCAACGACTATCTCACCGACTTCAAGATCGAGGGGGAGAACAAGCGCTATCCCGTGACCTTCCGCCACCTCCTCACGCACACCTCCGGCCTGCCGACCGATTTCGGACGCCACGCGGTCTGGGAGGACCAGCGCCCGCTTTCGCTCGTCGATTACCTCCGCGGCCACACCCGGCTCGCCCGGCGTCCCGGGACGCGGGTCGTTTACTCGAACATCGCCTTCACCTATGTCGCCCACCTCGTCGAGAAATTATCGGGGATGCCGTTCAAGGACTATATGCGGACGAACGTCTTCGCTCCGATCGAGATGCGCGACACGGCCTTCGAGCCCCGGGCCGACATGGCCGAGCGCCTGGCCATCCCCTACATGCCCGTGAGGCGCCGGACCGGCGTCTTCCGGCCGGTGGATTGGGTCAAGGCCGACGCGTGGCCGGCCGGCGTCGTATACAGCACGGCCGTCGACCAGGCCCGCTGGCTCATCGCCAACATCAACGGCGGGGTCTACAAAGGACGGCGCATTCTTTCCCCATCGACCTTCAAGGAGATGACGCGGCGGCAGTTCGACCGGTTCGCCGGGCCCATCAACGGCGGCTGGCTCAACGAGACCTCGGGCTACGGCCTGGCCTGGTGGGTTTCGACCCTCAACGGCCAGACGGTCATCGCCCACAGCGGCAGCGTCAATGGCTACACAGCCTTCTTCGCGGGGAACCTCGACCGGAAGACGGGCGTGACCATCCTCACGAACGGCAACAAGGCCCACCGCTGGCTCTATAGCCTGGCCCTCAAGGCGCTCGAAGCGCTTTAGCGGCCAGCCGAGCCAGGTGGGACAGTCCCCTGCGGGGGCAGTTCCCCCGAGCCGGGGTCCGGCGTTGACTCGCCCCGGCGCCTCTGTTATCCTCAGAGCCAGACCGGCAAGCCGTCATAGGGGATTCCGCCGTGAAGTGCCTGCGTTGCGGCTCCGAAAATCCTTCCGACACGCGGTTCTGCGGCCGCTGTGCGGCGCCTCTCGCCGCCGGCGGCGCTCCCCCGGTCCTGACCGAGACCCTGATCGTCCCCATCCGCGAGCTCGAGACGGGCACGACCTTCGCCCGCCGCTACCAGGTCATCGAGGAGCTGGGCAAAGGCGGCATGGGCCGGGTCTACAAGGTCTTCGACACCGAGGTCCGGGAGAAGCTGGCCCTCAAGCTCCTCAAGCCGGAGATCGCCACGGACGCCGGCACGATCGAGCGCTTCAGGAACGAGCTCCGCCTGGCCCGGACCGTTTCCCATCGTAACGTCTGCCGCATGCACGACCTTGGCCGCGAAGAAGGGACAGGGACCTACTACATCACCATGGAGTATGTCCCGGGCGAGGACCTCAAGAGCCTCATCCACAGCATCGGGGCGCTGCCCGTGGGCAAAGCGGTGACGATCGGGCGTCAGATCGCCGAAGGCCTGGCCGAGGCCCACCAGCATGGGGTCGTCCACCGCGACCTCAAGCCGCAGAACATCATGATCGACCGCGAGGGCGGGGCCCGGATCATGGACTTCGGCATCGCCCGCTCGGTCAAGGCCAAGGGGATCACCGGGGCCGGGGTGATGATCGGCACGCCCGAGTACATGTCGCCCGAGCAGGTGGACGGGAAGGAGGCGGACGCGCGCTCGGACATTTACTCGCTCGGCGTGGTGCTCTTCGAGATGCTGACGGGGCGCCTGCCCTTCGAGGGCGAAACGCCGCTTGCCGTCGCCGTCAGGCAGAAGAGCGAGCCCCCTCCCGATCCGCGCCAGATCAACGCCCAGATCCCCGACGAGCTCGCGAAGATCGTCCTGAAATGTCTTGAGAAAGACAAGGCCCGTCGCTTTCAGGACGCTGACGTGCTCGTCGCGGAGCTCGCCCGGATCGAACAGTCCCTGCCGGAAACGGCCCGCGCCCTGCCTCTCCGCAAGCCCCAAACATCGAAACAGATCACCGTCCGCCTGCCGTCGAAGAAGGTCTGGGTCCCGGCGGCCGCGGCGCTCGTCGCCCTGGCCGCGCTTCTCGTCTGGCAGTTCATTCCGGAAAGCGAGGGTTCGAGGCGCACCCTCGCGGTCATGGGTTTCAAGAACCAGACCGGCGACGCCGGCCTCGACACACTTTGTGAGGCCATCCCCAACCTGCTCATCACCAGCCTCGAGGAGTCGAAGCACCTCCGGGTGACGTCGTGGGAGCGCCTGAAGGACCTCCTGAAGCAGGCCGGCCGGGACGCCGCGGCCGCGGCCTTCGACGAGGAGGCCGGCTTCGAGGTCTGCCGCAGGAACGGGATCGAGGCCCTCGTCATCGGCTCCTTCGTCAAGGCCGGGGAGACCTTCGTCACCAACGTCAAGGTTCTCGATGCGGCGACCCGCGATTCCCTCAAGAGCGCTTCGGCCCGGGGCGAAGGAGTGGCCAGCATCCTCAAGTCCCAGATCGACGAGATCAGCCGCGAGATCGGGCGGGGGATCGGCAAGCCCCTGCTCAAGATCGAGCCGCCCATCCGGCCGATCATGGAGCTGACCACGGGCTCGATGAAGGCCTATGACCTGTTTCTCCGCGGCCGGAACGAATATGAGAAATACTATCATGTCGAAGCCGCGAGATCCCTGGAACAGGCCATCGCCATTGATCCCGAGTTCGCCATAGCCTATCTTTTCCTGGCCCGCTCGGCCGTCAACCTGATGAATACCGACCTCGCTCATGATGCCATGGAAAAGGCCCTCCGGTACTCGGCCAAAGCGAGCGAGAAAGAGCGGCTTACGATCGCGGCCGGGTACGCCGAGATCGTCGAACGGGACCCGGATAAGCGGATCCGCCTCCTCCAGGAGTTCGTCCGGAAATACCCGGAGGAAAAGTACGCGCTCTTAGATCTGGGGCGGCTCTATCAAGGACGCCGGGAGTACCCCGAGTCGGTCGCCACGCTGGAACGGGCCGTCGCCCTGGACCCGGACTTCGGCTTCGCCGTCAACCAGTTAGCTTATTCATACGCCATGATGGGGGACTTCGATGAAGCCCTCCGCCTTTTCGCACGTTACGCGGAGCTCAACCCCGGCGACGCCAACCCGCTCGATTCGATCGGAGAGACCTACATCAGGATGGGCCGGCTGGCGTCAGCGGAGGAGAAGTTCCGTGAGGCCCTGGCGCTGAAGCCGGATTTCTTCCCTGAATGCGCGAGCCTCTTATACGCCGCCTCTCTCCGGGAGGATTACGGGGAAGCCTATCGCTGGATCGATGAGCTGGACAAGCAGGCCTCTCCGGAGGCCAGGATGGTGGGCGCCTGGCTGAGGGCCTTTGTGGATTACTTTCTCGGCCGTTGGGAGGCGTCCCTGTCCCGTTACGCCGGGCTCCGGAAGCAAGCCGAGGCCGCGGGCGAGGCCCTGGCCGCGGCGAACGTGGATTGGATCACGGCCTTCATCCTTCGCGACCGGGGCGAGGCCGAAGCTGCGAGAGACGCGTTCCAGCGGTATGTGGATCAGAGTGCGAAAAGCGGCTTGGGCTTATCGGCGTTCGAAGAAGCCGTTCGGACCTTCTTCCAGGGATGGGTCGATCTTGTCAGGGACAAGCCCGCTGACGCGGCCCGTCAAGCGGCCGCGGTCGAAACCTTGCTCTCCCGGGTCGATCCTGCCGATGCGGCCCAGGCGACGTTCCTCTATCGGCTGCTGCGGGCCGAAGCGGCGCTGGCCGGGAACGATGTCGAACGCGCCATCTCCCTCGGCCTCGAGATCGTCCCCCTCGATCTCCCGAGAATGGGTTTTGATACGATCCCCGTCTACAACCAGCCGTGGCTCAAGGATGTTCTCGCCCGGGCGTATTGGAAGAAAGGGGAGCTGGACGCGGCTGTGGCGGAATACAGGAAGCTCATGACGATCGACCCGTCGAACCAGGTCCGCTGGATGATCCCCCCGCTCTACCACTATCGGCTGGGCCGGGTCCTCGAGGAAAAAGAGGACAAGGCCGGCGCGGCGGTCGAGTACAGGAAATTCCTCGAATACTGGAAGGACGCCGACCCGACCCACCCCGAGCTCGCCGATGCCCGTAAACGGTTGGCCGCGCTCTAGGCGCCCAGGCGGCCCGGGCTCAATCCCTGGACGGGCGCCCCATCCCCATGCCGATCGTCAGCCCGGCGGCGACGTCATCGGCCGCGCCCACAAAAAGGATCGACAAGGTCAGGCGGGCCGGTCCCGCGAAGTATCCGACCTGGGCTTTGGGCATGAGCCAGCCGCGATCGACCCCGACCGACATCGGGTTTTCGGGCCAGTCGGAGACCCGGTGGATGGCGCCGCCCCCGATAAAGAAGCGCCCCAGCCTGAAGTTCGCGGTCGCGCCCGGAACGACCTTGACCTTCCTGCCAAACGACTGGCCGATCCATACGGAGACCTCGGGGTTGACTGAGAAGAAGCGTCCCAAGCGGAGCTCCATCTCCGGGCCGAGATTGAACCACTTGGGGTAGCTGAAGAGATTGACGTAGCCGAGGTCGACATAGAGCTGGATAGGCTTCGTCTCCTCCCCGCCTTGGGCCGGGCCCGGCGCCGCCGAGGCCGTGAAGGCGATCATCGCGACAATCAGGAGGGCGACCGTTGTTCGAGTCATGTTCGACGCTCCGTCTTCCAGGATCCGACCTGGATATTATACGCCAGGCGGCGACGGTTCGTTGCGGAAGGGAAGCCCCGCGGGGGACGGTCCTTAGGCTCTGGGCCGCTCGGCGACGACCGTGATGCTCAAGACGGCGGCACCCGAGGCGCGATACGCAGCCAGGCCGTCGGCGCCGATGTTCTCGAGCAGGAACTCCTCGGGGAGATCGAGCTTGCGCGAGGACTTGACCGCGACGGAGTCGAAACCCATGTCCCGGATGAGGCCCATGTAATCCTCATAAGACAGGGCCCCGGCGACGCAGCCCACGTAGAGTTCGGCCAGATTCTGGAGCTTGGCCGGCAGCGTCCCCTCGAGGACGATGTCGGAGATGCAGAAATGGCCGCCCGGCTTGAGGATGCGGAAGATCTCGGCGAAGGCCCGTTTCTTGTCGGGGACAAGGTTGAGGACGCAGTTGCTGACGACGACATCGGCGGAGGCGTTCTCGACGGGCAGCGATTCGATGTCCCCCAGGCGGAACTCGACGTTGCCGAAACCGCGCCGGCCGGCGTTCTCCCGGGCCTTGGCGATCATCTCCGGCGTCATGTCGATGCCGATGACCCGGCCCGTCCCGCCCACGGCCGCGCGGGCGATGAAGACGTCGTTGCCGGCGCCCGAGCCGAGGTCGACGACGGTCTGGCCGGGGGCGAGCCCGGCGTACTGAGTGGGCAGCCCGCAGCCGAGGCCGAGGTCGGCCTCGTCCATGTGCCCGTCGAGCTTCGAATAGGCGTCCTTGATCCCGATGACATCCTCGCCATAATAAGTGGCGGCGGACGGGTCCGGGGCCGGGGCGCAACAGGGGGCTGCCTTGGGGGAGCAGCAGCAGCTCGACCCTGCCGCCGGCTTCGCGGGCTTTATTCCCGGCTTCGGGGCGTCCTTGGCGATCCGGCCGTACTTGTCGCGGACGAGCTCCTTGAGGCGCTCGGCTTCCTGGTCCTTCTTGTTGTCCTTCTTGGTGATGGGCTTCATGATTTCTCCTCTTTTGTGGTGTTTGATTTGGCCGATCCTGAAAGGCGGTGAAAGATACCGGCGAACGTCCGCCCGGCCGCGGCGAGCGCCTTCCGGTCGAGGCAATAGCAGGTGCGCGGCCCGTCGATCTCGCCCCGGATGAGCCCGGCGTCCCGGAGCTCTTTGAGGTGCTGTGAGACCGTCGACTGGGCCAGCGGCAGCCGGTGGACGAGCCCGCCGCAGACGCAGCCCCTGCCGCCGGCCAGCATCTCGAGGATGCGGATGCGGACCGGGTGGGCCAGGGCCTTGGCCAGCCCCGCCGCGCGGACCAGCTCGGGATCGAACGGCGCCGTCTTGGCTTGGGCCATGGAGTCTCCTCTCGTCTTAATCGTATATCGTAAATATACGATAAACCGAAGCCGTTGTCAAGACTTATCTTTCTTCCGTTCTTTTTAACGGTGGTAGAGGACCTTGCCGCCGATGATCGTGTAGAGGACCTCGGTCGTCAGGATGTCGTCCTCGGGGCAGGTCAGGATGTCGCGCGAGAGGACGGTGATGTCGGCCAGCTTGCCCGGCGCGAGCGAGCCCTTGAGCCCCGTCTCGAAGGCGGCGTAGGCGCCGTTGATGGTATAGGCGCGGAGGGCCTCGTCGCGCGTCATCTTCTGGCCCGGGAAGAACGTCGTCCCGTCCTTGAGCCGTCGGGTGACCGCCGCGAAGAAGTTGGCCATCGGGTCGATGGGTTCGACCGGGACGTCCGTGCCGATGGGGATCTTCGAGCCGGCGTCCATGAGCTTCCGCCAGACGTAGGCGCCCTCCTCGGCCCGTTTCTCCCCCAGGCGTTTCAGGACCCAGGGCGCGTCCGAGGTGCAGTGGATGGCCTGCATGGCCGGGATGACCCCGAGCGCGGCGAAGCGCGGGATATCGGCCGGGCTGAGGTGCTGGGCGTGCTCGATCCTCCAGCGCAGGTCGGTCTTGTCGGGGTGGGCCTTGAAGGCCTCCTCGTAGATGTCGAGGGTCTCGCGGTTGCCACGGTCGCCGATGGCGTGAGTGGCTACCTGGAAGCCATTCTCGATGGCGAATTTCGCCGTGGCTTTCATCTCCTCGATCGATTCCGTATTGAGCCCCGTCGAAACGGGGAGGTCGGCGTACGGCTCGAGCAGCCAGGCGCCGTGGGAGCCGAGCGCCCCGTCGATGAGCCGCTTGATGGCCCGGACCGTGAGGTGATTATCGACGGCCCCGATCATCCGATAGTCCAGGCCTTTCTCGGCCAGGGTCTTGCTTCCGGCGCTGAGCATGACATAGAGCCGGACGGGGAGGGCCCCTTCTTCGGCCATCTTCTTATAGAGGTCGACCGTCGAGAGCCCGACGCCGGCGTCGTGAAAGGTCGTGACGCCATTGACGAGGCACTCCCGTGAGGCCAGCTCGATGAGCTTGCGGGTCACCGCCGCGGCCTCTTCGGGAGTGTCGTGCCCGGCCTCGTAGCGGACCAAGCCCTGGGCCTCTTCGATGAAAGCGCCGATGGCGTTGCCCCGGGCGTCGCGGACGATCTCGCCGCCTTTGGGGTTTGCCGTCGTCGCGGTGATCTTGGACAGCTCCATGGCCTTGGCGTTGGCCAGCGACGAGTGGCCGCTGGCGTGGATGAGGAGGACGGGGTTCTCGGGGCTGGCCTTGCTCAAGGCGTCGTGGAAAGGCAGGCCCTCGACATTGGGCTCGGGCGCCCGGTCCCACTTGTCCTGGTGCCAGCCGCGGCCAAGGATCCAATCGCCGGGCTTGGCCGATTGGACCGCCTCGGCGACGAGGGCGACGATGTCGTCCCAGGAGCGGACCTTTGTCAGGTCGAGGACCGTCTTGGATTGGCCGAGGCCAGTGAAGTGGCCGTGGCTTTCGATGAGCCCGGGAATGGTCAGGGCGCCGCCGAGGTCGATGATCTCGGTCCCGTCGCCGACGTGGCGATGGAAACCCTTCGGGTCCGAGCCCAGGGCGGAGATACGGTCGCCGCGGAGGGCGATCCAGGTCGCTGTCGGGAAGCGGTCGTCGACGGTCACGATCTTGCCGTTGACGAGGATGAGGTCGGCCGTCTCGGCGGCCAGCTTCTGGCGGCGGTTGACGATGAAGAGGATCGTGAAAAGGGCGATGAGGACGGCGACGAATCCCAGACGGCGGTTTCTTGCGGCCATGGCGGAACCTCCCGGGCGCTCGAACGTTATCGGGGCGGAGAGAAATACGAGGAAACCATAGTCCAGATCGCCGTCCCTGTCAAGGCGGGCCAGGCGCACCGGCATCTCTAACTTATACGTATCAAATAAGATGCGAGGTGGGCGCGCGTCGGGTTTGATTTCACGGCAGCCGCTGAATAAGATAGCGGCATGTCGCACCCCGAAAGAAGCTCCATGGAACAGCGGGCCGCCGGGTCCGGTCCCGCCTCCGGCTCCCTCCTCCGGGTCCTCGGCGTCGGAAGCATCGTCGGCATCGTCGTCGGCACGATGATCGGCTCGGGCATCTTCATCGTCCCGGCCACCGTGGCCGCCCAGGTCCGCTCGCCTCTCATCATCCTCGCCGTCTGGGTCGTCGGCGGGCTCCTGAGCGTCTTCGGCGCCCTTTCGCTGGCGGAGCTCGCTGCGGCCTACTCGGAAACCGGGGGCATCTACGTTTACCTCCGCGAGGCCTACGGTCCGTTGGCCGGATTTCTCTTCGGCTGGACCCTCTTCCTCGTCATCGATTCGGGCAGCATCGCGGCGCTGTCGGTGGCCTTCTCCTCGAAGTATCTGCCCCATTTCCTGAACATGGGACCGATCGTCCAAAAGCTGGCCGCCATCCTGTTCATCGTCATCCTCATGGTCATCAACATCCTCGGCGTCAAGCGCGGCTCCCTCTTCCAGAATATCCTGACGTCGCTCAAGTTCGTCGCCCTGGCGGGGATCGTCGTGACCGTCCTTCTGTTCGCCAAGGGCGACTGGGAGAACCTCGTGCGGCCGGCGGCCGACGCGCCGAAAGGGGACATGATAGGGATGTTCGGGCTGGCCCTCGTCGCGGCCCTCTGGGCCTACAAAGGATTCGAAGCCTGTACGTTCAATTCCGGGGAGACCCGGAACCCGTCCCGTACGCTGCCCGTCGGCATCATCGCCGGTTGCGGGCTGGTCACGCTCCTCTATCTCCTGGCCAATGCCGCCTATCTCTATGCCGTACCGGCCTTCGAAATGGCCAAGTCGGACCGGATCGCGGCCGACGCGATGAACGTGGCCGTCGGCCCGATCGGGGCATCGATCGTGGCCTTCATCATCCTGTTCTCGATCATGGGCGCGGCCAACGGCCACGTCCTGACCGGACCGCGGGTCTATTATGCGATGGCCAAAGATGGGCTTTTCTTCCGGAAGATGGCCTCCGTCCATCCGAAGTTCCACACGCCGCACGTCTCGATCCTCGTCGTGGGGACCTGGAGCATCGTCCTCAGCTTGAGCGGGACGTTCGAGCAGCTCCTCCGGTACGTCATTTTCGGCCACTGGATCTTCATGGGCCTGGCCGTCTCCGCGGTCTTCGTCCTGCGGAAGAAGCGCCCCGACCTGCCGCGTCCCTACAGAGCTCTCGGGTATCCGGTAACGCCGGGGCTCTTCGTCTTGGCGTCTCTCTTCGTGACCGTCAACGCGCTCATCGGGACGTTCTGGAACTCGTTCGCCGGGCTCCTCATCATCGCCCTGGGCGTCCCGGCTTACATCTACTGGAGCCGGAAGCGGGCGCGGGTCCGGCCCCAATAAAAAGAGGGGCGGCCGGGCCGCCCCCGCGGACCGCGTTCGATCGGGGCGTTACTTCTTCTTCCGGATGTAGATGTCGCCGCTGAAGGTGTTGAACGAGAACTCCTGGCCGCCGCCGTTGACCAGGCCATAGAGGGACTTGTCGAAGGAGATGCGATACTTGCCCTGCTCGGTCTTCTCGGCCGCTTCCGAGCGGGCCGGTTGGCGGGTCATGTTGATGTCGAAGTCGGAGTAGATCTCGCCCTGCTCGGACTTCATCTTGAGATTGGCCTTGACGTCGCCGGGGAGGGTAACGTCGATATCGCCGTTCATGGTGCTGAAGGACAGCGGCTTATCGGCCGCGACGCGGGCGAGCACGACGTCGATGTTGCCGTTGACCGTGTGGACGAGCGTGTTGCCCGAGACGTTCCGCAGGGTCACCGGGCCGTTGATGTTGTTGATGTCGATCTCGCCGTTGACGCCTTCGACGACGACCGCGCCGTCCATGGACGAGCGGATCTCGAGCGAGGAAGCGACCGGCACCTGGATGACGAGATCGGTGGCCGCCTTCCAGGACTGGGTGCTGATCTGGACGATATTGTCCTCTTCTTCGATCTCGAGGCCCGAGGTCGACCCGGAGAGCTGCTTCATGCCAGCGATCTTCTTCGCTTTCTCTTCCTGGGCTTTTTTGTCGTCTTGGGAGTACTGGAAGTAGAAGTTGAGGGCCCGGTCCTGCGCGTGCGCGATCTTCCTGGCCAGGGCTTCCTGGTCGGCCAAGGTGGCCGAAAGGGCCGCCTGAACCTCCTTCTGGACGCGCTCGTTGACGTGGCCGGCCCTGGCCAAGGGCGCAGGGGCGGGGGCAGGGGTGGGCTGGGCCGGCGGGGTCGGGGTCGCGGGGGGCATGACAGCATAGCCGCCCGTGGCATAGGGGACGGCGAGTCCGAGACCAGACAAGGCCTTTTCCCGGACCCGGGCCTCGACGATGATCTCCTTGCCCTGGTAACCCTTGACCGTGATGCTGCCCCGCATGACCGAGACCTCGATCTTGGCCGGCTGGGCCGGGTTCGAAAGCGGGACGACGGCCCGGTCGGGGGTCTCTTCCTTGGACTGGGCGACAGCCCAGCCGCACGTCCCGGCCACGAGCAGGGCCAGGATGGCGATGAAAACGATTCTCTTGTTCATATCATTCTCCTTTGTCCGCTGAGGACGATGATCTTGATCTCTTGGCGCGGAAATGAGGGCGAGCGTATACGATGTTCTCTTCATGGCGTCCCTCAGACCGTGATCTGCTTCAGGCCCTGCTCGGCCCGGGCCTTGACCTCGGGCGTGAGTTCACCTCCCTCGATGAGCTTCTTGAGCGCTTCGACCGCCCGCGCCTCCCGCACCTCGACCAGGAAATCGATGAGCGCGACCTGGACAAGGGGATAGGATTGGGCGGACAGGGACTTGACGAGGCTCTCGCGCACCCCCGGCCGGTCGCGGAAGAGATAGAGGGCGTCCACGGCGGCCAGCCGCACGTTGGGGTTGGGGTCGCTGTCGACCGCCTTGAAGAGCGCGGCGAGCGTCGTGCTGTTCGGGTTCTTGACATCGGCGCTGTAGCTGACGCCCTGGATGCGGTCCGAAGCCGAGGGCTTGCCGAGCAGGGACAAGGCGACCTGCTGGCGCATGTCCTGGATCTCGCGAGAGAGGCTGGCCAGGCGGGCGCCTCCGGTCCGGCCGCCGTTTAGAAGCCAGCCGGCGCCGACGCCGAGAAGGAGGAGAAAGGCCGAGAAGGAGGCGGCGAAGGCGGGGCGGCGGAAGGTGAGCCATTCCGCCCATCGGGATCGGGGCGCGGTCTGTCGGGCGGCTTTCTGCTCGGCCTCGAGCGTGGCCTTGTAGTCTTCGAGCATGGTGTAAAAGCGGCTGCGCATGGCGCTTCCGGGCTGTTCTTCCGGCAGCACGCCGAGCTTGGCCCAGACGACGGTCAGGTTCTCGAGGTCCTCGCGGCAGGCCGGGCAGGCGAGGATGTGCGCCCGAACCTCGCCGCGGCCCGTCTCGTCGAGGTCCCCGGTGAGATAATCGGCGAATCTTTCCTGGGTTTTTTCGCAGGTCATGATACGTTCCCTCCTTGCAGCTCGAGGTAGATCCGGCTGAGATCCTTGAGGGCCCGGTGGACCTGGGCCTTGACGGTCCCCACCTGGACCCCCATGAGCTCGGCGATCTCCCGGAGCTTGAGGTTCTGGAAGCGGAAGAGGACGAGGATCTCCCGTTTCTGGACGGACAGGCGGTCGAGGGCCCGGCGGACGAGCTCCGCTTCCCGGTCGGCTTCATAGACGGCTTCGGGCTGGGGCTCGTGGCTCGGCGTCTCAACGAACTGCTCGTCGAGCGGAAGCGCCGGCTTCTGCTTCCTGAGATGATCGATGTGGGCGTTGCGCGCGATCTGAAAGAGCCAGACGTTAAACCGGCTTTCGCTGAGGTAGCCGGACCGATATTTCAGGACGCGGATGAAGACCTCCTGCACGAGGTCCTCGCTTGCGGCCCTGTTTCCAGTCAGGCGGAGGAAGAAGTTGTAGAGCATGGTCTGATATCTCTCGAAGAGAACGGCCAGCTTCTCGACGTGGCCGTCCCTAACGTCTTCCATCAACTCGTTGTCGGTCGGTGACATGCGTCCGGTCTTCTCTTTCTCGGCTCGATCGGCGTTCAATGATAGATACCGCCCTTTGAATAAAAGGTTACACCCGGGACAAGATGGGGTCAAACCTACGCGATGCCAATTTTGACTGGCATCGCGTAGGTTTGACCCCATCTTGTCGCCGGTTTCCGAGGCGCGACCAGGGGGAATCGGCCCTGCTCCGGCCGAAATCACCCCATTCAAGGGCCGGAGGTCCCGGCCCCCCGACATGACATATACTGACATTATGGGACATCCCCGCAAATCCTCTTGACTTCCCTGGCGGATGGGCTATTTTTCCACATGCGGGAACAGGAAGGTGTGGCTCGAAGCCCCAAAAAGGTAGGTAGCAAGAGGGGGCTTTTTAGGCCAGGAACGCCCCTGACCGCGGGCTGAGCATTTTCCCCCTGATAACGGCCTTATCCCCAGAGAGATTGACCCCCAGTCGGACCTTGCCGGCCGGGCCCCCCGAAGTCTCGATCATATAGACGTCTTCCCCGAATTCCCCCAAGAGCCCGCTGACCCTGGCACGGCCTCCCCTGAGGGACAGGGCGGTCCGGAGCAGGCCCTTCTCCGCCGGCCCCAGGAGGGAAAGCCTGTCGCTGTCGACGATCATGTTGTCAAGGGCCCCGGCGGCCAGCGCGTAGAGCTCGCGCTCATTCTTCGTGAGCCCGTTTTCCAGGTTCCGAAGCAGCAGGCAGTCGGGGTCGTTGAGCCAGAAGGTCCGGTGCATGAACTGCCGCATCAGGGCGTTCTTGAGAGCGAAATACGCGTTCGGCCCCTGGAACCCGGAGGGCTTCGTCTTCCAGAAGGGCGCCGTATCCTCGCCGATGCGCATGCCGTCGACGAGTCCCACCGAAGGCAGGAGCGGGGCCCCGCAACCAAGGACGAAGTCACGGCCCGCGGCCCGCCGGATGACGCGCATTCCTTCCCGGTAAGCTTGGATCGGCGTGACGTTCTTCCGCCGCCTGCCGGGCATGGCCCCCGCGAACAGGAAGTCGATCTTGAGATAGGAGAAACCCGCCCGCCGCAGAGCCTGGAACGTGGACTCCAGCCAGCCTTTGACTTCCGGATGGGTCGTGTCCAAGGCGAAGATCGTCTTCCCCCAGCCCTTGTAGCAAACCTTGGGCCGGCCGTTCTCCGCGATCATCCAATCCGGATGCTCGGCGAAGAGCCGCGATGTCTCCGCGGCGCTGAATGGGGCGGCCCAGATCCCGGCCCGGAACCGCTGGCCCTTGATCGCCCGAGCCAGGCCGTCGAGATCGGGATAACCCGGCTTGGCCGACAGCCAGTCGCCGATGTCCATTTCATAGCCGTCGTCGACCTGGAAGACGTCGAACGGGAGAGATCTCCGGTCGGCGGCCGCGGTCTCGAGGTTTTCGAGGACGTCCGGCCAGCCGAGCTTCCCGAAGTAGTGGTACCAGCTGCACCAGCCGGCGGGATTCCACGGCCCGATCCGCGCGCGTCCGGCCCGCTTGACGAGGCCGCCGTAGGTCTCGAGCAGGTCCACCACGGCCCCGTCCGCCAGCACGGCCAAGGGCTCGATCGCGACGGGGTCCTCGAACGCGGCGTCGAAGAAGTCGATCCAGCCGACAAGATCGCCGCCCTCGACCGTGAAGAAGGGATGGCCGATGCACGAGGTCAGGAAGCCGGCCAGGCCGCCGTCCCAGGCGGCGAAATAATCGCTGACGGGACCGCTCAGGATCTCATGCCCGAGCGGCGAGAAGAGATACGGGCTGTAGTCGCGGACGATGGCCTCGAGCTCAGGGAAGCGGGTCGAAGGCGTGACCCGCTCCATCGGTCCCCACGACTGCCAGTTGTTGAGAAGGAACGCGGCGGGCGCTGGGGCCCGAAAGACCTCGACGCGGCCGGGGCGGCCCGATACGGTACCCCGGAGGAGATGTCCCTGCGCCGTCTTTTCGATGACGGCTTCGACTCGCGCCCGGCCCAGTCGCCGGACCAGGCGTCCGGCACGGGGAGATCGGCCGAAGAGCTGGAACGTCAAGGCCGAAGGATCTCGTTCTTCTTGCAGAAGGCCTCGATCTTCTCCGAAAGCGCGGCGGCCTTGTTGATGGCCCTCGGCTCGGTCAGCTTCCTGCTGAGCTCGGCGAGCTCGGCCCGGAGCTTCTGGATCTGCGTGACGGCCGTCTCGGTGTCGAAGGTCGTGTCCATGCCGATCATGCCCGACCGGCCCACGGCGCTGGTGAACTTGCTGACGACGACGGCATAGCGGTCGCGGAGATGGCTCACGAGCTGTTCTTCCTCGGACGGCGTCCGCCCCACGTTCTCGTAGACAAAATACGCGGCGGCGGCAATGAGCAGAAGGACGATGATGGTCTTGCCCATGGCAAACCCTCCTCGGGCATTCTATGCCTCCGGGCAGGCCGGCACAATAGAAAAAAAGACCGATTCGTGGTAGATATAAGAGGTCCTTTTTTGGGCCTCTGCCCGTCGCGTGGGCGGTTAGCTCAGTTGGGAGAGCGCGGCGTTCGCAACGCTGAGGTCGGGAGTTCGAGTCTCCTACCGTCCACCATTTTTTTCCCCCTCTTCGGATCTTTCGCGGAAGTGGGGGCGGAGGGACGATGATCAGCCGTGAGATCTGGATGTTGGCCGGCACGGCGGCGACGCTCGGCCTCGTTCACACCGTGATCGGCCCGGACCATTACCTCCCCTTTATCGTCATCGGCCGGGCCCGCAACTGGACCCTGCGCAAGACCCTCGGCGTCGCCTTCCTGGCCGGTCTCGGCCACATCCTGAGCTCGGTCGCCCTCGGCTTCCTGGGCATTGCCCTCGGCATCGCCGTGGCCAAGCTCGAGGGTGTCGAAGCGGCCCGCGGCGGGATCGCGGCCTGGCTCCTCATCGGCTTCGGCTTCGCTTATTTTGTCTGGGGCATGCGGCGGGCCTGGAGGGGCAAGCCGCACGTGCATCCCCATCTCCATGACCATGAGGACGCGCAAGTCCATCCCCATGGACCCGACGAGGGCCCCCACGACCCGAACCACGAACACGTCCATCAGCACGCCCACACCCACTCCCATGAGCTCGCCGAGCACACTCATCCCCACGGAGAAGTCCCCAAGAAGGCCAATATCACGCCCTGGGTCCTGTTCACGATCTTCGTCTTCGGCCCCTGCGAGCCCCTGATTCCGCTCGTCATGTACCCCGCCGCCCGTCACAGTTCGGCCGGGGTCGTCCTCGTCGCCGCGGCCTTCGGTCTCGTGACCATCGCGACCATGCTCGTCATCATCGCCGCCGCGTCGTACGGGGCGAGCTTCGTCAAGCTGGGCAAGCTCGAGCGCTACTCCCACGCCTTGGCCGGGCTGATGATCTTCATTTCCGGCCTGGCTGTTCAATTCCTCGGCCTCTAGGAGGTCGGACGTTGACCTTCGTCGCCGACTGCATGCTCGGCCGGCTGGCCAAGTGGCTCAAGATCCTCGGCTTCGACGTCCTCTACTTCTCCAAGGCCGAGGACCGGGACCTCGTCGCCATCGCCCGCCGCGAGGACCGCGTCCTCCTGACGCGGGACACAGGGCTCATCGAGAGGACGGCCAAGCGTCCCAACCGTCTCTTCGTCCGCAGCGACGGCTGGGAGGACCAGATCGTCCAGGTCCTCGACGAGTACGGGCTCTGGGACAAGGTCCGGCCCAACACGCGGTGCATCGCCTGCAATCTCCCGCTCAAGCCGCTGAGCCGGGAAAGGGCCAGGAACCTCGTCACGCCATTCGTCGGCGAGCACGCCGCGTCGTTCGCCGTCTGCCCCGGGTGCGACCGCGTCTTCTGGCAGGGCACGCACTACGGCGACATGGAACGGAAGATCGAGCGTCTTCTCGAACGGCGAGGCAAGACGGTCACCGGATGAATCCCGCCCGCCCGGGCGTTTGACATTCCTCAGACATTCCTTTAGAAGAAGGCTGAACACCCACCTCACCCAAGGAGGGCCAGCCCATGAAGACCAAAGCCCACGTCCTCGCCTGGACTTTTCTTCTCGGCCTCGTCATTGTCATCGCCTCGAGCCTCATGGCCGCTCCAAGCGGTGACGAGCTCCTCCGCTCCGGTCCCGTGCGCACGTTCGAGGGCCGGGCCCTCGGCGAGGTGGCCTTCCCGCTCGGCGGCATCGGCACAGGCACGATCTCGCTCGGCGGCCGCGGCAACCTCCGCGACTGGGAGATCTTCAACCGGCCCGGCAAGGGCGTCCACATGCCGTTCTCCTTCTTCGCCCTGTACTTCGAGCAGTCGGGGAAGAAGCTCGTCCGCGTTCTAGAGGGCCCGCTCGAGCCGCCCTTCACGACCGGCTTCGGTTTCCGCCGCGTCTTCGTGCCGGGCCTGCCACGCATGGAGAAGGCCAGGTTCAAGGGTGAGTATCCCTTCGCCGAGGTCGAGCTCTCCGACAGCCAGATCCCTCTCGAGATCACGCTCGAGGCCTTCAATCCGCTCGTCCCGCTCGAACCCGACGATTCCGGCATCCCGGCCTTCGTCCTGCGATATCGGGTGAAGAACGCCAGCTCCGCCCCGGCGAAGATCACCATCGCCGGCTCCGTCATCAACCCGATCGGCTACGACGGCGTCGGGCAAGTCGACGGGCTCGGCAACGACAAGTTCGGCCAGAACGTCAACGAGATCAGGACGACCGCGACCCTGCGCGGCCTGGCCATGTCCTCGCGCAAGGTCAAGGACGGGGACCCCGCCTTCGGCACGATGGCTCTGACCACGCCCTGGCCCGACATCACCTACCTGACTCACTGGGTCCGCGGCGAATGGTGGGACGATCTCCAGATCTTCTGGGACGACTTCGCCGCCGACGGCAAGCTCCAGGACCTGGCCGAGGTCTCCCCATCGCCCGACAAGCAGACCGACGTCGGGACGCTCGGGCTCCTGGCCACCCTTGGCCCCGGCGAGGAGGTCGTCCTGCCGTTCATCCTGTCCTGGAATTTCCCGAACGTCCTCAACTATTTCGACATCGTCCCCGAGCAGCGCGGCCGCATCTTCAAGAACTATTACGCGACGAAGCATTTCGACGCTTGGGCCGCCGCCGAATACCTCCAAAGGAACCTCAACCGTCTCGAAAAGGCGAGCCGGGCCTTCCACGACGCCTTCTTCGCGACGACCCTCCCGCCCTACGTCCTCGACGCCGTCTCGAGCCAGGCCGCGATCATCCGGACGACGACGGGCTTCCGCCTCGCGGGCGGGAACTACTTCGGCTTCGAGGGCTGCGGCGACCAGGGCGGCTGCTGCCCGCTCAACTGCGCCCACGTCTGGAACTACGCCCAGTCGCTGGCCTTCCTCTTCCCCTCGCTCGAGCGGACCATGCGCGAAACCGATTTCCTCAACAACGTCAAGCCGGACGGGGCTATGGTCTTCCGCACCTCGCTCCCGCTCGGCAGCGGCGTCCTGTGGGACTTCAAGCCGGCCGCCGACGGCCAGATGGGCCGCATCATCAGTCTCTACCGGGATTGGCAGATCTCGGGCGACACAGCCTGGCTCAAGAAGCTCTGGCCGCAGGCCAAGAAGGCCCTCGACTACGCCTGGAAATCCTGGGACGCCGACCGCGACGGCCTGATGGAAGGCGAGCAGCACAACACCTACGATATCGAATTCTTCGGCCCGAACAGCATGATGGGCGGGTTCTATCTCGGCGCCCTCAAGGCCGGCGCGGCCATGGCCGCCGCCGTCGGCGACCTCGTCTCCGCCAAGGCCTATCTGGCCATGTACAACAAGGGCCGCGTGGCCTACGACAGCACTCTCTGGAACGGCGAGTTCTACGTCCAGAAGTACGACCAGGTCATGGAGAAGAAATACCAGTACGGCGAGGGCTGTCTCTCCGACATGCTCCTCGGCCAGTGGCTGGGCATGGTGTCGGGTCTCGGGCGCTACCTCCCCGCCGAGCGCATCCAGTCGTCGCTGCGGGCGATCTACAAGTACAATTTCCTCCCCGACTTCAGGAACTTCTCCAACGTCCAGCGCACCTACGCGCTCAACGACGAGAAGGGCCTGCTCCTCTGCTCCTGGCCCCGCGGCGGACGGCCGCCCCTGCCGTTCCCGTATTCCGACGAGGTCTGGACCGGCATCGAGTACCAGGTCGCCTCCCATCTCATCTACGAGGGCCTTCTCGAGGAAGGGCTGAGCGTCGTCAAAGCGGTCCGCGACCGCTATGATGGTTTCCGGCGCAACCCCTGGAACGAGGTCGAATGCGGCCACCATTATGCCCGGGCCATGTCGTCCTGGGGCGTCCTGCTGGCCCTAGCGGGGATGTCCTATTCGGGGCCCGAGATGAGGATGGGCTTCGAGCCGAAGATGAACGCGGACGATTTCCGGACGGTCTGGACGGCCGGTTCGGGCTGGGGGACCTATTCCCAAAAGGCCGCGGCCGGGAGCGGGATGGCCGTAACTCTCGAAGCCAGAGGCGGAGCGCTTGACCTCAAAGAACTCGACTTTGCTCTCCCGCCGTCGGCCGCCGGGAAGGGCATCCGTTCGATCAAGACCTTCCATACGGGTTCCCCGGCCGCGGCGTCAGTCCGCAAAGAGGGCGATACGATCCGGGTCATCTTGACGAAACCTGTCCGCGTCGAGCCGGGCAAGCCGCTGGCCCTGACGATCGCCTTTTGACGAACGGAGTCAGAGCGGGAGCCTCCGCTCCAGCTCGATGAGCTGGTATCGGGGATCAGGGCCGCCGGCGAAACGACGGACTTGGCTGAAGCCGAGGCCCCGATACAACGCCAGGGCCGGCATAAAGAACGGATGCTCGCTCGTCGTCACGAGAGCCATCTCTATTCTTCTCTCCCCGAATCTCTTCAGGATCTCGAGAATCTGGCGTCTTCCGAAGCCCTGGCCGCGATATTCCGGCAGGACGCAGTTCTGTCCGATGACGGCGTACGACGGTCCGGGCCGGGGATCGTAGGAGGCGAGACCGACAGGCTTCCCTTCGAGGCAGCTGACGAATACGCATTTTCCCACGGTGTCCGGACGGGCGAAGGCCCGGCGGTCGAAATCCTCCCATTTCTCGCGTTCCCGTTCCCAACGGTCCGGCCACTTCTCGACCAGCCCTGCGTAGCTTCGGCCGATGATACCTGCCAGTTCACCGGGAGAAAAGCGAGAGATGGGTTCGAAGGTCGGAGAGGGAACATCCATCGGGTCCTATCTAACAGAACCTCCGGGCCCCGTCAACGGGAGGCTCGGGTGGGCCGGAACGACGTCTGCGCCGGCTGTAAAATTGGCAAGACAGATCCGGGAGGGATTTGATAAGATATCGCCCGATAGGTCGTCCATCTTAGGAGGAAGCGCGTGAAAAAGAACCCGACGGTCCTCATGGCGCTGGCTTTTGTCGCTCTTGCCGCATCGGCCTGCTCTCCGCAGGCCACGGCCCCCGCGTTGCCCAAGGGCCACCTCTTCATCGTTGGCGGAGGCGATCGCCCGGCGTCGTTGATGAGGCCGTTCGTCGAGCTGGCCAAGGCCAAAGTTGCGGGCCGTATGGTCATCTTCACCATGGCCAGTAGCGTGCCACTCGAGACCGGGCCCGAGCTCGTGGCCGAGTTCAAGAACTACGGCGTCGCGGACGTCGTCTACCACCACCTCACCCGAGAGGAGGCCATGAACCCGGAGAGCGTCAAGATCCTTGACGGCGTGAGCGCCATCTGGTTTTCCGGCGGGGACCAGGCCCGGCAGACGGCCGTACTGCTCAATACGCCCCTCCACGCCCGCATGCTCGAGCTTTACGCGGACGGGTGCCTCATCGGCGGCACGAGCGCCGGCGCGGCCGTCATGAGCGAGTTCATGATCACCGGCAATGAGAAACGGACGAACAATGCGGAGGGGACCTGGCAGGTCATCCTCGCCGATGACGTCGAACACACCGAGGGGTTCGGCTTCGTTACGAACGCCGTCATCGACCAGCACTTCGTCACCCGGCGGAGGCACAACCGCTTGATCGCCGTCGTCCTCGAGCATCCGACGCTCGTCGGCGTCGGCATCGAGGAATCGACGGCCGTCCTCGTCCGCCCCGACGGCAAATACGAGGTTATCGGCGAAGGGCAGGTCATCGTCTATGACGCGCGCCGGGCTAAGACCGCGAAAAGTCCCGACGGCCATCTCGGCGGGCACGGCCTGACCATGCACGTCCTTCTCCCCGGCGACGTCTATGACCTCGCCGCCGGGCGCGTCGTGGAGCCGCCGAAATGAAAGGCAAGCCCCTCCGCCTGCCCCATACGCTCATTCTGATCTACGCCATGGTCGTCCTGACCGTGATCGCCACCTGGGTCATCCCCGGAGGCGAGTACCAGCGGGTCGAGAAGGACGGCCGGATGGTCCCCGTGGCCGGATCCTACAATCGCGTGACGAGCGAGCCTCAGGGGCTCGGCGGCCTGCTCGTCTCGCCGATCCGCGGCTTCATGGACGCCGCGGCCATCATCGCCATCCTCCTCATCGTCGGGGGGGCTTTCAACGTCATCCAGCATACGGGGGCCATCACCGCCGTCATCCGCAACATCACCTTCACCTTCGGCCGGCAGAAGGCCCTGCGCGTGCTGCTCATCCCCGTCGTCATGCTCATCTTCTCGCTGGGGGGCGGCGTCTGGGGCATGTGCGAAGAGACCATGCCTTTCATTCTCGTCTTCGTGCCCCTGGCCCTGTCCCTCGGATACGACACCATCGTCGGAGTGGCCATGCCCTTCTTGGGCGCCGCGGCGGGTTTCGCGGGGGCGTTCTTCAATCCCTTCACCGTCGGCATCGCCCAGGGTATCGCCGGCCTGCCCATGTATTCGGGCCTCGGCTACCGGCTGGCCGTGTGGGCCGGCGGCACGGCCATCGCCATCGCCGTGGTCATGCGCTACGCGGCCCGGATCCACAAGAACCCCGCCCTCAGCCCGACGTACGAAGAGGACCAGGAAAAGAGAAAGAAGCTTAGCGTCGACAAGCCCGTCCTGGAGCGGGCGATCCTCACGACCCGCCAGCGGCTCGTGCTGCTCGTGTTCGCGGCCGGCTTCGGCGCCATGGTCTTTGGCATCCTCAAGTACCAGTGGTACATCAACGAGATCGGCGGCGTTTTTCTGGCCATGGGCGTCCTGGCCGGGATCGCCGGCGGGCTCAAGGGCGACGAGTTCGGCAAGGCCTTCGTCGAAGGGGCCAAGGACATGGTCAATGCCGCCCTCATCATCGGCGCGGCCCGGGCCATCCTCATTGTGGCCCAGGACGGCAAGATCATGGATACCATCCTGGCCGGCCTGGCCGGGGCCATCTCCCGATTCAACCCGGTCATCTCGGCCGAGATCATGTTCGTCTCCCAATGCGTCATCAACTTCTTCGTCCACTCCGGCACCGCGCAGGCCGCCCTGACCATCCCCATCATGGCCCCGCTCGGCGACCTCGTCGGGATCACCCGCCAGACGGCCGTCTTCGCCTTTCAGCTGGCCGAGTACATCAACCCGGTCCTGCCGACATCGGGGGTGACCATGGGCGTCCTGGGGCTGGCCGGCCTGCGCTGGGAGAAATGGGCCAAGTGGCTCGTGCCCCTGCTCATCCTCTGGGTGATCTTCGCCGCCCTGACCCTCATCCCGCCGGTGCTGATGAAGTGGGGCCCGGCCTGACGTCCGAAAGCTGATCCGTCGAAGTCCATCCAATGAATGACAAGAAGAACGCGCCCCGGATCAAGGTGACCAAGGACGGTCCGTATATCGTCAGCGGGAACGTTCCGTTGACGGAGGAGCGCATTGTCCTCGGCCCCGACGGGGAACCGGCGAAATGGGACAAAGGCCCGTCGCTCCCTCATCAGGAGACCTATGCCCTATGCCGGTGCGGCGCGTCGAAGCACATGCCGTTCTGCGACGGGAGTCATGCCAAGGTCGAGTTCGATGGAACGGAAACGGCCGGCCGCACCGATTATCTCGAACATGTGGAAAAAACGGCCGGCCCGGGGGTCGACCTGACCTGGTCCTCCGAGTTCTGCATGGTCGCGCGCTTCTGCCACGGTGGGCTTGACGCCTGGAACTATGCCGAGAGATCCGACGATCTCGAGGCCCGCATGAGGGCCATCGAGGAAGCCGGCGCCTGCCCATCGGGAAGTCTCGTCGCCTGGGACAAGACGACCGGACAGGCCATCGAGCCCGCATGCGAGCCGGGGATCAGTCTGATAGAGGACCCCCAGAGGGGTCTGTCCGGACCGCTGTGGGTCAAGGGTGGGATCTCCGTTGAATCGGCCGACGGCTTCGTATACGAGAGGCGGAACCGGGTCACGCTCTGCCGCTGCGGCCGGTCGGAGGAGAAGCCCTTCTGCGACGGGGCCCACGGGCCGGCCGGCTTCAAGTCCAGGCCCTGACCCGCCGGGCCGTCAGGCAACCTTTTCCCCCCTATTTCCATCTATACCGGTGTGAACACGATGCTCAATTCCGGCCTGCTTCTGGCGGTCCAGGGCCAAATCGGGGATAATGGGTTCGATGCCGAGTACGAATCCTTCCTCGAGGCGACCTTAGCCATGGACCGGTTGCGCGGAGAGGGCCCTGTCTGGGGAACGGCCGACAAGGCCCGTCTGGGGGAGCTCGTGGGCCGCGGGCGCGAGGGCGACCTGGGGGCCATGGAATCCCTCTACGAGATGTTCAAAGGACCCGTGTTCGGCCTCGTCTACAGGTACGCCCAGAACAGGGCCGTCGCCGAGGACCTCCTTCAGGACGTCTTCGTTAAGGTCTTCAGCCACATGAGGAATGTCCGCGACGCGGCCACGTTCCCCGGCTGGGTCTTCCGGATCGCCCTCAACACGGCCTACAGCCACTTGCGCCAAAAGCGGGTCCAGACCGAGAAGCTCGTTCCCCTGGATGGCATGGAAGGGCGCATCGAAGAGCCTGGCACGGAACCCGTCGAGAGGGACCTCCAAAGGCCTCTCGAAGAGGCCATCAAGGCCTTGGCGCCGCGGCTCCGCAGCGTGTTCGTGCTCCACGATGTCCAGGGATATAAGCACGAGGAGATCGCCCTGAGGCTCGGCTGCGCGGTCGGGACCTCGAAATCCCAGCTGTTCAAGGCCAGGTTCAAGATCCGCGAACATCTGCGGGCCAAAAGGGCGGTTTAGGGGAGAACGACGATGACATGCCGCAAGCTCCGTGAATATATCAGCCGCTCGATCGATGACGAGCTCTCCGGCCGGGAGAACGTCCGGCTCGAGCGCCATCTCGCGACGTGCGGCGAATGCCGGGCCCTCCGCGAGGACCTGCGGAAGATCGTCAGCGGGGCGGCCAGGCTCGAGACCCCGGTGCCTTCCGAGAAGGTCTGGCTCAACGTCAAGGACAGACTTGAAGCCGGGGCGCTCCGTGCGCCGGCCCAAGGCGCCCCTCTCGACCGTCGCCCGCTCTTCGGCCTGAGCCTGCCGGCCCTCAAATTGGCGGGGGCGGCGGCTCTGGCCCTTATCCTCGTCGCCTCGGGTCTCCTCATCGGACGGAGGCTCGCGCGCCAGGACGTCCGGCTCAGCCCCGAGGCCAGGGAAGCCTTCACGCTCGCCAAGCTCGACGAGGCCGAGCGTTACTACCAGCAAGCCATAAGGTCTCTCAGCCAGGCCTTCGCCTCGGAGAGAGGGGCCCTCGCCCCGCAGGTTGCGGAGCTCTTTGACCGCAACCTGACGGTCATCGACGCCACCATCCAGGCTTGCCGCCGGGCCGTCCTCGAAGAGCCGGACGACCTCGAGGCTCGGAATTACCTGCTGGCCGCTTACACCGAGAAGCTCACATTGCTCGATTCGGCCTTGGACCTCCAGAAGAGGGACCGGGGCGCCGAGGTCGGGAAAACGATTATCTGATCGAATGAGAAGGAGGATGACCATGAGAAAAGAACGGAACCGGACCTGGCTCGTCGCCGTCGCTACGGCGATCTTCGTCGTCGCGATCGTCGCGGCGCCGGTCCTGGCCGAACAGAAGTTCGACGAGAAGTTCGACAAGACGATGCCCCTGTCGAAGACGGGCACGCTCTATCTCAACAATGTCTCCGGCGATATCGAAGTCCTGACCTGGAAGGACGCCCAGGTCAAGATCGAGGCCCTCAAGACCTCGAAGGCGGATTCGCTCGAAAAGGCCAAGGAGAACGCGGCCAAGGTGACGATCGAGGTCACGGGCGAGGCCGACCGCGTGAGCGTCGAGACGAAATACCCCAAGCGCACAGGCGGTTTCTGGGGAGGCGATTCGATCAACGTCTCGGTCGACTATAAGATCTGGGTCCCTGAGCAGGCCGCCGTCGAGATCAAGTCGGTCAGCGGCGACGTCCGGATCGCGCCGATCGGCGGCAAGGCCAGGATCGATTCCGTCAGCGGCAACGTCGGGCTCCGCGGCGCGGCGGGAGCCGAAGTCAAGCTCGTCAGCGGGGACCTCGAGATGGAGAACGTCGTCGGCGACGCGTTCATCAAGGCCGTTTCCGGCGACATCGATGTCACCCGGATCAAAGGATCGATCGAAGCCGACGCCGTGAGCGGGGACATCGTGCTCCAGGACGTCTCCGAGGCCCAGACCGTCGATATCAAGACGGTCAGCGGGAACGTCACCTATACCGGTCAGCTCCTGGCGGGCGGCCGCTACGAGCTCAAGACCCACAGCGGCGACGTCCGGATGACCATCCCCGCCGATGCGGGATTCGACCTCGAGGCCAACACGTTCAGCGGCGACATCGACAGCGAATTCGAGATCACGGTCTCCGGCAAGATCTCGCCGAAGCAGATCCAAGGGACGGTCGGCAAGGGCGGGACCACGCTCATCCTCAAGAGCTTCAGCGGCAACGTCGACCTGAAGAAGAAATAGGGCCGGGTTTTCGTCATCCCCGAGGGGCGGCGGCAGCGCCGCCCCTTTTTTTGTATAATGTCCGGCATGCGACGCGTCCATGCCGTGAACTTCATCCGCACCATGGCGGTGACGACCGTCGCCTTTTTGGCCCCCCTCCAGTTCCTGAGGCTCGGTTTCGACGGCGTCACCATCGGCATCATCGTCGCGCTTTTCGCTTCGGCGCCCATCGTCTTCGCGTTCCCGACGGGATGGCTGAACGACCGGCTATCGATGAAGAAGGTCATCCTGGGGGGCCTGCTGACGATGTCACTGGCCATCGTCGCGATCGGCTTCGTCCGGAGCGCCGTGCCGATGGCCGCGGTGTTCCTTCTTTTGGGCGTGGCCAACAGCGCCATCAACGTGTCCATCAACAGCCTCTACTACAAGGACGCCACGGAGCCGGACTCGAACCGGAAATACGGGAACTTCATCGGCTGGCTCTCGCTCGGGCCTCCCGCCGGGCTGTTCTTGGGAAGTGTGCTGACCCGGGTGGCCGGCTTCCGGACTCTCCTGTGGGCCATGGCCGGACTGGCGGCCCTGGCGATTCTGGCCGTTCGCGGCTTCGGCGAGGAAAAGTTCACGGCCGTGAGGATCCGGGAATACCGGTTCACGATCTTCAACAAGCGAACGCTCCTTTTCTCGGCCTTCCTGGTCCTTCTTGCCCTTCATTGGGGGACGGAGATCACCGTCTACGGACCTTTCCTCCGGTCCCGCTTCGGACTGAGCGACTCGGGCGTCGCCCTCTATATGGCCGGGGCCTACCTGGCCCTCGCCCTGGCGGCGTTCCTGGTCGGCCGGCTGAAGGACGACCCGGGCCGCAACCGCCGCCTGTTCCTGCTGGGCATGGTCCTCTCGGGGGCCGGCCTCGTCCTGATGACGGTCGGTGACGTCCGGCTCTCGTTCCTCTTTCGCTGCATCCACGAGAGCGGCGACGGTCTCATGGGCGCATTCGTCGTCCTGACGATCTCCCGGCTCTTCGAGAAGAAGACGATCGGCGGCAGCGCCGGCATCCTGACGGCCCTCCAGACGTCGGGCCACATGGCCGGGAGCATGATCTTCTCCTGGCTGGGATTCCGGGCCGGCCTACAAGTGCCGATGATCGTCGCCGGAGTGGTCCTTCTCGCAAATGCCGCCTTCGGCCTCTACGCCGTCCCCAGGGAATGAAGCCATGATCGAGACATCAGGCACAGGGTTCGACATCATCCTCGTCAGCGGGGAGCCGTATGCGGACCACCCGCTCTCGCCCGTGGGGATGATCGCCCGGGTCCTCGACGCCGAGGGCTACAAGGTCGGCATCATCGAACGCCCGGATTGGAAAGGCAAGGACGATTTTCTCAAGCTCGGCCGGCCGCGGCTCTTCTTCGGCATCACCTCGGGCTCGATCGACAGCATGCTCGTCAATTACACCCCGCTCAAGCGCGAGCGGGCGGTCGACCCGAACGCCCCGTTCTCTTCGCGGATGCCCGACCGGGCCGTCATCGTCTACGCCAACCGGATCCGCGAGCTCCACAAGGGCGCCCGGATCGTCCTCGGCGGCATCGAGGCCTCGCTCCGGCGATTCGCCCACTACGATTACTGGGGCGACGACGTCCGCCGCTCCATCCTCCTCGACACGCGCGCCGATATCCTCGTCTACGGGCCGGGCGAGCTCCAAGTCGTCGAGATCGCCCGGCGGCTGGACCGGGGCGAGGCGCTCGATGGCATCCGCGGCACGGCGATCATCCGCGCGGAGGCGCCGGAGGGCGCGCTCGTCATCCCGTCCTTCGAAGAGGTCCAGGCCGACAAGGACAAGTTCTGCGAGGCCCAGAAGCGGCTCACGACCCGAAAGACGATCGCCCAGAAGCACGCCAACCGCTTCGTCGTCCAATACGCCGCGCCGGATACCACTCCCGCCGATCTCGACCGCGTCTACGGCCTGCCGTTCACCCGCCGCATCCCCGAGGACTTCCCCGAGCTGGGCATGGCCCGCTTCTCGGTCCAGACGCACCGCGGCTGCCGAGGCCGGTGTTCGTTCTGCTCCCTTTCTCTTCACCAGGGCGACCGGATCGTTTCCCGCAGTGAGCGATCGATCCTCGAAGAGATCCGGCGGATGACCAAACATCCGGAGTGGCGCGGCTTCGTCGACGACCTCGGCGGCCCGACGGCCAACATGTACGGCCTGGACTCGGCCGGGATCGAAGAGGCCCATCGCCGGCTCATCGGGCTCATGCGCGCCGCCCGCAAGGTGCCCGGGGTCAAGAAGGTCTTTGTCCGCAGCGGCATCCGCTACGACCTCGCCGTCGAGAGCCCCGAGTATGTGCGCGAGCTGGCCCGCCACCACGTCTCCGGCCTGCTCAAGATCGCTCCCGAACATATCTCCGAAAGGGTCCTCAGGCTGATGAACAAGAGTGGCGGCCGCCGCCGGCTGGAGGAGTTCCGGAAGATGTTCGCCGAGGCGACATCGACAACGGCGGCGGGCGCCGGGGGCCGGGAGGGAAGCGAGAGGGGTCACGGCAGAGAGCGTCCGCAGCATCTTAAGTACTACTTCATGGTCGCCCACCCGGGAACGACCGATAAGGAAGCCCACGAGCTGGCCGACTTCCTGCGGGAGCTCGAACGGAGCGGGGAGCGGCCGGTCGAGGGCGTCCAGATCTTCACGCCGACGCCCATGACCCGCTCGACCTGCATGTACCATACCGGCAAGGACCCGATCACCGGAGAAGCGGTTTACGTCCCCCGTCCTTACGCCGAAAAGAAAGCCCAAAAGCGAATGCTGGGACCGGTCACCGACTGACGGTCAGACCCGGCCGATCCGGGCGGACGGCATGGCGGGATTCTCGCGTTAATCCCCGAGCTTGAAAAGGGCCCGGAATCGACGAACTGCCTGTTCACGGCTCTCAGCTTGAGGAGGTCCCGGGGGGGATAGTCCTGACCTTCGGCCAGCTTCAAAGCCCGGCCCAGCATCTCCTGGCCCTTCGCCTCCTGCCCCAGGAATTGGATAAGGACGAGCCCCAGCGAGGCGCGGGCCTCGACGAAGTCCGGGTCCTTTTCGAGGGCCAGCTCGTAGAACTTGGCCGCGTCCTTGAACTTGCCTTCCTGCCAACGGGCCTGCGCCAGAGCGAAATCGTTCAGAGCTTCCCACGAGGAGGTCGTCACCTCGGCAACGGGCCGGTCGGCCTTGGCGATGCTGCGGATGGATTCGCCGAGCCGGGAGCGGAGCCTGTCGGAGAGTTCGTCGATGGCCTTGAGGAGGACCTCCTCGCGCCCCCGGGCGGTGACACGGATGCGATCGACGTGCCGGCGCTTGACCGGGTCGACGACGATGGCCTGCAGCTCGTAGGCGTCTCCGGCCGCGAGGATGCGCGGCAGGATGAAGGCCCGGACGCCCCCGAACAAGCAGATATCGTAGCTGAGGTTCTCGTCGACCTTCATCCCGGGGTCCTTCCTCATCAGCTTCAGGGTCTCGCTGATCTGGGGCTTGTCAAAAACGGCCACATATGGAGACTGCTGGAGGTCGGCCTCGATGGCCGTCCGCAAGGCCAGATCGAAGACCGGATCGCCGCTGAGGTTCTCGACGTCGGCGACCATGAGCTTGTCGCGATTCTCGAAGGCCAGGCCGGGCCGCCCGAGAAGCCAGATGGCGATGGCGATGGCGGCGAGCGAAACCGCGCCCGCTGCGATCCAGATGGGCCTCGGCCGCCGCCGGAAGGACAGCCTTTTCGCGGTCGGGTGGGCGTGCGCGCCCATGGCCTCTTCGAGCCTGCGGAGATCGGAGGCCATTTCCCCGGCCGAGGCGTAGCGGCGGCCCGGGTCCTTGGCCAGGGCCTTTCGGATGACGCCCGCGATCTCGGCCGGGAAGCCGGGCCGGAGGTCCTTCACGGCCCTCGGCTCCTCGTGGACGATGGCGTGAAGAATGGCCCTCTCGCTGTCCCGCCCGAACGGGAGCGTTCCCGCGGCCATCTCGTAGAGGATGACGCCCAGCGACCAGAGGTCCGTCCGGGCATCGACCTCGTCGCCGCGGGCCTGTTCGGGGGACATGTAGGCGACCGTCCCCACGGTCGTTCCGGGCTGGGTCACTCGCGCATCGCCGGCTAGCTTGGCCAGCCCGAAGTCGAGGATCTTGGCCAGGCCGTCCGTCGTGACCATGATGTTGCCCGGTTTGATGTCGCGGTGGACGATGCCGTGTTCGTGGGCTTTGGCCAATCCCTCGGCGACCTCGGCGGCGATCCGGATGGCATCGGCCGGGGCGAGCGAACCACGGGAGATCTTCTCCTTGAGGGTCTCTCCCGGATAGCAGGCCATGGCGATGTAGAGCCCGCCGCCTTCCGTTTCGTCGACGTCGTGGATCGTGCAGATGTTCGGATGGTCGAGACTCGAGGCCGTCCGGGCCTCGTGGACGAATCTCTCCCGGGCCTCGGGGTCGGCGGTGAGAGCGGCCGGCAGGAACTTGAGGGCGACCTTTCGCTCGAGGCGGAGATCTTCGGCCTCGTAAACGACGCCCATGCCTCCCCGGCCGAGCCTGCCGACGATGCGGTACTTGCCGGCGACGGTCTGGCCGGGCTGGACCTCCGAGGCGGACACTATGAGCGTTCGGGTCGGATCATCCCCCATCTTCCCCTCCATCCCGCTTCGTCATGAAGATAACAACTCGGGAGGATGGTGTCAATGGCGGTCGCTGTCGGGATGCGATCGATCATCTTGACAAGCGGCGGCGCTTGATATATGAATATATCTACATATATTGATATGAGCGATAAAAAGATATTCACTTATCTGGGAAAAGGTGAAAAAGGCTTCCTTCCCGCCCGGAAGACCCCCGCTCGTGATTCCTGGGAGCTTCACGTCGAAGGCGGAAGTCTTGTCATCCCGGCCGGGCTCGAAAAGAAGCTCGGCCTTGCCCCGGGCTCCCGTCTCGGGATCGCATGGAACAACGGGCGAGCGGAGATCTTGCCGAACATCCACAGCTTGAACCGCCTGACCATCGAGCCGACCTCCCGCTGCAATCTCGCCTGCCGGACCTGTATCCGGAACACTTGGGAGGAGCCCGCCGGTGATATGAGCCCCGATACGTTCGAGCGGCTCATCGGGCAGCTCGGCCGTTTCCCCCATCTCGAAACGGTCATGTTCGGCGGCTTCGGCGAGCCGACCGCCCACCCGGCGATCCTCGATATGGTCAAGGCCGTCAAGGCCCTGGGCTTGCGCGTCGAGATGACAACCAACGCGACACTCCTCGACGAACCGCTCGTCGACGGTCTCCTTCGCGAGCGGCTGGACACGCTCTGGATCTCCCTCGACGGCACGACCGAAGAGAGCTTCGAGGCGATCCGGGCCGGGGCCAGTCTGCAGCGCGTCTTGGAAAACGTCGACCGGCTCGCCCGCCGGAACGGCCGGGACGGACACGAGATCGAGATCGGCATCGCCTTTGTCGTCATGAAGACGAACCTCCAGGACGTCAGGCATCTCGACCGCCTGGCCCGCTCGGTCGGGGCCCGGCGGATCCTGGTGAGCCACGTTCTGCCGTACAGCGAGGCGATGGAGAAGGAGATGCTTTGCCTCCAGACGCTGACGCTCGAGACCTTCACCTTCGCCCCGGGCAAGACCGAGCTCAGCCTGCCGCGCATCGACATCAACAACACGACCAAAGAGACGCTCTTCAGCCTGTTCCAAGGCTTCGAGAACCTGACCTTCATGGGCAACCGGGTCGCCGTGGACGCCCGGCGCTGCCGCTTTGTCCATGAGCGCCAGTCGTTCGTTCGCTGGGACGGAGCGGTCAGCCCCTGCATGGGGCTTCTCCATTCCCACAAGACTTATCTCTACGGCCTCGAGCGGCGGGTCCGGTCCCACTCCTTCGGCAACGTCCGCGAGGGCGATCTCTTCGATATCTGGAATGCCAAGGCCTACGCGGATTTGCGGGACAAGGTCAAGGCCTTCGATTTCTCGCCGTGCCATGTCTGCGGCGGCTGTTCGCTCCTCGAGAAGAACGAGGAGGATTGCTACGGCAATACTTTTCCGGCCTGCGGCGGCTGCCTGTGGGCCCAGGGGATCATCCAATGCCCATGAAAGACATCGTCGACATCTTCAAAGCGCTCAGCGACCCGACACGCCTGAGGATCGTGCTGCTCCTGAGGAGGCGCGACCTCTGCGTCTGCGAGCTGATGTCCATTCTCCGGATGGAGCAGTCGCGCGTTTCCCACCACATGCGCGTCCTGCGGGACGCCGGGATCGCCGAGGACGTGCGTGAAGGGCGTTGGATCATCTACAGGGTGCCCGAGGTGGTCCGCCCGCTTCTCGAGGGCATTCTGACCGGCCCTCTCAGGGACCGCATCGAGGGCTCCGGCGAAGCGGAGGCCGACCGCCTCAAGCTTCAAGAATGCGTCCGCGATAATGTCCGCGGCCGTATCTGCGAGACGCTCCCGCGGACGGAGGGGACATGAAAAAGACGATCCTCTTTATCTGCGTCCACAACTCGGCCCGGTCCCAAATGGCCGAAGGCTTGATCAACGCCCTCTATGGCGACCGGTTCGAGGCCGTGAGCGGCGGGACGACGGCGACGCGGGTCCATCCCGCGGCCATCAAGGCCATGGCCGAGATCGATATCGATATCAGCGGCCATCACTCGAAGAGCATCGACGTCTTCGAGGGCCGGCGGTTCGACACCGTCGTCATGGTCTGCGATGACAAGCAGGAGGACTGCCCCTTCTTCCCGGGCGGCAGAGAACAGATCCATCACGCGTTCGAAGACCCGGCGGCCTGCACGGGGACCGGCGAAGACGTGCTGGCCTGCTTCCGCAAAAGCCGGGACGAGATCCGGGCTTGGATCGAGCAGATGTTCATCCGGGGAGTCCTGGACCTCACGGTCGACAAGTTCAAGTTCCGCTTTCCCGTCGATCTCTTTTACAGCGACGCCGGGGTCTGGACCCGGTTCGAGGGGTCGCGGGCCCGCATCGGGCTTTCCGATTTCACCCAACAGAGGAACGGCGATGTCGCCTTCGCCGAATCCAAGGAGCCGGGGATCCAGGTGAGGAGGGGAGACGAGGTGGCCGTGGTTGAGACGATCAAGGTCAACCTCAGCATCCCGTCGCCCGTGGACGGTCCGGTCATGGAGACGAACGGCGATCTCCTGAACGCCCCCGAGCTCGTCAACCAGGACCCCTACGGCAAGGGCTGGCTGGCCGTGCTCGAAGTCGCCGACGCCGGGGCGGCCCGCAATGCTCTGATGACGGCGGCCGAGTTCATGGCCCTGGCCAAGACCCAGGCGGAAGCGGAGGTCCTGCGATGACCGGGTCGCTCCGCAAGATCCCCGTCGTCGCCTGCAGCGGGATCGGCAAGAGCCTCGGAGCCGCGGCCCGCGAAGCGGCCTATGTCCTGACCGAGGACCTCCGCCCTGAAAAGACCAAGATCGTCGCCCTATCTCTGCTCGTCATGGGGGATGAAGAGGCCCGCCGTGAGGTCGAGGGCGGCGAAGCCGTGGCCATTGACGGCTGCAAGCTCGAGTGCGCGGCCAAAGGCCTGACCTGCTCCGGCGCCGCCAAGGTGCGCAAGGTCGCCATCTTCGATGTCGTCCGGCGCCACCGCGGGCTCAAGCCGGAAGGCGTTTGCGACCTCAACGAGGACGGATTGAAGCTGGCCCAGGCGGCGGCCGAAGAGGCGGCCAAGATCGTCGATGACATCGATACGGGGGGCGGCCATGCCTGACCTGCCGAGAAAGAAAGTCGGCCTGATCGCCTGCTCCGGCGAGGAGCTCCCCGAAGGCACGGTGACCCGGCGGGCGGTCCGAAAGGTGCTCGAGACGCTCCGCCCCGACGACACGGTCACGCTCTGCCTGCCCCTCTTCCTGGCCGGAGGCGAGGGGGAACGGGCTTTTGCCAAGAATTATCCGACGATCGCCGTCGACGGGTGCGACAAGCGCTGCGCCGCGCGGGCTACGGAAAAGTACAGCGCCAAGCCGGCGGCGTCGGTCGTCGTGACCGACATCGCCAAAGAGCGCGGTCGCGGCGCGATCGGCACGGCCCGGCGGCTCAACGAAATCGGCTTGCGCCTGGCCGATGCGGTTGCGGATAAGATCGTTGAAGAGACCGACCGGCGGCTGAAGAAGAGCCCCGGGGCCGGCGCCGACAAGACCCGTGGAGGCAAACGCTGATGGCCAAGACCGAACTCTTCGAAACCCGGGTGACTTGGACCGGCGGCCACAAGGGACGCCTCAAGCTCGGCAACGGGCCGGAGATGGATTTCTCGGCGCCGCCGGCGTCTCACGGCGAGGCCGGGGTCCTGACGCCTGAGGACGCCTTCGTCGGGGCCGTCAACACCTGTGTCATGCTGATGTTCATCTGGGCGGCCGAGCGCTTCCGCCTGGGCCTCGTTTCGTATGAATGCCGGGCCGAGGGGACCAAGCTTATCGAACTCGACCGGACCGAGATCTTCACCAAGGTCGTCTTGCGGCCCCGCATCGTCGTACGGGCCGAAAGCGGCCCGATGGAAACGGTGGAGAAACGCGTCCGCCGGGCCCTCGGATCCTCGCAAAAGTTCAGCCTCGTCGCCAATTCGGTCAAGAGCGAGATCGTCGTCGAGCCGGACATCATCATCGAAACCGGGGAGGCGTGAGGCCCGCCATGGAGGTCAAAGTCCTCGGGCCCGGCTGCCCGAAATGCGATATGGTCGAAAAGCGCGTGAAGGCCGCGCTGGCCGAGCTCGGCCTCGCGGCCGACGTTGAGAAGGTCACCGACATCAACAGGATGATGTCCTTCGGGATTCTTGCGACGCCAGGCCTCGTCATTAACGGTAAGATTAAATCTATGGGCCGGATCCCCCGCGTCGAGGACATCAAGCTCTGGATCCAGGAAGCCGCTGCCGGCTGTAATTTATAGAGACAAGGAGCGTCTTGCATGAAGCGAAATAGCCTGACCCCGCTCGCCCTGACCCTGGTCCTGATCCTCGCGACCGGGTGCGCGAACGAATCCCGTGCGGACCGTGGGCCCTCCGCCCCGTCGCCGCCGGCTGCCGGACTTGCCGCGAATCCCGCATCCGATCAATCTCAGCCGCCCATTTGGGCGGTCAAGGGCGAAGTCCTGGTCACGAACCGTCTGGACATTGATTTCTCCAAGTATCAGGTGACGTTCATCGAGCTCGGCGCCGACCGGTGCATCCCCTGCACAAGATGCAGCCGATCATGAAGGAAATCGCCACGGCCTTCCCCGACCGGGTCCAGGTCATCTTCTATGATGTCTGGAAAGACCCCACACCGGCAGAGAAGTACGGCATCCAACTCATCCCGACCCAGGTCTTCGTTGATCAAAAAGGCAAAGAGATCGCCCGTCACGTCGGGCTTTTTCCAAAGGAGGAGATCCTCGAACTCCTGAAGAAGCACGGGGTCAGCTGAACGAAAAGAAATGGAGAGCCTGTTCGGGGACATTTCCGCACTCCTCCAGTCCAATCCTTGGCTGGCGGTCGTCGCCGTGTTCCTTGGCGGCGTAACGACAGCCCTGAATCCCTGCGTCCTGGCCATGGTCCCGCTCCTGATGAGCGTCGTCGCCGGCAACAAAGAAACGACAACGGTCCGGCGCTCGCTCCTCTTTTCGCTCTTTTTCGTCCTGGGCCTGGCCGTGACCTTCACGGCGCTTGGGCTCATCTCCGCTCTGATGGGACGGATGTTCGGGAACGTCGGTCCGTTCTGGAAATATGTCGTCGCCGGGGTTTGCCTGATCATGGGGCTCCAGCTGCTTGGATTCCTCAAATGGAACTTCCCTGTGTCCGCCGGCATCAGGGTTAAAAAACAGGGTTATATCGGCGCCTTCCTGTTAGGCCTTCTCTTCGGTGTCGTCTCGACGCCGTGCGCCGTCCCCATCCTGGCCGTACTCCTGGCCTTCGTGGCCGAGAAGGGGAACATCCTTTACGGGGGCTCCCTACTTTTTGTCTATGCCCTCGGGCATTCGGCCCTGGTTCTCATCGCGGGGACATCCGTTGGCGCTGCGAAAAGCCTGCTCGAATCGAAGGGCCTCCGCGTGGCCCACGGCGTCCTTCAGAAAGTCGCCGGCATCCTCATCATCGGCATCGGAGCGTACTTCCTGTTCTGGAGATGAACATCGTGGAAGGAGAAACCCCATGACACCGAGCACCCCGAGGCTCAAGTTCTTTGACCGCTACCTGACCCTGTGGATCTTTCTGGCCATGGGCGTCGGGGTCGGACTCGGCTATTTCGTGCCGGCCGTCGTCGGCTTCATCAATCAGTTCCAGTCGGGGACGACCAACATCCCCATCGCTATCGGCCTCATCCTGATGATGTACCCGCCCCTGGCCAAGGTGAAGTACGAAGAGCTCGGCGACGTCTTCAAGAACGTCAAGATCCTCACGTTGTCCCTCGTCCAGAACTGGATCATCGGGCCGCTCCTGATGTTCGCCCTGGCCGTCATCTTCCTCCGCGATAAGCCGGAGTACATGTACGGCTTGATCATGATCGGGCTGGCCCGCTGCATCGCCATGGTCATCGTCTGGAACGATCTCGCCCAGGGTGACCGGGAGTACGCGGCCGGGCTCGTCGCCTTCAATTCGATCTTCCAGGTCCTGTTCTTCTCGATCTACGCCTACGTCTTCATCACCGTCTTCCCGACCTGGCTCGGGCTCAAGGGCACGGCCGTGAACGTGACCATCGGCCAGATCGCCAAGAGCGTTTTCATCTATCTCGGCATCCCCTTCCTGGCCGGCATGATCTCCCATTTCGGCCTGATCAAGCTCAAGGGGAAGACCTGGTACGAGACGAAGTTCATCCCCCGTATCAGCCCCATCACGCTCATCGCCTTGCTCTTCACCATCATCGTCATGTTCTCGCTCAAGGGCTCAACCATCGTCAAGATCCCGCTCGACGTCGTGCGCATCGCCGTGCCGCTGCTGATCTATTTCGTGGTCATGTTCCTCGTCTCATTCTTCATGAGCCGCAAAGCGGGCGCCGATTATTCCAAAGCCGCGACCCTATCGTTCACGGCGGCCAGCAACAACTTCGAGCTGGCCATCGCCGTGGCCGTAGCGGTGTTCGGGATCAATTCGGGAGAGGCTTTCACCGCGGTCATCGGCCCCCTCGTCGAGGTGCCGGTCATGATCGGCCTGGTCAACGTGGCGCTGTTTTTCCGGAAGAAGTATTTTGCGAAGGCGCCTGAGGCCGTCAGTTCGCCATCTTGATCGCGGCGAGCGTTTTCATCGTCTCGAGGTCCTTGGCCTTATTGACCTCGAGGCGGAAGCCGCGGCCCTCGGCGTAGACGGGGGCTTCCTCGATCTCCTTCATGACCGCTTTGGGCAGCGTGGCCTGGCGGGCCGCTTCGGTCGCTTGACCCCCGTAGACGAAGGCGCAGAGGAAATGCCCATCCCGCGGGAGAAGATAGACGATCGTCCGATCTTTCCGCTTGAGCCGGAGCGACCACGCTTTATAGAACCCCCAGGCCGCGGTCACGGGGGCGTAGGCCTCGGTGATATGGCTGACGAACGCGTCCCAGAGCTTCTTCGAGGGTCCGAGGCTCTTGGCCAGGGCCTTGTCATCCGGGACTTGAGTTTTGTCTTCGAAGCTCATGGCCCCTCATTATAGACCTTGCCATCCCTGGCGCAAATATCGAATAATGGCCTGAGCATGGAAGACATCTCGCGGGGCGTGCGGTCCTTCACCATCGGGACGGCGGTCAGCCGGGTCATGGGCCTCGCGCGGGAGATGGTCTTCGCCCACCTTTTCGGGGTCGGCCTGGCCACGGACGCCTTCAACGTGGCCTTCCGCATCCCCAATCTCCTGCGCGACCTCTTCGCCGAGACCGCCCTCTCTGCTGCCTTTGTCCCCGTCCTCACGGGCGAAAAGGCCAAGGGCAAGGAAGCCGAGAACCGCCTGGCTTCGAACATCTTCAATGTCCTCTTCGTCGTGGCGGGAGTCGTTTCGCTCGTCGGACTGTTCGCTGCGCCCTACCTGGCCAAGGCCATCGCCTTCGGCTTCGGCCGCGTCCCGGGCAAGATCGACCTGACGGCCCAGCTGACGGCCGTCCTCTTCCCCTTTCTCCTTTTCGTCAGTCTGGCCGCCTGGGCCATGAGTTACCTCAACACGGAGAAATCCTTCTTCGTGCCGTCCGTGGCCCCGGCCATCTTCAATCTCTTTTCCATTCTCTTCCCGGTCCTGACCTACGGTTGGTACGTCGCGCACGGCAAGGAGCCCATCTTCGGCATGGCCGTTGGCGTCCTCATCGGCGGCCTGATGCAGTTCCTCGTCCAGACGCCCCTCCTGCGGCGCAAGGGCTTCCGCTGGCTCCCCGTCCTGAGCTTCCGCGACCCGGAGTTCCGGCGGGTCATGGCCCTGTTCATCCCCGTCGCGATCGGGCTGGCGGGCACGCGCATCAACGTCCTCGTCAACACGATCCTGGTCACGCCGCTCGCCCAGGGCAGCGTCAGCTGGCTCAACTACGCGTTCAGGATCATGCACCTGCCGCTGGGCCTGTTCGGCATCGCCGTCGGGACGGTCGCCCTGCCCTCGCTCTCGAAGCTCGTCCTCGAGAACGATGTCGCCTCCGTCAAATCGACCCTTTCGGACTCTTTGAAGATGGTCCTCTTTCTGACGGTGCCGACCTCGGCCCTCATCGCCGGGCTGGCCATTCCCGTCACCCGGGCCATCTACGAACGGGGGCATTTCACGGCGGCGGACACGGTGGCCACGGCCGCGGCCCTCGTCCTCTATGTCGTCGGGATCCCGTTCATGTCGGCCCTGCGCAACGTCGCTGCGGTCTTCTACGCCTACAAGGACGCCAAGACGCCGATGTACGCGAGCTTCGCCTCGATCGGCCTCAACCTCGTCCTCAACATTTCCCTCATGTGGGTCGTGGGATACTTGGCCTTCCCCCTCTCGACATCGCTTGCCGCTGTCCTCAATGTGGCCATTCTCTATGCTCTCCTGCCGCGCAAGGTCGGAGCGATGGAGTTCGGCCCCGTCGCGGCCTATGCCGCGAAGCTCGCCGTCGCGTCGGCGGCCGGCGGGGGAGCGGCCTGGCTGGGCTATCGGCTTGTCGCCGGGGGGCTTGGCATATCGTTCCCGGCCACCATCGGAGGTATTGTCGCCGCCGGCCTCACCGGCCTGGCGGTCTTCTTCGCGGTCTCGCTCACCCTCGGCCTCACCGAGACCCGCGATTATTTACGGCGCTTCCTCCGGCGCTAAAGAAAATGAGGACGTTTCTGTTTTCTGGTAGGAGAGGGTCAAACCTACTTTTTTTCGAAAAAAGTAGGTTTGACCCTTTCTTTATTTTCCCGCCTTCGGCGCTTCCGGTATAATACGCCGCGATATGACCACCCCGGTCAAGGCTTTCACCGCGGACAGGTCCCTCCGCAGGACGGCCCTCGCCGTCTCGATGGTCTCCTCGTTCCTGACCCCGTTCATGGCCTCGAGCATCAACGTGGCCATGCCCCTCATCGGCAAGGAGTTCGAGCTGAGCGCCGTGGCCCTGGGCTGGGTCCTCACGGCCTATACTCTGGCCGCCGCGATGTTCCTCGTTCCGTTCGGCCGGCTGGCCGACCTCGTCGGCCGCAAGAGGATCTTCGCCCTCGGCATCGGCGTCAATATCGTCGGAACCGTCCTGGGGGCGCTCGCCGCCTCGGGCTTCGCCCTCATCCTCGCCCGGGCCGTCCAGGGGGTCGGCGGGGCCATGATCTTCGGCACGGGCGTGGCCATCCTGACCTCGGTCTATCCCCACGGCGAGCGCGGCCGGGCGCTGGGGCTGAACACGGCCGCCGTCTATTCCGGGCTTTCCCTCGGGCCCGTCATCGGGGGGTTCCTCGTCCACGCCTGGGGCTGGCGGAGCGTCTTCTGGGCCACGGTGCCCATCGCCGCCCTGGCGCTCATCCTGACGCTCGTCCGGCTCGAGGGCGAATGGGCCGACGCCCGCGGTGAGGGCTTCGATATCGCCGGATCGGTCATCTTCGGAGCCGGCCTCGTCGCCTTGATGTACGGCTTCTCGCGCCTGCCCTCGCTTCCCGGAGTCGCCCTGACCGCCGCCGGCCTCCTCGCCCTGGCCGGCTTTGTCGACTTCGAGCTCCGCTCCGAGCACCCCCTCCTCGATCTCCGCATCTTCCGGCACAACCGCATCTTCGCCTTCTCCAACCTGGCCGCGCTCTTCAACTACAGCGCGACCTCGGCCGTCGCCTTCCTGATGAGCCTCTACCTCCAGTACATCAAGGGCCTGCCGCCCCAAAAGGCGGGGCTCGTCCTCGTCGCCCAGCCCATCATCATGGCCCTGGCCTCACCCACCGCCGGCCGGCTCTCGGACCGCACGGAACCGCGTCTCATCGCTTCGCTCGGCATGGCCCTCTCGGCGGCCGGGCTCCTTCTCTTTTCTTTCCTCGGCCCCGACACGGGCTTCGGCTTCATCGTCGGGAGCCTCGTCTGCCTCGGCCTCGGCTTCGGGCTCTTCTCGTCGCCCAACACGAACGCGGTCATGTGCTCGGTCGAAAGACGCCACCTCGGCATCGCCTCGGCCGCCCTCGGCACCATGCGCTTGACCGGCCAGATGATGAGCGCCGGGACGACCATGATGATCTTCGCCCTCTTCATGGGCCATGCCCCGATCGAGCCGAAGGTGTATCCGCTCTTCCTGCGCAGCGCCCGGTTCGCTTTCGCCTTCTTCGCCGCCCTCTGCGTCGCCGGCGTTTTCGCTTCCCTTGCCAGGGGCGACCGTCCACCCCGCGTACAGCCCTGACCCGTGCCCCAGGCGCCTTAACTTCCCCTTGTCAAACCGGCCGCCCCCTCTATAGAATGAGGAACGAGATCTCCCGCGACGATCGAGGAGGAACGATGAGCCTATCCCGCAAGAATTTCCTCAAGATGTTCGGCCTCGGGGCCTTGGCCGCCGGCTCCAACGCCTACGGCCTGCCCTCGAAGGCCCTCCAGGAGGCCCGAGCCGCCGCCAAGAAGCTCAAGATCACCGACGTCGAGATCTACCTCTTCGACATCGGGCTCACGTCGCCCTTCCGCATCGCCATCGGCGTCATGAACGCGGCCAACGATGTCCTCGTCCGCGTCCGCACCGACCAGGGCATCGTCGGGATCGGCGAGGCCTGCCCCTTCCCGCCGATCACCGGGGAGACGCAGGCGACCAACGTCGCCGCCGCGCGGGCCATCCGCGACATGATCGTCGGCAAGGACCCGCTGGCGATCGACGCGCTCCTGCGCCAGATCGGCCCCCTCGTCCACGCCAACCCCAGCGCCGTCGCCGCCTTTGACATGGCCCTCCACGACATCCTGGGCAAGGTCGCCGGACTGCCGCTCTTCCGCCTCCTCGGCGGGACGAAGAACGTCTTCGAGACCGACATCACGACCAGCCTCGACACGTTCGAGAAGATGACCGCCGAAGCGAAGGGCTACGCCGACAAGGGCTACAAGACCCTCAAGGTCAAGGTCGGGCTCGATCCCGACGAGGACTACGCGCATATCTCCGCCATCCGCGCCGCCGTCGGGCCGAAGGTCGCCATCCGTATCGACGCCAACCAAGGCTGGACCGTGCCCCAGGCGATCTACGCCCTGCGCAAGATGGAACCTCTGGCGATCGAGTTCTGCGAACAGCCCGTCCTGGCCTCGGATACGGCCGGCCTGAAGGCCGTCCGCGCCATGAGCCCGATCGCCATCATGGCCGACGAGGCCCTGTTCGGACCGTCCGACGCGATCAAGCTCATCCGTGCCGAAGCCTGCGACACCTTCAACATCAAGGTCATGAAGGCCGGCGGCCTGCTCAATTCGATCCGCATCGCCCACATCGCCGACGCCGCCAACATGCGCTGCATGGTCGGCTGCATGCTCGAATCGAAGCTGGCCTTGACGGCCGCGGCCCACGTCGTCGCCTCGCAGGCCAACATCGTCTATGCCGACCTCGACGGGAACACGGAGCACGTGATCGATCCGATCACCGGCGGGATGACGGTCCAGGCGGGGACGCTGACGCTGCCTGAGACCCCAGGCCTCGGCTGCGACGTCGATCCGGCCTTCGTCAAGAAGCTGCAGAAGGCCTGAGCTGGTTCAGCTCTCGACGCCGAAGGCGGGCTTCTTCGTCTTCCACTTGCCGCGGGTGAAGTCCGGGCACTCGACCGGGGCCGCGCCCGAGGCGATCGACTTCTCCGAGAGCGGAATGATAGAGCTCATCAGCACCGAATCGTAAACGTCGATGGGCGTCTGCGTCTTCTGGCGCACGGCCTCGACAAAAAGGGCCAGCTCGAGGTAATCGGTGCCGCCGTGGCCGCCCGCTGCGGCTTCGGTCTTCATCTTCCGCCACCAGACGTGGTCGTGCTTCTCCATATAGGGCGGGAACGGTTCCCATTGGTGGTGAACGGGGCTGCGATCGACGAGGTAGAGGGCGTTCCTCTGCTCGTTGTAGATGCCCCGCGTCCCCTGGAGCTCCCACTGGTTGTCGTAAGGCCGCGGCAGCTGCATGTCGTACTTGACGAAGATCGTATTGCCCTTCTTCGTCCGGACGAGCGTCGTGACGACGTCGCCCTGGGCGAACTTCGCCTTGGCGTAGGGATGTTCCGCGCCGAATTTGCTCCCGAAATAGTCGTTGATCCCGAGCGAGCGGTTGGCCATGGTCACGGCCGTGTCGAAATAATCGCCGCAGCCGAGATCCATCCACGGCCAGACCGGGCCGACGGCATGGGTCGGGTACTGCGATCGGTTGAGCTTGATGAGGTAGCGGCCTCCCCAGCGCATGTCGCCCTCGGGGCTGAAGAACCAGTGGTCGACGCAATCGTGCGTGTGGGAGGCCTGGACGTGGACGATCTCGCCGAAAAGCCCCCGACGGACCATGTTGAGGAGGGCCAGGTTGTCCTGCCGGAAGCTCCAGTTCTCGAGCATCATGCAGGGCACGCCCGTCGCCTCGTGGGTGTCGACGAGGTCCCAGCATTCCTCGAAGGTCATGGCCGCCGGCACCTCGACCGCGGCGACCTTCTTGTTGCGCATGGCGCTCACGGCCATGGCCGTGTGCCAGTCCCACGACGTGGCGATGACGACGGCGTCGATGTCCTCGCGCCGGAGGAGACGCTGGAAGTCCTCGGGGCCCTTCGCGTATCCCTCGGGTTTGGGCCGTCCGGCCTTGACGACAATATCCTGGGCCTGGGCCAGGGCGTCGAGATCGATGTCGCAGAGGGCCGGGAACTCCAGCCCGGGCATGAGCAGGAGATTCGACAGGAGCGACCGGCCGTGGTTCCCTGTGCCGATGACGCCCAGACGGACCGGCCGGGCCGCCTGGGCGGTCTTCTCGAAAAGCGTGCTGTCGGTCCGGAAGTTGGCCAGGAGGGCACCGGAGGACACGCCGCCGCTCACTTTCGGGACTTTATCAATTCCAGATGGTTCCCGTATGAAGGGCCTTTTGCTTGGCCGCGGCCTCTTTTCCTTTGAGGGCCGATGGCAGGCCCGGCTCAAGAGCCAGCGCCGCGTCAAAGCTCCGGATGGCCGCCTCGTAGTCCTTTTCGTCCGCCGACCCGATATAGAGCGCCAGGCTGAGATACCCCTTGTTGTTGAGAACTTGGGTGTTGTCGGGATCGAATTCGAGGGCTTTTTTCAGGTTCTTATCGGCCTGCTTGTAGTCGCCCGTGGCCAAATAGGCCATGCCCAGATAGTTGAGCGTCTGCGGATTGAAGGGATCCCGGTCAACGGCCTCCTTCAGAGGCTCCAAGGCTTCGGCGAACCTCCGCGCTTTGATCAACACGGCGCCCAGCCGCCAGGTCAGGGCCAGCGTCCCCGGGTTCTTCTCTAGCCCGTCCTTGAGGGCGGCCACCGCCTCGTCGGTTTGGCCCGACAGGTCGTAGATATCGGCCAGGACCGTATGGGCGTTGATGTAGATCGGGCGGATGCGCAGGATCGTTTGGAGCTTTTTCTCGGCGTCGGCCGGCCGGCCGGACTTGAAGTCGTTGATGGCCTCGCGGAGCCGGGCGATCAGGGGCGCGAGGACTTTGAGATCGTCCGCGGGCCCGTAGGTCTTCTTCTTAGTCGCGCTGGGGGCGATGTAGCCCAGGCTTATGAGCAGTGGCCGGATCTCGGGGTTCTTGCCATTCCAATCCTGCGTCGTCCCCTTGCCTTTGAGGCCCTTTTTCAGCATCTTGAGCTCGTCGGTCAGTCCGGCGACGTCGGCGGACGAAACGAGGTTGCGATCTTCTGCGGGATCGGCGGCGAGGTCATAGACTTCCTTGACAGGTTGATCGATGAATTTCTGGTTTCCGCGAATGAAACCCGACAGGGGCGCGCCGCCCATGTTCATGCTGGGCGCCATGGATTCGAAGTAGATCATGGCCTTCCGTCTCTTGCCGCCGGCGATGAGCGGCAGGAGCGACTCTCCCTGGACAAAGTCGGGGACAGGCAGTCCGAGGAGATCGCAGACCGTCGGAAAGATATCGATATGACACGCGTTCTCTCCGACCATCGCGGGCGCGGCGCCGGGGACAAAGAGGAAGAGGGGAACATGCAGCGTGTTGTTGTAGGCGAAGAAACCGTGGCGGAACTCCTCCTTCTCGCCGAAGGCCTCGCCATGGTCCGCCGTGACGATGATGACCGTCTTCTCGAGGAGGCCGCGGTCCCTGAGGAAGTCGAACAGGCGGCCGAGCTGGGCGTCGACAAAGGCGACTTCCCCCGAATACGGATCGTTCTGGTACTCGGTCCGGAAGGGCTCCGGCGGCGTATAGGGATCGTGGGGGTCAAAGACGTGAACCCAGGAGAACCACTTCTCCCGCTGATGGCCGATCCAATCCATGGCCTGATCGACCACCTGGTCAGCCGTCCGCTCGACGACATCGAACTCCTCGTGTTCGGGCGTCCAGGAATCGGCATTGTAGAGGTCGAAGCCTTGGTCGAGCCCGAACCGGGAGTCGAGGACGAACGCTCCGACGAACGCGGCGGTCTTGTGGCCGTTGGCTTTAAGGAGCTCGGCCAGGGTCTCGAAACGGCTCTCGAGCTTGAATCCGGGGTTGTCGCTGACGCCGTGATAGAGCGGTGTCGTCCCGGTCAAGATGTTCGTATGGGAAGGCCTGGTCAAGGGGTCATGGGCGTAGGCGTGGGTGAAAACGGCGGACTGGCGGGCCAAGGCATCGAGATGGGGAGTCTTGACGTAGCGGTCGGACAGGATGCTCACCCGGTCGTAGCGCAGCGTATCGATCGTGATCAAAAGGACGTTGAGATCATTGCGCCCGGCCGAGGCTCCGCGCACGGTCCCGGCTAAAGCCAGGACGGCGACGAGCGGCGCCAAGCACCGGAGCGTTCTCCAAATTGATCCCGTCATAAATAACCTCTTCTCTATTCTAGACTATTCTTCTTCAGATTTCTTCCATTCCCAGGGGGGACGGGGAGCATCGGTCCCCGGGGGAGGCCCGATCCGGCCGGAGCCTGCCGCGATTGACACGGCCGGACGACTTTCATATTATGGCCGACGTGAAGAGGGGCGGAATGCCTGTTCAGTTGCACCGAAGAGATTTCATCCGACTCGCCGCCGGAGCCGCCGCCGCCGGATTCGTCCGGGCCCCTCTTCGCTCCGGCCAGGTCGGGTCCGGGTCCGACCGCCCCAACGTCGTGCTGATCACCGTCGACGACCTCCGTCCCGAGCTCGGCTGTTATGGCGTCGGGCTCGTCCGCACGCCGCATATCGATCGGCTCGCGGCCGAGGGAACATGTTTCCGGCGCGCCTATTGCGCCCAGGGCGTCTGCAATCCCTCCCGCGTGAGCCTCCTGACAGGGCTCCGCCCCGACAGCCATCACGTCTCGGACAACGAGACCCACTTCCGGCGCTTTCTGCCCTCGATCCTCACTCTCCCTCAGGCCTTCAAGAGTCACGGCTACGTCAGCGCCGGCCTCGGCAAGGTCTTCCATGGCATCCTGCCGGACCCGCCTTCCTGGAATCGCTATGCCACGCCCCCCGACGATTTCCCGATCTACATGTCCGAGGAAACCCGGATCAGGCAAGCCAAACGGGAGGATACGGCCCGCCGGCAAGGCTATCCCTTGTCCTGGATCCAAGCCTATCTGCGCGGACCCGCGGTGGAGGCCTCCGAGACCCCCGACGCCGCGCATTGGGACGGCGCCCTGGCCGAGCTGGCCGTGGCCACGCTTCGGGACCTCAAGAACGGTCCTCCTTTCTTTCTCGGCATCGGCTTCATCAAGCCCCATCTCCCTTACGTGGCGCCGCAGAGATACTGGGATCTCTACAGGCGCGAAGACATCCCGCGCGCCAAGACGAGCCGCCTTCCCCGGGGCGCACCTCCCTTCGCCGTCAATAACATGACGGAGCTGGCCAGCCACGAGGGCTTCGTCGATGTGCCGAACCCCTCCGAGGGAGTGGTCGATGAGGACCGCGCGCGGCTCCTCAAGCACGGCTATTACGCCTGTATCGAGCTTTGTCGACGCCCAGATCGGGCGCGTCCTCGAGGCCCTCGGTGCCGAAGGAATGCGGGAGAACACCATCGTCGTTCTCTTGGGGGACAATGGCTACAAGCTGGGGGAACATGGCAGCTGGGGCAAGATGACGAACTACGAGGTCGACGTCCACGTCCCGCTCATCATCTCGGCTCCGGGTCGAAAGGCCTGCGGACATTCCCCCTCCGCTCTGGTCGAGATGGTCGATCTCTACCCGACCCTGTGCGATCTCGCGGCCATCGAACCGCCTCATCCGATGGAGGGAACGAGCCTGGTTCCTCTCCTCGACGACCCGGGCCGGCCGTGGAAGAAGGCGGCCTTCAGCCAATACGCCCGGGGTTTTACCAACCGCTTCTTGGGCCGTTCGATGCGGACCGACCGCTACCGCCTGATCGAATGGCGGGACAAGATCGACGGCGGGATTGTGGCCCTCGAGCTTTACGATCATGAGGCAGACCCTGAGGAAGACGTCAATATCGCCGACGACCCCGCCAATGCAGATCTCGTCGCCTCGTTGTCGGCCGAGCTCAGGGCTGGCTGGAAGGCGGTCCGTCCGACGCGGCCGGCGATCTAGAACACGCGAAAGGCGCGAGAGAATGACCACGGCCCGCAAGATCAACTGGGGCATCCTCGGATGCGCCGGCATCGCCGAAAAGGCCTTCATCCCGGCCATCCTCAAGTCCCGCAACGGCCTCCTCGCCGGGATCGCCTCGCGGGACGAGGCCCGGGCCACCGATTGGGCCCGCCGCTTCGGCTTCCTTCGGGCGCACCGGAACTACCAGGACCTCGTCGACGATCCGGCCGTCGACGCCATCTACAATCCGCTCCCGAACGACCTTCATGCCGAGTGGTCCATCCGGGCCCTGCGCGCCGGCAAACACGTTCTCTGCGAGAAGCCCATGGCCTTGAACGCCCCCGAGGTCCGGGCCATGATCCAGGCGGCCGAGATGAAGGGCCGCCTGCTCATGGAAGGCTTCATGTACAAGTTCCATCCGCAGATCGGGAAGACGCTCGAGCTCATCGACGCCGGCGCGATCGGCGAGCCGCGGTCCGTCCACTCCGCCTTCACCTTCCGCTTCGAGCGCGAGGGCTCGAACTACCGCTGGTCCCCGGCTCGGGGGGGCGGCGCCCTCTACGACGTCGGCTGCTACACGATCAGCATCGCCCGGCTCGTCTTCGGCGCCGAGCCGGCATCGGTCTTCGCCGCCGCCCGCACCGACCCGGCGACGGGCGTCGATATGACGACGGACGCCCTCCTCGAATTCCCCGGCGGCCGCTTCGCCCAGTGCGAATCGAGCTTCGAGACCCACTTCCAGAGCCGGCTTCTCGTCGTCGGCACGGACGGCACCCTCCGTCTCGAGCGGGCTTTTTCGGCCAAGGATTTCAACGTCGCCATCGAGATCGTCCGGGGCGATGTCGTGGAGGCCGTGCCGATCCGGAAGGCCGACATGTTCACTCTGATGGCCGAGAACTTCGGCGATGCCGTTCTCGGCGAGGCCCCGCTGCGCTTTCCCGCTTCCGACGCCTGGCGCAACATGCGCGCGATCGACGCCTGCTTCGAGTCCGTCGGGACCGGAGGGCGCGTGACGATACCCGTGGAAGGGCCGTGATTCATGACAGAGCTCGTTTTCCGCAAAGACTACGCGATCCACACCTACGAGACCGACGCCCGGGGCATGGCCCGGATGGTCACCCTGCTCAACTATCTTCAGGACTCCGCCGGCGAGCACGCCGGGCGGCTGGGGCTCTCGGTCCTCGACCTCTTCAAGCGCCAGATGACCTGGGTCCTATCGCGCTACCATGTCCTCGTCCATCGCTATCCGGCCATGGGCGACCGGCTCGAGGTCACGACCTGGCCATCGGGAAAGGGCGGCTTCTTCGCGACCCGCGACTTCGAGGTCGCCGACGGGAACGGCGGCCCCGTCCTCTCCGCGACGAGCTCCTGGATGATCATCGGGCTCGAGCGCAAGCAGCCGCTCAAGGTCGAGGGCATCATCGACATCCCCTATGCCATCGAAAAGCGGGCCCTCGACGACGCGTTCGGCTCCCTGCCCGTCCCGTCGGCGCGTGACAGAGAGGTCCGCTTCCGCGTCGAATCGGCCCACCTCGATTGGAACCGGCACGTCAACAACGCGGTCTACGTCCAGTGGGCGCTCGAAGGCGTCCCCCCCGAAGTTCTGATGAAGAGCCGACCGGTCGAGCTCGAAGTCTCCTACAGGGCCGAGGCCTTCTACGGCGATGACGTCCTCTCGACAGTCCAGCGCGTCCCGGGCGCCGCCTCCGGCCCCACCTATCTCCACCAGATCCTCAACGCCGCGACCGGCGCGGAGCTTGCCCGGCTAAGGACGCGATGGGGGTGAGAGCGGGGATTTCAGACCGGGTCCGCCGCTGGCCAGAAAGAGGGCCGGTGAGCTGAGAAAGGAAGCCCCACGCTAGGCTTTGGTCGCCTTCTTTGGCGTGCCGCCGTCCGCCGCCTCCTCGCGGGCGTAGATGACGCCCATCTGGGTGAGCATGGTCCGGGCTTCGGACTCCGGAATCTCCGTCTTGATCTCGGCCTTGACGTCCTTGCCGAAGAAGAGGCTCCGGTTGAGTTCGTCGACGAGAGCGGTGATGCGGATGTAGACCTTGGCCGGGGCCTTATCGACGACGACCGTGATGCGGTCGTCCTGGACCGTGACCAGCCGGACCGCAGGGAACCTGCCCAGCTTCTTCGCGAAGGCCGCGATCATGCGCTTCTTCCGGTTCCGCATGAAACGGTAGAAGAAGAGGCCCATGAAAGCCGGACCGATCAGGCCTCCCCAATTGAAATTCGCGGCTACCAGAATGACGGCCAGTACGATGGCCCCCAATAGGATGGCCATCCCCTTGGTGCCGCCCGGGAACGAGATCTTCAGCCGCTCGGCCCAATGGCGCAGACGGGCCCCTACCGGAAGCCGGGTCGTCGTCCCCGTCTCGAGGTCGTGCTTCAGGCGCCGCAGGTCATCGGCGAGGGCATGCGCGTCGGGATAGCGGTCCTCCGGGTTCTTGCGGAGGCAGCGGAAGACGATGCGGTGGAGCTCGGGCGTGAGGTTCCGCCGGACGATCGTCACCGGGCGGGCCTCCTCGTAGGCGATGGCATGCATCGTGTCGAGGGGCGTCTCGCCCTTGAACGGGAGCTCGGAGGTGACCATCTCGTAGAGGACGGTGCCGAGGGAGAAGATGTCGCTCCGCTTGTCGAGCTCCTTGCCGCGGGCCTGCTCGGGGCTCATGTAGCTGAGCGTGCCCATGACCGCGCCGGGGATCGTGTGGACCCGGCCGCGTGTCAGCGTCCGCGACAGATCGGCGGGGGAGGCGGGCTCGTCCGTCCCCGGCTCGACGAGCTTGGCCAGGCCGAAATCGAGAAGCTTGGCGTGGCCGTCCCGCGTGACCATGATGTTGTCGGACTTGATGTCCCGGTGGAGGATGCCCGCGTCGTGGGCCTTGGCCAGGCCCTCGGCGATCTGCAGGGCGATCTCGATGGCGCCCATGAGGTCGAGCTCGCCGTCGGCGATGAGCTTGCTGACGGTCCGGCCGTCGACGTACTCCATGGCGATGAAGAGGTTCCCGTCGACCTCGTCGATGTCGTAGACTTGGGCGATGGCCGGATGAGAGACGGCCGCGGCCGACTTGGCTTCGAGAAGGAGCCGGCTCCGCCTCTCGGGATTGGCCACAAGGCCGGGAGTGATCATCTTGAGGGCGACGAGGCGGTCGAGGCGGATGTCCCGGGCCCGGTAGACGACGCCCATGCCGCCCTTGCCGAGCTGGGCTTCGATCCGGTAGTGCTTGAGGACCGTTCCAACCATGCTGTTACCAATAGATATCATACGGACGGGTGAGGGTCAATCGTTCCCCGCCGGGCGCAAAATGGGGACGCTTCTATTTTCCTCCAGGCTGAAAAATAGAAGCGTCCCCATTTCACCTGGTTGAATTGGGACGGCGAATAAGATACATATGGGGCCGTTCCCCCATACGGAGGCGATCATGAACCTGTCGATGAGAACAACGATACCCGCGGTCCTCGCCCTCGTCCTGGCGTTCGGCGGCCCGGCCTGCAAGAAAGAGGCCGGAGCGCCGCAGGGGACCCCCGCGGACAAAGGAGGTTCGACGATGACCATCAAGAAGGAGCTTTTCGGACGGCTGGCCGACGGCACGGCCGTCGACATCTACACGCTCCGCAACGCGTCCGGTCTCGAAGCCCGGATCATGACGTACGGCGCCAGCCTCGTGTCGCTCAAGCTGCCGGACAGGAACGGGGTCTTCGCCGACGTCAACCTCGGCTTCGACACCCTCGACGGCTACCTCGGCACGCACCCCTACTTCGGGGCCATCATCGGGCGCTACGGCAACCGCATCGCCAAGGCCCGGTTCACCCTGGACGGGATCGAATACAAGCTGGCCCAGAACAACAACGACAACACCCTGCATGGCGGCGTCCGGGGCTTCGACAAGGTCGTCTGGAAGGCCGAGCCGGCCGAGGGCGCAGAGGGCCCGGGCGTCACGCTGAGCTACCTGAGCCGGGACATGGAGGAGGGCTTCCCCGGGAACCTGTCGGTCACGGTCGTCTACACGCTGACGAACGCGAACGAGCTCACCATCCGCTACAAGGCGACGACCGACAAGAAGACCCCGGTCAACCTGACCAACCACGCCTACTGGAACCTGAAAGGAGAGGGCCAGGGCGACGTCCTGGGCCACCTGCTCCAGATCGAGGCCGACAAGATCACGGCCGTCGATTCGGCCGCGAACCTCATCCCGACAGGCGAGATCGTCCCCGTGGCCGGCACGCCGTTCGACTTCACGACGCCGCACGCGATCGGCGAGCGGATCGCCCAGATCGAGGGCGGCTACGATCACAATTTCGTCCTGAGAAGCGGCGGCGGCGCGATCGTACGGGCGGCCCGGGTGGAAGAACCGGGGAGCGGCCGGGTGCTCGAGATCTGGACGGACCAGCCGGGCATCCAGCTCTACACCGGGAACTTCCTGGACGGCACGATCGCCGGCAAGGGCGGCCACGCCTATCGCAAGCACTTCGCCTTCTGCCTCGAGACGCAGCATTTCCCCGACTCGCCGAACCACCCGAATTTCCCGACCGCGATCCTCGAGCCGGGGCAGACTTATCGGACGGTCACGGTCCACAAGTTCCTGACGAAATAAACCGCGTCGGAGGACGCATAAGCCGGGCCCCGGAGGACTGACAGGCGGACGAGGAAGGAGAGATCCATGAAGGCGGTCATCTACACGAAGTTCGGATCACCCGATGTTCTTCAACTCAAAGAGGTGGAAAGACCTGTTCCCAAAGACGATGAGATACTGATTAAGGTCCACGCCGCGTCCGCGAACGCCTACGACTGGCGTCACCTGAGAGCCGACCCGTTCCTGATCCGGCTGATGGGCGGCGGCCTCTTCAAGCCGAAACACAGGATCCTTGGGGCCGACATGGCGGGGCAGGTCGAGGCGGTTGGCCGCAACGTCACGCGGTTCCGGCCCGGCGATGAGGTTTTCGGGGAAGGCGGCTACGGAGGATTCGCCGAATACGCGTGCGTGGCCGAGAACCGGTTCGTGCCGAAACCGGCCGATCTGACCTTCGAGGAAGCGGCGGCCGCGCCGATGGCCGCCCTCACGGCCTTGCAGGGTCTTCGCGACGTTGGGCACATCCGGGCGGGGCAGAAGGTCCTGATCAACGGCGCCTCCGGCGGGGTGGGCACGTTCGCGGTCCAGATCGCCAAATCGTACGGAGCCGAAGTGACCGGAGTCTGCCGCACGGAAAAAATGGACCTGGTGCGCGCGATCGGCGCGGACCGTGTCATCGATTACACGCGAGAAGACGTCACCGGACAAGATCAGAAATACGACCTGATCTTCGATACCGCGGCCTTCCGCTCGATCTCGAAATATCGGCGCATCTTGAGTTCCGGCGGGATCTACGCCATGGCCGGAGGCTCCACGGCCCGTCTGCTCCAGATCATGCTCATGTCGATGACCGGAGCCAAGGACAGGAAACTCGTCTACGCGAAGGTCGATCGAAAGGACCTGTTGTTCATCACGGAGCTGATGCGAGAGGGCAAGGTCAGGTCGATCATTGACAAGCGCTTCCCGTTGAGCGAGACCGCCGAAGCGTTGCGGTATCTTGAGGAAGGGCACGCCCGCGGCAAAGTCGTGATCGTCGTGTGCCCTCCGGCCTAGCGCTTTAGACGAGGACGTAGCTCCCGTCCTTGGCTTCCTTGCGCCGGACCTCCTCCAGTCCGAGGGCCTCCTTGTAGAACGCCAGGCTCTTCCGAAGGTCGAGCACGTTGATGTTGTTATGGGCAAATGTGAATTTCATGGCCCCTCCGATCAACCGAGGTGCGGTGTGATGAAACCCTCGATGAACGCCGCGACGAGAAGAAGCGGCAGGACGACGAGAACAAAGGACCTCACGACGTTACGCAGCACGCCTCGTACCCCCGCCTCGACCGTCAGGCCGCCTTCCGGGATATTCTGTGGCGCGGGCGGCGCCGGCGGCAACCCGGCGCGGCGGCTTCGCCCCCTCCGCCACGCGGCCATGGCCGCCTTTCCCAGGGCCATCGAAAGATAGAGGCCGACGCTCGTTGCGTAGAGGACGGCCGTAAGCTCGAAAACGCCATGCGGCAGGACCTGGGTCAGGAGGAGGTGGGGGACGTCGAGACCCTGGTGCTTGGAGATCGAGCAGACGAGGCCGAGGACGCCGCCGTTGATGAGTGGATCGAGTATGGGCAGAAAGAGGAAGGGGACCGCCCCGGCCGCCATGGCGACGACCGAAGCCCAGGTGTTGTGATAGAAAAGGGACAGAGCCATGACGAGAGGGGACCCCTCGATCGGGATATCCTCGAGGGCCTTGGCGACGTATGCGAGGGCCTTTTGCTCCCGGGCCGGCCAGAACATGAAATAGAGGAAACCGGCGGCAAATCCGATGCCGAGCGCCCGGGCCGCGTATTTGAAATATCTCCTGTAGTGCGTCCGCCAGGCCGCGCGCTCTTCGCGCCAGAGCCGCCTCAGCGGTCCGGCCGGCGGAGGGGACACAGGAGGAGCGGCCTCCCGGACTTCGATAGGGTCCGTATCGTCCATGGCGTGGCTCCCGCCGCTAGCGGCCGACGAGCTCCCGTTCGATCTGTTCCAGGGTCTTTCCCTTGGTCTCGCGGACGCGGGACTTGATGAAGAGGAAACCCAGGACGCTGATCCCGGCGTAGATCCAGAACGTCCCCGACGGTCCGAGCCCTTTGTTGAGATGGGGGAACGTGTAGGTCAGGACAAAGCAGGCCGACCACAAGGCGAACGTCGAGACCGACATGGCCGCGCCGCGGATGCGGTTGGGGAAGATCTCGGAGAGAAGGACCCAGGTTACCGGGGCGAGTGACAGGGCGTACAGAGCCAGGGCGACGAGGACGAGGAGGAGGATGTGGACGCCCCTGCTGTGGACGGCGTAGCTCGCCCCGATGAGGCCGAACACGACGGCCAATCCGGCCGAGCCGGCCAGCATCAACGGCCTGCGGCCCAGCCTGTCGATGAGACGGATAGCGACGAGGGTGAAGATCAAATTGACGGTGCCGGTCACGACGATGTTGAACAGGACGTCGCTCACGCCATAGCCTGCGGCCGTGAAGATCTCCTGGGCATAGTTGAAGATGACGTTGATGCCGCACCATTGCTGATAGATGGCCAGGACGATCCCGACGAGGAGGACCTTGGCCAGACCAGGTTCGAGAAGGTCCCGGAAGCGGACCCGGCCGATCTCACTCGAAGCCAGCGTCTCGCGGATGTCGGTCAGGGCTTCGGCGGCGAAGCCCGGCCCTCCGACTTTGGCCAGGATCCTCCCGGCCGCTTCGGAGCGGCCGTTCTTGACCAGCCAACGCGGGCTTTCCGGGACGAAGAACATCAACAGAAAGAAGAGGAGCGCGGGCACGGCCTCGGCGCCGAACATCCAGCGCCAGCCGGATTGACCGTTCCACGAGGCGAGGATGCCGGCGGCCGTGGCCCCGGCCGGCACCGGCTCGGCGATGAGCCAATTGACGAGCTGGGCCGCCAGGATGCCGATGACGATCGTCAGCTGGTTGACCGAGACGAGGCGGCCCCGCACGGAGGCCGGGGAGATCTCGGCGATGTACATGGGCGAGAGGTTGGAGGCCAGGCCGATGGCCACGCCGCCGAGGAGGCGGTTAGTGATGAAGATCGAAAAGCTCGGTGCAAGCGCGGTGAGGATCCCCGTGATCGTGAACAGGAACGCCGCCAGCATGAGGAGCTTCTTCCGGCCGAAACGGTCGCTCAGAGCCCCGGAGACGAGCGCGCCGATGAGGCAGCCGATGAGGGCGCTCGACATGGCCCAACCGATCTGGGACGGCGTCGTCAGGCCGAAGAACTTCTCGTAAAAGGGCTTGGCCCCGCCGATGACGACCCAGTCATAGCCGAAGAGGAGCCCGCCCATGGCCGATACGAGGGTCACGCCCCAGATGAAGCGCATATTGTAAGCGGGTCGTTCGTTCATGGCACTCCTGGCTGGGGAAGGCCCGTCCCGGGGGCCCGAAAGCCCCTGCTGAAGGGTTTTTATAATAAATCAGGGGAAAAGGGTAGGAATTTCGAAAAAAAAGAGCTTGAATGGGTGCCTGATATCTGATATATTACGACTAAATCCATGGCTCCCAAGCCTGGATCTCGAGGGAAACCAGAGGTTTGGTGTGACCGGCAGGATCTTCGACATCAAGCGCTACTCGATCCACGACGGACCGGGCATCCGGACGACCGTCTTCCTCAAAGGATGCGCCCTGCGCTGCCTCTGGTGCCACAACCCCGAGAGCGTCAACCCCGGACCCGAGCTCATGCACTGGCCGTCGCGGTGCGTGCGATGCCAGGCCTGCGTCAAAGCCTGTCCTGCCGGCGCCATTTCCGCGGACGCCTCCGGGGCCGTCTCCGTCGACCGCGCCAAGTGCGACCTCTGCGGCAAGTGCGCCGAGGCCTGCCTCTCCGACGCCATGCAGATCGTCGGCCGGGAAATGAGCGTTGCGGACGTTCTGGCCGAGGTCGAGAAGGACCGCGTCTTCTACGAGCAGTCGGGCGGGGGCGTGACCCTGTCCGGCGGCGACCCGTCCGTCCAGTCCGATTTCGCCGAAGCGCTTCTCGATGCCCTCCGTTCCCGGGGCCTCCGCACCGCGCTCGACACGGCCGGAATGTCAGCTAACGGCGCCCTCGAGCGGCTGGCCCGGAAGACCGACCTCGTCCTCTACGACCTCAAGTGCGTCGACGAGGCCCGGCACCGGGAATTCACCGGCGTCTCGAACGCTCCGATCCTCGAAAACCTCCGGCGTCTGGCCGCGGCCGGGCCGGAGATCTGGGTCCGTATCCCGCTCGTCGGCGGGGTCAACGACGACGACGATAATATCCGGCGAACGATCGCCTTTCTCGTTTCTCTCAAGACGATCCGGCGGGTCAGCCTGCTGCCCTACCACGCGGGCGGGCTCGAAAAGGCCCGGAGGATCGGCCGGGAGTCGGGCTTCCGTAAATTCGCCGCCCCCTCGGAGGGGCGCATCGCCGCCATCGAGGCCGCCTTCCGGGAGGCGGGGTTCGAGGTCCGGCGCGGAGGATGACCATGAACGCACGTATCGCCAAGCTCAGGACGCAGACGCTCGAGGCCAAGCCGACGATCAGCGTCGAGCGGGCCAAACTCATCACCGAGTTCTACAAGCGGCCCGGGACGCGGGCGCTTTCGCTGCCGATGCAGCATGCCCTGGCCTTCAAGCACATCATGGAGACGAAGACGATCGTCTTCAACGACGGTGAGCTCATCGTCGGCGAGCGCGGGCCCGCGCCCAAGGCGACCCCGACCTACCCGGAAGTCTGCATCCACTCGGTGCAGGACCTCCGCTACCTCAACGACCGGAAAAAAACGGCCTTCGCCTCCGACGACGAGACGCGCCGCGTCTACGCTGAAGAGATCATCCCCTTCTGGCAAGGCCGCTCGCAGAGGGACCGTATCTTCTCCGAGATGACGAAGGAATGGATCGACGCCTACGAGGCCGGGGTGTTCACCGAGTTCATGGAGCAGCGCGCCCCCGGCCACACCGTCCTCGACGGCAAGATCTATCGGAAGGGCCTTCTCGATTTCAAGGCGGATATCGAAGCGGCCCTGGCCGGGATCGATTTCATGAACGACCCGGCGGCCTACGACAAGCAGGAGGAGCTCAAGGCCATGGCCGTGAGCGTCGACGCCGTGATCGTGTTCGCGCGTCGTCACGCGGAGAAGGCCCGGGAGCTGGCGGCAGGGGAGAAGGACCCGGCCCGCAAGAAGGAGTTCGAACGGATCGCCGAGGTCTGCGATCGCGTTCCCGCCCACGCCCCGCGCGATTTTTGGGAGGCCCTCCAGGCCTATTGGTTCGTCCACCTCGGTGTCATCACCGAGTACAATACTTGGGACTCCTACAATCCCGGCCGGCTCGACCAACACCTCTGGCCGTTTTATAAGAAGGGTTTGGCTGATGGCACCCTGACGAAAGAGTCGGCCCGGGAGCTTCTCGAGGCCTTCTGGGTCAAGTTCAACAATCAGCCCGCTCCGCCCAAGGTCGGCGTCACGGCCGAGGAGAGCGGGACTTACACGGATTTTGCCTTGATCAACGTCGGCGGCCTGAAGGAAGACGGGACGGACGGCGTCAACGAGCTGAGCTATCTTATCCTCGACGTCATCGAAGAGATGCGCATCCTCCAGCCGAGCTCGATGGTCCAGATCAGTGCCAAGGGACCCGATGAGTTCCTGCTCCGGGCCCTGAAGATCGTCAAAACCGGGTTCGGCCAACCCTCGATCTTCAACACGGACGCCATCGTCCAGGAGCTCGTCCGCCAGGGCAAGTCGGTCATCGACGCCCGCAACGGCGGGTGCAGCGGCTGCGTCGAGGCCGGCGCGTTCGGCAAAGAAGCCTACATCCTGACCGGGTACTTCAATCTGCCCAAGGTCTTCGAGATCACGCTGAACAACGGCGTGGACCCGAGGACCGGCAAGAGGATCGGGCTCGAGACAGGCGACCCGACGGGGTTCAGGACCTTCGACGAGCTCTTCGAGGCCTTCCGCAAGCAGGTCCGCCACTTCGTCGACATCAAGGTCCGGGGCAGCAACGTCATCGAAAAGCTCTACGCGACCTATCTCCCGGCCCCCTTCCTTTCGGTCCTCGTCGACGACTGCGTCAAGAACGGCAGGGACTACCACGCCGGCGGCGCCCGCTACAACTCGAACTACATCCAGGGCGTCGGCATGGGCACCATCACGGACGTCCTCAGCGCCATCCGCTTCAACGTCTATGACAACGCTCACTTCACGATGGGGGAGCTCATCGCCGCGCTCAAGAACAATTTCGAAGGGTACGCGACGCTCCGCCAGCGCGTCCTCAACCGGACCCCGAAGTTCGGGAACGACGACGATTACGCCGACAGCCTGATGACGCGCGTCTTCGAGGCCTATTTCGAGGCGGTCGACGGCCGGCCGACGCCGCGCGGCGGATCATATCGGATCAATCTCCTCCCGACGACCGCCCACATCTACTTCGGCAAGATGACCGGGGCGTCGGCCGACGGGCGCCTGGCCGGCGACGCCGTGTCGGAAGGCGTTTCCCCCGTCCAGGGCGCCGACCGCAAGGGCCCCACGGCCGTCATCAAATCGCTCGGCAAGATGGACCACATCCGGACGGGCGGCACGCTCCTCAACCAGAAGTTCACGCCGCAGCTCCTCGCCGACGAGACGGGGATGAACGGGCTCAAGGACCTCGTCCGATCCTACTTCAAGCTCATGGGCCACCACATCCAGTTTAACGTCGTGACGGCCGACCTCCTAAGGGAAGCCCAGGCCCAGCCGGACAAGTACCGCGATCTCATCGTCCGGGTCGCCGGCTACAGCGACTACTTCGTCGACTGCAGCACCGAGCTGCAGAACGAGATCATCCACCGGACCGAGCACCAGGAGCTCTAAGACCGAAATTCCTCTCTCCGGCTTTGCTCGGGAATCGCCCACCTACGGAAGCGAACGGACGTGAGCGGACGGCAGAAGTCCGGCGGAGCGACTCGGAGCCGGACTTCTGCGAGATATCCTAATCGAGCGATTTTTCAGGCGAATTCCCTCGCCGCCTCGAGAGGATTTCGTTGGGATGAAATCATGATCCTATTTTTTTAGGTGTGCGTCGAGGCTGATCTTGACGCCCGTCAGGGCCTGAGAGACGGGGCAGTTGATCTTGGCGTCGTCGGCGGCCCTGAGGAAATCCTCCTCCGAAATGCCGGGAACGTCCGCCACCGTGTGGAGGGCGCTGGATGTGATCCTGAACCCCTGGCCCACAGGCTCGATCTTGACCTCGGCGGTCGTCTCGATCTTCTTCGGGGGCGTCCTTTTTGAACTCAATACCAGGGCCAGGGCCATGGAGAAGCAGCCGGCGTGGGCGGCGCCTATGAGCTCCTCGGGGTTCGTCCCCTTCCCGCTCTCAAAGCGCGAAGCCGCCGAATACGGACCTTCGAAGAGACCGCTCTCCACCTTGACGGTCCCCTTCCCCTCGCGGAACGGGCCGTCCCAAACAGCGAATCCTCTACGGATGGGCATGTTCTTCACCTCTGGCATCTCCTTCGGCAAGTTATGTGCCAGGCCGCCAGGGCGGAATCGCCCCAGGCGGGGCTCGGAAGACCGTCGGGCGGCATGGCGGGCCGTCCCCCCGTTTGGGACTCTGTCCCGCCGGGCAACCCAGCCGCGGCCGCAAGACAGGACCAGCCCCGGCCTTTTCCAGGGACACAAGGAGCCGGAGCTCCTCTCCGCGTATGGCACGAATACTGCAGATAAGCTTAGTGGTGGCCCGCCGCCATCAGGCTCATAACGACGTCCGAGGAGGGCAAGATGAAACTGTCACGTTTTCTGCTGTTGGCCGCGGTGATCACGGGGGTCAATATCTTGTTGATCCAGGCGCTCCCGTCGATCGTGGGGGACCAGGAGATGTCCGCCCAGGACAAGAAGATGATGGAACAGATGATGAAATACGGCACGCCCGGCAAAGGCCACGAGTTCCTCAAAAAGTACGTCGGGAACTGGAACGTCGATATCTCGACCTGGCCGAAACCCGGCGACCCGGCCCAGACGAGCAAGGGCACCATGAAGAACCAGCTCATCTTCGACGGCCGTTATGTCCAGTGCGATTTTGAGGGAATGATGGGCGGGATGAGCTTCAGGGGCCTCGAGGTCATCGGCTACGATCTGTTCAAGAAGATGTATACGACGTTCTGGATCGACAGCATGAGCACCGGGTTCCTGACGACGAGCGGGAACGCTCGATATGGCCGGCAATGTCCTGGCCGAGACCGGTGCGTCCCCCGATCCCATGACGGACGGGAAGACCATGCAGAAGTTCAAGAACGTGACGACCTTCATCGGTGACGGGAAATACAAGTTCGAGATGTTCATGGTCATGCCCGACGGCAAGGAAACGAAGGGCATGGAGTTGGTCTGCACGCGCAAAATGTGAGGGGTGATAGGGAATCGACGGCCGGCCCGGGGCTTCGTCCCGGACCCCGGGACCGGCCGCCCTTTTTCCCGCGCCTCCCTGCGCGGCCGTTCTTCAGGGTCGGCGGCCGCTCCTCTCTACAACCTCCGGTGATTGTGCTATAAAATGATCTTTCGAATCCCGGAGGACGGCATGACGAATACGAAGAAAAGGCCCGTTCCCGACAGGAGCGGTTTTGATGCCATCGCCGGCGGGGTCGCCCTCGCCGAGCTTCTCCGGGAAGCGACCTGTCTCGTCGGGATCGGCAACCCGTTGCGCCATGACGACGGGGTCGGCCCGTGGATCGTCGGAGCTATCCGGACGGCCATCGCCGGGACGCGTCTCCGCGTGGTCGACGCCCAGGACGTCCCCGAGAACTTCGTCCATAGCATCGCCCGTGACGAATGCCGGAACGTCATCTTCATCGACGCCGTGGCCGCCGAAGGCGCCCCCGGAACCGTCGTCTTCGGCCCCCTGGCCGATTTTGCCGAAGCCGAGAGCTTCTCGACCCACAAGCTGGCACTCTCGCTGAGCGGACGATTCCTCGAAGCGGCCGGAAAGCGGGTCTTCCTGCTCGGCATCGTTCCGGCAGACCTCGCGTTTGGCACCGGGCTCACGGCCGACATCGCGCGATCCGCCGCCTCGCTTCGCGACCTCATCCGCCGAGCGACTGAGGCGACTCCCCCCTGTTGACGCCGGTCGGCGCGCCGATGGATACTAGCCCCGAGGCGTCCGTCCGAAGACGGCGAAAGGAGCCCCCCGATGTCCAAAGAGGTTCGCGCCGACATCATTTTCAAAGAAGGGATGAAGTTCGACGGAATATCGGGCCGGGCCGGCAGGTCCGTGGCCATCGATTTTGCCGCCGAAGGGGAGACCCCAGACGGCTTCTCGCCCCTCGAGCTCCTACTCTCGAGCCTGGCGGGATGCAGCGGCCAGGTCGTGGTCGGGCTGCTCAAGCGGATGGGCCAGGAGATCAAGGACCTGACCGTTCACGCCGTCGGGATCCAGAAGGAAGTCCACCCGAAAGTCCTCACCTCGATCGAGCTCGTATTCGAATTCCGGGGTGGCCACCTCGATGGCCCCTCGATCGAGAAGGCCTTGTCGCTATCGGAGGAGCGCTTCTGCCCCGTCTGGGCCATGGTCAAGGCTTCGGCCCCGATCAAAGCGACCTACCGGCTGCTGCCGGACTGACGTCACATGAAAAGGTGAATACTATGCGCAGAGTCATCTCCGCTATCGGGATCGCCATCCTGCTCGCGGCTTCCATCTCCTGTGACCGCGAGAATGAAACTCGAGAGGAGGGAACAGCCGTGTCGAAACCTCTGGTCGTAAAATCCGGCGCGTGGACGGACACCCTGGCGGCCTATCTACCTGCCCTCGGCCACCGGAACTGGATCGTCGTCGCCGATTCGGCCTTCCCCCTGCAGATCAGCCCGGGGATCGAGACGATCGTGACCGGTGAGGACCACTTCGCCGTCTTGGAGAAGGTCCTCCAGGCCATCGACGGCGCCAAGCACGTCCGGCCCAAGATCTGGCTGGACATGGAGCTGGCCTTCGTCCCCGAGGCGCTCGCGCCCGGCGCGGATGATGTCCGCCGGCGGCTGGACGAGGCCCTCAAGGGACGCGGCGCGGTGCCCGTCCTCCACGAGGACCTCATCGCCCGTCTCGACGAGGTCGGCAAGACCTTCAAGATCGTCATGGTCAAGACGACCCTCGCCGTCCCCTACACGACGGTCTTTATGGAGCTCGATTGCGGCTATTGGGGCCCCGACGCCGAAGCGAAAATGCGAGAGAAGATGAAGTGAAGCGGTGAGTGGAGCCGCCGTCAAGGCGAAACGATAGCCTTGATGACGCCGTTGCTGCGGGTCGCGGCCGTTTCGTAGGCTTCGCGCGCTTCGGCGAGCCTGAAGATATGAGTGGCCAGAAAATCGGGCTTGATACGGCCCGCGTGGATCATCGCGACGGCCCGTTCCAGGCAGCGGTTTTGCCGGCGGACGTTCTGCACCCGGATCTCCTTGCGGCGGACCTTGGAGCTGTCGAACGAGACCCGCGGCTCGAGGGGGATGCCGACGACGACGAGCGTCCCGCCCGGCTTGAGAAGCGCGACACCCTGGTCGAGCGCGGACTGCTCGCCGCAGCATTCGAAGACGATATCGAGGCCGAGGGATTCGCGTGCCAGGATCTCGGTGAGGATGTCGTCGCAGTCGGGGTTCCCCGTCCAATCGGCCCCGGCCTTGGCGGCGGCCTCGAGCCGGGCCCCGATCTTTTCCGTCGCGTAGACGGCCCCCGACCCCTCCGCCTTCAAGGCCATGACGACGCACAGTCCGATGGGCCCAGTCCCCAGAACGGCGGCCGTTTTACCCCGGACCGATCCGGGGAGGCCGGCCGCGTAGAGGGCGATCGAAAGCGGCTCGGCCAGCGCGCCCTGGACGAAGCTCATCTTGCCCGGAAGCGGAACGCAGTTGCGCTCCGGGGCCAGGACGCACTCCGCCATGCCGCCCGTCAGCTCTCCGTAGTGGCCGAGGAAGAGGAGCTTGCGGCACGTGTGGGGCCGGCCCGTCCGGCACTGGTCGCAGGTCCCGCACGAAACGGCCGGCTCGACGACGACCGCGTCCCCCGGTTTGACCCGGGTGACGGCCCGGCCGACCTCTTCGACGACGCCCGCGCACTCGTGGCCGGGAATGAACGGATAAGACACCGTGTCGCCGCCGACCCGGTCCGAGAGATAGTAGTGGAGATCGCTGCCGCAGACGCCGACGGCCTTGCTCCGGACGAGGACGTCGTCCTCGCGGGCGATCTTGGGGGTCGGGGTTTCGCGGACCTCGATCGTCCGGACACCGGTAAGGAAGGCGGCTCGCATGGTGCCCTTATTATAAGGCAGCTCGGCCGAATTCAGAAGCGCCGATAGTCGGTCATCCCATACTTTTGACAGGGGCCCTGCGGGGGCGTATATTCCTGCCGTTATATCGTCTTGGGACATTGGCCCCTCGGGCCGTGGCGCGACCCGGAAAGGCGATATTCCGGAGGAGGACCACATGAAACGACACCTGACGATCCGATCGCTCGCGGTCGCGCTCCTGCTCGTCCTGTTCTCGCTCGAGGCGGGCGCCCAGGAGAAGCTAGACCTTCAGATGCTCGACCGCATCCGCAACGAAGGGCTCGCAAATTCGAAAATCCAGGATTTCCTCATCTACATCTGCGATGTTTACGGACCGCGGCTCCCGGCCTCGCCGCAGTACGTCAAAGCCGGCGAATGGGTGATCGGCAAGGCCAAGGAGCTCGGGCTGGTCAACTCCGCCATGGAGGTTTATGGAACGTTCGGCCGCAGCTGGGAGCTCCAGAAGTACTACGCGGCCATGATCGAACCGCAATACATGCCGATCATCGGCTATCCCAAGGCTTGGACGCCCGGGACGAACGGCGTCCTCAGGGGGCCTGCCCTGCTGCTCACTCCCAAGACCCTCGCCGACCTTGATCCATACAAGGGCAAGCTCAAGGATGCGATCATCCTCCTGCAGGGCGAGCAGGACCTGCCCATCTCGTTCGAGCCGGTGGCTTCGCGCCTCCTCGAACCCGATCTGCAGAAGCTCATGCTGGCCCCCGAGCCGGGCGCCCGCCGCATGGGCGCTCCACCGATGCAGGACATGATGGCCCGCCAGCAGCTCCAACAGGCCATCACCAAGTTCCTCAAGACCGAGGGCGCCGGCGTCGTCCTCGAGCCCGGCCGCGGCAAGGACGGGACGGTCTACGTGTCGAGCGGCGGATCGCGCATGAAGGGCGCGGACATGCCCGTCCCGGCGATCGCCGTCGCGACGGAGCAGTACAACCGGATCGTCCGCATCCTTCAAAAGAACGTCCCGGTGGTCCTCGAAGTCGAGGTCCAGGCCCGCTTCACGGCCGACGACCAGCCGGGCACGAACGTCATCGCCGAGATCCCCGGGGTGGACAAGAAGCTCAAATCGGAGATCGTCATGCTCGGCGGACACTTCGACACCTGGCACGGTGGCACAGGGGCCACGGACGACGGGGCCGGATGCGCCGTCGCGTTCGAGGCCATGCGGATCCTCAAGACGCTCGGCGTCCAGCCGCGGCGCACGATCCGGATGGCCCTGTGGGACGCCGAGGAACAAGGCTTCGTCGGGTCGCGCGGCTATGTCGCCAACCACTTTTACGACCGGAACGAAGAAGGAGAAGAAGCCGGAATACGACCTGCTCTCGGCGTACTTCAATTTCGACAACGGCAGCGGCAAGATCCGCGGCATCTACGCCCAGAACAATAGCGCTGTCGTGCCGATCTTCGAGGCCTGGCTCGAGCCGGTCAAGGACCTCGGTGCGGCGACCGTGACCCTGCGGAACACGGGCGGCACGGACCACCTGCCGTTCGACGGCGTTGGCCTCCCCGGCTTTCAGTTCATCCAGGACGACCTCGAGTACGACACACTCACGCACCATTCGACAATGGACGTCTACGACCACCTGTCCCGGCCCGACCTGATCCAGGCGGCCACCGTCATGGCCTGGTTCGTCTACAACGCCGCGATGCGCGACGAGAAGCTGCCGCGGAAATATTTCGATCCGAACGCGCCCGCGCCGACCCGCGGCCGCAACTAAGGAGAACCCGCTAAAAAGGGTTCTCGGTCGGATATCGCATTCCGGCCGGGCGGTTGAACCCAATGTCCTCGATACCGAGCATGCGCATGGCCGCCCAGAGCGTCTTCCCGGCCGGCGCGAAGGCCACAGCCGTGTGGTGCGGGAAGCGCTTTTCGATGAGGATGTGGCGGTAGAACCGCCCCATCTCCTTGATCCCGATGACCCCGATCCCGCCGAACGATTTCGGGTCGATGTCGAGGACCTCTCCCTCGGCCATGTAAGACTTGAGCTGGGCGTCGGCCGTCGACTGGAGCCGGAAGATCGTGATTCCACCCGTCTTGATCCGGCCTTCGAGCGTTCCCCGGGTGACGTCGGGTTCCTTCCCGGGTTCCTGGAGCCGATGCATGATGAGCTGGTAGCGCATGGCGGGGTCGAGGAGGCACCCGGCCGGCGTGTTGCCGCAGTGGAAGCCCATGAACAGGTCGGTCGGCTTATAGCCCTTCAGCGCTTTCTTCGCCCCGGCGACCATGTCGTAGGGGACGGTGTTGTTGATATCGAGAATGGTCGCCGGCAGCTCCGTCGCGCAGGTCGCGATGTACTCGCTGAGGGCGCCATAGATGTCGACTTCGCAGGCGACGGGGATGCCGCGCGCCGCCAGCCGCGAATTGACATAACAGGGCACGAACCCGAAATAGCTCTCAAAGGCCGGCCAGCACTTGTCGGCGAAGATGCCGTATTCCGACGCGCCGAGGTTGACCTCCATGAACCGGAGCAGGGCGACTTCGAATTGGGCCAGTTTGTTCAGGATGCCGGGATAGGCGTTGCCGGCGCCGAGCTCTTTGGCCATGTCGGCGGCGACCGCCTTCACCTTGGCGTCGCCCTCGGCCTTGCGGAAGGCGTCGTAGAGATCGAGCTCGCTGTTCTCCATGATCTCGACACCGAGGTCGTAGAGGGGCTTGATCGGGGCGTTGCAGGCCAGAAAATCCTGCGGCCGTGGTCCGAATGAGAAGATCTTCAGCTTGGCCATGCCCAGGATGATCCGGGCGACGGGCACGAACCCGGCGATCATCGCCGCGACCTCCTCGGGCATGCCAACGGGATACTCGGGGACGTAGGGCCGCAGCTTGCGCAGGCCCATGTTGTAGGAGTTGTTGAGCAGGCCGCAGTAGGCGTCGCCGCGCCCGTCGACGAGGTCCTTTCCCGACTCCTCGGCGGCGGCCGCGACCATGACCGGCCCGCCGAACTTCTGGGCCAGCAGGGTGGTGGGGGTTTCCGGACCGAAGTTGCCGAGGTAGATGACCAGGGCGTTGACCTTCTTCGCCCGAAGCTCTTCGAGCGCCAGGAGGGCGTCCTTTTCGTTCTCGACGACGGTCGGAACGCGGGTGATCGTCAGGCCGGCCTTCCGGCACTCTTCGGCGACGCGGAGCGAGCGCTTGCGGGAGAGCTCGATGGGGAAACAGTCGCGGCTGACGGCGACGAGTCCGAGGCGCACCTTGGGGATATTAGTCATGTCCTTCCTCCTTCTTCTGTCCGTAATAGGCGTCGGGCCCGTGCTTTCTGCTGAAGTGCTTTTCGAGGATGCACGCGTCGAGAGGGGGCAGCCGGGGGTCGAGGGCCATCGCGCCGAAGGCCATCTTGGCCGTCTGCTCGAGGACGAGAGCCGTTTCGACGGCCTCCGCCGGCGTCCGGCCCCAGGCGAAAGGACCGTGCCCGGCGACGAGGACGGCCGGGAGCTCGAGCGGGTCGAGGCCCGAGAACCGCTCGACGATGATCTTTCCTGTGTTCCATTCGTAGGCGCCGGCGACCTCGGCCTCGACGAGAAGCCGGGTCAGGGGGACGGGGCCGCGGAAATGGTCGGCGTGGGTCGTACCGAAGCAGGGGATCTCGCGCCGGGCCTGGGCGAACATCGTGGCGTATGTGCTATGGGCGTGGGCCACCCCGCCGATCTGGGGGAAGGCCTTGTAGATCTCGACGTGCGTCGGCGTGTCCGAGGACGGATTGAGCCAGCCCTCGACGACATTGCCCTCGAGGTCGACGAGCACGATGTCTTCGGCCTTCAGGGTGTCATAGGCGACCCCGCTCGGCTTGATGGCGATGATGCCGCGGCGCCGGTCGATGCCGCTGACGTTGCCGAATGTCAGCATGACCAGCCCCGAACTGGCCAGATCGAGGTTGGCCTTGCATACGGATTCTTTGAGCTCGGCGAGCATTCCGGCTACCTCCTTTGCCGGTCCTTGAGGGCCAGCAGGTCCTTCATGACATTGAACAGGCTGCCGTTCCAGTCCCTTGTCCCGAAGGCGTCGTGGAGCTCGCGATAGAGAGCGTAGAGCTCGCGATAGACCGTGTGCCGCGCGGCGTTCGGCTTGTAGACCGTCCGCTTGATCCCGCCCATGGCGGCCTGGGCCGCGGCGAACGTCTCGTGGCCGTCGCCCCTGCGTCCGGCGGCGACAGCCCCGGCCATGGCCGCGCCGAGGGCGCATGTCTGGGCCGAGCGGGCCACCTTCATCTCGAGGCCGGTGACGTCGGCGTAGATCTGCATGACAAGGGGATTCTTCTCGGCGATGCCGCCGCAGTTGACGACGTCGCGGATCTTGACCCCGTACTCCTCGAAGCGCCGGATGATGGTCAGGGCGCCGAAAGCCGTGGCCTCGATGAGGGCCCGGTAGATCTCCTCGGGCTTGGTGTGGAGGGTCATGCCGGCGAGGAGGCCCGTCAGGCGCTGGTCGACGAGGACGGTCCGGTTGCCGTTAAGCCAGTCGAGGGCGAGAAGCCCCGATTCGCCGGGCTTGAGGGCCGCGGCTTTGCGGGTCAAGGCGGCGTGGGAGCCCTTTTTCGGGCCGCCGGGCTCGATCGTGTTGACGAACCAGTTGAAGATGTCGCCGACCGCGGATTGGCCGGCCTCGAGGCCGAGATAGCCGGGCAGGACCGAGCCGTCGACAATGCCGCAGAGGCCGGGGACGTCGGGTAGCTTCTTCGACGTCGGCCAGACACAGATGTCGCAGGTGCTCGTGCCGATGATCTTGACGAAGCGGCCCGTATCGACGCCCGAGCCGACGCCGCCGAGATGGGCGTCGAATGAGCCGACCGCCACGGCGATCCCGGACCGCAGGCCGAGCTTCCTGGCCCATTCCTTGGTCAGTCCGCCGGCCGAGACGTCGGAGGTGTAGGTCTTGCCGTAGAGCCGGTCGCGGAGCTCGCCGAGGCGCGGATCGAGCTTGGCCAGAAAGGCTTTGGCCGGCAGGCCGCCCCAACGGTCGTTGAACATGGCCTTGTGGCCGGCGGCGCAGCGGCTGCGCTTCATCCGCAGCGGGTCCGTGATACCCGTGAGGAAGCCGGGGATGAGATCGGCGCATTCGACCCAGGAAAAGGCGGCCGCGGCGACCTTCGGGTCGGTCCGCAGGCAGTGGAGGATCTTGCTCCAGAACCATTCGGACGAGTAGGTGCCGCCACACTTGGCAAGATATTCGCGGTGCTCGGCGGCGGCGAGGGCGGTGATCTCCGCGGCTTCGGCGAATCCGGTGTGGTCCTTCCAGAGCCAGGCCTGGGCGTTGAGGTTCCTCTTGAATTCCTTATAGAGGGCCAGGGGCTTTCCGGCGCGGTCGACCGGCAGGGGGGTCGAGCCGGTCGTATCGACGCCGATGCCGATGACGGCCACGGGATCGAAGGCTGTGATCTTCTTCTTCGCCTCCGCCAGGGCCGCGGGCACGGCTTTCTCGATGCCCAGGATCCAATCGGCCGGGTTCTGTCGTGCCAGGTTGGCGTCCTTCGAATCGAGGAGGATGCCCGCCGTGCCGCTCGGGTACTCGAAGACGGCCGTTCCCACCTCGTCGCCGTTGCCGATGTCGACGACAAGGGCCCGGATCGAGTTGGTGCCGAAGTCGAGGCCGAGGGCGTACTTGGCGGCTTTCATGACCGTGGACCTCCGCTGGAACGATGGGACCGGCAATGGCCAACCCTTATTATACTCAGGCCCTCTCCTGGGGCAACAACTGATGAGGGACTTTCTCCGAGAAGACCGGCCCTTTCTCTAGGGTCCTCCGGAACGACGGATTGCCTGGCCCGAAACTGGTATTGTGCCCCCAAATTGGGTAAATTGGTAAATGGGCATGTGTCCCCGATCGAGGAGGCCGATGATGACAAGATCCCGAGTGGCGAGAAGCTTGGTCCTGGCGCTGATCCCCCTCCTGGCCGTGACGTGCGCCCAGGGGCCCAAGGCCGATTACCCGGCCGCGCCGGTGCCCTTCACGGACGTCCACCTCACCGACGTTTTCTGGGCGCCGCGCCTGGAAACGAACCGCACCGTGACCATTCCCCATGTCTTCAAGCAGAGCGAGGAGACCGGAAGGGTCAGGAACTTCGACCTGGCCGCGTCCGCCCTCGAAGGCGCCACGGACGGCAAATACTGCAGCCGATTCCCCTTCGACGACTCCGACGTCTACAAGACGATCGAGGCGGCCTCCTATGCCCTGGCGACCCACCCCGACCCCGAGCTCGAGACGTACGTCGACGGGCTCATCGCCAAGATCGCCGCCGCCCAGGAGCCCGACGGTTACCTCTACGCGGCCCGGACGATCGGCGGCCCGCCGCCCCAGCCTTGGCTTGGCAAGGACCGCTGGTCGTACCTTTACATGAGCCACGAGCTCTACAACGTGGGCCATCTCTACGAAGCGGCCGCCGCGCACTTCCAGGCCACGGGCAAGAAGAACCTCCTCGCTGTCGCCACGAAGAGCGCCGACCTCGTCGCCCGCGAGTTCGGCCCGGGCAAGCGCACAAATCCGCCGGGTCACGAGGAGATCGAGATCGGCCTGGTCAAGCTCTACCGGGTCACCGGGACGAGACGATACCTCGATCTGGCCAAGTTCTTCATCGACGCCCGCGGCAAGACCGAGGGCCGGATCCCCTTCGTCGAGGACCCCCGCGAAGGCAAGGAACAGCTCCTTTACGGCGAGTACGCGCAGGACCACAAACCCTTCATCGACCAGACCGAAGCCGTCGGGCACGCCGTCCGGGCCGGCTACCTCTACGCCGGCGCGGCCGACGTCGCCGCCCTGACCGGGGACGCGGCCTACATCGCCGCCCTGGAGAAGATCTGGGCCGACATGGTCGGCACCAAGCTCTACGTCACCGGCGGCATCGGCGCGGCCGGGGGATGGGAGGGCTACGGCCCGCCCTACCGCCTGCCCAATCTCAGCGCTTATGCCGAGACCTGCGCTAACATCGCCACCTTCCTCTGGAACTCCCGGATGCAGCGATTGGGCCTCGACGCCAAATACGCCGACGTCATGGAGCGTATCCTCTATAACGGCGTCCTCTCCGGGATCTCGCTCTCGGGGGACCGGTTCTTCTATCCCAACCCCTTGGCCTCCTTCGGCCAGCACGAGCGGATGCCCTGGTTCAGCTGCGCCTGCTGTCCGCCGAATGTCGCTCGGATCCTGACCTCCGTGCCGGGGTATTTCTATGCCGCCTCGAACGACAAGGTCTACGTCAATCTCTTCGCCCAGGGGACGGGCAAGATGAAGGTCGGCGGCACCGGCCTCGAGCTCGTCCAGACGACCGAGTACCCCTGGAAAGGCGATATCAAGATCGAAGTCAAACCGGCCAAGGCCGCCGAGTTCACGCTGGCCGTGCGCGTCCCGGGCTGGGCGGTGAACCGTCCAGTCCCCTCCGATCTTTACACATATGTGGAACCGGCCGAGAGCGCGCCGACGCTCAAGGTCAACGGCGAGGCCGTGGATCTCGGGCTCGACAAGGGTTATGCCCTCGTCAAGCGGACGTGGCGGTCGGGCGATATCGTCGAGCTCAGTCTGCCCATGGCGGTCCGGCGGGTCGTGGCCAACGAGGCCGTCGAGGCCGACCGCGGCCGGGTCGCCATCGAGCGCGGGCCCCTCGTCTACTGCGCCGAATGGACCGACAACGGCGGCAAGGTCGCCAACTTCGTCCTGCCGGACGGAGCGACTCTCGCGGCCGAAGCACGGCCGGGCCTCCTCGGCGGGGTCGTCGTCATCAAGGGCGAGGCCGAAGCGGTGAGCGAAAAGGCCGGGAAGATCGTCGTCGAAAAGAAGCCTATGACCCTCATCCCGTATTACAGCTGGGCCAACCGGGGCAGGGGCGAAATGGCCGTCTGGCTGGCCCGCGAGCCCGGAAAGGCCCGCGTCGCCCGGGAGCCGGGGCTCTCGGCCAAGGCCGTGGTCACGGCTTCGGCGCGGGCCGTCAACCCGAAACGCGCCAACGACCAGTTCGAGCCCGAGAGCTCGGACGACGCCATGGGCTACATGCACTGGTGGCCGAAGCGGGGAACGGCCGAGTGGATCGACTACGCCTTCGAGACCCCCGTGCGTGTTTCCGAATCGTCCGTCTATTGGTTCGACGACACGGGCGGCGGCGGGTGCCGCGTGCCCGCCTCGTGGCGGATCCTCTACAAGGCCGGCGAGGATTGGCTCCCGGTCAAGCCCGCCGGCGAATACGGCGTTTCCAAGGACGCCTGGAACACGGTCAAGTTCACGCCCGTGCGGACGAAGACGCTGCGTCTCGAGGTCCAGCTCCAAAAGGACTGGTCGGCCGGCGTCCACGAGTGGAAGGTCAAATAGAGAGAGGCCCGGCCCTTAGCCAGCGGGCAGGTGGAAGTGCCCGGCTTCGAGGAGCTTGAAATAAGCCCGGGCGCAGGCGCCGATATCGTTCGCGGCGTCGTGGGCCCCGTCGTAGGAAAAGCCGAAGCAATAATTGTGGAGTTCTTCGAGGGTCGGCCACTTGAGGCCGCCGCCCGGGCGGGGCAGGCCGCAGAGCGCGGTCGTCTCCTTCATGGTACAGATCCCCGGGAGCTCCAGGAATCCTAATCGCTTCCTCATCCGGACGAGCTCGGATCCGACGACGCCGCGGTCGTAATCGAAATTGTGGGCGACGAGCGCCGTCCACGGGGCCTCGGCCGCTTCGAGGAACTCGTCGAGGACCTCGGCCAGGTCCCGACCTACCCTCACGGCGTGGGCGTGGGTGATGCCGTGGATCCTCGTCGAGTCGGGCGGGATCCTGAACCCCTCCGGCTTGACGATGTGGCAGCGGATCTCCTCGGCGTTCCCCCGGGCATCGTATCGGGCCCAGGCGAGCTGGACGAGGTGCGGCCACTCCTCTGCGACCTCCGGCGAGAAATAGCGGATCCGCGGCAGTCCCGTCGTCTCGCAATCGAAAAAGAGCAGCTTCTGGCTTTTTACGCGCATGTTTTGCTTGCCGGAGATTAGGGTGACCCAGATCATGGCCCGCTGTCAAGACGAAAAGCGGGCCGCACGGAACAGACATCCCTGCGCGGGATGAGACCGCCGGGCAAAGAAGGAGATGGGACGGGGGGAAGCGACCCCGGCACAACGTTGACAGGCGCGAGGGGCCCGAGGTAAATTCCCCACCGCCAGGAGGAACCATGAACACCCGTCTCAGCCGCGCCGCCCTCGGTCTGATCGTCTTGTCCGCCTGCGGACTTCTTCTTGCCCTCGCCGCCTGCGAGTCCGGCGCGCCCCGCGTCGATGATGAGCTGGCCGGGGTCACCCAGTTCATCTCCAACAACTCGTTCGAGGAGATGGACGGGGAGAAGCCCAAAGGATGGACGTCCCGGAGCTGGGAGCGGGGAAACGATGCGGTCTTCGCCGTCGAGCCGGCGGGGCACACGGGCGGCCGGAGTGTCGCGATCTCGTCCGAGAAGGGCGCCGACGCCTCCTGGGTCGCGACCGTCCCCATCCGGCCCTATTCGCGATACCGTCTTAGCGGTTGGATTAAGACGGAAAACCTCGTTCCCGGAACGGGCCGGGGCGCGCAGATCAATGTCGACGGAGAAGGGGAATGGCGGACGCCCCCGGTCACGGGCACGCGGGACTGGACGCGGGTCGAAGCCGAATTCGACGCCGGCGCCAACGACGCCGTCTTTGTGACCTGCCTCTTCGGCGGCTGGGGCCGATCGACGGGCAAGGCCTGGTTCGATGACATCGAGCTCGTGCGGCTCTCCGGACGGGAGCTGGGACAGCCCCACGTCACGATCGACCCCGAAAAGACCGGCCAGCCCATGTCCAAATACATCTACGGCCAGTTCATCGAGCACCTGGGCCGCTGTATCTATCAAGGCATCTGGGCCGAGATGCTCGAGGACCGCAAGTTCTTCTGGGCGGTCGGCGAGGGGGAATCGCCTTGGAAGGCCATCGGGGACCAGGACCTCGTCACGATGGACCAGACGAAACCCTTCACCGGAGGGCATACGCCCCGGGTGACCCTCAGCGGCAAGGGCCCGGGCGGGATCGTGCAGGAGGCGCTGGCCCTCGTCGAGGGCAAAGACTATGTGGGCCGCGTCGTCCTCGCCGGGGACGCGGGCGCCGCGCCCGTCGTCGTGAGCCTCATCTGGGGCGACGGGCCCGAGGCGAGGCAGGCCGTGGCCGTCGATGCGGTCGGCCGCGACTACAAGACCTTCCCCTTCATGTTCAAGGCCGGAGCGTCGGCCGATAACGCCCGGCTCGAGATCGTCTCATCCGGCCGCGGCTCGTTCAAGGTCGGGACAGTCTCGATCATGCCCTCCGATAACGTCGACGGCTTCCGGCCCGACGTCCTGGCCCGCCTCAAGGAGCTCGACTCTCCGGTCTACCGCTGGCCGGGCGGCAACTTCGTCAGCGGATACGACTGGCGCGACGGCATCGGCGATCGCGATCGCCGGCCGCCCCGCAAGAACCCAGCCTGGGCGGGTGTCGAGCACAACGACGTCGGCATCCATGAATACATGGACCTGATGCGCCTCATCGGCGCCGAGCCCTACATCACGGTCAATAGCGGCCTGGGGGACGTCGTCATGGCCCTCGAAGAGCTCGAATACGCCAACGGCTTGCCCGGCTCGAAGATGGGCAAGCTCCGGGCCGCCGACGGACATCCCGAGCCGTGGGGTGTCAAATTCTGGGCCATCGGCAACGAGATGTACGGCGACTGGCAGCTCGGGCACATGCCGCTCTCCGACTATGTCAAAAAGCATACCCAGTTCGCCGTGGCCATGAAGGCCATGGACCCGTCGGTCCGGCTCGTAGCTGTGGGCGAAGTCGGCCGCTGGAGCGAGACCATGCTGGCCGAGGCCTCGAACCACATGGACCTCATCAGCGAGCATTTCTACGTCCAGCACAAGCCCGGGCTCCTCGGCCATGTCAATCAGGCCCCGGCCGAGGTCCGACGGATCGCCGAGGCCCACCGGAAGTATCGGGCGGAGATCCCGACGCTCAAGATGAAGGAGGTCCCGGTCGCCCTCGATGAATGGAATTACTGGTACGGGCCGCATGTCTACGGCGAGATCGGGACGCAGTACTTCCTCGAGGACGCGCTCGGCGTCGCCGCGGCTCTCAACGAGTTTGCCCGTCAGAGCGACATCTACTTCATGGCCAACTACGCCCAGACCGTCAACGCCATCGGGGCCATCAAGACCTCGAAGACGGCGGCCGTTCTCGACACGACGGGCGTCATCCTGGCCCTCTACCGGAAGCATTTCGGGACGATCCCGGTCGCTGTCGGCGGCGCCCCCGAACCGCTCGATGTCATGGCCTGCTGGAAGGACGAGACGAAAGGCGTGCTGACCTTGTCGATCGTCAACCCGACGAAGCGGACCATGACGCTCAGGCTCGACGCCGGAAAGGTCGCCCTGCCCAGAACGGCCAGGTTCTTCCTCGTCGGCGGACTTGATCCCAGGGCCTGCAACGTGCCCGGCCGGCCGCCGGGCGTCTCGGTCCATGAAACGGTGGACGCGCCGTTCGGAAGAAAGCTGCTCGTGCCCCCGATCAGCGTTTCGCTTTACGAGATCGCCGTCCGCTAGCTTCTCTTGACGAGGCGGAAGCGGCGGCACGACTGCCTTGACCGGCCGAGGCAAAGCAGATATCTTCCCAGTCAGAATCGCGCTCCCCGAAGGAGGAGAATCATGACCTTCCCGACTCCGAAAAGCCGTCTTATCCGGACCCTGGCCCTTGCCGCCGCCTGGGCCCTCGTCCTGGCGGTCGTTCCGGCCCCCGCCCAGCAGAAGGTCCACGAGGAATACACCAAGAAGATCCTCGAGTTCACGACCGATCCGTGCTTCATCACCAAGTACGTGAATTACCTCCCCTATGCCGAAGGCGTCCCCACGCCGCTCGAGGTCCTCGGCCACATCGCCGGGGCCAAAGATGTCCTGAGCTATTCGGCCGACGTCTACAAATACATGCGCGCCCTGGCCGCGGCGACCCCCCGGGTCAAGGTCTTCGACATCGGCAAGACCGAGGAAGGACGTGATTGGATCCTCGTCGCCGTCGCCGACGAGGAGACGATGACGGAACCTCGACCGGTACAAAGCCATTAACGCCAAGCTGGCCGACCCGCGGGGCCTCGGCGATGCCGAAGCCCAATCGCTCCTCCAGCAGGCCAAGCCGATGTACTGGGCCACGGGCGGCATGCACTCCGGCGAGACGGGCTCCGTCGAGATGCTCATGGAGCTCGCCTACCGCATCGCCGTCGACGAGTCGCCGTTCGTCAAGGCCATCCGCGAGAACGCCATCACCTTGATCACGCCCATCCTGGAGGTCGACGGCCGCGACAAGCAGGTCGACATTTCCATGGCCAAGCGCAAGGACCCCAAGGCCAACGTCCCCAACCGGCTCCTCTACTGGGGCAAGTATGTCTCCCACGACGACAACCGCGACAACCTCGGCCTGGCTCTCAAGCTGAGCCAGTATATCGTTAGGGTCTTCCTCGACTACCACCCGATCGTCATGCACGATCTCCACGAATCTGTCTCCCATCTCTACATCTCGACCGGCACCGGTCCCTACAATGCCTGGCTCGACCCCATCGTCATCGACGAGTGGAATCTCCTCGCCTACCGCGAGGTCGACGAGCTGACCAAGCTGGGCGTTCCGGGCGTCTGGACCCAGGGCTTCTACGACGGCTGGGCCCCCAACTACGCTTTCTATGCGGCCAACGGCCACAACTCCATCGGCCGGTTCTACGAGACGCAGGGAGCGGGCGACGCCTCCACTCGCGTCATCGCCGCCTCGCCCGACCGGGCCTGGTTCCGGCCCAATCCGCCCTTGCGCTCGGCGCTCTGGTCCATGCGCAACAACGTCAACCTTCAGGAGAGCGGCGTCCTCGTCGGCATGAACCATGTCGCGACCCTCAAGGACAAGTTCCTGGAGAACTTCTACCTCAAGAGCAAGCGCTCCATTGCCAAGGCCCGCGCCGAAGGCCCGGCCGCCTACATCTTTCCGGGCGACGATCCCCGCCCCGGCCAGGCGGCGCGCCTCCTCCGCCAGCTCCAAGCCCAGGGCGTGGAGATCCACCGGGCCGACAAGGCCTTCAAGGTCAAGGACGCCGCTTATCCCGCCGGAAGCTATGTCGTCCGCATGGACCAGCCCTACTCCCGCATGGCCGACATGATGCTCGACCGCCAGTATTTCAACGTCAACGACCCCTCGCCGTACGATGACGTGGGCTGGACGTTGGGCCCCCTCTTCAACGTCAAGACCGTCCGCGTCGACGACGTCGCTGTGCTCGACGCGCCGATGACTCTCGTCAAGGGCGATGTCGTCGCCCCCGGCGGCGTCACTCGTCCCGCCAAGGGCGTCGTCCAGGCCTATCTCATCAACCACAACGCCGATAACGTCCTGGCGACCTTCCGCTTCTCCCGCAAGGACCTGAAGATCCTGGCGGCCGAGAAGGACTTCGAGGCCGCCGGCCGGAAGTTCCGGGCCGGTTCCTTCATCCTCAAGCCGGGCGAAAACCCCCAGGACCTGGAGTCCATCCTCGACGAGGCCGGGAAGCGGCTGGGATTCGCCGCTCTGGCCTCGTCCGTCGTCCCCGCCGTGCCCACGCACGACGTCGGCACTCCCCGCGTCGCGGTCATTCACACCTGGCAGAATACCCAGACCGAGGGCTGGCTGCGGATCGCCCTCGACGAGAACGGCATTCCCTACGACTACGTCTCCGTCCACGCCGTCCGTGACAACGCCAGGCTCCGCGATACGTACGACGTCATCCTCTTCGGCCCATCGTCGCCCGACGCTCTCAGCGTCGTCAACGGCCTCAGCGGCGACAAGCCGATACCCTGGAAGAAGACCGACCTCACTCCGAACCTTGGCTCCGAGGACTCGACCGACGACATGCGCGGCGGCGTCGAGCTCGACGGCATCCTGCACCTGCGCGATTTCGTCAAGGACGGCGGCGTCTTCATCACCATCGGCAACAGTTCGGCGCTGCCCATCCAGTTCGGCCTGGCCCAAGGCCTCTCGATCCGCGACACGACGAAGCTCTGGGCGCGTGGCGGCGTCTTTAAAGCCGAAGTCGGCGACAAGACAAGTCCGCTCGCCTATGGCTACGACGACACGCTCGGCATCTATTTCAGCCAGTCGCCCGTCTTCGCCCTGGGAGGGTTTGGCGGCCGGGGGAGAGGCATGATGCCGGGCATGGGCGGCCCGCAAGGACGCGTGTCCGGCCGCGGCGGCGTCGACGATCCGGACATCGCGCAGGGCCGGCCCCGCGACCTGGGACAGAAGGCCGTCGAGGAATTTCGCAAGAGCCAGCCCGGCCCGCTCCAACAGCCGGCCGAGGAGGGGCCGCGCATGGCGCCTCCGGCCGTCCGTCCGCGCATCGTGCTGAGCTTCGCCCGCGCCGCCGCCGACCTCCTCATCAGCGGCGGACTCGCGGGAGGCGAGGAGCTGGCCGGGGCGCCCGCCCTGGCCGATGTCACCCTCGGCAAGGGCCACGTCGTCCTGTTCAGCTTCAACCCGGCTTGGCGCAGCGAAACCCACGGCTCTTACTTCTTTATATTCAACGCCCTGCTCAACTGGAAGAACCTCGACGCCAAGGCCAAATAAAGCCCGCCGATCGGGCCCTGGAGTGGTCCGGCCGCATGCCGCCGGCCCGATGAGTGTCCTTCGGGCGGGAACGCTTTTGACCAGGGGCCCGTCTATAAGGATGGATACGATCGACCTGAGGAGGCTTCAATGAAGAAAACGTTTGTCCAGGCGGCGACTCTGCTCGTGGCCCTGGCCTGTCTTGTAGCCTTGTCCGTCCCGGCGGCCTCTCAGGACAAAGCCTTGGACATGAAGAAGCTCATCGTCGATATCATCGGCGACTACGAATTCTCGGGCGAGGGGCAGACTTTGATCGTCCAGTTTACCGAGGTGGACGGCAAGCTTTTTGGCGCTCCCCCCGGAGAAACTCCCGAGGAGCTCCATCCCGTCGAGGGCAAACCTCTCTGCTTCGATGTCACGACAGCCGAAGACGGGGAATATTACGAACTGCAGTTCGTCCGCAACGATAAAGGCGTCATCGACAAGTGCATCATGAACACGGGCGGCTATACGATCGAGGGCGTGAAGATCATCAAATGACCGGCGGTTTTTTGACGGTGGGGGCGGTCCCTGCTCCTTGACAGGCGCGGGGCCGGGGACTATAGTTTTTCTCTAGCCGGGGGCGGGGTTGCCGAGCTGATGGACGGGACCGAGGAGCATCCGTGTTCAACGCTTCTGATCTGAAGAAGGGCGACGTCGTCAAGATCGACGGCGACCCCCACATCGTCGAGACGATCAAGGTCCAGAAGCCGTCCGCGCGCGGGGCTGTGACCCTCTACAAGATCCGCTTCCGCAACCTGAGGTCGAAGCGCAAAACCGACCAGTCGCTCCATGGCAGCGATGTATTGGAGGAAGCCGATTTCGAACGCCGGCCGGTCCAGTACCTCTACGGCGACGCCTTGAGCATCACCTTCATGGACCTCCAGGACTACAGCCAGTTCACCCTCACGAAAGAGGATATCGAGGACGAGTGGCCTTATATCACCGAGGGACTCGAAGGGATCATCGCCATCTCCTCGGAGGAACGGGTCTTGGGACTCCAGATCCCGACCTTCATAAACCTCGAGATCATCGAGACCATTCCATCCGTCAAGGGCGGGTCGGTGACAGCCCGGACGAAACCGGCCACACTCTCGACCGGGCTCGTCGTGCAGGTCCCCGAATACATGGCGGTCGGGGAGGTCATCCGTGTCGATACGCGAACGGGAGAATACGCCTCCAAGGCCTGATGAAGAACCGCGGCTACAGCTACCCCGACCGCATTTCGCCCGCCGATGATGGCCTCACCGTCGCGGTTTTCTATTCCAGCCGTTATCCCCACTCCACCGAGGCGGAATGGCGGCGGAAGATCGAGGCCGGACAAGTCCTCCTCAACGGGCTGCCGGTCTCACCGGACGGGACGCTGACCCGCGGCGACATGCTCCTCTATCATCGCCTTCCCTGGGACGAGCCCGATGCGCCGACGGATTTCGGCGTCCTGTTCGAGGACGACGACGTTCTGGTCCTGGCGAAACCGTCCGGGCTGCCCGTTCTCCCGGGTGGCTTCTTCCTCGAAAATACCTTGCTCTATCGGGTCCGCGAGCGCTACGGCCCCTCCTGTTCGCCGCTCCACCGCCTCGGCCGAGGCACGTCCGGGGCCATCCTCTTCACCCGCAACCCCCGGGCCGCGCGCGCGCTGGCGAAGGCGATGTTCGAGCGGCACATCCTCAAGGTCTATCTGGCCCTGGCCTCGGGGACGTCGATGCCGGACGCGTTCACCGTCGACGCGCCGATCGGCCCGGTCCCGCACCGGGTCCCCGCGACCGTCAATGCTTTCCATCCCGGCGGCCGGCCGTCGACGAGCCACGTCCGGGTCCTCCGCCGATTCCCCGATGCGAACGCCACGCTCGTCGAAGTGACCATCCCGACGGGACGGCCGCACCAGATCCGTATCCACCTCAGCTACGCGGGGTTCCCGCTCGTCGGCGATCCGCTCTATCAGGCGGGGGGGATGCCGCGCGCGGACGGCGTCGACGACGAGGGAACGACGACCCCGGGCGCCACCGGCTATCTCCTCCACTCTTGGAAGATCGGCTTCCCGCATCCGGCCAGGGGAGAAGGCGTCGAGGTTGTCTGCCCTCCGCCGACCGCCCTTGACCCGGGGCCTTGACATCCTTTATTTGATCTTCTTGGCCTCGCGGTCGATACCGTCCTGATAGAGCACGAGCCCCGTCACGGCGCCTGAGGAATCCTTGAGGAAGGTGATGCGGATGTCGGCCCTCGTGAGGAAGAACTCCGTGGGGCTCGCGGCCAGGTATTCGAACATGGGCTGTCCGGTCGCCTTCATGAAGAGCTTGCCTCCGGAGCGGCTCACCGTGAGCTCGAAATTCGGCCCGAGCTCATAGACCCCGACATAACCTTGGAGCACGATCTCATCCACGGCGACCGGCTCCTGCATGATCGGAGGCCGGAACCTGCCCGCGGGCCATTTCGGCTCGAGGGCGTGGAGGCCGAGGTCGTCGACCCCGAAGGACGTATCGCACAGGACGACGACGCCTGTCTTTTTCGCCGGATCGAAGCCCGCGAACGACCGGAAACCGCCCGTGCCGCCGTTGTGCCAGACGATCTCCGTCCCGTACTTCTTCCAGATGTGCCAGCCCAGGCCGATCTCGAGGTCGGGCGTGCCGGTCGGGCGTCGTTTCTGGAGCATCAGGTCGAAGGCCTTGCGGAGCGGCGTTTCGCGGAGACCCATCGCCGCGGTCAGGAAGCTCAGCATGTCGTTCGCGGTCGACCGGAGCGCCCCGGCGCCCGCGAGAGCGTCGAGTGTCCAGGGCTTGACCGGGCGGAGCGACGGGCCGGTCCCCGTGGCGAAGCGCCCCTTCATGGACTCCGATAGGGTGATGGCCGTGTCGCTCATCCCCAACGGTTCGAGGAGCCGGCGGCGGACGAGGTCCTCGTAGCTGACGCCGGCCTTCAAGGCCAGGGCGTGGCCGAGCAGACCGACGCCGAGGTTCGAGTACTCATACTTCTCTCCGATCTCCCTGGTGAGAGTGTGCCCGGATAGGAATTCATAGAGCTGCGCCGGCCCGTAATCCGCGTAGGGGTCGCCGGGGTCGGCCGGCTTGAGATTGGCCGGCAGGCGCGGCAGGCCCGAGACCTGGTTCGCGAGGTCGAGCAAGGTGATCACCTTGCCGTCACGGCCGGGTACGCGGACCGTCGGCGGCAGGTACTTCGCGACCGGGTCGTCGAGCTTGACCTCGCCGCGCTCCACCATGTCCGCCAGCACGAGGGAGGTGAAGACCTTGGTGATCGACCCGATCTCGAAGACCGTGTTGGGGTCGGGGGCCGTGGACCCGCCGGGCGCCGTCGCACCGGTCGCGATGAAGCACCGGCCCGTCGCGTCGACCAGGCCGACGATGATCCCCACGGCCTTGTGGGTCTCGTCCGTCCTATTGAGAAGGAGCGACCGCATCTCGCCCAGGTCCTGCGCCGCTAACAAGACTGCGGCCGCCACGGCCAACCCGATAAACCCGATCCGTGCGTTCTTCATGGCGTCGTCGCTTTCCTCGAGATTTGAGACGGCGCTTCACCGCTCCGGCCGGCCCGTAATATCGCAGAGGATCTCCGCTGGCTCAAAAAGGACCGGGCGGCGTCGGTCCAAGTGTACGCGGCGGCCGTTCGGCTTGCCGCCGCCGAGGCAGCGAGCGCACGCAACCGTCCGGGCTGCCGGACGATCTCGAGAGTGCCCTGGGCCAGCTCTCCCGCCGACTCGAACAACAGGCCCGTCCTTCCCGGCTCGATGAACGGCTCGGAATAGGGCGCCCGAATGGCCAAAATGGGCAGGCCGAAGGCCCGCGCTTCGTGGAAAGCCATCCCGAACGTCTCGCTCGCGGAAGGGCTGATCAGGACCGAGCTCTTCTCGTACTCAGCGCCCATCTCTTCATAAGGGATGAAACCCAGGTGGGTGACGCGTTCCCTGAGGAGCGGGTGTGCGTCGACCGCCTTCAGGCATGCGGAGGCCGTCTCGGGTTCGATGTCCGTTCGTCCGGCGATACGGACAGCGAAAGCGTCGGTCACTCGGGCTCTCCGGCCGAGGGCATCCAGGAAATCCGGAACGCCTTTGCCGCGGATGAGGCTGGAGACGATGAGTCCCGTGAACGCCGCCGGCGCATTCGGCGGCCCCTTTGGCAGAACACCCGGGGCCGGCGAGACGTAGAGGACAGGCACACTGGCAAAGCCCCTGACCCTGAGAGCGTCCACGGTGCGGGAGCCGGTCACGAGAAAGCCCGAAGCCCGGCCGAAGAGTCGATCCTCGACTCTCCTCAACTCTGCCGCCGCTTCGGCCGCGATCCCCGGGTCTTCGCTGGGCAGACTGTGAATGACGAAGAAGAGCCGGTCGCCGGGTCCGAAGGGATCCGCCGCGGGCCATTCGCGAAGGTAAAGGCTATCGACCCAGAATTCGGTCCCGGGCGGGTACGCGCTCGTCGCCAGCCGTCCGAGCGTCGTCGAATCGAACGGCTGGCCCTCAGCCTTCAGGGCCCGGAGCAGGAAGCGGTTGTAGAGGTCGCCGCCGGAGGGAGGCCGTCCCGGCGGGATGACGAAGACGACTCCGGCCCCCGGCGGGACCGCCGCGGCCTCAGGCACGTGTGGCCTTTGGCTTGCGCCGGCAGACAACGTCGCCCTCATAAGAAGCCCAAGCTTCGGGCGACTCGCGCACCGTGACCTTCAGGCAGCCGCTGAACCGGCTGGCGGCCTTGGCCGCGACGCCGTCGTGGATGCGGCGAGCCAGGAACTCCATGGTCGTCGGTACCGAGGCCAGAGCCGGATTCTCGTCCAGGTTTTTGTAGTGATACTCGGCCAGAACGGCTTTCAGGATCTTGGAAGCCCGGACGACGTCCATGACCGTGTTGTTCGCGTCGATCTCCGGGGCCTCGAACTCGGCGTCCACGATCAACGTGATGCCGTGGAGATTGCGGGCCGGACCGAAGACCTCCCGCTTGAGCGAATGGGCGATGAAGGCGTGGCGGCGGACGGTGAGACTGTACATGATTCCTCCTCAATAGGTGACGAGCGGGCTCAGGCCCTCGGATGAGCGGCCGACGAGGCCGTCGAAGGCCTTAGGCAGCCCGGTGAACGGGACCGCCGGACCGAGGTGGAGATCGAATTCCGGCCGCTCGAGTAGGCGGAAGACGAACCCGGTGCGGCGGGCCGCGTCCCATCGGGCCCGCATGGCGCCGGGGATGCGGGAGACCTGGGAGCTGATGATCCTCTTTCTCCGGCTGTGAAAGCTCCCGCCGAGATCGAGGCGCGCCGGCCGCGCCCCGAACCAGCTCACGGCGACCACCCGGCCCTCGACGCCGACGCTGTCGATGGCCCTTTGCAGTCCGGCGGGGGACCCGCTCGTGTCGAAGGCGGCGTCAAAGGGCTCGCCCTCACGTCCGGCGGAGGCACGGAAGCCCATCGACTCAGCGAGGCGGCGCCGGTCGGGGCGCGTCTCGGCGATCTCGAGATCGACCGACGGACCGAGCTCGAGGACCCTGGCGATGAGCGACCCGACGATGCCGAAGCCGACGACGAGAACGCGCTCCCCGACTGAAACCCCGGAGTCCCACGCAGCCGTGACGGCCGTTTCCATGTTACTGGCCAAAGAGGCCCGTCCCGGGGGCAAGTCATCCGGAAGGGGCCGGACATCCTCGCACCGGACGGCGCACAGGTCCTGGTGCGGATGGAGGACATGGACCTTCCGGCCGCACAGGTCTTTTGGGCCGTCGACGACCTCGCCGACGAGCGAGTAGCCGTACTTGACCGGGTACGGAAAGTGGCCGCCCATGTAGGGGCAAGCCATCTCCTCATGGAGCGCGGCGGGGACACCTCCGCCGGCGACCAGCCGCTCCGTACCCGGGCTGACCGCCGAAAAGAGGGTTCGCACCGTGCACCACCCCGGCGCGGGGTCGGGCAGGATCTCGCAGCGCAACGCGCCCCGGCCCTTTCCCGTATGCCAAAAGGCCCGGGCCACGTTCACGGCCGCCTCGTTGCCTCGCCGGGGCAGGCCACGGTCCCGACGATCATTATTCCGTCGTCGACGGGCGTGAAATCGTGGTCCGAGAACCGGAACGAGGAGGCCACATCGGGAACCGGAGGGAGGCGGAACGCGGTCAATCCGGAACCGAGGATCATCGGAGCGATATGGACCTGGACGATGTCGACGTTGCCTTCTCCGAGGAACCGCGATGTGGTCAGGGCGCCGCCCTCGATGTAGACCGACCGGATGCCGCGCTCGAACAGCTCTCGGAGGATATCGGACGTCGGGATGGAACCGTTCGAGCCATGGAGCCGGACCACGTTCACGCCAGGCGGGGCGGGATCCCCGTTCCCACCGACACGATAGACATCGCCGCCTTCGATGCCGGCCAGGGCGCCGAGACCTTCGTTCGAGGAGGCCAGGACGATCCGGGCCGGCTGCGTCCCCTCGACGTGACGGACCGTCAGGCGGGGCTTGTCGCGGCGAAGTGTCCGCGAACCGATGATGACGCCGTCGGACAGGGCGCGCATGCGGTGGGCGTGGACGAGATTGGACGGGCTTCCGATCCGCGAATCACCCGCGAGGGTGGCGATCCGGCCGTCGAGCGATTGGGCGAAGTGGCTGACGGCAAAGGCCCGTCCGAGCTGCCGGGCGCGCATCGAGGAGAAGGCGTAGGGAAGGTAGGTCTTGAAGAGCTGGACAACGGGCCGGGGGAGGCCGTCGCTCCGGACGATACGGACGCCGATGAGCCCGTCGATCGAGAACACGGCGTCGGCGCGGGACGGCGGAGGAACGGGAAGGGCGGGATCGAGGAGGACAGCCACGACCGGGCCGGAGCGCGGCGAGGCCCGGAGCGGGCGGTTGAGGGAGACGAACCGGCTGCCTTTCTGAGCCTCCAGCCGGACATAGCATTGACCGATCGGCCCGTCGCAGAGATCGACGGCTTCGCGGATCCGGAGAAGAGAAGCCCAACCCGTTTCGACGTCCGCTGGGGACATCCCGTCCACCCCTCCAGGGAAAGTCCGAACACCCGTATCGACTCCTCCACGATAGTGGATGAGCGGGGGGCTGTCAAACCGCGGGCCGGCCCGGCCCCTCTCACATTTCAGTTGAAAATATCCCCGGTTGGAGGATTATAATAGCGCGTCGCTCGTACGCGGACATCATAAGGCCGGTGCAATAGGGAGCGCGGGGCCCAGGCACCGGAGAAGGCGGCGAGGTGAAACGAAACCCATTGTTCAGGAACGTGGCTCTGGCCGCGGCGCTGATGTCGTTGGTCGCCTGCATCCGCTATCACCCCCGGCCGATCGCCCCGGCCAAGACCATGGAGGATTTCGAGTCCCGGCGGCTCGATTCGCCGGAGCTCGGGGCGTTCCTGATCGCGAACAAAGAAGCAGAAGCTTGGCCTCCGGCCGCATGGGACCTCAAATCCCTGACCCTGGCGGCGCTCTACTTCCATCCCGACATGGATATCGCCCGAGCTCAATGGGGCGTCGCCCGCGGCGGGCGGATCACGGCCGGCGAGAGACCCAACCCGGCCCTGAATCCCAGCCTGGGATATAACACGACGTCGCCGACGAGCGAGGTCACTCCCTGGATCCCGGAAGTCGCCTTGGAGCTCACGATCGAGACGGCGGGCAAGCGCGGCATCCGGATCGCCGAGGCCCGGCACCTGGCCGAGGCGGCGCGGTGGCAGATCCTATCTACGGCCTGGGACGTCCGGAGCCGCCTGCGCGGCGCCCTGCTCGAGGTTTATACGGCGGGCGAGATGGAGACCCTTCTCGCCGACCAGGAGAAGCTCCAGACGGAGTTTGTCCGCATCCTCGAGCTCCAAAGGGACGCCGGCGAGGTTTCGACCTATGACCTGACCCAGGCCCGGGTCGCGCTCGACGCGAGCCGTCTGGCGGCCATCGAGGCCGCCCGGGCGAAAGAGGACGCCACGGCCCGTCTGGCCGGGGCCCTCGGCCTCTCGCGCCGGGCCCTGGAGGGCCTGACCCTTTCGTTCGACGCCTTCCGCGGCCTCGAGCCCGACTTTCCGGCGGGAGAGATCCGCCGCCACGCCGTCGTCAATCGCTCGGACATCCTGTCCGCGCTCGCCGAATACGAGGCCAGTCAATCGGCCCTCAAGCTCGAGATCGCCAAACAGTATCCGGACATCAGTCTCGGCCCCGACTATCAGCTCGACCAGACCGACAGCAAATGGACGCTCGGACTGGGTCTCGTCCTGCCCCTTTTGAGCCGCAACAGGGGCCCGATCGCCGAGGCCTTGGCCGGCCGCGAAGAGAGCGCCGCCCGCTTCCTGGCCCTTCAATCTCGGGTCATCGGAGAGCTCGATGCCGCCATCGAAGACTGCCGGGCGGCCGTTCTCAAGTCCCGGGCGGCCGACGACATGGTCGCGAACTTGGCCCGGCAGGAGCGGGCCGCCCGGTCCCAACGGGAGCTCGGCGAGATCTCCAAGCTCGAATTCCTCGGCATCCAGCTCGAACTCAATGCCGGGGCCCAAGCCCGCCTGGAGGCGCTCCTGCAGGCCCAGGAGGCCGTGGGGCGGCTGGAGAGTGCGGCCCAGAGCCCGCTCGACGTCAAGGATTGGATCACCACGATGTCCCGGGCGCAGGCGGGACCGGAGAAGGAGCGCACGGATGACTAAACGCCAAGTTACGACCGGGCTGATCGTTCTCGCGGTCGCCGTGGTGGCGGCCGTGATCCTCATCGTGGGACCCAAGGGCGGCGCGGAGGAGGGAGAGATCGTCACGGACGTCGGCGTCCACGTCGGCAAGATCGTCCGGGCGACGCTCCATCGCTACGTCACGGCCTACGGGACGGTCGAGCCCGAGCCCCCCGGCGGAGGGAGGGCGGCGGCCGGGGCCTTTATTTCGGCCCCTGTCGGCGGGATCCTGACCGAGATCGCTTGCACGGAAGGCCGTGCGGTCGGGCAGGGGACGCTTCTCTTCCGGCTCGACACGCGGCTGGCGGAAGTGGCCGTGGCCAAGGCCGCCAAGGCGCTGGAGTCGGCCGAACAGACGTACGAACGGCAGAAGAAGCTCCTGGCGGCCGAAGGAACGTCGCAAAAGAGCTACCAGCAAGCGGAACTCGAGCTGAATACGGCCAGGAGCGAGCTCGCCGCCGCCAAGACCGAGCTTTCTCTCCTCGAGATCAGGGCGCCGCTCGCGGGGACGGTCGTCCGGATCACGGCCCGGCTGGGCCAGGCGGTCGAACCGAACGCGGTCTTAGCCGAAGTTATCGCCCTGGACCGGCTCGTGGTGACGGCCCAGGTGCCCAGCCGTGACGCCGCCGAGCTCAAGCCCGGCCAGCCGGTCATATGGGGAGACGGGAGCGCCGCCGCCGGGAAGCTTGTCGTCGTCGGCAAGGACATCGACCCCAGGACCGATACGGTTCTCGTCCGGGCCTCTGTTCCGGCCGGCGCGGGCCTCCAGCCGGGCGAGTTCCTGAAGATCCGGATCGTCTCGGAGGAGCGCCGCGATGTCCTGGCCGTTCCGGAAGAGAGCGTCGTCCCGGGACCCGAAGGCGGGACCGTGCTGATGCTCGTCGAAGGCGACAAGGCTGTGCCCAAGCCGGTCAAGGCCGGCCTTCGGGATGCCGGCCTGATCGAGATCGAGGGCGAAGGCCTGGCGGAAGGCGCCGTCATCGTCACGACGGATGCCTACAACATCACCGGGGAAACGAAGATCCACATCATCGGGAACGATTAGGCCTCATGAGCAAAGACTCTGCCCTCGGCCGGTTCGCCACCCGCCACGCCCTGCCGATCGTCTTCGTCAGCGTCGCCCTGTGCCTGGCCGGGATCTACGCGGCCCTGACGATCCCGTCGTCGGTCTTCCCCCAAACGGACTTTCCCCGCGTCGTCATCCTCATCGACAACGGGGTCATGCCGGCCAACGAGATGATGGCCACTATCACCCGGCCGATCGAAGAGGGCATGAAGGACATCCCCGGCGTCCAGACGATCCGTTCGGCCACGGGGCGAGGCTCGGCGGAGGTCAACGTCTTCTTCAACTGGAAAGTCGATATGATCCAGTCCGAGCTCTACGTCCTCGGCCGGCTGTCCCAGATCCGGGCCACGCTTCCGGCCACGGCCGAGGCCGAGGTCTACCGGGTGACCTTCTCCAATTTCCCCATCATTGGCGTCAGCCTGACAAGCCCCAAGCGCAGCCTGATCGATCTCTGGGAAACCGCCCGCTACGAGCTCAAGCCCCGCTTCCTTCAGATCCCCGGGATCGCCCGGGTGGACCTCGTCGGCGGCCGCACCCCGGAATACCATATCGTCGTGGACCCGGTCCGCCTGCAGGCGGCCGGCCTGACGCTGGCCGAGGTGACCGAGGCCCTGAACAAGAACAATCTCGTGACCTCGACGGGCCTCCACGAGGAAAACCGCATGCTTTACCTGGCCGTCGTCGACGGCCGCGTCCGCTCGATCCGGGACATCGAGAACTTCCCGGTGACGGTCGCCGGCAGGCACCCGGTCCTCGTCCGTGATTTCGCCCGGGTCGAGCGCGGGCCGGAGCCTGTCTTCAACTATGTCACCGCTGACGGCAAGGAAGCGGTGCTCCTCAACATCTACAGTCAGCCGGACGGCAGCACTCTCGATATCGCCAAGAGCCTGACCGAAGACCTGAAAGCCCTGAAGCGCGAGCTGCCGCCCGACCTGAAGCTGGCCTTCTTCTACGACCAGTCCCTTCTCGTCCGGGCTTCGGTCCGGAGCGTCTGGGAGGCCATCCTCTTCGGCCTGGCGCTGTCCGTGCTCATCCTGTTCCTCTTCTTGAAGAACTGGCGGACGACCTTCGTCGCCATCCTGGTCATCCCGGTCACGGTCCTCGTGACGCTCCTCGCGATCAAGGCCGCCGGGCTCTCGTTCAACCTGATGACCCTGGGAGGCATCGCCGCCGCGATCGGCCTGGTCATCGACGACGCCATCGTCGTCGTCGAGGCCATCCACACCAAGCGCCGGTCCGGCCGCGACCGGATGGCGGCCATCCGTGAAGCCATCAGCGAGCTCGGCCGGCCCCTCGTCGGGTCGACGCTGACGCCCGTCGTCGTCTTCATCCCCCTGGCCTTCCTGGGGGGGATCACGGGGGTCTTCTTCCGCGCCTTGGCGTTGACCATGGTCGTGGCTCTCCTGACGTCCCTCGTACTGGCGATCACGCTGACGCCTTCGCTCGCCGCCTGGCTCCTTCGCGCCCCCGAGGAAGAGGCTAGCGCCCTTCACGAAGACCACGGCGGGCCGCTCCTGCGACGCGTCATCTCCGTTTATGAAACGGGGGTGCGGGCCGCGCTCAAACGGAGCGGGGTCACGATCGCCATCTGCGGCGGGGTCCTCGTCTTGGCGTTCATCCTGTACAACCGGCTCGAGAGCGAGTTCCTGCCGCCGATGGACGAGGGGGGGTTCGTCATCGATTACCTCACGCCGCCCGGAACGAGCCTGGCCGAGACCCACCGCCAGCTCCAGTACGCGGAGGACATCATCCTCTCCGTGCCCGAGCTCGAGAGCTACTCGCGCCGCACCGGGGCCCAGCTGGGCCTGTTCATCACCGAGCCGAACAACGGCGATTTTCTCCTCAAGCTGAAGCCCGACCGCAAGCGCTCGACCGAAGAGGTCCTGAGCGAGCTGCGCCACCGGCTCAATGCCGCCCTGCCCGACATCATCTGGGAATTCCCCGGGATCCTCGGCGACCTCATCGGCGACCTGATGTACGCGCCCCAGCCGATCGAGGCCAGGATCTACTCGACCGACGAGGCCTATCTCAAGGGCAAGGCGCCCCAGGTCGCCGCGATGTTGGAGAAGGTCCCGGGCGTCGTGGACGTGTTCGATGGCCTCATCTACACCGGACCGACCATCAGCTTCCGGGTCCGCTACGTCGATGCCGAACGGTTCGGCTTGAGCGCGGAAGCGATCGCGGCCACCGTCAATGCCGCCATGCTGGGCGAGACGGCCTCCACCGTCCTCGAAGGGGACCGGGTCGTCGAGATCCGGGTGAAGGCAGAGCCGGCGGGGATCGACCGGTTAGAGAAGCTCCGGCATCTGCCGCTCCGGGCGCCCGACGGGACCCTCGTCCAACTCATCCAGGTCGTCGACGTCGTCGAGGAGCCGGGTCAGCTCGAGCTCCGGCGCGACGATTTCCGCCAGGATGTGGCCGTGACGGCCCGGCTCGAAGGCCGCGACATGGGCAGCGCCATGGCCGAGATCCGGAGCGTCCTCGGCCGGGACAAGACCATACCGGCGGGGACGATCGAGTACGGCGGCCTTTATCAGGAGCAACGGAGATCGTTCAGCAACCTCATGGTCGTCCTGTTCATGGCCATCTTCCTCGTCTTCACCGTCCTGATCCTCGAATTCGGGTCGTTCTACGAGCCCGCGGCGATCGTGTTTGGGGCCGTACTGGCCATGTTCGGCACGATCCTGGCCCTCTGGATCACGCGTACGTCCCTCAACGTCGTGTCTCTGCTGGGGGCCATCATCGGGATCGGCATCGTCGCCAAGAACGGCATCCTGATGCTCGATTTCGTCAAGGAGCTTCAGATCCAGGGTCTGGATTTGGCCGAGGCCCTCGTCCGGTCGGGCCGACGTCGGCTCCGGCCCGTGCTGATGACCTCGCTCGCGGCGGCCCTGGGGATGCTCCCCCTGGCCTACGGCATTGGCTCGGGCGCCGACATGCTGAAGCCCCTGGCCATCGCGGTCATCGGGGCGCTTTGCATCTCCGTCCTCTTGTCGCTCATCGCCACGCCGACGATCTATTACCTGATGACGCGCCGGCGCCCGACGGCCTGATCCGGCACCTGAGACGCCACCGATCTTCCCCTTTTAATTGGCGCATCTCCCATCTCCGGGAAATCCATCTCGAGGCCGCGATGGATGTCGCCACGAAGCCCCCGTGAGGGAAGGGGGACCGGCGGGAAGCGGAGTCTTCGAAGCGACCATCAGAAGCATGGCGGAGCAGCCCGGAGCCATACTTCTGAGAGATATCATAAAAAAGCACTTTTCTAAGAAATCTCGCAGAATCGCGGCTTCGAGTTCTCAGCCCCGATTCTGCAGGTCGCTCCCAAGAGTTCGCTTCCCGCCGATCCTGAGCAAAGCCGGAGAGAGATATCCCGGCATCGGGAGATGAACCCTTTTATTTCCCGAACTCGAGGACCATGAACGAGCCGGGAACGACCGTTGGCCGGGGCCGCGGCTGCTCCGCCGTGGGCGCGGGCGCCGGTCCATACTCGGCCGTCACGACGAAGACGTGGTGCGTCTTGGGATCCAGCTCCATGGTCCGCGCGCCGCGGGCCGTCGGTACCGTCTCGCTGACGGAGTACGTGTCCGCGGATTCCTGCCGGACGACGGTCAGGGTGCCCCCGCCGTTCGAGGCGAAAACGAGTCCAGTCCCCGGGTCGTAGCGGACCGCGTCGGGGCCGTCTCCGATCGGGACCGTCGTGACGACTCTTGCCTTCTCAAAGTCGGACACGACCATGACCTTGTCGCAGACGCTGAAGAGCCGCTTGTGCTTGAGGTCGATGGCCAGCCCGCTCGGGCCCTCGCCGGGCGCGATCGACCAGCGCGTCTTGACCCGAAGCGTCTTGGCGTCGAAGGCGACGATCTCGCTTTTATCCTCGTTGTTGACGAAGATCGTGCCCTTCCCGTCGGTGACGGCGAATTCCGGCTTTCCGCCGATATCGATGGTCCCGACGACCTTGTCGGTGGCGGCGTCGATGGCCGTCGCGTTGGCCGTCCGGCCGTTGAAGGTGAAGACACGGTCCGAAAAGGCGTCATACATGATGGAGTCGGGATTCTGGCCGGACGTCGGGACCTCCGCGAGGACCTTGTGGGTCTTCAGGTCGAAGACGGAGACGCTATTGCCCCGGCCATTGGAGATGTAGCCCCGGTTCCTTTTCGGAGCGAAGGCCACGCCGTGGACGCCCTTGAGATCGGCCATCGTCGCGGCCTTGACGCCCGTGTCGATATTCAGGATCTCGACAGCGCTGCCGTGGGTCACATAGAGGAGGCGTGTCCGGCCGTCCAGGGCCATATAATCCCAGCCGCCCTCTCCGCCGAGCACGTGCTTCTTGAGAAGATGATAGCCGGCCGGCGCCGCGGCCCGCGCGAAGGGGGCTGTGAGACTCCAAGAGACGATGAGGACGCTCAGGACGAAGACGGCGATCTTGAGATGCTTCATGGGGACCTCTCTTTCCAAGGTCCAGGATATCAGTTCGCGTCCGGGGGCGCCAATGCCCGACGTGCCAAAGCCCCGGCATACGCTCCGAGGAAGGCCACGGCCAGGGCGAGAAGCGAGCCGAAGTTCCGATGCAAGACGATCCCGAAGAAGGGGATCCAGGCGCCGATGGCCAAGGCCCAAAGCGGTGCTCGGGATGGACGGAGGACGCCGAAAAGAGCCGCCGTCAGGAAGATCGCTCCGGCCGTGATGCCCGTGTCATCCCATCTGGGGCCGGAATCGATCCAGGCGATGATAAGACCTGCGGCGATGGCGAGAGGCGTCAATATCAGGGGGAGTCCCCTTATCCGGATCGGGGTCGGACCGATGGCCGGCACCCTCAGGCCTTCCAGTCCTTCATGACCGCGGCGAAGCACGCGAGGCCGCTGGGGATGCAGGCGCCGTAGCCGTGCCCGGGGAAGGTCCAGGCCCCCGAAAGATAGAGGTTCTTGATGGGTGTTTTCTGCGGGAAGCGCCTCTGCCCCGAGTTGTCGACGGTCTGGTCCCAGCCGTAGATCGCCCCGCGGGGGTTCGAAGTGAATCGGAGGTTCGTCAAGGGAGTCGCGATCTCCTCGACCTCGATGGCCTGGCGCAGTCCGGGCAGGAGCGTCTTCTCGATCTTGTCGATGAGGATGTCGGCCAGGCGCATCTTCTCTTTGTTGTAAGCGTCCTTATTGCCGTAGAAGTAATCGGTCTCGTATTTTTTCCAGTAGTCGTATCCCTGCATGGCGATGATGTTGAGGGTGTTCTTGCCCTTCGGAGAGCAGCCCGGCCAGACGTTGTCGTAGATGGTCAGTCCGAATCCAGGATCGCCCGACAGCCCCCCGGCCATGGCCGCCCGGTACTCGGCCTCGACGTCGTAGCCAGTCACGTAGAAGATTTCGGACTCCTTGATGCCGACTTTGCGGACGAGATTGGTCTTGAGGCCCAGCCAGACGAGGAAAGTCGAGAAGCTGACAGAGAGCTTGTCCATCCGCGCCAGCGTGTCCTTGAGGAACTCCTTTTCGTCCATCATCCGGTTCAAGGTGTCGATGGCGTTGGCGTTGGAGATGACGACCCGGCCGCGGTATTCGGCGCCGTCGGCCGTCCGGACGCCGATGGCTGCGTGATCGCGGGTGAGGATCTTCTCGACCCGGGTGTTGAGCTTGACCTCGCCGCCGTTCTTCTTGATGATCCCGGCGAAGGCGTCGCTGATCTTCTGTGATGTGCCGGCCGGATAATACCCGCCGCCTTCGAGATAGCCCATGACCGGCATGGCGTAGTAAAAAGGCGAGAGCTTGGACGGTGGCAGGCCGAAGTAGCCCCACAGCCCCGAGATGACGGCCTTGAGCTTGGGGTTCTTGACGCGGTCGTCGACCATGGCCCCCCAGGTCCGGTTGAAGTTCTTGAAGAGGAAGGGGAATGTCTGCGGAAAGCTGGCCATGTCGATCTGTCCCCCGGCGTTCGAGAGGCGGCCGACGTCGTCGGCCAGGCCCTTCATGTCGGCGAAGATGGCGTCGATGGCCGCTCCGTCCTCGGGAAAGTTTGTCTTGAGGATCTTGATATAGCCCGGCACATCCCTATGCGGGACGCGGATGTCGTAGTCCGGATAGATGGCCCGGTAGAGCGGCTTGTGCGGCGCGAACACGACGTCCTGGATCTCCGGGAAGCCGTAGATCAGGTTAGGGACGCCGTTGCGGATGCCGACCGTCGTCGAGTGGAGCGAAACGTCGAAGATGAACCCGCCGGGGCGGGTGAAGGCCGAGGCGTATCCGCCCGGGACGCTGTGCTGCTCGAGGACGACGACCTTGTAGCCCTGGCGGGCGAAGGCCGCGGCCGCGCTCAGGCCGCCGAGGCCGGCGCCGATGACGACGGCGTCGTAGGTCCCGGGCGGGGCCTGGCTTTGGCGGTCGCCGCGCGGGAAGGCGCTCCAATCCCACGCGACGAGGGGCATCCCGGCCAGGAGTGTCTTGAGGAAATCGCGGCGTTCCCACGCGTTGGGCGACATGGCTGAGCCTCCCCATTCTCCGTGCTGGATATGTCCCGAGTGTACGCCCGGATAAGGGGAGAGTCAACGCCACTCAAGGGCGGCCGAGTTGAGCGGAAAGCGGGCCGTCCGGTTGACAAGTCCCGGGCGAGGCAATACGATTGATGGGCAAAGCAATAGCCGATCCGACGTGAGGCCCGGTTCCATGATGAAGTTCGCCCGGCGCGCCGCATGGCCCCTGGCTGCCGCCCTGCTCGCTTTCGGCCTCATCGCCGCCGCGGCCGTCCCTGCGGCCCGTGCGCCGTTGCGTTTCGCCTGGCTGAGCGACCTCCATGTCGGCTCGGACCGCGGCGCCGGCGATCTCCGGGCCTCCGTCGCGGACATCAACGCTATCTCCGGACTCTCCTTCGTCCTGGTGACCGGGGACATCACAGAGATGGGGTCCTTGGACAATCTCGGCCTGGCCAAGCAGATCCTCGACGGCCTGGCCGTTCCCTACCACATCATCCCCGGCAACCACGATACGAAATGGTCGGAATCCGGCGGCTCGGATTTCGCCCGGCTGTGGGGCGATGACCGGTTCTCCTTCGACAGCGGTGGCTTCCGCTTCATCGGGCTCTCTCAGGGGCCGGCCTTGAGGATGGGCGACGGGAACTGGGCTCCCCAGGACGTTCGCTGGCTCGAAGGCCTGCTCGCGGACAGGGCGGCGGCCGCCAAACCGACCATCTTCGTCAGCCACTATCCCCTCGACCCGGGCATCGCCAATTGGTATGTGGTCCTCGACAAGCTGAAGGCGGTCCCCACTGTCGCGGTGCTCGTCGGTCACGGCCATAAGAACCAAGTCCTGGACTTCGAAGGCCTTCGGGGGGTCATGGCCCGCGCCAACATCGGCACGAAAGAGCTGGCTCCCGGCTATACGATCGTCGAGATCGGGGCCAAGGGCATGACCTTCGCCGAGAGGACATCGGGGCGGACCCTGCCGCCGTGGTACGGGATCGAACTCGAGAAGAACGGCTTGCCGATCGTCGCGGCGGGAAGGCGCCCCGGCGGCGCGGGCCCGAACCCGGGGACCCCAGGTCGTCCCGACTTCAGCGTCAACGCCCGCTATCCCCAGGTCAGGGAGAAGTGGCGTTTCGAGGCCGGCTGGACGATCGCCTCCTCGGCGGCGGTCTCCGGAGATACGATCGTCTTCGCCGACGCGTCCGGCTCCGTCCGGGCCTTGCGCGCCTCGGACGGCAGCATCGCCTGGGAGTTCAAGACGGCCGATCCGATTTATTCGACCCCTGAAGTCGGAGGCGGCCGGGTCGTCTTCGGCAGCACCGATGGGACGATCTATGCGCTGGACGCCCGGACCGGGACCCCTGTCTGGAAGATCGTGACCGGCGGACCGGTCGTCGCCAGTCCGCGCATCGCCGAGGGGAGGGCCTACATCGGCTCCAGCGACCACGTCTTCCGCGCCATCGACCTGGCTACCGGAAAGCTCGTCTGGAGCCACGACGGGATCGAGGGGTTCGTGGAGGCAAAGCCCCTCGTCGCGGGCGGCCTGGTCGTCTTCGGCGCCTGGGACGGCCGGCTTTACGCCCTCGACGCGATGACCGGCCGGGCCATCTGGACGTGGACGGGAGAGCTCCCGAGCCCGTTTTACGCGCCGGCCGCCTGCTGGCCCGTCGGGGCCAACAGCCGTGTCTTCATCGTCGCCCCGAATCCCTGGATGACGGCCCTGGAGCTCGGGACGGGGCGGGAGCTCTGGGGGACCGACAACTGGGCCGTCCGCGAATCGATCGGGATCTCGGCGGACGGCGCGCGCGTCTACGTCCGGACGACCGACGGCGCCATCGCGGCGATCTCCTCGTCCGCGGACGACGCCGAAGCCGTCTGGGAGACCGACGCCGGGTTCGACGACGACATCAACTCGGCCATGCTCGTCGAGAAGGACGGCGTCGTCTTCTACGGGACGAAGAACGGGCTGCTCCTCGCCCTCGACGGCGCGACCGGGGCCATCAAGTGGCAGCATAAAGTCGGCGTCGCGCTCCTCAACACCGTGACCCCGCTCAGCGGCAGGGAAGTCGTCGTCACCGATTTCGACGGCCGCGTCACCCTTGTCTCCTCCGACAAATAAGAAGGGGTCAAACCTACGCGATGCCAGTTACAACTGGCATCGCGTAGGTTTGACCCCTTCTTTTTCTCCCCTGCTTGGGGCGCCCTGGCATTCGCCCCAGCCGGAAGGGTGCTATAATTAGCGCGGGACCATGAAGACTGCGCTGAGGAAAACGCTCAAGATCTCGGGTATCGTTCTCGGCGCCGTCGTCATTCTCGTGCTGGCCGCGGTCCTCCTCGCCGTCTTCGACAAACCGCTTGTCAGGAACATCGTCCAGCGCCAGCTTGGCAAGGGCGCCGGGTCGACGGCCCGCGTCGGCGGGCTCGCCTATTCGCTTGCGCCCTTCCGCATCACCATCACATCGCTCGAGCTCGGCCGGGAGGACCCCTTCCAGAAGATGAGCGTATCCCTGACTCGTCTCGAGGCGAGAGGGTCGTTCTGGAAACTCGTCCGCGGCGTCAGGCCGGCCCTCGAGGCGATCGAGGCCGACGGAGTCTCCTTACGGCTGGAGCAGAAGGCCGTCTCTGAAAAACCCCTAGACATCGAGAAAAGCCTCATTCAGGTGTCCGACACGCTGGCCTGGTCGAAGACCATCGCGGTCACGAACGCCCGGCTCTCGATCTCGCTCCTCGCGCAGGACATCGACATCGAAAATCTCGATCTCACCCTGACGCCGGGGCCAGCGAGAGACGCCGTCACCTATGCGATCGGGCGCGGCGACGTCAGCGTCAAAGGCAAGGGCGGCGCGCTCCTGTTCGCGGCCGGTCTGGCCTCGTCCGGGAGCCTCGGTTTGGTCTCGCCCTTCAGCCTCGATTCCTCGTTCGCGCTGAGCGCCCCGCGATTCTCGGTCGGTGGGATCGAGGATTCATTCGAGAAGCTCTCTTTGACCGTGGCTGGCAGCTTCAACAAGTCCGCACAGGAGCTGAACCTATCGCGCTTGAAGATCGATATTCCCGGCCTCCTCGATCTCGAAGGCACGGCGACGGGGAGGGTGGGCCACGGCCTCTTCCTCGAGGCTAAAGCCGGGGCGAAGCTCGAGAGCCTCGCCGCCGCGGTCGACCTCCTCGGCCCGCGGCTGCCTGCCGGCCTCCGCGCCGCCGCGCTGAGCGGCCAGGCCGATCTCACCGGCACGTACGCCCTACAACGCTCCGACCAAGGATCGAAGGACAACCTGTCCGGGACCCTTACGCTCGATAGTCTCGAGCTCACGCCCGTCGTCGCCGGGCGTCCCCTCCGCGTCCGCGCCTCCGGCCGCATCGACGTCACGGGTCCGACAAGCGACCCCAGGCTCTCCTCGGACATCCATGCGTCCCTTGGCCGCATGACGATTTCGGGGCTCACCGTCGCAAGCTCCGACATTCACCTCGTCGGCTCGGGCTCGCGGTCGAGCGCTGACATCTCCCGCCTCGACGCCCGGCTGGCCGGCCTCGCCTTCGAAGCGGCCGAGGGCAAGACGATCGCCTTCAACACCGCCGCCCTCACGGCCAAGGGGACCTATGACTTGGTCCGGAAGGCAGGCGTCCTGACGGCGCTTGAAGCCCGGCTTGCCCGGCCTCGCGCCTCTTCGGCTGGCCGGCGAGTACGCCTCGGGCAAAAACGCCTCTTCCGAGCTCCGGCTCGACGCCCAGGGTCTGGACGTCCCGGCGCTCCGTGCCATCGCCGCGCCGTTCATCCCTAAGGGCTTCGCCGGCTGGGACCTCGGCGGCACGCTCGGCCTTTCGCTTACCGCCCGGCGACCCGCGGCCTCCGGCGAGGATCTGGGATTTTCGGCGCTCATTTCGCTCACCGGAGCCAAGTTCAACGATCCCTCGTTCACGATCGCCGGGGAAGGCCTCGACCCCGTGCTCAAGATCGAGGGCGCCGGCTCCATGTCGAAAGGCATCTCGTTCAACGCCGGCCTCGACATCGGCCAGGGCGAATCGCTCTGGAAATCGGTTTACGTCGCCTGGGGCAAGCACCCGCTCAAGCTGACGGCCTCCGGCCGTTACAGCCCCGCCGCGGACGGGCTCGATGGCCTCGCGGCCCGCATCTTCCTTCCCCAGGTCGGCTCGATCGACATCGCGGGTTCGGCCAAGCTCGGGGCCGCGCCTTCTTTCGACCTGACGACCGGGGCGAGCCTGAGCCTCGGCCCGCTCTATTCCCTCTATGCCCAGGCCGGCGTCTCCCAGGAGGCCAGGACGCAGCTCGAGGGCACGCTCGCCGCGTCCTTCCGTGTCCGTAAGTCCGGCGAGGCCCTTTCGGTCGGAGGCCGGGTCAACCTCACCGACATGAATGTCGAACGGCCTCAGACCAAGACGTTCCTCCTCGGCATCACCGCCGACCTGCCCATCCTCTACGAGTCCGGGACGGCCGGCGCGCCTCCCCCGGCCGAAGCCCCGCTCACCGAAGAGGGCCATGTCCACGTCGGCGAGTTCCAGAACCCCTTCCTGACCCTGAAGCCCGTGGACTTCTCCGTGCGCGCCGGCGTCAACGCCCTGGCCATCGAGCCCCTCGGCCTGGAGCTTTACGGCGGCCGGCTCGAGCTCGGCGAGACGACGTTCCGCCTCGATCCCGCGTCCGGCTCTTTCCAGGGGGTCGGTTCCCTCGCCCTGCGCGACATCGACATCGCCAAGTTCCCCATCCAGTCGCCGCAGTTCAAGCTGACGGGCAAGTTCCAGGCCGAGTTCCCGCGCCTCGACATCGGCCCTAAGAAGATCGCCATCGCCGGCCGGGGTGAAGCGAGTGTCTTTGGAGGCAAGATCGTCCTCCGGGACCTCGCCGTCTCCGAGCCGTTCACCCCGGGGCGCTCGATCTCGCTCGACGTCGACCTCGTCGACCTCGACCTGAAGAAGCTCACGGACGAGGTCCCCTTCGGCGAGGTGACCGGCACCGTCAGCGGTGAGATCCGCGGCCTCGTCATCACCTACGGCCAGCCGGAAAGCTTCACGTTCCGCATCGAGTCGGTGCCGCGCAAGGGCGTGCCGCAGACCTTTAGCCTCAAAGCCGTCGACAACCTGACCGTCCTCAGCTCGGGCCAGCAGGCTTCGGGCGGCACGAGCAGCTTTTGGATGAGTTTTATCAAGGGCTTCCACTACCAGAAGCTCGGCATCGTCAGCACGCTCCACAACGACACCTTCACCCTCAACGGCACGATCCACGACGGCGGGACCGAGTACCTGGTGAAGAAACCGGCGCTTTTTGGTATAAGTGTAGTGAACCGTGAGCCCAACAAATCGATCAGCTTCAAGGAAATGACGAGCCGGCTCAAACGGGTCGGCCAGTCCGGAAAATAGAGACGCCATCGCAAGGAGGATGACAGCATGAGAAAACGATACGCGCTGGGCACGGCCGCGGCCGTGGGCCTCGTCTTCGTCCTGGCCTGCATCACGGTCAACATCTATTTCCCCGAGGCCACGGTCAAGCAGGCCGCGGCGGAGATCGTCGACGAGATCCGCAAGACCGACGCGGAAAAGAAAGGCCCCGAGGCCGCCCTGCAGATGCCGGTACTCCGCGAAGCCCCGTCCTTCTCGTTCGTCCCCGCCGCCTACGCCCAAGAGGCGACGAACGTCTCGACGCCGGCCATCCGGGCCCTCAAGGACTCGATGAAAAGCCGCTTCCTTTCGCTCACGCCCTACTTCGACGCGGGGAACATCGGCGAGACGAACAAGGGCATGCTGGAGGTCCGCGATGAAGCCGGGCTCAACCTCCAGGCCAAGGCCGCCTTGCGGAACATCGTCAAGGACGAGAACGGCGACCGGACCAAGCTCTATGCCGAGGTGGCCCAGGCCCTGAAGATCGAGGCCAGCCAGATCGAGAAGATCCAGAAGATCTTCGCCGTCGAGTGGGCCAAGAGCGCCGCCGCCGGATGGTGGGTCCAGCAGGAAGATGGTACCTGGGTCAAGAAGAGCTGACCTGCCGCGTCGACCCGGCCTTGACATTCCACAGGGTCAACCGGCTTCGTTGTCATCGCCTCGAAGGACGAGGCAGGATGGTTCCACCTGGAACTGAAGAAGATCGACTGAGCCAACGGCCGTGCCGGAACGGCCGAATGCTCTCGTCCCTGACTTCGGCGCTCAGGCGCCCTGCGGCGGAAGGCGGGACGGCTTGCGTCCGACGACGAAGGACGCACCGATCCCGCCCAGTCCGAGAACCAACAATATGACAGCCGGCACGAGCAGGGTACCCCTCAGGGACCCGGAGGACGGGATTGGCAAAACGTAGCTGACGAGCTTCCGCGAGGCATCGTACTTGGCCTGCTTCGCCTCCGCCGGAAGCTGCAGGCGGCTGTTTCCGCGGACGGCGCCGTCCGTGCCCTCGACCGTTTCGTTGAAGAACACGGTCTTCTTGTCTTCGTCGAGATTGCTGAAGACGGCGCCCGGGCCAACGTCAAACTCCCAGTGGTTGCCCATGTTCCGGGCGGCCCCGAGCATGTGGATGGTGAACGTCACCGTGCGCGAAGCATCGTCCCACTCCGCCTTCTTCTGAGTCACTTCAGCGTCGGCCCGGTTGGCGGCCAGGTCTCGCGTGAACAGATAGAGGTTGCTGACGCTATCGCGCAGACCCTGGTACTTCTCCATGGGTAAGGTCATCTTCAGGGCCATGTCCAGGTCCCCGTTGGCGGAAAGCGTGAACTGGCCGTCATAGCCGACGTCCTGGGCCCTGGCCGCAAGGCCGGCGAGGGCGAGGACCGCCGCCGCGCCCAAGAGAACGGCACTCCGGAGGTGGCTGAGATCTTTCATAGGTCGTCTCCTTACGCTGGTCATTGGCGCACCAGGACGAGGGAGGCCGTGATACCCATCGCGTTGGCGAACTGCCCCTGCATGCCGCGCCCATTGGCCGTGAGCCCGAGCGCGATGCGGTAGGGCAGCCCTTGGCCGGGCATGGCCGCGCCGTCGATGGCGATCTGCGATTGACTGCAAACGGCCTGAACGTTAGCGCCGTCGAAGGTCCCCTGGAACGGATTCTGCTCCTGGATCTGATGCATCATTCCGTCCTGCCCCATCTGCTGGTAGGAGAAGCGGAAGACGAGCTGGATCTGGTTGCCCTGCTGGACCACTTGGCAGACCCCGGTCATGGATTGGCCGGTGGGCAGCGTCAGCTGACAGCCCCAATTCCCCGACAACGAACCCTGGGCGGGCCGGGGAGCCTGTTGGCCGCCCTGGTTGACCGCCGGCACGCGCCGCTCAGCCGCTCCGCCCCGCTCGGCCAGGTCCATGATGCCCCACTTCTCCAGGATGTCCGGAGGCAGCGGGTCGAGCTCCGGGTTGGCGACGCCCTGTGTCCAGAAGGCCCGGACATCGACGAGGTTGTAGCGTCCCGTTTTTGTGATCTTGCCCCACGTTTCTAGGGCGCTCTTGTTGGCCTCGGCGAAGTCCATGCTCTTCGCGTAGCCGTCACCGACGCCCGTGGCTTCGACCGGCAGGAACTTGCGGCTCTGCGGCAGGCGGGCCATGGGGAAGCAGTGGCCGTCCAGGCTGACAAGGATGGGCTCGATGTTGACCGAGTTCATCATCGCGGCCATCAGGATGGCCAGGTCGATGCAAGTGCCGCTCCGCTTTTCGATCGTGTCCCGGGGGAATTGGAGGCTCTGCACCGACTTGATGTCGTACGACATGTTCGGGTCTTGGAGGTTCGGCGGATGCTGGTAGCTGATATGGATCGTCCGCATCATCTCGTAGATCTGCTCCAGGACCCGGATGCACGACTCGTCGCTCTCGGAGGCGCCCAGCCCTCCTGCCTTCTTGTTGGCGAGGGAGGCCAGCCGGCCGACGACGGCGTCATCGCTCCGAGAAACCCAGGCCGCCATCAGGGGGTAGTTCGTGTCGGAGTCCTGGAACGCCCCCGTCCGCTCCTCGGCGGTCATGTCCGAAAAGAAGAATTCGTAGCGGCTCATCATCGTCACGCGGCGCGATTCGGAGAATCCCTGCTTCCGGCCGGCCGGATCCGAGTATTCGTACTCGAGATACACGTCGGCCGGGGCACGGCTGGTCAGGCGGGCCGTCTGGGCCGTGAAGATGGGGTAGTAGAGGTCGACGATGGTCTGCCCCGGGTCCACGGCCGCGTACTGGTGCCAGTTGCTCCAGTCGGATTCGGCGTACTCGGACACCCGGTAGCGGACGCGGAGGCTCGTCAGGCGTGCGCCGGTCTGGTTGCGGAAAACGGACTTCGCCAGCCACATCGGCACCGGACAGTCCCGGGACCCGTAGGCCTTGTAGGCGCCGCTGACCACCCGGTCCTTGACCTTGAGATCCAGGGTGAATTCTCCCTTGGCGGACCCCGGGCCCAACAAGAACGCCAGGCCGCCCAGCACGACGCCCAATGCGGCGAGAACCCCTCCGACCATCCTGAGCTGGGAGGGTTTCACAGCGTTCTCCTCAATAGGGGGAAAAGAATAGAGAAATCCAAAGGGTTACCCATGGAGACCTCCTTCGATAATTGGCCTTATAATCTTTTAAGAAGGAGGCCCTTGTCAAGGCCCCGCATGGCCCCGCATGGCGGAGATATCTCGCGCTAGGCGGCTTTCTCCACCGGTTGGCGGAGGATCGTCTTAAGCTTCTCCGGGGCCGAGCGCCGCGGATCGCCGAAATAGATCTCGTGATGGCGGCCTCGGAGACGGTATCCCTGCTCCGCAATGAACGCGTGCAGGCGCTCGATCGTCGGTCCTTCCGCCGAATAGGGGCCGATGTGCATGATCTGGGCGGCCTTGCCCTCCGCGAACTTTTCGAACCGGACCTCGGGGAAATGGGGGAACTTCGCTTTCTTCTTAACCGCCGTGACCGCAGCCGCGACGTCCTTTTTGGTCACGACATCCGGCAGGACGATGAAGGCCGTCCAAGTCCACTCCTCGCGCCTGTCGGTCAGGAAGGCGACGGGGTCACCGGCCGACCACAGGCCTTCGAGGGCCATGACCGGATAATCCACGGCCTTGTCCTTCTTGAAGGCGAACTTGAGGGTGTAGGCGACGCTGGTGAGGGAGCCGACGGCCTCCTGGAAGGCCGGGCTGTTCGGGTCGCCCGTGCCATCGACCATGAGCGCGTTCATCGGGGGAACGTCGACGATCGCCGGCTTCGTCGCCGAGGCCGTGTAGAACGGCTTGAGGGTCTTCTTGAGATCGATCGTTCTCATGCTTCTTCTCCCCGTCTCACCGCGTGCCTGCGGACCCGAAAGACCCGGCTCGCCCATTTTCTGCGGGCGCTATTATATCCCACAGCCCTCCTGTGCTCAATTTGACGAATCCTTGACATCGTCTTGACAACTCCGCCCTCGAGTTGTGCGAGATTCTGCCGTTGGACCGATCGATGTCCGGCGAAGGGAGGAAGGCATGAAAAAAGCGGTCGTGAGCTTCCTGCTGATGGGTCTCGTCGCGAGCGTGGGCCTGGGCGCATCGGGTCCGGAAGAGAAGAAAACGCAAATCAGCCTCGGTGGGAGTCTCCTGATGTTAACGATGGGCGGCGGCGATTCCACCCTCTTGATCGGCGCGGCCCTCCGCGTCGACTTCAACCTGGGGAGATCCTTCATCATCGCGCCTGAGATCTCCGCCGGAATCGGCGGCGCGTCCGCCGGCGGCACGGTCAACTTCCGATCAGGTAGGTACTTTGCCGGACTCGGAGGGCTCGTCGTGAGCGTAACTGAAGGAGGGAGCGGAGGGGAATGGGGGACCAATGGCTTCTTCAAGGTCCACGCCGGGATCAAGGGCCCTCGAGGGCTGCTCGCCGCCTCCTTCATCGTCGGCGGCTATATCAAGGGCTTCGGCCTGACGGCCGGCTATGTTTTCTGATCTCCCTGTTTCCTTGACAGGCGCTCTCCGCAGGGGATAAGATCGGCTCTCCGGGGGAAAGACGCGGGGGTCGTTCGGATGCGGTCCCGCCCTATCGCGGCGAGGTCGCGACCCGGGAACGCTGGAGAACAAGGGAGGTGGCAAGATGGGTCTGTTCGGCAAGTCATTCGATGAAAAGGTCAAAGACGCGGTCGCCGTCATCAATAAGTCGGACCTTGGAGTCACCGACCTCAAGGCCAGGGTCGACGGCAAGGTCGTGACGCTCGAGGGCCAGGCCGCCAGCATCGACGCCAAGGGCCGGGCCATGCTCGAGTTCAACAAGATGGTCTCGACCGAGAACACCATCAACAAGATCCAGGTCCAGGGCGGCGCGGCCCCGTCGACGCTCCCGGGCCCGGGCGGTCCGGCGGCCGGAGTCCTCCAGGTCTACGAGGTCAAGCCGGGTGACACGCTCGGCGCGATCGCCCAGAGGATCTACGGGAAAGCCAGCCTCTATCCCAAGATCTTCGAGGCTAACAGGGACATCCTGACCAATCCCGACCTCATCAAGGTCGGCCAGAAGCTGAAGATCCCGAAGCTCTGATGCTGGGGCTTCTCGCGGCCTTCGGACTGTCCGCGGCGACGGGCCTCAACGCCTATCTGCCGCTGCTCATCGTGGGCTTGCTGGCCCGTTACACGGACCTCATCGCCCTCAAGGCGCCGTGGAGCGCGCTCACGAACCCCGTCGTCCTCACCATCGTCGGCGTCCTGCTCGTGATCGAGTTCACGGTCGACAAGATCCCGGCGGTTGATACGGTCAATGACGTCATCCAGACGGTCTTCCGGCCGGCCGCCGGGGCCATCCTGTTCGCGGCGAGCGGCAACGTCATCAGCAACGTCAGCCCCGTCCTGGCCATGGTCTGCGGCCTGCTCATCGCCGGAGGCGTTCACACGGCCAAGGCCGTCGCTCGCCCGGCCGTGACGGCGGGCACCTTGGGGGTCGGGAACCCGTTCGTCAGCCTGGCTGAAGATGCCGTGTCGGGCGTGACGACGGTCGTAGCGGTCGTGGCGCCGGTCCTGCTGGGGCTCCTGCTCCTGCTGGCGGTCTGGCTGTTCATCCGCTGGTACGAACGCAAGAGATCACGATCCTGAGGGCCGCGGGGCGCGGCTCCGACGGGCAGACCTGTCCCCATGAGGGGGAGAGGTTTGTGGTCCTCCAGAGAAGCGGGAGAGCCCGCCCTACCTGGCTTTTTTCTTGAGAAGATTATAGACGAAGAGCAGGATCAGCGCGCCGACGATGGCTCCGATGAAGCCTGCAGCCTCGCCGGGCTTGTAGATCCCGAGCAGCTTGCCGAGGTAGGTGGCCACGAACGATCCGGCGATGCCCAGGATGATGGTCCAGATCCAGCCCATGTTTTCCTTGCCGGGGTAGATGAACTTGGCGATGATGCCGGCGGCCAGACCCACAAGAATCGTCCAAATGATATTCATGGATAGCCCTCCGTTTCGCGGTTATCTTATCTGATAAAACCGCTCCCCGTCAACGTCCGCCGCTCAGCTCTTTCAGGGCATCAGGCCCGGGCTCCCTGGGGTTATTTCGGCGTCCGGCGTCCGTCAGGCGACGGCCGCCTTCTTCTTGCCGAAGCGCAGCTTCATGGTCAGGATCTTGTCGGTCGAAAAGATCCGGGCCGCGAAGATGACCAGGATGATGAAGACGATCAGCATGTAGGCCAGCCCGGCCGCGATCATGCCGTAGTTGCCGAGGTAGAGGTTCTGCGATACCAGGAACGGGTGTGAGAAGGGGATGGCCAGGATGAAGATCTTGATCGGCAGCGAGACCGTGTTGATATCGGCGAATAGGGAGATGAAGTAGGGGATCATGACCATGAACATGAGCGGCATGATCATGTTCTGGGCGCTGCGGAAGTCCTCGGCCAGAACTCCGAGGATCATGGCCAGGGCCAGGGCCACGAGAATGGCCAAAAAGATGGACAGGCCAAGGATGACGTAGCCGGACGTGTTGAAGTACAGGCCGAGTTGGCGCATCATCGCGGCGCCGCCGGCCTGGACCCCGGCCATGCCGGCCTCATCTCCGATGCCGCCGAAGAAGCCCTTGAAGCCGAACATGTAGACGCCCGCCGAGATCAGGCCGACGAGGCCGGCCGCGAGCATCTTGGCGGTAATGATGGAGGTCCGCTTGATGGGCACGGTCAGGAGCGTCTCCAGGGTCTTGTTTTGCTTCTCCATGGCCACGGCCGAGATGACCATCTGCGAGGAGTAGATGACGATCATCATCAGGACGACGGGGATGAGCAGGGACTGTTGGGAGATCAGCCCGGCGACCATGTTGGCCGATCCCTCTGCCATACGGTCCTGGACGATGACGAAATCCTTGCTCTTGATCGGCTTCTTGAGGCTGGCCGGGTCGACCCCGGGCAGCTTTTCTTTGAGGAAATTGTTGGATAAGGCCTCGTTGAGGGCCGAGATGACGCCCTGGACGACGACCTGACCCCGGGCGCCGATGAGGGAAAAGCTCCTCATGAAGGAGTACGTCTCGATCTCGCTCGGCTTGAGCTCGGTCAGGGAATCGCCGAAGCCCTTGGGGATGACGAGAAGAAGCTTCGATTCGCCGGCCTTGGCCGTCTCGATGGCCTGGTCCTTGGTCTTCCCCGACTGGTCGAGGATCTTGAACCGCGCCGATTCGAGTCCCTTGAGCAGGGCCTGGGAGCCCGCCGAGCCGTCCTCGTCGAGAGCGGAGATCGTCTGGACCCCGATGGCCTTCTGGACCTCTTTCTTGCTGACCTGCCCGATGAAATTGAAGAGGATGACGGTGAAAGCGAGCGAGATGATGAGCTGTTTAGTGACCAGCTCCTTGATCTCTTTTTTGAGAAGGTTGGTGAATCTTTTCATCGGACGGAACTCCTGAAGACTTCTTCCAGGTTCTTGGCGCTGTGCTTGTTCTTGAGCTCATCGGGCGTGCCGGAGTCGAGGATACGGCCCTTGTCGATAAGGGCGACCCGGTCGGACAGGAACTCGATCTCGAGCATGTTATGGGAGGAGAGCAGGACCGAGGTTCCCTCCTTGACGTAGCGGCGGACGATCTCCCGGACCTCCAGGGCGTTGAGGACGTCGAGGCCCGAGGTCGGCTCGTCGAGGATGGCCAGGACGGGCTTGGTCATCAGGGCCCGGGCCAGGAGGAGCTTCCGGGTCATGCCCTTGCTGTAGGTGCCGACCTTTGTCCTCAGCCGGTCGCCGAGCTCGGTGATGGCCACGGCCCGGTCGACGAATTCCTTCTCCTCTTCGGGGGTCCGGGCGTAGAAGTTGGCCATGAAGTGGAGATAATCGAGGCCCTTCATGTCCTTATAGGCGCCGGCTTCCTCCGGGAGGTAGCTGATCTTCTCCCGGACGAAATCGGGTTCCTTGCAGAGGTCGTGGTCGAGGAAGGTGATCTCGCCGGCGGACGACGTGAGGAGCGTGGCGACGATCCGGAGCGTCGTCGTCTTGCCGGCCCCGTTCGGGCCGATCAGGGCGAAGACCTCCCCGGCGCGGACCTCGAAGTCGATGCCGGCCAGGGCCGTTTGGCTGCCGTAGGATTTTTTCAATCCTCGGACGGTCAGGACGTTGGGCATGGGCGACTCCCTTGGGTGATGAAAAAATACGAGGCCTATTCTAGTGGATACGGAACGGGATGTAAACGGTTTCGGAAAGGACTAGTCCAGCCTGATTTCTTCGCGGTAATCGACGGAAACCTTGCCTCGGGAACCTGGGCGGGGCTTGAGCAGGGCGAGGACGCGCAGGTAGGTCCGGTTACGGCGCTTCCACGTCCGGTTGAGCTTTCGGGCGTAGTGGGCGACGCCCACGCTGAGCCATTCCCCGGCGATCAGCTTCTGGGCCGTCTGTTTCAACGAATAGAATTTCCTGTGGCAGAAGATCTGGGCTTTCTGCAAGTCCGGCAGCGTGAACCGGGCGGGCTGGAAGACGGCGTGGTGGGCGTCGTAAAGCGCCCAGTCGCGGAAGCGCAGCCGGTGTTCGGCTTCCATCCTGTTATAGAACTCCGAGCCGGGCAGGGGCGTCAGGATGAGGAACTGCGTCGTCGAGAGCCGGGACCTCTTGGCAAAGCGGAGGGTCCTCTTGACCGTCTTCCAGTCATCCTCGTCGAAGCCGAGGACGAACATGCCATGGATATGGATGCGGTGGCGTCGCAGGACCCGGACGGCCTGGACGAGGTCGGCGACGGTCTGCTTCTTCTTCATGGCGTCGAGGCTCTCGGGGTTGACCGATTCGAAGCCGATGTAGACCGTGTGGCAGCCGGCCCTCTTCATCAACCGGACGAGCTCCGTGTCCCAGGCGATGTCGGCCCGGACCTGGGTCGTCCATTCGAACTTGAAGCGCTCGTCGATCATGGCCTGAAGGAGCTCTTTGGTCCGCTCCCGGTTGGCCGCGAAGTTGTCGTCGTAGAAGAAGACGGCGCTGCCGGAGCGGTCATAGTGGCGGAGCTCCTCGATGATGTTCTCCGTCGAGCGGAACCGGTACTTCTTCCCGAACATGCCGGTCACGGAACAGAACGAACAGTCGAAGGGGCAGCCGCGTGACGTCTGCACGGGGATCGGGAGGGCGAACTTGACGCGCCCGGGATCGGGCTTGAGGAGGGACAGGTCCGGATAGGGGATCGCGTCCAGGTTCTTTTCCAGGGGGAGCATCGCGTGATGGACGACGACACCGTCCGTCTTCATGGACAGGTTGGGCACGGCGGAAAAGTCGCGGTCGCGCTCCCAGGCGTCGATGAAGGCGGTCAGCGCGGATTCTCCTTCTCCCCGGATGACGAAATCGGCATGCTCCAAGGCCTCGTCGGTCAGGTAGGTGACATGCGGGCCGCCCATGAGGACGGGGACGCCCATGGCCCGGACCTTGTCGGCGATGGCATAGGCCCGCGGTGCCGTCGAGGTGATGGTGGAGATCCCGACGATGTCGGACGAGGCGAGGACGTCATAGTCGATATGCCGGAGGTCCTCGACGAAAACTTCGACCTCCCAGCCGCGCTTTTTCATCATCGTCCCCAGGATGAGCGTTCCCAGGCGCGGCAGGGGGAACTGGGAGAAGATGTGGAGGTTGGGGGCCTTCGGCTCGATGAAGACGATCTTAGACATCGGCCGTCTCCTTGGCCGCCTTGGCCCGCTTCTTGTTCTTGGCCTGGAGGGCCAGAATGTCCTTCCTTTCTTTCTTGAGCAGGTCCTGCCAGCGCTCGATGCCCTCCTCGAGGAGCTTCATCTTGTCGAAAAGGGATTGGATGGCCTCGAGCATGGCCGTGAGGCGCTTCTCGACCTCGGCTTCCGGGAAGGCGTCGGGTCCGGCCTCGATGGCGACGAACGTCCGGACGTCGTCGGAAATGGCCTTGATCTCCTCGAGCGTGTAGCCGAAGAGCTGGAGGTCACGGATGAGCTGGCAAAGAAAGACGTAGGATTCCGAATAGAGCCGGAAACCACCCTCGGTCCGCATGTCCGGCTCGATGATGCCCTTGTCCTCCCAGTGCTTGATCGTCCGCGGGCTGACGCCCGAGCGCTCGGCCAGGTTCCCGACGGTGAGGAAGCGGTCCTTGTCGAGCGCCTTCCTCTTCCCGTGCCCGTCGCGGGGCAAGCCGACCTTTTTGATGATCTTCAGGATCTCCTCGGTGCCATAGCCGAGATCGGCCAGCCGTTTCACCTGGACGACGCGGTCGAGGCTCGAAACGGAGAAGAGAGGGGCCTTGCCATCGCCGTAGCCCTCCGGCTTGAGCAGCTTGGCTTTGGTCCATTCGACGAGGCGTTCGGCGGGGAGTCTGGCCCTATCGGCCAGGTCTTCGAGGGTCAGGACATTGTTGCTCATTCTATACCCATACGTTCAATATTAGATGAATATATTATTAACATGTACGCTCAGGAATATATTATACAGAGAACTGCCTGTCAAGCGCTTTCTGCCCGGGCTTCGTCTTGGCCCTGCCCGCCGTCTGTAGAGTGATGCGAAAATCGTTCGTCCCGCCTAAAAAACCGGCGCGCTATCTGGCCGCCGAAAGAACGTGGGGCTTGCACGGCCTTCTCACGAGGAGGTCCGTTCCTTTTCGAGGGCCTCTCCCGCTATCTTTATGAGAGCGGCCGCTCCGGCGGCGGCTGGGGTCGTGTCCGGCCAGTGGATGTCATTGACCCGTTTGAAGATGGCCTGGGAGTCGGTGATCGGAGGCGGGAAAGGCCGGCGGCCGGACGCCCACGCGCTCCACATATCCAGGACCTCTTCGAGGGACCTGACGGCCATTTCCGTCGCCTGGATAGCTTCTTCCGATGACGCGATGAAGCCGGCCGTGTCGCGCTCGAGCTTCTTCAATAATCCCTCCACGCCGGCAGGAGGGGTCGCTCGGGCATAATCCTCGCGGAAGCTTCCCGCGAGATCTTGCGCGCGCCGGGCCGATTGCCAGATCTCCCGCATCCTGAGCCGGACAAGAGCGGCGAAAGTCCAAGCTCGGGCCCGCGTCTGTTCAAAGCGGACTCGGTCGGACCCGGCGAGAAGAGCCCGGCTTTTTCGGAGTCTCTCGAGCTCGCCGACGAGGCCTTCGAGCTGACGCCATCGGCCGGCGATATCGTCCTCGGCCCAGCGGCAGAACGGCCCGTGATAGCCGATCTCGGCCATGAAGGCCCTCATCTCGTCCCACTGGACGGCCCGCCTTCCGGCATTGAACTCGGCCTGGACGCGGGCGACGAGCGCGCCGTCCAGGCCGGCGTGCATGCCCTCGTGCATGAGCCCGCCGGCGAGCATATGGTAATCCTCTTCACGCAGCTCTTTGATGAGCCGGACGTAAAGGGCTTGGCCCAACGTCTTGCGAAGGCCGCGGTTCGCTTCTTCGTCAAGGAAACTGGGCTCGAGCCGGCCCACCTTCTCCCGGAAGGCGGCCGCTTCGATGCCGTTGGTCGCGGCGAGCATCCGTCCGTATTCTCCGACGACGGAGCCCGGCGAAAACGTCCGCCGGTCCTCGAGGCAGAGCGTCAGGTAAGCTGATTCATGGACCTCCATGAAGAGCCGGCCGTCAGCGTCGTATCCATGGGTCATGAAGTAGGTTCCCGGCCGCACGAAATAGGTGTTGCCGGGGAAATAGCGTCTCGCCCTGTCCCACGCGCCGCCATAGCCCAGGCCGGTCCATTCCGAGGGGGTGAAGCCGTCCCGCATGGAGTAGAACCTCGAGCCGAGGACGGTCTGGATGACCTCCCGCGCGGTGTCGGTTCGGGGGATGTTCTTGAAGAGGGTCCGTTCGAGGGGAGGACGGGCCAGGACCGCGGTGGCCGCGAGGACGAAAAGGAGCGGCGCGAAGACAGCTCCCGCCGGCCGGCCGGAGGGCTTCATCGGACTCTCGGGATGCTCATCCGGCCTTGGCATGGTGTCCCCGGACGGGGTCTCGGGCCGGATCGGAATGAACGATTTCGTTCGCGGACGACCTCAGGACTTTTCCTGTTCGGGATCGTCCGGGTTGGGCGGGGCCGCAGGCGCTTCGTCGGGAGAGAACACTTCGGGCTCTCCCTCGGGATTGTCCAGCTTGGCCAGCTTCCGCTGCCGCTTCTCTTCCTGCTTCTTCAGACGTCTCAGCTCTTTGGTTCTTTTTTCGCTCTTAAAAGCTCTGTTGCCTCTAGCCACCAGGCCTCCTTGTTCCGGATTTCGCCCCCTATCATACAGAGAATCCCCCAGCCGTTCAAGCCTGCCGGTGAGGCCCGGCGGCACGGCGCTTTCGCCGGAGTTGTCCTCTTTGTTATAATCCGGCCATGACAGAACTCCAAGGGACGGACTTCCTCTTCCGCCGCTGGGACGCCGTGTCGAGGCCGGCCTCTCCCAAAGCCGTTTTCCTCCTCGTTCACGGGCTCGGCGCCCACTCGGCCCGCTGGGAGTTTCTGGCCGGGCACCTTGCCGAGAAGGGCTTCGCCTCCTACGCCCTCGAGCTCCGCGGCTTCGGCCGGACGCCGGAACGGCCGCGCGGCCACGCCGATTCTTTCAAGCTTTGGGACCGCGACATCCTCGCATTGCTGGACATCATCCGGAGGGATTTCCCGGGTCAGAAGGTCTTCCTGCTCGGCGAGAGCATGGGCGGGCTCATCGCCTATGATCTCGCCGGCCGCAATCCCGGCCTTTTCGCCGGGATCGTCCTCATCGCCCCCGCCTTCAAGAACGGGATGGACTTTCCCCTGAGCGTCTATATCAAGCTGGCCCTGTTCCTTCCGTTCAACCCGAAGCACACGGTCGACGTCCCTTTTACCTCAGAGAAGGCCACTCGCGACGCGGATTACGCCGCGGTCATGGACGCGAATCCTGCGGAACTCCGCATTGCCAGCCTGAAGCTCCTCGCCGCGTTCCTCCCGGTCCAGGCCCGGGCCGTGCGGCTGGCCAGGAAGTATACGGTCCCGTCGCTTTTCCTTGTCCCCGGCGTCGACTATCTCGTCGACGAGAAGGCCGGCCTTAAGCTCTTCGGCAAGCTCGCGGCCGTCGACAAGACGCTCATCGAGTACCCGGAGATGTTCCACGCACTCTCGATCGACCTCGACCGCGAGAAGGTCTTCCGCGACATTCTCGATTGGGCCGGCAGGCGGGTGTGACGTGAGCCACATCCTGGCCATCGATCAGGGCACGACGGGAAGCCGGGCCATCGTCTTCGACCGCCGCGGCCGGCCCCTGTCTTCCGCCTACGAGGAATTTCCGCAGTATTTCCCGCGGCCCGGCTGGGTCGAGCACGACCCGGAGGAGATCTGGCGGAGCGTCTATCGGACGATCCAGAAAGCCCTGGCCGGCATCCCTGGCCGGTCGATCGCCGCGGTGGGCATCACCAACCAGCGCGAGACGACGATCATCTGGGACCGGAGGTCCGGTAGGCCTGTGGCCAACGCCATCGTCTGGCAGTGCCGCCGCACCGCCGACCGTTGCCGCGAGCTCGCCGCCGAGCCGGGGATGAGCCGGCTCGTCCGGAAAAAGACGGGTCTGCCGATCGACGCCTATTTCTCGGCGACGAAGGCCGAATGGATCCTTGACAGAGGCGGCCTGCGCGAGCGGGCCCAGCGGGGCCGCCTCGCCTTCGGGACAACAGATACCTGGGTCCTCTCCAAGCTCACGGGCGGGGCGAGCCACGCCACCGATCCGACGAACGCCTCGAGGACGATGCTCTTTAATATCCGAGAGCTCGACTGGGACGACGAACTGCTCGGGATCTTCGGCATTCCCGCCGGCCTCCTGCCTCGGGTCCTGCCGTCGTCGGGCGAGTTCGGACGGACGGTCCGTCTGGGCCGGCTTCCCGCGGGCATCCCGGTGATGGGCATCGCCGGGGACCAGCAGGCGGCCCTCTTCGGCCAGGCCGGCTTCCGGCCCGGCGCGATCAAGAACACCTATGGAACGGGCTCCTTTATCCTGCTCAACACCGGGCGGGAGATCGTCGAGTCCAGGCACGGCCTCATCACCACTGTCGCGTGCGGCCCGGCCGGCAAGGTTGCCTATGCCCTCGAGGGGTCCGTGTTCGTAGCCGGCGCGGCCATCCAGTGGCTGCGAGACCAGCTCGGCCTCCTCGGGTCGGCCGCCGATTCGGAAGCGGCGGCGGGTGCCGTTTCGGACAATGCCGGCGTGTATTTCGTCCCGGCTTTCGTCGGCCTCGGAGCGCCCTATTGGGACGCCGAGACGCGGGGAACGATCGTCGGACTGACGCGTGGCGCGGGCCGTAACCACCTCGTACGGGCGGCCGTCGAGGCGATGGCCTATTCGACCCGCGATGTCCTCGAGACCATGCGCAAAGACTCGGGTCTCCGGGTGAGGGAGCTGCGTGTCGACGGCGGCGCCTCGGCCAACGACTTTCTCTGCCGGTTCCAGGCCGATATCCTCGGCGTCCCGGTCGTGCGTCCGAAGACCGTGGAGACGACCTCGCTCGGGGCCGCCTATCTCGCCGGCCTCGGCGCGGGAGTCTGGGAGTCGACCGCGGCCATCGAGCGGCTGGCCGTCGACGAGCGCAAGTTCACGCCGGCGATGACGCGGGGCCAGGCCGACAGGCTCTATGCCGGCTGGCAGGCCGCCGTTCGCAAGGCCCGGGCGCTCTGAGCTCGATAGAATTTGAACGATAGGGGAGTGAAACATCGGCCCCAGGGGTTCGTATTACAGGGCGTACGAATTACGCGCAGAGGAGTAACCTGATGAAGAAAACAGCCTTATTCGCCGCGGCCCTTCTCGTCGCCGCCCTGTTCCTGGCCGTTCCGGCCTATCCGGGGACGATCCCTTCGTCCATCGTCCCTGAGGGCGCCCGCTGGGTCGCCCACCTGGACATGGAGAAGTTCGTCGCGACCAAGCTCTACGGTCTTCTGGAAAAGGACGGCAAGTTCCAGATCAAGAGCCGGGACCTCGATCGCTGGCTCAAGATCGACGTGCCCCGGGACATCACCGGCGTGACGGTGTTCGGGTTCGGAAAGGGGACCAAGGGGGACGCCGTCGTCGCCGTCACCGGGAAGATCGACCGGGCCGGGTTGATGGCCCTTATCGCCAAGGATGAGGAACACAAGGAGATCGCGCACGGCGCGTACACCATCTATTCGACGGGTGACGACGAGTACGGCGCGTTCGTCAACGACAACCTCGTCGTTCTTTCCGAGAGCCGCGAAGCTATCCAGAGCGTCCTGGACACGGCGGCCGGCAAGACGCAGAATTTCGCCAAGTCCGCGTTGAGCGCTTCGCTTAAGGAAGTCCCCGCGGGCGCCTTCCTCAGCGGCGTCATACCCGACCTGTCCGGATTGAGCCGAATGAACAGTCCGTCCAAGGTTCTCGAACAGGCGAGCGGACTGTTCTTCCTGGCCCAGGAGAAACAGGACACCCTTCTCCTCCGTCTCCAGGTGACGGCGGTCTCCCCGGAGAGCGCCAAGAACATGGCCGATATCGTCCAGGGTCTCATCGCCATGGGCCGGATGGGCGGTAACGGGGGTGATATGGCCAAGGTGGCCAGCCTCCTCGACGGACTCCAGGTCAAGCTGGAGGGCAAGGTCCTCCGGCTCGAATTCGAGCGCCCGTCGCAGGAGATCGCGGACCTGATTTCGCAGGGTCGCGGGCTTTCCGGGCTCCTCGACTGAGGCCCGGCCCGAAAGAGAAGGCGGCCCCGGGCGGCCGGGGCCGAGGGGATGAATGACCGACCACGATCCGACCGAAGAGAAGACCGACGACGAGCTGGCCCGCGAAGCGCGGGCCGGCTCGCGCCGGTCTTTCGAGGAGTTGGCGCGTCGCTACAAGCGCCGGCTCTTCGTTTATCTGCGTCCGCGCCTCGGGAGTGATGAGGACGCCGAAGACATGGTCCAAGACACGTTCCTCAAGCTCTACCGGAACATCGGGAGCTACGATCCGGCTTACCGGTTCTCGACCTGGCTCTACACGTCGGCCAACCGGCTGGCCATCGATTCCTTCCGGAAGAGCGCGGCCGTCCGGGGCAAGATGGCAGCGGAGGCGGACGATAAGCTTCCCGATCCGGCCCCGGCCGGCGAAAACGGAACTGGCGGGTCGGGGCTATGGGACACGGCCCAGACCCTGGGTGAGACGAGGTTCCGGGTCCTCTGGTTGCGTTATGGGGAAGACATGACCATCGAAGAGATCGCCGCCGTCCTCGGCCGGACGAGGTTGGCCGTCCGCGTGCTTCTGCATAGGGCTCGGACGAGCCTCGCCGGCCGGCTCGGCCCGGACATGCGCCGCACGGCGCAGCCTCGGCCGGGGGTGGCCCGGCAATCGGCCGGGGACTGAGGGAAAAGGAGAATAGCGATGTTGTGCACGATCAGCCGCTGGATGATCTCCCGGGCGGAGGACACGGGGAAGAAGGTTCCCCCGGTCGTCGAGCGACACATCGCCCGCTGCGGCGCTTGCGGCGTGTATGCCCGTTCCTCCGCGTCCCTCGCGTCCCGGCTCACGGAAGAACGCTCCGCCTGGCTGGCCAAGGTGCCGGACTTTTCCGTGGGCCTCGCGCGCGACCTGGAAGCATCCAGGCTGAATCCCCGGACCGCCGAGGCCGGGCGGCCGCGACCGCGCCGTCTCCTCTTCGGTCTTCGCCCTCTCCCGGTCGCTGCGACCCTCCTTGTCATCGTGGCCGCCGCTCTCGTCCTGTCTCAAGTCGTCCGCAAGGATAGTCCGCTGTCGCCGCGGGACCGCGCCTCCGCCAGGGCCGCGATCAAGAGCCTCACGTCCGCGCCGGAGGAGCTTCAGGGTGCCATCGGAGGAGCGGAATCCTCGCTCGAACGGGAAGGCCGGATCCTCGGACAATCGGTCTCATCGGCGGTGGAGTACCTGCAGGCCCGCCTGAACATCAAGATCGAACGGAAAGAAGTGCCGAAATCGTTCTGAGCCCGGATTCAGAGGCGCTGGCGCGTCGGGCGGAAATCCCAGGTCACCCGGTACATGATCTCCCGGAGCGTGTCGTTCAAAGCCGCGCCCTTGTCCCGGACGGAGAAGACCGGGATGCCGCCGTCCATGCCGATGGCGCCGACCGTCCCCTGCCGGATGGAGGAATCCGTCCACAGCGTCGCGCCGTTCTTGGTGGAGATGAGGCGGACCTTCACGGCGATGTCGAAAGCCGCCCGGGCGAAGAGGGTCTTGCTCAGCGGGGCGAGGAGGTCGACCTGGGGTTTGACCTTCGTCACCTCGATCTCGCCCACGAACACGGCGTCGACACCCTGCTTCTCGCCGATGGCCAGGACCGTATCGCGATCGAACGCTTCCTTCCCGATATCCGCCAAAACGGCGTCCTGCGTCCCGAGCTCGACGACCGGGATGCGCTGGGCCGCGGTGACTTCCTGGAGGAAGAGCTGGGTCGCGGCGACGTCGAGGTCGCCCTTGGCGTTCTGAGCCTTCAGCGTGACGAGACCGACCGTGCCGAGCGCGGTGAGGTCGATCGCGGGCGGGACGATGGTATAGTGGACGCAGCTCGCGGCCGCGGCCGCGAGAATGAGGGCGAATGCGATGTGCTTGATTCTCATATTCAGTCTCCTTCCGGAACCGGGCCTATGCCCGCTTCTCTTTTAGTCGGACGAGGCCGTGATCGCCGGAAATGGGGCGAAAAACAGAAACGTCCCCATTTTCCTTAGCGGACCAGATGGAACGACGTCTGGCGGCCGGACAGGAAGAAGGCCCGCTCGCCGTCGAACAGGATGTCCTGCTCGAGGGGAACGCGGAAATCCACGCCCCATTCGGGGACGGGTCCGGTAACGCTCATCTCGGCCGTAAAGGCGCTCATGGGGACGAGCTTGACGTCGCCTCGCCCGACGTTGTTGACCTGTTCCCAGGGCAGGCCGATGAGCGGTCCGGGCTCGTGGAGGAAGAGCCCGAGCGAGTGGGAGTAGATGCGCGGACCGGGGATCGCGAGCTCGCGGGCCTTCCTGAGCATGTTCCCGAGCATCTCGTTCCCGGTGAGCCCGGCCTTGAACTCGCCGCAGTAGACGTCCTGGAGCCGGTTGGCCTCGGCCATGAGCTTCTTGAAGGCGTCCGGCGCGTCCGTCTCGCCGGGGCGCAGGACATAGGCCACTTCCTGATGGTCGCTGTTCCAGCGCATATATTCGATCCCCACGTCACAGTGGAGGACATCACCCGGACGGATGATCTTGTCGTCCTTGCCCCACTTCTCGACGTCCTTGGGCGACCGGCCGCGGATCGAGACGAAGGGGCTGAAGGAGACCTTGAGGCCGAGGTCGGCGACGCGCTGCCAGTAGTACCACCGGAGGTCCTCGGCCGTCGTCTGACCGACCGTGATGACCCTGGACGAGAACATGCCGGCGATGATCGACCGGGACATCGCAGCGGCGCGCTCCATGACCTCGACCTCTTCTTCGGTGAGCGTCTCCGCCCAGAGCGTCACCAGCGGCTCGGCGGATTGAAGCCGGGCCGCGTATTTCGGACCGACGGCCTCGACGATCCGCTTCTTCAGGACCGAGCTCAGCCCGCCCGCGACCCACTGGACCTCGCCCTCGTTGAGGCCGATCCTCTTCGGGTCCCGCTCGCGAACGACCCGGCCGAGGGCCTCCCATTGACTTTCGCCCTTCTTCGTGTCGAAGGCCGAGGCGTCCCAGGCGTTCTTGAACAGGCCCTGGGTATCGGTCCGCGACACGTTCAGCCGTTCGACGCCCTTGGCGGGCCCCTGATCGAAGAAGACCAGGACCTGGGTGATGGGATTCCAGTTCTCGTAGGGGATCATGGTCTCGAAGACGGGATCGAGGGCGTCCTCGTTGCAGGAGATGACCCACATGTCGAAGCCGGTCTCGCGCATCATGCGGGGGACGAGCGTGTCGAGGCGCTTGGCCGTGATCCGCTGGACGATCGCGGCCCGCTCGCGGATGGGCAGGATCGATGGCCCGCCGCCGCGCTGGGCGGGTGCTGGGATGGGCAGGGTCGCGACGAGGAGACAGCCGGCGACGACCGCGAGGACGGCTTTTTTGGCCATGGGTTCCCTCCGTTTTCTTCGGCACCTGTTCTTCTATCACCGCAGGAGTTCTCCGGTCAAGGCCGGAGGCATTTCCGGGAACCTCAACCCCTTGGAATGCGTCTCATAGGAGAGCCGGACGTCCGCGTTGATTTAAGGCGGGCGTTTTGGGAGAATAGCCCGATAGAGTCCCGTCAACGGAGGTACCCTCACGTGACCCTTCGCCGAACCCCCATCATCCTTGCTTTGATCCTTGTCTGTTTCGCCCTCGGCCCCTTGGCCGCGGCCGACGTCACCTTTGACCGCTACCATCGGCCCGAAGAGATCGCTGCCACCCTCCAGGACATGGCCCGGGCCAATCCCGGGTTCGCCAAAGTCCATGTCCTGGCCAAGAGCCCCGGCGGCCGCGACCTCGTCTTGTTCGAGGTCGGCCCCGAGACGGCGAAAACCGCTAAGGCCCTGCCGGCCGTCTTCGTCGCGGCCGACATGGATGGGACGGTTCCCATCTCCGGCGAGGCCGCGCTCTGGCTGGCCAAATCCCTTTGCGAAAAGGCCGACCTGCGTTCGGACCGGACGTGGTACATTCTGGCCTGCGGCAACCCTGACGCCGCGGCCGGCTATTTCGGCAAGCCCCAGATCCGCGACAGCCGCAACGCCCGCCCGACGAATGATGACCAGGACGATGCGATCGACGAGGACGGGCCCGACGACCTCGACGGCGACGGCATTATCACTCAGATGCGGGTCAAGGACCCCGAGGGTGCCTGGCTCGCCGTCCCCGGTGAGCCCCGCCTGATGAAGAAGGCCGATGGGGCCAAGGGCGAGAAGGGCCTCTGGAAGCTTTACCCCGAGGGACTCGACAACGACCGCGACGGCCAGATCAACGAGGACGGACCCGGCGGCGTCAACCTCGGCACGGCCTTCCCGCACCTCTTTAAGTATCACGCCGTCGGCGCCGGCCCCTGGCCCGGCAGCGAGGCGGAAACGTTCGCCCTGCTCAAGTTCTTCGACACGCACCGGGAGATCGGTCTCGCCTTCGTCTTCGGCGAATCGAATTTCTGCCTCAACCCGCCGCGCGCCGGCCGCAAGGGCGATGCCGACTTCAACCAGATCAAGGTCCCCGAGCGCGTGGCCGGGTTCATCAATGCCGACCCCACCCGGACCTACACCATGGCCGAGATCATCGAGCTCGTGAAGCCGCTCTTCCCCCCGGGCATGGAGGTCACGGAAGGCCTGATCGCCGGGTTCCTCGAGCTCGGGGCCGTCGTCAATCCCCTCGAGGACGACCTCAAGTTCTATAAAGAGCTCTCCGAGAAATACAAGGAATTCCTCAAGGCCGCCAAGCTCGACGCCAAGCGCCTCGACCCGGCCCCCGACAAGGACGGCTCCCTCGAGCTCTACGCCTACTACCAGCTCGGCCTGCCCTCCTTCGCCATGGATTTCTGGACCCTGCCCGAGGTCAAGGAGGAGAAGCCGGCCGACGAGCTGACGCCTGAGAAGCTCGAAAAGATGACCAACGACGAGTTCATCGCCCTGGGCGAGGAGAAGATCGACGCCTTCCTCAAGGCCTCCGGCGCTCCCGACGAGTTCAAGGGCAAGCAGGTCATCGAAGCGCTCAAGGGCGGCATGATGGACACGAAGAAGATGGCTGAGATGATGAAGCAGATGCCCAAGAAACCGAGCGAGGGGGGCGCCGACCCGAAGGAAAAAGCCCTGCTCGCCTGGAGCGATAAAGAGCTCGAGGGCAAGGGCTTCGTCGCCTGGAAGCCGTTCAAGCACCCGACCCTCGGCGATGTCGAGATCGGCGGCGCTGTTCCCTACACCGATAACACCCCGCCGGCCAAGATGATCGACGGCCTCCTCAAGGGCCAGGTCCCCTGGGCCTTCGAGGTCGCCAAGAAGATGGCCCGGATCGGGATCGCCGACGCCAAGGTCAAGAAGCTCGGGGCCGGCGTCTATGAGATCAAGGCCTGGGTCGAGAACAAGGGCGGCCTGCCGTACCCGACGGCCATGGCCGGGCGCAACCAGCACGTCCTCCCGGTCATCGTCACGATCGACGGTCAGGGCTTCGACATCATGCAAGGCAAGAAACGGAGCCTCGTTCCGTCCGTCCCGGCCCAGGGCTCTCAGCTAGTGACCTGGATCGTCCGGGCGGCCAAACCCGTCAAACTCGAGATCAAAGCGGAGACTCAGAACGCCTGGGGCGATTCCCGGACGGTCGACCTGGGAGGTGCCAAGTGAAAAAGCTCGCCGGTTCCGTGCTGCTCGTCCTGCTCTTCGCGTCGGCCCTGCCGGCGCAGAAACCCGAGATGACGGTCCCGCTGAGGTTCGACCAGTACTACACCCTCGATCAGGTTTACGAAGCGCTGCGGGCCCTCGCCAAGGCCTATCCCCAGCTGACGACGCTCGAGACCGTGGGGAAAAGCGAGGAAGGCCGGCCCCTCATGGCCATGACCGTGAACAACGCCAAGACCGGCGCCGCCCTCGACAAGCCGGCCCTCTACGTCGACGGCAACATGCACGGCAATGAGATCCAGGGCGGCGACATCTCGCTCTACCTTCTCGACTATGTCCTCGGCGGCTACGGCAAGAACCCCGAGATCACGGCCCTCGTCGACCGGGTCTGCATCTATGTCGTGCCGGTCGTCAACGTCGACGGCCGCTATCACTTCATGGCCGACCCCAACAGCCCTGACAGCAACCGCAGCCTGCGCATCCCTATCGACGACGACCGGGACGGTCTCTTCGACGAGGATCCGGCCGACGACCTCGACGGCGACGGCAACATCTGCACCATGCGCAAGAAGGACCCCTTCGGTCGGTTCAAGACCGACCCCGAAGACCCCCGCTTGATGGTCCGCGTCAAGCCGGGAGAGAAGGGCGAATGGACGATGCTCGGCGAGGAAGGCCTCGACAACGATGGCGACGGCCAGATCAACGAAGACGGCGAGGGCTACGTCGACCCCAACCGGACCTGGGGCTTCGACTGGGCGCCGCCCTACGTCCAGGGCGGCTCCGGGGAGTACCCCTTCTCCGGGGTCGGGCTCAAGGCCCTGGCCGAATGGACGATGACCAAGACCAATATCGTCTTCGCCTGGTCCTATCACAACAATGGCGGCATGCTCCTGCGCGGCCCGAGCCGCAAGGGCCTCGGCGAATACCCCCAGCAGGACGTCGCGGTCTACGACTTTCCTCGGCAAGCAGGGCGAACGGATCATCCCCGGCTATCGCTACCTGATCTCCTGGAAGGACCTCTACACGACCTACGGCGACTCCGGCGAATGGCTCACCCAGACGGTGGGCGCCTATTTCTACTGCGCCGAGGTCTTCCAGGGCGAGTCCGAGGCCTTCAAGGGCGCCTCGGAGCGGAACGAGCCCGGCACGCCCCGCGAGGAGGCCGTGCGCGATATCTTCTCGGAGGGCGTCTCCGAGCGCGAACGGATCAAGTTCAGCGACAACGTCGACCAGGGCGAGCTCTACAAGCCCTGGAAGCCGTTCAAGCACCCCGAATACGGCGACGTCGAGATCGGCGGCTGGGTCAAGATGAGCTCCCGGCTGGGCGCGCCGTTCATGATCAAGGACCTCGTGCACCGCAACGCCATGGCCGCGCTGTTCACGGCCAAACATCTGCCCGAGGTCTCGCTCGAGGTCCTCGAGGTCAAGCCGCTCGGCGGGGATCTCTATCGGGTCCGGACGCGCCTGGCCAATCCCAAGGCCATCCCGTCCATGAGCTATCTCGCCCAAAAAGTGAACCTCTATCCCAAGGACACCCTGACCGTGACGGGCCCCGGCGCCAAGGTCGTCGCGGGAGGGCTCCTCACTGATCCCTATCGCGACCAGGTCACTTATAAGAAGGACCGGCCGGAGATCCAGTTCCTGGCCGTCCCCGGCTTCGGCAAAGTCGAGTACCAGTTCCTCGTCGAGGGGAAGGGTGAGATCACGCTCCGCTATGCCTCGCGGCACGGGGGCAAGCTGACGAAGGCGATCAAGCTCGAATAGCCGGACTGACCTTGCCGTCGCCGGGCCGTGGATATAGTCCCTTTTTCCTTGCCATTTTCCCGGAGCCGGGCGCATAATGGGCAGGCGGCGTTCATGATCCGCTGAAAGGAGGCCGGGGATGCTCAGGCGCTACCAGATCGAGAACTCGAAGATCGTCGAGTCCGCCGATGAAAAAGCCCCGATCCTCCTTTACGTCAATCCCGACGAGACCGAGAAACGCCTCCTTGTCGACACGTACCAGATCGACGAGCATACGCTCGCTTCGGCCCTTGACCCCGACGAGCAGGCCCGCCTCGAATGCGAGCCGGGTCATATCGCCTTCATCTACAAGCGGCCAAAGAACTATTCCGGTGAGGACCAGCTCCTGTTCAAGGCCTCGACGATGGGTGTCTTTTTCTTCGGAGAGCTTCTCATTCTCGTCGTGGCCGAGGACACGACGCTGTTCGAGGGCAAGCAGCTGGCCAAGGTCGGCAGCGTCCGCGAACTCGTCATCCGGCTCATCTACCGGTCCATCTTCCACTTCATGGAGCACCTCAGGATCATCAACCAGATCGCCGACGACGTCGAGCAGAAGATCAACAAGGCCATGGAGAACAGATTCCTCATCAACTTGTTCGCCCTCCAGAAGAGCCTGGTCTATTACCAGAACGCGGTGAACTCCAATGGCGCCCTGATCGAGAAGATCCGTCACAATTCGGCCAAGTTCGGCTTCACCCAGGAGGAGATGGAGCTTCTGGACGACATCGTCATCGAGAACAGCCAGTGCTATCGTCAAGCCGAAGTTTATTCGAACATCCTGGCCAGCCTCATGGACGCCCGGGCCTCCATCGTCAGCAACAACCTCAACGTTCTGATAAAGACCCTCAACATCATCACCATCGGCATCATGGTGCCGACGTTCATCGTCTCGGTCTTCTCCATGAACGTGACCCTGCCGTTCAGCTTCGGAGAGTTGCCGTCGTTCTGGAAGATCATGGGCTTGGCCGGCGTCTCTACGGTCGGCTTCCTGCTCTTCTGGAAATACAAGAGGTGGTAGGCCGGCGGGGCTGATGCGAAGGCGAAAGAAGGGCAGGCCCTTTCAGGGACAGTCCCGAGGCGTTACTTCTCAGTCCGCCTGTAACTGACCGATAATCCCGCCCGGCTCCCTTCGGCGAACGTTGTCTCCATGAACGGCAGCGACAGGATGTACTCGACGAAATCCGCGCTGCCCCAGCCGCCGCGCCTCATGCGCGGCGACGCGTTGTGGGCCGTGAACGCGCCTCCGACCGTGAGCTTGTTCAGGACGGCGGTGAAGTAGTTCTTGTACCAGTCCTTGTCGGCGTCGCAGAAGACGAAATCGAACGGACCGGAGAGCTGGGGGACGAGGTCGTGGGCATCGGCCAGGCGCGCGTCGATAAAGGCGTCGAGGCCCGCTTCCCGGAAGTTGGCCACGGCTTCGCGGTGCCGCCCCTCGTCGATATCGATGGTGGTGAGCTTGCCGCCCGTCTGGCTCAGGGCCCAGGCGATCCAGATCCCGGAGTGGCCCGTGGACGTCCCGATCTCGAGGGCCCGGGTGTATCTGTTCTTGACGATGATGTCGTAGAGGATCCGGCCGTCAGCTTCGGAGACGTTCATGTCGTACCACTGGCCGGCATGCGCGTCGAGGAAGGCCCGGACCTTCCGGTCGAGGTCCGATCCGGTCTGCCCCGTCGGGGCGGCCGAAGCGGCCAGAGCCCCGGCGGCGAGTTGGAGGACGAGCGCCACCGCCCCGAGAAAACGAGCTTCCATGGCCGCCTCCTTCGTCTGGAATACGGTCCCGTCCATTATATCAGATGGGGCGGTGACCCCGCGCGGAATTTCCGGCCGGCCTGGGGATTTTCAGGGAAGAATCCGCCGATTTAACCGTCAAAAGACCTTGTGGTATATTTCTCTATTTAAATCCCCCTCCGGGGCCCGTCCGGACGGCCCCCGCGGTTCAGGAGACGCGACGATGGCAGAGAATGCGCGACCGGGCCGGGCGAGACGCTTCGCCGCGGCCTGCTTTGGCCTGATCTTCTTCTTGGGCCCCCTGGTCACCGCCCAGGATCGGCCCCTGACGCTCGACAAGGCGGTCTCATTGGCTCTGGAAAGGAACGAGACGTCCCTGGCGACCATGGAGGACGTCAACGCGGCCAACGCCCGGGTCGCCCAGGCGCGGTCGTTCTTCCTGCCGACCTTCACCAGCACCAGTACGTACAACCGCCGCCCCTTTGAACGCCGGATCATCGTCGACGGCAACGAGGTTGTTATTCAGCGGTTAAACGGCCTCTCAGAGACGATGTCCCTCAACCTGACTCTTTTCGACGCCCGAAGCCTGACCGGCCTGGCCGCCATAAGGGCCCAGAGGAATGCCGACGTGGCTGCGGCCACCGAAAGCCGCCGGCAGCTGGCCTTCGAGGTCGGCCAGGCCTTCCTGGCTACCCTGGGCACATCGCAGGTCCAGGAAGCCTCGGCCCGGCGGTTCGCCTTCGCCGGGCAGAACCTCGAGGCCGCCAAGGCGCGATTCGCCGCCGGTCTGGCCTCAGTCAACGACGTCACCCGGGCCGAGCTCGAGTACGCGACGGCCGAGGTCGGGGTGACGCAAGTCAAGGGGCAGGTCGAGACGAGCACGCTCCAGCTCGGCTATCTCCTCGATGCCCCCGACGCCGTGCGTGGCCGGCTCGTCGTGCCGGAGTTCCTGATCGAAGCCGCCTCGGCCGAGGCCGCGGACGCCGAGGCCCTCGTGGATGAAGCGCTGGCCCGGCGCCTCGACGTCGGCTCGCTCCGATGGCGCGCCTCTTCGCAGCATGCCCTGGCCAAGGTCCCCCTGCTCGGCTTCCTTCCCACGCTTAGCGCTAGCGGCCGGTACGTCTTGACGAATGAGGCCGGCTTCAGCGGCAAGACCTCGACCTGGAACGCCGGCGCCACTCTGAGCTGGGCCCTCTTCGACGGCCTGGCCCGCTTCGGCCAGAACAGAGAGCGAAAGGCCCTGGCCAAGCTGGCCGACCTCGACGTCCAGGCCGCGACGCGCCGGGTGGACCTCGAGGTTCGGGAGGCCCTTGTCTCCCTGGCCAACCAGCGGGCCTCCCTCAGACAGGCCACCGTCGCCCACGAGGTGGCCAAGAAGAACGCGGCCGAAACGACAGAACTCTATCGCCAGGGCCTGGCCTCGGCGCTTCAAGTGGCCGACGCCAACGTCAGCCTCTTCGAAGCCGAGGTGGCCCTCGTTCAAGAACGCTATGGCCTGGGCGTCGCCTTCCTCAACTTGGAAGCGGCCCTGGGACTCGATCCCTTCGGGAAGGAGCCACGCACGTGACCAGCACGATAAATCGGAAACTCATCGTTATCGCCGTTGCCGCGGCGCTCATCGCTTTCTCCGGAGCTTGCAAGAAGGAGGGCGCCGCGTCACCCGCCGCGGGTGGCCAGCGGGGACGCGTCCAGTTCCCCGTCGATGTGGAAAAAGTCCCGGTCCGGTCCCTCGTCTATTCCGTCACGGCCGTCGGCTCCGTCGAGGCCTTCGAGAAGGTCCAGGTCACGGCCCGGGTCTCCGGCGCCGTCGACCGCGTCCGGTTCTCCGAAGGGGAATACGCCGCGGCCGGCCAGGTCCTGGTCGAGATCGAGACCGAACGCTACCGGCTGGCCGTCGAGTCGGCTCAGGCCTCCTTCGAAAAGGCCGAGGCTTCCAAGGCCGACGCCGAAGCCGGTCTCAAGCGCCGGGAGACCGTCCAGACGCAGAATCCCGGCCTCATCCCCGGCGAAGAGGTCGAGACCTGGCGGACCAGAGTCCTCACCGCTGCTTCCGATGTCGCCGAGAAGCGCTCGGCCCTGAACCAGGCCAAGCTCAATCTCAGCGATGCCTTCGTCAAGGCCCCTATCTCGGGTGTCATCCAGACGCGAACGGTCCAGACGGGGCAGTACATCCAGACCGGGACCGTCCTGGCCACGCTCGTCCGCCGCGATCCGCTCCTCCTGCGGTTCCGGGTCCCCGAGCGCGACGCGGCCCGGATCAAGCCCGGCCAGCAGGCCACCTTCCACGTCAGGGAGGACAGCCGCGAGTTCACGGCCAAGGTCGTCCATGTGGCGGAATCGGCCGACGACACCTCGCGCCTGGTCGCCATCACGGCCAACATCGACGACCCCAGCGACAAGTCCCTTCGTCCCGGCTCTTTCGCCGAGATCACGGTCCCGGTGGCCTCGGGGGGGCAAGCCCCGGTCATTCCGGTCGGGTCCGTCAGGCCGAGCGAGCGCGGCTTCTTGGCGTATGTCGTCGAGGACGACCAGGCCGTCGAGCGCATCCTGACCTTGGGCATGCGCTCGTCCGACGGACGCGTCGAGGTCCTCTCCGGTCTCAGCGGCGGCGAGATGCTCGTCGTCCGCGGCTCGGAGGCCCTCTCGAACGGCGTGACAGTGCGCATCGGCGCGCCGGCCGCCGCCCCCGACGCGTCGGGTAAACCGGCCGATGCGGGCGCGCCGCCGGCAAAAAAATAAAGGATCGGTCTCATGAACCTCACTGAAGCCTGCGTCAGAAAGCCCGTCCTGGCCTGGATGCTCATGGCCGCCACGATCGTCTTCGGCGTCGTCGCCGGGAGCCGGATCGGCATCAGCCAGTTCCCCGACGTCGATTTCCCGACGATCAACGTCTCCGCCAGCTGGGAAGGCGCGGCGCCGGAGGTCATGGAGAACGAGGTCGTCGAGCCGCTGGAAGAGACGCTCATCCAGATCGAGGGCATCCGCACCATCACCTCGAGCTCCCGCCAGGGCTCTTGCAACATCACCGTCGAGATCGAGCTTTCCCGCGATGTCGACCTGGCCCTCCAGGACGTCCAGGCGAAAGTATCCCAGGCGGTCCGCAGTCTGCCCCGGGACATGGATCCCCCGACCGTCTCCAAATCGAATCCCGAGGACCAGCCGATCATGATGATCCGCCTCGGCGGGCCTTACCCCCAGCGCGTCCTCAGCGATTACGTCCGCTACGGGCTCAAAGAGAAGCTCCAGACGATCCCGGGCATCGGCGAGATCTCCCTCATGGGCACCCTCGAGCGGAACGTCCGGATCTGGCTCGATGCCGCCCGTCTCGACGAGAAGAGCCTGACCGTCCAGGACGTCATCGGCGCCCTCCAGCGCGAGCATGTCGAGCTGCCGGCCGGCCGGCTCGAAACGCCCGGCCGGGAGATCAACGTTCGCGTCCTCGGCGAGGCGCTCGACCTCGAGACCCTGCGAAAGATCGTCATCCGCGAGGTCAGCGGCAGTCCTATCTATCTGAGCGACGTCGCCATGGTCGAGGACGGCTTCGAGGACGTCCGGCGCATCGCCCGGGTCGACGGCGGCCCGGCCCAGGGTATCGGCATCAAGAAACAACGCGGCGCCAACGCCGTGGCCGTGGCCCAGAAGGTGCGCGAGACGCTCGACACCTATATGAAGACCCTGCCGAGCGACATGACCGTCGGCATCACCAACGACAGCACCGAATTCATCCGCGAATCAGTCCGCGAGATCCAGTTCGAGCTCCTGCTCTCGGTCCTGCTCACGGCCTTCGTCTGCTGGCTCTTCCTCGGATCCCTCTCGAGCACGCTCAACGTCATCCTGGCCATCCCCATGTCCCTCCTCGGGACGGTGGCCATCATCTACTTCCTCGGGTTCACCTTCAACACGTTCACCCTGCTGGGACTGGCGCTGGCCGTCGGCATCGTCGTCGACGACGCCATCATGGTCATGGAGAACATCTTCCGCCATCGCGAGGGCGGCAAGGCCCTCGTGCCGGCGGCGCTCGAAGGGACGAAGGAGATCGCCTTTGCCGCCCTGGCCGCGACCCTGGCCGTCGTGGCCATCTTCATTCCGGTCATCTTCATGAAAGGCATCATCGGCCGCTATTTCCTCCAGTTCGGCATCACCCTCTGCCTGTGCGTCCTTCTGTCCTACGTCGAAGCCGTCACCCTGGCTCCGGCTCGGTGCTCGCAGTTCCTCAAGACGACGCGCGAGGGCCGGAACAAGATCGGCCTGGCTGTCGACCGGGAGTTCGGCCGGCTCGAGAAACTCTATGCCCGTGTCCTCCATGGCGGCCTGCGCAGGCCGGGTCTCATCCTCGTCCTCGCGGCCATCCTCTTCGCGGCGGCCATCCTGGTCTTCACGTTGCTCCCGAGCGAGTTCGTCCCCTCCCAGGACCAGAGCCGGATCATGGTCCGCATGATGACCGCCGTCGGCTCCGACATCACCGAGACCAACGGCCTGGTCATCAAGGCCGAGGACATCGTCCGCCGCCACCCCGAGGTCTCCCAGGTCTTCAGCTTCGTCGGCGGCATGGGCGGCGGCGGGGTGAACTCCGGCATGCTTTACGTTACGCTCGTCCCGCCCAAGGAGAGGAAGCTCGACCAGGCCGCGGTCTCGGCCCTCATCCGGCGCGAGCTCAACGCCGTTCCGGGCATCCGGGCCGTCATCCAGGATACCTCCCAGCAGGGCTTTACCGCCCAGCGGGGCTTCCCGGTCGAGTTCTCCGTGCGCGGCTCCGACTGGAACCAGCTCGTGCCGCTCAGCCAGAAGGTCATGAGCGACCTCTCGGCAAGCGGCGCCGTGGTCGACCTCGACTCGGATTACCGCGTCGGCATGCCCGAGCTGCGGGTGACCCCGGATCGAGCGGTCTGCGCCGACGTCGGCGTCTCCGTCGACGAAGTGGCCACGACCATCAACGCCCTGGTCGGCGGCATCCGCGTCGGGAAATACAGCACGGGCGGACGCCGGCTCGATGTCCGGCTCAAGCTCATGGCCGGACAGAGGTCCAGTCCTGAGGACATCTCGCGTCTTCGGGTCCGGGCCCGCAACGGCGAGCTCGTGCCGCTTTCGTCGCTCGTCGTTTTCGAGGAGAAGGCCGCCCTCCAAGCCATCACCCGGCGCGACCGGGAGAGGGCCATCTCCATCTACGCCAACGTCGCCCCGGGCCGCGCCCAGGCCGATGCCCTGCGCGTTGTCGAGGGGCTCGGCAAGACCCTTCCGGTCGGCTACCGGCTCGTCCTGGGCGGGTCGAGCATGGCCTTCCGCGAATCCATGAGCAGCCTGCTGTTCGCCATGTTCCTGGGCATTGCCATCGCCTATATGATCCTGGCCTCGCAGTTCAACTCGTTCAAGGATCCGGTGACGATCATTACCATCCTGCCGCTGTCGATCGCCGGAGCGGCCTTCGCCCTGCTCATCACCCGTCAGTCGCTCAATATCTTCAGCATGATCGGGTTGCTGCTGCTGATGGGAATCGTCAAGAAGAACTCCATCATCCTCGTCGATTATGCCAACGCGTTCCGCGAAAAGGGCTTCGGGGCCAAGGAGGCGATGGAGAAGGCCGGGCCGATCCGGCTGCGGCCCATCCTGATGACGGCCACGGCGACCATGATGGCAGCCATCCCGCCGGCCCTCGGCATCGGCTCGGGCTCCGAGATCCGCATGCCCATGGCCATCGCCGTTATCGGCGGGTTGGTGCTATCGACTGCCCTAAGCCTGATCGTCGTCCCGGCGTTCTACGTCGTTTCGGACAAGCTGGCGAAGAAGAAAAAGAAGGCCGAAGTCCCGGCGGCCCAGGAAGTCGAAGCCTAGCTAGGCCTTCTTGTCGGATGCGCCGGGCTTCGTAAGGGAAATGCCTTTCGCGCAGAGCGGGCAGACGTCGGGATCGTAGGCTTCGACCTTGAGGGCGAGGAGGCTGCCGACCGGCTGGCCCTCGATCGGGACGGACCCGGCGCTCCGGTCGACGAGCACGTAGATCCCGGCGACCGGGACCTCATGCTCGCGCAGGCAGGCGATGACCTCCTGGATGGAGCCCCCCGTGGTCAGGATGTCCTCGACGATGACGGCCCGCGAGCCGTCGAGCCCCGAAAAGCCCGAGCGGATGGTCATCTTCTCGTCGGCGCGCTGGGTGAAGGCGAACCTCTTGCCCAGCTTGAGAGCGGCCAGGAAGCCGATGGCGATGGCGCCGTAGGCGGGTGAGACGACATAGTCGAAGTCCGGGACCTCGCGCCGGATCTTCGCGGCCAGCAGGTCAACGATTTTCTCGAGCGCCGCGGGCTTCTCGATGAGCCGGATCTTCTCGAAGTACCACTCCGAATGCTTGCCCGAGGTCAGCTTGAAATGCCCATGGAGCAGGGCGTCACATTCCTTGAACAGGGCGAGGACGGTTTCGCTTCCACCGAGCTCGGTCATTTCGACACTCCTTTTTGTCTTTTCATGATGCCCTTGCTGTAGCAGGTGAATTCCTGGCCGGGGGGCGCAAGGTCGAAGGTCTGTTCGAAGGAATCGGCATCGAGGACCTTGAAGGTCAGGCGGGCCTTGAAGCCGGCCGGGATGTTCTCGATGGCCTCCGAGACGAAGACGAACGTCTTACCGTCCGCCGGGGGATTTTCGAGGACGTACTGATTGACGAATCCCTCGACATGGAACTGGCGGAGGACGAAAGCCTTCCGAGCTTTGTCATAGCTGAAAACGCCCCAATCCTCGTGGACCTCCCCGCTCGGGTTCTTGTCCTGAGGATCGAAAACGGCCTTGTTCCGTACGTGAAGGAACGTCCCCCTGAGGATGAACTCGAACGTCTGGACGCCTTTGCCCGAACCAGGGGTTCCCTCGCCCTGACCTTCCCAGTTCCCCACGAAGAAGCGGAACGGGGCCCAGACGTCGGCCTGCGCGGGCGGCCCCTGCGCGGGTAAGCCAGCCGCGGCGAGAGCCGAGCTCAAAAGAAGGAAGGCCACGATCGTTGAGATCGGGGATCGTTTCATGTCGGGTCTCCTTCCGGGCGAACAGACCCCTCTCTTATAGACGATTGCGGGGCGGGGGGCAAGAGGCAACGAAGCGGACCGCGCTCAACAGGGAAATTCGTGTTGTGTCCCGGATCGAGATAGTGTAAACAAAAGGATCATGAACGACACATTCCGTGACGACCGCGGCTGTTTCATCTGCGGCGAGAAGAATCCTATCGGCCTGAAGATCCGCCTCCAGACCGACGCTGAGCGCGGGGAATCTTCGGCCGAGGTGACATTCGCCGGGCACTTCCAGGGTTGGGCCGGCATCGTCCACGGCGGCCTCCTGGCGGCCGTCCTCGACGAGGCCATGATCTACGCGGCCGGGGCGAAGGGCTTCACCTGCGTCACCGGGGAGATGACCGTGCGCTACGTCAAACCGGTCTCGACAGGCGTCGCCTATGCGCTCAGGGGCCGGTTCATCGAGGAC
>CAWEJF010000008.1:0-11616 GCA_963809345.1 Candidatus Aminicenantota bacterium | reverse complement strand
TTTTGGGGGAGGCGGGACCCGACCCCCGCGACCCCGGAGAACGAATACCGTACGGATTATTACGCCCGGATCGAGCGGGCCAACCGCCTCTTCTCGGGCGGAGGCTCTCCGGGCTGGCTCCAGGACCGGGGCCGGGTCTACATCACGCTCGGCCCCCCGGACAGCCGCGTCACCTATCCGCGGGGGGTCACGTTCTACGGCCTGCCCACGGAGATCTGGCGCTACGGGCTTTATACCATTCTCTTCATCGACGAGTACTGGAACGACGACTATCGCATCGCCCCTGAGAGCGCCGGGCAGATCGCCGTCATCACGCAGGCCCAGACCCAATTGAACCAGCCGCGACGGCGGATGCCCAAGCCGGGGGAAGCGTCCTACGCCTCGGGCATCGCCGGGCTCGAAGTCCAGATCGAGATCGGGGAGGCCGGGACGGCGCGCTTCTCGCTGGCCATCCCCCACAAGAACATCCAGCTGAAGTCCTCCGGCAAGAGCCTTCAGGCGAGTGTCGATGTGACGATGAGGGTCCTCGACGAGGCGGGCACGGCGGCCTGGACGTTCTCTCGGACCTTCCTCATCGATATCCCGGAGGCGCGCCTGAAAGAAGTCCTGGCCCAGGATTTCCTGGCCCAGGCGGTCGCTCCCCTGAAGCCCGGCGCCTACACGCTGAACGTCCTCGTGACCAACTCGACCGACGGAAGCAAGGCCTCGCTCGAAATCAAGTTCGAGATCTGATCCGGTCCTATCTCCGGGCGGTCGCAGCCGCTTCGGCCGCTGTCTGTCCCTTCCGTGCGTTCTCCTGCGACAGGGCGTCTTCCCCGACGCGATTGTAGAGGTCGGCCAGGAGAAAATAGCCGAGCGGCAGTTCGGATGCTTCGGGCTTGAGCTCGATCCCTTTCTTGACGAGATCGATGGCTTCCTCGTAGCGCTCGCCCCGTTTGAGGTAGATCCTGGCCAGGTAGAAGTACGTGAGGGGAAACCCGGGATCGACATCCAGACATTGCCTGAGATAATCGAGCTCTTTGGCCTCGTCTCCGACCGCCCGGTAGAGGCGTGAGAGATTATAAAGCGCCTTGAAGTGCTTCGGCGAGGACTCAAGTTCCTTGAGGTACTCTGCCTCCGCCGCGCGGTTGTCCCCCCGCTTTTCGTCGATCTGAGCCTGGTTGTAGTGCAGGTTGACCAACGTCGGGTTGAGCCGGGAGGCCTCGGCCAGGCACTTTTCGGCCCGCTCGAGATCTCCCTTGGTGATGTAGATCGCCGCGAGGACGTTGTAGGACCCTGCGGATTCGGAGTTCACGGCGATGCACTTCTCGAAATACAGGATGGCTTTGTCATACTCCTTACGGATGAAGTTCAGGTTTCCCAGCATGAAGTAGAATTGAGGGTCCGGAAAGCCCTTCTGGATATACCCCAGGAGGAATTTTTCCGCCGCGCCGAGATCCCCCTGACCCTCGTAGGACAGGGCGACATTGATGGCGGCGAATGTGTCGTCGGGTTTCCGGCCCAGGACCTGGAGGAAATATCCGCAAGCTTCCTTGTACTTCTGTTCCTGGAAATAGATGTTGCCCATCGAGAAATAGGCGTCGGTGATGTCGGGGTCCGCGGCGATGATCCCCTGAATGATCTTGATGGCCTCTTCGGGCTTTCCGTTCAGGCCCATTTCGCGGGCTTCGGAGAGCTGGTTGAAAACCCCGATCTTCTCCCTCGGGTTGGCCAGCGTCTTTCCCTTGAGCTTGGCCGGGTCCGCGAAGGACCCGATATAGCCGAGCGCAGACAGCTTTTCCCGGGTTTCCTCGTCGATCTTGGAATAGTCCGTCTCGTAGGCGTTCCGGCTCGAGGCGCTGATGAACGCCTCCGCCTCGGCGCTCATCCTCTCATAGACCGGCTTTTCGAGGTAAACAAGGTTCTTCTCTTCCAGGGGGTCGTTGACGACGTCGTAGAGTTCGGGCACGGGGGCCAAGATGAGCTTGTACCGCCCATCCTGCACGCTTTTGAGGTCCGACCAGCCATAGTGGAAGCGGGGATAATAGGTTTCACTGTAGGAGAGCGGGGCGCCTTTCCTTCGACGGCCGAAGAAGTCCGGCAGAAGACTCTTCCCCTGGACTTCCGCAGGAACAGGCAGGCCGGCCATTTCGCAGACGGTGGGCAGAACGTCGGACAGGCTGGCGACGTCGGAGGAAACGATGCCCTGGAGCTTGGGGAACGGCGTGACGATGATCAGGGGGACACGGATGGCGGCCTGGTAAACGAAGAACCCGTGGGACTGCTCTTCGTGCTCCCCGAGGCTCTCGCCGTGGTCCCCGGCGAAGACGATGAACGTTTTCTCGAGGAGGCCGTCGCGCTCGAGGAGGCTCCAGAGCCTGTCGATCTGGGAATCGGCGAAAGCGATCTCGCCAAGGTAGGGCCGGTCGGCGTAGAGCTTGTCGTAGGGAGGCGGCGGTTCGTACGGCGAGTGGGGATCGTAAAGATGGATCCAGGCAAAGAAATTCTTGTCCTTGCGGGCCTCGAGCCAGGGCAGGGCTTCGTCCATCACTTCGTTGGCCGGTCTCTGGACCGTGCCGAGGGAGATCCTTTTGAACTTGCTCAGGTCGAATTTGTCGAAGTAGGTGTCGAAACCCTGGTTCAGGCCCCATTTGGAGTCGAGGACGTAGGCCGCGATGAAGGCTCCCGTCTCGAAGCCCTTGTCCTTGAAGAGCTCGGCCATCGTTTTGAGCTTCTCAGGGACGACGAAGCCGCCGTTGTCCCTGACACCATGGAAAAGGGGCAGCGTCCCGGTCATGAGACTGGTGTGGGAGGGCAGGGTCAGAGGAGTCTGGGCATAAGCCTTTTCGAATCTGATGCCGCGGGCGGCGAAGCGGTCGATCGGCGGGTGTCGAGATATCTTGGCGGCCGTAGCAGGCCAATCGGTCCGCCCGCGTCGTATCGAGGGTGATGACGATGACGTTGAAGTCCCGGTCTCGTCTGAGGCGGGCCAGGCTCGGTGTCCGGGACGAGAGGAGCCAATATCCGGCCGCCCCGACGAGAGCGACTCCGGCCGCGACGAAGATCAGGAGCTTTCCGGCTTTCATTTTAAACATAGATTTTAGCACAAAATCGACGGAACTTCCCTTGCGCCGGCGTTCCCGGGACAGGCCGCCGGCGCATTGTCAAGAAGCGTCACAAGCCGGAGGGAGTAAAAAAAAGGGCGGCGGGACCGCCCGCCGCCCTTGAGCGTCAGCGTGGTATTCGAGATTAGAACATGAACCGGATGCCGAGGCGCGCCTGCCGTGGCGTGCTGATGCTCCGGAGCCTATGCCCGTCCGTGGAGCTATAGCTCGGCGAGCCCTCCGGGCTGGCAGCTCGTGAACCAGTCATAGCCGATGCGCGTCCCCCAGGACATGATGGTGTCGTCGTTGAAGACGTTGAAGACATCGAACATCAAGCCGAGGCGGTACTTCTTGGCAAGAGTGAAGATCTTCTCGAGGCGGAGGTTGAGGATCTTCTGCATGGGATAGTGGTGGGAGCCTCGGGCTTCCGTGAGGAATGTGATCTGGCCCTGGTTGAACAGGTCCGTCAGGAGTCGCGTCGTCCAGGAGTTTCCCGTGATCCCCCAGAAATAGCCGGTCAGACTGATGTCGAAGGGCAGGACGTAGGTGCCTTGGAGCTTGATCATGTGGGTCGGATCGTTCGTGAGGTTGCCTTTGGCGTTGATCCAGATGTTCGGGTCGCTCTTATCCGCCGCCGACGCCGCGCCGATATCCTCGCCGAAGGCGTTGTCCACGGTCCCCGTGGCCTTCCCGTAGACATAGGAAGCGAGCAGCTGCCAGCGGTTGGAGAAGCGCTTGTTGAACAGGACCTCGATGCCCTCGTATTTTCTGTAGGGCTGCTCCAGATATCTGGGGTAATTCGGCGCTCTTCCTGAGGTTGGTAATGAGGTAGGAATAGCTTGTCCAGGGTATCGAGCGTCCGCTCCCAGACGGTGAAGTCCTGGTCGAGCTCGAGGGAGTAGACCGTTGTTTCCGTGTAAACCCGGGCCCGGTATCGTAGCGTCCGATGAGGTTATTCCACTTCCGGTTGATGTAGGTGACGCCCAGAGAGGTGTCCTTGAACAGCTCGCGCTCGATCCCGACCGTGAACTGGGTCATGTAGGGATGTTTGATGTCGGGGTCCATAGTGAAGGGATCGTGGGGAATATCGAACATGACGTCCCACGTTCGGTCAGAGGATCATAGAGGTAGCCGATCGTATTGCCGAAGTTCGCGCTGGGATTCATCCGGTCGAGGTAGGACGTCAGCATGGCCTCGGTGAACTGACCGTAGTGGGCTTTGAGGATGGTCGTCTTGTCGCCCAGGATGTCGAAGGTGAAGCCCAGGCGGGGAGCCAGCCGGTGCGTCTTGAAGACGGATCCGTCGACACCCTTGACGTCGCCCCAGTTCTGGCTGTAGCGGAGGCCGAGGCTCAAGTTCAGCCTTTTCGTGACCTGCCAGGAATCCTGGGCGAACATCTCCAGCCGGGTGTAGCGGGTGTTCGTGTCATAGCCGATATACTGGTAGGCCAGGTAGGGCCCCGTCAAAAACGACGGGGTCGCCCGAGAGATTAAACCCCGGGCCGCTGTAATCGGTGTACTTGACGTAGTCGCCCAGGATACCTCCCGTGCCGGTGTAGCCGTAGCGGCTTCGGGCCATGGAGCGCTCGAACTCGGCTCCGAACTTGAAGTCGTGGGAGCCGGCGATGAAGTCCTCGGCGTAGTGGGTCAGGCTGACGTTGGTCCCGAAGCGGGCCCGGTCGGCGTAGTAGAAGTAGCCGGAGCTGTCGCTGGAGTCTGTCCTCGTTCTGGCTATAGTGGGAGACAGCGTCGTACCCGGCCGTGGGGTCGAGATAATAGATGCCCTCGAAGTAGTTGGTCTTGACGTCGAAGAAGGTCTTCGGGCTGAGGATCTTGGTCAGATTGAAGCTCAGGAGCCAGTCGGGCGAGTCCTGCGTGACCGTGGCTTCGGGGAGAACCCAGTCGGCGGCGTCGCGGTTCGTGCCCTGGTACTTGGTCCTCTGGAAAGCGAGGCTCATGTTCAGCGTTGGCGTCAGCTGGGAGCTCAGCTTGACGAAGATCCGCGGCTGATTGTAGCGGACATCCTCGGGGAAGCCGGTCGGACGCTCTTTGGTCTGATAAAACTGGCCGCCGGCATAGAACCAGAGCTTGTCCTTGACGATGGGCCCGCCGAGATGACCGTTGATGTCCATGAGCTTCGAGCTCGGCGAGGTCAGCGAGGGGAAGTCCGCGATGTAGTCCTGGTTGTTGTTGGCCTGCCAGAACTTGGAGTCGGCCTGGTAGCCCTGGAAATCAAACTCGAAATGGCCGGAGAAGTTGTTGCCGCCGGACTTCGTCACCAGGTTGAAGATGACGCCAGTGAAGTTGCCGTATTCGGCGGGCAGGCCGACGCCCATGACCTTGGCCTCTTCGATGATGTTGTAGTCCGAGAAAACCCAGGCCGAGCCGGCCTCGGGGTCGGCGACATTGACGCCGTCCATGGAGTAGGCGATGCCCGTACTCTCCGACGCGCCGAACGCGACGTTGTTGTTGACGCCCGGGGCCAGGTTGACGATCTCCGAAGTGAACTGGTTATTGGGGACGTTCCTGAGGATATCGCTTGGACAGAGTGACCGAGGCCGTCTCCGTGGACTTGACATCCACGGTCGGGGACTGGGCGGTGACCGTGACTTCCTCGGACACCGTCGCCGGCTTCAGCTGGATGTCCAGTGTCAGGGTGGCCGTGGTGTTCACCCGGATCTTTTCGCGAACGACCGTCCCGAAGCCACTGAGTTCGGCCTTGACCTTGTATTCGCCGGGCGGCAACGCGGGGAAGCGGTACTCGCCGGTGGCGTCCGTGACGAAAGTCCGCAGGCCCATGAGGTTCTCGCTCGAGAGCGTCACGTTGACGCCGGGCAGGGGACTTCCCTGTTCGTCGGCCACGACGCCACGGATGGCACCCGTTTCCTTGGACTGGGAAAAGGCGATGGGGGCGAGAAGGAGGATAATGGCCAGGAAGGATAGGAATTTCGTTCTCAAATGAACCTCCTTTTAGATCTGTCTCGGGGGAATGGCTTCTCTGGAATGGACGCTTCTATATTCCTCGATGGACACCTCCTCATTCAACATGGATCCTGTCATAGGGTCAGCAATAATAATGCCAAACCCGGAACTTTAAGAATATTATTTGTTTTCAATGATATAGGAATTACGGGCCACCATAATTATCCGCTTGATTGGATAATATCCAAAAAAAAATACGCTTTCAACATAAAGTTTCTTTACGGACCGCCCGCCCATTTGTATCAGCGTAGGCCGTGTGCTATCGTAGTTTCTCTGAGCATGAAGAAAACCACCCCCCTCATCCTCCTTGGTATGGCCCTCCTTTTCGCGGCGGGGCTCCAGGCCGCGCAGGAAAAGATCTCGCCCGAGCTCACGCGCTGGCTCGAGGACGTTTCTCCGATCATCACCAAGGCCGAGCGTTCCGTCTTTACCAAGCTCCAGACCAACGCCGACCGGGCCAAGTTCGTCCGTTTCTTCTGGCGGATGCGGGATCCGCTGCCTGATACGACGGAGAACGAATTCCAGAAAGAATATGAGGAGCGGATCCGTTACGCCGACCAGAACTTCGGCCATGACTCGCCGAAGAGGGGCAGCCAGACCGACAGGGGCTTCTTCTACGTCGCCCTCGGGAAGCCGCTCGAACGGACGTCCTATACGACCCAATCGCAGGTCTGGCCCCTCGAGCTTTGGTTCTACAAGGGGGAGGAGGAATACGGACTGCCGGATTATTTTTACCTGATCTTCTACCAGCCCGAAGGGATCGGCGATTTCCGCCTGTATTCGCCTGGCGTTGAGGGACCCGAAAAGCTGGTCATCCCCAACCTCGGGACGTCGGTGAACCGGTCGACAGCCGTCAACGCCATCAAAGGCGTCAACGGGGAGCTGGCCAGCGCTTCGCTGAGCTATCTGCCGGGCGAGTCGTCGATGGGGGGCGCTTCGTTCTCTTCCGATTCCCTCATCGCCTCCGTCCGCAATCTCCCCGAAAAAAAGTACTCCGACGGCTACGCCCGGTCCTACATGAGCTTCAAGGACTTCATCGAGACTGACTACACGGACAAATACCTCCAGAGCATTTACCAGGTCCGGGTGTTCTTGGAGGGCGGCCAGGCCTTCCTGCATTGGTCGATCGAACCGGAGAAGATGAATTTCGCCACCCGGGAGAACGCCGTCTACGCCAGCTTCGAGTTCATCCTGAGACTCGAGGACGGCCGGGGCAGGGCCGTCCATGAATCGACCGAGGAGATCCCGCTCCGGATCACCTCCGAACAGTACAAGGCCCACGAGCGCCAACGTTTCGCCTTCCAGGACCTGCTGGCTGTCGTTCCCGGCGAATACAGGGCCCTGTTTCTTCTGAAAAACAAGACGGCCAAGGACTTCTCTTCGTTCGAAACAAAGATCGTCGTGCCCAAGGCGGACACGGTCGCCCGGGCCGGCCTCAGCATTCCGCTCTTGTACTACGCCCGGAGTGCAGTCCCCGAAACCCAGAAAAAGAACCTCAAGGCCTTCGTCTTCGGCGGACAGCAGTACCTCGTCGGCGCCCGCAACGAATTTCCCTCGTCCTCGACGCTCGGTGTCTTCGTTCAGGCTAGAAATGTGGCCGGGCTCATCCCCTCCGCGCGGCCTTCGTTCATCGTCAGCCTCGTCTCGCTCGACACGGACCAGAGTGCCGGGGTTTTTCCGTTGACCGATGTCGCCCCCGATCCCGGCGATGCGTCGACCCTCCTCGTTTCCGGCGACGCTCCGCTGAAGGACGTCAAACCCGGCTATTACCGCGCCGAGGTATCCTTAAGGTCCCCCGACGGGCAGAGCCTGCTCACCGAGAAGGAGAACTTCGTCGTCCTCGGCGAGCCATTTCCCGTCATCCCCTGGGTCTACGCCCGTCTGCACGGCCCGTTCCCGGGTCCTGAGCATCTCATGGTCCTCGGCTCGCAATATTTCCTGGCCGGCGATTACGCCCAGTCTCGGGAGGTCCTCGAAAAGGCCCTCCAGGGCCGCGACGACCCGTCCGCTCGTCTGCTCCTCGCCAGATCGCTCTACGGCCTGGGCCTGTACAAAGAATCCCTGGTGCACGCAACAGCCGTCCACGACCGCGGCGGAGACCGGGAGTCGGCCAAGGTCATGGCCCTGGACGAGGCGGGCCTCAAGGACTGGGGGGCCGCGCTTTCGATCCTGGAGACGCTCATGGCCGGGGCGACCGAGATCCCCGTCCTGAACCTCGCCGCCGAGTGCCATATGGCCCTCGGTCATCCCGAGCGGGCCCTGCCCCTCCTGCAAAGGTCGCTCGCCCTCGCTCCCGACCAGCCGGCCGTCAGGGCCCTGGAGGAGGAGGCGAAAAAACGCATCGGCCAACGATAGGAGTCGCCCATGATGCCCCGAAAAACCCTGTTCGTCACCTTGATGATCTGTCTGCTCGCCGCTTCCGCCTGGCCTCAGTACCAGGGCAAGGTTTCCGGGACCGTCGTCGACTCGTCCAAGAATCCCGTCGAAAAGGCGGAGGTGACGATCGTCTCGCAGAAGACGTCGAGCGTCCGCTATGAGTCCAAGACGGACCGTGAGGGCCGCTTCACCCAGATCGGGATCATGCCCGGATACTACATGCTCAGCGTCAAGAAGGCCGGCTTCGCGCCCGCCTCGAAGGAGATCCACGTCGGCGTCGCGGGCGATGAACCCGTCGTGATCACGCTCATGTCCGCCGAGGCCGCGGCCGCCAAGAGCTATTCCGCGGCCGACCGGGCCTTCCTCGCCGGCAACAAGCTCTACGCTGAACAGAAGTACGCCGAGGCCGCGGCCGCCTACGGTGAGGCCATCGGGCTCGATTCCGCGAACTGGGCCTACCAGCTCAACCTCGGCCTGGCCTTGAAGAAGGCGGGCGAGACCGAAAAGGCCCTGGCCGCGTTCCGCAAGGCGGTCGAGCTCAATCCCGAAAGCTACAGCTCCAACAAGGAAACGGGGGAGGCCCTGGCCAAGGCCGGCGACTTCGCCGCGGCCAAGCCGTTCTACGAAAAGGCCGCCGGCCTGAGCCCGGACGACCCCGATGCCCAATACAACCTCGGCGTCTGCCTGGTCAACCTCTCGGAACCGGAAGCGGCGTTGCCCCTCTTCAAAAAGACCGTCGAGCTCAAGCCGGACTATGCCGACGCCTACTATCAGATGGCGACCATCCTCATCAGCCTGAACAAGGTGCCCGAAGCCAAGGAAAGCCTGGAGAAGTTCCTGACCCTGGCTCCCAACCACGAGAAGGCCGGGATCGCCCGGCAGCTCCTCGATTATCTGAAGAAGTAGCCCTCAAAAAAAAGGACCGCCCCGCGGGGCGGTCCTGGTCAGATCGAGAATATCTGCAGCTAGATGACCGAGAAGGCCATCTTCGTCTCGCCCTTCTTGCCGGAAACCTTGTCCAAGACGGTGACAATGAGGTTGTACTTCCCTGCAGGCAGGGGCTTCTTCTCGGTGCTCAGCACGGTGCCTTTCTCGTCCATCTTCTGGAGACTCTGGACGAGGGGCAGCTCTTGGTTGACAAGGTAGAGCTCGTAGGAAGACGGCACCCACTTGATGGCCGTCTTGCCGCTCTCGTCCTGGACCTCGAAATTGGCTTCGAGATCGAGCAGGGGCTTCTGGGCGGCCGGGTCCTTGGGGGAGGCGCCGAGGACGAAGAAGAGGACTTCGAGATTCCCACCGAAGCGGACCTCGGCGTTCGCGTTGGAGACGATCTTGGCCGCGCCCCAGATGAAGTAGCCGCGGTGGATCGTCGGCCGCTGGTCGGGTTCGACCTGTTCCAAGGTGGTCACGATGACCGGGTCCGTAGGCCAGAGCGTCGTCTCATAGACCTCCGGTCCGGAGAGGGTGACATCGCTGTAGCACACGCCCACCTTCTTCATGTCGGGCGTGCTGAGGACGAGCGCCAGGGTGTACTTGCCGGGAGGCAGGGCCAAGCCGAAAGAATACCAATCCTCCTTGTCGGCGCTGTAACCCGCGGCGTCGGTCGTCAGGACGTTCTGGTTCCGGCCGCCGAACTTGGGCTTCAGGGCGCCGGCCGCGTCCGGCTGATAGAATTCGAAGAAGGCGAGCAGGGTCGTCTCCATCTGGCCCGAGCCCGAGGCCGAGGGGGCGTAGCCGAGGTCCCCATTCTTGGCCTTGAAGAAGAAGACCGGAAAGAGGTTCTTCTGCTGGGCCGGAAGGATGAGCTGCTTGAAAAAGCTGAAGGGGATATCCTGCCGCCCTTGGCGCGTGGCCAAGCCTTCCTGAATGACAGCCGCGATCTCTTTGGGCATCGAAGCCTTGGCCGGAGCCTTGGGTTCTTGCTTGCCTTTCTGTGGTCCGGGCGCCGCCTGCACGGAGAGAGAAAGAACGCTGATGACGAATAGGAACGCGAGAGCGGCCACGATGGTTTTGGAAGCTTTCATTTTTCCTCCTGTTCGGAACATCTTCACTTCCGCTTTCCTTTAGAGCAATTCTCATGCCAAGCCGTCAGGCAAGAACGCTCGTTCCGTCGGGGGGGAATCAGATCGGGCCTGTAAAGGACTTTTACAGCTCTATCGAATCTCGCACCGGCCTCCGGAAGGCGGACAGAAAAACTAATATAGCAAATTTCAGCGATTTTTCAATGCCCTGAACTTCTTGACGGCGTCCAGGTGCTCGCCGAGGGTCCGGCTGAAGCGGTGGGAGCCGTCGCCCCTGGCCACGAAGTACAAGTAACCATCGGGCGCCGGGGCGAGAGCGGCGTCGAGGCTCGATAGTCCCGGATTCGAGATCGGCCCGGGAGGGAGCCCGGCGTGGAGGTAGGTGTTGTAGGGTGAGGGGAGCTTGAGATCGCGGAGGAGGAGCCGTCCGGTGTAACGGCCCTCTTGTTTGAGCGCATAGACGATGGTCGGGTCGCAGTCGAGCTTCATCCCGATCTTCAGCCGATTGTGGAAGACGGCCGAAACGAGAGGCCGTTCGTCGGGGAGGGCGGTTTCCTCTTCGATGAGCGAGGCCAGGATCACGAGGTCGCGGATCGTCATCCCCAGCTCGGCGGCCCGCCGCCGGCGTCCCTCGTCGAAGACCTCGCGGAATTCCGCGACCATGGCCCCGACGAGGTCGGCCTCCGGGGCCTTTCGCGGCACGTTGTACGTGTTCGGGAAGAGGTAGCCCTCGAGGTCCTTCGCCCGCGGATCGAGATCGGCGATGAGCCCGGTGTCGAGGAAGGCGCGCCGAAATGCGGCCGCGCCATCCGGGTCGCCCGGTCTGAGCAGGTCGGCGATCTCCCGCCCCGTAAGCCCTTCCGGGACCGTCATCGGCTCGAGATAGATGCGGCCGCCGAAGATCCGCAAGATCGCGTCCTTGGTTTCGATCGGCGGCCGGAACAGGTATTCGCCGGCCTTGAAGCGCTCGCCGGGAAAGTAGATCCGGCAGGCGACCTGGAGGGCGAGGGCGCTGCGGACGATGTCCTCGCTTTTCAGGCGGGCGATAACACGGCGGGTGCTCCAGCCCTTGTCGACTTCGAAGAAGACCCCGCCGGCCGCCTCCGGGGCCGCGGGCGCGGCGAGCTCCCGGACGAGCCAACTCGTCAGCGCGAC
>CAWEJF010000007.1:0-153387 GCA_963809345.1 Candidatus Aminicenantota bacterium | reverse complement strand
CGAGGGACGCCTTGACGTGGGCCGGCGAGTTCCCTTCGCCGTGGGTGAAGGGGAGCGCGTCGGGCACCATCCTCTTCAAGATCATGGCCAGGTCGGCCCTCACGTCGGGGTCGGCGTTCTCGTTGACAGTGATCCCGGCCGTCGTGTGCGGCACCGAGATGCTGCACACGCCGCTCGCGACGCCCGACGAGGCCACCATCCGCTCCACTTCGGCCGTCAGGTCGACGAATTCCTCCCGTGCTTTGGTCCTGATCTCGATGATATTCATTGGGGCCTCAACAACTTAAAGAAATCTCGGAAAAGGGCTTGACAAGCCTCCAAACGGAGGTGTAGAGTCCCTTCGGAAAATACAACATTTGGTATTTTCTACGCAATGGCTCCACAAGATATGGGATAAGAGCCGAAAGGCTTTTTAGTATCGCCATGGCTTCGGGAAGGGCTGATCTTAGCACGTTGCCGGCGGAATTCCCAGTTTTGTGAGCCCGGCGGAACATCGGGAGGAGGCAGGCGATGGTCAGCACGGTCGGCAGGATCAAGAAGCGGGACGGGACGATAGCGGATTTCAACCAGGACAAGATCACCAGCGCCATCCACAAGGCGATGCAGTCCGAGGGCATCAATGACCCGTCCATCGCCAAGACCGCGTCCGACATCGTCTGTTTCATGATCGAGGAAAAGTTCGGCGGCTATACCGTCCCGTCCGTCGAGCAGATCCAGGACATCGTCGAAATGGTCCTCATGAAGCAGGGCTACCACGACGTCGCCAAGGCCTACATCCTCTACCGCGAGAAGCACAAGGGCATTCGCGAGGCCAAAAAGATCGGGATCAACCTCGAGCGGCTGGTCAAAGACTATCTCGGCAACGCCGACTGGAAGATCCGCGAGAACTCGAACGAGGGCGTCCAGAGCTTTGCGGGCCTCAACGCCCGCGTCTCCGGAGAGGTCCTGTCGAACTTCGCCCTCAACCATATCTACACCGAACGGGCCAAGAAGGCCCATCAAGAGGGCGAGTTCCACATCCACGACCTGAGCTACCCCATCGTCGGCTACTGCGCCGGCTGGTCCCTCGAGAACCTGATCCGCAAAGGCTTCGGCCACGTCCCCAACCAGGTCCACTCGAACCCGGCCAAGCACCTCGACACGCTGACCCTCCACATGGTCAATTATATCGGCACCATGCAGGCCGAGTTCGCCGGCGCCCAGGCCTTCTCCAGCGTCGACACCCTCCTCGCCCCCTTCGTCCGCCAGGACAACCTCAGCTACGATGCTGTCAAGCAGGACATGCAGAAGCTGATTTTCGGCCTCAATGTGCCCTGCCGCTGGGGCTGGCAGACGCCCTTCTCCAACCTGACGTTCGATTGGACCATCCCCGAGGACATGAAGAACAAGAAGGCCGTCGTCGGCGGCGTCGAGCTCGACACCTGCTACGGCGACTACCAGCAGGAGGTCGACTGGATCAACAAGGCCTTCCTCGAGATCATGATCGAGGGCGACCTCAAAGGCCGGGTCTTTACCTTCCCCATCCCGACCTACAACCTCAGCAAGGACTTCGACTGGGATTCGCCCCAGGCCAAGCTCCTCTTCGACGCCACGGCCAAGTACGGCATCCCGTACTTCCAGAACTATATCGGCACGAACATGAACCCCGGCGACATCCGGGCCATGTGCTGCCGGCTCAACCTCGACCAGCGCGAGCTCATGCGCCGGCCCGGGAGCATGTGGGGGCCCGGCGACTCGACGGGCTCCATCGGCGTCGTCACGATCAACCTCAACCGGGCCGCCTTCGAGGCCTCCACCAAAGAGGACCTTTTCGCCCGCCTCAAGGAGCTCATGACGATCGCCAAGGAGACCCTCGAGGCCAAGCGCGAGATCGTCAACAACATGCTGGCCAAGGGCATGATGCCTTATACGCAGGTCTATCTCGGCCACTTCGAGAACCACTTCTCGACGATCGGCGTCTGCGGCATGCACGAGGCCTGCATGAACTTCCTCAAAAGTGGCATCGGCACGCCCGAAGGCCGCGACTTCGCCATGGAGACCCTCCAGTTCATGCGCGGCGTCCTGCGGGAGTTCCAGGAGGAGACGGGCAACCTCTACAACCTCGAGGCCACCCCGGCCGAATCGACGGCCTACCGGCTGGCCCGGCTGGACCGGCAGAAATACCCCCGGATCTACACCTCGGGCACCGAGAAGCACCCCTATCTCACGAATTCGACCCAGCTCAACGTCGATGCCACCCGGGACATCTTCGAGGCCATCCAGCACCAGGGCGAGATCCAGCCGCTCTACACCGGCGGGACGATCTTCCATGCGTTCCTGCCCGAGGCCATCGACGGCGAGACCTGCAAGAAGCTCGTCCAGCGGATCGCCCAGACGAAGCTGCCCTACTTCTCCATCACCCCGACGTTCAGCGTCTGCATGAACCACGGCTATATCCGCGGCCGGCACCACGAGTGCCCGGACTGCGGCGACGAGACCGAGGTCTACAGCCGGATCGTCGGCTACATGCGGCCGGTCCGGACCTGGAACGACGGCAAGCAACAGGAGTTCAAGGACCGGACGACCTACGACAAGATCAGTTAAGTCCGGGTCCCACGAACGATAAGGCGGTAAATCCATGGATTATCTGCTCTTTTCCTACCCTAACTGCAACAAGTGCGAGGCCCTCAAGAAGAAGCTGAGCGAGACCGGCATCCCGTACATGGAATACGGCCTGACCCAGCCTCCGGGCAAGGCCAAGATCCGCGAGTTCATCAACGTCATCAAGCGGGACGACAAGGGGGCCATCATCCTGCCGACCCTCATCGCCCATACCCAGGGCATTGTCCGGGCGGTCCTCAATTCGGCCGAGGAGTTCGACGGATGGTCGAGATCAAGGGAATAGAGAAGTTTTCCAGCAGGGACTTCCCGGGCCATATCTCCTCGACGGTCTTCCTCGGCGGTTGCACCTTCCGCTGCCCCTACTGCCACAACGCCGACCTCGTCCTGCGTCCTGAGACGATCCAAAGCATGGCCGCGGACTATTTCCTGTCCTTCCTCGACGGCCGCAAGGGCTGGCTCGAGGCCGTCTGCTTCACGGGCGGCGAGCCGCTGCTCCACGAGGACATCGAGGACCTCATCCGCGTCGTCCGGGAGAGGGGCCTTCTCGTCAAGATCGACACGAACGGCTCGTTCCCGGACCGCCTCGAGGCCCTCATCGCGCTCGGCCTTCTCGATCGGGTGGCCATGGACGTCAAGGCCCCGCTCGAGCGCTACCGGGAGGTGACCCGCTCGAACGTCGACCTCGAGAGGATCGTCCGGTGCGTCGACCTCCTCCGGGGATCGGGGGTGAAACACACCTTCCGGACCACCGTCGTCCCCGGACTCGTCGGCAAGGACGACATCGTCAAGATCGGCGAGTGGCTCAACGGCGCCGAGCACTACGTCGTCCAGCAGTTCGTCCCCCAGACGACGATCGACCCAGCCTACCTCGAGGTCAAACCGTTCGGGCGGCCCGAGCTCGAGGAGATCGTGGCCGCGGCCAAACCGTATTTCGGAGACGTCGGCATCGAAGCTCCATGACCGAGGAGTGACTCCATGACACTCAAGGTCAAGCGCATCCACCCTGAGGCCAAGCTCCCCGTCTACGGCCACCCCGGCGACGCCGGTCTCGACCTCTTTTCCGTCGCCGACCGCGATCTCGCCCCGGGCGAAGTCTTCGCCGTGCCGACGGGGATCCAGATCGTGGTCCCGGCCGGCCATGTCGGTCTCATCTGGGACAAGAGCGGCATCTCTCTCAAGGGCGTCCACCGGCTGGCGGGCGTCGTCGACGCCGGCTACCGGGGGGAGGTCCAGGTCGTCATGATCAACCTCGGCCCAGCGCCGTTCGCCGTCCGCCAGGGCATGAAGATCGCCCAGCTCCTGGTCCAGCCCGTGACGGCGGTCGAAGTCGTCGAGGCGGATTCCCTCGACGGCACGCCGCGCGGCGAAGGCGGCTTCGGTTCGACGGGTCTCTACTAGATCGTCACGGACCCCCCTCAGGGCCCTTTTCGGCCCGGCTGATGGCCGTTCCTCCCGCCATGAGGTTGTGATAAGATGTCCCGGAAATCTTGACCAGGATCAAACCTATGAGCCGAAGCGTCTTTGTGAAGATCATCATCGCCGTCCTTCTGGCTTCTGCCCTCTTCTCTGTTCCCGCAGCGGCCCAGGAACCCACGCTGTCGTGCGTGAAGCTCATCTTTGTCGAGCGCTTCCGCTTCGAAACCTGGGACAACGCTGTGAGCCTCGACGACACGGCCGCTGATGCCTCCTCCTACACCCGCAACCGGACGACCCTCGGCCTGAGCTGGAAGGCGGCGAAGAACCTCGAGATCTTGGGCAAGGTCACCAACGAATTTCGCGTCTACATGGCCCCCAAGGACCGGGCGTTCAGCTGGCACGAGCTCTTTGTCGACAACCTTTATGTCAAATGGGCGCTCTCCGGACGCGTGCCCTTCACGGTCACCGCGGGGCGCCAGGACCTCAACTTCGGCGAGGGCTTCGTCATCGCCGACGGCACGCCCGGCGACGGCTCGCGCTCGTATTACTTCAACGCCCTGCGTCTCGACGCCGATCTCGCCGAGGGCCACAGACTCACCGCCTTCGCCCATGCCACCAAAGCGACGGACCGCTTTCTCCCCGTGATCAACCCGAAGCCGCAGGCCCTGGCCGAACAGCCGGAGAAGGCCTTGGCCCTCTACTATGCCGGCACCTTCGGCAAGACGAAGCTCGATGCCTATGCCGTCCACAAGACGACAGACGCCAACGAGTCCTGGCCCATTCCGACGCGAACGGATACCTTCGGGGCCCGGGCCGTGACGACCCTGGCCAAGCCCCTCACGCTGACCGCTGAAGCCGCCCTTCAGACGGGGAAGTACGGCGACGCCGGCCGCTCGGCCTACGGCGCCATCGTCCACTTCGACTGCGACCTCGCGGGGACCCTGCCCCTGCTCAAGTCGGCCGTCGTCGGCGGCATCCTTCTCAGCGGAGACGACCCGGCCACGGCCAGAATGGAGGGTTGGGACCCCATCTTCAGCCGCTGGCCGAAGTGGAGCGAGAGCTACATCTACACGTTCACCCGGGAGAGCCGCTCGTCCTACTGGAGCAACCTGTCATCGCTCTACGCCCAGCTGGCCTTTGATTTTGGAGCCCGCTCCGACGGCCACATCATGGTCATGCCGATGGGGGCCGCCCGCGTCCAGCCGGGGGTCTTCCCCGGGGGCACCGGCCGCGGCCGCGGCACCCTTGTCAGGGGCCGTCTGAACTACAAGATCAGCAAGTACCTGACCGGCCGTTTCATCTGGGAACACCTCACCCCGGGGAGCTTCTATTTCCCCGGCGCCTCGAGCTACAACTGGATCCAGTTCGAGATGATCTTCCGGTACTGAGCTCAGAGCCCGGCCTGGAAGAGCGCCATAGGGTCGCGGCGCGGGCGATCGGGGCTAGCGGACGAGGCTCAGCAGCGGATTGGCCGTGAACGACACAACCATGCCGATCGTCCCCGACTCGGCGGGCGGCATCCCCGCGATCGACAATCCCAGGCAGGTCCCGAGGCCGAGGACCGCCGATCCGATGGCGCCGAACTTGGTCACCTTCCGGCTGATGAGGCCCCAGACAAATGGCCCGAGAAAGAACGATCCGATGGCCCCCCACGAAACCGACAGGATGGCCACGATCGTCGCCGGCCTGAAATACGCGATGACGATGGACATGAGGATGAAGACGGCGGAGAGGATCCGCATCAGCCGCGTCAGCGTCCGGTCGGAAACGGCGGGATTGACGAACCCGGCGTAGAGGTCCTTGACCACCGACGAGCTCGAAATGAGGACGAGCGCGGCCAGCGTCGACATGGACGCCGAGAGGATGAGGAGCATCATGAGGATCGAGAGGGAGGGCGGGACGACTTTGGCCAGGAACTCCGGCATCAACACGTCGAAAACGGGCTTCCCGCCGGCGAACGCCCCCGGCGCGGTCTCGGGCGTGAGGAACAGCCGGGCCGCGGCCCCGGTGAAATAGGCGGCCCCGGCGATGAGGAGGGCGAACAGTGTCGAGGCGATCATGCCCCGCCGGATGGCCCGGTCGTCCTTGATGGCGTAGAACTTCTGGACGAGCTGGGGCATGGCGAACGGGGCGACGCTGGTCAGGAAAACGAGGGCGAAGAGCGGCCAGGCGCCGCCCGGGCCGACGGCGGCCGTGAGCCGGGGATCCACGGCATCAAGGCCCGCGATCACCGCGCCCAGGCTGCCGACTTTGCCGATCGTGCTGGCGATAAGGACGGCCGAGCCGACGCACATGATCATGCCGAAAACGACGTCGATCATGGTCATGGACTTGTAGCCGCCGAGCACGAGATAGAAGGCCGTAAACAGGCCCATAACGAGGAGAGCGGTGCCGAAGCCGAAGCCGAAATTGGCCTTGAAGAGGTAGGACAGGCCGATGAACACGGCCGCCGAGTAGGGGACAAGGAAGAGGAAGACGGCCAGCGAGGCCATGAGCTTCAGGAAGGGGCTCGCGTAGCGCTTCTCCAGGAACTCCGGCATGGTCGTGACCTGGAGCTCGACGGACATCCGCCGGATGCGTCTCCCGAGGAGGGCCCAGACCCCGAGGACGCCGACGATGGTGTTGCCGAGGGCGATCCACAATCCCGAGAGGCCGAAGCCCCAGCCGATCTTGCCGGCGAACCCGATGAAGAGGACCGCCGAGAAGTAGGCCGCGGCGTAGGTGAAGGCCGACATCCACGGCCCGACCGTCCGGCCGCCGAGGAAGTAGTCGTTGAAGGTCCGGGCCTTCCGGAGGCCGAGCCAGCCGATGAGGAGGGTCATGACGGCGTAGGCGCCTATGACAAGGGCCTTGACGAGCATGGGTTCCTCCTCTTTGCGCGACGGACGGGACGCCCTCTTGTACCCCGGGTCGTGGCGCCCTGTCAATCCGAAAAGTCCTCTGGAGGCGCCGCTGGCCCGTGATATAATGGCCCCGGAGAAACGCCCATGAAGCCGACCGAAGAGCTCAGTCGCGAGCACCAGGCCATCCTGGAGATGATCAGGATCCTGGCCAAGATGGCCGAGCGCCTCGAAGCCGGGTCGCTTGTCGAGGCCGGGGACCTCAAGGCCGCCGTCGAGTTCATCCGTGTCTTCGCAGACAGGTGCCACCACGCCAAGGAGGAAGGCCACCTCTTCCCGGAAATGGAGAGGGCCGGCATTCCCCGCGGCCGGGGCCCCATCGCCGTGATGCTGGCCGAGCACGAAGAGGGCCGGAAGCGCGTCGCCGCGATGGCCGGGGCCCTCCGCGGCGCCGGAAAGGGCAACCGGAAGGCCATGGCCGCTTTCGCCGCCGCGGCACGGGGCTACGGCGAGCTCCTGACCCAACATATCTTCAAGGAGGACCGCATCCTCTATCCCATGGCCGACAACACGCTTTCCCCGGACCAGCAGACCTCCCTCGAGGAGTGCTTCACCGAGGTCGAAAAGAGCGTCGTCGGTGAGGGCCAGCACGAGGAATTCCACCGCCTCCTCGAGCGACTCGGGTCCGCCTACCCGTCCTGATCGCCCATGGGCGGAACGCACGACTCCATCTACGATGTCGTCGTCATCGGCGGCGGGGTCGTCGGTTGCGCCGTGCTGCGGGAGCTGGCGCGCTACGACCTGAAGCTCCTCCTGCTCGAGAAGGAGGCCGACCTCGCCGAAGGCATCAGCAAAGGCAACAGCGGCGTCATCCACGCCGGCTTCAACGTTCCATCGGGATCCCTCAAAGCGAGAACGAACGTCGCCGGGCTGGCGCTGATATACCCCCTGGCCGCGGAACTCGGCGTCCCCCACCGCAAGACGGGCAAGCTCGTCGTCGCTCTCGCCGACGAGGACAGGCCCCGTCTCGAAGAGCTCAAGGCCGAAGGAGACAGGAGCGGTGTCCCCGGGCTCGAGATCGTCGACGAGGCCGCGATCCGGCGCCTCGAGCCGCTGGCCAGGGGGCGCTGGGCTCTTTATTCTCCTCACACGGGCATCATCTCACCCTATGAGCTGACCATCGCCATGGCCGAGTGCGCGTGGCAAAACGGCGCGGAGGTGCGGCTCGAAGCCTCGGTCGAGACCGTCGCGTTCAGCGATGGCCTGTTCCGCCTGGCGACCCTTCGTGAAGAGTTCGTCGCGCGCCGGGTCGTCAACAGCGCCGGGCTCTTCTCCGACGACGTGGCCCGCCTCGCCGGGATCAGTGACTACCGAATCTTCCCCTATCGCGGCGAGTACCTCATCACCGACAAGGATTGCGGCCTGCGCCTCGGGATGCCGGTCTACCCCGTGCCGTCGCGGGACGACCCGGGCCTCGGCATCCACATCACCCCGACCCTCGAGGGGAACATCATCCTCGGTCCGAGCGCGGAGCCGGTCGAGGACAAGCGTGACGTCGCCTCGACCTGCGAGGTCATGGGCCGGCTCAAGGCCGAGGCCGCCCGGCTTATGCCCGAGCTCGGCCGGACCTCGTTCATCCACAGCTACACGGGCTTGCGGCCCAAGCTCATCGACCCCCGCGGCAAGGACAAATTCGGGGATTTCATCGTCGAGGAAAGCGCCGTCCGTCCGGGCTGGATCAATCTCGTCGGCATCGAGTCGCCCGGCCTGACAGCGGCCCCCGCGATCGCTGAAATGGTCTCCGCTATGATCGGAGCGGGCCTGGACCTGCGGAAGAGATCCGATTTTTCGCCGGAGCGGCCGCGCCGGGTCCGGTTCGCCGCCGCCGACGACGCCGAGCGGGCCGCGCGCGTGGCCCGGGACGCCGACTGGGGCGAGATGGTCTGCCGCTGCGAACATGTCACCCGGGCCGAGGTCACGGCCGCCCTGCGGAATCCGTTCGGGGCCCGGACGATGGACGCTGTCAAGCGGCGGACACGCTGCGGCATGGGCCGCTGCCAGGGCGGCTTCTGCACGCCGCGGATCGTCGAGGCCCTCCAGGACGAGGGGGTCCCCGTCGAGCGCATCACCAAGCGCGGCGGCGGCTCGCGCCTCTTCTATGGAAGGCTGAAGGACTGACGATGGTGGAACCGATCGGGACATGCGACGTCGCCGTCATCGGGGGTGGCCCTGCCGGACTGGCCGCGGCCCTCGGGGCCCGCCGGGCGGGGGCGGGGACCGTCGTCCTCGTCGAACGCGAGCGGACGCTCGGTGGCATCCTCAACCAGTGCGTCCACGACGGCTTCGGGCTCTTCCTTTACAAAGAAACGATCTCCGGGCCCGAGTATGCCGAACGGCTCATCGAGGACGTCGTCCGAGAACCGATCAAGGTCGAGACCGGGGCCATGGTCCTCGACCTCGCCGCGGACCGGCTCCTCCGCATCAACTCCCGCCAGGGCTACCGGATCCTCCGGGCTGGGGCGGTCGTCCTGGCCATGGGCTGCCGCGAGCGGACGCGCGAGATGATCGAGATCCCGGGAACGCGGCCGGCCGGGATCTTCACGGCCGGCTCGGCCCAGAACTTGGTCAACCTTCAGAACCTCCGCATCGGCCACGAAGCCGTCATCCTCGGCTCGGGTGACATCGGTCTCATCATGGCCCGCCGCCTCGCGTTCGAGGGCGTCGCGGTCAAGGGCGTCTTCGAGATCCTGCCGTGGGCGAGCGGCCTCGAGCGCAACGTGCGTCAGTGCCTGATGGACTTCGGGATCCCGCTCGAGCTCGGGTCGACGGTCGTCGAGATCCGCGGCCGGGACCGCGTCGAAAGCGTCGTCGTGGCCAAGGTCGACGGCGCGCTCGCGCCCGTCGCCGGGACCGAGCGTGTCATCCCCTGTGACACCCTCCTCCTCTCCGTCGGCCTCATCCCCGAGAACGAGCTTTCAAAGCGGGCCGGGGTCGAGCTGTCGCCGCTCACAGGAGGAGCCGTCGTCGACGAGACGCTGATGACCTCGGTCGAAGGCGTGTTCTCCTGCGGCAATGTCCTCCATATCCACGACGTCGCCGATTGGGCCTCGTTCGAAGGCTTCGTGGCCGGCGAGCGCGCCGCGCGGTTCGCGGCCGGGGAGAGGGCGGTCGCGCGGACGATCCGGGTCTCTGCCGGACCGAACGTCCGGTACGCTCTGCCCCAGCTCGTGACGGCGGGCAAGGCAGGTGTCGAGTGGAGCTTCCGGGTCACCCGGCCGATGAGGAACGTCCGCATCGAGATCAAGGGGAGAATGTCGGGCCGGGTCTACGCGCGCAGGAAGTTCGCCCGCCTGCTTCCGTCCGAGCTACAAAAGCTCAAGGTCCGTGACGCCGTCGCAGAGGACATCGAGGTGGACGGCCATGAGTGAGCGCGCCGTTGTCGACCGCCTGACCTGCGTTCTTTGTCCGGTCGGCTGCGAGCTCGAGATCGGAAAGGACGCCGCGGGAGAGCTCCAAATCAACGGAAATCAATGCGATAAAGGCATCCCCTTCGCCGTCGAAGAGGTCCTCCGTCCCCAGCGGAACTTGGCCACGTCGGTGCCCGTCCGAGGCACAGCGGCAAGAATGGTCTCCGTCAGGTTGAGCCGGCCCGTGCCGCGCGAGATGATCTTCCCCATACTGAGCGAGATCGCCAGGCTCCGTCCCGAGGCCCCGGTCCGTCGCGGCCAGGTCCTCATCGCCGATGTCCTCGGCACGGGCGCCGACGTCCTCGCCACGCGTACCGTCTCCTAGATGGGGGGCAAGCCTTCCTTCTACCCCCAGACAGCTTCTCAGGATATTTCTCAGAAGCGCGGCTCCGAGTCGCTCCGCCGCGCTTCTGATGGTCGCTACTGAGAATCCGCTCCCTGAGGTAGGTTTGACCCTATCCTTCAGCCTAGGAAATCCCACTCGATACCGACCCGCTTCAGGGCGTAGGCCAGCTCCCGAGTGTAGTCCCCGTAGCCGGTCATCCAATGGAACCCCGGCATGCGCTTGGCCAGCGTCCGGTCGTCGCACTTGAAGCGGATGTCGATCTGGGAGCGGCAGATGGGCAGGAAAGGCGCTTCGACGATCTCGCCGAGAAGCCCCACCCAGCGCTTGGAGGCGAAATCCGGAGCGATGTTCGTCGTGATTTGACCCTTGCTCATCTCGACCTTGGGAGCGGCCCCGTAGTCCGATTCGAAGTGGGTCAGGATGCGGGCCGGCTCGGACCTCTTGCCGTCCATCTTCCGCGGCGCCGTGCAGTGGGCCAGGGTGATGATGCCGTCGTGGGGATAGGTCGGATCGTTGAGGAACACGGGACGGCCCGAGATGTTCGCCAGGAGGGCGCCGGACGGGATGACCACGAAGTCTGATTCGCAGAAGGCCAGGTAGCCGTCGTCGTTGAGCGTGCTCAGGGTGAGACAAGCCGACGTTTCGGCGAGGGGCATGATCGTCCCCATGCAGCCGTTGATCGTCAGGGCCCTGCAGCCAGCCTTCTTCAACAGGGCCCGGAAGACCTCGTCGAGGAGAAGCCCGTTCTCGACGAAGGGCCGCCCCGTCTCGAGGCTCGTGCCGGGCTGCCGGAGGTAGGCGTCGGCCCTGGTCCGGGCCCGGCGGACGGTCGCGGCGTCGGCGCGGGCCTCGCGGATGAGCCGTCCCAGGTCGTCGTACGGAACGGTGACGATGTCGAATTTCCAGGTGTCGACGACGAGCTTGGGCACGACGCCGGCCGGCTGGGCCCAGGCCTCGGGCCCGCCGACAGCCAGGATCTTCGTACCCATGGTATTCCGCAGGCCGGCCAGGGCCCGGAAACGCCAGAGGAGCTCGTCCTGACTGTCGATGACGACGTCGCCCTCGTCGACGCCCTTGACGGCCAGGGAATCGGTGTGCTGCCTCAGATAGCGCGGGCTGATGATCTCGTACCACAGATAGACCGGCCCGGACTTGTGGCGGCAGAAGTAGATCCGGTCCTTGCCCGTCTTGTCCAGGGCGCCGAAGACGTCCATCCAGCCGCCGGCCGCATAGACGAGAAGGACGTCGGCGCCGCCGATGTCCCCGACCGCGCCGAGGTCCGCTGCCTGACGGACCGTGGAGACCGGCAGGAATTCGACGGGAAACTCCGCTTTCTTGGCCAGGGCCGCGAGCTCTTCCCGGATCCGGGTGACCTCGCCGCGGACGTCCGCTTCTGTTGCGATCCCGCCCCAGGAACGCCAGCTCGTCTGGGGACGGCGCTGAGGTATCTCATAGGTGAGGATGGGCTTGACCTTCAGAGGCGCGAGGCGAGAGGGCCCGTCGACCGTGCCGGTCCCGCCCGCGAGAAGCGGCCAGGCGAGGCCGCCCACGGCCACACTTCCGAGCGCCGTCATCCCGGCGCCCTTGAGGAAATCGCGCCTCGAGACGGAATTCTCGGAAGGCCCCGTTCTTTCTTCGCAGGGGCAGCAACGGGGCTTGGTCTCGAACGAAGGGGCGGACTTGGGGTCGATCATGGTCGCGTCCTCCTCGGGCCGTGTTTTACTATGGCCGGAGACGAATGTAAAGCGGCGGAGCCTGAGCAAGGGGGGGCGGTCCCCATCGGGAACTGCCCTCTATCTTTCGAGGACAGCCAGTGTCTCGAGATGCGGCGTATGCGGGAAGAAGTCGAACGGCGAGAGCGAGGCCGCTCTGTAGCCCGCGTCCATGAAGCCGCGGAGGTCCCGGGCGAGCGAGCGGGGATTGCAGGAAACATAGACGACGGCCGGCGCGCGGAGCTCGACGACCCTGCGCAGGGCCTTGCCCGTCAGCCCGACGCGCGGCGGGTCGACGATGACGATGTCGGCCGGCTCGCGGCCCGGCCCGCCGAGCAGGGCCTCGACCGTGCCCGCCAGGAAGGCGACGTTCTCGATCCGGTTGACGAGGGCGTTCTCCACGGCGTTGGCGACGTTGACCGGCGAGGAGTCGATGCCCGTCACCTTCCCCGCCGCGCCGGCGAGCGAGAGCTCGATCGCCCCGCTGCCGCAGTAGAGTCCCAGGACCCGGCTTTTCTTCGTGAGCGGGGCCTCTTCGCCGATGCGGCGATAGAGAAGCTCGGCCCCGGACGTGTTCGTCTGGAAGAAGCTCGGTGGATAGATGCGGAAGGTCAGGCCGGCCAGCTTCTCCTCGATGAACGGGACGCCGGCGACGAGACGCATCCGCTCGAACTCGACGAGGTCGGAGCCGCGGCCGCTCGAGACGTGGACGAAGCTCCGGATCTCCGGCGCGGCTGCGGCGAGCTTCTCCACGAGCGGGTCGAGGCCGAGGTCGGGCAACTCGGCCGTCACCAGGATGGCCATGAGCTCGCCCGTGCGCTTCCCCTCCCGGAGGACGAGGTGGCGGAGGTGGCCCTTCCGAGTGGCGGGTTCAAAGCCCTCGAGGCCGTTCTCGCGGGCGAAATCGTAGAAGGCGGGGAAGATGCGCGTGACGACCGGGCCGAAGATCGGGCATTCCCCGACAGGCAGCGTCCGTCGGTAGGTCTGGCGGGTCGAGGTCGTCTTCTCCCTGAGGCCGAGGGCGAGCTCGCCGAACTTCTCGCCGAAGGCGAACTCCATCTTGTTCCGGAAACCATAGAGGTCCGGCGAGCCGGTGATGGGCCGCATCGCGGCCGCGGCATCCCGACCGCTTGAAGCCGAAAGCCGGCTGGAGCTTCCGGAAATCAGCCCTGCCTCCTCGAGCGTCCGGCGGAGATAGCGCTCTTTGAGCTCGAGCTGGGTCCCGTATTCGACGTGCTGGAAGAGGCAGCCGCCGCACGGTCCGAAATGAGGACACCGCGCGACGGCCCGCCGGGGCGACGGGGACTCGACGCGGATGACCTCGGCGACTTCGGCCGCCCCGCGCCCGGAGACGACTTGAACGAGGACGCGCTCGCCGGTGACGGCGCCTGGGATGAGGAGCTTACGGCCGCCAGCCTCGGCCTTGCCGTCGCTCCCCGGGAAATCGACGTCCTCGATTTCGACGGACAACGACGGAGCCATGAAGCGGGCCAGGAGGCGCCGGACCTTTTCCACGGGGAACCCGACGACGTTGTCGTAATCGCCTTTCATCCGGGCAACGAAGGCGTCGCCAACCTCCTGCACGGCGTAGGCCCCGGCCTTGTCGAGGAAGGCCCCTTGGTCGAGGTAGCCGTCGATCATCTCGTCGCTGAGCTCGCGGAAGGTGACGTAGGTCAGGTCGTAGCCGGTGAGAAGACGGTCCTCCGCCTTCGTTGTGAACGCCAGTCCGGTGATGACCCGGTGCCGCCGACCGGACAGGGCCCGCAGCATCGCCCTGGCGTCGTTCCGGTCGGTCGGCTTGCCCAGGATCCGCAGCCCCAGGGCGACGACGGTATCGGCGCCGATGACGACGGCTTCGGGGAATCTCTCCGCCGCCGTCCGGGCCTTGAGCGTCGCCGCGGCGATGGCGAATTCGAGAGGATCTTTCACCGGGATGGCCGATTCGTCGACGTCGGCCGGGAAGATATGGAACTCCGACGCCACCCGACCCATGAGCTCCCGGCGGCGGGGAGAGGCCGAGGCGAGGACGATATCCATGCGGCCTATTGTACCCGAATCCGGCCCGTCCGCCACCCGGTCTCGGCGGAGATCAACGCCTTCGCCGAGGCCGCGAGCTTTCACGATTCCCCGGTATCTCTATTGAACGAATACACGAAAATGGAATATTTTATCGGCGGCGTCGTCTTTAAAGATGAAAACAGGGCGTGAGATGCGGGCGGACGATAAGACGAGGCTCTTCGAGGATATGATGACCTGTCAGGAAGCCGTCTTCAGGATCTGCCTGGGATTCTCCCACAATCCCTCAGACGCCGAGGACTTGAGCCAGGAGGTGTATCTCAAGGCCTATCGGAACCTCGGAAGGATCCATCATCCCCATCTGGTCAAGGAGTGGCTCTTCCGGATCACGCGGAACACGTGCCTGGACCTCGTTAAAGAGCGGCAACGGGGCCGCCGGCTCGAAGGAGCAACAAGCCCCGATAACACCGTCGATAGAAGGACCCCGGAATCTTCATCGATCACGAATGAGCGCCTGGGGCTGTTGAAGACGGCCATTTCCCGGCTGCCGAAAAAGCAGCGAGATGTCTTCGTCCTCCGCGAGTATGGGCATCTCTCCTACGAGGAGCTCGGGCGCGCCGTCGGGGCCAAAGCCGGGACGGTCATGTCCCGGTTGAATCGGGCGCGGATCGCCGTGGCGACGTTCATCAAAGAGGCGGAGCATGAATAAGAAGAACGATACGCGAGACTTCGAAAGGGTCGACCGCCTGATACAGGACGAGATCGACGAGGCCCTCGACGTCTTCCGTTCTAAGGATTTCGAGAAGCGGCTGCGGAACCGGATCGCGGCAGACGATAGAGCCGTGCCGGGCAAGCTGTTCCTCATGAAGATCGCCGTTTCTGCCGCCGCCGTTCTCTTCCTGGCCGGAGCTCTCGTTCTCATCGTGAGCGATCGGTCGCCCACCCCGGGTCCCGTCGACCCGGGCCTCTTTGCCACCGTCCTCAGCCAATTCCCATCGCTCTCCCGGTCGGTGGCGGGGCCTTTCCCGGACCCGGGCGAGGACGGGAGGATATCGGGGGCCGGTCAAGGCTTCGAGAGAGTCCTCGCCTCGACAGGGCGCCTGGAAGAGAAGGAGAGAGGTGGGCCGATGGCCCGGACCGTCAGGCTGAGGGTCCCCGCTCTCAGCATGAAGCAGAGAATGGAGATCCTCTTCAAGGACAAGGTCATTGAACGCGCGCTGACGGCCTTGGCCGTCAAATCAAAGGAGGCTTGATATGAGACGATGGGGAGCTTGGTTGTTAGGGATCTCGCTTCTTGCGGTGGGCCTGAGCGCCATGGAGGGCAGCCCGGCGGCACCGAAAAAGGGAGGCTACACCCTGCTGGACATGTATATCAAGAGCTTCCAGGAGATGGCGACGCAAGGGACGAGCGTGGAGGGGTTGGAAAAGAACCTCCAGGCCATGGCGGCCGAGACCATCAAAGCCAAAGACGCGGGGGAGATCAACCTGGTTTTTTACGCTCGTTTTACCAGGGTCCTGGCTCTGACCAAGCTGATCATCAAGCCCGATCCGGGCAGCCTCCTCATGCCGGTCATCGACCGGGAGGTCGCGGATTTCCTGATGGACGTGACGGGAGAGCGCGTTGTCCCACCCCTTCAAGGCAGCGCGGCGATCGGCCAGGTGGCCAACGCCTTTGCGGAGGAGCTGATCAACCTTCAGATCTATCTGGACACCCTGGACAAACGGGAGGCGATGCGGAAGAAGTTTGACGAGGGGATGGCCGGCTCGCCCGACAAGAAATAAGCAAAGGCGGCTGGTCCGGGCCTCACCGGGCAAAGAGCTTCGAGCCCCAATCCACTTCGACGGCGTAGGTCATGCAGCGCGCGAAGACCTCGTAGTCGAAGGTCGGGCAGACGAGTCCGTGCTTCTCCAGGATAGGCGCCGCGTTCGTGGCCTCGAAACGGCGCTCGTCCTGCATGTAGGGCCGGTAGACTTCGAGATAGGTGTCGTAGAGGATCTCCAGGGCGTTCTTCTGCCGGCCGATAAAGGCCTCCGGTCCGCACGGCTCGATCCCCTCGAAGCGGAAGTGCCGCTTGCCGTAGCCGATGATGTCCTCGATCCGCGTCGGCCTCGGGTTGGCGATGTGATAGATGCCGCCTTCGCAGCCGTCCTCGAAGAGGGCCATGAAAGCCCGGACGCAGTGATCGACCGGCACGAGGTTGATACCCCCTTCTCGCGCGACCTCGATCCGGATGGGCATGACCAGCCGCCCGTCCTCGGCGAGACAAATGCCCAGCTCAGCGGCCTTGCGGCCGCCCCGTTCGCGGATATCGGCGTTGTAGATGTCGCGGAGGTAGACGGCCGCTTTGACAGGGTAATAGAGCGCGTTGAAGCGCAATGTGCGCCCCGTCCGGGAATCGCCGTAGACGATGGTCGGCCTGTAGACGTTGAGCCGGATGCCTCCGGCCCGACAGACATCCCGGGCCAGGATCTCTCCTCGGGCCTTGGTCTCCTCGTAGACGTTCGTGAACGGACCCGCCTCGACCCATTCCTCCGCGCAGGGCCCGGTCCGCTTTCCCGCGACGTAGGCGGTGCTGACGTGGTGAAAGAACCCGCAGCCGCTGCGGGCCGCGAAATCGAGGACATTCTCGAGCCCGTTGATGTTCGTCGCTTCGACCTCGGCCCGCTTGCGTTCGCTGAAGGCCGTACTCGAAGCGCAATGGACGATCTCGTCAAACCGTCCCGTCTGGGCCTGGGCAGCGGCCCAGGCGGGATCGAGGATGTCGCCTTCGATGACATTGAGCCGGCGCCGGGCCTCTTCTTTAAGGGCGAACCAGTCGGCCAGCTGGTCGATCCTGGCCTGGGCGCCGAGCTTCTTGGCGGGCCTGGCGACGGCTGTCACCAGGTAACCCGCCTCGAGCAGGGCGACGGCGAAGTGGCTTCCGAGGAACCCCGCCGCTCCCGTCACCAGGATTCGGGAATCCCGGGCGGCCCGCTTTTTCCGCAGCGTGTCCAGATCCATCCTCATGGCGGTTCCCCGTCGTCTAGACCCGATAAAGGAAGCTTTCCTTGCGTGCGCAGCCCTGCGAGAAGACGTATTTGAGGGACATCACGCCCGGGACGCGGGCGGCGAGGGCGTCCAGCCAGGGGTCGAGCTCGGGCATGGCCCGGGCGATCTTCTCCTTTTCGGCCGGGTCGGTGTGGTCGATGTAATAGTCGTACTCGAGGATGGCCCGCTTGCCGAAGTCCATGGGCGTCAGGAACCCGAAATCGTGATCGATGTGGTGAGCGTCGGCGACGCGGGCGAAGCCCTCCAGGATCTCGTGGAGGACGTCGAGCCGTGCCGGCGGGAGATAGACCAGGAAGGCGAACATGTGCTTGCGCCGGGACATGCGGGCGCTGACGATGCGATGCATGTTGAGCCAGACCATGTCGGTCATCTCCGGGCGGGCATAAAGATCCCGGTAGAGCGGCCGGAGGGCCTCCGGAACGGACTCCGCGATCGTCTCGGGGGAGGGGAGAAGCGCGGCTTCGATGAGGGGCCGCATCTCGGGCCGGCAGAGGAGCTCGAAAGCGCGGCCGCCGCCCTCGAATTCGCGGGCCAGGTCGAGCCAGCGCGGTTCGAGCAGACGGGGCAGGCCGAGCATGAGGAGCCGGAGGAGCCCGGCATCGATGACCGCGGGGGTCATCTTCCGGATGGCCTCCCGGGCGAACCGGTCCCCGATCACGAAAACCGCGAAGCTCGCGCCCAGGGCGTCGGGGAGCGCTTCCTTGAGCCGGCGCGCCAGGTCCTCGTCCGGCGAGAGGAAGTTGGCGATGTAATGGGCGCCGAGGACGGCCACGGCCAGGCCGATCCTCCTCTGCCCGAGCTCCCGGGCGAATCGGACGGCCCCGTCGAGGTCCACGAACGGCACGAGGAGCCCTTCCTCGTCGTCCGTCGCCGGGTGCAGCTTGACGAAGGCCTTCGTGCAGATGCCGGGCGAGGGCGCCACCCGGTGCTCGAAGGCATAGTGATTCGGGCCCTGCTTCTCGTTGAGCCGGAAGACGCGGCCATCGCGGCCGACGAACTCCATGTCGACGAAGTTGTCCGCCGCCGTGCCGTAGACGTTCGACCAGGTCGAGAACGTCCCCGTGCAAACGAGGTTGCCGCAGACCGTGGCGGCCGGCTCGGCGGCGTTGACACGCAGGCCGCGCCGGAAGGCTTCCTGCTGCAGCTCGAACGAGGTCACCCCCGGCTCGACCGCTGCGATCCAGTTGTCGAGGTCGAATGAGATCCGTCTCATCCGGTTCATGTCGAGGACGATCCCGTCCGTGAAGACAAAGCCGAAAACGCTGCCGCCGTTGCCCCTGATGGCGATGGCGAGATCGAGATCACGGGCCAGGCTGACGATCGCCGCGACCTCTTCCCGGGACCCGGGGAGGACCACGTATCGGGGCGGCTGGGGGCCGGCGAGAGGAAAGGGGTCGTCCGCATAGGTCCAGAGGATGGCCGGGTCGTTCGAGGCCCCATCATGGCCGACGATCGCCCGCAGCTTCCGCAGGACCTCGTCCTCGACCGGGCGGACGGCCTCTCCCTTGTTCCGCCTGAACTCCTCGACGTAGTCCTTGAGGGCGCGCATGACCGGGGTCGGCTGCAGGCCCGTCACGAAATGGCACTGGCCATCGCAAATCCCGCAGAGCGTGCAGGTGTCGGCGGCGTCGAGCAAGGCCTCCGTGACCGGGATCCGGCCTTCGGCCAGGCCCCGGTAGAGGTCCATACGGCCCTGAGGGTAATAGGTGACGAAGTGCTTTTCCGGGCCCGAGGGGCAGAGCCCCGTCGCGAGATAGTCGATCTTGCACATGGCGTAGTGACGGCATCGGGCCGCCGTGGCCCGGGCTTCAGGAATGATCCGCGGCATGAGGGGCCTCCTGTGGCTTTTGAGCGGCATAGATGGTGGCGATCCCGAGGGAGACGGGACGGAGAACGACGTCACCGAACCCGGCCCGGGCCAGCCGGCCGGCCAGCTCTGCGGGCGGATCGAAGACGCGGATGGACTCGGCGAGATAGCGGTAGGGGCCGTCCGTGCCCGAGATCAGGCGCGCGGCCGGGAGCATGAGCCGGAACGAGTAGAACGCGTAGAGGGCCCTCTGCCAGCGCCGGCGCGGCAGCGAGAATTCGAGGGCGGCGAAACGGCCGCCTGGCTTGAGGACGCGGGCCATCTCCCCGAGCCCCCGTTCGAGGTCGACGAGGTTGCGGAGGCCGAAGCCCACCGTGACCGCGTCGAACGAGGCGTCGGGGAACGGAAGGCCTTCCGCGTCGCCCTGGACGAAGGCGACGATTTCTCCGTTCCGCGCCCGGACGCTCTTGTCGCGTCCGGACCGCATCATCGGCCCGTTGAAATCGCAGACGACCGCCCGCCCCGCCGGCCCGAGGCGGCGCGCGGCGCGCAGGGCCAGATCGGCCGTGCCGCCGCAAACGTCGAGGAGCCTCTCGCCGGGATGGAGTCCCAGTCTGCGGATGGTGGCCCGTTTCCAGAGGAAGTGCAGGCCGAGGCTGAGCACGGCGTCGGCCCGGTCGTACGTCGTGGCGATAGGCGTGAACTGGTCGTGGACGAGCCGCTTCTTTTCCGCGGCCCCGACCGTCCTATATCCGAAACGGACCTTGTCCTCAGGCATCTGTGTGCTCCGGGCGGCCGGCCCGGTGTTCCCCAATATAGCAGATGGTCCGCGGAACTCAAGTCCGGCGGAAACGTGAGCCCCCGTTGCTCTCCCGGGCAGATGTGCATAAAATAGCCCCGGAGCCCAGGCATGAGCCACTATGCCGTCGGCATCGATCTCGGAGGGACCAAGGTCGAAGCCTGCCTCGTCGATGAAACGCGCGCCATCCTGGCCCGCAAGCGCCGTCCGTCCGAGCCCGGCCTCGGCCGGGAGAAGGTCGTCTGGAACATCCTCGAGCTCGTCGCCGAGACGGCGGGTCCAGCCCGATACGAAGCCGTGGGCATGGGCACTCCCGGCACCTACAGCGCCGCCGATGACATCATGTACGGCGCGCCCCACACGCCACTCTATGAGAGACCGGGGCTCGTCAGTCTCCTCCGGTCCCGGCTCGACGTCCCGCTCGTCGTGGAGAACGACGCCAACTGCCTGGCCCTGGCCGAGTTCTTCGCCCAATGCCACGGGCGCTTCTCGACGGTCATGGCCGTCATCCTGGGCACGGGCATGGGCTCGGGACTCATCTTGGGGAACCGGCTCCATCGCGGGCCGAACGGTAACGCCGGAGAGATCGGCCACACCTCGGTCGCCATCGACGGCCGGCTCTGCGAGTGCGGCCGGAGAGGCTGCGGCGAGGCCTACCTGTCCGGGCCCAGCCTCGGCCGGCGCTACGCCGAGATCGCCGGGGAGGCCCTGCCTCCGGACAAGATCCTCGAACGCTACGAGGCCGGCGATCCCCACGCCCGCCGCGTCTTCGAGGAATCCTTCCGGGTCATGGGCGAGCTCTTCGCCAACTGCGTCAACGCTCTCGACCTCGAGGCCATCGTTCTCGGCGGCGGCGTCTCGAACATCCCGCTCTGGTACGACCATGTCCCGCCGGTCATGAACAAGGCGCTCTTCGGGATCCCCGGACGCACGATCCCCATTTTAAGAGCAGTGCTGGGCGATTCGGCCGGGGTACTGGGAGCGGCCTACTTGGCGCTCCGAGCCATGGGCGTCATGGATTTTTGAGTCACGATACTCACTCGGATATTTCGCAGAAGTCCGGCTCCGTGTATCTCCGCCGTCCTTCTGCCGGTCCGCTCCCCAGAGTCCGCTACCCGCCGCCGGGGGGCCGGGGAGCTAGAGGCGATTCCCGAGCAAAGCCGGAGGGAGGGAGGACCTTATTGATATTTCCCCATGATGTAGTTCTCGAGGTTCTCGATCGTCACCTTCTGGTCGGTCATGATGGCCTTGACCACGTCACCGATGGAAATGACGCCGGCGAGCTTGCCGTCCTGGCACACGGGCAGGTGCCGGAAATGCTTGTCCGTCATCAGGGCCATGCATTCCTGGGCCGTCGACTCCATGTGCACGCCGTAGACCTCCCTGGTCATGATGTCTTTGACCGGGGTGTCCTGGGACTGGCGGCCCATGAGGATGATCTTGCGCGCGTAGTCGCGTTCGGACAATATGCCGATGACCTCCTCGTCCTTGTCGACGACGATCAGGGCGCCGACCCCTTTCTTGGCCATGAGCTCGAGGGCCTCGAAGACCTTGGCCTCCGGCCCGATCGTCCAGGCGTTGTGACCCTTCTGGTTGAGAATGTCCTTGACGGTGATCATGAGCTTCCCTCCTCTTTCGATCCCTGCAGCCGGGGCTGCTCCATTAGGGGAACGAGCGAACTGAGGATATTATAGGGGGATTGCGGCCGCTAGTCTATGAGCATGAAGGCGTAGCGGTTCATCTCCTGGCCGTAGTCCGACAGGACTTGGATGGGGTAGCCGATCTTGCGCACGGTCGCGTAGACGTCGACGCCCAGGCTCTCCGGCGTTGGCCGGGCCAGTTTGGGCTCTTTGCACTCGGCCCGGACGGCTGAGCACTCGAGGCAGATGCCGCAGCTGTCGAAGAACAGAAGGAAGGCCTTGTAGAACCCGGCCTTGAACACCTCCTGCTCGAGCTTGACGAGCTCGAGATTGAGCTTCCGGGTCCAGGCGTGACGGTCCTCGGGCCGGTCGACCTTCTTGGGGAAATGGAAGACGGCGGCGCGCTTGTATTCCCGGAAGAAACGGGCGCACTCGTCGACCGGCGGGGTGCCGGGCGGGCAGGCCGCGTTCCGGCCGTACTCCCGGCAGCCGAAGCGGCATTTCATCCGGACCCACTCGGCGGTGACGATCTCGGCCGGGTCGATCCAGCGGAAGTCCGTGAAGCCGCGGCTGGCGAACAGGCGCTCGAGGTCCCGGCTCCCCCGCAGGCGCGGCCGCGGTGTCCGCGCCCCCGACGTCCGTCCCGTCGATCGTGTCTTCGGCATTCTCCGCCCTCCTCGCCGGTCCGCCGGCTGCGATGGCCGGTTTATAACACCGCCCTTCGCCCGCTGTCAACGCATTGAGCGGGGCGGAGGCTTCCGCTATAATCACCTCTCATGATCGGTTTCGACCGCTTCGCCGTCGTCCTCGTCCGGCCGGACAGTCCCGAGAACATCGGATTGGCGGCGCGGGGCATGGCCAACACCGGCTTTACCGACCTGCGCATTGTCGGGCTCGGCAGGCTCGAGCCGCCCGCCTGGCGCACGGCCATCCACGCCGAATCCATCATCGAGGGGACGCGGTTCTTCCCATCTCTCGGCGAGGCCGTCGCCGACCGCGACCTCGTCATGGGATCGACGGCCCGTGTCCGCCATGACTTCCCGTTGGTCCCTCTCGCCGCCGGCGTCGCGCGGATCTTCGAGTATCCCGCGTCCGCGCGCGTCGGCCTCGTCTTCGGCAACGAGCGCACCGGACTGACCCAGGACGAGCTGGGCCTGGCCAATGTCCGTTTCCACATCCCCCAGGCGTCGCGCCAGCCGTCCTTCAACCTCGGCGTCGCCGTTACGCTGACCCTCCATGCCATCGCCTTCCGCGAGGGGCCGCTCCCGCCGCTCCGCCGGGACATGCCCCTCGACCACGGCGCCCAGGCCGCGGCCGGCCGGCGCTTCAGCGACATGCTCGAGAGCCTCGGCTTCATGCATGACACGAACCGGGCCTTCATCGTCGAGAAGGTCCAGGACATCTTCTTCCGCATGGCCCTGACGGCCAAGGACCGGGACGTCATCCTGGCCATGTTCCGCAAGGCCCTGGAAGGCCCCCGTGAGCGGACGCCCCGGCCCGGCCGGAAAGGAAAGGAGCTTCGATGAACCCGAAAGAGCTGAAGGTCGTTTTCGGAGACAACTACAAGATCGACGTCGAGTACAAGGGCTTCACCGTCAAGACCGACCAGCCCGTTCCCGACGGGGGCGACGGAACGGCGCCGTCCCCCTTCGATTATTTCCTCGTCTCCCTGGCCTCGTGCGCCGGGTATTACGCCTTGGCCTTCTGCAAGGAGCGCAAGATCCCGACCGAGGGACTCGGCGTGACGATGACGACCGAGCGCGGCGCGGCGTCCAAGATGATCGACAAGATCGCCATCACCGTCGATCTGCCCGCCGGCCTGCCCGAAAAATACCGCTCCGCCCTGATCAAGGCGGTCGATCACTGCACGGTCAAGGCCCACATCCAGAGGCCGCCCCAGTTCGAGACCATCGCCCGGCCCTAGCGGCCGGCGGCGTCATCGCGTCTGCGGCAGCCAGAGATAGTAGAAGCCCGTCTTCAAGACCCCGAGCATCGCCTCGATGACCTTCGCGTCGAGCGGGGAGACGTCGCCGGGCCGGCCGGCGTAGATGTTCGTCTTCGTCTTGGGGAAATAGGTGTAGGACACGAGGCGGGCGCTCTTGAGCGCCGCGAGGTCGCGGGCCTTGGCGAAGGCGTCGTCGAAGTACCCGACGGCGTCGATCAGGCCGAGCTTCAAGGCCTGGGGCGCGGTATAAACGCGGCCGTCGGCGATCGTCCGCAGGTCCGCGGCCGCTATCTTGCCCTGGCGCCCCTTGGCCACCACGGCGAGGAAGCCCTCGTAGTATTCGTCGATGATGCCCTGGAAGATCGCCTTCTCGTCTTCCGTCATGTCCCGGAACGGCGAGCCGGAGTCCTTGACCGGGCCGGACTTGATGACGGCGACCTTGACCCCGACCTTGGCCATCAGCGATTCGACGCTGGGGAAGATCGAGATGACCCCGATCGAGCCGGTCAGAGTGGACGGGTGGGCGACGATGACATCACAGGCCGAAGCGATGTAGTAGCCGCCCGAGGCGGCGACGCTCATCATCAGCCCGACGACGGGCAGGCCCGTCCGCTCCTTGAAGCGGAGGACCTCGTGGTAGACGATGTCGCTCGCGGTGACCTCGCCGCCGGGCGTGTCGAGCCGGAGGATGACGGCCTTGACCCAGGGATCGGCGGCCGCCCGCTCGAGGCGCTCGAAGACGCGCGCGACGACGCTCTTCTCACGGGAGAAGATCCCCGTCTCCAGGGCGGCCGAGATCATGCCGTCGACGTCGATCATCAGGACCTTCTCCCGGGCCGCGCTCGGCACGAGCACGACCTCCTGGAGCTTGTCCTCGCCGAGGAGGTCCAGGCGGATCTGGGGCGAGCAGGCCGCCAGCGCGGCCGCAACGAGGAACACCAATAAGACGGCTCTTTTCGCGGTCATGGGGCCTCCTCAGGAGGGAATTTTTTGAAAGTGCTTGCCGGCGCGCTTGGTCGGGGGGATGACCATGCGGATGGCCCGGGGAAGCACCCGACACTCGACCCGGTCCCGGTCGTCGATGACCTCGCCGTTGAACTGGACCGGCAGGGCCCGGCCGCTGATGACGATCCGCTTGGCCTTGAAACGCCGCAGCCGGCGTTGGTACCAGCCGAAGTAGATGAACGGGAAGAGGACTGAATACTTGTGGGGCCCCATCTCGAACAGCGTGACGTCGAGATAGCCGTCATCGACGACGGCGCCGGGCGCGATGTACCAGCTGTAGCCGAAATAGTTCGTCTTGGCCACGAGGCAGTCGAAGAAATTCGAGGTGACGGTCTTGTGCTCGAAAGGGCCGGACTCATCGTAGCCGTCGAAGAGCTCGAGGGTCTTCTCGTCGAGCGGCGTGTTGAACAAGCGCCGCCCGGCCAGCACGTGGCCCCAGAGCCCATGGATCTTGCCGCGGAGCTTCTCCCCGGTGACGAGGGCCGTGGCCCCGATGCTGGCGAATCCCGCGACGCGGCCTTCGATCTCCATGAGGTCGATCAGCCGGGGGACGCCCTCGGCCAGGTGGTCGATGGCCCTGAGGGGGTTCAGGGGAATGTCGAAGGCCTTGCGGAAGGCGTTGCCGCTGCCGAACGGGATGACCCCGAAGAGGACGTCGTTCTGCTTTCCGGCCTCGAAAATGCCTTGAAGCGTATCGGCGATCGTGCCGTCGCCGCCCATGGCCACGATGACGTCGGCGCTGCGCGAGGCCATGGCGGCCTTTTCGATCGTCGTCCTGACGTCGCCGAGGTCGTCGTAGATGTCGCCGGGAAGCCTCTTCTGGAGGTAGGCGCGCAGGAGCTTCCGCCTCATCCACCGGGAATTGGCCGCACGGGGGTTGATGAGGCAGGCGGTCTTGAGGTTCCCGATATCTTTAGCCATGGTCCCAAAAATCCCCCTCATTGTAGCGCATGTCCGGAGGGGCGTCAAAACGCCCATTGAACGGCCGGGGACCTTCGGCTAGAATGACGCGGAGAAGGTCATGAGACCCCTGGAAAAGACGATCGCCATCCGGGACAGGCGCTTCCTCCTGCGCGTCGAGACGTCCCCCACGTCCGCGGACTATCAGAAGTATGAGGGCCTGCGTGAGGAGATCTGGGGTTTTCCGGACGACCACATGTCGAGTACCCGGAACATGATGTGCGAGAATTTCTTCCACGAGGGCGGCAGTCTCTTCGTCGGCGCCTTCGCCGAGGCGGAGCATGGCGGCTTCGAGCTCGACGGAAACCACCTCGTCGGCTTCTGCTACGGCTTCACCGGCGTCCGCGACAAGGACGTCGGGTTCCGCGACCCCAAAAACCTCCGCTTCTACGCCCAATACGCCGGGGTCAGGAAGGCCTTCCAGAGCTATGGGCTCGGGATCCTCCTCAAGGAATACCAACGGGAGATGGTCCTCGATCTCCTCGGCGTCGCCACGATCATCTGCACCTACGATCCGCTCACGGGCGTCAACGCCCACCGCAACATCCACCACTTCGGCATGGACGTCCTCGAGTATCGCGTGGCCACCTACGGCGAGTACGGCGGCCTCCTCAACCGGCCGGACGTGCCGACGGACCGCTTCCTCATGTCCTGGGACCTCGAGAGGACGGGCGGTCGGCCCGGCTACGACCTCGCGGCGGCCCTGGCCGCTCCCAAGACGGTCCGGGCCGTTTTGCGGCGGGTCGCCGGGAAAAGTGGGGAGATCGAGCTCGAAGTCGTCGAAGGGACCGACCCCGCGGCCGAGGGCGATGTCCTTCTCGTCCGCGTCCCCCTCGACTTCTATCGCCTGCTCCAGGAGACCGACGTCACGGCCGCCGAGGTGAGGCGCATCCCGGTCGACTGGCGGATGGCCACACGCGAGGTCTTCCTGGGCCTGTTCGGCCGGGGCTATCGCGTCGTCGATTTCCTCAAGGCGACGGCGGCCGTCCCAGCCAATCACTATGTCCTGGCCCGAAACCCGAAAGGTCGCCGTTGAACACGGACCCCACCCCCCTCGTCGAGACCCGGTCGCTTACCAAGACCTATCTCATCGGCGACGTCCGCGTCGCGGCCCTCGCGGACGTCTCGCTGGCCGTCGCCGAAGGCCGCTTCGTCGCCATCACGGGGGCCTCGGGGTCAGGGAAATCGACCCTCCTCAACCTCCTCGGCGGACTGGACACGCCGAGCGCCGGCACGATCGAAGTGGCCGGGGCCCTCGTTTCAGGGATGGACCGCGAGGCGCTGGCCCAGTACCGGCGGTTCGGCGCCGGCATGATCTTCCAGTCGTTCAATCTCGTGGCGGCCCGGACGGCCCTCGAGAACGTCGAGCTGCCCCTCGTGTTCGCCGGCGTCGATAAAAAGGAGCGGAAGCGCCGGGCGGCCGAGCTCCTCGAGAAGGTCGGGCTGGCCCATCGGGCCGCCCACCGGCCGGCGGAGCTCTCGGGAGGAGAGCAGCAGCGGGTGGCCGTGGCCCGGGCCCTGGCCAACGGACCGCGCCTCCTGCTGGCCGACGAGCCGACGGGGAACCTCGACAGCCGGACCTCGCGGGAGATCGTCGGTCTCCTCGCGGACCTCAACCGCGAGAGGAACCTGACCGTCATCATGGTCTCCCACGAAGAGGCCCTCGTCCGGGAATACGCGCAGGAGATCGTGCGGCTCCGGGACGGGCGGGTCGTGGCGGCGGAGGGGGCGGCATGAAGTTCGCCGACGCCGTCGAATTCGCGCTGACGAGTCTTCGGAAGCGGCGGCTGCGGACGTTCCTCACCGCTTCGGGCGTGATGATCGGCATCGGCGCCCTCGTTTCGATGATCTCCTTCGGCGAGGGCATGCAGAGGAACGTCACGGCGGCCTTCGAGTCCTCCGACCTGTTCAACACGGTCATGGTCATGCCCGGCGGCCCGGCGGGGCCTTCGGGCAACCCCGACGAGCGGCGGCCCGCCGCAAAGGAGGCCGGACGGAAGGACGCCGTGCTCGACGACACCGCCGTGGCCGCGATCTCCCGGATCCCCGGCGTACGGTCAGCCTATCCGGACATCAACTTCCCGGCCCTCGTCGGTCTCGAGGGGGAGGAGGAGTTCCGGCTTATCCGGGTCGTGCCCGCGGCCGTGGCGGGATCGAAAGAGGTGGAGGTCAAGTGGGGACGGCCCTACGCGTCGAACAACGAGGAGGGCGTCATTGTCAGCCGGACCCTCGTCAGGCAGCTGGGAACGACGGACCCGGCGGCGGCCGTGGGCAAGACGCTGCGGATCACCTCGGTCACGATCGACTTGGGCCAGATCCTGTCGCGGGGGCTGGAGGGTCTTCTCGGCGGCAAAGGGCTTCCCGTGTCCCAAGAGGCCTACGACTTTCCCATCCTCGGTGTCATCGATACCAAGCCGTTCGACGGCGGGCCCTCCCCGATGCAGAACGACGTCCTCATCGCGCCGGGCCCGGCCGGCCGGATCAAGCGGCTGCCGATCACGAGCATCTGGGACCTGTTCAGGATGAGAGGCGGGCGGCTGGGCTACTCGGCGGTGAGCGTCAAGATCGGGTCGCTCGGCGACCTCGAATCCGTCAAGTCCAAGGTCCGCGAGATGGGCTTCACGACGTTCGCCCTGGCCGACCAGTTCGAGGAGATCACCAAGGCCTTTTATTTCATGGACATGATCCTGGCCGCCGTGGGCATGATCGCCATCGTCGTGGCCGCGCTCGGCATCGTCAATACGATGGTCATGTCCATCCTCGAGCGCACCCGCGAGATCGGGGTCATGAAAGCCGTCGGGGCGGGGGATAGCGACATCCGGCGGATCTTCTTCTTCGAGTCCGGCGCGATCGGCCTCGCCGGCGGGATCGCCGGCTGCGTCCTGGGATGGGCGACGAGCCTCCTCATCAACCGGGTCGTCAATTTCTATCTGGCCCGGCAAGGCGTGCCGTTCATCGACTACTTCGCGTTTCCCATCGGACTCTTCCTCGGCGCTATCGGCTTTTCGCTCCTCGTCAGTCTCGTCTCGGGCATCTACCCGGCCCGCCGGGCCGCCCGCGTCGACCCTGTCGTCGCTTTGCGGCACGATTAGCCTCAGGCTATCGTCTTTGATAATCCACGCGTTCTTCCGAAAAATAGAAACGTCCCCATTTTCTGCTATAATGCGCGTCAAATGTGCGCCGCGGTCGGCTTTTCCAGGAGCGGGGGGACATGCGATCTCGGGGAACTGAAGGAGCAGCCATGAAGCCTCATCGGGTATGTGCCGTTCTCTGTCTCGGACTCGTCCTCGCCGCCTTCTCTTGTACCGTGGCCAAGACGCCGCCGACCGTGGAGGAGAAGGCGAGGGACCTCCATAAGAGGATCCTGACCGTCGACACCCACTGCGACACGGCGTTCAGTCTGCTCCGCACGGATTGGAAGATCGGCGACCGCCATGACCCGGCCCTCCGCGCCAGCGGCAAAATCGACCTGCCGCGGATGAAGGAAGGCGGACTCGACGCGGAGTTCTTCGCCGCCTTCGTCGGCCAGGGCCCCCTGACCCCTGACGCCTACGTGAAGGCCAAGGACAGCGCGCTCCGGGCCGTCGAGGCCGTCCACAAGATGACCGAAACCTACGCCTCGACGATCGGCCTGGCCGTCGACCCGGCCGGCGCCCGGCGCCTCAAGGCCGAGGGCCGGCTCACGGCCTTCATCGGCCTCGAGAACGGCTACCCGGTCGGCCGCGACCTCTCGCTCGTGAAGCTCTTCTATGATAAGGACGTCCGCTACATCACCCTCTGCCATTCCTCCGATAACGATATCTGCGATTCCTCGACGGACCGCCGGAACCCCGAGGACAAGGGTCTGAGCGATTTCGGCCGCCAGGTCGTGGCCGAGTGCAACCGCCTCGGCATGCTCGTCGACATCTCTCACGCCTCCGAAAAGTCGTTCTACGACGTCCTGGCCGCGTCCAAGGCCCCGATCATCGCCTCCCATTCGAGCGCGCGGGCCGTCTGCGACAATCCCCGTAACCTGACCGACGACCAGCTCCGGGCCCTGGCCAAGAACGGCGGCGTCATCCAGATCTGCTTCCTTGGCGCCTACGTCAAGACGCCCTCGGTCATCCCCGAGCGCGAAAAGGCCATGAAAGAGCTCGAGGCCAAGTATGGCCCCATCCGGGAGATCCGGGACGACGCGACCCGCATGAAGGCCATGGCCGAGCGGGACGCCATCAATAAGCAATTCCCCCAGGTCCGGCCGACCGTCAAGGACCTCGTCGACCACTTCGACCACGTGAAAAAGGTCGTCGGCATCGATTCTGTCGGGATCGGCACGGATTTCGACGGCGGCGGCGGGGTCGTCGGCTGCGACGATGTCAGCGGCATGATCCACGTGACCGAAGAGCTCATCCGTCGCGGCTACACCGACCGGGAGATCGAGAAGATCTGGAGCGGGAACTTCTTCCGGGTCTTCGAGAAGGTCATCGCCCTGGCCGAGAAATAGCCGGGATCAGGCGCCTCAAGCGCGTAAAATATTTTTACAGACGAGAGGCCGAGACTTCTTTTATCTTCTTTATAATCTTTATGATATCCTATCATTTCCGTGGCACGAACCTTGCTCCGTCCTGGGGCATATGGGAAATGTGCATTTTCGAGGCTTTTTCGCTATCATGAGACCGACCCCATGATCACCACCCGCCGCAAGCGCGCCCTTCCCTCGTGCCTGTCCCTCCTCCTCATCCTCGTCGTTATCTCGGTGACGTCCGGGCCGGCCCTGGCCGGCCCCCAGGAGCAGGGAAAAGCCCCCCGGTACGGCGGCGCCTTCCGTATCAAGGGCGCCTACATCCCTTTTAACCAGGTCTTCGACCCGGCCCTCCCGTCCCACTACTTCGTCACCGAGCAGCTCTACGATGGTTTGGTCAGGTTTGACAGCCGCTTCAACCCCACGCCGGCTCTGGCCGAGTACTGGACGATCTCCGAAGGCGGGGCCCGCATCACCTTCCGACTCCGCCGCGGCGTACGGTTCCATAACGGGCGCGAGCTCACGGCGGACGACGTCAAGTACTCGCTCGAGCGGCTGATCAGGATCGGCACGCGCAGCTCGATGTACCAGCACTTCACGGCCAAGGTCGTCGGCGCGGAGGAGTACCGGCAGGGCAAGGCGACCGGGGTCACGGGCTTCCGCGTCGTCGACCCGCTGACCTTCGAGATCGACTGGAAGCGGCCCTATGTCGCCGGCCTCTACCTCCTGGGCATGTACTATTGCAAGATCTTGCCGAAGGACCTGGTCGAAGGTCAGGGCCGGAGCTTCTTCCAGAAGCCCGTGGGGACGGGCCCGTTCAAGTTCTCCGAATGGCTTCGGAGCTCGCGGCTGGATATCCTCGGCGTCCGGCTGGAGAGGAACAACGCCTATTTCGGGCGCCGGCCGTATCTGGCGGTCCTCGAATATAGCCCCTATTATACCGAAGAGCAGTTCGAGGAGGGGAGCATCGACCTCATCTCGGTAACCTCCGAGAGGATCCTGCGCCAGCGCTTCCCGATCCTGGAGAACAACACCCTCAAGTCCTACATCCTGGCTTTCAGCTGCGACGTCCCTCCGCTCGACCGGCATGAGGTCCGCCGGGCCCTGGCCCTGGCGCTCGACAAGTCCAAGCTGGCCGCGGCCTGCGACACGCCCGCGGCGCTCCACCAGGTCCTGGACAACTATATCCCGCCTCTGCTCCCGGGCTTTTTCCCCAACGCGGCGGGTCCGTTCAGCGACACCGACGCGGCCAAGCTGCTCCTCGACCGGCTCCTGACGCAGGAGGGGCGCAAGGCCCTGACGCTGACACTGCTCTGCGACGCGCCCCGGACCGACGAGTCGACCGGGTTCGCGCGCGAGCTCGGGAGAGAGCTCGAGGCCTTGGAGATCAAGCTCGAGGTCAAGTACCTCCGCAAGCCCGAGGACGCCCTGACCGTCCGCACGCCATACCTGAAATTCCTTCCCTACACCATGGATTTCCCCGACCCGGAGAATATCATCGGCCCCCTCTATCGGTCCCGCTCCGCCGTCAACGCGGCCAACTCCCGCTACGCCAACCCCCGGTTGGACGCGCTGCTCGAGCTGTCCGAGGTCGAGACGAGCTGGGAGAAGCGGACGGGCCTGTTCCGGGAGATCGAAAAGATCCTCTTCGACGACGTCCCGGCCGTCCCGCTCTTCTCGGAGCGCATCCGCATCGCCATCCAGCCCGAGGTCCGGGGCGTGCAGCTCCCGGCCATGGGTTTCATCTTCCTCGACGTCAAGGACATCTGGCTGGGGGCGAAGGGGGACCGGTGATGATGAAGATCACGATCTACAAACGGCTCGTCTTCTGGTTCACCCTGCTCGTCCTCCTGCTCTTCGGGGCCGTGCTCTTCGTCATCCAGATCCGCGAGGCCAAGATCCTCCAGGACGAGATGAGGAACCGCGCCCTCCTGCAGGCCCGCTTCATCGCCGACGCCAACCTCCAGTCGCTTTCCCACGCCGACTGGCAGGCCGTCCAGAAATACGTTGACGAGCACAGCGCCGGAGAGCCGGCCTATATCGTGGTCTACGACAGACAGGGCCGGCCCGCGGCCTGGAACGCCCTCATCCGGGCTCATGCTGACGTCGTCTCGTCGAGCTTGCTCGGCACGGTCGAGGACGTCATGACCCCGGATGAGAGCGCCTCGGAAACGCGGCGCCTCGTTCTCCTCGACAAGCCCGTCAGGATCCTCGAGCTCGAGGTCCCGGCCTTCACGCAGACCGCCGGGCGGTGGGGCACGGTCAAGATCGGGCTGTCGCTCGAACCGATGTACGCCCGCCTCCGGGACATCCAGAAAGTCCTCCTCCTCATTGGCCTCGCCGGCTTCTCTCTCGGCATCGCCGGGGCGGCCTTCCTGGCGCGGCGCATCACCCGGCCCATCCACCGGCTCGTCGAAGGCACGGTCCGGATCGCCAACGGGGATTTCTCCCAGGCCATCGTCGACACGTCGCGAGACGAGGTCGGGGAGCTGGCCCGGAGCTTCAACGAGATGACCTCCCAGCTTGTCCAGACCCGGGAGAGGGTGGAGGACGCTAACCGGCAGCTCGTGCAGCACGAGAAGCTCGCCTCGATCGGCCGCATGGCCGCCACGATCGCCCACGAGATCCGCAATCCCCTGACCTCGGTCAAGCTGAACATCCAGAAGGTGGCCGAGGAGGAGCAGTTCGCCGAAACGGTCAAAGCCCATCTCGGCCTGTCGCTCGAGGGCATCGACCAGATCGAGCGCTTCATCAAGGAGCTGCTCAATTTTACCCGGGTCCAGGAGCTGAGCCTGGAGCGCTGGACGGTCGCCCAGATCGTCGACGAGTCGCTCAAAGTCATCAAGGACACGCTGGCCCAGAAGAAGATCCTCGTCGAAAGGGCCTGCGACGAAGGGCTGCCGTCCATCCTCGCCGACGCCGACAAGCTCAGGCAGGTCTTCCTCAACGTCCTCCGCAACGCCCATGAGGCCCTCGGCGTGGGGGGGAAGATCAGCATCGCCTGCGACACGGTCCCGGAGGGCGCGCGGACGATGGTCCGCATCCGCATCGCCGACAACGGACCGGGCATCCCGGAGAAGGACCGGCCGAACATCTTCGAGCCGTTCTACACGACGAAGCCATCGGGCTTCGGGCTGGGCCTGGCCAACGCCCGCAAGATCCTCGAGCAGCACGACGGGTCGATCGCCGTCGGCAAGAAGCGCGGCCGGGGGTGCGTATTCGTGATCCTCATACCCGCGGAGGAGACGCCATGAGATCCATCCTGATCGTCGAGGACGACCCGCTCGTTCGCAAGACCCTGGCCTCCCAGCTCGCCAAGAAGGGCTTCGACATCGCCGTCGCCGAGACGGGCGAGGCCGGCGTGCGGGCCTTCGCGGAATCCTCGCCGGATCTCGTCCTCCTCGACGTCCGGCTGCCCGATATCGACGGCTTGGAGGTCCTGCGGAGGATCAAGGACCGCAACCGCCGGGCCGTCATCCTGGTCATGACGGCCTACGACGACATGAAGACGACGGTCGAGGCCATCAAGCTCGGGGCCTTCGAGTACCTCGTCAAGCCGCTCAACGCGACCGAGCTTGACCTGACCATCGACAAGGCCTTTCAGGTCCGGGCCCTTGAGGAGCGGGTCAGCTACCTTATCGAAGAGAAGTCGAAAGAGTACACGATCGACAACATCATCGGCCGGTCGGGCGCGATGCGGAGCGTCTTCAAGATCATCGGCTCGGTGGCCAACACCCGCGCCAACGTCCTTATCCAGGGCGAGAGCGGCACGGGCAAGGAGCTCGTGGCCAAGGCCATCCATTACCACAGCCCCTTCCGGGACGAGCCCTTCATCGTCATCAACTGCTCGGCCATCCAGGACACCCTGCTCGAGAGCGAGCTCTTCGGCCATGTCAAAGGCGCCTTCACCGACGCCGTCAGCGAGACCAAGGGGAAATTCGAGATCGCCGGGAAGGGCACCCTCTTCCTCGACGAGGTCGGCGACGTCTCGCCCAACCTCCAGAGCAAGCTCCTGAGGGTCATCGAGTCGCGGGACTTCATGAAGGTCGGCGGGGAGAAGGTCCTCAAGACCGAGGCCCGCATCATCGCCGCCACCAACCAGAACCTCAAGAGCTTGATCGACAAGGGCAAGTTCCGCGAGGACCTGTTCTACCGGCTCAAGGTCGTCGAGGTCACCCTCCCGGCCCTGCGGGAGAGGCGCGAGGACATCCCCGACCTCGTGGCCTACCTCCTCGAAAAGATCAACCGGGAGCTCCGCCGGAACGTCCGCAAGGTCCCGCCCGAGGTCATGAAGATCCTGACCGAAACGCCCTGGCGCGGCAACGTCCGGGAGCTCGAGAACGCGCTGACCCGGGCCGTTATCCTGGCCAAGGGGGACATTGTTCTCAAGGAGAACCTGCCCCTCGAGCCGGACGAGAAGCGGGCCTTCCCGGACGAGCTCGTCCCGCTCGAAGAAGTCGAGAAGAAATACATCCAGCACGTCCTCAGCGCCGTCAAGGGAAGCAAGACCCGGGCCAGTCAGATCCTCCAGATCAGCCGGCCGACCCTGGACAAGAAGATCAAGGACTACGGCCTCGACCTCGGGGAGCCGTCCTGAGGGGCCGGCTGTAAACCCCGTCCCCGGGCTGTAAAAGAACTTGCCCGGCCCCCTCCGGGAGGCCAGCGCCGCCGTCCGTTTCCCCCAAGAGGCCCCCCTTAGAGTTGGCACAAAACGTGCTACTTATGGGGGCGGCCGCGAGGAAGAGGCCGCTCATGATCACCAAGAAGATCGTCCTAGTCGATGATGACGAAACGGTCCGCAAGACGTTCGTCCTGCTGCTCGGAAAGAAATACCGGATCACGCCGCTCAAGGACCCCCGGCAGGCCTTGGCCAAGCTCAAGGACGGCCGGGCCGACCTCATCATCGCCGATTACCGGCTCCCCTACTTCAACGGCATGGAGCTCATCAAGAAGCTCCGCGCGAACGGCTATGAAGGGGAGGCCATGCTCATCACCGCCCACCCCGAAGAGGTCAAGATCGAGGACATGGGCCGGTTCGCCATCAGCCACTTCTTCGTCAAGCCGCTCGACCTCAACGACCTGAACATGTCGATCGACCGCGTCCTCCAGCCCAGAAACCCCCTCGAGCCCACCGCTTGATTCAAGAAAGTTTACGTTCATCGCCGGTGCTCTGCGCTCCAACAGGGGAGAATGTCTGGCATAAAATATGCATCCCTGGGGGGTTGGAGCGACAAGTGGTAAACGGCATCAAACAGAGGATTCCCGACACCCTTCCATAACCCTCCTTCTTTTTGTTCCCGGAGCGAGGGGTGCCTCGGGGGCGCCCCTCACTCCTCTCCCTCCCCCGCTCGGGCGCGGCGCCTTCTGACGCCCCCTTTCCGTTGACTCCCTCTCCGATGCTGGTGTAGCATGATGCGGAATCCCGGGCATCCTGCCCCGGCACGCGACCTTCGAGAAGGAGAGCTGTCATGCCCAGCCCCACGAAGAACCCCCACTTGCCCTTCGGTGACCAGCGGACAGCGCCCTGGTACGGCAAGGACATCATCTCGGTCAAGCAGTTCAGCCGCTCCGACCTCGAATACATCTTCGGTGTCGCCCACGAGATGAGGGTCATGGTCGAGCGGGTCGGCACGTTCGACCTGCTCAAGGGCAAGATCCTGGCCAGCATCTTCTACGAGCCCTCGACGCGGACGTCGTCCTCCTTCATCGCCGCCATGGAGCGTCTCGGCGGCAACGTCATCAACATCAACGAGGTCCGCTACTCCTCGGTGGCCAAGGGCGAGAGCCTGCCGGACACGATCCGGACGCTGGAGTGCTACGCCGACGTCATCGTCGTCCGGCACCCTGAGCTCGGATCGGCGGCCAAGGCCGCCGCGGCCGCCCACAAGCCGGTTATCAACGCCGGGGACGGTGTTGGCGAACATCCCACTCAGGCCCTCCTCGACGCCTTCACCATCCACGAGGAATTGGGCCGGATGGACGACCTGACGGTGACCATGCTCGGTGACCTCAAGTACGGCCGGACCGTCCATTCCCTGTCCCGGCTGCTCTCCCTCTACAACGCCCGGCTTCACTACGTGTCGCCCGAGATCTTGCGCATGCCGCCCGAGATCATCGCCGAGCTCGAGGCCAAGGGCATGCGTCAGACGGAGCACCGGACCGTCGAACAGGCCCTCCCGGAGACCGACGTCCTTTACGTCACCCGCGTCCAACGCGAACGGTTCGAGAGCGAAGAGGTCTACGAGTCCGTCAAGGGCGCCTACGTCCTCGACAAGGGCATCATGGCCGCCGCAAAGAGCAGGATGATCGTCATGCACCCGCTTCCGCGCGTCACCGAGATCAGCACCGACTTCGATGATGATCCTCGGGCCGCATACTTCCGGCAGATGGAATACGGGCTCTACGTCCGTATGGCCCTGCTGGCCATGGTGCTCGGCAAGGCCTGATCCGGCTCCGCGCCGGCAAGAGGAGTCGCGAAATGTTGAAAAACCCCAGGATCCCTGTCCTCCTGACGGCCGGACTGCTCGCCGCGCTGACCGCCCTCCCGCTCCCGGCCCAGCGGGTCGGGTTCAGCGCCGACGAATTCACCGGCCGCCGGGCCGCCCTGATGGAGCGCGTCAAGGACGGCGCGGTCATCCTCTTCGGCGACGCCGCCGCGCCCGCCGGCTCCCATTTCCGCCAGGACAACGACTTCTTCTATTTCGCCGGGAACGAGGACCTCGGTGCGATCCTCGTCCTCGTCCCGGCGTCGCGGGGGGCCTACCTCTTCCTGCCGCCGCAGACGGAGCGCGAAAAGATGATGGACGGCCTCAACCTCCTCGAGGACCCGGAGGGGAAGGCCAAGGGCGGCTTCACGGACATCTTCCCTTCGAGCTATCTTGACGAGTTCCTGGCCCGCTCGCTGGCCCGGTTCGCCGGCCGGTTTCACGTCCGCCTCTCGCCCCGCGACTCCCTCGACGACGCCCGCTCCGAGACCGCTCTTTTCGACGGGCGCCGCGCCCGCAGCCACTACAACGACCAGCTCTCCGCCGACCTCTACCGGATCGAGAAGCTGCGCCAGCGCTACCCGCAGATGGAGCTCCGGGACATCATCCCGGTCGTCGACGAGATGCGGGCCATCAAGACCGCGGGCGAGATCGCGGCCCTGCGCCGGAACGGCAAGCTCTCGGCCGAGGCCGTCCGGCAGGCCATGCTGGCGACTCGTCCCGGCGTCTACGAATACGAGATCGAGGCCGCGGCCATGTCCGTCATCCTGAAAGGCGGGGCCAAGGGCGCGGCCTACGCTCCGATCGTCGGCTCCGGGCCCAACTCCTGCATCCAGCACTACGACAAGAACACGCGGCGGGTCGAGCCGGGCGACGTCGTTCTGATGGACTTCGGGGCCGACCTCGACCACCTGGCCATGGACATCACGCGGACCTGGCCGTCCACGGGCCGGTTCACCGACGATCAGCGCGAGGTCTACCGGGCGGTCCTCGAGGTCCAGAAAGCCTGTATCGAAGCCTACAAGCCGGGAGCGACACCGAAGGACGTCCGCGATCACGTTGCCGCCGCCCTGAAAGCCAAAGGGATCGACCCGCGCGGGCAGATGGGGGGCTTCGGCCACGGCGTCGGCCTCTCGGTCCACGATGTCCCTCTCGGCGGCGTCCTCAAGGAAGGCATGGTCTTCGCCATCGAACCCGGACTCTACGACGAGAAGAAGGGGTTCGGCGTCCGCATCGAGGACACGGTCCTCATCACCGCGGCCGGCTGTGAGGTCCTGACCTCGGGCGTGCCCAAGGAGATCGACGAGATCGAAAAGCTCCTGGCCGGCCGCGGCCGTTAGGCATCCTTCCGTGTCCCTCCTGCCCGCCGAGATCCTGGCCCGGATAGAAAAAGGGCTCTGGGCCCCGCTTCCGGGAATCCCGGCTCAGCTCGCCATGGCCCCCGAACCCCGTCAGGGCCACAAGGCGTATTTCGAGGTCGAAGACACCAGTCGCAAAGCCGGCGTCCTCATCCTCCTCTACGTCAAGTCCGGCCGGCTCCGGGTCCTCCTGACGCGCCGCACCGAGCGGGTCCTCAACCACCGCGGCCAGATCTCCTTCCCGGGAGGCGAGCAGCACCCGGGCGAGTCCCTCGAGGCCACGGCCCTCCGGGAGACCGTCGAGGAGCTGGGCCTCGACCTCGGCGCCGTCCGGGTCCTGGGCCGGCTCACGCCGCTCTACATCACACCCAGCAACTACTGCATCTACCCGACCGTGGCCGTCATTCCCGGCCCCCTCGAGTTCCACATCCAGCCCGAAGAGGTGGACGAGGTCATCGAGGCCCCCGTCGATCATCTGGCCGACCCTGCGAACGTCCGCCGGGAGACCTGGCACTATGGCGGCCGGGACGTCGAGGTCCCTTTCTACGCCTTCGAGGGCCACAACATCTGGGGGGCAACGGCCATGGTTCTCGCCGAACTCCTGGCTCTTCTGATACAATAAGCCCGAAACGAGGTCCGGCCATGAACAACCGCAAACGCATCCTGAGCGGCATCCAGCCGAGCGGCACGATCCACATCGGCAACTATTTCGGGGCCGTCGAGAACTGGGTCCGCCTCATGGACGATTACGACTGCTTCTTCACCATCGTCGACCTTCACGCCATCACCGTCACCTACGAGCCGGCCCTCCTTCGGCAGCGCGTCTGGGACGCCGCCCTCGACAACATGGCCGCGGGCCTCGATCCGGACAGGTGTACGATCTTCATCCAGAGCCACGTCCCCGAGCACACCGAGCTCTGCTGGCTCCTCAACTGCGTGGCCCCTCTCGGCGAGCTCGGCCGGATGACCCAGTTCAAGGAAAAGTCGGAGCGGGAGCGGGAGAACACTACGGCCGGCCTCTTCAATTACCCCATCCTCCAGGCCGCGGACATCCTCATCTACAAGGCCGTGGCCGTGCCGGTGGGGGAGGACCAGGCCCAGCACCTCGAATTCAGCCGGGAGGTCGCCCGCCGCTTCAACAACCGGTTCGGCGAGTACTTCCCCGAACCGGCGACCCTCATCGGGCGCGGGGCCCGGGTCATGGGCATCGACGGGGCGTCGAAGATGAGCAAATCCATGGACAACATCATCGGCGTCGCCGAGGAGCCGGAGGCGATCTGGGAGAAGCTCCGGCCGGCCAAGACCGACGAGGCCCGCAAGCGCCGCAGCGATCCGGGCGATCCCGACCGCTGCAACATCTACAGCTATCACCAGCTCGCGACGCCCGAAGCCGAGCTCGAGGAGATCGCCAAGGGCTGTCGCGAGGCGACGATCGGCTGCATCGACTGCAAGAAGATCTTCCACCGGAACCTCATGAAGGTCCTTGACCCTATCCGCGAGCGCCGGCAGGCCCTGGCACGGAACCCCGACCGCGTCCGTGACGCCTTGGCGGAAGGGGCCCGCAAGGCCCGGGTGGTCGCCCGGGAGACCCTCGACGGGGCCAAAAAGCTCATGGGCCTTCTCTAGAGGAGGAACCTTTTCCCGGCCCCGTTCGTCTACCCTATTGAACGTCGTTCTCGAGGAGGTTCCCGTGTCCAAAATCAAGGTCCTCATCGTGCTGACCATCACCCTGCTTCTTCTCGCGGTCTCCTGCATCCTGGCCGGAGAGGAATATAAGGAAGATTTCTCGAAGACCCTGCCGCTCAAGGCCGGCGAGCGATTTTCACTTGAAAACGTCAACGGCGGCGTGACGATCGCCACCTGGAAAGAAGACAAGGTCGAGATCAAGGCCGTCAAGACCGCCCGCAGGAACAAAGAGGACCTGGACAAGGTCGAGATCCGGGTCGACGAGGGCGCCGGCTCGGTCTCGGTCAAGGCCATCTGGCCTAAGTTCCCGCGGCGGGCCAATGTCAGCGTCGAATTCACCGTCATGGTCCCCGAGGGGGTCAACCTCGACGAGGTGGGCACGGTCAACGGCGGGGTCGATGCCACCGGACGCTACGGCCGGGTCGACCTGGCGACGACGAACGGTACCATCACGGTCAAAGACGCGTCGGGCATGCTCGAGGCGGGCACGACCAACGGTGAAGTCCGCGTCAGCCGGTTCGACGGGCGGATCGAAGCGGACACGACCAACGGCAACATCCGGCTCGAGGGGGTGACGTTCAAGGACGGTATCACGGCGGAGACGACGAACGGGTCCATCACACTGGCCATCGCTTCTCCCGAGACCCTCAACGCCGACCTTGCGGCCCGGACGACGAACGGCCACATCACCGTGGACTTCCCCATCACGCTCCAGAACCTCGGCCAGTCGAAGCGCCGGGTCGAGGGGCGGATCGGCCAGGGCGGCCCCGGGATCTCCCTCCACACGACAAACGGCTCGATCAAGCTCACGAAATAGCCCTTTATCTTAAGATAGGCGTCGGCCATGAACGCCCGCGGCGAAACGCCCTTCACTCGCGAGGTCAAGGCCGTCATCCGCCGTATCCCCAGAGGCCGGGTCGCAACCTACGGTCAGGTGGCGGCGCTGGCCGGGCGGGAGCGGGCGGCCCGGGGCGTTTCCTGGATCCTCCATTCCTCGTCGGAAGCGGCCGGGCTTCCCTGGCATCGGGTGATCGGCGGTCCGGGCCGGATCTCCTTGCGGCGGGGCCGGGGCTTCGAGGAACAGACGACGGCGGCTCATGGCCGAAGGGGTCGCGGTGGGTCGCGGCGGCCGGATCGATCTCAAACGCTATCGGTGGGAGCCGATAGGCGGGGCGGCCGGACGCTCCCGCGCCGCCAGGAAGTTCCTGAGGGGACTCGTCGAACGAGGTTGACGGATTCCTCCGGCCGATTCTAGGTTAATCCCAGTTAACACAAAATCGATTCTGCGTCAGGTAGGCCCAACGCAGATTTTTCGTCGATCAGTTGAGCCCTTTGATCCTGATGTTCCGGAAGAAGATCGGGGCGCCGGCGTGCTTGCCCTGGAAGCCGATCCGCCCCCGGGTGGCTAGTTCGGCGAACGGCCGGCTCAGCCAGGCCGGGATCTCGCTGCCGTCGGGGTTGGTTTTGGCCGAGGTCCACAGGCTCATGTCCATGTCCGTGACCTTTTCGCCGTTGAGCTCGACCGAGATCCTCTGTCCCGCGCAGGTGATCGTGAAGCGGTTCCACTCGCCCGGCTTCTTGACCATGCTCTTCGTGGGGGCGAGATGGCCGAAGATCGCGCCGCAGTGCCAGGTGGCCGGTTCCTTGGCCCACTCCTCGGCGAAATCGTCGGCGATCTGGATCTCGACTGAGTTCGGGATCCAATTGGCCATGTCCGAGCAATAGACGATGACGCCGCTATTCGTCCCGGGCGCCGTCATGAACTCGAGGTCGAGGACGAAGTTTTCGTAGTCTTTCGTGGTCCAGATGGCCTGGTCCTCCGAAGCCGTGAGGACGCCGTCCGAGACTGTCCAGATCCCGGCCGGGAACTCGGCATTGGAAAGGTCGGCGCCGAATAGATCGGTCCATTGAGGTTCCTGGGGGGCGGCGGCCGGTGCCGCCGGCGTCCGGGGCTCCTCGGCCTTCTTGCAGGCGAGGGTCATTCCGAGGGCCAAGCCCACAAGGATGAGGATGAGGGCGTTCTTACGCATCGTTCGGGCTCCTTTCGTAGGGCGTCATTCCTTTGATCAGTTTATCAGGTTTCATCCCTGGCGCACCAGAAAAGAATCGGTGTGTGACGCGGTATCGAGGGCGATGTCGCGGCCAAGCGGGGATAGAGACGTCGGAGGCATGGCGAGACAAACGAAAGGGGATACGGGCTCGGCGTCCATATCCCCCTCACCCCCCATCTTGCGCGACGTCAGGGAACGAGAGGAGTGATCTCCCGGCGGTCCAGCTTGCCGTCCGAGGTCGAAGAGCTCCTATTTTATCCGGGCGATCTTCAGTTCATAGGGCAGCTTGAACGAGCCATATCCGCACGGATAGTCGCTGTTCAGCCTGAAGCAATCGCCATCGGGCAGCACAGCGGTCCGGTCGTACTCCTTGACCACAAGTTTGCCCGGGATGGTCCGAAGGATCCAATCCATGACGCCGTCGCCGTCCCAATCCGTGGCCGTGACGAGAAGATACGCCGCGCTGCCTGGTGATGTCTCTAACAACGGCTGACCCGTCATAAGGTAGAAGTCCAGGGATTCATCATAAGCGGGGGTCCCCTGGTTGTCGGAGGGGCGGAATCTCGTCCCCTCAATGGAGACGCCGACCGTCTCGCCCTTGACCATGGTCTTCAGGTTGAGGATCGTCGAATCTTTGCGGGTCGTCGACCGGATCAGCTCGGTCCACTTAGTTCCGTCCGGTTCTTCATGAGGGATGTACCGGCATTTCCAGTAGGTCCTAAGCGACCAATAGGTCGTCTGGACAGGGGTTGTCGAAAGGAGGAAGTAGGGATCGGCGCAACCGTCCGGATTCGGCGTGCCAGGAAGCCGACATAGGGTATCGAAAAGGAGATTGACCTTCCGGCCGGATACGGAACGAACGACCATTGTGAAATGCCCGTCGCCCTCGATCTGGAGGTTATTCAGCTCGGTCGTAGTTCCCTGGTGGACATAGGGTCCGAGGCCGTCGTCAGTGATCTTGACCCCCGATTCCCCGGAAAAGAGCGCCATCATGGGGATGACAACGCTCCTCCCGCCTTTCTGGGCGACCCCGGTCCCGACGACGCCGGCGACAAGCAGGACCATAAGAACAGCGCGAATGAATTTTTGTGACATGAAGCCCTCCTCGTTCGCGAACTCTGAGGAGGAGCGGGCCAAGCCTTCACGGGCCGATCCCTCCGCCTCTGAAGGAGAAGATGCGGTCGCAGCTGAGGGAAGTCAAGCGACGTTCTGGCAGCCACGGAGATTAAGAGAATTTGTTGCGTATTGTTGTATCTTGTGGTTTCCGGCGACGAGGAAGAGACGGAATTCCCTTACTGGGCTTCGAGGACGGGCCAGGCGCTGACGGGCGTCCGCCACCTCGGGGAAGATCGGGTCGGCCTCACCCCAGAGGTCGAGGAACTTCCGGTAATTCGCGATGGCTTTCAGGCGCCTCTCTTGGGCCAAAGCCGGCGTCCCCGTGCTACGCATCATCAGCTCGCTATCCAGCCCCATCCAATAATAGCTCTTGGCATAGAGATCGCCGGAGTATTCCCGACTGACTGTCGGCAAAATGACCTTTTCGTACATCACGACGGCATCCCGCAGATTTCCCGACAACCGATAGGCCTCGGCCAGGTCGTAATAGTACTTCGCGTGGTCGGCGTCGATGCTCTGGGCCGCCAGAGGCGAAAGGAGGTCCAAGGCCTTCCAGAAATGTTGGATGGCCAGGTCGTAATTCTCTTTTTGGAGCTCGCGATGGCCGAGAAGGTTGTCATAGACCCTCATGAACCTGGGCGCGCCTGTGAAGACCCGGTCGGGCCCCAGGTATTCCAAGTATCTCTTGATCTCCTCGGCCTGCTTTTCGAATTCTTCGAACCGGTTCATCTCTACCGTGATCAGGGCCCTCAGGTAAAGCGTCTTGACGATGAATGGGCCTCCGGTGACCCCCTCGCAAGAAAGCTCGGCTTCCTTCAAGGCCTCCGGCAGCCGGCCGGAGAGGCGTTCGAGGTAGGCCAGGATATAACGGTACGGCCTTTCGAGGTCCGGGCCGTAGTCTTCAAGGCCTTTGGCCAGCTCGATGGCCCGGCGGATCCGTTGCTTGGCCTCGTCGACCCTGCCTCGGGACAAGGACGCCGCGGCCAGGTATTCGAACCCGTGCATTTGAGTTCTGGGGCGTTCGTTCGCGACAAGCTGTTGATACATCTTATCGGCGTCCGGGAGATCATCCTGCATGAAGTGGACGAAGCCTTTTTGAGAAGAATACGACGTGTTGTCTGGAGAGGCGTTCATCAGCCGGTCGAGCATGTCATGGGCGACGTCGAACTTCCTTTGTGCGAGAGCCAGATCCAAGCGTTGAGACCATAGAGGGATCATTTCCCCTTCGGGCTTGGGTTCCCCGCCCAGATGCTCCTCGAGGAGCTTTTCCGCTCTCTCGTAGAGGCCGAGGGCTTGATAGGAGCTCAAGAGAGGGGAAAGGACGGAGTCCCTCATCGGATACCTCAAGATCAATTTTTCCAAGATCGGGATCGCCTTGTCCCATTCCTCCTGGCCCATATAAAACCGGCCAAGCCCGTCCTCGCCGGTCATACGGATAATTCTTTCCGAGTCTCTGGAACGCTTGGATATACCTCTTTCTATCGGGCTGTTCCGATCTATAGAAGTCGATCAGCAACATGGCGCGCTCCCGCTCCTCGATCCGTCCGGCCAGCCCGACGGCGCTGTTGATGTATTTTTTCCGGTCTTCCTTGCGGGACTGAGTCAAGTAACACCAAGACAGGACTCTGTAAGCCAGGCCGAATTGGGGGTCCAATTCCACGGCCTTCTGAAGCGGAGCGATCGCGTCCTCGAACTTGCGTTTTCCCTGGATGCGATACGCTTGACTGTAGAGCACGAACGCCCGAGGGGACTTCGTGGTTATCCGGGCCACGGGCCTGTCGATATCGCCGCGGATCTCGCGGGGCTTGACGTTCAGGGCGATCTTGATCTCTCTGGACAGGTCATCGACGCTCGAGAAGATCCCTTTTTCGGTACGGCATGTCGAACGCGGGGAGGCCACTACTTCGCCCGACCTGGCATTTTGGACGAGGGCCACGATGACGACGTCCTCGCCGGACTTGACGAGGCTTCCCGTGACCGCATAACCCACCTCGGCCTTTTCGCCCATCTTCCTGAGGTCCTCTGCGGAGAATTTTTCGGCCTCCACGAGGGCTCCGGCGGCCTGGTACAGGTTCGATGTCTTGATGACGTCGAGGAACTTCGACTGACGCAGGTCGATCGTGATCAGATCGGGGAGGGCTAACCTCCAGACGTCCCAGGTCGCGTCGCCTGTGTCATTGACGAAGGGGAGGACCGCCAGGGAGGGGACTTGGGCGGGGGAGGGCACGACAGATCGGAGGACAAGCCGCCAGGTTAGAGCGCCGATGATCCCCAGGGATGGCAGAACGGCGGCCGTCGTCAAGGCCCATCGCCATATCCGGCGGGACGCAGTCTTGCGAAGCTTCTCCTGGGTTTCGCGCGAATGCAGCTTCTCCGCCAACCAGCGGTCGAGCTCTTCCGGGTAGGCGAAGACCCTAGCCTTGGGGGTGCCGTCCAATCGATGGACGGGAAGATCAAGCTGCTTCTCCCACCTTTGGCAGGTCATTACGGACCTGTTGAGGTAGGCGGAGATCTCCTTCCAGGAATCGATGATCCTTCGCTCTTCCATAACTCCCCCAGGCCGGAGGGTATGGCCTTTGTCCGCCGTCCCCACTTAACTTGCGGCCCCATTATACAAGTGCTTTATGGGAATATTCAAGGCGCGGACACATCAGAGAGTCCCTGTCCCCTTCAACAAGGCTTGCCAAGCGTGCGCGCCTGGGTATCCCCAGCTCGACGAGTCGCCGGGAAAGTACGCCGGCAACAAGGGCACAGATCCCTGGGGCACCGAGTTCTACTGCCGGAGCTGGTGCCCTCTCCACCCCGAGCTCCTGCCCATCATCAATGATCTCTATGACGAGCTCCTCGATGTCTTCGAGGCCGACGCCCTCCACCTCGGCATGGACGAGGTCTTCATCATCGCCGACGCCGATTGCCCCCGGTGCGCCGGGAAACCCACCGGCGAGCTCTTCGCCCGGGCGGTCAACGACGCCTACGACCATATCGTTCGCAAGCGCGGCAAGGAGATGATGATGTGGGCCGACCGGTTTCTCGACGGCAAAGCCACGGGATACGGCCTCTGGGAAGCGTCCATGAACGGGACGAACGCGGCCATCGACATGGTCCCCAAGGACATCATCATGTGTGATTGGCACTATGAGCCGAAGTACCCGCTCCAGCCGACGCCCAAATCGACCTTCCCCTCGGTCAAGATCTTCGTCGACAAGGGCTTTCGGGTGCTGCCGACGAGCTTTCGCAACGTCAAGGTCGTCAGGTCGTTCATCGGCCAGTCGCTCGCCGTGCCGTCGGACAAGGTCCTCGGCCACCTCTGCACGCTCTGGCACCCCTTGACGCCCGGCACGGCGGCCCGGCTGCCCCAGCTCAAGGCCGCTTCCAAGAAGATCCGGAAAGCGTCGTCGGGAAGCTGACGATCAGCCCGGGCTGGACCTTATCGTTCTCGAGCGGGGTCTCGCGACGCGAAAAGGGCTCAGTCCCAGATGTGGGAATACTTGGCGCCGCTCCCGGTGTTGAAGAGGACGACGGACTCGCCGTCGCGGACCCAGCCGTCCTTTCGGAGGCGCAGGAGCGCGGCCAGGGTCGCCCCGCCCTCCGGTGCCGGCCAGATGCCCGTCGTCTTCCCCATCAGGTAGGTCGCCTCGAGGATCTCAGCGTCCGGAACGGCCACGGCCGTGCCGCGGCTTTCCCTTAGGGCCCGGAGGATGAGGAAATCCCCGACCGCGGCCGGGACCCGCATGCCGTCGGCGATCGTCTTGGCGTTCGGCCAAGGCTCGGCGAATTCTTTGCCTTCCTGGAACGCCTTGACCATGGGGGCGCAGCCCGTCGATTGGACGGTGACCATCCGCGGCCGCCCGGCGCCGATCCAGCCCAGCTTCTCCATCTCGTCGAAGGCCTTCCACATGCCCACGAGCCCGGTGCCGCCGCCGGTCGGGTAGATGATGACGTCGGGGAGATGCCAGCCCATCTGCTCGGCGACCTCGTAGCCCATCGTCTTCTTGCCCTCGATCCGGTAGGGTTCTTTGAGTGTCGAAACGTCGAACCGGCCGTACTTCTCGATGCCCTCCCGGGCGGCTTTGCCGCAGTCAGTGATGAGCCCATCGATGAGGGTCACCCGGGCGCCGAGGACCCGGCACTCGTTCATAAACGGCTTGGGCACGTCGGCCGGCATGAAGACGTGGGCCTCGAGCCCCGCCACGGCGGCGTAGGCGCTCATGGCGCAGCCGGCGTTGCCGGCCGTCGGAATGGACACCGCGCGGGCCCCGAGCTCGAAGGCCCGCGAGACCGCGGCCGAGAGGCCCCGGGCCTTGAACGAGCCGGTCGGGTTGAGGCCCTCGTCCTTGACGTAAAGCGGCCCGTGCCCCGTCTCGCGCTCGAGCCGGGCCGTCCGGAAGAGCGGCGTGAACCCTTCGCCGAGCGAGAGCTTGAAAGCGTCATCGCGGACGGGGAGGAGCTCGCGGTAGCGCCACATCGTCGGCTCGCGCCGGGCGAGGTCCTCTCGGCGTACGGCCGCGCGGGCCGCGTCGAGATCGTAGCGGGCCAGGAGGGGCTTGCCGCACTTGGGGCAGAGATTCCACAGCCGGTCGGGCTCGAGGCGTTCGCCGCACAGCCCGCATTCGAGATGCGACAGGAAGCTTTGGGTGTCCATGCCCGGCCTCAATCCTTGTAGATCGATTCGATGATGTCGGCGTATTTCCGCTCGACGATGTTCCGCCGGACCTTGAGGGTCGGCGTCACCTCGCCCATGTCGAGGTCGAATTCACGGTCGAGGACGGCGATCCTCTTGATCCTCTCGTACGAGGCCAGCGCGGGTGTCATCCGGTTGACCTCGTCGAGGAGGAACGCGGCGACCTCGGGCCGGCGGCTGAGCTCGGCCCGGTCCTTGAAGGCGATGCCGTGCGCCTTGGCGTAGGCCTCGAGCTTCTCGAAATCCGGCACGATGAGCGCCGAGACGAACTTACGGCTGTTGCCCACGACCACGGCGCTGGCGATCAGGGGACTGGCCTGGATGAGACTTTCGATCGGTTGGGGGGCGACGTTCTTTCCGCCCGAGGTGACGATGATGTCCTTCTTGCGGTCGGTGATGATGAGGAAGCCGTCCTCGTCGAACCGGCCGATGTCCCCGGTATGGAGCCAGCCGTCCTTCAGGACCTCCCGGGTGTCGGCCTCGTTCTTGTAGTAGCCCATCATGACGTTGGGGCCGCGGGCCAGGATCTCGCCGTCCTCGGCGATGCGGAGCTCGACCCGCGGGATGGCCTTGCCCGCGGTCCCGAACCGGACCTTGCCCGGCGCGCTGCCCGTGAGGACGGGGGAGGTCTCCGTCAACCCGTATCCGGGCATGATCCTGAGCCCCAGGGCATAGAAGAACTCGGCGATGTCCCTCGAGAGGGGCGCTCCGCCGCAGATGGCGTACCGGATCCGGCCGCCGGTCTTGGCGGTGATCTTGGAGAAGACGAGCTTCGTCGCGACCGCGTTCTTGAAAGACAGGTGGGTCGGGATGCTCTCGCCGGCGATCGTCTTGGCCGCGTATTTTTTCCCTGTCCCCAGGGCCCAGACGAAGATCGCCCTCTTGAGACGAGACCCGGCCAGGATCTGGTCCATCACCCGGGCATAGATCTTCTCGAAGAGCCGGGGAACGCTGACGATGATGGTCGGCCGGACCTCGACCATGTTCGAGGCCACGGCTTCGATGCTCTCGGCGTAGGCCATGGCTGCTCCGATGTGGAAGAGGAGGAACGTGGCCGTCCGCTCGAGGACGTGGGACAGGGGCAGGAAGGACAGGCCGGTGTCGGCTTCGCAGAAATCGATGAACTCGGCGAGCGACACGACGTTGCTCACGAAATTGGCGTGGCTCAGCATGACGCCCTTGGGCACGCCGGTCGTGCCGGACGTGTAGATGATGGACGCCAGGTCCCCGGGTCGGACCGCATCGGCCATCCTCTCGAAGCGTCCGGGCTCAGCCTCCTCGAGGCGACGGCCGAGCTCCGCGACGTCCGATAGGGCGTGCGCCCCGGCCGGGGGGTCCCCCTCGATGACGATGACGCGCTCGAGATCGGGAAGCCCCTTCCGGACGGCCTCGACCTTGCTCCACATCTCGAGGTCCGAGCAGACGACGATCTTCGCGCCCGCGTCGCCGATGATGTAGCCGACCTGGTCGGGCGGGAGCGAGGTGTAGATGGGCACGGTGACGGCGCCGGCGCAGAGAGCGGCGAAATCGGCCATGACCCATTCCGGCCGGTTCTCGGAGAGGAGGGCCATCCGGTCGCCGGGCCTCAATCCGAGGTCCTGGAAGCCAAGCGAGAGGCGCCGGACGGTCGTCTCGACCTCGTCGGTCGAGATCTTCGTCCAGACGAGGTCCTTCTTGACCAGCATCCGGCCGGACTTCTTGTAGGTCCGGCAGGAATGGAGGAAGAGTCGGCTGAGAGTGGTCACGTTGTTGTCGGTCATGGGACTATCCTCGAAAATCGACAGTATAACACTATATACCATTTTTTCCGTGCGGTGGGAGGGGGGAAATTCTAGCGGTCTTGAATGACCTTGATGAGCTCGGCGGCCTTCTCGGCGAACGCGGGGTGGGTGGCGGCCATACGGGCCAGCTCGAGGGCCCGCTCGAACGACCCGGCGTTGTGGTACCCGGCGGCGCCGTTGTACTGGCAGGTCGCCGTGATCGCCTGGACCGAGAGGATCTGGGTCCGCTTCTTGGCGACCAGGCGGGCCTTCCTGTCCGCGGACATCTCCGAGCCCTCGATCTCGCCGATCTTGTCCTCCAAGCCCTTTTCCTTGTCTTCGTACGACATCGCGGCCCCGGCGAAATAGATCCCCGAGTTCAGCCAATCCTTGCGGTCGGCATAGAGGCGTCCGAGGTAATAGGCCGCGTCGCTCTCGGACGAATGGAGGTCCAGGGCATGGCGGAGGTCCTTCTCGGCGTCGTCGAGCCGCCCTTGACGGTAGGCGATGATCCCGGAGAGAGTATGAACGTCGACCACGTCGACGAGGAAGACCTTGGCCGACTCGACCGATCTCCGGGCCTCCTCGAACCGCCCGAGGTCGTTGAGGTTCCAGGCCGTCCAGTAGTGGCCTTCGCCCATGTAATAGGTGCCGAGCTCGAGGAGGCGGCCGAGGACCGCCAGCGCTTCCTCCTTCCGGCCCAGGATGCCGAGGCAGAGGCCCTTGCCGAGCAGGGCGTCCCGGTAGGTCGGCAGGAGGGCCAGGGCCTTCTCGTTCCATCGGAGACAGCTCTCAGTCTCCTCCATCTGGAACGCAACCTTGGCCAGGGAGACGAGGACCGAAAGCGATTCGGGGATCTTTTCGTAAACGGCGAGGTAATGCCGCTCGGCCGTGAGCAGCTTTCCGGCCATGAGGTCCGCTTCGCCGAGGTAATAGTCGACCTCGGAGAATCCCGGGTCGAGGGCGAGGAGCGCCTCGAGCGCTTCGGCGTCGAAAACGGGGGAGACAGCGGCCTGGAAGGCCACCAGCCGTGAGCCAGGATGGAGGTCCAGGATGGCCTTGCGGTCGAGCTTATCCTCGAACTTGAAGAAGAATTCGCGACGCAGGGCCAGACGGAGAGCCGCGGCCAGGGCATCTGTTTGCGCCGCCGCTTCGAGATCGCGGTCGATGGCCATCACCCGGGCGTTCATCCAATCGAGCTGGGCGTCGAGTGCCCGCCCCGCGGTCTGGTCGATCCCCGGGCTCCCTTTGATCTTATTGGGGAGCCCCTCGACGAGCTCGAGCCAAGGCGCGTAGCGGTCGAGGGCGGGATCGATCGCGACCAGGGTGCCAAGGTCGACGGCGGGGCCGTCCGTGAGGACGCCCAGGTCCTTCTTACGCAAATCAAGGCCGATGGCGGCGCGGACGAGCTTTTCGGCAAGGCCGGCCTTTTGCGGGGCCGCTGTCAGAGCTTCATCGTAGATCCGCCGGGCGTCCCGCAGCGCGGTGTAATGGCCTGCCGCATAGAGGGCGTCGGCCTCGGCGAGCCGGGCCGCCCAGTCGGTGGGCCGCGGCGCCAAATCGACGGGAGCTTTTCTGGCCGGCGCGCAGACAGCGGCAAGCGATATGGCGCAGGCGAGGAGGGCCGTTCTTCCGCCTCGTGTCATGACCTCACCTCCGCCAACGCTTTCCGGTCTTCACCCCGCGCCCCTCCGCCCGAGATTACGCCCGGGACCGTGGACCCGTTTATCCTTCCGTTTCCCCATGGAGCTTATGGACCTCATTTTATACCGCTTCGCCTTAGCGGAGAAGTCCCCCCGCGGCATGGACGGAAGAGGCCCGCCAGAGGTCACCTGAGCCGGATGAACAGACCCGGGAATCGTGGCGTATTCTATGCGATAATGACGGGACAAAGGCCTTGGGAAAGGAATCGAGGAGGCGCCGTCCTATTGTCAACTCTTTTGGGGGATCCGGAGTATATAAGGAAGAAGGACAACAACAAGGAGTTCCCATGCCTCCATCACGCCGCCTAGCCTTCGCTCTGTCCGCCTTCTCAGTCGGCGCTGTCCTGGCCATCCCCGCCTTCGCGGCCCAAGACCAGGCCCCGGCCAGGCCGGAGAGCGTCCCCTCCGCCCGCTTCGATATCGTCAAAGCGTCCGTCCCGATCAAGATCGACGGCGTTCTCGACGAGGCGGCCTGGGCCGCGGCCCCCGTCATCCCGCTGCCGTTCGAATGGCAGCCGGGGGACAACATCCCGGCGCCCGTCAAGACCGAATGCCTGGTGACCTACGATTCGCGCCATCTCTATGTCGGCTTCCGCTGCTTCGATCCCGAGCCGCGCAAGATCCGGGCGCATTTGATGGACCGCGATGACACCGACACGCTCATCCTCGACGACCACGTCAGCTTCATGGTCGATTCCTTCAACGACGAGCGACGGGCCTTCCAGTTCCGGGTCAATCCCAAGGGCGTCCAGGCCGACGCCAACTTCAGCGAGTCGGAGGGCTACGAGGATTTCTCCTGGGACGCCATCTGGAGCGCTGCGGCCAAGATCACCGATTGGGGATGGGCCCTCGAGGTGGCCATCCCGCTCAGCCAGCTCCGCTTCCACGGCTCCGAAGCCCCGCAGACCTGGGGCTTCAGCGCCGAGCGGTCCTGGCCCCGTGATACCCGGCACCGCCTGACCTCGCACGTCCGGTCGCGGAGCGTCAACTGCATCCTCTGCCAGTTCAACAAGCTGACGGGGTTCGCCGGCGTCTCGGCCGGCCGAAACATCGAGATCGATCCGACCTTCACCGCCAGCCGGACCGACGCCATCGACAGGGCCGAATTCCCCGACGGCGCGCTCGTCCGGGGCAAGGCCGACTTACAGCCCGGAGTCACCGCCAAGTGGGGCATCACCCCCAATCTCATCCTCAACGCCACGGGCAACCCCGATTTCTCCCAAGTCGAGGCCGACGTCGCCCAGCTCCAGATCAACCGCCGGTTCGCCGTTTACTATCCGGAGAAGCGCCCCTTTTTCCTCGAGGGCGCCGATTTCTTTCTGACCCCGATCCAGGCCGTCTTCACCCGCACGGTCGCCGATCCGCTCTGGGGCACGAAGCTGACCGGCAAGATCGGACGCACGGCAGTGGGCTTTTTCGCCGCCGAGGACCGGATCACCAACCTGATGTTCCCCACGAACCAGGGGTCCTATTCCCTGAGCGAGCCACTCACCCAGGACGCTACGGGCGGCGTGTTCCGCCTGCGCCAGGATATCGGCAAGATGTCGACCCTCGGCCTCCTCTACACCGGGCGGATGGGGAACGATTACGGTAATCACCTCGCCGGCGCGGACGGCTTCTTCCGCCTCGACCAGAAGAACTCGATCAGCTTCCAGGTCCTCCATTCAGAGACGACCTATCCCGACGCCGTCGCCCAGGCCTATGGCCAGAACGAAGGCCGCTTCGGGGGCAACGCCATCAATCTCCAATACCAGCACGTCTCGCGGAGCTGGATCCTGGGACTGACCTATGCGGACCTCTCGCCCGGCTTCCGGGCCGACTACGGGTACGTCCCCCGCGTCGACACACGGGATCTCCAGGCCATGCTCTTCCGCCAGATCTGGGGCAAGGAGAAGAGCTGGTACAACTATATCCGCCTCGGCGCGGCCGGCGGATTCACCTACGATCACGGCGGGAACCTGACCGACCGCGGATTGACGCTGGGCTTTCTCGTCCAGGGCGATCTCGAGACCCAGCTCAACGTTCACGGCATCTTCTCGAGGACGTTCTACAACGGCCAGTACTTCGATACCGCCTCGGCGGCCGTCGCCTTCCGCATCCGGCCGTTCAGCGGCTCTGAGGTCGGCCTCCAAGGGCAGGCCGGCCAGGGCATCGACTATGCCAACTCGCGCCGCGCCAACGTCCTCTCGGTCGGGCCGTACGGCTCGTTCAGCCTGCTTCGCCATCTCAACCTGGTTCTCAGCCACGCCTTTGAGCGGCTGTCCCTCGGCGGCGAGACGATCTACACCGCCAACCTCAGCCAGGCCAAGCTCGTCTGGAACTTCAGTGTCCGCTCGTTCGTCCGGGCCATCCTCCAGTACCAGGACCTCGAACAGAACCCGGTCATGTACGGCGATCCCGGTCGACACGCGGACCAAGGGTGTTTTCACCCAGTTCCTGTTCTCGTACAAGGTCAACCCGCGGACCGTCCTCTTCCTGGGCTATTCGGACAACGCGATGGGCGGCGTCTTCGACAGCTGGCTCGGGCCGGAACGTATCGGCATCACCCGGACCGACCGGACGTTCTTCCTGAAGATCGGCTACGCCTGGCAGATCTGATCCCGGAAGTGTCCGCCAGTCAGGCCAGGACCGAGCGGGCTTTCCTGACCCGGGAACGTACCGCGACGCCGTAGGGACAGGCCTTCTCGCAGGCCCCGCAATCGCGACAGGTCGAGGTCTTATCTCCGGTCCCGCGGGACGCGAAAACATCCTTGGCCCGCCCTATCTTGCCGTAGCTCTCGCGGTAGGCGAGCGCGCGAAGGATGGACGTCGTGTCGATGCCCTCAGGGCAGGCCCGGCGGCAGCGGGCGCAGCCGTGGCAATAGTCGGTCCCGTTCTCGCGGACGTAGCGGGCCAGGGTCGCCCTCTCGGCGGCGGCGAGCTTGGCCCCGGCCGCACCCAGGTCCTCCTCCATCTGCTGCCGGTTGAGGATCTCGGTCACGGCTGACGCGACACGGGCATCGTCGAGCACCCATTTCAGCATGGCCTGATAGAGGGACGCCGCGCCGGTCCGGTATCTTTCGAGGTCCTGGCGCCGGCCGCCGACCTTGAGCGTCTTCATGGCCACGATGCCCACGTCCTTGGCGTGAGCGAGATCGAGCAGGGCCCGGATGCCGCTCGTCCCGAGGTAATCCGGGTAGGTCTCGACTGGGCGGTCTGGCTCCTGGATGTCGAAGACATTGTAGCCGACCTGGACCACGTCGTAGAGACCGCAATCGACGGCTTTCCGGACGACCTCATCGTGGTTGGCGTGGCAGGATAGGCCCGGGAACCTATAGGCGCCTTCCTCCTTCAGCCGGTCGTAGGCCTCAAGGACCCGCTCGTCCGTGAGAACGGCACCCGACTCCGCGCCGTGGATCATCAGCACGTCGATCGTCTCGACGTCGAGACGCCGGAGGCTGCCGTGGACCGAGGCCATGATAGAAGCCGCCGTGTCCCGGGGTTCGACGTGGAATTTCGTGGAGAAGTGGAGCCTGTCCCGCCCGACGTCCTTGAGCAGCCGGCCGATCTGCCGCTCGGCGTTGCCGTTGTCGTAGTTGTGAGAGGTATCGATGTAATTGACGCCGCGGTCGATGATGGTCCGGAGAAGGTACGGATCGGGAAAGGGGCTGCTGCCGAGCGAGACCTCGGAGACGAGAAGGCCCGTCCGGCCGAGACGGCGGCAGGGCATCCCGTCCTTGACGACCCGGCCCGGGGCCGTCTGCTTCGGTCCGGACCGCCCGGCCAGCGACGATCCCAAGGCGACCGCGCCCCCGGCCATCGTTTTGATGAATGTCCTTCGGTCCTGCGGTTTTCGGCTCATCGCTCTCCTCGCGGCGCTTCCAATCTAGCGGAGCCGCCCGCAGCCGTCAAGAACGCGGGCCCGTCTTTATGATTGTGGACACCGTCAGCCCGTCTCTGCTAAAGTCTGACGTGACGGCGACTTGAAAGGAGCCCGAGCATGAAAAGGTCCCTGTTCGCTGCCATCGTCCTCATGGCCGGCCTCTGCGCTCTGGCCGGAACCGCTTTCCCCCAGGCCCCCAAGAAAGCCGGCGTCGTCGGCACTTGGATCGGCCCCGCCACCGTCAACGACCAGGGCACGGGATTCGATATCACCGTCGTCCTCGCCAAGGTCGAGACCGGGTATGCCGGCACGCTCAGCGACGCGAGCGGCGCGATCCCGGAGTCGCCGCTGAGGGAGATCGTCTTCAAGGACAGCAAGCTGACCTGCCTGTTCGACCTTCCTGATACGATGGAGGCCGTGCTGATCAGTATTGAGCTCACCCTCGAGAACGAGACCCTCAAGGGCACCTGGTCCGGTTCCGACGGAAGCTCGGGCACGATCGAGCTGACACTCAAGAAGTGACCCTGTGGCTTGATATCGTGACCATTCGCGGGCGGGGGCTTGGAATGGGCGCCCACCCATGATATACATCCCACGAGGAACGACCATGAGCGGCAACGTCTACGACGAGCTCAAGGAGCGAGGTTTCGTCGCGCAGGTTTCCGACGAGGACGCCGTCCGCAAAATGCTCGAGGCGGAACGGGTCACCTTCTACGTCGGCTTCGACAGCACGGCCACGAGCCTCCACGCCGGAAGCCTCGTCCCCATCATGGCCATGGTCCACCTCCGGCGGGCCGGGCACCGGGCCATCGCCGTCGTCGGCAGCGGAACAACCATGGTCGGCGACCCCAGCGGCAAGACCGAGATGCGCCAGATGCTCGAGGAGGCCATCATCCGCGCCCAAGGCCAGGCTATCCTCATCCAGCTCGCCCGCTACCTCCATTTCGACGGGACCAACGCCGTCGCCGTCGACAACGCCGACTGGCTCCTACCGCTCAACTACATCGCCTTCCTGAGGGACATCGGCCGCCATTTCAGCGTCAACCGGATGCTGGCCGCCGAGGCCTACAAGCTCCGCCTGGAGAAGGGCCTGTCTTTCATCGAGTTCAACTACCAGCTCCTCCAGGCCTACGACTTTCTGACCCTCTATCGGAAGTATCACTGCACCTTGCAGATGGGCGGGGACGACCAGTGGGGGAATATTCTGGCTGGGGTCGATCTCATCCGCCGGGTCGAGGGCGGAACAACTCACGCGCTGACCTTCCCCCTCCTGACGACGGCCACCGGAGCCAAGATGGGCAAGACGGCCCAGGGCGCCGTCTGGCTCGACGCGGCGCAGTTCAGCCCGTATGACTTCTACCAGTACTGGGTCAATTGCGACGACCGCGACGTCGGGCGCTTCCTCCGGATATTCACCCTCGTCCCCCTCGACGAGATCCGGCGCCTCGAAACGCTCAAGGACAGCGGCATCAACGAGGCCAAGCGCATCCTGGCCTTCGAAGCGACCAAGATCACCCACGGCGAGCTCGAGGCGGAGAAGGCCCGGCAGGCTGCGGCCGCCGCGTTCGGAAAGCCGTCAAACACCGTCCTCAGTCCATCGGACGCGAAAGCAGCCGTTTCGAGCGATAATATCCGGCTCTTGCCCACGACGGCGGTGCCGCGGTCGCGTCTCGAGGCGGGCATCGCCCCGGCCGGCCTCTTCGCCGAGGTCGGACTGACGCCCTCGCGCAAGGAGGCCAAGAGGATGATCGAGCAGGGCGGGCTCTACGTCAACGACGAACGCATCGACTCCGTCGAGCGCCTCCTGACCCTCAAGGACCTCGGCCCGGACGGCGGCATGCTCCTCAAGGCGGGCAAGAAGAAGATCCACCGCGTCGTCCTGGCCGGCTGAGCCGGGGTCGCCCCCGGTACCCGTTTGCGCCGTAGGGGGATTTGTGGTTTACTATTTGGATGTTTTCCGCAAACCCAAGGAGAATCGAATGAAGCACGCTATGACCCTTATCCTGGCCTCCGCGCTGGCCTTCTCCGGCTGCGCCCAGAAGGCCGAGAAATTCGCTCTCAAGGAGGGCACGCCCGCCTTCACCCTGGCCAAGGACCTGGCCGCGATCGTCCCCGGGCTCGGTCCGGACAAGACGACCGTCCTTGTCGAGACCAAAGGCTTCTCCGTCACCGCCGCAGACGTCCTCCAGGCCGCTTGGGACAACCTGGGCAGTAACTCCGGGCAGCTCAAGACCCTCGATGCCGGGAAGTTAAAGGAGGTCATCGACCGGGCCGCCACCTCCTTCGCCGAGCGCAAGCTCCTTCTGGCCGCCGCGGCGGCCGCCAAGATGGCCGTCCCCGCCGATGAGCTGAACCAGGCCCTGCAATCCGAGTACTCTCAGGCCGGCGGCGAAGAGGCGTTCCTCACCGCCCTCAAGGGCGCCGGCGTCTCGATCGACCACGTCAAGAAGAGCGTCGAGGAGACGATCCTCATCAACAAGCTCCTCTCCGGGATCGTCACGAAGGGCGCCGCGGTCTCCGAGGCTGACCTGCGCACGGCCTATGAGAAGGAATCGTCCGGCGACAAGACGGCCTCGGTGCGCCATATCCTCATCATGACCCAGGGCAAGAGCGACGCCGAAAAGGCCGCCGCCCGGACCAAGATCGAGGGCATCCTGGCCGAGGCCAAGGCCGGCGCCGACTTCGCCGAGCTGGCCAAGAAGTACTCCGAGGACCCCGGGTCCAAGGACAACGGCGGGCTCTACGAGAATTTCGCCCGCGGCCAGATGGTCAAGCCCTTCGAGGACGCCGCGTTCTCCGTTCCCGTCGGCGAGCTCAGCGGCATCGTCGAAACGGACTTCGGCTTTCACATCCTCAAAGTCATCGATCGCAAGAAGGAAACCCGGACGTTCGACGAGGTCCGCGCCGAGCTCGAATCCCGGCTCAAGCAGGGCAAGGAAGGGTCGGCGGTCCAGGACTACGTCAAGGGCCTCAAGGACAAGGCCAAGTTCAAGCTCATCGGGCTCTGAGCTCCGCCCGGCCGGCGATGAGATAGCCGGCTTTTCATCACCCTCCAAGAGGGGAATGGGGCCCCTGTCAATTCCCCCCTACCGGGGATTGTGAGGCCTCCGCCCCGCCGCGACAATGGGAGTGGACGCGCACCCCGCGTCCGTACATCCGTCCCTGGAGGAGTGACAATGAAGAAACTGACGACAATCCTCGTGATCGCGGTATGCGCCGGGCTCCTGACCCTGCCTCAGCCCGCTCGTGCCGGCGTCCAGTTCGGCATCAAGGCGGGCGGCAACATGGCCAAGCCGACGGGCCTGGACGCCCAGGACCCCCTGGCCACCCTGAAGAACAAAGTCGGCTTCAACGGCGGCGTCTTCCTGGCCCTCAATTTCGGGCGCGTCGTGACGATCCAGTGGGAGGCCCTCTACACGATGAAGGGCGCGACCTACGTGGCCCTCGACGACAGCTTCACCGACAAGCTCTACGCCGACTACATCGAAGTGCCCCTGCTCCTCAAGCTGAAGCTCCCCCTGCCGGTCATCCAGCCCTTCGTCTTCGCCGGCCCGACCGTGGGCTTCAAGCTCCAGGAGAAGCTGGAGTCGAACGGTGTCGAGGTCCCCATGGCCGAGAAGCTCTTGAAAAACAACGACTACGGCGCCATCTTCGGCGCGGGCCTGAACCTCGGCCGCAACTTCATGGTCGACGTCCGCTACAGCCTCGGCATGCAGAAGGTCATCTCCACGGTCCAGGGCGACGTCCAGCCCGATTTCAAGAACGGCGTCTGGTCGGCGAGCCTCGGCATCGCCTTCTAGTCCGGACCGGCGATCCAGCCAACGATACGGGCGCTCCCGCGCCGCGGGGGCGCCCTTTTTTTTGGATCATCTCCCATTTCCGGGAATCCATCTCGAGGCTGCGATGGATATCGCTCCAAGGCCCCCGTGAGGGAAGACCAGACTCGTTTCAGATATCTCGCAGAAGTCCGGCTTTGTGTCGCTCCGCCGTACTTCTGCCGGGTCGATCCCAAGAGTCCGTTTCCCGCCGGCTGGGGGCAAGGAGCGATATCCGGAGCGAAGCCGAAGAGAGGGAATACCCGGAATCGGGAGATGAACCTTTTTTTTCGTCCGCCTCGGCCGGGAGAAATAGCTCAGCGGACGTACAGATAGATGTAGTGCTTCTCCCCGTTCTCGTCCTCGATCGTCTCGGACTGGACCTCTTTCTTCTCCCAGCCGGGGATAGCGTAATTGTGGCAGACGACACGGCTCTTCGGCCGGAGCTGGGCCTCGAGGATGGGCCGCATGAGGGCGTTCGATTCGGGGAGGAGGTAGAGGCTGACGACCGTGGCTTCGGCGATGTCGGCCTTGGTGGCGTCCATGGTGATGAACTTGACCTGGCCCTCGACGCCCGCGGCCTTGGCGTTCCGCTCCGACTCCTCGATCATGGCCTTGTCGATGTCGATGCCCACGCCGCGGGCCCCGTAGCGGCGGGCGGCGGTGATGACGATGCGGCCGTCGCCGCAGCCGATGTCGTAGAGGATATCTTTGTCCGTGACGGCCGCCAGCTCGAGCATGCGGTCGACGACCGATTGGGGCGTCGGGACCCACGGGGCAAGGTCGACGGCGTCGGCCCGGCCGTGGGACCCGAGGAAGAGATCGATCGTCTCGCCCTCGTCATAGCGGAAAGAATAGGGGCTGCCCGGGTCGAGGGAATAGACGGTGTCCTTCTTGCCCGTGGAGAACTCGACCGAGAGAGAGGCCGCCGTCTTGAAGCGGTCGACGGCGTTGGGCGCGATCTCCCGGTCTTCGGCGGCCTCGGGCTTTCCGGCCGGATAGATCCTGTAGGCGATCACCCTGTTGGTGACGTTACGAACGGTCGTTTCCTTGAGACGGAGCGAATCGGCCGCGGGGGGCGCGGGGGCGGCCGGTTCCGGCTGGCGGCGGGTGCAGGAGGAGGCGGCCAGAGCGATGAGGACAAGAGCGAAGACCGCGGCGTTCTTGTTTCTCATCGCGTCCCTCCCCGGAACAGGATCGAATTCGGTCCCGCCATTATAACAGAATCCACTTTGACCGTAAAAACGGTCCGGCCCTGGCATTGACTCGGGTCCGGGATTCTCCTAGAGTGGACGTCGATGTCCTTCTTTCGCATCCTCGGGACCCTCGGGATGGCGGCGTTCCTGGCGGCCGCAGTGCATAACGCCGCTGCCGCGCCCGCCGCAGGGGAGGGGGAGTTCTTCCGGCCGCTGCGGACCGGTTCGCCGCCGGCGATCGACGGGCGCCTCCAGGATGCCGTCTGGCGCGAGGCTCCCTCGGTCGAGCTGATCAAAACGTTCATCCCCGACTTCGGCCGGGAGGCCAGCGAGCGGACGATCGCCTTCATGGCCTACGACGCGGAGAACCTCTATTTCGCCTTCAAGTGCTACGACCGGGAACCGGACAAGATCAAAGCCGCCCTGGCTGACCGTGACACCATCCGCTCGGACGATTTCATCTGCATCAACCTCGACAGCTTCAACGACCGGCAATCCCTCTACGCTTTTTATGTCAATCCGCTCGGCATCCAGACCGACAGCCGCTTTGCCAGCGGCAACGAGGATTTCAGCGTCGACTTCGTCTGGTCGAGCGCCGGCCGGCTCGATCCCGACGGCTACAGTGTCGAGCTTGCCGTGCCGTTCAAGAGCATCCGTTATGCCGGGAAGAAGCGTGTGGAGATGTCCATCTTCTTCGAGCGCCGGGTTTCCCGCCGGTCAGAGCATTCCTCCTATCCGGCCCTCGATCCGGCCCGCGGCTACTTCTTCCTGACCCAGATGATGCCCTTCGAGCTCGAGGACATCCGGCAATATACCCTGCTCGAGGTCTTGCCGGCCTATACCTTCCGGGACGGGGCCGAGCGCATCGACGGCGCGCTCACCGGCGGGCGGGCCGTCCAAGATGGTCATCTAACGGCGAAGTACGGTATCACTTCCCAGCTCATTCTCGACGGGACGTACAACCCCGATTTCAGCCAGATCGAAGCCGACGCGGGCCAGGTCGACGTCAACCTCCGCTACGACCTCTTCTTTCCCGAGAAGAGGCCGTTCTTCCTGGAGGGGAGCGAGATGTTCCAACTGGCCGGGACCTCGGACTCCGATCCCCTCAGGGCCGTCGTCCACACCCGGATGATCGTCGATCCGCGGGTCGGCTTCAAGCTCTCGGGCAAGGTCGGGAAGAAAGACACGGTCGCTTCGATCTTCGCCCTCGACGAATCGCCATCGAGCGGCCCGCTTGACGTCCCCGGGACCGATAAGTACGCCGGATTCGCCGTGCTTCGTTACAAGCGGGCGGTCGCGAGCGACGGCTATCTCGGCGCGTTCTACACGGCCCGCGAGTATGGCGGCGGCTTCAATGAAGTGGCCGGCGCGGACGGCCAGCTCCGGCTGTCAAAAGCCAGTCAGCTGAGCTTCCATGGGCTCAGCTCGTGGACAAGGGCCGAAGCCGGCACGGACACGGATGGGGGCTTCGCCCTGGGGGCCGATTATCTTTACGACACCCGGAATCTCGGCGTAAGTATATCATTTTATGATATTTCCGAACTTTTCCAAACCGATACGGGCTACCTGATACGCCAGGGCGTGGCCGGCCTCGAGGCATCCGTTACGCCGCGGCTCTATCCGAAGAGCCGCTTCTTCCGTAAGGTCGTTCCCGGCTTCTTCGCGACCGTGACCAAAGACCTGCCGAGCGGGCTCTTCGAAACGTATGACGGCTTCTCCTTGACCATGCTCCTGCCCGGGAACACGAACATCCAGGCCCAGGCGCGCTATTCCACGGAGGTCTTCCTCGCCCGGCGCTTCGACACGAGCGGCGGTCTCTTCCAGGTCCTGAGCCAGGTCACGAAATCTCTCTCTCTCCGCGGTCTCTATGCGTTCGCCAATTCCATTCGCTATGTTCCTGACCCATACCAGGGCTACGGCAGCCGCGTCTCGGGCAGCATGATCTACAAGCCCTCGGAGAAATTCGACCTGACGGCCAGCCTGACCTACTCCGACTTCACCCGGCGGTCGACCGGTGAGAGAGAATACGATTACGCCATCTGGCGCGGACGCCTGACCTACCAGATGAACAAGTACTTCTTCGTCCGCGGCGTCGTCGAATACAACGCCTTCCGCCGTGAGATGCTGACGGACCTCCTGGCTTCCTTCACCTACATCCCCGGCACGGTCATCCAGCTCGGCTACGGATCGCTCTACGACAGGACCGAGTGGGTCGACGGCGAATACCGTGACGCCGGCCGCTTCCTCGAGATGAAGGGGGGCCTGTTCTTCAAGGCCTCCTATCTCTGGCGGCTGTGAGCCGCGCGGGATCTCGCGCCCCGGCCTCGAGATAACGCCGCCCCTTCATTTTAGGTTCATCGCGCGGAACGGTCATAAGGGAGCGGTTGACTTGTCGCTCCGCCCGCCCTATGATGATTTTATGGAATCGTGTGATTTGGGAGGTGAGCGATGACTCATCACAGTTTCACGCGGAAATCTCTTCAGGGGGCGGTCGGCGGGTTCTTGGCCCTCGTGGCTCTGGCCTCGTGCGGGGTCAAGATGATGCCGACCAAAGACGTCTGGTACACTCAGCACTACCCTATCATGCAGGATTTCGAGAGGACGGCTTACCGGGCGCTCACCGAGGCTGCAAAGAAAGAGTTTCAGGATCTCTTCTGGGCCGCCAGGGAGTCCGGCTCACGGACGATATTCCAGGACAGGCTGGACTATGTCATGAACGCCTACAAGAGGGAGAATTCGAGCCAGCCCTGGAACACCGACCGGGCGAGAATCTACCTTCTCAACGGGCCGCCGGCATCGATCGACGTGGATCAGAACACGAGCTGGGGCACCCAGATCGGCCAGCCGGTCACCGCCAGCGTCAGCCGGAGCAACGAGGACGTCCAGGCCTATCGGGCCGAAGTCTGGACGTATTCATTCCGCCAACAGTACGTCAAGTACGCCTTCACTTTTGCCCCCCCCAACGAATGGAAGATGTCGCCGGCCTTGGTCTCGGGAAGCAAGTACGTCGGCGAGCTGGAAGATTACTTTAAGACCATGACCTTCGGCATCCCCGATCCGGACGGATACAGGCGGAAGATCGAAGCTCTCGAAAAGAGAAAATAGCCTCAGCCCATCTCTCCCGTTGGCCCGGCCGCGATACCTCCAGAGAGGCTAAATGCGTGGCCCGGTTTCTCCCTTGGAAAATAGCGTGCCGGCGCAGTCCGAACGCCTGATATCCAAATTCGGGAGAAAAGAAAAACCCGCCCCGGCCGGAGCCGGGGCGGGTTTGTGCAAGTGCTAGTTCTAGTTCAGCTTAGAAGGAGAATTTCATACCCAGACGAGCTTGGAACGGGGCGAAGAAGGTGTTGGCGTAGCCGAATCGTCCGTCTTTCAAGTTGAGGGCGGTAGCAGGCTCCCATGTCTTTGTCAAGAGAGTCGTTCCGGGCGCGTACTCGATGCCGCCGACGGTGTCGGAGGGGCTGATGTTGCTGCGGTACGGGGTCTGAATGAAGTTCGTGGCGGTTTCGACATTGAACATGTTGCTCAGGTTGACGTTGAACTGGAGGCCCAACCGGCCGCCGAGCCGGACGTTATACTCGGCATAGGCGTCCGCGTAGAACAGGAAGGGGGTCCGGCCGAGGTCGCCGCGGTTGAACGGATAGTAGCCGGGGCCGTCGACGTTCCAGGCCGTGGACAGAGGTGTCCCGGACATGGCCTGCATGACCGTGCCGACCGTCAAGCCCATGGGGAACACGTAGCTGCCGTAGAGTTTGAAGATGAGGGGCCGGTCGGTCGGGAGAGTGCCGTCGATCGGGTTCAGCTGTTTGTCCCACTGGAACTGCCACAGGTCGTACGTGCGCTCGCCGTTCGGGTTGTTGCGGCCGTTTTCGTCGGAGTTGGCCAATCCGGCGTAATTGCCGGTCAGCCGGCTCCACGTGGCGGAAAAGCCCATGAGCCAGTTGTTGGCCAGCCGCTTGTCCAGGCTGAAGTTCACAGCCATATAGTCGCGTTTGCCCTTCGGCTGGTTCGGTACTCCCTCAGCCATCCAGCCAGCGGCTTTAGCCTGGTCATAAACATGATCCATGAAGGTCGAGCCGAGGTTGGTGTAATAGTAGGTCTCACCCGCATCAGGATCGACCACGGCCTGGTCGTCGATGGCATAGAGGACCGACTTGCTCACGACGCGAATGGAGGCCGAGAGATTCTCAAAGATCTTCTTGTCGGCGCCGAGGGCGATCTCCCGCTGGGTGAAGGGCTTCATGTCGGGATCGATGAGCTCGATCGAGGGGCGCCGGAAATCAAGGGTCACGTAGTTGGTCCCAGGATAGTTGTTGTTGACACCGATCGTGGTGAAATCGTAGTTGTCGAGGGTGTAATAGGTGCTCTTCCACTGGAACCCGCCCAGGGCGTTGGCCGCCATGTCGAGCTTCATCACGTCCTGGTAGATGGCGAAGGAGCCGTAAACCTTGAGGCTCGAGTCGCCGAAGATGTCATAGATGAAGCCCAGCCGGGGCGAGATCTTCTTCTTGAAGGGGAAGTCGATCGGCTTGAGGCCCACATAATCCGGGTTCTGGCTGTAGGCCGGAATGTACTCTGACTCGGTGCGGACGCCGGCGTTGATCGTCAGCTTCCGGGCGATCGTCCAGCTGTCCTGGGCATAGAGGGCCCACTGGTCGCTCTTGGCGTTATAGAAGCTGCCGTAGGGGCCAGTCAGGTCGTTGCCGCGAACGGCATACCAGCCATACTTGCCGCGGCCGTAGTCGATGCCATAGGCGCTGAAGGAAGAATCCCAGCCCAGGTAGATCAGGGGTTGGGTGGCCGAATTGTCGACGTTCTCGCCCTGGTTGATATACTGGCCGCCGATCTTGAAGGCGTGCTCACCGCCGAGGTTGGCGAAGTACGTCAGGTCCAGGTTGGCGTTGTATTTCTGCCGGATGATCCTCTTCGTGGCGTTGAGGTTGGTGAGCGGCTGGTTCTGCCAGCCCGGGCCGTGCACGAGGCTCGCGGGGATCTCCGGGAACATCGAGTTGTCGACTGACGCGTAGCTGTAGGGCTGCTCCAACTGGAAAATATACACGGGCTCGGTCAGCCCGGTGGAGGGCATTTGATGGTTCTGATTCGTCCGGAAGAAGCCGCCGCGGGCGCTGACCATGAAGTTGCTGGAGACGATCCAGTCGGCGGTGGCGCTGGTGCTGAAGTTCGGGTAGTTGAAGCCCATAGCGTCGTAATCTACCGTCGGGCTGCCGTTCCAGGAGGCGGGAAGATTGCCGCGTTGAATCGACAGCGCGTTGATGACACTGGCGCTGATGCGGAGGTTCTTGAAGGGCTGGGCCGAGAGCTTGGCCTGGGCGTTCCAATCGATTTGTTTGTAATGGACGTCTCTCGGAGGAGCCGTGCTGTTCGATCCAGTCTGAATGGCGAAGTTCAAAGTCCGGGTGTACTTGTTATAGTTGGGCATGACCGAACCGAAGAACCAGACCCGGTCCTTGATGATGTAGCCGCCCAGATTGAATCCGCCTTCGATGTTGGACCACTTCTGCGCGCCGTAGTATTTGTCCCACGCATAATACGAGGCGGTTTGGGTATGAGTGATAGAGTTCGAGTCCCTGTTGTTGTAATTCAGGATGTCGCGGCGGCGGGCCGTCAGGGCTTCGTCATTGTAGTAGGCCAGAAGCTCGCCGTGGAATGCGTTCCCGCCGGACCGTGTCAGCACGCTGACGACGCCGCCAAGAGAGCCGCCGTACTCGGCGTTGTAGCCGGACGACTTGAAATTGACCTCTTCGACGAAGTCGTAGTTGACCCCCTGGCCGCTCGTACCGTTGATCAGGTTGGTCGTGCTGATGCCGTCGACATACCACATGTTCTCGGCACCGGAGGCGCCGTCGACGGACGTGCCGGCGAGCATCGGCTCGTTGGACACGCCGGGCACCGTCACCAGCAGCGAATCAAAGTTCCGTCCCTTGGGCAGGAGCGAAAAAGTCTGCCTGTTCATGGTGCCGCCCCGGGACGTGCTCTTGACGTCGATGAGGGGCGATTGGCCGATGACGGTGACCTGCTCGGTGATGGCGCTCGGGCTCAAGGTGATGTCCACGGTCAATGTCTGTTCAGCCCCGAGGACGATGTCCTTGCGGAGGAGCGGCTGGAATCCGGGCAGGTTGTATTCGATGTCATAAGTCCCCGGCGGCAGGGCGACCAGCCGATAGCCGCCCTGGCCGTTTGTCGTGGTGGTGGCCGATCCGACCAGACGAGGTCCCTTCGCTGTGATGGACACACCGGGAAGGGGCGCCTTCTGATCGTCCAGAACGGTGCCGAAGATTTGCCCCGTGGCCCGCTGAGCAGACAGCGTGCTGGTTAGGAGCAGCGCGCTGATGATCAGCAGTAAGACGGGTTGCAGTTTCTTCATGAAGATACTCCTTTGTTCATATTGTTACTGCTCGAAGGATGGTTGGATCTCTGAATCCCTCCTGGAATCTGGACACCGCTCGGGTTGTGCCGGACGGCGCCCCTCTTTTCTCCAAAATGCTGATAATTTAAGTCATTAAACCTCCTCATTGATATTCCTCTGAGGTTCTAACTAGCAATAAGTGTGCCAATCAAGTGTCATGCCAAAAAAACGGGGACACCGCATGAGCCCGCCAATTTACAGAGAGGACCTCTCGACCGTCGAACGGAAACAAAGCTAATCCCAAGCGCCTCCGCCCGTATTAATTCATCCTATTGGATTGAATTCATTTATTTGGATTCTCGGGCGACCGTTTCGGCCCGCGACCCCCTGTCGGACGAAGCCTCTTTCGCCGTCGCCCCGGGCCCGCTATTTCTGTCCGGCGCCGCGGGGCAACACCAGTCGTTCAAACGTCGTTTTGAATGAGCGGGCTTAGTCAACATCTCCCGTTATGCTAAAATAGGAATACCATGAAACGCTTTGTCATCATCGTCCTCGGACTCCTTTTTTTCGTTGCCTCAGATCTCATTCTTCCGGCCCCGGCCCGCGCCCAGGCCAAGAAGATCTCCAGCAAAGACCTTCCTCCGCAGTACCGCAGGTGGCTCGAGGAAGAGGTCGTCTACATCATTACTCCGAAAGAGCGCGAAGTCTTCCTTCAGCTCGACAACGACCGCGACCGCGAGGTCTTCCTCAGGACCTTCTGGAAACAGCGCGACCCCACCCCGGATACGGACCAGAACGAATTTCGGGAGGAGCACTATCGCCGCATCTCTTACGCCAATAGGTGGTTCGGCAGGGATTCACCGGCGCCCGGATGGCGGACCGATATGGGACGCATCTACATCATCCTCGGAGAACCGAAGACGATCGACCGTTTCGAGAACCTGACCCAAGTCTTTCCAACGGTCATCTGGTTCTATGCCGGGCTGGATAATCCCCGCCTGCCGACGAGCTTTAACGTTGTCTTTTACAAGCCGGATGGTCAGAGCACCTACGTCCTCTACAGCCCCATGAAAGACGGGCCGCAGAAACTCCTCATCCACTATATGGGCGATCTGACCGATTACGGGACGGCTTATACCGAGCTGATGGACGTCGAGCCGATGATCGGCAGTGTCTCGTTGTCCCTGATCCCCGGCGACCCGATCATGACAGCCCGGCCGACGATGGCCTCGGACATTCTTCTCGGCAACCGTATCCCGGCGGCGGGCTACGATAAGGTCAAGGACGAATACGCGGAGAAGCTCCTCCGCTACAAAGACATCATCGAAGTCGACTACACGGCGAATTATATGGACAGCGACGCCCTCATCCGCGTCTACCAGGATCCGGCCGGCAATCCCTTCGTCCACTTCCTCATCGAGCCGAAGCGCCTGACGTTCGAGCCTGTCGGGGACTCCTATCACGCTGACCTCGAGGCGGACGTTTCCGTAACCGACACCAAGGGCGGCGTGGTTTACCAATTCAGCCGATCCGTCCCCTGCCGTATGACCGAATCACAGTTGGCCTCCATTCGAAACAAGCTCTTCAGCTATCAGGACCTCTTCCCGCTCATCCCCGGCTCTTACAAGATCAGCATCCTCCTCAAGAACAAGGTTTCCAAGGAGTTCACGTCCTTTGAGGCCAACCTCCTCGTCCCCCCGCCGGGAACGTTCACGCTCTTCGCGCCTTGCCTGGCGAACAGGGTCGACAAGGCCTCCCGTTTCCAGGGCCAAAGCAAGCCGTTCCTTCTCGGCAGCCTCCAGCTCACACCATCGCCGCGCAACGATTTCCTTCCCAGCGACACGCTCTTTGCCTTTTTCCAGCTCGAAAACGCGCCGGAGGACGTCCGGGATGGGGGCGTTATCGAATACACGATCCTCAGGGAAGGGGAGAGAGGACCGGAGCCCGTTCAAACCGTCACCAGGACACTCGCCGAATACCCGGACCGGACGAACATCTTCGAGGAGTTTCCCTTGACGGGCTACCCGGCCGCCAATTACATCCTCCGTATCTCGGTCCAGAACGCTGCCCGGGCCCAACGGGTCGCCGCCGAGGAGCGCTTCTTGGTCACGCCCCTTTCCGTCCTGCTGCGGCCCTGGGTGGTCTCCGTCCCGCAGCCGTCGGACGCGCCCCAGTACCTCCATATCACCGGGACTCAATACGTGAACAAAAAGGAATTGGCCAAGGCGCGGCCACTCCTCGAGGCGGCGGTCCGGCGCGAGCCGAACTCGGCGCCCTTCGCCCTCGACTATGCTAAGCTCCTTCTCGAGCTCAAGGAATACGCCGGGGTCAAGGCCGCGGCCCAGCCCTTCCTCGCGGACGAGCGCAAGTGGGATTTCCTCGAGCCCGTCGGCCGAGCCTGCCAGGCGCTGGGCGAGAACGAACAGGCGATCGTCTTCTACAAAGATTATTTGGTGCATTTCGGGGCCAATTTGAATGTCCTCAACTCCGTCGGTGAGTGCTACCTCCAGCTCGGGAACATGGCCGAAGCCCTCGCCGCCTGGGAACGCTCTCTCAAGATCGAGCCGAACCAGCCGAAGCTCACGGAGAGGGTCCAGGAGCTCAAGCAAAAGAAATGACCATCTTCGGGCGTTGTCTACGGAGCACGGCGCTGGCGACGATCGTCCTGGCCTCCGCCTGCGCCACGTCCCAGGCCGTGAGGAGCCTTGACCCCGAGAGCCGCGACTTCATCTCCAAGGTCCGCTACATCATCACGAGACAAGAGCGGGAGCGCTTTCTGGCCGTCCCGGCCGGGGACAGGAAAACCCTCATCGAGGAGTTCTGGAAAGAACGCGATCCCACGCCGGACACGGCGGTCAACGAATTTAAAGAGCAGTACTTCGCCCGAATCAGCGAGGCCAACCATCTCTTCAGCGAAGCGGGGGAGCCGGGTTGGCTCCAGGACCGCGGCCGCGTCTACATCCTGCTCGGCCCTCCCACCAACCGCATCACCTACCCGCGGGGAGTCACCTTTTACGACGTGCCCCGGGAGTTCTGGTATTACGGTTTCTTCCTCATTCTTTTCACCGACGAGGCCTGGAACGGCAACTACAAGCTCGACCCATTGAGCGTCGAGCAGATCTCAAACATCAACCGGGCCCAGAAGGAATGGCAGCCGCAAATAGCCGCCGAAAAGGGTCAGATCGACTTTGACGCTCGGGCGCAGAAGATCGCGAACGGCCGGGGCCTCGTCAAGATGATCATCCCCTACCGCGTCATCTGGTTCGACGCCAAAGACAAAACGCTTCGGGCGACCTTCGTCGTCACGCTCGACCTCTTGGAGATGGACGGGAAAGAGATCAGCCATGCGCAGAGCGAGCATGCGCTGGAAACGACGGAAGACGAGCTGCGCCAATCCAATACAAAGAGCCACACCATCGAAATCCCGGTGGAGGCGCCGCCGGGCGAATACTGGGTGCGGTTGACCCTCGAGAACACGAGCGACGGCGGCAAGGCCTACAAGAAGATCAAGCTTTCGATATGAACAGCCCTCGAGAGGGAGGCGCCTTTCGTTCGGGGCAAAGGCAGGACTGCCGGTTTGGCCCCCAAACATGATATAATGTCCTTTCCCGAGGTCAACGGACAGCCCCGCCGGAGGGCTTGAACCCGGGCTGAGGAGGCTTTTCTCCCATATGGATGGGCCTCTGGATATTCATGGCACGATAGTTGCTCTTATAACTGCTGGAGGTTACGAATGAAGACCAAAGCGCTTCGAACTCTTTCGTTCGGTATCATGGTAACGGTTCTCGTAGCCGGCTTCACTTTCGCCCAGGCTGGACGCGGTACGGGCCGCCTCGGCGGAGTCATCATCGACCAGGGGGGCCAGCCCATCGAGGGAGCCAAGGTCACCCTTTCTTTCACGCCCGGCCAAGGCGGGATCAAGCACGAAGCCAAGGCCAACAAGAAGGGCGAGTGGTCCTTCATGGGCCTGGGAACCGGGGTGTGGGATCTCGCGGTTGTTGCGTCCGGCTATGAACCCCACGTCCAGTCGGTCCAGGTCTCCCAGCTCAGCCGCAATCCCAGGGTCGAAGTGAAGCTGAAGAAATCCGCTGTGGCCGGCGGGGTCATCCAGGACGAATCCACGTTCAGCTTCCTCGAATTCGGAAACCAATTCTATAAAGAAGGCAAGTACGACGAGGCCATCGCCCAATACCAGTTGTTCCTGGAAAAAAATCCCCAGGCCTACCAGGTCCAGATCAATATCGCCGACGCTTATCGGGCGAAGGGGGATTTCGCCAAAGCCGAGGAGATCTACAACAAGGTCATCGAACTGTCGGCCGCGGACCAGGTCTTGGGCAAGCAGCTGACCGGCAAGGCTCAGGCGGGGATCGGCGACATCTACCTCAAGCAAAACAAGCTCCCCGAGGCCCAGGAGTATTTCAAGAAGTCGATCGAAGCCTCGCCGGAAGACGAGATCCTGGCCTACAACGTCGGCGAGATCTATTTTTCGAACCAGAATCTCGACGAGGCCCAGAAGTATTTCGAGCTGGCCTCCCGGATCAAGCCGGAGTGGCCCGACCCGTACATCAAGCTCGGCTACGTCTATCTCAATAAGGCCGACAACGCCAACGCCATTAATATGTTCGAGAAGTTCCTATCGCTCGAGCCGGAGGGCGAGCGGGCGGCCCTGGTCAAGAACATTCTGAGCGCGATAAAGAAGTAAGCCAGACGCCGGCCGGCGCTCGGAGAGACGAGCCCTGCGAGAACTTCTTGTCCTGACCGCCTGTCTGGGCGTCCTCCTCTTCTATCTTTTCCTGGAGCGCATTCGCCTTGAAAGGGCTCTCCGTCGCGTCCCTCGGAGGATCGCGGTCACGGGGACGCGAGGCAAATCGAGTGTCACCCGTCTCATCGCTGCCGGGCTACGGGCCTCCGGCGCCCGCGTCCTGGCCAAGACGACGGGCTCGAAGCCTGTCCTCATCTTCCCGGATGGCTCGGAACGGGAGCTCGCCCGGGCCGGCCCGGCTTCGGTCCGCGAGCAGGTCCGTCTCGTCTCGCTCGCCGCTGCGTCCGGCGCCGAGGTCCTCGTCGCCGAGATGATGAGCATCGGCGCCGAGTGCCTGGCCGTGGAATCCCGAGACATCCTGCGGCCCGGGACACTCGCGCTGACAAATGTCCGGCTCGATCACATGGACGAAATGGGCCGGGATAGGGCCGCGATCGCCCGGACCCTCGCCTCGGCCGTCTCCCGACCGGGCCGACATCTTCATCCCGGAGGAGGAGGTCGACCCCGCGTTCGACGAGGCGGCCGTCCGGACGGGCTCGAAGATCCGCTCGGTCGCCAGGGGGCCGGTGGGGGACGGGGCCCGCCTGCCGTTCGGTGAATTCGAGCCCAATTGGCGCCTGGCCCGGGCCGTCCTGGAGTCATTCGGTATTGACAGGCGCCCGATAGAGAGGGGGCTATCCGCTGCCGTGCCCGATCCCGGGAACCTCCGGGTCTGGCGCGGACTCTTTGGCCAACCTTCCCGTCAGGCCGACTGCGTCAGCCTCTTCGCCGCCAATGAGCCGGAATCCTCGGCCGCGGCCCTCGTCAAGGTCAAAGATAGGGTCCCCTTCGCCGGGCGGCCGCTCGTGGGGCTTCTCAGCCTCCGCGAGGACCGCGGCGACCGGACGCTCCAATGGGTCCGGGCGGCCGGCGAGGGCTTCTTTTCCGATTTCTCCTTCGTCATCCTCGTCGGTCCACCGGCCGGGGCCGCGTTCCGCAAGATCCGGCCGTCCGCCGGACCGGGCGGCCCCGTCTTCTCAGTCGCCGACGCGCGTTCGCCGGAGCTCCTGATGGCCCGCGTGATGACTCTGGCGCCCGGCGAACCCGTCATCGTCGGGCTCGGCAATTTCGTCGGTCCCGGAAACGACCTGGTCCGATATTGGGAACGGATAGGAACCGCTCATGACCGTTGAAACCCTTCTGATCGGCCTCGTCCTGGCCCTCCTCTGGGCCGAGCTCACGGACATCTCTCCCGGAGGCCTCGTCGTTCCGGGCTACTTCGCCTTGTACCTCGGCGAGCCGCTCCGCGTCGCCGTCACCCTGGCCGTAGCCCTGCTGACCCTGGCGGCCTACAAGGTCCTCGTCCGCCGCGTCATCCTCTTCGGGCGGCGCCGGTTCGTGCTGATGGTGCTCGTTGGAGCGGTGCTCGCCCAGGCCTGGCTGCTTGTTTTGCCGGGCCCGTTCGCGGCTCCGGCCGGGCTCCGCGTCATCGGCCTGATCATCCCCGGCATCCTCGCCTCGAGCCTGGCCCGGCAGAAAGCCCTGCCGACCCTGGCCTCGCTCGCCGCCGTGTCCACGCTGACCTTTGCGGTGGCCAAGTTGGTGGCGGCCCTGTGAAGAAGCCGGCCCGCGATCGAACGCTAACCGCGATCTACGCGGCCGCGGCCTTGAGCCTCGTCTACCTTGTCCTCGGCCGGTTTCTCCCTTCCTCATCGCCGTCCGTCCGCGTCGAAATGACCGAGGCCTCGCATCTCATGGCCCGGGCCGCCGCCGCGCTCAGGGACTGCCGGGCGGACCACGGCCTGGCGATGGATCTATCCGTCGATCCCAACGGGACCGGCTTCATCGGGGAGGAGCGGTCGCTGATCACGACCTCGGCGGGGAGGCTCGAAGCTAAAAGGACGACGACCAACCCCGCCTTCGCCGGGCTCGTCGTGTCGTTGCTTCACCAGGCCCGGGTCGGTCGCGGCGATGTCATCGCGGTCGGCGCCTCGAGCTCGTTCCCTGCGTTTGTCGTCGCGACGCTCTCCGCGGCGAAGGTCATGGGCGTCGAGCCCTTGGTCATTTCCTCACTCGGGGCGTCGGAGTGGGGCGGGAACGTCCCCGAATTCTCTTGGCTTGATATGGAGGACTGCTTGAGGGAGAAGGGCCTCATCGATGTCCGGCCGATCGCCCGGACCATCGGCGGGGACGAAGACATCGGCCGCGACATGAGCCCGGAAGGCCGGGCCCTCTTCGCCGCGCGCATCAGGGCCGGCGGCGTGCTCTTCCTCGAAGAGCCCGACCTTGAGCGCAACGTCACCCGGCGGATGGCCCTCTACCGGAAGGGCGCCGGTGCGCGGCCGATCAAGGCGTTCGTCAACATCGGCGGCAGCTGGGCGAACATGGGCACGGACGCGGAGGTCTTGAAGATCGAGCCGGGATTCGCCAGGGGGATCCTCGTCCCTCCGCCCTCAAGGCGCGGCGTCATCCAGGCCATGGCCTCGGCCGGCGTCCCGGTCATCCATCTTCTCAACGTCAAGGGATTGTGCGAGCGCTACGGCCTTCCCTGGGACCCCAAACCCCTGCCGGCGCCGGACGAAGGCCCCCTTATCAGCCCCGCGGTAGGCTCGCGGGCCCCAACGCTGCTTGCAGCCATCTATGTGGTGGGCATGATCGCCCTGCTGGCCCTCTTCCGGCGTCGATCCTGGCCGGACCGATGATCATTCTTTTTGGTTGACAAGCGGCGCGTCCCGGCTGAAGATATCCCCGACAGATACTTCCGATCCCCGGGATTCGTCCTTAACGTTCCTGAAGGATAAATTCTCTAGGAGGGAGGAGTTATGTCGAAAAAAGCACTTGTCATCCTGACGCTTGCGGTCACCATGGTCTTCCTGATGTCTTCGGCCGGGTGCGTCTCCAAAAAACGCTACAAAACTCTCGAACAGCAGAACGCTCAACAGCTCGCCCAGGCCAACACGCGGATCGACGATCTTGTCCAGAAGAACGGAACGCTGGACAAGAGCCTGAACGATGCTCGGGCGGCCCTGGCCGGCGCCGAGAACCAGAACAAGGAGCTCACGTCGGGCGTCGCCTCCCTCAAGGACCAGATCGCCGCGCTGGAGAGCCAGAAGGCCGAGTTGGACAAAGCGGTGGCCGCCGGCCTGGAAACGGAAGCCACATATAAGAAGAAAGTCAGCGGTCTCAACTGGGCGATTACAGGGCTGAAAAAGAAGGCGGCCGAGATGGAAGCCGCGATCGTCGCCAAGGATGGCGAGATCGCTTCGCTGCAGCAGGGCGTGGCGGCGCTCAAGACCGCGGCCGACGAACAGAGCAAGAAGATGGCCGCGTTGAACGCCGACAAGGCCGCCCTGTCGGCCACTTTGGACAAGACGGTCTCCAGCAAGAAGTCGACCACGTTGATCCTGGGCGTCCTGTTGGCCCTGGCCGTCATCCTGGCCATCATCGGGTTCGTCCGGCGCAGGAAGACGGCGGCCTAACGGGCCCCGTCCCGCCGCGGGCTACTCGTAGAAGAGCTTCGCGGGGTCGATCGATTTCGGGTCCTTGAGGAACGCGCCCGTGCCTTTCTCGACGACCTCGGTGTAGCGGGGCACGCCCGAAACCGCGACGGCCCGCTCCGGATGGTCGCCCGACCAGATCTCGAGGATCTGGAGAACGGTCGATGTGTGGCGGCCGACGCGGACGTCGATCGGCCAGCCCTTCTCGTCGATCTTCTCGAAGAGCAGACCCCGCTTTCCGGCCCTGACGACGAATTCGTCCTGGCCGGTGAGCAAGAGCTTGCGGTCCGTCCGGCCCCGCGTCGCGTCAAGGAAGGGCTCCGGCGCCTCGAGGAGAAGGGAGATGGCGTCGGTGGCGTCGCCGATCTCGCGGTGCGAGAGCCCGCGCAGCGCCTTGGGCGAGTTTTCGACGCCGATAGCGAAGCCCTCGAGGCTGCTGATGAACATCGACGCCGCGGCGGCCAGGTCCGCGCCCTTCTCGTGGGCGACGATCGTGCTGATGACGGGGTACTGGAGCTCGGCCTCGTGGAAGTCGACGGCGATGTCGACCTTCTCGCGGCGGATGAGCTCGATGATGGCGTAGCAGGTCCGCTCGGTCAAGGTCCCGTTCGGCCGGCCGGGAAAGGCCCGGTTGAGATTGCGGATATCGACGTAGGCGAGCTCCTGGCGCGTCGGGTAGTGGAGGTAGACCTCGGGGTCGGGCCACTGGTCCAGGGGGTCGGACCAGCGGTCGCCCATGCGGAACTTCTGGCCGCCCCAGGCCGTCGGGATGGTGAAGTCCGGCGGATAGGCCCCGCCGAGCCGCGTCACCCTCGACGCGCTCCTATTGGCCGATAGGACGACGAGGATCCGGCCCCGCTCGAGGACGGCGTTCTCGGCGAAGATCCAAGTCGTGAGGCGTCCCGCCGGCTCCTCGGGATGCGTGCCGCCGAGAAGGAGGACGGTCCCGCCCGGCTCCTTGCCCTCGAGGATGTAGACGTGGGCGTCGTTCACCGTGCCTCTGATCGGCGCGAAATAGTCGCCGAGCCTGGCGACTCGGGAAACGCCCGGACCGGGGACGACCGGCTCGGCGAGGTGCCGGCTCCCGTAGAAGCTCAGCCCGGCGGCGATCGTCAGGGCCGCGCCGAGCGCCGCGATGGCCAGCTTGCGGATCATTTGAGCCTCAGGAGCCGCAGGAGGAACGGGATGAGGACGATGATATAGAGCGCCTCCTCCTGCCAGCTCTTTCTCTTCAGGAAATTCCAGACGAGGAGGACGGCCACGTAGGCCGTCAGGAGATAATAGAGGACCGTCACGATCGTGGCCATGTTAAAACACCGTCAGGAAGGCGAGCTTCTTGCTGAAGACGACCATGAGCGTCCCGACGATCGCGATGATGACCGCCGGCACGAGGCAGTATTTCAGGAACTTCCCGTAGGGCTCCTTCATGCCCACCGTCGAGGTCGTCAGGCGGCCGATGATGGCCGTCGGCGGGAGGGCGTCGCCGAGCGGCCAGATGACGCTCATCCCGGCCAGGGCGATGACCGGGTTGAGGCCGATGGTATTGAAGTACAACACGAGCGGCACGCCGAGGACGGGCGCGGCGCCCCACATCAGGACGGCTTCGGACACCGGAAGCGTGACGGCGAGCGTCAGGAAGACGATGGTGATGGGCAGCGTGACCGTGCTGATGGCGATAAGGCCGCGGACGCCGGTGAGGGCCATGACCTCGACCAGGACCCCGGCGCACGTCAGCGTCCCGATGAGCGGCAGGAGCTGGTGGACCGTGTCGACCGAGGTCTTGAAGAAGGCGATCTTGACCGGCGAGAGGAGGAGCGCCGTGGCGCCGGCCGCCGCGAACATCAGCGGCAGGCCTAGGACAGGCACGTCGAAGGGAAAGACCCGGCCGGCCGCGACGAGGGCGAAGAAGACGAGGAACGGCATCGCGACGCGGAACCAGTTCATCCGGGCCGGGGCTTCCGGAAGCTCCGCGAGCGCCTTGGCCAGGTCGACGGGCTTGGACCTGGCCCCGAGGATGAAGATCGTGACCAGGGCCAGCAGGACGCAGGGGACGAGGAGGGGCAGGAAGAACCCGACGTACGGCATGTTGACCCCGGCGGCCGTCAGCATGGCCCACAGGTTGACCGGCGGCGCCGCGGCGCTCAACCCGGCGATGACGAAGATGATGGCGGCGATCTTGGGCCGGGGGATGTCCATGGTGCCGAGGACCGTGGCGGCCATACCGCCCATGATGAGGACGGTGACGCTGCCGGCCCCGGTCAGCGCCCCGGGCACGAGGAGGAGCAGGGCCAGGAGGATGAAGAGCGGCGCTTTGTGCCGGTGGAAGCGCCGGAGGATGGACCGGACGACGAACGCGGCCGCCCCCGATTCCTTGAAGAGATTCATGAACAGCGTCGCGGTGACGAAGATGAGGACGATGTCGAAATAGGTGAACGCGCCCTCGACGACAGCCCGGGCCGGAAGCCCGTTCCCTGCGGCCACTGCCCCGGCCAGGGCGGCGGCGAAGAGCGCGAGCTCCGTCGAGACCTTGAGCAGCTTGGCGACGACGAAGGCCGCGACCATGACGGCCAGGACCATGGCGGCGGCAGTCGTCGCGCTCATCCGCCTACCGGGCCGTCACCGTGATCCGGGCGATACAGGTGAAGGACTGCGCCACGGTCATGTCGCGGCAGATGCCCCGCTCGAGGAGCAGGACGCCCCGCTCGTAATCGTCCCAGCGGTACTTATCGGTGTCGAGCGTCCGGCCGGTGATGGAGGCCAGCTCGGGGACCCCCTTGGAGACCGGGGGCAGGCCGATGTACGCGAGGACGACGTTGACCGTGCGGACGTCCTTGATGGCCATGTGCCTTCCGCCGTTCATCATGGCCACCGAGAGGGGAGGCCCCGGATCCTCGAAGATATAGGTCGTGACGGGACTTCCCTCGTTATAGGATGACAGGGTCCTGTAGGTGTAGGCCCGGGCCCGGACCGGGAAGAGCTCCTCCTTAATGGCCGTGAAGGACAGCGTCTCGAGCTTGGTCTGATTGAGGTAATAGAGCCCGAGCCCCAGCAGGGCGGCCACGATGAGGGCCCTGATGATCGTTTGCATGTCGTTGCGGACGATGATAACGACGATCCAGAGGATGGAGAGACCGAACAGGACGAGCACGACCGTTTTGGCGGTTTCCGTCGAGACCATGGCCGGACCTCCTTCGGACCCGGGGTCCACATTTATTCCGGGGCATTGTAGCACAGTCGGCCCAGAAGGAGGTAGAATGTCCTCCTCGACCGACCCAGGAGGCCCCATGAAACGCATCCCCTTCCTCGCTGCCGCCATCGCGATCGTCGCCGCCGGCTTGGTCATTCTCATCGGCGCCGTCGCCGCCCAGGACACCCCGCCCCGGCCCGCGCCGAGCGCCCCGGACGTCCTCCGGGCCATTATCACAGAGGCCTCGGGCGAGCGGGCCCTGCAGAGCGAGATCCAGCTCACAGGTGTCAACAGGAACCGCGAGCCCGAGGAATACCGGACCGGCTACTTCGAGTCCGCCTTCATCCTCGAGAAGCTCCGCGAATACGGCGTCGACGAGGCCTATACCGTCGACCTGCCCGCGGCGGACCGGACGGCCTGGGATGCCGAGTCGGCCGAGCTCTGGATGGTCGAGCCCGAGCTCCGCAAGATCGCCGACCTCCATGGTGTTCCCGCGTGTTTGTGCTCCGGGAGCGCATCGACGGACACAACGGCCGAGCTCGTCTATGTCGGGCCGGGCAACCGGGAGGAGTTCTATAAGGACAAGGCCATCGAGGGCAAGATCCTGCTCGTCAACGGCGCGCCGGAGATGGCCCGCCGGATCGGCGTCCAGAAATACGGCGCGGCGGGCCTCATCGGCTGGTCCTCGAGCCATCCCGAGTTCGACCGGGACGAGGTTGGCTGGGGTGGCCTGCGGCCGGGCGGGCAGGACCGGGCGACGTTTGGATTCATGGTTTCGGAAAGGCAGGGCCTGGATCTCCGCGACGCTCTGGAGCGGGGCGGTAAGATCGTCATCCGGGCGGTCGTCAAGACCCAGGTCGTCACCGAAGCCAAGGACCAGCTGACGGTCGGACTGATCAAGGGGACCGACCTTGCGGCGGAGGAGCTCGTCTTCACGGCCCATCTCTACGAGGGCTGGTCCAAGCAGGGCGCCAACGACAACGCCTCCGGATGCGCGGCCATCCTGGAGACGGCCCGGGTGCTGAAGAAGCTCTTGAACGAGGGCAAGATCCCGCCGCTGCGGCGGTCGGTACGCTTCCTGTTCGTTCCCGAGATCTCGGGCACCGAGGCCTACCTCCGGCTGAACCCCGAGATCAAGAAGAGGATCTTCGCCGACATCAACCTGGACATGGTCGGCGAGGGCCTCATCAAGAACCAGAGCTACTTCCGTCTCAACCAGACGCCCTGGTCGCTGCCGACCTTCCTCAACGACGTCATGGCCTCCTACATCGAGTGGATGGGCGATTCCCAGCGGGACGCCCAGGAGGTCAGCTGGCGGGCGGGAGGCGTCCTGGCCCCCACGGGCTCTCGCGATCCTTTCTACTTCCTCATCGAGCGCTTCTCCGGCGGGAGCGACCACATTGTCTTCCTCGAAGGCGGCAGCCTCATTCCGGCCGTCTCGATAAACGTCTGGCCCGACCAGTGGTACCACTCGAGCGGCGACACGCCGGACAAGTCCGACGCGACCCAGCTCAAGAGGGTGGTGACGATCTCCGCGGCCGCCGCCGAGTTCCTGACCAACGCGGGACCGTCTGAAGCCGAGCGGATGATGACCGAGATCTCAGCCCGCCAAGGCGGGCGGCTCGGGGACGACAAGGCGCGGGCCGAGCGGTTGCTCCTGGCCGCCGACGCGAAATCGGTCTCCGCGGCCGCCCGGGAAGCCAGGGTACTGGTCAACCAGGGGTTCGTCCGGGAGAAGAAGGCGCTGGTCTCAGTCGGGTTCTTCATCGGAAAGGACGCCCGGGCGGAAAGCGTGCTCACGGGCCGTTTGGCCGGTCTCGAGGCTGTCCGGACCATCCACATCAAGGGCGTTGACGACCTCTATGCGATGCGCTGCCGGGCTCTCGGCGTCAAGGCCGAAAAGACCGCCCCGACGAAGGACGAAGTCCGGCTGGCCGGCCTCGTCCCCGTCCGGACCGAGAAGATGGGCGGGATGATGGGCCTACGGGCCCTCCGGGAGGAGATCCGGAAGCTCAATTACCAGCCGTCCCCGTCGATCATGGGGGCCGAGATGGAACTCCGGAATTTCATCGACGGGGAGCGGTCGATCCTCGACATCCGCGACGCCGCCTCGGCCGAGTTCGAACCGCTCGACCTCCTCGAGGTCGAGGCGTGGGTCGGCATCCAGGAGAAGCTCGGCCTCGTGACGCTCAAAAAGAAGTAGTCTTATTTGGCGAAGAGCTTCTCTAAAGCCGGGATGAGATCCATCGTCTTTTCGAACTCGACGAGAGGGATCTTCTTCGACTGAGAGATGATCGTGAAGCGGCCGTCCGCGTTCCCGTCCTTGAGCACGAGGAGGATGTCCGCGTTGGGGGCCACGGCGTCGATCGATTGCTCGTCGGTCGTGTCGCCGGCCGCCGCCCCCTGGGAGCGGCGCTTCATGCCTTCGATATGGGCGCCGATGATCTTGACGCCTTCTTTACGAGCTTCGGCGATCAAGGCGCCGGCCCGGGCCAGCTCGTCCTCGATCTCGATGCCCGCCGCGCCCATGCCCTTGAGGCTGGCGCCCATGGTGATGATGAGCGATTTGTAGGGCGTGCCCGCCTTGGCCTTGGCCTGAAGGGTTTCCGGGGTCGCCAGCGGGTCGATGTCGTACGCCATTTTCAGCCGCTGCAGGACGACCTTGATCGTTGTCGGTCCGATGCTCTGGCCGCAGGACGTGACGAGGACGGGCAGCTCCGCTTTGGCCTCTTGAGCCTGGCCCGCGACCGCGGTGGGGGCGAGGACGAAGACGAAGGCGGCGGCGGCGAGGGCCGCGAGGGATCTATGGATTCTCGGCATGGTGGGCTCCTTTCTTCAGCGCGTACGGCGCAAGAGCCCATGTTAGGCCATAAGCCAGGCCCGGTCAACCCGCAACCGCCCTCCGGGACCCGGTAAGGCCTCCGCGGAGGGAATTCCCCCGTCGCCGGGCGCTGTGATATAGTCGGGACGAAGTGACACTTCCTCGCGCGGGAGGAACGATGAACGGCGGAAATCGTTGGACCGGGGTGCTTGGTGCGGCGGCCCTTCTCGGCCTGTGGTCCTGCCAGGGCGCGCCGGGCCGGGTGGAGCCCGTCACGGTCGACGAGATCGCGGCTCACATCCGCTATCTCTCGAGCGACGAGATGGAGGGCCGGGCGGTGGGGACGAAAGGCATCGAGCTCGCCGCCCGCTACCACGAGGATTATTTCCGGACGATGGGCCTCGAGCCGGCCTTCGGAACGAGCTACAGGCAGACGTTCCACCTCAAGGGATCGAGGCCGGATCCGCAGGCCGCGCTGGAGATCTCCGGCCCCGCTGTGACCCTCACGCCCGCGCTGTGGGACGAGTTCGTCATCCGGACGGAGCGCGAGGACGCGCCGGCCGAAGCGTCGGGCGAGCTCGTCTATTGCGGCTACCTTGTCCAGGCGCCCGAGCGGGGCTGGGACGACATCAAGGGCGTCGACCTCGCCGGCAAAGTCCTCCTCGTCGAGGTCAACGAGCCGGGCAACCGCCCGGGCGGCGCCTTCGACGGCGAGGACATGACCTACTACGGCCGCTGGCCCTACAAGTACGAGAAGGCCACGGAGCTCGGCGCCGCGGGCGTCCTGATCATCCACGATACGAAAGGCGCAGCTTACGGCTGGGACGTCCTGCGCGCCTCGTGGGGGAACGAGAGCTTCTTCCTGTCCGACCGCAACCCCCGGCTCCTCTTCGAGGGCTGGACGGCCGGGGAGACGGCCGACCGCATCCTGGCGGCGGCCAAGCTCGACCGCAAGGCCTTGCGCGAGCTGGCCGAGACGCCGGACTTCGCCCCCGTGCCGCTCGGCCTGAAGGCCACGGTCCGCCAGCACCGCGTCTACCGGACGGTCGACGGGGTCAACGTCGCCGGGATCGTCCGCGCCAAGCACCCGGCCGCGAAAGATCGGACGATCATCCTCTCGGCCCACTACGACCACTTCGGGAAGGACGCGACGCTCGAAGGGGACCAGATCTACAATGGGGCGGTGGACAATTGCTCCGCCTCGGCGGCGCTCCTGGCCACGGCGGGCTATTACGCCCAGCGGCCCGAGAAGCTCAAGGTCAACCTCTGCTTCGTCGCCGTGTCCGCCGAAGAACAGCTCATCCTCGGCTCGGACTATTTCGCTCGCAACCTGCCGTTCCCCCTGGAGACGGTCGTCGCCGACATCAACTTCGAAATGACGAACGTCTGGGGCGAGACCGAGGACGTCTTCGCCATCGGGGGCCGCCAGTCCGACCTCGACGCTGTCTGCCGCGAGGCCGCGGAGAAGCTCGGCCTCCGCTATATCCCCGAGCGCAACGGAGAGCTCGGCTTCTTTTTCCGGTCCGACCAGCTGAGCTTCGCCAGGGCCGGCATCCCCGGCGTCTGGCTCAGCCAGGGCACCACGGCCAAGGGGGCGGACAAGGGCCTCGTCCAGCGGAAGTTCGACGACTATCGGGCGACGAAATACCACAAGGTCACCGACGAGATCCAACCCGACTGGGACCTGCGCGGGGCGCTGCAGATCATCGACTGGGCTCGGGGCATCATCGCCATCCTCCAGGAGCAGGAAGAGCTGCCGCAGTTCGTGCCGACGAGCTCATTCAAGCGCGCGCCCGTAAAATAGGTTTACAGCGGATCGAGCGCGTACCCTGGGCGGCCCCGCTGGCACGTTTTGTGCTGGGGAGGAGATGGGATGAATCATGGAAGATCCTACCCGACCTGTCCCACAGCTCGCACGGAGGTGCCAATCCATGCCTAAGAATGCGTTCTTCCTCTGCATCGTGTTATCCGCCCTTGTCATGGGCCGGCCGGTCCTCCTTTCAGCCCAGCCGCATCAGGATCTCGCGGACAAGACCTACAGGGAAGGCGTTCTTCGAAAGATCGCCGATATCGTCGAAAGCAAGTATGTCCTGGCCGACAAAGCCAAGGGATACGCCGACGAGTTCCGGGCGAAATGCGCTTCCGGGGCCTACAGCGCGCTGACCGACGCCAAAGGTTTTGCCGATAAGGTCACCGCCGACCTCATTGCCATCACCCACGACAAGCATCTGAATTTCCGGGTGATGGTCCCCAGCGACGTCGGCGAAAAGGCCGAAGGAACGCTGCACCATCCCATCCGGTATTATCGCCTGAGGCTCGCGGAGAATGCCGGCTTCCATAAGCTGGAATGGATCGAACCGAGGATCGGCTATATCGATCTTCGACGGTTCTATTCCTTCGACCAGGCCAAGGACTTGGCTCTTGCCGCCATGAAATTCCTGGCCAACGCCCTGGCTATCATCATCGATGTCCGGGAGAACGGCGGCGGGTCGGGAGACTATCTGAGCAGCTATTTCCTCCAGTATCCGACCCCATTGAGCGGTTCTTATTCCCGCCAGTCCGGTTCGTTGACCGAATCCTGGACCCGCCGGGATATCGGCATGGAACCGCGCCTCGATGTCCCCCTCTTTATCCTGATCGGTCCGAACACCTTCTCCGCCTCCGAATCCTTCGCCTATGACATGCAATCCAGAAAACGGGCGACGCTTGTGGGTGAGCCGACGAAAGGCGGGGCCCATGATACCGACGTCTTTGGCATCGACGACCGGTTCGAATTCTATATCTCGACCGCCCGGGCCGTCAGCCCTGTCACGGGCGGGAATTGGGAGGGGGTGGGCGTCATCCCCGATATCCGCGTTCCCGTTGCGATCGCCCTGGACGCGGCTGTCGCCGAAGCGAAAAAGGCGGCCGAGGGGTTCGGGCGGAGACAGGACGAAGCGCTGAAAGAGTCCACCGGGGAGATGCAGGCGCTCGCTGATAACGCGGCCGTACTCTACCGCGAGGGAAAGGACGAGGCCGCCGCCGCGGCCCTGGATTCGTTGTTCGGGCTCGTCAGGCGGGAGGGGATGATGAGCGAGTTCTTTCTCTCCGTGTTTGCCTACAACTTCCAGTCCCCCCAGGACGAGCGGATGGCCTTGGCCCTCCTCGAGAAGAATGTCGAATTCTATCCCGAGTCCATCACGGCCAACGAACTGCTGGCCTCCGTTTGTGCCTCAAAAGGGAAGAAAGAGCTGGCCCTGAAGCACTTCAGGAAAGTCCTGGAACTGGACCCCGGCAACGGGAACGCGCTCCGGATGATCAAGGAGCTCGGCGCCCGCCCTGGGGAAGCGGGCCGGACAGGCCCGCTCCGCCTCACGTTCATCGCCAACGCGGGGGTCCTGGTTTCTTCGGACGAACGGAAGGTCCTCATCGACGCCCTCTTCGACAAGCCCAATCCGGAGTACCGGGCTCCCTCGCCGGACGTTCTCGAAAAGATCATGGCGGGCGAGGCGCCGTTCGACGGCATCGACCTGGTGCTCATCACTCACGACCACCCCGACCATTTCGACGCGACCCTGGCCGCTCGCTATATGGAAAGGAACTCCAGCCCGGTTTTGGTGGCCCCGGCGGACGCCGTGGCCGAGATGCGGGAGGCGGCGGCGGACTGGGCCGCGATCGAGCCGCGCGTCGTCCCGCTCGACCTTAAAGTCGGAGAGAAGGCCGAACGGGATCTGAAACGGATCCCCATTACGGCGTTCCGTACCCTGCACGGCAAGCAAGATTCGCCGATGAATATCATGTATCTCCTCGAGCTCGACGGCCGGCGTGTCTTCCATGAGGGAGACTCGCCCGGGAATGTCGAAGAATATCGAAGCTTCGGGCTGGGCGGCGCCCCGGTCGACCTGGCGCTGGTCCATTTCTGGTTCCCCCTCGATCCGAATTGTGCGCGTTTCCTCCAGGAGGTCCTCAAGCCGGACCACATCGCGCTGACGCACTTGCCCATCCGTCTCGAAACTGATGCTCCCGGAAAGATCGACCAGGTGAAGGCCTCTTATAAGGACGTTTTTCTTCTGCTTCCGGGCCTGCCGGTCAAGATCTTTAAAGAGAATTAACGGACTCTCTCCTGCGCGCGGACTGAGCATTGCTTTTTTTTCCTGGGGTGTGTTAAGATTTGATGGCATGGAGACCAAAGCCGCCCCCCGTATCTCCCATTTCTCGGATTACCTCACACCCAGCCAGGTCATTTTCGACCTCAAGAGCAAGGATAAGGTCGAGGCCATCGAAGAGCTCCTGGACCTGCTGGCCAAGCAGAAGCTCATCGACAACAAGAAGCTGACCCTGACTCGTATCATCGACCGCGAAAACCTCGTTTCCACGGCCATCGGCTCCGGCGTCGCTCTGCCGCACGCCCGCGTCGACGCCGAAGGCGAGATCGCCGTCGCCGTCGGCCGTTCGGAGAAGGGCATCGACTTCGACGCCCATGACGGCCAGAAGGTCCACCTCATCATCCTTGTTGTCTGGAACCCGACCCTGCCCGGCCTCTTCAACCATCTCTTCGCCGGCCTGGCCCGCTTCCTCATCCGGACCGACAACCGCGGCCGGATCCTGGCCGCCAAGGACAAAACCGAGCTCTACGACATCCTCTCCGGGATCGAATTCAAGTTCGTTCATGAAGAGAAGATCGTCAGCCGGGCCCGGATGCTCAGAAAGCTCCAGGAGATCGAGCTGCGGAAGAAGAGGGCGACCAAGGAGCAGCAGAAGGAGCTCCAGAAACATGCGGCCATGATCCGGGAGGAGTTCGACCGCGACGTCCTGTCGCGCTTCGACCGGCTGATGGAGCGCTATGGTTTCGCCGTCGCCGACGCCGTCGACGGGGTCTGCCAGAGCTGCAATATCAATATCTCGACGCAGATGTACTCGGCCATGGAAGACTCCAACGACATCTATGTCTGCGAGAACTGCGGCAAGTACCTCGTCTCGGCCAAGAAGAAGAAAAAATAGCGCTCCTCCGGTTCCGCAAGCCTCCTATTCGGCTTGCTCAGGGCGACATCCCTCGCCGCCTCACGTCGGACTTCTCCGAATGCCGGGGTCCCTTCCGATGTTGCGTCCGAAGATCGGAAACTAATCGATCCGTTCGCTCGCCAAGTTCGACGGCGCGTAGAGCTTGTAAACCGGGACGGTCTGGGCGCCGCGGCCCCACTGGCTGACGATGTCCCGGTCGAAATAATTCCAGACGAGAAGGCCGTCGTCGCTTTCCGGCTCGAGAAGGTAGGCGGCCAGCCGCCCCAGGGGCTGGGCCGTCCGGACGAGCCACGTCCCCTTGGGGAAATCCCGCCTTTCGATGGCGTAATCGCCCTTGACGGCATTGGTCCGGTGACCTTGGTAGAGGCGTTCGGCCCCTTTGATCTCCTTGGGGCGGAAGGCCTCCGTCTCGAGGGTGGAGGGCGCCGTCAGGCTCTCGACGGCGATGCCGTGCTGCCGGAGCTTGTCGGGGATGTCCGTTCCGGCGACGGGAATAAGGTAGGCGTAGGGGAGACGGACCGAGCGCTTGGCGACGAAATCGGCGTAATAGGGCATGACGTAGGTCTTCTTGCGGTCGGTCGGCCTCAGGCGCGGGAAGGGCCCGGGGGCGGCGCCCTCGGCGGGCGGGGTCGGGGCCTCCATCTCGTAACCGAGGATGGAGATCTTGCCCGGGAGCGGCTGGACGTCGATGTCGAGGCCGAAGGTGTCGGCTTCGGCCGGAGCGAGGCCGCTCTGGACCGTCCGTGCATCGGCGTCGGCGACGAGCTTCTGGAGCTCGGCGGCGTTGGCCGCGCAGTAATCGAGGAGACCCTTGAGGAAGTGGTAGTTACCGGCGACGCGGGTCCTGAAGTCGGCGTAGTTGTAGTTCTCGATGAGGACGGAGAGCCGGTCGCGCAGGCCGACGTAGTTCGTCATGTAGCGCGGTTCGTGGCCGAAGGTCCGCCAGCCCTTCTCCATGTCCTTGAAGTCCATGGGATCGCCATAGGGGACGGACAGGGTGCCGTATTTCTTCTCCACCGCCGCGTCAACCGCCGGCAGCATCTTGTCGCGGGCGTATTTGAGGACAGTCGCGTCGCCGTTCGGGCAGAGCGGCCAGGAGTAGGTCACCGGTTCCTGGTGATAGGAGCCGTCGGTCGTGTGGCAGTCGACGAGGAGCAGCGGGTCCCAGCGCGTGAGGACGTTGCGGACGAGGCCACGCATCTCCGGGCTCTCGAGTTTCATGGCGTCCCGGTTGAGATCGAGGTTCTGGCCGTTGTGGCGGACGCCCGCACCCTTCTCCGGGCCGACCTGGCCCATGCGGTTTCGAGGGTCCATCTTGTCGTTACCGTCGGCGTTGAAGATGGGCGCGATGAGGAGGACGACCTTGTCGAGATAGGGCAGCTTGGGGTCGAGGACGATGTCGCGGGCGAGCATCAGCGTCGCTTCCTTGCCCTCGACTTCGCCCGCGTGGATATTGGCCTGGAAGTAGACGACAACGCGCTTGTCGTAGCGAAGGGCCAGGGGATCATGGGGCGTGGGCTTGCCGATGACGAGGAGCGGGATGGCCCGGCCCTCGGTCGAGGTCGCGATCGTCTCGACCCGGACGAGGGGCGAAAGCTTTTGGAGGTCCCCGATGAAGGCGAGGACCTCGGCGTATGTCGACGTGGCCTTGTAATCAGTTGATTCTGCGGCTGTTACGGGGCCTGAGGCCGGGGCTACGGGAGGCGGTGGGACAGGAGCGACCGCGGGAGGCTGGATCGGGGGGGCCTTAGGACGCGGGGTCTGCCCTGGCGGCGGGGCTTGGCCCGGCGGCGTTTGCCCGGCGGCGGGAAGGGCGACGAAGACTTGGGCGGCGATGAGGACGGCCAAGACGATGAGGGCTCGGGGTATCGGCTTCATAGGAACCTCCGTTGTTTCGACGCCGGAAAGGGCAGTTTATTCCACTTGAATCGGGGACACAATACAGTTCTCAGGCCGGGGAATCCGGGAATTGGCATTGATCCCCCGACTTGGGCTACCATACGGACATGGCGATATTCGGCGTCAGCCCCGATAAGGAGCAGGCCCTGGCGGAGCGAATGGAGAAGCTCGGCATCCGTGAAGAGGACATTGTCGAGAAATTCATCCGCTCGGGCGGCCATGGTGGCCAGAACGTCAACAAGGTCGCGACCTGCGTCTACCTCAAGCATCTCCCCACCGGCACCGAGGTCAAGTGCCAGCAAGAACGCTCCCAGTCCCTCAACCGGTTCCTGGCCCGCCGCATTCTGGTCGACAAGATCGAGACGGCCATCGTCGGCAAAGAGAGCGAGGAGGAACAGCGGATCGCCAAGATCCGGCGTCAGAAGAGGAAACGCTCCAAACGGGCCAAGGAGAAGATGCTCGCCGACAAGCGCCGCGTCTCCGAGAAGAAGAAGGGCCGAACCTTCAAGCCCGACCTTGCGGGCGATTAGGCGTTAATGTCCTCTCACGGCTGGCTCAAGGACCCGCGTTATTTCTTTTTAAGGAATTCGATGAAGCTCCGGACCTGATCCGCTCGCGGCGATGCGGCGTCGATCTTCAGGCAGTCCTCGAAAGCCGCGAGGGCCTCGGCGTTCTTCTGGAGGTTGAGATAGGTCAAGCCGAGCTGGTAGAGGGCGTCTTGGGAGTCCTTCTGGATCTCGACGGCCTTCTGGTAGAACTTCAGGGCGTCCTCGAACTTGGCGTTGTTATAGTAGCTCGTGCCGAGGTTATAGAGGACGATCGGATCAGAGATCTTCTCGAATGCGATCTTGCCGTACCACTCCAGGGCTTTGGCCGCGTCGCCGCGGTTGGTGTAGCCGTTGCCGATGGCGATCGTGGCATCGACATTCGTCGGGTCCTTCTCCAGGACCTTGAGGTAGGCCTGCTCGGCCAGATCGTAATTTTCCTGGGCGAAATAGCAGTTTCCGATATTCTGGTAGATCGGGTAGGCGTCGGGGCTCTTCGTCATGATGTCCTGGTAGAACGCCATGGCCCCCGCGTAGTCCTTCTTTTCGAAAAGTTCATTGCCCTTAATAAGGAGGTCTTTGATTTCGTCCGATAGGGCCAGTCCCTCGATCTTCGTCAGTTTGACCGCGACATCGGGGTTCTTCTTGTTTTCCGAGAGATCGACGGAAAGCTTCTTCGGCGCGAAGCCGATTTTTTCGAAATCGATGTTCCAACTCCCGCCCCGAATCCAGGCCGCCAGCCATTTGCCATTCTTGTCCGTCTTGACCGACAGGCCCTGCTGGGCGGTCAGAGAAAAGAGCTTGACCGTGACGCCCTCGACGGGAACGCCGGCCTCGTCTGTGACCACTCCGGCCAAGCGCCCCTTGCCCTTGTAATCCTGGGCGGGGACGACGAGAGCCGCAACAAGAATGACAACGATCAGGAGAACCGTCTTCTTCATCTTGACCTCCGAGACCGACGCCTTGGCCATGAGACCTCACCCGGTCCTCTCTCTAGTATAGAATATTCGCCCGGTAAAAACAAAGCGCCGGCACCTGACGAGGGAGACGGCCTCGAGGGGCCGGCGGCGGCCCCGCCCGGCCGCTCAGCCGCGGTGAGGCCGCCCGCATTCCGAGGATGTGCCCTTCAGGATGTCGATCCCGTGCGGCAGGGCCGAGAGGATAGCGGCCAGGCTTTCCCGCACGGCCTTTTCGCTTCCGGGGAGGTTGACGATGAGCGTCGAGCCGCGGATCCCGGCGGCCGCCCGGCTGAGCATGGCCGTCGGCGTCTTCTCCGCGCCGGCCCGGCGCATGGCCTCGGGGAGACCGGGCGCCTCGCGCTCGATGACGCTCTTGGTCGCTTCCGGAGTCCAGTCGCGCGGGCTGAAACCCGTTCCGCCCGTCGTCAGCACGAGGTCCAGCCCTTCGTCCGACCAGGCGATGAGCGCGGCCCGGATCTCGTCCTGTTCGTCGGGGACGATCTTCGTCCGCGCGACCTCGCCCCCCGCCGCTTCGATCATCTCGCGGATGGCGGGTCCGCTTCCGTCCTCGCGATCGCCGCGCGCCGCTTTGTCGCTCACGGTGAGAATGCCGACCTTCATCGTCACCCTCCGATCCTGAACATGTCGCTCGAGAGGCCCTCGATCGCGCCGCGCTCCCAAGTCGATTTGGTCTCGAACGCCGCTTCGATGACGGCCGCGATCTCGGCCGGGCCAGCCCTGTCCCCGCGCAGGAGCCGGCGCAGGTCGATCCCGGTCCGGTCGAAGAGACAGATCCTCAGCCGGCCGTCCGGCCCGAGCCGCATCCTCTCGCAGCCGCCGCAGAAGGGCTCGGAGACGGGCGTGATGAAGCCGAGGCGTGTCCCGTCCTTCGTCCTATAGCGGCGGGCCACTCCGCCCGCCTCCGGTTCGGGCTCGAGGGGGCCGAAGGCTTCGGCGATGCGGGCCAGGATCTCCTCGCCCTTGACGAAGAGGGCCGGCCGCCAGGCCCCGAGCTCCTTGCATTCCGAGCTGAGGCCGGTCGTCGGCATGAGCTCGATGAAGCGCAGCTCGACGCCCTCCTTGCGCGCGAAGCGGACGAAGTCGAGGATCTCGTCGTCGTTGACGCCACGGATGACGACCGCGTTGACCTTGATCGGGGCCAGCCCGGCCGCTCGGGCGGCTTCGAGGCCGGCGAAGATGCGATCGAAGCCCGTCCGCCGCGTGATGGTCTCGAAACGGTCCCGGCGGAGCGTATCGAGGCTGACCGTGACCCGCAGTGAGCCCGGCCGCCTTGAGGTCCGCGGCGGCGTCCGCCAGGAGCAGTCCGTTGGTCGTCAGGGCCAGATCGTCGGGTCCGAGCGCGGCCAGGAGCCGGACGAGCGCGACGACGCCGCGCCTCGCCAGCGGCTCGCCGCCCGTCAGGCGGAACTGCCGGATGCCCGCGGTCATGGCCGCACGGGCCACGGTGACGATCTCCTCGTAGCTCAGCATGTCCGCCATGGAGACCAGGGGCACGCCGGCCTCGGGCATGCAGTAGACGCAGCGGAGGTTACAGCGGTCGGTGACCGATATGCGCAGGACCTTACCGCTTCTCAACGCTGTCTCCGGGGCGGACCGTGCCGCCGCTCAAGACCTCGCAGAAGATGCCACGCGCGGGCATGATGCAGTCGCCGATGAGATGGAAGACGGCGCACTTCGTGTGACAGTCCTTGCCGATCTGGCTGACCCGAAGGCGCACCGTGTCCGCGATGACGAGCTCGTCGCCGACGGAAAGGGCGGCCAGATCGATGCCCCGCGTCGTCAGGTTCTCGGCGAACGCGCCCGGTCCGAGCGCGACGGCCACCGTGCCGCCGACCCGTCCCTTCTGCGATTCGATATCTTCGATCGCGAGGAGCGAGACCTGCCGGTGCGCGAAATCCTTGTGGGCGTCCCCTTCGATCCCGCGCCCGGCGACAAGCTCGACGAACGTCGCGGGCCGCTTGATCTGCCCCTTCTTGAGGCTCGTGTTGACTGAAACGACGGTGCCCGTTTCGCCGGCGGCCGGGATCATGCCCGTCTCCGGTAGACCCCGCTCTTTCCGCCGCTCTTGAAATCGAGACGCAGCCGGACGACCTCGGCCCCGCGCTCAACAGCCTTGACCATGTCGTAGACCGTCAGGGCGGCCACGGCGGCGCCCGTCAGGGCCTCCATCTCGGCCCCGGTCTTGGCCTCGGCAAAGACGCGGCAGCGGACGCGGATGCCCGTCTTCACGATGTCCAGGTCGACGGCGACGTTCTCCAGAGGAATCGGATGGGTCAGCGGGATGAGCTCGTGGGTCCGCTTGGCGGCCTGGATTCCGGCCAGGCGGGCCGTGTTCAGGACGTCGCCCTTGGCGATGGCGTTGGATCGGACGAGGCGCAGCGTTTCGGGGCCGAGCTTGATCAGGGCGGAAGCGGCCGCCTCGCGCCGGGTCACGGCCTTGGCCCCGATGTCCACCATCCGGGCCTTTCCGTCACGGTCGACGTGGCTGAGCTTGACCATGGTCACCGTCCGTCCATGAAGATGATCTCGACCTCGCGGCCGGCCTCGATGTGCCGGACGTCGGCCGGGACGGCGATGAGAACGCGGCTCCGGACCATGGACCGCAGGACGCCGCTTCTCTGGTCGCCGTAAGGGGCGACCTTGCGGACGGGCCCGTCCTCCGTGACGACGCCGCGCAGGAATTGCGTCCGGCCCGGCTTGAGCGTGACGTCCGCGGCGAGGATCGCCCGTCCGGCCGCCGGTCCCGGCGACGTGCGGCCGAGCATGGCGTCGACGGCCAGCTTGACGAAGAGGAGGAACGTGACCATGGCGCTCGCCGGGTTACCGGGCAGTCCGAAGACGAGCTGGCGGCCGCGGACTCCGAAGAAGACCGGCTTCCCCGGCTTGATGCGGACCTGCCAGAAGACCGGCTTGACTCCGGCCGCGCCGAGCTCGTCCTTGACCAGGTCGTAGTCGCCGACGGAAACGCCGCCCGAAAGGACGAGGATGTCGGCCTGACGGGCCCGGGCGAGCTTTCCGGCGAGCATGGCCCTGCGGTCGCGGGCGATGCCGAGATAGGACGCCGACGCGCCCGCCTCGACAGCCATGGCCATGAGGGAGGGCCCGTTGGCGTTGCGGATCTGCCCGCGCCGCTTTGCCACGCCGGGCTCGACGATCTCGTCTCCCGTGGCGATCACGGCGAGCCTCGGCTGTCGAGTGACGGGAACGCGGGCGAGCCCGATCGCGGCCAGCATGCCGACGTCCGCCGGACCGATGAGGGTGCCCCGGTCGAGCGCGACCCCGTTCCTCTTGATGTCCTCGCCGGCCAGCCCGATGTTGTCGCCCGGACGGACCTCGCGCCGGACCTTGACGGCGCGGCCGGATGTCTCGGTGTCCTCGACCATGACCACGGCGTCGGCTCCGCCGGGCAGGGGCGCGCCGGTCATGATGCGGATGGCCTGGCCGGGACCGAGGACCTTGCGGGACAGACGTCCCGCGGGCAGATCCTCGAGGACCTCCAGCTCGACGGCGGCCGCGGCGTCCGGTCCGGGACGGCGAGTGTCCTCAGCCCTGACCGCGTAGCCGTCCATGGTCGATTTGGTGAACGGGGGGATGTCCTCACGGGCGCGGATATCGCGGGCCAGGATCCGGCCTAGCGCGCGAGCCAACGGAACGATTTCGGCCGGAAGGGCCTTCGCTTTGGAAAGCACGAGGGCCCGGGCATCCTGGTATTCGATCATGACGGTCATCCGGCGTCCGCCGGCCGTTCGCCGACGATCCGAACGGACTCCGGCTCGAATGTTAGCAGAACCTCCCGGGAAAGGGAAATTCCGGCGGCCTCGAGTCGGGTGAGGGGAAGAGAGGCCCGGAAGACGACGTCGCCGCTCACCCTGACGAGGGCCGTCGAGGGGTCCGTTGTCTCCATCCGGCTCACACGGCCCCGGAAAACGTTGGGTCCGGGCGGCGGAGGTGCCGTGCTTTCGCCGGCGGCAACGACGCGGATCGCGGCCGGATCGATGACGCAGGTGACGTGACCTGCGGCCGCTCCCGGGAAGACGATCCTGACGCCGGGATGGGGCTCAATCCAGCTCGTCCGGCCGTCGGTCGAGGACGTGCCGCTGAAGAGGTTCTCGTGGCTGAACTCGACCCGCCGTCCGTCCGAGAGATAAAGGATGCTGTCGGCGAGACGGGAAGCCTGGGAGAAATCATGGGTCGAGAAGACGACGGTCGTTCCCCATGCCTTGCCGGCCTCGCGCAGGACGGCCTCCATGCGCAGTCCGAGGGCGGCGTCGAGGTTGGCCGTCGGCTCGTCGGCGAGAAGGACCCGGGGCCGGAGGGCGAGGGCCCGGGCAATGGCCACGCGCTGGGCCTGGCCGGCGCTCAGCCCGGAGACGGACCGGTCCCCCCAGCCATCGAGCTCGACGAGCGAGAGGGCCGCGCCGAGCCGGCCGGCCGTCTCTGCGGCCGGGAGCTTTCTGAGCCTGAGGCCGAAGGCGACGTTGTCGGCGATCGTCCCTTTGAAAAGATAGGGGTGATGCGTGAGGAGCACTGCGTCGCGCCGGGCCAGCATGGGGCCGTCGTCTGATGCCCAAGGGTCGCGGCCGAGGAACTCCAGCCGTCCCCGGCCCGGCCGGAGGAGAAAGGCGAGGAGCATCAGCAGCGTCGTCTTGCCGGCGCCGTTCGGACCGACGAGCGCCAGGATCTCGCCGGCGCTGACGTCGAGCGCATCGATGTCGAGCGAGAACCGGACCGGCGACACCGGGTAGGAGAGGCCGAGACGTTCGAGGCGATAGACGAGGGCGCTCATCCTACGGCTCCCTGTCGCGGCCGCGGAGCCCCGTCTGGACGAGGATGTTGGTACCGAGCGTGATGACAAGGAGGAGGGCGCCGAGGATGACGCCGTTGCGGAATTCGCCCTTGGACGTCTCGAGGGCGATCGAGGTCGTGATGTTCCGGGTGGCGTAGCGGATGTTGCCGCCGAGCATCATGGCGATCCCGACCTCGGAGATGGCCCGGGCGAAGCCGGCCAGCACGGCGACGAGAAGCGGGAAGCGGGCCTCGCGCAGGACGATCCGCCCGGCTTGGCGCCGGCTGGCCCCCAGAGTCAGGGCGGTCTGGCGGGCCCGCCGGTCGACTTGGCGCAAGGCCGTGTAGGAAAAGCCGATGACGAGCGGCAGGATGAGGAAGGTCTGGCCGAGCGTCATGGCCGTCTGGGTGTAAAGCAACCCTAGCCCGCCGCCGGGCCCGTTCCGGCTGAGGAGCGAATAGAAGAGGAGCCCGATGACGACCGTCGGGGCGGCCATCCAGGTCTGGTTGATGAGAAGGACAAGCTTCTTGCCGCGGAATTCGCGGCCGGAGAGGAAGAGGGCGGCGGGAACGGCGAGGGCGCTAGCGATGAGGGCGGCGAGGCCGCTCGTCTTGAGCGAGACCCAGACCGCCAGGGCCAGCTCACGCGCGATCATTTGACGAGGTCCACTCCGGCGACGGCCGCGAGGGGCTCGAAGAGAGGGCGGCCGGCTTTGCCCTGGAACTCGCCGATGAGCTTCTGGCCGCCGGGCGAGGTCAGGAAGGCGATGAAGGCCATGGCCTCGCCGTAGCGGGCCGCGGGAACGCGGGCCGGGTCGACGGCGATCACGGCGTAGACGTTCTCGAGCTCGGGGGCGTTCTCGTAGAGGGAGGTGAGCCCGGCGAGCCCGCGCAAGGCCTGGAAGGTCGCCGTATCGGTCAACGTGTAGGCGCGCCTCTCGGCGGCGACGCGAAGGGTCTCGGCCATGCCTTGGCCCGTCTCGAGATACTTCGACTCGGGCCGGCCCCCGGCGAGGGCCCAGAGCTCGAGCTCGCGCGTGTGCGTCCCGGACTTGTCGCCGCGGCTGGCGAAGGGCGCGCCGCTCGATTTGATCCGGCCGAAGGCCGCGGCCGCCGAAGGAGCGCCGGCGATATGGGCCGGGTCGTCGGCCGGGCCGACGACGACAAAATAGTTGCGGGCGATGACCCGGCGGTTGACGCCGAAGCCGTCACGGATGAACTCGTCCTCGAGCTTGCGGGCGTGGACGATGACGACGTCGGCGTTGCCATCGCGGGCCTGCTTGAGGGCCGCCCCCGTCCCGACGGCGATCCACTTGAGCGTGATGGCCGTGTCCTTCTTGAAGGCGTCGGCCAGGACGTCGAGGAGACCCGTGGCGTCGACGCTCGTCGTCGTGGCCAGCATGAGGGTCCGGTCGGCAGCGGCGAGCGTCGGGAGTGCGAGGCAAGTGACGAGGCCGATGATGGCCAGCAGAACGGGGAATCGCCGCAAGATGTCTCCTTTTCTAACGCGGAAGGAGGAGCCGTTTCCCGCCCCTCCCTATCGGCCGAAGGGCTTGGCCTCGCCGGCTTTAGCCCTATCGGCTCGGAGCACCGTCTGTGATAGCACATCGGGCCCGGCCTGTAAAGCGGCGTCAGCCGGCGTAGAACGCGTCGATGACGGCCCGCCACTCGTCCTCGGTCCGGACCTTGACGAGGGCGTTGCGGAGTTCGGTGCGGCGCGGGTGCATCTTGGCATACTGCAGGCTGAAGTGGCGCAGGATCTTGAGGCCGCGGCGCGGATCGTAGGCCTCGCAGGCGAGGCGATAATGGCGGTAGATGACCTCGCGCTGTTCGTCGAGCCCGGGCTGGCGGGGCGTCCGTCCCTCGGCGAGGTCGCGGGCTTGGGCGAAGAACCAGGGGTTGCCGATGGCCCCACGGGCGGCCAGGACGCCGTCGACGCCCGTCTCGGCCATCATGCGCAGGGCCTCGGCGGGAGAGGAGACGTCGCCCGAGCCGAGGATCGCCCGGTCCGGGAATTCGCTCTTGACTATTGAAAGGAAGCCCCAGTCGGCCCGGCCTGTGTATTTCTGCTCGACGCTCCGGGCGTGGACGGCGATCGCGGCCGCGCCGGCGTCGAAGGCGCCGCGGGCGATCGTCCAGAAGCTTTCATGCGCCCCATCGGCGTCCCGGAAGGCGCGCCGCAGCTTGAGCGTGACTGGCCGGGTGGGCGCGGCGGCGATGACCGCCCGTACGATAGCCAGGGCGCGCTCCGGGTCGTTCATGAGCGCCCCGCCGCGCTTGTGTGAGACGACCTTGCGGACGGGGCAGGCGAAGTTGAGATCGATGATGTCGAAACCCATCAGGTCGAGCGAGCGGGCGGCGTCGGCCATCGTCTCCGGCTCGACGCCCATGATCTGCCCCGCGACAGGATGATCCGCCGGGTCGAGCCGGACGAGGCGCTTGCGCATCTTCCCTTCGAGCAGGACCTGACGATCGAGCATGGCCTCGGTGATGCAGTAGGGCGCGCCGAGGGAGCGGCAGATCAGGCGGTAGGGGAGATCGCTGTAGCCCGCCAGGGCCCCGAGGCCGACGGGAAAGTCGACGGCGACCGCCCCGATCCGGAGGGGCATCTAGTTCGCGTCCGCCAGCGTCACGTCGATGGCGAACGAGAATTTTTTGGTGCCCAGAGTGGGGCGGGACATCGGATCATAGGAGTCGAGGTACTCCTGACCCCACGTCCGTCCGGTGCCCGACTGGTAGCTCCCTCCCCCCGTGGTCGCGCTGCTTTTGCTGCCGGCCTCGGTGGACAGGCTTTTTCGAGACCGGCCTCCCCATGCGAACGAAACGCGGAGCGACGCGCCTGGAGCACCGCCGATGCCGCCGGGGACGAGGTCGGGAGACGCCAGCGGGATGCGGAACTCATAGACCGCCCCAGCGTCCTGCAGGCCCACGCCGAAATCAGGGGGGACGACGTCGGTCTGCTTCCGCAGCGGTCCGTAGGCGCTGCCCTTGGCATCGACGGCGAAGGCCACGGAGATCGGGTGGCGGGGGATTTTCCTGATCTCGGACTTATCGGCCTCGCTGAGGATGGCGCCTTGGCTCTCCCGCCAGACGATGTAGCCGTCGGCGCTGATCTCCCTCGATAGGAGGAGGGCGCCTTTGGCCGGTTTACGGCTCCCGGCGGGGCGGCCGAGGATCGTCATCCCCGTGGCCTCGACGGATTCGATGGACTCGGCCTTCTTTACGACCAGGAGGATATAGAGGTTCCGGCCGTCGTTCATGAACGCGAATTCCGTGTCGGCTCTTGGGATCGAAGACCCGGGGGACACCCGCCCACTCGTCGGTCTTCCCGTCGAGACGCACGGGTGAGGAAGGCTTGGAGCTCTCCACCGCCGGGACGGTCGCAGCGGAGGCTGCGGCGGCGGATAGGAAGATCATGAGAACCGTAAAAAACAGGACCTGAGGGCGCCAGAGGCTCGATCTGAACATGTTCATCTCCAATGAATTCTACCACAACCGCCCGGGCAATCAAACCGCTCCCGCCTCGGGCCCGGGCGGGAGGGCTATAGGCTTGACTCCATCTTGATATTGTCAACGGGGGCCGGTTCCGATAAGATGCGCTTCCCCGGAGGAAACGTATGAAAAGAATCGGCGGATCGATCGGACTCGCCCTCATGGCGGGACTCGTCCTTGGATCGACGGGCTGGCTCCTGCGGGCCGGTCCCGGCCAGGAGATGGCCGCTTCGCGGGCCTACGTTGGCCACGAGAACGACGCGGACATGAGAGGTTTCATCCGGCGGTATCCGGGCGCGGCCGGGACGCGACTCGACGACTGCCAGACTTGCCACAAAGGCGGGGTCAAAGGTACAGATACGGAGCGGGAATACAGCCCGTGCAGCTACTGCCATCTCCTCGTCTACCCCAACGCGCGATATAAGACCGGGCTCCCGGTGACGACCGAGGGAACGCTGAATACGTACGGCCTCGACTACAAGAGGGCCGGCCGGACGTTCGAGGCGTTCACGGCCATCGACGGACGGGACTCCGACGGCGACGGGAAGCCGAACGGCGTCGAGGTCGCCGACCTCCGCAATCCCGGCGACCCGGCCAGCCGGCCCGGCCTGCCCCAAGCGGCGACCCTCAGCTTCGGCTGGGAAGAGATCCGCAAGCTCCCCGTGCACAGTCAGCTCATGCTGATGAACACGACCAAGGAACCCACTGACGATTACGTCCTCTACAAGGGCGTCCGGGTCATCGACCTGCTCGCGGCGGCCAAGGTCTACCTGACCGGCGTCACCGGTGTCACGGTGTTCGCGCCGGACGGCTATAGCGTCGACTATGCTGTCGAGGACATCCAGGCGCCCTTCCCGCAAGGCCTTTATTACGCCGGGCCCCGGGCGTTCGAGGGCACGGACAAGGCGTTCGTCAAGTACCCCGCGGACCTGCCCCCGGGGATCAAGGATAGGGCACAGATCCCCGGCGTGCCCTGGCTCCTCCTGGCCTACGAACGGAACGGCCAAGCGCTCGATCCGTCGTCCTACGAAAAGGGGACAGGCCGGCTTGAGGGGGAGGGCCCTTATCGGTTGGTCAAGCCCCAGCGCGATCTGAACGGCGATCCGAAGAGGCCGGGACGCCCCGACCGCTCACAGAAGTCCCCGACCTTCGGCGATGGCTGGGACTACGCCCCGGGCATGGACCACAACGCGGGGGCCTGCGTCCGCGGCGCTTGCGTCATCCGGCTCAACCCGATGCCCGAGGGATATGAAGAATTCGACTGGAAGAACGGTTGGCCGCTGATCGGGGACAAGAAGGTCGTGATCTACGGCTACGGCATCAGATAAGGCGAAGAAGCGTCCGCAAGAGCAGGTTGGCGCCCTTCTCGAGATCGCCCCAATCGACCCGTTCCCCCGGCGCGTGGCTGATGCCGTCGGGAGAGGGGATGAAGATCATGCCCGAGTCGCAGGCCGCGGCCAGGATCTGGGCGTCGTGGCCGGCCCCGCTCACGAGCTTCATCGACGGATAGCCCAGGGCCCGGCATTCCTCCTCGATGATCCCCGTCAACCGCGGCGCGACCGTGACCGGCGTCGTCTCATCGACGATCTTCGAGACGAAGGTCAGACCGCGCGTGGCCGCGATGTCCTCGGCCAGCGCGAAAACGTCCCGTTCGATCGCGACCATGGCTTCGGGCGAAGCGCTGCGGAACTCCAGCGTGAAATCGGCCCGGCCGGGGATGACGCTGAACGCCCCCGGGTGCAAGGCGGCCTTGCCGACGGTCAGCACGCTTCCGTAGTACCGTGTCGCCACGAGCTGGGTGGCCCGGAGAGCGAAGTCGGCCAGGCCGAGGAAGGCGTCGTGCCGCAGCTCGAGCGGTGTCGTCCCGGAGTGGCCCGATTCGCCGACATAGGCGCACTGCCGATAGTGCTTGCCGGCGATCTTTTCGACGATACCGATCGGAACGCCCTCGTCCTCGAGGACCGGGCCCTGCTCGATATGGAGCTCGACATAGGCCTCGAGCGCCGGCCGGTCCTTGTGGGCGTCGAGGATGCCCTCGGCGGTGAAGCCGGACATCTTCAGGACGTCGCTGAAGGGCACGCCGAACGACGTCCGGCCGTTCCGGACCTCCTTTTCGTCGAGGAGCCCCATGAAGGCCCGGCTGCCCAGGAAATCGCCGACCAGGTTCCCCTCCTCGTCCGTGAAGGACGCGACCTCGAGGGCCTTCGCAAGAGGGATCTTCTCTTCCACGATCCTGCGGGCGGCTTCGAGCGCCGCGAGGACGCCGACCGCGCCGTCGAACATGCCGCCGTTCGGCACCGTGTCGATATGCGAGCCGGTCATGACCGTCTTTCCGGCGCGTTCGAGCCGCCCGAACTGATTGCCGGCGCCGTCCTGGCGATAGCGGAGGCCGGCCTCCTCCATCTTCTTCTTAAGCCAAGCCCGGGCCTCCAGGTCAGCCGGGCTGAACGAGGGCCGGTTGACCCCGCCGTGCCCGACCCGGCCGATGCGGCCGAGCTCTTCGAGGTCGCGTTTCAGGCGTCCGATGTTGACGGTCAAAGGCATGCGGGTTCTCCTTCCGCTCCCCGCCGGTCCATGGTCAAAGAAGGGCGAGCATGTCCATGACCGCCCGCTCGATGCCGACGACGGCCGCCCGGGCGACGATGGAAAAGCCGATGCTGAGCTCGACGATCTCGGGGATGGCCACGATCGGACCGAGGTTCCTGTAATCGAGACCGTGCCCGCCGTGGACCTCGAGCCCGATCGTGTGACCGAACTCGGCCGCCTTCCGGACGGCCTCGAGCGCCGTTTCACGCTCGGGCCCGTCCTCGAGCTCGGCGTATTTACCGGTGTTGATCTCGATGAGGTCGACGCCGATCTCCCGCGCCGCCTTGATCTCTTCGAGGCGCGTATCGATGAAGACGCTCGTCCGGATGCCCGCCTTCCCCAGCGCCTTGACGTGGGGGCCGAGGGCCTTCCGGTTCGCGGCGACCTTCAATCCCCCTTCCGTCGTCAGCTCCTCGGGCCGCTCGGGCACGAGCGAAACGACGTCGGGCCGGATGTCGAGCGCGATCCTCTTCATCTCCTCGGTCGCCGCCATCTCCACATTGAGCTTCGTCTTGATGGCGTCCCGCAGGAGCCGGAGGTCCCGTTCCTTGATGTGCCGCCGGTCACCACGGATGTGGCAGACGATGCCGTGGGCCCCGGCCTGTTCCGCGAGAAGCGCGACGAGCACGGGCTCGGGCTCGGTCGCCCTGCGGGCTTCCCTCAGCGTGGCGAAGTGGTCAATATTGACGGCGAGTCTCATGGCATTTCTCCCCACGGCGCTACTTCTTCTTGGCCTCCGGCCTGGCGGCCGCCTTGTCGGCTTCGACGGTGACGGTGATCCGCGCGCTCGTCTGGGACGTGACGAACCGGAGCTCGGGCCGGGGGAGGATGATGTCGGCGTCGAAGACCGTCGATTCGGTGAGCCCCGAGACGTCGACCGGCGCCGTCGACGCCGCCCCGGCGTTACGGACCCGGCTTTCCGGCCCTTGGACGGGGACGCTCGCCGGCTCGATCTCGGTCCGGGCGATACGGAAGCCCGGCGCGGGCTTGCCGCGGAGGGTCGTACGGACCTCGAGCGTCGCCTCGTCGGTCCGCTCCAGTTTGATCGACACCTTGCCCGGAGAGATGCTGACGACTTCCGCGCCTGCGGGCACGGCGATCATCGAGGTGGTGAGCTGGTACTCCTGCTGAAGCACGGTGGCCCGTTCGAGGTCGAGGCTGGCCACGAGTCCCGACGGGCCGATCTCGCCGAGGAGGCGGTTGGGCGCCCGGAGCGTGATGTCGATCGTCGCCACCGGGCGTTCGACGATCTCCAGGCCGGCGGGGACGTTGCGCGTCTCGAGCGGGATGGTCAGCGATTTCTCCGAAGACACCTTTTCGGCCGGGACGAGGAGAAGCCACAGGCCGAGGGCCAGGCCGAGCGAGACGAGCTTCAGCTGCCAATCCCGGGTGATCCAACGGGCCAGCGTGCGTCTCACCGGTCCCTCAAATATCCGAGCAGCCGTCTTTCCATGGCGTCCTTGTCGTCGAACCGTTCGAGCTGGCCCCTCAAGGCCAACGATACGGTCCCGGTCTCCTCGGAGATGACGATGACCGCGGCGTCGGTCTCCTCCGAGAGGCCGATGGCGGCGAGGTGGCGGGTCCGCGTCTGGAACGGGCTCTTCAGCCGGTGGGCGGCCGGCAGCGGCAGAAGGCAGGCGGCCGCGACGATCTTGTCGCCCCTGATGATGACGGCGCCGTCGTGGAGGGGCGAATGCGGGAAGAAGATCGAGACGAGCAGGTTCTTGGACAGGATCGCGTCGATCTCGGCCCCGCGATCGGCGTAGGTCGAGAGGGAGATCTCCTTCTCGATGGCGATGAGGGCCCCGATCTTCTTCTGTGACAGGAAGTCGATGGCCTGGAAGAGGTCGTCGATCTTTTCCGTGAAGGAGCGGAGGGTGAAGGGCTTGCGGAAGGTCCGCGAGCCGATCTCGGTCAGGAACCTCCGGATCTCGGTTTGGAACAGGACGATGATGGCGATGATGAGGTAATTGACGAAAGACCGGACGATGCGGTTCGAGACGCCCAGATGCCCCCACACCGTCACCAGGTAGAGGGCGCCGATAAAGGCCAGGCCGGCCGCGGCCTGATAGGCCTTGGTGTCCCGGATGAGGAGGAGGATGTAGTAGATCATGAAGGCGATGAGCAGGATGTCCAGGACGTCGAGGACGGTGATATGGCGGAGAAGGGCCCAGGCCTCAGCGAACATGGTCGGCCTTCCCCCCCAGGATCGCCTCGGCCGAACGGACGGCCCGGGCGACGGGCCCGACGTCATGGATCCTCAGGATGTGGACCCCGTGCGTGACCGAGATCACCGCCGCCGCGATCGTCCCCTCGAGCCTTTCGCCTGGTGGCAGATCGAGGATAACGCCCAGGAACGCCTTCCGCGAGAAGCCGAGGAGCAGCGGCCGCCCGAGCTCGAGGAAGGCCTCCTGGCGGCGCAGGAGCTCGAGGTTATGCTCGGTGCTCTTGCCGAAGCCGATGCCGGGATCGACGATGACACGCTCCGGCGGGATGCCGGCCGCTTCGGCCGCGCGGATCCTCTCGGCGAGGAAGCCGCTGATCTCGCCGATGAGGTCGGCGTAATGAGGGGCGTTCTGCATGGTCGCGGGCGACCCCTTCATGTGCATGAGGACGACGGCGGCCCCGGAACGGGCCGCGACGTCGGCCATGGCCGGGTCGTCTCGGAGCGCGCTCGTATCGTTGATGATGTCCGCACCGGCGTCGAGCGCGGCCCGGGCCACGGCGGCCTTGGTCGTGTCGACGGAGATGAAGGCCGATGTCTTTTTCCGCAGGGCCCAGATGACCGGGACGACGCGGCCGAGCTCCTCGTCCTCGGGGACGGGCTGGGAGCCGGGGCGGGTGCTCTCCCCGCCGACGTCGATGATGTCCGCGCCGTCGAAGGCCAGCTCCAGGCCGCGGTTGACGGCCTTCTGGGCATCGAAGTACAGCCCGCCGTCGGAGAAGGAATCGGGGGTGACGTTGACGACCCCCATGAGCCAGGTGCGCGGACCGAGGGCGAAGCGCTGCCCCCTGATCTCCAGGGTGCGCGCTTCTCTTCTCATGGTCCCTGCCTGTTCCGCCTCAGCTCTGCCCGGGTTCCTCTCCGGGATCGGCGGCCGCGGGCGCGGACGCCGGGGCAAAGGCCGTTCCCTGGGCCGGAGCCTCTTTCTTGATTTCGGCGATGGCATTGATCTCGTCGGAGCTCAGGGACTCCTTCTCGAGGAGCAATTCAGCGATCTTGACCAACCTCCCTCGGTTGGCTTCGAGCAGCTCCTGGGTGCGGTGCAGGCTGCGCGTGACGATCTTCTTGACCTCGTCGTCGATGCGCTCGGAGGTCCTCTCGCTGTAGTTCTTGTTCACGGCCAGGTCGCGGCCGAGGAAAATGAGGTCGTCGCGCTCGCCGTAGGTCAGCGGCCCCAGGTCCGACATGCCCCATTGGCAGACCATCTTGCGGGCGATCTCGGTCGACTTCTCGAAGTCGTTGGCCGCGCCTGTCGTCGTCTTGTTGAGGAACATCATCTCGGCGACGCGGCCGGCCATAAGGACGGAGAGCTGGGCCTCGAGGTATTCCTTCGTGTAGGTGTAGCGGTCGTCAAGGGGAAGCTGCTGGGTCAGGCCCAGGGCCAGGCCGCGCGGGATGATCGTGACCTTGTGGATGGGGTCGGCCTCGGGGATGAGCGCGGCCGTGAGGGCGTGGCCGGCCTCGTGGAAGGCCGTGTTCCTCTTCTCTTCGTCGCTGATGATCATGCTCTTGCGTTCGACGCCCATGAGGACCTTGTCCTTGGCCGACTCGAGGTCCTTCATCGTGACCTTGTCCTCGCCCAGGCGCGCCCCGAGCAGGGCGGCCTCGTTGACGAGGTTGGCCAGGTCGGCCCCGCTGAAGCCGGGGGTCGAGCGGGCCAGGACCTTGAGCTGGACGTCGTCGGCCAGCGGGATCTTACGGACGTGGACCTTGAGGATGTCCTCGCGGCCCTTGACGTCGGGCATGTTGACGATGATGCGGCGGTCGAAGCGCCCAGGCCGGAGCAGGGCGCTGTCGAGGATGTCGGGGCGGTTCGTCGCGGCGATGAGGATGATGCCCTCGTTCGAGTCGAAGCCGTCCATCTCGACGAGGAGCTGGTTGAGGGTCTGCTCGCGCTCGTCGTGGCCGCCGCCGAGCCCGGCGCCGCGCTGGCGGCCGACGGCATCGATCTCGTCGATGAAGACGAGGCAGGGGGCATGCTTCTTGCCCTGGTCGAAAAGGTCGCGGACGCGCGAGGCGCCGACGCCGACGAACATCTCGACGAAGTCCGAGCCGCTGATCGAGAAGAAGGGCACGTCGGCCTCGCCGGCCACGGCCCGGGCCAGGAGCGTCTTGCCTGTGCCGGGCGCGCCGACGAGGAGGACGCCCTTGGGGATGCGGCCGCCGAGGCGCTGGAACTTGCGAGGCTCCCGGAGGAACTCGATGATCTCACCGAGCTCGTACTCGGCCTCCTCGACCCCGGCGACATCCTTGAACGTCACCTTCTTCGCCTGGGCGGAAAAGAGCTTGGCCCGGCTCTTGCCGAAGGCCATGGCCTTGTTCCCGCCGGACTGCATCTGGCGCATGAAGAAGATCCAGAAAACGATGAGCAGGAGGAAGGGGAGCCCGCTCATGAGGAGGGCGAAGACCGGGCTTCGGGCCGTGTCCTTGACGACGATGTTGACCTTGTTGTCGCGGAGGATCTTGATGAGGTCGTTGTAGCCCGCAGGGAGGACGGTCTTGAACGTCTGGCCGTCGGTGAACTTGCCGCGGAGCTGGCTGTCCTGGATAGTGACCTCTTCGACCTTGCCCTGCTCGGCCTCGGTCATGAACTGGGAGAAGGTGACTTCCTTCTTGGCCATGGCCGGGGACTGCAGGAGGCTCCAGGCGAGGATGATGATGATCCCCGCGGAGATCCAGAAAAGGAGGTTTCTGACTGGTTTATTCTTAGGCTGAGGCATAATTCTCCGTCCTTTTTGAAGTGATATTTTATCACGATTCGCCACTTTTCGGTAGGGGGAACATTGACGCTCATTCGCGGGGGGTGGTATAGAAAGGTCATGAACCTCCACCCCGTCGACCTCATCATCATCGGCGTCTATCTCGTCGCCGTGGCCATGGTGGGCGTCGTCGTTCGCCGGCGGGCCACGAAGAAGCTCGACTCCTTCTATCTGGCCGATCGGAACGTCCCCTGGTGGATGCTGGGTCTTTCGGGCTGCTCGAGCTACATCGACATCGGCGGGACGATGTCCATGATCGGGCTCATCTTCTACGTCGGGCTCAAGTCGATGTGGGCGACCCACATCTTCTGGGGCTGGTTCATCATCTGCTTCTACATGGCCTTCCAGGCGAAATACATCCGGCGGTCCGGGGTCATGACCTTCGCCGAGTGGAACGAGACGCGCTTCGGGACGAGCAGGGACGCCGAGGCCGCCCGGCTCACGGCGGCCATCTTCCTGCTCGTGCTGATGATCTGTAACCTCATGTTCATCAGCGTCGGCACGGGCAAGTTCGTCGAGGAGTTCCTGCCCCTGCCGCGCTGGGAGGCGACGCTCATCGTCCTGGCCGTCGTGGGGATCTACGTGACCCTGGGCGGGTTCTTTGGCGTCATCCTCACGGACGTCTTCCAGACGCTCCTCATCGGCGTCGGCGCGGTCATCATGGCCGTCATGGTCTTCGCCAAGCCGGCGGCCATGACCTTCATCCATAAGGACCCGGGCTGGTTCTCGCTCGCGCCGACATGGACGCTGTGGTCGGGGTTCGCGGCGGAGACGCCGCCGGCCTACCAGCATTTCGGGCTGTTCGGGCCGCTCATGGCGGCGGGGTTCTTCTGGATGATCTTCCGGGTCCTCAGCGGACCGAACGTCTGGGACTTCCAGTTCTTCCTGACCACGAAGTCGCCGCGCGACGCCCAGCTCGCCGCGGGGATGTGGACGGTCGGCTACAACCTGCGCTGGGTCCTCGGCGTGTCCTTCATGGTCCTCGGGATCTTCTATCTTGGGACGCAGGCGGGGTTCGACGCCGAGAAGATCATGCCCCTCGTCCTGCTCAAGATGCCGGTCGGGCTGCGCGGCCTGTTCATGGCCGTGCTGCTGGCGGCCCTGATGTCGACGATCAGCGCCATGATCAACGTCACGAGCTCCGTCGTCATCAACGATTTCGTCAAGCGCTACATCGCCAAGGACCTGAGCCAGAAGAAGCTCGTCCGGCTGGGGCAGGTCGCTTCGGTCGTGGCCGTCCTCATCGGGTTCGTCTTCTCGCTTTCCTTCACCAACATCGTCACGGCCTGGGAGATGATGGTCTTCGTCGTCGTCACGGTCATTCTCGTGCCGGCGACCTTGAGGTGGCATTACTGGCGGTTCGGGGCCAAGGCCTTCGTCTGGAGCATGGCGGCATCCGCGGTCCTCATTTCGCTCCGCCTGATCTTCGTGAAGGGCCTTCACGCGTCGGCCTCGCTGGCCATCGACGTGGGGATCGGCCTGGTGACGACCTTCGTCATCGCGGCTCTGACGAAGCCCGCGGACATGGAGGTCCTGGTCAAGTTCTACGCCAAAGTGCGGCCGTTCGGGTTCTGGGGGCCGGTCCGGCGGGAATGCGTCAAGCGCGGGCTCGTGCCGGCCAAGGACAAGATGCCGAAGATCGACATGCTCAATGGACTGATCACGGCGGCCTTCCAGTTCTCCCTGGCCATCCTGCCGTTCTATCTGTTCATGCGGAACTGGAAGCAGCTCGGGATGTGGGCCGGGGCCGCGGCCGCGATCGCCGTCATCCTCTACTTCACCTGGTACAAGAACCTCCCCAGCAAGGATGAGATCTGATTGAGATCGACGGTCCACCTGATCTGTAACGCGCACCTCGACCCGGTTTGGCAGTGGCGGTGGGACGAGGGCGCGTCGGAGGCGCTGGCGACCTTCCGGAACGCCGTCGACATCCTCGACACGCACCCGTCGCTCATCTTCTGCCATAACGAGGCCGTGCTCTACGAGTGGGCTGAGCGGCTCGACCCGACCCTCTTTGCGGACATCCGCCGCCTCGTCAGAGCCGGGCGCTGGGCCATTTCGGGCGGCTGGTTCATCCAGCCCGACGTCAACCTGCCGGGCACCGAGTCCCTCATCCGGACGATCGCCGAGGGCCGCCGATATTTCCGCGACCGCTTCGACGCCGCGCCGCGCGTGGCCTACAATTTCGATTCCTTCGGCCACAGCGGCGGCCTGCCCCAGATCCTGCGCCTTGCCGGCTACGAGATGTACGTCCACATGCGGCCGCAAGCCGACGAACTCGCCCTTCCCGCCGACCTCTACAGCTGGCGCGGCGTCGACGGCACGATCATCCCGGCCTACCGCATCGCCGTCGGGCTCTACCATACCGAGCACGACAATATCGAAGAGCGGCTCCGGGCGGGCGTCGAGCTGGCGCTGAAGCTCGGCCGCGATGTCCCCGTCTTCTGGGGCCTCGGCAACCATGGCGGTGGAGCGACGCGCCGCGACCTCGAAACGATCGACGCTCTCATCGCCCTAGAGAAACGCGTTCGGATCGTCCACAGCACCCCGGACCTGTTCTGTGAGGCGGTCAAGGACGCCGCGGCCACGGCTCCCGTCCATGACGGCGACCTCCAGCGCACGTTCACCGGCTGTTATACATCGCTTTCTCGCCTCAAGCGGCAGGCGGTCTCGAGCCTGGGGCGCCTCGTTCAGGCGGAAGCCGCGTCGGCGGCCGCCTTCTGGCTCGCCGGTGCCGATCTCCCGGGTCCGGAGCTTCGCCAGGCCTGGAAATCCCACGTTTTCAACGATTTTCACGATACCCTGACCGGCTCCTGCGTCGAACCCGCCGAGCGCGACGCCTTAGGCCAATATGGCCGGGCCGAGGACATCGCCCGCTCTTGCTCGCTCGAAGCCGTCTCCTCACTCAACCGCGGCAGCCGCAACAGCCCTTCTCTCCCCGTCAGTGTTTTCAACGCCAACCCGTCCCTCACCCGTGTTCCCGTGGAATTCGAATGCATGTCCGACCACCGGCCATTCTGGAAAGGGAAGTGGCGCATGCGCCTCTTCCGGGCCGGCGGCCGCGAAATCGCCTGTCAAGAAGAACAGCCGGAGTCACTCCTGCCGTTCAATAACTGGCGACGGCGTGTCAGCTTCGTCGATGACCTTCCGGGAGTGGGAGTCGCGCGCTATGATCTCAAAGCGTTCGAGATCCTGGAGAACGAACGTCGAAGCGTCAAGACGGGACGTGCGCCGAAGGTCCATGTCCTCGGGACTTCTCCGCTCGCGCATCGCGTCGATCCGAAGACCGGGCTGGTTGTCTCGCTCAAGCCCGCGGGATTTGCCCGTTCGCTTGCCGGGCCGCTCTTCGAGCCGCTCGTCGTCGAGGATACGGCCGATTCGTGGGGTACGGGACACGGGAGCTACCGCAAGATCGTCGGGCGCTTCACGTCGTCATGCCGGCCCTTCGTCGTCGAGCAAGGTCCCGTCCGGACCGTGACCCGATCGCTTTTCGTCTATCGGGAAAGCCGCCTGGTGATGGATGTCGTTTCGTATCCCTCCTGGCCCGTCCTCGAATTCCACTTTCGTATCACCTGGAACGAGGAGCGGCGCCGGCTGAAGCTCAGCGTTCCAACCTCCCTATCCGCCGCCGTCCTCCTCGCCGAAGTCCCGGGCGGAGCGATCCGCCGTCCCCCGGACGGGGAGGAACATGTCCACGGCCGTTGGCTCCTCGTCGAGGGCCGGGCGTCCGGCAAGCCTGCCGCGGTCGGTATCGCCTCGAGCGGCCAGCATGGCCTGGATTTCAAGGACGGAGAGATCCGCTTGTCCGTCCTCCGGGGCTCCGCCTATTGCCACGAGCGGGGCTTCGACCTCGACAAGCCGGAGCGTTCGCGTCCGTTCAGCCCGGGCATCCGCGCCTCCAGCGCATGTCACCCTGCCTGGAAGTTCGCGGACATCGGCGTCCACGAGTTCCGGCTTCTTGTCACGGCCGGCGCCCCCGCTCTGGTCAAGGCGACGATGCCGGGGCTGGCCGACCATCTCGCTGCCCCGCCGTCGGCGCACGCGCACTTGCCCTACGACGCGAGTCAGGTCACTTCGGTTGAAGCGCTTCTCACCGTAAGGCCCGCCTCCATCCGGTTATTGGCCTGCAAGAGGTCCTGGGATGGCAAGGCGCTCGTCGTCCGGCTGCAGGAGGCCGTCGGAAAAAGGACGAAGGCCAGGCTAGAGATCGCGAAGTCGGCAGACAGGACGGGCGAGGCGTCCCCGAATCAAGAAGGGGGACACGCGCCCGAGGCCTCAATCCCTCTCGTTTTCGCGCCGTTCGAGATCAAGACCCTGCGCCTCGAAAAGGACGGCACTTGGCGGGCCGTCCGGATGATCGAAGAGGACTGATCCGCTACTTGATCGCGACGCCCATCGTGTCGCGGTGGAAATCGATGAGAGTCCTCATGTAGGGGCCGATCTCCTCGGGGCCTCCGAAGCCGGCCTTTCGCGCGGCGGCCGCTCTCTCCTCCTTGGTGACCTCCTCGCCCACGGCCCAGTGTTTGATGTCGCGGTAGCAGCCCAGCGTGAACAGGTCCCACGAGGCGCCCTGGTCCCGCACGAAGATCATGTTGTACGGCCGCTTCGTCTCGACGCCGTAGATGTTCTCCATCTCCCGCTCCTTGAACAACGCCTCTTGTTTCCCGGGGAGCGAAACGAAGATCTCGATGTGATAGTAGGCGGTGCCTTCGAACGCCCGTTTCGCGAATGCGAGCGGAGGCCCCATGACGAAGACATCTTCTTTCCATGACGAGCATGCGTCGAGCTGGCGGGCAAAATCCGCCCAGGACGATCCCGCCCTCGCCGCCGCCTTGTCCCGCTTTTCTACCCGCCCTTTCGCATAATAGTCGGCATAGCTCCCCATCGGCGTGAGGATCATGAGGTCCCATTGGTCGCCCTGGGTGTGGCGCCACCAAAAAGGCCGCACGTCTCCCGCCGCCTCGATGACGGCCATGCGGTCCTTGTAGAGGGCGATGAGGTCCATGAGCTTACCCGGCGCCGCCCTCACAAAAGTCGTCTTATAGAGGTAAACCGGTTTGGTCGACGGCGGGGGACCGCTCACTTCCGAAGCGGCCGCTGCCGCGACCGCGGCGATCGCGATGATCGCTGCTCCCATCGCCATTATCCTTGTTCGATTCCGCATGGGTCCTCCTTCATGATCAGTCCCTTTCAGACGTTGCCCCTCATCATACTCATCCCCGGAAAATTGAAAAGGGGTCCGGGGGCCCGGTCTCTACGCCCCAACTTGACCGGGGCGGACGTTTCTCCTCATAATGGGGGGCGTCCCGATGTCGTGACGGTCGATATGAGCATGCCCTCGACAGGCAGGGAACGGAAAGCCGACGCCGGATCCCTCATCGCCGAAAACAAGAAGTAGCATGACCAGCCGCGAGCTCATCGAGGATATCGTCGCCCTCAAGCCGGCCCCGCGTTGCGGCCTCTGGCTCGGCAACCCCCACCCCGACAGCTGGCCAGGCCTGCACCGCTACTTCGGAACGAAGACCGAGGAGGAGTTCCGCCGCAAGCTCGGCGACGACTTCCGCTGGATCTCGCCGAGTTTCGCCGGATCGACGTTCCCGACCGTGGCTTCGAAGGGGATCTTCAACTGGAACTGGGCCGCCGGCAAGGCGAGTCACGGCCAGGCCGGCCCGCTCGCCGAGGTCGAGGACCCGGCCGAGCTCGCCCGCTTCGACTGGCCTGACCCGGCCGAGCTCGATTTTTCGGAGACCTTGAAGGCCCTCGACACGGCCGGCCCCCACTACCGCGCTTCCGGCTTCTGGACGCCGTTCTTTCACGACCTTATGGACTTCTTCGGCATGGAGGCCTACTTCATCAAGATGCGCACCCACCCCGAGGTCATCGAGGCGGCCACGGACCGGGTCTGCGGGTTCTATTATCAAGCCAACGAGCGGTTTTTCGACGCCGCCGGGGACCGTGTCGACGCCTATTTCTTCGGCAACGACTTCGGCACCCAGCTCGACCTGATGATCAGCCCGGCGCTCTTCGACCGGTTCATCCTGCCCTGGTTCGAGAAGCTCACCGGACAGGCCCATCGGCGCGGCTACCAGGTCATTCTCCATTCTTGCGGCTCGATCCATAGGGTCATCCCCAAGCTCATCGCCGCCGGCGTCAACTGCCTCCACCCGCTCCAGGCCAAGGCGGCGAACATGGACGCATCGACGCTGGCCCGGGATTTCGGAGGGAAGATCGCTTTTCTCGGCGGGGTCGACACCCAGCGCGTCCTCCCGCTCGGCTCGCCCGAGGAGGTCAAGGCCGAGGTCCGCCGGGTCCGATCACTCCTCGGCCCGCACCTCATCGTCAGCCCCAGCCACGAGGCCATCCTGCCCGACGTCCCGCCCCGCAACGTCGCCGCCATGGCCGAAGCCGCGGCCGAGTGACATGCGCAGCTCCGACGGACCTGCGGCCTTTCGGCGGAAGGCCGTGATATTGAAAAATAGCCGTAATAAAATGTGCTAAGATGGTCTTGGCGGGACGATTCCCGTAGGGGGATAAATATGAGATCGATCCGCGCATCGGGGTCCAGATGGTCGTTGGGGCGGCCGGCGGCAGGGCTTGCGGCCGTCGTCCTTCTCATCGCTCAGCCGTTTTGGCTTGGCGCCCAGGCCGGCCCGGGCCCGGCCCTTCAGCACTCGGTCAGCGTGACCCTCAAGCTAGTCCAGGTCTATGCGACCGGCAAGGGAGGCGTGCCCGTAACGGACCTGACCGCCGCCGATTTTGTGGTCACCGACAACGGGAAGGTCTACCCCGTCACGCAGTTCGAGAAGCATTTTCTGAACGCCGAAGAGACCGCGGGCACGACGGACCTCGTCCTCCCGACAAACAGGAAATTCTTCCTTATCTTCGATTTCGCCTTTATGGATACGCGAGGGGTCCTCAAGGCCAAGGAGGCCGGCCTCGAGTTCCTCTCGACCGAGATCCAGCCTACCGACCAGATCGGCCTGATCAGCTATTCGGCGACCCGGGGGCTCGTCATCCATGAGTTCCTGACCACCGACCACGAACGGATCCGTAAGATGGTCGACGGCTTCGGCATCAAGCGCTACGCCGGCAGGGCCGAGAATATGTCCGATTTCATTTACGCGTCCGATCTCACGGAGGAGCGCCCGGCCCGAGGTGAGTCCGCCGCCGACTTCTTGGTCAACCCCGACGACGCGTTTTACACGGCCCAGGCCCGTCTGCAGACGGGCCAGCGCTTGGATGACGGCCGCCGGCAGAGCTATGTCGACCAGGCCAGGTGGATGATCGTGGCGATGAACATCCTCGCCAAGAGCTTCCGCCTGGTCCCCGGATTCAAGAACGTCATCTATTTTTCGGGCGGGATCGCCCGCCAGCTCATCTACGGAAAAACGGGAGGGGCGAGCGTCGGCGAATGGTCGACGCCGGAACAACTCGCCCAGCAACTTGGCGACTACGATTCCGCTCAGGCCGACTCGGGACTGCGGGACGATTTTACGGCGATGCTCAAGGAATTCAAGGCCTCTAACAGCCCCGTCTACGCCGTCGACGTTTCCCGGACGCAAAAGGAGGTGGACTCCTCCATCCAAGAGGGGGCGGGTCCGGCCCTCCGGGAGCTCAACGGCGCCGACTCCCTGAGACAGTTCGCCTCGGGGACCGGGGGGAAGTTTTATGCCAACACCGTTGAGTCGGTCAAGATAGCCACCGATATCCAGAAGCTCACCAGCGCCTACTACGTTCTCGGCTACTCGGTCGATGATAGATCGGACGGTAAGTTCCACAAGATCAAGGTCAAGGTCAACCGGAAAGGCGTCGATGTCAACGCCCAGGGCGGCTACTTCAGCCCCAAACCGTTCGTCGAGTATACGAAATTCGAGAAGCTCCTCCAGGTCGTCGACATCGCCCTGAGCGAATCGCCGCAGCTTCAGGTCCCTTACGAGATCCCCGTGGCCGCCATGCCTCTCCTGATCAAGGGCGGGCCTCAGCTGCTGGTTTTCGGCCGGGCTTTCCAGGCCGTCCACAACGAGGTCCTGGGGAAGAAGTCGGAGGCCTACCTGATGCTCTTCGACGAGAAGGACGACATGGCCTACGCCAAACGGTTCGCCCTGGCTATCCCCGAAACCGGGAAGGACACGGTTCTTCCGGCGTTCCTGCTGGCCGTCAGGCCGGGCTCTTATACTTGCCGGATGGTCGTTCGAAACATGGTGACGGGCCGCGCGGCCAGGGGAGCGGTCTCTGTGGTCATCCCCGCGCGGGCAGGCACGGCCATGACGCTCGACCCGCCCTTGCTCCTCGGTCCGGACACGAGCTCCATCGATCTCGCGGCTTCATCCGGAGACTCGCTGGCGGCGCTTTTCGGCTATGACGCGAGCGCCTACGCTCCGCTCCTGGGAGAGGTGCCCGCGGGAATGACCAAGATCCATGCCGCCCTTCGCCTGACGGGCGGTCCGGTCTCAGGCGGACCAGACGTGACGGCGACGCTGGTCGACGCGTCGACCTTGGCAGAAACGAACCTCCCGGTCTCGGTCCTCAAAGAGGAGACCGATGGGGCCACGAGGATCATCTCTATAGAAATCGCGATAGGCGAGCTCAAACCCGGACGGTACTCGATCGCCTTCAAGGCCAAGGACGCGTCGTCCGGTGTGACAGCGGCTTCCTCTGTGCCGATCACGGTAAAGTAGACGGCCGGTCAATCCCGGCCCTTAGCGGCCGGCCCTTCGGATGCGGGGGTCGGAGAAGATGTCGTTCTCGTCCGTGCTCGTCGACGAGAACTCCGAGACGACGGCCCCCTTGTCGCCGGCCTGGAACCAGTGGAGGGAATTCGGCGGCAGCGTGTACTGGTCGCCCGGCTTGAGGACGATCTCGTGCGCGACCGTCAGGAAGGACTTGTACTGGCGCGGCACGCGGGCCTTGGGCTTTGGGGTGCGCTCGCCGGCGACATAGAGATAGACCTCGCCATAGCGGCAGCGGAACGTCTCTTTTTTGCCCTGGTTCCGCCCGTTGACGCGCGGGTGGCGGTGCTCAGGGCAGATCTGACGGGGCAGGAGGACGAGCTCCTTGGCGCAATAGCGGTCGTTGTTCTCGTAGACGATCACTTCGAGCCCCATGTGCTTGATGTCGCCGAGGCCGAGATCGGCGATCTCCATCATTTCGATCTCGTTCCGGGTGACGGCGACGCGGGCCTTGCGGAGCAGGGCCTCGGCGGCGGCCCGGGCCTGGGCGATGTCTTTGGTTTTCATGGGCCCCTCCGCTGGCCTAGAGGACCACCTTGCGCCCCGCCTTCCGCGCGGCGTACTGCTCCGCGATCCAGGCGTAGGTCTTGGCCATCCCCGCGCGAAGCGGCGTCGACGGTTCCCACCCCAGGACCCGACGGATCATCGTATTGTCGGAGTTGCGGCCGCCGACGCCTTTCGGAGCGTCGAGATCGTAGCCGCGCTTGACCTTGAACCCGGCGATGTCCTCGATGATGCCGAGAAGCTCGTTGACCGAGACGAGCTCATGGGAGCCCAGGTTGATGGGCGTCGCGGTGAGCTCGTCGCTGTGCATGATCATGTCGATGCCGGTAACGCAGTCCCCGATCCACATGAAGCTCCGGGTCCGCGTACCGTCGCCCCAGATCTCGACGGCGTACGTGCCGTTGTCTTTCGCTTCGATGACCTTGCGCGAGAGGGCCGCCGGGGCCTTCTCGCGGCCGCCGTCCCAGGTGCCGAACGGGCCGTAGACGTTGTGGAAACGGGCGATCGCCGTCTTGAGGCCTCGCTCGGCCCAGTACTCCTGGCAGACGATCTCGGAGAAGAGCTTCTCCCAGCCGTAGCCGCGCTCGGCGTTGGCCGGGTAGGCGTCGGACTCCTTGAGGGCCCGCGACTGGGTGTCCTTTTGGAGGTCGACGTTGTAGGCGCAGGCCGAGGAGGAGAAGAAGTAGCGGTCGGCGCCGGCCCGCTGCGCGGCCTCGATCATGTGGGTGTTGATGAGGACGCTCCGCAGGCACTCGACCCGGTAGCGCTCGATGAAGCCCATGCCGCCCATGTCGGCGGCCAGGTTGTAGACCTCGACGGCCCCGTCGCAGGCCTGGGCGCAATTGTCGCGGAAGCTGACGTCGAGGACAAGGTCCTCGACGCCCGGGGTCCTCTGGTACCACTCGTCGAGCGGCTTCTTGTCGACGGCCCGGATGTGCGTGAAACCCTTGTCGTGGAAATACCGGACGAGCGACCCGGCGATGAAGCCGCCGGCCCCGGTGACGACGATGAGGTCGTCCGGCTTTCGGAAATCCTCGATGCGTTTGGGCTTATCCGCGGCCATGGCCGCTCCCTCCTTCCGCTCAGTGGCTCGTCAGCTTGACCTCGCTCTTGCTTGTCATCGTCATCGGGATGGTCATGCCTGCCGCGGAGACGTCGATCGACATCTGGGTCGTGGACTCGGAATTCCCCTGGACGTAGATCCCTTCCTTGACCGCGAAGTACCAGACGGCCTTGCCCTTGCTGGTCCCGGAGAAGGTCATGTCCATGCCCCCTTGGTTCCCCGTTCCCGTGACGGCGCCGGTGACGTCCGACGAGATCTTGGCGCATTCCATTCCATCGACCGTCTCGAAGCCCACGAGGGTGTTGACGTTCTGGAGGTCGATCCGGATGCTCATCGAGCCCGTCTTCTCCTCGACGGAGTCGCTCGACGGCCAGGTGTCCCCGATCTTGACCGGCTTTTCCGCGAGATCGGGGAAGAACGTCTTAAAGGAGGAGCCCAGATTGCGGGTTTCGCCGGCCATGGCGTAGCTAATGGCCTCGGCGCCGGAAACGTCATCTTCCGACCCGAGAGGGGACAGGACCATGTCGAAGGACTTGCCCTTGACCGAGCTCATGTCCGGGGACATATCTCCCTGGGCGCTGGTGGCGACATTCACGGCGATATCGTCGATCGTCACGCCCAGGAGGAAGCTCTTGTCCTTGGGCCCCTTCGCCTTGAACGTGAAGGTGTTCGTTCCGGAGGTATTGGTGTCGACGGTTTGGCCCATGACCTCCATGACTTGCGCTTCTTCCGACTTGCCCTGATAGGTCAAGGCGCGGCCGGCCGGCATCTTGTACTCGAGAACAGTCGTTCCGGCTGCTTGCGTTTCGGAGACGGTCGGCGTCGCCTGAACAGAAACGCCGGCCAGGACGAGGATGCTGGCGACGACACATGCGTTCTTCAGTCTCATAGTCGGACCTCCTTGGTGAAATCCTATAGATTCTATCATGAACGGAGTCTTTTTTCTCCCCTCCCGTCGATCTAGCACTTGGACTTGGCGACCGCGTGGACCTTCTTGATGAAGTCCCAGACCTCGGGGGCGATCATGTTGTATTCTTTAGGGACGGCCCCGGCGCTGTAGGCCTTGGCGATCTTGGACTTGAGCTCGGGATGGCCGCCGTAGGCCTCGTCGAGAAGCGCCGTCCAGCGCCGGCCCAGGTCCTGCGCCATTTCGCTCGCGGGATCGAGCCCGATGGCCTTCTTGGCCTCGTCGATGAGGGCCGCCCAGCGGTTCTGGTAGGCGATCATCGCTTCCGGCGAGTAGTTCTTGCCGACCTCGGCGAACTTCTTCATGTCCTCCTCCGAGAAGAACTTCTCGTGCCAGCCTTTCTTGACATCTTCACCCATTTGAATGACCTCCATGATCTTGATGAGTTTTTGTTTGTGGATGCGGCCGTCCTTCTCGAGGCGGACGAGGACCTGTTCGATGGCCCGCGAGGCCTCACGCAGCCGGGCGATCTCGTCCTTGACCGCTTCAGCTTGGACCTTGAGGGCCTTGGCGGCCTCGTAGCCCTTGCTGTCGAGGAGGCGCCGGATCTCGTCGAGGGAGAAGCCCATGAATTTCAGAGTGACGATCTGCTGGAGCTTGAGCAGGTCGGCGTCGGTGTAGACACGGTAACCGTTGGGCCGCTCGAAGCTCGGCTTGAGCAGCCCGATCTCGTCGTAATAGTGGAGGGTCCGGACCGTCACCCGCGTCAGCTTGGCGAACTCCCTGATGAGATATCCGTTCTTCTTCATGGCCTTGTCCACTCCTCCATTATGAACTATGACGTAACGTCAGAGTCAAGGGCTTTGGGAAAGAATTTGAAAAAAAGAGCTCAGCGGCCAAGCTCCGTCAGGAGGGAACAGGGCGGTCTAAAAAGCGACGAGGCCGGCTTTCCTGAGCAGCTCGAGGTGGGCGATGACGGCCTCGAGGGGCGTTTGCGCCTGGAACTGGGTATCGAGCATCTTCTTGATATCCAGGGCACTGTTCTTCCCGTCGCAGAGGAGCTGGATCTCCGCCGTGTTCCGAGAAGCGCCGCGGGCGGGCGTCAAGGGTTGACCGCCGGCGGCCGTTCTCGCCTCTTGAATGGCCGCCTGATAGCCGGCGAAGCCATTGGCCTTGATCTTGGCGAGCGGTTTGGGCACTAGGGCGGCCGCCCTCTTTTCGGCGGTGGAGAGCCGGAGGTCAACCGGCTTGAGCCCAAGCGACGCGGGCTGCCGGCGCATGGCCTCGTCCAGCGTCTGCAGGTGGGCGGCCTCGAATCCTGATACAGAAGTTCTGAGCTTGTCCAGATAGCTCGCGAACCCGTTCTTGTCCGCGGCCAGCTCGGAGGTCGAGTCGATAGTGGCCCGCTCGTTCCGGGCCGAGGCCTGGATATAGCCGCGGGCGCGCTTGAAGGCGGCGGGAAAAGCGGCCGAACCGGCGCGGGCCATTTCTTCGAGACCGCGGGCCAGCTGATGGCCCATCCTGGCCGAGGCGTTGGAGACGATCTCGGCGGCGATCCGGGCCGCCATGGCGTCGTCGGCCGAGGCGATGGTGTAGGCCGAGGCGGCGGTGATGATGACCGCGCGCTTCATCTGGGTCGGATCGAGCTTGTCCGGCCGGTCCTCCGAGGTGTGGTACCACTTGTCGGGCCAGGTGTTCAGGACGACCCCGGGGACGCCGATCGCCCAATCGTTGAAGACCTCGTGATCGGAGGAGCCGAAGTGGGTACCGACATAATAGTACATCGGTTCCTCGCTGCCGCTCGGCGCGACGATCCGGCGGCCCATCTCCTCGTCCATGCCGTTCGTGACATAGGAGCGCGTGGCCTCGCCGACGTACCGGAAATAGTTTTCGACGACATCGTTGACGTAATGGGGATTGCCGTAGGTCGTGCGCATGACCGTGAAGAAGGCCAGGCTCCGTGACAGCCGGACGCCGACCATGTCCAGGTTGATGTCGCAGAGCGTCCGCTCGATCCGCGCGGCCTCGGCCTTGACGTAGGGAATGGTCCCCGAGAACTCCGGCGTCCAGAGGAAGCGAATGGTCCTCTTGGGGCGCGGCAGCCGTCCCTCGGCGATGAGCGTTTGGAGGGTGCGGGCGGCCTCGAGGATGGCCGCCGAGCCGGACGAATTGTCATTGGCCCCGAACATCGCGTAACCCTCGAAGATGTGAGCCGTGACGATGACCTCCTCCGCTCCGGCGTCCGTGCCCGGGATGGCCGCGACGATGACTTGGAGGTCGGACTTCTCCGTTTTCGCCTCGACGACGGCGTGGACGGTGATCTTCTCGCCGCGCTTCAGCCGGTCGCGGAGGATGACACCCTCGCGAGGCGGCACGAGAAAGGCGAACTTGGCCCCGGATCCGCGGGTGTAAAGCCCTCCCCAAGGGATGATCAGCGGGTCGAAGAGAGGCCTCGGGGAAGCGAAGGAAATGATCCCGGCCGCTCCCTTCTGCGTACAGCCGATGTTGTGCACGGCCCCGGCCGAGCCGGACGTGACCAGGATCTTGCCTTTGACATCGAGTCCCTCGAAATCCTTCGGCTCGCCTTCCTCGACCCAGACGAGCTCGGCGGTGACGTCGGCCGAGGTGCTGCCGGAGGCCAGCATGGCCGTAAGGTCCCGGTACGAAGCGATCTTCTCCCGGCCGGGCTTGACTTCCCACAGCTCGCCCTTGACCCCGTCCCAGGTCTCGCCGCCCGGGTAGCGCAGGATGGCCGCCTCCGGCAATCCGAATTCCTGCAGCCGTTCGAGCACGTATTGGGCCTCGGCCAGCGTCCCGGCGTATTCCGCCGGCTTGCGGTCGCGGGGAAAGCCGCACATGGCCATGACGTGGTTGAGGGCCGTTTCGCCCGACGCTTCCCCGACGATCTCGTCCATCCGGGCTTGGGGCAGGAACGTCCATTGAAGCCAGGGCGTCATCTGCGCTATGGCCGGGAGGCCTAAAAAGAGGACGGAAAGGGCGAGGAGGTTCAATCGTTTCCTGATCATCTCAATTCTCCATTCAACCTTTTTTGTCCGGGCCCAGGGGCGCCCTCTCACCAACGGCCGTGACGGACGAGTTCGGCAAGCGGCCGGCGCTTTTTTGGCGCAGGGACATCGGCCGCGTAGCCGAGCGGCGTGAACGCTGAAGGGATGACCTCGATAGGAAGGCCCAGGACTTCGCGGGCCGCGGAAGGATCGAAGGCGGCGATCCAGCAGGTTCCGAGTCCTTCCTCCGCCGCGGCCAGGACGACGTGGCTCATGACGATCGTCGCATCGATCTCGGCGGCGTTCCACCCGTCGGCCTTGCGGACCCACGCTTCTGAGGGGACGGCGCAAACGCACAAGACGAGCGGGGCCTGGACGAACCAGTCGCGGCCGTAGACGCGCTGCAGGTCCGTTTTGCGCTCGGCCGTCTTGATGACGATGATCCGGAAGGCCTGGCGGTTGGCGGCCGTGGGCGCGATGCGGGCCGCCTCGAGCACGCGGGCGAGCTTGTCCTCTTCGACCGGGTCCGGCTTATAGGCCCGGACGCTGTAGCGCTTCTTGATCAGCTCTTGGAACATCATTTTAATCGCCCTCCAACACGAAGACGTAGCGGCCGCCGCCGGTCGTGATACGGATGGCGCCGTCTTTATCGACAGCCCCGGTCACGCCGGCTGCTCCGGCGGCGTACTTGTCTCCAGCCCAAATCGTTTGGCCGCCCTCGCTGATTTCGATGTTGCGTATTCCGAGCTTGGGGATGACGACCTCGGCCTCTGACCCGAACGGAATGGTCACCTCGACCCGCACCGTTCTCTCCGTCCGCGCCCAGGCGCAGGCGACTTCGCCGCGAACGGTCATCGTCGAGCCCGAGGCGTGGGTCAGGTCCCTGACCATCTGCGGCGCGATGAGGATCTTCTCGAATCCGGTCGTCCCCGGCGCCAGGTTGATCCCGGCCAGGGCCTTGTAGAACCAGGCCCCAACGCTTCCGAACATGGGGTGGTTGTGCGAGTTCATCGACGAGCCCTCGCGGTTCTGCCACAGCTCCCAGAGGGTCGTCGCGCCGCTCGCGATCATGTAGCCCCAGCTCGGAAAGTCCGTTTTGCAGGCGATATCGAAGGCCAGGTCCGGGGCCCCGCGGCTGGTCAGGACCTCCATGATGTACTTCGTGCCGACGATGCCGGTCGTCAGGTGGACGTTGTGCTTATATACGATGTCGTCGAAGAGCCGGCCCCAGGCGCTATCTTCTCTTTCCGTCGGGATGTCGAGGAAGAGCGGCAGGGTGTTGGCCGTCTGGGTACCGTCGGCGTAATCGCCGGTCTTCGGGTTGTAGTATTCCCGGTTGAAGGCCGTTCGGATGTCCGCGGCCAGCTTGTCGTAGAGCGCCGCGTCGGCCGTCCGGCCGATGACGCGGGCCGCGTCGGCCAGGATACGGACGTCGTAGAGGTAATAGAAGGATGAGACGATCGCGCCGGGACACTTCTCGATGGCCACCCAGTCGCCGTACGAGCTGAACTTGACCAGCCCGTTCTCCGCTTTGCTCCGCAGGAACTCGACGTATTTCTTCAGCCCGTCGTAGTGTTCCTCGAGGACGCGCGTATCGCCGTAATACTGATACATGTACCAGCCGATCAGCGGATAGGCGGTGGCCCAGGCCGGGTCGGCGTTCTCCCCGCCCCAAACATGGGGCACCGTGTCGGAGAGGCGGCCCTTTTCGTCCTGGACGTCGCGGATGTCGCGCATGAAATTCGTGTAGAACGCGGCCATGTCGAAGTTCATGATGGCTTCCTCTGCCGTGCCTTGGGCGTCGCCCATCCAGCCCATGCGCTCGTCGCGCTGGTCGCAGTCGGTCGGGATGCTGTGGAGGTTCGTCTTCTGGCCCCAAGTGATGATGCGCTGGATACCGTTGAGGATGTCCTTCGAAGCGGCGAAGCTGCCGACGGGCTCGACCGCCGAGTGGACGACCCGGCCGCGGATCGAGTCGAGCTTCGGTGTCCCCGGGAATCCCGTGACCTCGACGTAGCGGAAGCCGTGGTAGGTGAAGCGCGGCTCCCAGACCTCCTCGCCCTCGCCCTTGAGGATGTAATGATCCTCGGCCTGGGCTGTGCGCAGGTTGTCCTGGTTGAGCGTGCCGTTCTCATAGAGGAGCTCGGCGAAGCGGAGGCGGACGTCTGTGCCGCGCTGCCCCTTGACGCGGAGGCGGGCCCAGCCGCTGAAGTTCTGACCCATGTCGAAGACATAGACGCCAGGAAGGGGATTGGTCATCTTGAGAGGCATGATGGTGTCGACGACCTGGATGGCCGGCATCAGCTGGGCCGAAAGCACACCCGTCGGTCCGGTGATCGCCTCGGCGGCGGGCCAGTCCGTATCGTCGAAACCGGGCCGGTCCCATCCGGACGTTTCCCGGCGGGCGTCGTAAGATTCCCCATCGTAAATGCTGTCCTCGATGATAGGGCCGTCGGCGACCTTCCATGACGAATCGGTGACGACGCTCATGGCGCTTCCGTCCTCGAGCTCGATGTTGAGCTGAAGAAGGAGGGCCCGCGATTTATACCAGCCGTTTCCGAGCGCGACGGCGACCGCGTTGGCGCCTTCCCGCAGGAAGGACGTCACGTCGTAGGTCACATAAAGGACGCGCTTGTCATAGGTCGTCCAGGCCGGGTCGAGGACATGATTGCCGGCCTTGCGGCCGTTGATCCGAAGTTCGTAATAACCGAGGCCGGCGATGTGGGCACGGGCCCGCTTGACCCGGCCCTTCACCGCGAACTCCCTGCGGAGCTGGTTCTTTTTGCCGATCCAAGAGCCCTTCCAGTCGCCCTTGGAGAAGAGTCCGGTGTCGAAGCGCGCCGCGGCGCTCCAGGCGCTCTCGCGGCCGTCCCGGTCCCAGGCGCGGACCTTCCAGAAATAGGACTTGCCGCTTTCGAGTGCCTTGCCGGCGAAGACGACCTGAGTGGACTTGGTGGAGGTGATCTTACCGCTGTCCCAGATGTCTCCCGCGTCGGCCTTGGGCTCGGACGAAACGACGATCTGATAGGCCGATTGGACCTGGCCCCGTTCCGGGTGTTCGATGACCCAGAAGAAGCGCGGCTTTGGCATATCGATGCCCGTGGGGTTGACAAGGTATTCGCAGCGCAACGATACCGGGGCCAGCGGCCCGGCGCTCTCGGCGGCAGAAGCGGTGGTGGCGATGGTCGAGGCCCCGAACATGGCCAAGGCCGCCAGGCCGAGGCATACACGGGTTTTCAGACCGGAAGCCGGGGATAGGATCATGAGGAACCTCCTGGGGAGTCGGTTCCTCCTAATTATCATAGGGCCGCAGGGGGGTCAATCCGGCATTCCCGTCGGACCGCAGAATACGGCTGGCCGGTCCGCCGGGCTGAAGCTCAAGTTCTTGACGGGAAAACTCTCTTCATGTAATATTGGGCATTCCCGGTGGGGCTGTAGCTCAGTTGGGAGAGCGCTTGAATGGCATTCAAGAGGTCGCCAGTTCGATCCTGGTCAGCTCCACCACCGAAATAACCCTGACTTCCCCGGATTTTCATTCGATTTTCCTGATTTTTCTTTTCAGCCTGAGTCACTAAAACTGAGCCGTACTTAGGGGTCTTGTCCCCATCGTGACCACACGGAGGAAGAGCTCCACTGACACTTACAATTCCATGACAAATCGCTGTCGGGTCATGCTACCATAGGGGTGTGAAATCCCCCCCCTCCCTCCTGTCCAACGGCAGGCACACCAAGCAGCTCCTTCTTTTCGGAGGTTCAGTTCTTTTGCCGGCCTTGGTCCTTCTTTTTTTCACGATCCGAATGAACCGCCAGGACAACGAATTGAGAACGCGGCGGGCGGAAGAGGCCCAGCAACAGAAGGCCGCGGAGATCGGCCGGCACATGGCCGACAGATTGGAAAAAGCCGAACAGACACTTCTTCAGGGAATTTCCGAAGCTTCGCCCATCATCCATGTCGATCGCTTGACCCATCCCGAGTTGGTCTTTGTGGGCCGTATCCGGGATGGGGAACTCGAAATGCCTTGGGATAGCGGAGCCCAGCAGGCCTCATCCTCCCAGGATGAGCGTGCCGCGACGCTTGTTCTTCAGGCGCAGCATGCGGAATTGGCCAAGAATGGCCTTCGCCAAGCCGCGGGCCTCTTGAATCGAGCCCTGGCCTTGGCGACTTCGGCCTCCCAAAAGAGCTCTATCAGGTTGCAGATCGGAAGGATCCTGGTCAAATCCGGGGACAAGGAGGGGGCCTTGGGTCTCTACAATGAGATCCTCGATCAACCCGACGATGTGACCGATGAATACGGCATTCCCTTCTCGCTGTATGCGGCCGACCGGCTCTCCGGCCTGAGCGGAGACCATGGCCCCCTTCTGGATAGGCTGGAAGGAGCCCTGAAGGACAACGGGCGGCACCCGCCGGCCGCGCTCTATTTCGTCCGTGATATCCTCGCCCAGCTGGAAACCCAGGCCGCCGGATCGCTTCCTGCGGACAAGATCCATCGACTAAGACAGTCGGTGGTCGACGGACTCGAACATCTCGAGAGGAGCCTGGCGCTTCGAGCGTTTGTCACAGGCTGGGCGTCGCGCCTTAAGTCGTCATCACCGGCGGACGGATCGTCAACTTGGGAGGCCCATGGAGACATCCCCTGGCTTGTCGGCGTCCGCGATGGCCCGGGGAGGGACATGCAGCATCTCTTCGCTTTTCACGGGCCTGAAGTTCTTCGCTCCGTGATCGAGAAGGACGGTTTGGCCGGTACTTTTCCAGGCTCCTGCCTGATCGTCACGGGTCCCGGGGCGGAGGGACTACCCCTCGGGCGTTCCTTTCAAGGAGCCCTGCTCCATTTTGAGGAAACGGGGATTTCCGCCTGGTCCGATTCTTCTCTTCCCTTCCCCGTTCTTTACTGGTTGATCCTCGTCCTTGTGATCGGGTTCACCGGTTTCGGGATGTACCTGCTCTGGCGTGATATCCGCCGGGAATTGGCGCTCGCGGACATGAAATCCCATTTCGCCGCCAGTGTCTCACATGAGCTCAAAACCCCCTTGACGGCCATCCGCATGTTCGCCGAGGCGCTGGCCATGGGAGTGCGGAGCGAGCCCGAGGCGCAGCAGGGATATCTGCGGACCATCATCAGCGAGAGCGAACGCCTGAGCCGGCTGCTCAACAACGTCCTGGATTTTTCCAAGATCGAACAGGGCACACGGACCTACCATTTCGAACGTGTCTCTCTCGAGGCCGTCGTCAAGGCCGCAGCCAGGGCCATGGCCTTTGCCTTGGGCCAGAAGGGATTCGACCTGCAGATCGAGGCGGACCCCAGCGTTCCCTCGGTTCATGGGGACAGTGATGCCCTCGAACAGGCGGTCCTCAACCTCCTCGACAACGCCATGAAGTATTCAGGCAAGAGCCGGGAGCTTCGCCTGCGACTCCGTCGAAGGGAGAACGCGGTCAGCATCGACGTCACGGATTTCGGCATCGGGATCTCTGAGGAGAACAAGGGCCTCGTTTTCGGCCAGTTTTTCAGGGTCCCCGGGTCCGAAAACCAGAGGATCCCGGGAACTGGTTTGGGGCTGGCGATCGTCTCCCATATCGCCGAAGCCCACGGCGGGCGGGTGGACGTCATCAGTCGGCCCGGGGAAGGAAGCACCTTTTCAATCGTTCTCCCTCTGGAGGAAGAATGAAGCGGATCCTGATCATCGAAGATGATATTTCCATCCTGAGCGGGCTCAAGGATGTGTTGGCCTTTAGATCCTATGAGGTCATCACGGCTGAGGACGGGGAGTCGGGATACGCCGCCGCGATGGAAGAGAAGCCCGACCTCATCATCCTGGACATCATGATCCCCAAGATGGACGGATTCGCGCTCTGCAAAAAGTTGAGAACCGAGAATAATACAACTCCGGTCTTGATGCTGACCGCCAAGGGAGAGGAACCGGACAAGATCCGTGGGCTGGATATCGGGGCTGACGATTACGTAACCAAACCGTTCTCTCTGCCGGAACTCCTGGCCCGGGTGAGGGCTCTCCTGCGGCGAATGCCCGAGCGGAGCAAGACGGGCCCGCCCGAATCGCTAAAGATGGGGGATGTTTCACTGAATTTCAAGAAGTACGAAGCTTTCAAGGGAGACTCGGCGATCAGCCTGTCGCCGAAGGAGTTCGGGATCCTGGAATATCTGGCCTCACGCGCGGGGGAGGTCGTGACCCGCGACGAGCTCCTCGATGAGGTCTGGGGGTACGACCTGTATCCGACCACCCGGACCGTGGATAATCATATCGCCCAGCTGCGGTCCAAGATCGAGAAGAATCCCGCCGAGCCCCGGTATTTGCTCACCGTGCACGGGGTCGGCTACAAGTTGGCCCTGGATACGGAATGACCATGAAGACCGGTTTTTTACATAATGATTACAAAATAGTTACAGGCGGATGACACATCGGCGGCTCGAAAGGCGCATCTTCGGATCAGAATTCATCCGAGGAGAGAAAAAATGTCCCATAAGTCAGCATTCCTAGGGATCTTGGGGCTGCTCGTCGCGGCGGCCGTTCTGGGGGCTGTCCCTCAGACCGGGGAGGACCTTTTCCAGAAAGCGCTGCGCCTCGAGACGAACGAAGCAAAATGGGCGGAGGCCATCGGACTGTATCAGACAATCCTCAAGCAGTTTCCGGAAAACCGGCAGCTTGCGGCGGAAGCCCAATTCCGCATCGGGCAGTGCTATGAGCGCCTGGGAAATCAAGAGGCCCAGAACGCCTATCAAACGGTCGTTCGGGATTACGGCGAACAAAAAGAGATCGTGGCCAAGGCCCAGGACCGGCTTTCGAAATTGAAACGTCCCGGCGCAACACCCGACGAGCCGGAAGGCATCAGGATCAGGCAAGTCTTGAAGAAGCCGTATACGGATTTTCTGGGTGAACATATCTTCCGACGGACGGTTCCATGCTTATGTCCATTGGGGGAACGGAGATCTCGCCGTCCGTGAGCTCACGAGCGGAAAAGACCGGATCTTGACTCATGAAGCGGACGCGGCCAAGGGTTTTGCCATGAACCCGACGTTTTCCAGGAACGGCAAGAAGATCGCTTATTCCTGGTGGAACGCCAATCATACCTATGATCTGCTCATTGTTGATGTCGACAATCCATCACCTCGCAGGCTCTATCGCCACGAAGGCGAGCATGTGTATCCTGCGGGATGGCTTTCGGAGGATGAGCTCGTTTTCGTCAAGCACATTTATGCGGCCGGAACGGTCCAGGTCTGTTTGCTAAACATTTCGAGCGGGGCCATCCGCGTGTTGAAGACATTCGAAAAGGTCTTCCCAAGAGTGGCTTGTTCTCCCGACGGAGCATATATCGCCATGGATTATGCGGACACTGAAGGGGGTAAGCGTGATATCTCCCTGTTGGCAATGGACGGGAGCGGCGAAGTTCCTCTGGTCAAGCATCCGGCCGACGACAGGCTATTCGGCTGGGTCCCCGGCAGAAAGGAGTTCTTGTTCATCAGTGACCGGGCCGGGACATGGGATCTCTGGGCGATAACCGTTGACGGGGGAAGGCCGTCCGGAGAGCCCAAGCGGATCTATAACGACATCGGTCAGGTCGACCCGATGGGTTTCACTCAGAACGGCGACTGCTATTTTGGCTTTAACCGGCGCAATTTTTATGCTTATGTCGCGCCCTTCAACGTCGAGACCGGTGAGCTTCAGGAAAGATCGGGAAGAACCCTGTCGGGTTCGATCATCGGGGCCCAATGGTCTCCCGACGGACGCAATTTAGCCTATGTCAAGATGAATGAGCGAACGCCAAGTCCCCTGCAACTCACGATTCAGGATCTCAAGACGGGGGAAGAGCGCCAAGCTGCGGAGGACTTGGGAATGTCCATGTCCCTCTGCTGGTCTCCGGACGGAAACTCGATCTTGGTCACAGGGGTAGCTAGGGACAAGATCCGCACAGAAGGCCGCCCCAGAGGCGGGATCTTGAGAGTTGACGTCAAAACAGGACAAACAACCGAGGTCCTCAATTTATCCGACTACAAAGACAAATTTAATCCCCCCGCCGACGACGCCTACCCGATCTCTGATGTTCGCTGGTCTTCGGACGGCAAGAGCATATTTTACCTGTTCTTCACCGATCGGCTGGTCAAGCGTGATCTGGCCACGGGCGAGGAGAAAGTCCTTTACAGGCACACCCGTTTTGAAAGAAGCGTCATGGATCGGTCGCCTGACGGCAAGACCCTGCTCTTCGCCGTAAGATCTTCTGAGGACAAGAAGAGCCATCTCTACACGATGCCTGTCGAGGGCGGTGACGTCAAAGAGCTGTGCACATCCCAGTCGATCGCGATGGGGCTGTGGTCTCCCGACGGGAAATACGCGTATTTCACCGAATATAAGGACGGGACCACTCTGTGGCGCGTCCCCGCGGCAGGGGGCGTTCCCCAGGAAGTCTGGCACTCCAAAGACCGAGCCGAAGTTTACGGCTTCAATCCCGATGGAAAACAGCTGGCGCTGTCCATCTACGAACGAGAGATGGAGATCCGGGTGATCGAGAACCTGGCAGAGGAGCTTGACAAAGTCTTTAAAGCGCCCAAATGATCCGAATGAACGTACGCGGCCGTTGACTTCGCCCCTGTAAAAAGATATTTTGTGCCCGCCCCCGTCGAGCCCCGACAAAACCTGTGAAGGAGGCCGTCCATGTTCAAAAAAGACGCCAAGCGAGATGAATGGGACGCGCGGCTCATGCCAGAGGGCAAACGGCCGAGGGTATGGGGAAGCGGACGCAATCAGGGGCTCACGCTGATGCTCCTCGGCATCGGCATCCCTCTCGTCCTGTTCTTCATTCAGGTGGACGGCGTGCTCAGGTTCTCGACCGAGGACAAGGTCTTCGAACGGACCCTGACCTCCGCCGAGCAGCAGGAGATCCGCGCCGCCATCGCCCAGCACCAGGCCAGGCTCGACACCGTCCAAAAGATCGTCGAGCAGATCAAGGAGAAATACCGCGGCGAGACGGGCGCGAGCTATGACCGGGACGTCTGGGTCGTTCATGTCAAGGAAGGCCTGGCCATCCCCTATAAGTATGTTCTCGCCCTCGGGGCGCTGCTCTTCCTGATCGGACTGGGCAAGCTCATCATCTAGGGCCCATAGGCCGGGGGCCGGCGCCGCGGGGCGCCGGAAGATCGCAAGGAGGGTTCATCGTGATCATCATCATCGGACTGCTGCTTCTGTCGCTGTCTCTTCCCGCCTCCGCCCAGACCGCGAAAACGTCTGAGGCGGACGCGCTCCGGGCCGGCCGGAGCTACATCGCCACCCCGGCCTTTACCGAGGCCGCGGACAAGGCCGTCCTGGCCCTGTTCAAAGGCCTGCGGGTCTCCGATGTCGTCGACGGCATGGACGCGGTCGGACTCGTCGACACCGGCACCATGGAACCGGAGATCCACGCGCTCTGGCGCGACACCGTGAATTTCGGCCACCGCTTCGTCGGCATCGCCGTCACGGCCCGCTATGTTCCCACCCAGAGACCGACGGCTGGCGTGCTCGCGATCGAGGCCTATGATGCGTGGGCGGGGGACTGGTACGACAAGCTCTCCCCGGAATCGTTCGCCCCGCTCATCCGCCCGGGCACCGCCCTCGTTATCGACGACGCGCCCCGCGCCGACGTCGGCTCGATCGGCTCCTACAACATCCTCGAGTGGCAGTCCCTCGGCTGCGTCGGCGTCGTCACTGATGGGACCGCCCGCGACACCGACGAGATCATCACCCAGAAGGTCCCGCTCTATTTGAGGCAGGTCGGCCGCGGCATCCGGCCGGGGAGGAACGAGCTCGAATCCGTCAACCGACCCATCGTCTGCGGCGGCGTCCTCGTCATCCCCGGCGATGTCATCGTGGCCGACGGCGACGGGGTCGTGGTCGTGCCCCGGGCCAAGGCCGAAGCCGTGGCCAAGTACGCCCGGAAGATCATGGAGGGAGACAAGGAAGGGCGGCGGGAGCTCTACAAGAAGGTCGGGCTCAAGCCCGACCCGTCGGTCAAAAAATAGGCCCGCTCTTGGACGGACGCGGCTATTTCGGTGGCGCGGGCTGGACGGGCGCCGCTGTCCCCGCCTGGAACTGCCGGATCGTCTCGGGATTGAACAGGATGATCATCGAATAGACGCCCAGGAAGGTGCCGAACGGCACGTGGACGAGACTCAGGAACGAGACGACCAGCATGAGGATGCGGGCCCATTCCTTGTGCTGGAGAAGGCCCAGGCCCCCGATGATCTGGGGCAGGCCGATGAGGCCGAGGAACGAGCTGGCCAGGATCCCGATGATCCGCAGGGCCCCCGGTCCGACGTCCTCCACGTTGGGGATCTGGGCGACGCCGAAGAAAAAGAGCAGCGCCAGAAAGGCCAGGCCCAGACAGAATACCCCTAGGATAACCCACAGGATCCCGATGACCTTGATATGATCTTTCATGCGAAACCACCTTTCCCGCCCATTATATACGAGAAAAGCCACTCCTGGCCAAGAATCGCTTGCATTGCCGCCCCCGTTACCAGAAAATGACGCCGGAACTGCCCGAAATGGGCTGAGGAAGGAGCTGAAGGCGCGTGTTTCGTGTCCCCCTGCTCTTGGCGCTATTAGCGTGCGCCGCCATCGCCGTCGCGATCGCCGTCGCGGCCGAACCTAGCGGTGCCCTGCCGCAAGCGGGCGCGCCCGAGGTCGAAGGGCTGACGCTCACCAGCCTCGAGCGGGCCGAGGTCATCAAAGGCAAGATCATCCTGCGTGAGATCCCCAATCCCGGCCGGAAAGGCCGGACCTACGAGGCCGTGGGAATCCTGTCGGGGACCGTGGACGAGGTCCTCAAAGTCGTCACCGACTACCGGCACTATGATGAATTCATGCCCCGCGTGGAGCGGACCGTCGTCACAGACGAAAGCGACACCAGTCTTCCTCGTCGAGCAGTACCTGAAGCTGCCCCTGGGCGTCCACCGGCGCTATCGGCTCAGGTACACCGTTCGACGGGGGACGGATGGCTTCCGGATCGACTGGGTCAAGGCGCCTTGGCCCGAGGTCCCGCTCAACCATTCGGTCGTCGACACCTCGGGTCACTGGCAGGTCGGGCCGTTCGGCGACGGGCGGCTCCTCGCCATCTATCACGTCTACACGGACCCCGGCCGCGTGCCCCTGGGGATGAAAGGATTGGCCTTGTCGCTCTCGAAACACGAGTTGCCCAAGGTCATCGAGCGGGTCGGCCAGCGCCTCAAGGCGCCCGCGGGCTCCGGCCCTATCAAGGACTGAGCGCCCCTCCGGCTAGAATTCCTGTCCGTAGCGGCCCGCCGAACCCAGGACCTCGCGGTTCTTCCTCTTGTACATCTCGATGAGGGCGGTCCGGGCCGGGCCGAGGTACTTACGAGGGTCGAACTCTCCGGGCGATTCGGCGAAGACCTGGCGGACCGTGGCGGTCATGACCATACGGCCGTCGGTGTCGATGTTGATCTTGCAGACGGCCGACCGGGCGGCCTGCCGCAGCTGCTCCTCCGGCACGCCGATGGCGTCCTTCATCTTGCCGCCGTACTTGTTGATCATGGCCACGGCCTCTTGGATGACCGACGAGGCGCCGTGGAGGACGATGGGGAAGCCGGGGATCTGCTTCTCGACCTCGGCCAGGATGTCGAACCGCAAAGGCGGCGGGACGAGGATGCCCCGCTCGTCGCGGGTGCACTGCTCGGGCTTGAACTTGTAGGCGCCGTGAGAGGTCCCGATGGAGATGGCCAGCGAATCGACCGTCGACCGCCTGACGAAATCGACGACCTGCTCCGGGTGGGTGTAGCTCGACGTTTCGGCTTTGACGTCGTCCTCGATCCCGGCCAAGCGGCCGAGCTCGCCTTCGACCGAGACGCCGAGCGGCCGGGCGTATTCGACGACCTGGCGGGTCAGGGCGATGTTCTCCTCGTAGGGAAGATGCGAGCCGTCGATCATGACCGACGAGAAGCCGTTTTCGATGCAGGACTTGGCCAGCTCGAAGGTGTCGCCATGGTCGAGGTGAAGGGTGATCGGGATGGCCTGGTCCGCGCCCTTGGCCTTCTCCATCTCCCGGGCCATGCGGACAGCGCCCTCGGCCATGTAGCGGAGGAGCGTTTGGTTGGCGTACTTCCGGGCGCCGCTCGAGATCTGGAGGATGACCGGCGAGCGCGTCTCGACGCAGGCCGTGATGATGGCCTGGAGCTGCTCCATGTTGTTGAAGTTGTAGGCCGGTACCGCGTACCTCCCGGCAAAGGCACGCCGGAACATATCATTGGTATTGGCTAAACCGAGATTTTTATAGGAAACGGGCATGGTCGAACCTCCTTGGAATGAGCTGGGAACCCGCTTTCATCATATCCCACGGCGGGGGCGATTTCAAAGCGCTTTTGTCCGTACCTCACCGGTCGACCGCGCCTTGTCTTTTCGGGGGGCCTCTGGTATAACCCGAGGAGACCGTGTGCCCGAAACTCCTGACCGAGAGAATCCCCAAATGATCAAACGCATGACCTTACTCGCCGTCTGCCTCCTCGTCTTCGCCGTCGCCTTCGGCCTGGCCCAGGCCCGGATCGAGCTCCGCAAGGACGGGGCGTCCCAAACGCTCACCGCCGACGGCCGGCCTGTCGCGGCGCTCGTCCCGTTCGCCGGAAAGGATTTCGCGGCGGAGGACGCCGTCCGCGAGGTCCGGCCCGGCCTCTTCGAGTGGACCAGGACTTTCCGCTACAAAGGGGAGGACTACGTCCGGCCGGCACGGCTGACGATGGAGCTCGAAGCGCTCTACGCGTCGCGCTACAGCCTTATCCCGGCCGTGTCGTACGACGGCAACGCTTGGGGCAAGGGCCTCGAACCCAAGGGTTTCGTCAAGGACGGGCAGCCCTGGACCTTCGCTTATCATCGCACCTCGATCCCCGGCGCGACCTACTCCGAGTCCGAGGCCTGGTCGGTCGGCCTCTTCAGCGCGCCCGGTCAGCTCATCGGCGGCTTTTCGTGCTCGCTCGAGCCGCGCGCCGACAAGACCGTCCACCGGCTCGTCTGGCCGGAGGAGGAGACGCCCGAGGTCTACGCCATGCGCGATGCCTATCAGGATGCCTATCGCGGCGACCTGCGGGTGTCCCGCGACCAGACGATCGCGCTCAAGGCCTGGATCGTCGTCGGCGCGGTCACGACGCCCCGCCATGGCTGGCACGCCCTCGTCGATGCCGCGTGGGCGCTCAACGCGCGGCCCGTGAAGCCCCGCTTCGAGCCCGAAGAGCTCTGGGAGCTAGGCGTCCAGTTCGCCGCCGATAGCCTGTGGGCCGAAGAAAAGGGTTTCAAGGGGTTCTCGATCGGCTTGCGCTGGGACCCGCAGGAACAGGGCTGGATCCAGCGGCAATCTTGGAAATACGAGATCGGCTGGGCCGGGCAGAACATCTCCTTGGCCAACGCGATGCTCCACGACTACCTCCTGTCGAACGAGCGCCGCTCTCTCGACAAGGGGATCCAGTGCCTCGACGCGTGGCTCAAGAACGCCCGGCTGAAGAACGGGCTCTTTCGCTGCCATTATGATTATGTCATGGGGCTCGAGGACCCCAAGAACGAGGTCCAGGACGCCTGCAACCTCGGCCACGCCGCGCAGGGCTATTTCGAGGCCTTCGACCTGGCCGCGCGCTGCGGCCTGCGCAAGCCCGAGTATCGGGCGGCGGCGCTCGGCGTCTGCGACTTCGCCCTAAAGGCCATGCGGGCCGATGGCCGCATCGGCAAGGCCTGGACGAGCGAGGGGAAGATCGTCGATCCCGAGGGCACGATCGGCGCTTTCCTCATCCCGCCCCTTGTTACCGCCTTCCGGGCCACCCATAAGGCCGCCTACCTCGAGGGCGCGGAAAAGGCCTACGCTTTTTACCTCAACGAATTCGTCCGCAACGGCTTCACGACGGCCGGGGCTCTCGACACCTATTGCATCGACAAGGAGTCGGCGACGCCGCTTCTCAAGGCGGCCCTCGAGCTCTATGACGTCACCGGCAAGGCCCAGTACCTGAAAGTGAGCCGAGGACGTCTCCTATTACCTGGCCACGTGGCAATGGCACTACAGCGTGCCCTTCGCCGAGGGCACGGTTCTACGCGAACTCGGCTACGACACCTACGGCGGCACGGCCGTCTCGACCCAGCATCACCACCAGGACCCCTACGCCTTGGCCATCGTCAACGATTGGATCAAGCTGGCCCAGCTCACCGGAAAGGCGGTTTGGCGGGAACGGGCCGTCGCGGCCTGGGCCAACGGCACGATCGGCATATCGGGCGGAGATCTCGTCGTCATGGGCAAGAAGAGGCCCTACGGCAGCCAGGACGAGGGATTTCTTCACACGCGTTGGCTCCAGCCGTTCGCCGTCAGCCAGTGGCTGGTCGCCTGGCCGACCGCCTTCCGTCTGGAGGCGCTCCGCCAGAACCCCAACTGGGCCGTCTTCAATAAAGATTAGAGGCACGAGAATGAGGATGCTGGGGAGAGGGACCCGATGTGTCGCTGTCGCGGCGGCCATCGTCGTCTTAAGCGCGGGGGCAGCCGGCCAGGTCGCGAAGACAGCCCCCGGGCGCTGGACCGCGGAGAAGGCCCGCACATGGGCCGACAGCCAGCCCTGGACGCTGGGCTGCAATTACATCCCGCGGACGGCCATCAATACGCTCGAGATGTGGCAGGAGTCGACGTTCGACCCGGCCATCATCGACCAGGAGCTCGGCTGGGCCGAAGACCTCGGGTTCAATGCCGTCCGGGTCTTCCTCCATTATCTCCTGTGGGAGCAGGACGCGGGCGGATTCCTTCGGCGCCTGGAGCGGTTCCTGGAGATCGCCGACAGGCATCACATCGGCACGATGTTCGTCCTCTTCGACGACTGCTGGAACGCCAAGGCCAGCCTCGGCCCGCAACCGGCGCCCCGGCCCGGCGTCCATAACTCGGGCTGGGTCCAATGCCCCGGGCCAGACCTCCTCGAGACCCCCGGCCGCTGGGGCGTCCTCGAGGATTACACACGCGGGGTCATCGGCTTCTTCTGCGGCGACCGCCGCGTCCTGGCGTGGGACCTTTACAACGAACCCGGGAATTCGAACTACGGGTCGAGGTCCCTCCCGCTCCTCAAGGAGGTTTTCGCCTGGGCCCGGACGATTGCGCCGTCCCAGCCGCTCACGGCCGGGATCTGGGACGAGTCGAAAGAGCTGGCCGAGCTCAACCGGTTCCAAGTCGAACACTCCGATATCATCTCCTTCCATTCCTATCAGAAACGGGAGGACGCGGAAAAGCGGGTCGCGGCGCTCAAGGTCCACGGGCGCCCGCTCGTCTGCACGGAGTATATGGCCCGGACGGCCGGGAGCCGGTTCGAGGCGATCCTGCCGCTCTTCAAGGGTGAAGATGTCGGGGCGATGAACAGGGGCTTCGTCAGCGGCAAGACACAGACGATCTTCCCTTGGGGTTCGAAGGAGGGGAGCCCGGAGCCGCAGACATGGTTCCACGATGTCATGCGGCCGGACGGGGCGCCCTACATCGAGGCCGAGACGGCTCTCCTCCGCAAGCTCTCCGGCAAAACCCGCCCGGGTGAGATCATGAAAAGCGCCTCCGTAGCCGAACCGTTCCACGCTTGGGCGCTCGCCCCGCCGCTCGGGTGGAACAGCTGGGATTCGTTCGGCCAGGCCGTCACCGAGGACGAGGTCAAGGCCAACGCCGACTTCATGGCCGCCCGGCTGGCCCGGTTCGGCTGGCGGTACGTCGTCGTCGACATCGAATGGTCCGAGCCGCAGCGGGTCGGCCCGGATTACCCGGTCCGTTCGAAGTCCGACGTCGACGCGTTCGGCCGCTTCATCCCAGCCGGATCGAGGTTCCCCTCCTCGGCCGGGGGGCGCGGCTTCAGGCCGCTGGCCGACTACGTCCACCGCAAGGGTCTGAAGTTCGGCGTCCACATCGTGCGCGGCGTCCCGCGGCTGGCCGTCGAGAGGAACACCCCCATCGAAGGTTCGCGCTTCCGTGCCGCCGACATCGCCGACAAGGCGGATTTTTGCGACTGGAACGAGGACCAGTGGGGCGTCGACATCACGAAGGCTGGCGCGCAGGAATGGTACGATTCCCTCTTCCGGCAGCTCGCGGCGTGGGGGGTCGATTTCGTCAAGGCCGACGACCTCTGCTATCGAGGCGAGGAGATCGCCATGCTGCGGCGGGCCATCGACAAGACGGGGCGGCCCATCGTGCTGAGCCTCTCGTTCGGGCCGATGCCTCTTTCCCGGGCCGATGCGCTCGTGAAAAACGCCAACGCGTGGCGCCTGCTCGGCGACCTCTGGGATTACTGGGACCAGGTCCTGCCGGCGTTCAGGCGGCTCCACGAATGGACCCCGTACACCGGGCCCGGCCACTGGCCGGAGCCGGACATGCTGCCTCTCGGCCACCTCCGCTTCCTGCCCGAGGGCTGGTCCAAGAACGTCACCAAGAACCCTGGCTATTTCGCGATGGCCTCGCACGGCGGCCGGGAGGACGTGCCCAATTTCTTGAGCCACGACGAGCAGAGGACGATCATGACGCTCTGGTCGATCGCCCGGAGCCAGATGATGTTCGGCGGACATCTCCCGGCGAGCGACGCCTGGGCGCTCTCGCTCATCACCAACGCCGAGGTCCTGGCCGTCAACCAGAAGGGCCGGAACAACCGCCAGCTCTTCCACGCCAACGGACTCGCGGCCTGGACCGCGGACGACCCGTCGACCGGGGCCAAGTATGTCGCGGTGTTCAACACATGTGACAAGCATGAGAAAGGCCTTGATCCGGGGATCGCCGTCCCGGTCCGTTTGAGCGACCTCGGACTCGCGGGGTCCGTCGCCGTCACGGACGTCTGGAACGGCAAGCCGGTCGGTGTTGTGACCGGCGAATTCACGCCGGTCGTGCCGTATCACGGCGCGGGGCTATACCGGCTGAGTCCTATCAAGCCGCGCTATGCTGATTCCCGGGACGGGTAAGAGAGGGTCAAACCTACTTTATTTCGAAAAAAGTAGGTTTGACCCTCTCTCCCTTAATCGGAAACTAGAAATGATATCGTGCTAAAATAGCTGAGATGCGCATCAAGCTGGCCTACGGGAAAACGGGGCTGCCGCTCGAGCTCGACGCCGCCCTCGATGTTACGGTCGTCGAGCCGACATTTGTCCCGGCGTTGCCCGACCCCGGCGCTGCCATCCGCGCCGCCCTCGAAGCGCCGATCGGCTCGCCGCCCCTCCGAGAGCTCATCCGCTCTGGCATGCGCGTCGGGGTCATCTTCAGCGACATCACCCGCCCCGCGCCCAATCCGCTGCTCCTCGCGGCCGTCCTCGAGGTCCTGGACGCCGTCCCGGGCGTCGATGTGACCCTGTTCAACGCCCTGGGCACGCACCGGCCGAACACCGAAGCCGAGCTGCGGGCGATGCTGGGCGGCGCGATCTTCGAGACGCGGCGCATCGTCCAGAACAACACCTTCGAGCCGGCGACCCAGGTCCGGGTCGGCGTGACCTCAAAGGGCCACGAGACTTGGCTCAACGCGGAGCTCATGCGCTGCGACCTGAAGGTCCTGACGGGTTTCATCGAGCCGCACCTCTTCGCCGGCTTTTCCGGCGGGGGCAAGGCGATCATGCCCGGCATGGCCGGCCAGCGCACCGTCCTCGGCAACCATGATGCCGGCATGGTCGGGCACCCGAAGGCCATATGGGGCGTCACCCACGGCAACCCGATCTGGGAGGAAGTGCGCGAGGTCGCCGGGCAGGCCGGTCGCCTGTTCCTGCTCAACGTGACCCTCAACCGCGACAAGGCCGTGACGGGCGTATTCGCCGGCGACCTCGACCGGGCCCACGCCGCCGGCTGCGCTTTCGTCAAGGGTTCCGCCATGGTCCCCGTCGCTCTGCCGTTTGACATCGTTGTCACGACGAATTCCGGCTACCCGCTCGACATCAACCTTTACCAATCGGTCAAGGGCATGAGGGCGGCCGACCAGGTCGTCAGGCCGGGCGGAGTCGTCATCATCGCCACGAGCTGCTGGGACGGCGTCCCGGAACACGGGCTCTACGGGGAGATCCTGCGCGAGTCGCGCGACCCGCGCGAGCTGCTCGAAAGGATCTGCGCCCCGGGCTTCCTCGAACAGGACCAGTGGCAGGCCCACGTCCAGGCCCTCGTCCAATCGAAGGCCGAGGTCTTCGTCAGGTCCGACGGCCTGACGGACGCACAGATCCGCGCCGCCCTCCTCAGGCCGTGCCGGCGTATCGAGGACACGATCGCCGATCTGCTGGACAAATACGGCCGCGGCGCCTCGATCTGCGTCATGCCCGAGGGCCCGCAGACGATCCCCTACATCGCCTAAAGCCAGGTCGCGCCCTTCAGGCGAGGCCTCGGCCTCAGCCCCTGTTCCCGAGGACCTTACGGATGAGCTCGGAGAGCTCTCGGGAGGTGAAGGGTTTCATGATGAAGGCCCGGATCCCGTACTTGCCGACGCTTTCCCCGTTGACCTTCTCGCTGAATCCCGTATTGAGGATGATCGGGATGTCCGGCCGGATCTTGACGAGGTCCCGGGCCAGATCGATCCCCGACATCCCCGGCATGGTCTGATCGGTGATGACCAGATCAAAGGCCTCCGGGTCCTTCCCGAACGCGGCCGTAGCGGTCCGGCCCGAGGACCGGGCTGTGATCCGGTAGCCGAGCCTCTCGAGCATCCGGGCCAGACTCTTGAGCTGGGCCGCGTCGTCGTCGACAAGAAGGATCCGTTCGCTTCCGGTCTCAGCCGCCGGTGTGGCCATGGCCTCGGGCGGAGGCGTTCCCTGAGGCAGAAGAGGCAGAAAGACGCTGAAAGTGCTGCCCTTGCCCACCTCGCTGTAGGCTGTGATCGCTCCGCCGTAGCTTCGGACGATGCCGTGGACGACCGAAAGGCCGAGCCCACTCCCTTCGCCGGGGCTCCGGGTCGTGAAGAAGGGCTCGAAGACCCTGTCCAGGACCTCCCGCGGCATGCCGCAACCGGAATCCGCGACCGCCATGCGCACGTACGGGCCGGGCTTGAGACCGGAGTGCCGGGAGGCCATAGCGGAATCGACATAGACCGTATCGAGCTTGACCTCCAGCCGTCCCGGCTTGTTCCGCATGGCCAATGAGGCGTTTTGGCAGAGGTTTGAAAGGACCTGGTGGATCTGTGCCGGGTGGGCCTCGACGATCGCGCTGTCCGCTCGGATCGCCTCGTGCACGGTGACGGTCCCGGGCACGGTGGCCCGGAAGAGCTGCAAGGCTTCCCGGACTACCGGTGCGATGAGGAGCGGATTTCGTTCCCACGCTCTCTGGTGACTGAAAGTGACGATCTGCTTGACGAGCTCCTTGCCGCGCTCGGCCGCCTTGAGGACGAGCGGCAGGGATTCCCGGGCCGGGCAGCTCTCTTCGGTATCGAGGAGGGCCAGCTCCGTATTGATGACGATGGCCCCGAGGATGTTGTTGAAATCGTGAGCGATACCTCCCGCCAAGGTCCCGAGGGCCTCCATCTTCTGGGCCTGACGGACTTGCTCCTGAAGCACGACCTCCTGCGTGATGTCCCGTTCCGTGATGAGGACGCCGGGAGGCTCCGTGACGGGGCTCACGACGACTTCGAGCTCGATCGCCCGTTCCCCCGGCCGCTCGAGGGTGATATGCCCGTTCCAGGCCTCACGACGATGAATGGCGGCGCGCATCTCGACGGACAACGGGTCGGATGTGACGAGATCGAAATAGTTATGGCCGACCGCGTCGCCCTTGCGGAGACGGTTGATCGTTTCGAACGCGGCATTGACGTAGAGGATCCGGCCGTCCGGGTCGGCCATGACGACCGCCTCCGAGGCCAGCTCGACCGCCGCCCCGAGCCGGAGGCGCTCCTGGTCGGCCAGCGCCCGGCGCAGGGACTCCGCCTGTTTCTGCTCGGTGATATCATGGACCATCCCGACCGAGCGCACGATCCGGCCGGATGCGTCCCGGACATGCTCGCACTTTTCATGGACGGTCCTGACTTCCCCGGTGTCCCGGCGTATGACCCGATGCTCGATCTCATATCCGCCGCGCCCCTCCCGCAAGGAGTCCTGGTAGGCCGCATCGACGGCTTTGAGGTCGTCCGGATGGACGGCGGCCAGAAAGGCCTCGTAGGTCGCCTCGAATTCCCGGGGCTTGAGCCCGAAGATGCGGAAGGCCTCGTCCGACCAGGCTAGCCGGCCGGACGGGACGTCGAGCTCCCAGCTTCCGAGGTGGGCGATCTCCTGGGACTTCTCGTGCAGATTCTCGCTCTCGCGGAGCGCCTCTTCGGCTTGCTTTCGCTTGGAGATGTCCCTGAAGACGACCGCGAACTGACGAAGTGCGGGGCGGAAGGCGTAGATCTCGAACCAACGATTGATGGGCGACGGATAATACCGTTCGAACTTCGCCGGTTCGCCGGTCAGGGCCACGCGGCCGTAGGTCTCGATCCAGGAGGGCTCGATGTCCTTCAGCACCTCCCGGACGCTCCGGCCAAGGACCTCAGGCCGCGTCAGCCCCGTCAGCCGCTCAAAAGCCGGGTTGAGGTCGATGAAGCGATAGTCGACGGGTCGGTCGTCCCCATCGGTGACGATCTCGTGGAGGGCGAACCCCTCGGTCATGTTGTTGAACAGGGCCCGGTATCTCTCTTCGCTGACCTTCAAGGCCTGTTCGGCCTTCCGGCGCGCGCTGATGTCCTCCATGATGCTGGCGAAGCGGCGCCCGCCCACGGGAAATGTGACGATATGCATGTGCCGGTCGAGCGCCTTGGCGTAGGTTTCAAAGTCGACCGGCGTTTGAGTGGTCACAACGCGGGCAAAGATCGGAAGATATTCCGTGTAGACGGCGGGGAAGAGCTCGCCCATGAGCGCGCCGACGATCGCGTCCCGGGCGACTCCCGTGTGGCGGGTGTAGGCGCTGTTGACCTCGAGGACGCGCCAGTCGACCGGCCGCCCCTCTTCGTCCTCGATGAGTTCGTACAGGGCGAATCCCTCGGCCATGGATTCGAAAAGACTCCGGTATTTCGCTTCGCTTTCACGCAGCGCCTTTTCGACCTGGGCGCGCTTCGTCACGTCGTGGGCATAGAGGTTAATGTAGGTCTCACCCTGCGGGCGAACGGCGGTGACCCAATACAGCCGGCCCGCGGGGTCGGCGATCTCGGCCTCGACGGCCTCTTTCCGATCGAGCGCTTGGAGGGCGAGCTCCTTGATGAGGGGCGGCAGGGGACCGGCGGCCGCGGCGCCGAACTCGGCGAGGAAACGTTGGGCCACCGGATTCGCATAGAGAAGCTGCCCCTTCTCATCGGCGCGAAGGACGGGATTGGGATTCTGTAACGGGAACTGGGACAGCCGTCTCTCGACCTGCCGGAACCGTTCGCGCTCGGCGCTCTCGATGACCTCCCATTGTGATTCCCGCCGTACGAGGGCGAAGCGATGGTTGCGGACGACATCGAGGACCTCGTTCGCCCCGCACCGTTCGAGCGAGTAGGTGCAGAGCGCCAGCATACGGCAGTGGCCGATGACCTCGTCGACGGCGGCTTCATAGTCGGTGAAGGCCCGCCAATCCTCTTTCTCGAGCCAGAAGGTGTTGCCGCTCAGCCGGAGGCCCTCGAAGCCGCGGGCCCGCGCTTTTTCGAGCTTTGCGGCCCACGCGTCGAGGACCCGCCTCGAATCGAATTCCCCGCCGGCGAGGTACCAGACGTCGTGGGGGATGATCTCGATCTGCCCGTCGCGGACGTAGCGTTCGAATCCGGGCACGGCTTTGGCCAGCGCTTTTTCAGCGGCGGTCTTGTCCAGGGGCACGGAGGTGACCCACATGCAGAACTCATTCGCCTCGAGACCGGCGGCGAAATAGGGCACGAGGATATCCAGGAGGTCTTGGGGCGTCCGATAGAACTGGCAGAAATGCATGCCCCAGGGGATGTCACCGATGATGTCGATGCCTGATTTCCTGAGCCCAGTACTCATGACCTCGTCCTCCCGGGTTACGAATGCGACCACGATAAGTGAGCCGGACCGGTTAGTCAAGCGCCGCGGGCCGGCCCTCAGTGGAAATTCCCCGATGCCCCAGGTAGAATAGGGTGTCGTTAGGTCATGATGAGCGCTTTAAGAATGTCCGCACGCGCCGCGGCCCTCGCCATTGTCGCCGTCGTCTGCGCCGCGACATCCTGCGGCAAACCGCCGGCCGTCGCTCCGAGTGAATCGGCCCGGGCCGTTCTGATGGAGCGGGTCGGGCCGGGCGGAACGGAGGGTCCCGTCTATTGCCGACGCGACAGGGTTTGCGGCTCCGACGTCCTGCCGGGTTTTTACCGGGCCCGGGATTTCCGCCCGGCCTGGATCGACGACCGCCTCGCGCTCGGCGACGCGCGCGCGTTCATCGCGGCGTTGCGTCTCGTCGCTGAAGACGGCCTCGACCCGTCGAACTATCATCAGGCCGCCCTCGAGTCCTTGATCGCCGAGGTCGACGCCGCGCGGGCCAAGGACCCTCGGCGCGTGCGGCCGGAATCCCTCGTCGACCTGGAGATGCTCCTCACGGACGGCTTCCTCCTCTGTGGCTCTCACCTCGTCCATGGCCAGGTCAACCCGGAGACGATCCAGTCCGAATGGTTCATCAAGGGAAGGGTGGAAGACCTGTCCGCGGTCCTGGAGAAGGGGCTGGCGGCGAAGGACATCCCGGCGGCTCTGGATTCCTTACGGCCCGGCCACGCCGTATACCGCGGGCTCCGGAAAGCATACCGGGAGCAGGGCGCGCTCGTCGCGTCCGGGGGCTGGCCGGAATTCCCGGCCGGCCCGAAGCTCGTCAAGGGCGACCGCGGCGCCCGCGTGACCGCCCTCAGGCACATCCTCGCCAGGATGGGCGACCTTGCCGGGTCCGGGGCGTCGGGAGACCCCGAGCTCTTCGACGACGTCCTCGATAGCGCGGTCAAAATCTTCCAGCGGCGTCACGGCATCGAGCCCGACGGCGTCGTCGGCGCCGAGACGGCGTCGGCCCTGGACGTGCCTGCGGCCGAGCGGCTGAGACAGATCCGGGCCAACCTCGAGCGTTGGCGCTGGATCACCCAGGACCTCGGGGAGACGTACGTCCTGGTCAACGTGGCCGATTACCGCGTCGGCGTGTATGAGGCCGGCCGCGCCGTCATGTCCATGCCGGCCGTCGTCGGCCGGGCCTATAGACAAACCCCGGACTTCAGCAGCCGGATGTCCCACATCACCATCAACCCGCCCTGGAACGTGCCGCCGAAGCTGGCTCGGGAAGACATCCTCCCCAAGGTCCAGAAAGATCCCGCGTATCTCAAGAAGAAAGGCATCCGCGTCTTCGAGAATTGGAGCGAGGGGGCGCGGGAGATCGACGCCTCGACCATCGACTGGACGCAGATCAAGCCCGAGGGCCTATCCTTCAAGTTCCGCCAGGACCCCGGCCCGCAGAATTCGCTGGGCCGGATCATGTTCATGTTCCCGAACAAGTTTGATGTCTACATCCACGATACGCCCGAGCGCGGGCTTTTCGCCCGGGCGGTCCGCAACTACAGCTCGGGATGCATCCGCGTCGAGAGACCCCTCGACCTTGCCGCCTACATGCTCCGTGATGATCCGGCTTGGACAAAGGAGAAGATCGCGGAGGCGATCGCCGGCGGCAAGACGCAGACGATCCCCGTCCGGAAGAACGCTCCGGGCGTCCATGTCCTGTACTGGACGGCGTGGCTCGCGGGTGACGGGCGGGTCCAATTCCGGCAGGATATCTATCTCAGGGATGCAGCCCTCGACAGGGCCCTCGAAGACCACGCGTCCGTGTCGGCGCGGTAGTCCGGCTCACCAGGTCCGGACGCGGCCGACGTCGACGTGGACGAAATCCGATCCGGGGTAGATCCCGACCCCTCCGCCCTGCAGGCCGACGGCCGTCCGGTAGAGATCGTGGAGCTTGACGCCCGGCACGCGGATGTCGATCGCCTTGCCGAGGAGGTGGAGGCTGTTGGCGGCGACGCCCCCTCCGCCATGGGTCCGGAGATAAGTGTTCGTGGTGGGCGAGCGATAGCCGGAGATGACATGGAAGGGATCCTCCGTGCCCGTCGCCCGGGCCAGGGCGTGGAGCAGGTCGAGGAGCCGGACGTCGATGGCCTTGATCTCGCCGGTGCGGGTGTCCCGGAGGATGCGGTTGATCTTCTCGAGCGACGCGGGGATGAAGCAACCCGACTGACAGTATTCGACGGAGGCGGACTCCGCGGTATGGGTGTTGTAGAAGGAGAGGCCGCGGTCGGGAGGGAGGGGCCCGTCGAGGGGATGGGAGGACGCGAACGCGGAGAGGCGGCTCAGGAATGGCAGGGCGAGCGCGGCCACGCCCAGGCCGAGGAAGCGCCGACGGTCACATGTCTCTTTCATCTATCCTTTAGTCGCACAGGTCCATTATACCATGCCGGGTTTTCTCCCATATGGGGGTTATCGGACGACGATCTCATCGATGAAAACCCAGGATAGGCCTCCGGCGGAGGGGTGCCAGTCGGGAAGGCGCTTTGTCCCCTCGATCTGAAATCGCACGAAGCGGACGGGACCGAAAGATCCCTGCTCCGTGAGGTCCTCCGACCAGGAGAAGGCGCGAATACTGTCTTCCCCCTGATGGTCCCCCGCCAGAGCCCTCGTGCCGACGTCCCGGAACGAGAGGCCGTCCGAAGAGATCGAACAGGTGACGCGGTTCGGGTGGAGGATCCAGCTCTGTTGGTCGGAGAGCGTGCTCAAGGCGATCTCCCTGACCGTTGCGAGCTTTTCGAGGTCGAGGGTCAGGGTGGCGTCGACACCCTCCCAGCCGAGCCAGTGGACCTTGAAATCGCTCGCGCCGCGGACGCCGTTCGTCAGTACGGCCGGGTCGCCCCCGGCGTATTTCGGCGAAGGCGGAGGGTCGGCGGCAACAGGCTTGCGGAAAGCCCGGTTGCCTTCGACCTGGACGTCGATGAACCGTCTGACGCCCTCACGATAGGCTTCCGGCGTCAGACCCGATTCGCTGAGCGTCCGGACGCCGCCGGCGCGGCATCGTTCGAAAAAATCGTCGACGAGACCGGACATGCGCGGCACGGCGACGAAACGGCCGTCCTTCTCCTTGTAGAAGCCGCGCGGGCCGAACATGTCGTTCTTGCCGATCTCGATCATCGCGTATATCAGGGGGAGGCGGGCCGTCTTGACCCGGACCAGGATCTCGGGATCTCCGGCCGCAGCGGCTTCGGCACGGTCAAAAAGGTCGTTATAGGATGCGACGTCGTCGGAGGAAAGGTGATCGCCGGCATGGACCGCCGGCGGTTCGTAGATGTCGAGCTTCGCCCCGGACCTCCGGAGCGCGGCATGCAGGGCCTTGATGTAGCGTCCGATGAATTCGCCGGCCTCTCCGTAATAGCCGTCGAGAAAGTCCTCGGTCACGGCCTCGACGTCGGTCCGCGGGTTCCAGAGAAGTCGTGCCAGGAGGTAGGCCTTGAGCTCGCTCATTTCGTGGCCCGGGCTCGTGTTGGTCTGCTGGAAATGCTTGCGGACGCCGTGGTCGACGAAGAACCGGATGTTAGGTTGGAGGACGTGGAGGTTGGGGAAAGGGGAGACGTGGTGCGAGAAATTGACTGTGTAATCCCAGAGATAGAGGTTGCCGCAGATATTGCTCCAGGCCTCGATATCGCGCACGAACGAGACGCTCGAAGGGTCCTCGGCGATGGGCAGACTCCGATTGAGCTCGATCGTGCAAAGCATGACCTCGACGTTCGGGGCCGGCCGAGTCAGGCGCGGCGCCGGGCGTGAGTATTGGTAGGCCAGGGTCGAGATCGTTTTGTCGGGGAAGAGGGCGGCGACGCGGTTGACGAAGCGGAGGATGGGCCCGGCGGGAGAACCCTCCTCCTCGATGACCTTCAGGCACTCGGGGCACTGGCAGTAGGAGAAGTTGTCGTTCTGGCTCACCGACCAGATCTTTTTGTCCGGCTGGGCGGCCATCTCCTCGCGCAGGCGGGCGACGGCGATGTCGAAGACCTCGGGCCGCGACAGGCAGGGCTGGTCGATGATCCTCTTCCCGTTCATCAAGGCGAAATACTCGGGGAGCGTCGCGAAATAGGCCTGCCAGGGGACGAGACGCTGGAAGGTGTGGACGTAATAACCCTCGCCGTAGAGGTCGCGAACGTCGTGGAGCCTCATCCAGTCGAGATAGTCGGGGTCGAGTGCGAATTCGCCGTTGACGACGCGGACCTCGTTCACGGGGTTGTCGGCCTCGAAGAGACAGCCCAGGGCGAGGTCGTCGCGAGGCGGGAAGACCTCCGCCGTAGGGCTGTAGCGGCGGCAGCCGAAGTACTTCTCGAGCAGGTGGACGACGCCGTAGATGGCGCCTTTGCTGCCTCCGCTCACGATGTAGAGGTTGCCGGTGGATGTGCCGGCCAGGAATCCGTCGGGACGGAGAGAGGAGAGAGAGGAAGTGAAAACGGGGGGAAGGTCTTTTTGAGTAAAGCCGATCGCGGCGACGCCAGGTCCTGAGGGGGTCGCCGTAGTCAGGACGGGAAGGTCGATCCCCGTCATCTTGAGGACCGACGAGCGCAGTATCTCGGCGGCCCGCCGTTCGGCGTTCCCGGCGGCCTCGGGGATCTCGATCCTGGCCGCCGGACGGCCGTGGTCGACGAACACGAACGCCCGCCCGCAGGGGCTGAGCTGGACGGGGCGCGAAGCCGGCCGGGAGGAGGGCCCCGGCGCGCACCCCTCCACGATGATCATCGCCATCACTAAGAGGGATGCGGTGGCAATACGGAAAACATCGTCTGTCTTCTGGTTGCGGAATGGGCATAGCCGGGCTGACATCATCCGGCAATCTAGACTAAACCGTGGCTTGCGTCAAACTCGGAGAAGAATACGTGAGGGACTCAGTGCATCAGCTGCCAGGTCTCCGTCCGCCCCTTGACGTGGCGCCACTTCCGGCATTCGAAGAGGTCGCACAGGAGGGACATGAAAACGCCGAAAACGACAACCCCCATGGCGCCAAAGGCTAGGATCTTGATGATGCCGAAGGCCAAACCTGTCAGAGCGTCGGACGAGAGCGCCGTCGGATCGGCCATCCCTAAGAGATTCATGAGGCCCCCTCTTTCAATGAGTTCCCTGGCTTCCTTCCCCCATTTAGAAATCCTACTCCTCGCGCGGGAGATCCCCTCTTCCCCCGGCCCTCGATCGTCTCGAAAGGCTCCCTCCCCCGCCTCGAATCACCCCGGCCGGGCTGCCCGGCTTATTCCCCATGACAGCCTCAATATAAGAAGGGCGCGTGCGGCATGTGTCATGAAATTGTGACGATTTCGTAAAGATTTCACGAAAAGCGCGCGTTTTGAGCTCATTTCTTCCCCAGGGGCAGGAAATTCTCCATGACCCAGATCTCCGATCGAAAAACGTTGGCGCTGAAGACTAGGCTGCGTCCGTTCGGATGGAGCGAGATTTCAGTTCCGTTTCCCTTCAACAGGTCTCCCAGCTTGCGTCGTTCTCCCGAATCAGCAGCCAAGAGCCAGAGCTCATTGCGGCCCTGGGCAGACGGCTCTTGGTCGATCATCTTGACAAGCTTGACCAAGAGGATGTTCCGGGAATCGGGGCTCCAGGCCAATCCTCTGGGCAAGGTGAAGTTTGTGTTTCCCTTCAGTTCCAGCAATTCCCGAGACTCTCCACCCTCGGCGGGCATGACCGCCAGAATATTGGATTTCTGATCTTGGTTCATGACGATGACTGCAAGAGACCTTCCGTCAGGCGAGAGCAAGGGCAACGTGAAGAACCGGTTTTGACCGGCGAGAGCGGCGATCCGTCTCTCCTGCCCTGTCTCGAGGCTTCGGAGGATGATCTCGCTCTTCTGGCCTTTCCAATCATTGCGGGTGAAATAGACAGAGCGGCCGTCGTGGGACCACTCGAGGAGATTGACGGCGTTGAAGTCGTCCTTTTCTGTATCAAGGACGGGATTGACCGCGCCGGTCTGTGCGCTGATCATGAACGCACCGATATGATTGCTACGGTCGCACCCCACGGCTATCAGGGCCTTGCTGTCGGGAGACCATCTCGGCCATTGGAACCAGTCGAGGTCAGGGAAGAGCACCCGCTCCTGGCCGCTTTTTGTGCTTCGAAGGCACAGCGCAAAAGACTTGGCCGAAGATGCGGCGGAAGTTCTTCCGGAGATGTAAGCGAGGTTCTCTCCATCAGGAGACCAAGTTGGCATGCCGTTGGAGCCGATGAAGCTCTGGACGGCCAATGCCGGCGCCTCCAGAAGCTTCCCCGCTTCAAGATCGACATCCTGGGCATAAAGGTCATGGACCCAGCCGCCGACCCCATAATAGAATGCGCCATCCCGCGCAAAACCCATGGGCTTGATCGTTCCGATGTCTTGTTTGACGAGCCTCGGTGTTCCTTGGGCTTGGCCATCCTGAACGGCAACCAACCAGGCTCCCCAGCTTCCGGCGCGATCGCTCGCGAATAGAACGTGTCGGCCATCGGGGGTCCAACCCAGGACGCTGTCATTGGCCGGATTCTCGATCAAAGGCTGCACTTTGCCGCTGTCGACCCTTAGGACGAAGATATCGCTCGTCGTCGATGATCCAGAGGGATAATCGTAGACGATGAACCGTCCATCGGGAGAAAAGCACATATTCGAAGGGGCTTTCCGCCCGAGCTCCTTGAGGACCTTCATGGAGCCGTCCGAAGCCGCGACAAGGACGATCTTGGAAGCCTGGGACGGATAGGACAGGGTGTGGACCGCGAGGATCTGGCTGCCGTCAGGAGACCAATCCAGGGGCTCGGTATGCCAGTCGTTTGAGCCCTTGTAAAGCGGCCTATTTCCGGTTCCGTCGGCGTTGATGAGCCATAGACCAAAAACCCCGTTTTCGTCGTACCAGGAGTAGGCGATCCTCCGGTTGTCTGGAGAAACCACGGAATGACCCACGAATTGGTCGCCCGTCGCATTTTTCGTGAGGCGCCGCACGCTGCCCGCGGCCAGATCTCTTACGGCCAAGTCGCCCTGTCCCCATTCCGTGAAGCTGATAAAGGAGCCGTCGGGAGAGGGCGAACCATCGGAACCTAGGGAGCAGAGCTTACGGACGGTCAGATCGCCTCTTGTGGTCGGTGGTGGGGCCTGCGCTTTTGACAGAACGACGAGTTCTTCCCTGGCCATCTTGACCGTATCGGCTTGAGCGGGGTATTTGTCGACCACTTTCTGGAAAGCATCCTGAGCCAGTTTGGTTCTTTCTTGGCCCAGTTTCTCGTAGCAGACTCCTATCCTGTACTGGGCCTGGGCCGCCAGGGATTCGTCCTTGGTCCCCTCGATGACCTTCTGGTAGAGGACGATAGCTTCCTCGAGGTTGCCCTCGCCGCGCTCCTTGGCCAGGGCCTTTTGGAATTGGTCGTAGCCGTTCTGGGGAGTAAGGGAGCCGAGGCTCGAGGACAGCACCAGAAAAGCCACTGTCATCATTAACGTCTTTTTCATCTGTCCCTCCCGTATCTTCGGTCCGCCCTTACAGTAGGCCCTGGAGCCCCGGCATGTGTCATGAGACTGTCACAACAATGCAAATTTCATTACCGCGGGAATTCCGAAGGACCCCAGCTCAACGCCACAGGACCGTCATCGATCGAGGACGAGCCTGTAGCCCACGCCGTAAACCGTGATGAGCCGTCTTGGGTTGGCGGGATCCTCCTCCAGCTTGCCACGGAGGAAGGCGATGTGGTTGTCCACCGTCCGGGTCGTCGGGTACTGGTCATAGCCCCAGACCTCGTCCAGGAGCTCGTCCCGCCGCACGACCTCTCCGGCCCGGGCCGCCAGCAACCGCAGAATTCCGAATTCCTTCCGCGACATCTCGACCTTCTTGCCGGCTTTACGGGCCTCGTAGCGCCTGAAATCGACGGAGACGTCGTCGAAACGAAGCTCCGCGGGCAGGTCTCCTGTCTTGGTCAGCTCCACACGGCGGATCAGGGCCCTGACCCGGGCCAGCAGCTCCGGCACCGAAAACGGTTTGGTCACGTAGTCGTCGGCCCCCTCGTCCAGGCCGGCCACCCGGTCCTTCTCCTCGCCGCGCGCGGTCAGCATCAGGATAGGCGTCGTGATGCCTTCGTTGCGCACTTTCCGGCAAAGCTCGTAGCCGCTCATCTTGGGGAGCATGAGGTCCAGGATGACGAGGTCCGGCTTCTTCTCCTTCAGAACGGCATAACCGCGCTCGCCGTCCTCGGCGGTCAGGACTTCGTAGGATTCGAATTCAAGGTTGTCTTTGAGCCCTCTGAGGATGGCCAGGTCGTCCTCGACGACGAGGATCCTTTTCACGGCTCGCTCTCCAAGGGCAGGATGATGGAAAAGGTGCTCCCTTTATCGGGTGCGCTCTCTACCCTGACCGACCCGCCGTGGGCCTTGGCGATGTGGGAAACAAGCGACAGGCCGAGGCCCGTTCCCGGAAGGGATTGGTTTTCGTGGGTCGGGACGCGATAGAAGTCTTCGAAAATGTGCTCCTGGTCTTTGGGATCGATCCCGACGCCCTTGTCGATGACCTGGATGACGGCGAAATCGCCCTCCCGCCGCGCCTTCAGGTCGATCGTTCGTGACTCTCCCGAATACTTCATCGCGTTGCTGAGGAGATTCAACACGGCCTGCTCGATGGCGTCGCCGGTCGACGCGGACCTGCGGCAGAGCCCTCATCGATCTGGACGTCTGAGCTCGAAGCCCTGTTGCTTCAAGGGATATTCCATGGCCCGGGCCGCGGCCTGGACGATCTCGGGAAGGGAGGCCGGGGCCGGATGGTAGATCCTCTTTCCCTGCTCGATCTTGGAAAAATCGAGGACGTTGTTCAGGAGCCGGGTCAGGCGCTCGCTCTCGTTGACGATCGTATCCAGGTACTCCGCCTGCGTGGCCGGATCCTTGGACCGGCCGAGCCGCAGCGTCTCCGCGAACATCCGGATAGCCGTCAGGGCGTTTTGAGCTCGTGGGAGACGCTGGAGACGAACCGCGATCGCATCTGGGCCATGAGAACCTCGCGCCGGACGTCCCGCCACAGGAGATAAGCCCCGAACAGCGTCACGCTGAGGACGACGACCAGGGCCAGGAAGTAAAAATAGCCGCTGGAGCGATCCCTGCTTTGAATAGAGCTTGCCTTCGCCTGGCGCGAAGGCGACCTGGATCCCCTGGAGCCCTGACCCCAGAGAAATCCCATCGGCTGACAGTCCGGCCACGAGCTCGACATCCGCGGCATACTTGGCCGCATAATCCGCGTCCGCTGCGAGGGTGGAGGAGAACCGCCTGGAAATCGACGGCGACCAGCAGGGTTCCTTCGCCGGGGATGGCAGGGGACAGACCCACCAGCCAGGGTCTCTGCCCGTATGTTACGCCCATCGTGATTCGGCTTCTTCAGGTTCGGCCCCAGCGTGGGCTCCAGGTCCAGGCGCGGGAAGTCCTCCTTGAGACTCAGAGCCTGCTCCATGACCTGGATCTGTGCGAAGATCTTCGTGAGGTGTTCCTCAGCGCCGGCCCGGATAGCGGTTCCGTCGGCCTCAGAGGCTTTCACGATGATCTGTTGGACGAGGTCCCTCATCAAATAGAGGCCGGCGGGCGATAGCCATATAGCGGATACGAGCTGCCGTCCGATCCTCTCGACGGCTTGGGGGTACATCGACTCCGTCCGGAGGAGCGGCTCGAACGCGTAAAAAGACAGAGGGATGCCATACTCGTCGATGACCTCGGGGGAGAGGAAGAGGACCTTCTCGTACTCTGCGAGGGACTCTTGCTCTCTTTTCATTTGCGAGAGCGCCCTGGCCCATTGCAGGCGGGCGTAGCCTTCCTCGGCCGGGAACCGGGCGGCGGCCGCGGCCCCCATGTAGCGCTCAGCGGCCAAAACATAATTTTTCGAAGAAAATTCCGCGCTTTCGGCCTGACGAAGGATCCGGCCGTACTCCGAGTCGTTCTCAGGCAGCATGGAGGCGGCCGCTTTCGGACCGGCTTCCCAAGGGAGGATGAGCCGGGCATTATCGATCTTGGCGATGAGGACGACTTCGGGATTCACATAGTCGTGCCGGGCGAACCTGAGGGGCTGCCCCGCGAGTGTCGAAGCTTCCACTCGGGCGAGTCCGTCCAGCCGCGATGTGAGGTCCCGGCCGATCTCCGCAGCGGTGCTCCGGCGTTCATCGGCGACGCGTTTTAGCGCAAGCTCTCTCTCCTGGTTGACGATCCTGAGGGTCAGGGCCACGAGGAGGATGACGGGCAGGAGGACGGCGATTAAGAAGAGCACAACCTGTTTCCGGTGGCCTTCGACCTTCATCGCTGATGACACCCCGGTCAGATTCTATGAGCCGAGCGAACGGTGATTGTCACGAAAATGTCATGAATAAAAACGCCCGCCCAGCCTCTTGTTCTGAGTTGATGACCTGGCGCCATTCTAGAACACGCCCGCGTCGGATACAAGAACGAGCCGGCCGTCTTGGCTTCCCGGGGCTCGGGCATGACACGCGATCCCGCCTCGGCTACTCCCTGAACCGGTCGAGATATTCGGCTCGGACCCAGAACGTGTCCCGGCTACCGTTGCGGGTCGAGGTGAAGAAGAAATAGTTGCCGTCGTGTGTGACGTAGGGACGATTTTCGGATCCGGGGGAATTGACCTCCTCACCTAGGTTCTTGGGAGGCCCCCATTGGCCGTCTTTGCCCTTGAAGGCGATGTAGATGTCGTCCGCTCCCGACCCTCCCGGCCTTGTGGAACAGAAGATCAGATAGCTTCCATCCGGGGCGATGAACGGGTCCCATTCGTTGTATTCCGTGTTCAGCGATCCCAAGTTGGCGGCGGCGCCGTACTTGCCGTCCTTGAAAGGGCACATATACAGGTCAAACCGGCCCTTCCCGCCGCGACGATTGCTGAAAAAATAGAGGTCCCCGCCGGAGGTGTCGGAGGCGAAGCTCTCGTCATCCGACGTGTTGACCGGGGAAGGTCAGGGGAGCTCGATCGCCCCATCCGTCGGCCCTGAGTTCCGCCTTCCAGATATCTGAAGCCAACAGGCCTTCCTTTTCGTTTTTAACCTGGTAGAGCATCGTCTTATCATCGCTCGAAAACACGAAATCTCCGTTGTGGACCATGGTCTCCCAGAAGGGGATGAGCTCGGGGGCGGTCCAGACGCCATCAACAAGGCGCGTGATGTAGGTGTGGCAGCGGCGCTCACGGAACTTCTGAAAGAGGAAGGCTGCCCCATTCAAGGCGAAGCCGGAGCTCCCTTCATCCTCGTCGGTCGTGATGATCCCCGGCGCGAAGGGCTGAGGTGTCATTCCCGGCGGCTTCTGTCCCAGGTAGGAGCCCTCGAGCCGCGGGAACGGCGATTGTCCTCCGGCGGCAATGCCGGACGAAAAAATGAGAATGGCCAGGATCGTTAGACTCAGGTGTCTTCCCATGCGAGGTCTCCAGTTAAAGGAAGATGAGGGTGGCGAGGGAAAGCCCGATGAGGACGAGCGAGAGCTTGTGGAGCGCGCGCCAGGCCGCGTTGGCCTCCCGCAGGACCTCGAACTCGGTGACGTAGACGACCTCGCAGGCGCCGTTGCCGCGGTCGTTGCGGACCGTGCTCGAGCCGCGCGAGTAGGGCGCCCCCTTCACGCTGTAGGAGACGAGCCAGCCTTTGAAATGGATCTGGTCGCCTTTGCGGGCCTTGAGCACGGCGTCGGCCACGATCGGGTCGGCCGGGAGCAGGTGGTTGTTCGACAAGCAGTTCTCGGTGAAGAGCTCGCCGGTCTCCCTGTCCGGGTAACGATAGAAGCAGGTGAAATCCCGGTTCTTGAAGCTCATCCGCCTGTAAACGCCGGTCTCGACGTTCTTTCCCCAGATGACACAGATGTCCTTGGTGTTGATGAAGTCGTTCCATTGCTTGTGGGAGGTGTCGATGAACGAGGCGGAGTGATGATAGGAGACGATCATCCCCCAGAGCTCGTAACTGAAGAGGGGCCTGACTGTGTAAGTCACGTTCTTGCGTGTGACCTCGAACGGCTCGGGTACGCCGTCCTCCGTCTGAATGGGGGTCTGCAGGAGCGGCTCGAGCATCGCGTTCTTGTCGGGGAGGCGGTTTCGCGTGAAGAAAGATACGGAGAAAGCGAGGGCCGCAGCTGGGAAGAACGATCCGCGCCAGCTTTCGGAGTCCCGGTGCTCTTTCCTTCATGCCTGCGTTCTTTTCCCTCTACCTCGCGGGGGCCCGATGACCTCAGCCGACGAGAAAGATTTCCTTCTGCGGGCGGCCCAGCCACTCGGCCCCGTCCTTGGTCACGACGACCATCTCCTCGATGGTCACGACGCCCCGGCCGGGAACCGTCAGGCGGGGCTCGATGGTGAAGACCATCCCCTCCTCGAGCTTCCGGAAGGGCTTCAGGGCGTACTTTTCCCAGGCCGGGCCGAGTAGGGCCGTGCCGTCATGGGCGAAGCGGCCGACCTGGTGGCCGAGCGCGTGCGGGAATTCGGCGTAGCCGGCCCCGACGATGATCGAGCGAGCGACGGCGTCGATGGCCCGGCCCTCGAGGCCCGGTTTCATGGCCGCCTTGGACTCCTCGACCGCGCGGAGGATGGTAT
>CAWEJF010000006.1:0-124304 GCA_963809345.1 Candidatus Aminicenantota bacterium | reverse complement strand
GCCAGCGAGAGGGATCGAACCTCCGACCTGCTGATTACGAATCAGCTGCTCTACCGACTGAGCTACGCTGGCTGACAGAGGCTCGATTAAATTAAACGAAACGGCGTTCCCTGTCAAATCAGAGGGACAGCCCTCCCCCAGGGGTAAAGCTCCCGGCGTGGGGACAGTCCCTACCTTTGGAGCACGAACCGGACCGTCACGGTGAAGGTGACCGGACGGGGACGGCCATTGACCAGGAGCGGCTCATAGACCCATTGACGGACGGCGTCGACAGCGGCCTGGTCGAGAAGGGGCACGGAGCGGAGGACTCGTACCGCGACGACGCGTCCATAGATGTCCGTCGTCGCCTCGAGGATGACGACGCCCTCGGCGCGCGCCTGCCGGGCGAGCTCGGGATAGCTGGGCTCGATCCGGCGGACGAGCCGGGGCGGCCTGACGTCGCCGACGGCGAGGACGGCCGGTTCAACGGGCTTCCCGACGAGCTCATAGAGGTCCACGCCGAGGAGATTGATGGGCATCCCCTCCCCTGCTCCGTAGTCGAAGCCGCCCGGGACGCCGAAATCTGCGCCCCCCGCGCCGAAGCTCTCCTCGGTGATGCCTTCGGGAACGGCGACGGGGGAGAAACGCCAGGCCTCGGGCGAGATCACGGCGGCCCGCCGCGTCCTGAGCCGCGCGCCGGGATCCCCGGTCCGGGCCTTCGGCGGAGGAAGGGGCGTTACCGGAAACGCCGGCACGACGATGACGTCGGACACATCAACCTCCGGCACGTCCCCTACTCGCAACAGCGGGATCGTCACGAGGAGCGTCAGCGCTACTGCGTGGATGAGCGCCGCGAGCGGCAGCGCCGCGGCCCTTGTCCGCCAATTCCTGTCCGGAACGAAACATCGCGTCGTGGAACATCGTCGCCTCCTTGCCGCGAGTTCCGGGAAGCTTTCGCTCCCATATTGAATACAATCGGCCCAGGATGATATTCCCCCTATCCCCTTTCAAAAAGAGGGCGATTCGCTTACAATAGCCGTCTGTCTCGGCCCCAGGGGCCGGACTCATTCGACTGAAAGCGCCTCACTCATGAGCATGATCATCAAGAAGCTCGAATTGCAAGGATTCAAGTCCTTCGCCGAGCGGACCAGGATCGTCTTCCACCCCGGCATCACCGCCATCGTCGGCCCCAACGGCACGGGCAAGAGCAACCTCGTCGACGCCATGCTCTGGTCCCTCGGCGGGCACCGCCAGAAGACCGTCCGGGGCGACCGGACCGACGAGGTCATCTTCTCCGGCAACGCCAAGCGGCCCGCCCTCAGCATGGCCGACTCCGTCCTGACCTTGACCGGGGACGACCAGGAGCTGGCCGTCTCCCACCGGGCTTTCCGCTCCGGCGAGAGCGAATACCGGATGAACGGCAAGACCGTCCGCCTCAAGGACATCCAGGACGAGCTCTGGAAACACGCCATCGGCGGCTCGGAATACTTCGTCATCGAGCAGGGCGCCATAGGCAACTTCGTCACCTCCAAGCCGGCCGAGAAGCGGATGTTCATCGAGGAGGCCGCCGGCACGGCCTATTACAAGGACAAGAAGCGCCAGGCCCAGTCGAAGCTCGACAGCACGGAACAGAACCTCATCCGGCTCGAGGACATCATCATCGAGGTCGAAAAGGCCAAGAACTCCCTCCAGCGCCAGGCCCAGGCCGCCAACCGTTATCGCCGCCTGCGCGAGCGGGTGCGGGAGCTGACCTCCCACCATTATCAGAGGAAGCTCGTCGTTCTCGAAAAAGCCCAGCAGGAAGCCTCGTCGCTCTACGACGAGAGCCTTATGCGCGAGCGGGACACGACGGCCCGCCTGCGGAGCGAGGAGAAGGACGCCGCGACCCGGCGCAAGGAGCTTTGGGACCTGGAGAAGATCCTCAAGGACAGCCAGGAGCGGCTCTTCGGCCTGAAGTCCCAGGCCGCCCGGGTCGAAAGCGATATCGAGCGCGAATCGAAGCGGGTCGAATTCTTCGAAGAGAAGATGAAGCGGGCCGAGACGGACCGCGACGAGCTCCTTGAGGACGTCCTCTACCTGACGCGCGAGGTCGAAGAGCTCAAGGGGCGTCTCGGCGGGTTCGAGGAATCGCTCGTCGCCAGCCGCTCCGAGGTGGCCGGGTCGGAGGCGAACCTCGCCGCAGCGCGCGAAGCCCGGCAGGCCGCCGGCCGCGAGATCGAGCGCCTGCGGGGCGAATATCTCCAAGCCCTGCAGGCCCTGACCGAGGCCAAGAACGAGAGCGCCAAGACGGACAAGGAGCTCGAGCTCATGATCCGGCAGGAAGAGAAGCTCGCCGCCCAGCTGGGCGAACAAGCCGCGTTCCTTCTCGAGAACGCGGAACGGACCGCCGCCCTCGAACGGGACATCGCGGAGGCGCGCGCCGCGCGCCAGGCGTTCGTCAGCCGGGCCGAAGACATCAAGGCTTCGCGCGGCGCGGTCCGCGCGGCCGTCGAGGAGGCCTGGGGCCGCCTCGACGCCCTGAAGTCGCGGCGCGACGAGGCGTCCTATCATCTCCAGGCCCTGCTCAAGATCGACGAAAAGGCCCGGGAGGAAAGCCGGCCTGACGATGTGCCGGGAGGCCTCGGCATCCTGGCCGACCTCATCCGGACGAGCGCAGAGAACGCGGTCCTCTTCGACACGTTCTGGCGCGAGGGGGCCCGGTCCCGGGTCGTTCCGGCCGAGGAGTTCGTGGGCGGCCTGCCGGAGGGCCTTCGCGGCAACTACCTGCTCGTCCCGGCTGCGGCTCGTCCGGCCATCCCCGCCGAGGTCCTCGACCGGCCCGGCGTCATCGGCCTGCTCAAGAGCCTCGTCGAAGCCGACGAGCGGCTCAAGGACCGGCTGTCCGGGCTCGAGGACGCGGTCATCGTCAAGGATGCTGGTGAAGCCGTCCGCGCCTGGCTCGAGCACCCGGAACTCAACTTCCTGACGCCTTCCGGGGACCTGCTGCTCTCGTCCGGCCAGCTCAAGCTCGGCCAGAAAGCCGATGGCGCGGTCGCCTTGGCGTCCGAGATACGGAGGCTCGAGGCAGAGGTCGGCCGGTTCGAAGCCGACTCGGCCCCGGTCGTCGCCGAGATCGAAGAGAGGACAAAGGCCTTCGAGGCCATCGAGGCCGATCTCGCGGCGGTGCGGGAGGATCTCGACCGGACCGAACGCGTTCTCCAGGACCGGGAGCGCGAGCAGCGCTACGGGCTCGGGGACAGCGAAAAGATCCGCACGATGCAGGGCATCCTCGGCCGTGAGCTCGAGGGCCTGCGCGGCGAGAGAACCCGCCTTGGGGAGTTCCTCCAGGGGGCTGGCGAGACCCTCGCCACCCGCGAATCCGAGGTGCGCGCGCTCAGGGAGGCGATCGAGAACAACGAGCAGGTCCACATCGGTCTCATCGCCGAAGCGGCCGCCCTCGAACGCCGCTTTTTCGAAACCAAGTCCGGTCTCGATCTCGTTCAGGAAAAGATGAACGGCCTCGGCGATCAGATCCGGGCGGCCGAGAAAAGGAAAGAAGCGGCCGCGGCCAAGATCCAGCTTCTCGAAGCCGACGCCCTGAGGAGCGACGAAGACAAGGCCCGCCTGCGGGAGGAGATCTCCGCCCTTAGGCAGAACGCCGTGACCCTCGCCGAAGAGCGCGTCGCAGCCGAAACCGGACTCGAAGGAACGGAAGGCGAGCTGGAGAAGGTCCGCCAGGCCCTCGAAGGCTTCGAAACGGTCGTGCAGAAGAGCCGGGAGGAGGAAGAGGCCGCCAAGAACGAGCGCGTCCGCCACGAGATCCGAAAGGCCGAGGTCGATCGCGATCTGGTCAACCTCGACGAGATGTGTTGGCAGGAGCTCAAGAAGACGTTAGCCGAGCTCCGGGCGGAAGCCCGCGCGGCCGAGGCCGCGACCGCCGCGCCGGAGCCAGCCGCGGAGGAACCCGAAGCCGAGGAGCTCATCGAGGAGGAAGCCGAAGAGAACGGAATGGGCGAAGACGCCGCCCCCGCGGAGACCTCCGGCGCCGCTGCCGGCGGGACCGAGGCCCCCAAGCCGCGCCGGAGGGCGAAGAAGTGGCGCCCTCTCGCCGAAATGATGGACGAGGACGTCGAGAAGGAGCTCGAAGAATCGCGCGATACGGTCAACCGCTTCAAGGCCGTCAACCTGATGGCCGAAGAGGAGTTCGCCGAGCAGAAGAAGCGCTTCGAGTTCCTGACCCAGCAGCGTCAGGACCTCCGCGACTCCATCACTTCGACCGTCGAGGCCATCCGCAAGATCGACGAGGAGAGCAAGGACCAGTTCCTCAAGGCCCTGGAGCAGGTCAACAAGAATTTCGGGGACCTCTTCACGGCGCTCTTCAAGGGCGGCAACGCCGAGGTCAAGCTCCTCGAGCCGGACAATCCCCTCGAGAGCGGCGTCGAGATCGTCGCCCAGCCGCCGGGAAAGAGGGTCCAGAACCTCAGCCTGCTCTCGGGCGGCGAGAAATCGCTGACCAGCCTGGCCTTCCTGTTCGCCCTCTTCCGCTACCGGCCCTCACCCTTCTGCTTCCTCGACGAGGTCGACGCGGCCCTCGACGACGTCAACCTGGCCCGCTTCCTCGACCTCCTGAAGACGATCAAGCACCAGACGCAGTTCATCCTGATCACCCACAACTACAAGACGATGGAAGTCGCCGACTACATCTACGGCACGACCATGGCCGAGCCCAACATGACCCGGCTCTTGTCGGTGAAGCTTGAACGGAAGGGCGGCGAGCTGCCGCCCGAAGCTGCGGAATAGCGCCGGTCACCCCGGCCAAAGGAGGGCGGCATGTCGACGTACCTCATCATCATCCTGGCCTACCTCGTCGCGCTGACGGTCCTGAACTTCGTCCGCTCGAGGCGGATCAAGAGCCAAGAGCAGTTCATGGTCGCCGGGCGGAGCCTCAAGTGGCAGGTCATGGTCTTCACTCTGATATGCACCTGGATCGGGTCGGGGACCTTCATCAGCGGCGCCGAATTCGCCTCGAAGGCCGGGTTCTCCGCGCTGTGGCTGGCCGCGGGCGCCTGGGTCGGGATCATCCTCATCTATTTCCTGGCCGCCAAGATCCACACCTTCGGGCAGTACACGGTCGGCGACGTCCTCGAGGTCCGCTACGGCCCCGCTGCGCGCCTGTTCGGGGCCATCGCCCTCATCATGTCCTTCGTCTCCATCGTGTCCTACCAGTTCGTCGCCGGCGGCTTTATCCTCAACGTCATCACCGACGGCAAGATCTCGGAGGCGACGGGGACCCTGATCGCCGCGGCCTTCGTCATCCTCTTCACGGCTCTCGGCGGCATGGTCGCCATCGCCTACACGGACCTGCCGAACGGCATCATCATCGTCCTGGCCTGCCTGCTCGCGGTGCCCTTCGTCGTCACGGCGGCGGGCGGCCTGCCCGCGGCCAAGGCGGCGCTCGAGCCCGGCTACTTCGCGGTCGTCAACAGTCAGTTCGGTGTCCACCCTTGGCTCAAGGCCATCGGGTATTTCCTGTCGACGATGTTCCTCTTGCTGGGCGTCCAGAGCATGTATCAGAAGTTCTACAGCGCCAAGTCGGGCAAGGACGCTAAAAAGGCCGTGGCCTGGTGGACGGTCGGGACGATCGTCGTCGAGACGATCGTCGTCGTCATCGCCGTCTTCGCCTACAGCAAGCTCCAGGGGCAGATCGACCTGAGCATCCCCAAGGCCGGCGGCAAGGTCGTCCTGATGGCGGCCAAGCAGATGGTCCCGTTCCCGGTCGGCGTGCTCCTGCTCGGCGCGGCCTGCGCCGTCGTCATCTCGACCGGCATGAACTACCTCCTCTCGCCGTCGACGACCCTCATGCGCGACATCTACCAGCGCTTCCTGAAGAAGGACGCCGACCCGAAGAAGATGGTCGCCCTCCAGAAGGTCCTCATCGTCGCCATCGGCGTCGTGGCCTTCCTGCTGGCCACCCAGCTCAAGTCCGTCCTCGAGATGAGCTTCTTCGCCTATACGATCTATGGCGTCGCCATCACCCCGGCCCTCATCGCAGCGCTGGCATGGAAGCGAGTAACCAGAGCCGGCGGCCTGGCCTCCATCATTTCGGGCACGGTCGTCTGCCTCGTCTTTTTCGCCCTGTCGAAGATCCCCGGCATCCCGGCCCCCGACGGCGACCCTTGGGGCATCCCGCTCATCTACCCCTCGCTCATCGCCTCGCTCGGCGCCCTGATCATCGTCAGCTTCCTGACCCCGAAGCCCAAGCCGGAAGAATTGGAAAAGTTCTTTCCGAAAACGGGGAAATAGCCGAAAAAAGATGAAACCGGGCGTAGTCATCGACAGGCGCTACATGGACCACGACATGGGCGCCTGGCATGTCGAGTCGCCGGCCCGCATCGAAACGCTCATCCGGATGCTCGAGAAGGACCCGCCTGTCCCCACCCACCCCATCGCGCCACGTCCCGCGACAGATGAGGAGCTCGGCTGGGTCCACGAACGGGGCTACATCGATCTCATCCGGTCCACGGCCGGAAAGACCGTTCCGATGGATGCCGATACGATCGCGGGCCCGAGGACGTGGGAAACCGCCCTCCTCGCCGTAGGCGGCTTCCTCGAGTCGCTCGACCGCATCATGGACGGGACCGTCCGGAACGCCTTTTCGCTCGTCCGCCCCCCCGGCCATCACGCCGAGGCCTCGCGGGCCATGGGCTTCTGCTTCTTCAACAACGCCGCGATCGGCGCCGAATACCTCATCCGCCGGCACGGCCTGAGCCGGATCCTCGTCGTCGACTGGGACCTCCATCATGGCAACGGCACAGAGCATGCCTTCTACGAGCGGCGTGACGTGATGTATTTTTCGACGCACCAGTCGCCGCTCTTTCCGGGCTCCGGGGCCGCGCGCTTCTTCGGACACGGCGAGGGCTTCGGCTACAACCTGAACATCCCCTTGCTGGCCGGGAAGACCGACGCCGACTTCCTCCACATCTTCGAGAGGGTCCTGGCGCCGGTCGCCGCCGAGTACGCGCCGGAGTTCATCATTTCGAGCGCCGGCTTCGATATCGCCGCCGGAGACCCTCTTGGCGGGATGGAGATGACGGCCCCCGGTTTCGGGCTTTTGGTCGAGTCGCTTATGGCTATGGCCGATCGGACAGCGTCGGGCCGGCTCGGCCTTGTGCTCGAGGGCGGGTACGACCTCCCGGCCCTCAGGGAGGGGGTCGGGGAAGTGCTGAAGGTCCTCGGGAAGCAGGCTCGTCCGCCTCAGGAACCAGACGGTCCCTTATCAGGCCGGCTCAGCCCGCTCTCGCCTTGCCTCAGGGTCGAGCTGGAGGAACCCCTAGGGACGTTCCGGAAGAAGTGGGACATCCCGGTCGTTTAGGTGTCCTCGCCCCCTGGGAACCGTCCCTTTTTCAGGACAAAAGCCGTTGATTTCCCGCCTGATATCAGGCAAGGGCATTGGCATAGTTCTTGCACAATACCCATGCGGATAGGAGAAGGACCATGAAGAAGGCATTCATCATCGCGACCGTGATCCTCTTGACCGCAGCCGGGATCTACGCCCAAGAAACGCAGGCGCCGGGCCCTCAGAACACCCAGGAGATCAAGGACGCCAAATACACGAACGAATCGATCGCCCGCCTGAGCTTTGTGGAGGGCAAGGTCTTCGTCCAGCGGGCTTCCGACCTCGGCTTCGAGGAGGGCGCCCTCAATATGCCCATCAGCGAGGGCGATCGCATCGGCACGTCCGAAGGGCGGGCCGAGATCCATTTCGGCAAAGGGAACTATATCCGGCTCGACAACGACACCAAGGTCGACGTCCTGAACCTTCCCAAGAAGGACGACGACGTCGCCCGCATCCGCGTCTGGTCCGGGAACATCTATCTGACCGTCGCCACGCTGAAAAAGGAGAAAGGGATCGAGCTTCATTCGGCCGACTCCTCTTTCTACGTCCTCGACCGCGGCATCTATAGGGTCGACGTCCGCGAGAACAGGGACACCGAGATCCAGGTCTACCAAGGCCTCATCGAGGCCGCCGGCGAAGACGGCTCGACCCTGCTCAAGGCGTCCCAGCGGCTCGAGATCTCCGAGGGCCGGTTCGCCTCGAAGCCCGCGAGCTTCATCGCCGTCGCCGATGACGCCTTCGACAAGTTCAACGAATCCCGCGCCGCCATCACGGGTCGGGAATTCGCCGACCGCAAGCTGCCCGAAGAGCTCTCCGATTTCGAAGGCGAGCTCGACGAGTACGGCGAGTGGACCTACCTCGCCCCTTACGGTAATGTCTGGGTCCCGAACGGAGTCGACGAGGACTGGCGCCCCTATTACAATGGCCGCTGGACCTGGCTTCCCCTGTCCGGATGGACTTGGTGGCCCTACGAACCGTGGGGCTGGTCCACGTTCCATTACGGCCGCTGGCACTGGGGCGCTGACTTCGGCTGGTACTGGATCCCCATGAGCATGTGGGGGCCGGCCTGGGTCAACTGGTGGTGGGATGACTTCTATTTCGGCTGGGCCCCGCTCAGCTATTGGGGCTATCCCGGCGTCCTCTACGGCGGCATGTACTACGGACACTATTACGGGGACTATTACCCCAACGGATCGCGGGCCCTGACGGTGGTGCGCCGCGAAAGCCTCAAGGACCCGCACCTCTCCGCCAACGCGCTGCGCGGGGATTCTTTGAAGGGCCTGAACCGGATGAGCCTGACCAGCAAGAGTCTCGCGGTCAGGCCGGCGGGGACCAAGATCTCCGTTCAGCCCCTCGACGGCAACCGCGTCATGATCCGGAACGACCGCACGGCCGGGCTGGCGCGGGACGGGCAGACGGGCCGCCTGGCCGGCGGAGGGACGCCGGCCTCGATCAACCCGCGGGCCATCCGGAAGCCCGACGCTCCCGCGAAGACCCAGGGAACGACCCGCGGCACGGCGGCCAAGCCCCAGAGCGTCAAGAGCCCGACCCGGGGAGGCGAGAAATCGTCCGGCACGACCAAGTCGTCGGGCTCGGGCGAGCGCAACATTCGCAAGAAAGACGGCAGCCCGGCAACGGCCGCAAGCGCCTCGGGATATCAGAGCGACCCGTCCATCGCCGGGACGAGCTCGCGCATCGGGACGACACGGACGGTCAACGGCTATCCCGCGTCCCCGAGCATCAAGCGGCCGGCGACCTACGGTGACGGCGGCAGCGGCAGGTCCCGGAACTACATCGGTCCCTACTCCCGGCCGTCCTCAGGTTCGATCGGCAGGTCCTCGTCGGGCCGTTCGAGCGGCTCCTCCGTCAAGTCTGGGGGATCCCGGACAGGCTCTTCGTCATCGGGCAAGTCGGTATCGCGCGGCAGCTCTTCCCGGGGATCGGGTTCCGCGTCGCGGGGCTCGTCTTCGGGCTCCCGAGGGTCCTCGGGCTCGCGTGGATCATCCGGCGGCGGCGCCAGAAGAAAGTAGCAACCCCTTTCCATCGAGGGGCGTTCCTCTCCTCATGGCCGGTTGGGGAGGGACGCCCCATTTTTTTTGTCAGTGCTCTTCGATCGCCTTTTCAGTCGAATAATAATCGAGGACGCGGAGGTGGTCGGCGAGCGTGCAGTAGCGGGACGGTTCGGTGCCGGGGAAGAACACCTCGAGGAACGGATAGCGGCAGGCGGGCGTCGCCAGCAATCCTGTCTTTTTGTCGATCTCGACAAAGACGAGGTTCGGCGGGACCTCGAAATCCGGGGGCGCGAAATCGACGACGCCGTCGGCCTTGGCTTTGGCCTTCGCGTCATCGATGACTCTGGAGAAGAAATCCATCCAGATCGGCAAGGCCGCCGCGGCACCGGTCTGCCGTTCCCCGAGCGGGATGGGCAGGTCGTGTCCGACCCAGACGCCGGCGCACAGGTCCGGGGAGAAGCCGAGGAACCAGGCGTCCGAGTACTTATCGGTGGTCCCCGTCTTGCCGGCCAGCGGCCAGCCGAGGACCGAAGCGGCCCCCGCCGTCCCCCCCTCCGACTCGACGATGCCCCGCATGAGATAGGTCATCATGTAAGCGGTCTGGGGCGAGATGACCTCCTCGGATTCGACCCGGGCTTCCTCGAGGACGTTGCCGTTCTTGTCCTCGATCCGGGTGATGAAATACGGCCTGAACCGGACGCCTTTGTCGGGGAAAGTCGAAAAGGCCGAGACCATCTCGAGCAGGGTGATCTCGAAGGTCCCCAGGCTCAAGGAAAGATACGGATAGACCGGCGAGGTGATGCCGAAGCGGCGGCAGTAATCGACGCCGACCTGGGGGGAGATGTTGTCGAGCAAGGTCGCCGTGACGACGTTGCGGGATTGCTCGAGCCCGGTCCGGACCGTGACCGCGCCTTTGTACTGTCGGTCATAATTTTTGGGCGACCAGGGTTCGTTGTTCCAGCGGTCGATGAACGTCACCGGCTCGTCCTCGATGACCGTGGCCGGCGTGAAGCCATGCTCGAGGGCGGCCGTATAGAGCAGGGGCTTGATCGCGGACCCGGTCTGGCGCGGCGCCTGGACGGCCCGGTCGAACTGGCTGTCCCGGAAGGCGTAGCCGCCGACGAGCGCCCGGATCTGCCCCGTCCGCGGGTCGATGGCCACCAGCGCGCCGTTGCGCAGGGGCTTCTGGTCGAGCGAGACCAGGGCCTCGTTGGTCCCGGGGTCGAAGGACGCGATCTTGACCTGGACGACATCGCCGCGCTTGAGGATCGCGTCGAGGCCACGGGCTTTCGTCCAGCCGATGTCCTTCGAGGTCATGCGGCCCACGGAGTTCTTGACCCGCACCGTGGCGTCGTTCCGGGAGGCCGTGAGGACGATGGCGTCGTAGACCTCGCCCGGCTCGAGGGCCTGGTTCTCCCAACTCAGGAGCCAGTGCTCCTCCAGAGGGGCCTTGGGCGAGGCGACGAGGGTCTTCAGGGCTTCGGGGCCGGCGGCGAGGATATTCGGCTTGTCGGCCCGCCAGCCCTTCCTGGCGTTCTCTGTCCGGCGGAGCCCCGACTGCAGGGCCCGCTCGGCGTAGCGCTGGAGGTCGGGGTCGAGGGTGGTGAAGACCTTGAGCCCGGCCCGGTAAAGGCCGTCATAGCCATAAGTCTTTTCGAGATAGCGGCGAACCTCTTCGAAGAAGTAGGCGCCGAATTCCGCGCTCGTCCGCCTCAAGGGCAGGACGGTCATCGGCTTGGCCTTGGACGCCTCGCCCTCGGCCCGGGTCAGGTAGCCCTCGGCGACCATCCGGTTGAGAACGTGGTTGCGGCGGTTGAGGGTCCCCGCCTTGTTCGTGTACGGAGAATAGACGGCCGGCCCGCGGAAGATCCCGGCGATCACGGCCGCCTCCTCGAGGTCGAGGTCCGCGATGTCCTTGCCGAAGAAGAGATTGGACGCCGCCTGGACGCCGTAGGCCCCGTGCCCGAGAAAGAAATGATTGCAGTAGAGCTCCAGGATCTTCTCCTTGGAATAGAGCTTCTCGATCTCGCGCGACAGATAGAGCTCCTTGAGCTTGCGCCGGAGGCTGACCTCCCGGTGGAGAAAGAGCGAGCGGGCCAGCTGCTGCGTGATCGTGCTGCCGCCCTCGGGCCGCTTGCCGCCGAGGACCTTGAACACGTCGGCCCAGACGGCCCTGAGGATGCCGCGCATGTCGATACCGCCGTGGCGGAAGAAGCTGGGGTCCTCCGTCGCGACGATGGCGTCGATGAGCGTCTTGGGGATCCGGTCGTACGTGATCTCGACGCGTCTCTCCTCGGCGAACTCCTTGATCGGCCGGCCGTCGGCGGCATAGACCGTCGTGATGAGCTTGGGCCGGAAGGTGTCGATGTCGGCGACCAGGGGCAGGTTGTCCTTGATGGCGATATAGGCGCCGGCGAGCGCGCCCAAACCGATGGCCAGGCCGGCCAGGAGGATGATGAGCAGGGCGCGTAGGACCGTGCCGCGCTTGAATTTCTTGATCTTGAACTTCAGGCTGGGGATCTTCATGGCGTCAATACGCCATCATAGCAAAACAGCCCCCGAATGACAAAGGTCGAGGCCGTGGAGCGACTCGGAGGCCAGCCTCTCCCTCCTGGGAAAGTTTGAAGACGCCGATCAGTGCGCCGGACTCGGCGCCAAAACAACTCGCTCGGCGTGCGCTACACCTCGCTCAAACACGTTTTGGCGGTTTCCCCGGAAACTGCCCTCGTCCGTCACGCTGCCCGGCTAAACTTTCCCAATGTCGGGTTCGACTGCCCTCCTCGTCGCTCATTCCCGGCCTTATTTAGCCTTCATTCTGAGAGCAGCGGGGCGACGTGGGCCCAAATGGCGCGTCCGATGGCGCGCTTGTCGCCGCGGCCGTCGATGTGGACGAAGCGGGGGCCCTTGAAGCCGGCGAAGAAACGGGCGACGCGGACGAGGTAGTCCTCGCGCTCGAAGAGTTCGTCTTTGGTCTTCCGGTTGCCGATCCGGGCCAGGCCGGCGGCCGCGTCGACGTCGAGGATGATGACGAGGTCGGGCGCGATGGCGAAGGCCTCGTTCAACCGGCGGATCCGCCCCGTGTCGATGCCCTTGGCGCCCTGGTAGGCGATGGTCGAGAAGTAGTAGCGGTCAAGGACGACGACCTTGCCGGCCGCCAGGGCGGGTCGGAGGTTCTTGGCCACGTTCTCGCGCCTGTCCTTGACAAAAAGCGCCAGCTCCTCCTCAGGCGTCAGCGAATCGGTCCGCGCCGCCAGCCGCTTGATCTCCCTCCCCCACCGGCCACGCGTCGGCTCGCGGAAAAAGGCGGCCTTCCGGCCCCTCCGGCGGAGACGCCTGAGAAGGGACCGGGCTTGGGTCGTCTTGCCGGAGCCGTCGATCCCTTCGAATACGATGAGGAGGCCCCGGCGGGACTTAGTGGTCATGGAGTCATCTTAATCCGGATCCAAGAAGGGGTCAAACCTACCTTTTACCCAAAAATGGGTAAAAGGTAGGTTTGACCCCTTCTTCACGGCCGCACCCTCTGGCGCAACGTTCGCCGACAAAGCGGCGTTTGGATAGGCTTGGGCAAATTGAATTATCATGCCTGATATGGTATTTTTGAAGGGTCATTTGCGGAGGATTCCCATGAAAAAGTACGCCTGGATAGCCATCTCAAGCTTTACCCTGGGCCTGCTTCTTGCGGGCTACGTATTCCTCTATCTCCCCGAGAAAGCCGCCGCGCCACCGGACGTGTTCGCCACCGCGACGCCGCCCGGCTCGGCCACGGCCCCCAATCTCTTCGCCTCTCCCCCTCCCCAGGAGAAGGCCACCCTGGACTTCGTCACCATCGCCGAGAAGATCGGCCCCGCCGTCGTCCGGATCGAAGCCGAACGCCGGGAGTCGGCCGGGCCCCAGGGTCTTGGGGGAGATTGGCCGTTCGGCGGCGAGGATTTCTTCAACCGGATCTTCCCCCAGCCCCGTCAGAGGCAGCCCGAATCGAACACCGTCCAGGTGTCCGGCACGGGCTTTTTCATCAGCGCCGACGGCTACATCCTGACCAACAACCATCTCGTCGAGAAGGACAAGACGGCCCGGGTCATGGTCACGACCCTCGCCGGCGACGAGTATGACGCCAAGATCATCGGGACGGACCCCGGGACCGACCTGGCCCTGCTGAAGATCGATACCAAGAACACGCCCTTCGCCGTGCTCGGCGATTCGTCCGCGGTCAAGGTCGGCGAATGGGTCCTGGCCATCGGCAACCCCCTGGGCATGGAGCATACCGTCACGGCCGGCATCGTCAGCTACAAAGGCCGGTCGATCGACACCCAAAGCTACCAGGACTTCATCCAGACCGACGCGGCCATCAACCGGGGCAATAGCGGCGGCCCGCTCATCAACATGAAGGGCGAGGTCATCGGCATCAACTCGAACATCGTGACCTCGGGCTTCGCCGGAAGCGGCGGGAACATCGGCATCGGCTTCGCCATCCCCTCCGACATCGCCAAGAAGGTCGTCGTCCAGCTCCGAGAGAAGGGCCGGGTCATCCGCGGCCGCCTCGGTGTCCAGATCCGCGACCTCACCGATGGCATGGTCAAGCAGTGGAAGCTCAAGTCGAGGAACGGGGCCCTCGTCATCTCCGTCGAGCCCGATTCGCCCGCGGAGAAGGCCCAGATCAAGCAGTACGACGTCCTCGTCCAGGTCAACGGCGAGCCGGTCAAGAACGGTGAGGAGCTGCGGTTCAAGATCGCCGACATCCAGCCCGGCAACAAGGTCAACCTCGTCCTGGTTCGCGACGGCAAGGAGATGAAGGTCACGGCGACCGTCGACGAGCTCGAGCCCGAGCCGGAAAAGGGCCAGATCGCCAGCACCGACAAGGACATCGGCGTCTCCATCGTCGCCCTGACGCCGACGACGGCCCGCCGCTACGGACTCCGGACAACCGAGGGACTCCTCATCACCGAGGTCCGCCAGGGCAGCGAGGCCGACCGTGAGAATCTCGCCGCCGGCATGATCATCCTCGAGGTCAACCGCAAGAAGATGACCTCCGTCCGGGACTTCGAAGACATCCTCAAGCGGACGGCCACGGGCGACGAGGTCATCCTCCTCGTTCGCCAGGAAGCCGACGGCTCGCAACAGGATTTCATCGCCACAGTCAAAGTCCGCTGATGCGATTCAGCAAGGTCCACGGCCTCGGCAACGACTTCCTGGTCGTTCCCCCCGGCCGCGGGCCGGACCCCGCCGCGGCCGGTGAATTGGCGCGGCGGATCTGCGACCGGCACACGGGGGCCGGGGCCGACGGGCTGATCCTCCTCGGCATCGAAAAGAGCGAGCCCGCCGTGGTCGGCTTCCGGGTCTTCAACGCCGACGGCAGCGAAGCGGAGATCTCGGGCAACGGCCTCCGTTGCGCGGCCGCGTACCTGGCATGGTGCGGCGCGGTCAAGTCACCCAAAGTCCTCTTCCGCACGGCCGCGGGCGAGCGCCCCTCCGAGGTCCTGTCCTCGAAGGGCCCCGCGTTCGAGGTCAAGATCGGCCTCGGCGCGCCACGCCTCGCCGCCAAGGACATTCCGTTCGACGACGGACAGCGACTCGACCGGATCCAGGACTATCCGCTGTTCGTCATCAAGAGAACGTTCACGGTCACTTGCCTGTCCATGGGCAATCCCCACTGCAGCCTCTTTTTCGACGCCATGCCCTCGCGCTCGGAATGGCGGGCGATCGGCGCAGAGATCGAGACCCATCCGTTCTTCCCCAACCGGACGAACGTCGAGTTCATCCGCGTCCTCGGCCGGAACGAGATCGAGGTCCGCTTCTGGGAGCGCGGGGTCGGCGAGACGCTGGCCTCGGGCACGGGCTCCGCCGCGGCGGCCGTCGCCGCCATGCTCAAGGGCCTGACGAGCAGGGACGTCACGGTAAGGACGGCCATCGGCGGCTTGAGGGTCGAATGGCCCGAGGGCGGCGATGTCCTCCAGACGGGTCCCGCCGAGGTTGTCTATACGGGCGATTATCCCGCGGAGTGAGCGGCGACGCCGCTCCCCTCAATCGGAGAAGTGCTCGAAGCCCCCGGCGCGCAACGGCGTCTTCTTGCCGTCCGCGCCGACAAGGCGGATAGTCCGTCCCGCGGTGATAGAGCCGATCCGGGTCAGCGCGAATCTTGACGCGAGGGCTTCGACGGCGCCGGTCTTGGCCGGCCTCACCGTGAACAACAGCTCGAAATCCTCTCCCCCGTTGAGGGCCAGGTCCAGGGGGTCCCGGGCGAACCGCGTCAGCGCTTCGGAAACGGGGATGCGCGCCGACTCGACCTCCGCGCCGACGCCGCTCTCCCTGCAGATGTGAGCCAAGTCGACAGACAGGCCATCCGAAAGGTCGATCATAGCCGAGGCCAGCCCCTTACCGGCCAGCCAGGCCCCCAGCTTCAAGCGCGGCGCCGGGTCGAGGAAGGCCTCGACGAGCGGCCGCACGGGCTTGACCACGCCGCGGATGCCGCCCTTCTCGATGAGCCGCAGGCCGGCCGCAGCGTCCCCGAGCGTCCCCGAGACGAAGATCGCATCCCCGGACTTGGCGCCGCTTCGTCTGACGGGTGACTTCGCCTCTCCCGTCACCGTGACGGCGATCATGATCTTCCCGGCCTGGGACAGGTCGCCCCCGACCAGGGCCACCCCCGCTTCGCGGGCCGCGCTCCGGAATCCGGCCATGAACTGCCTGAGCCAGCCTTCGTCGATGTCGCCGGGCAGGGCCATCCCGACGAGGGCATGCAGGGGCCGGCCGCCCATGGCGGCGATGTCGCTGAGGTTGACGTTGAGGGCCTTGCGGCCGAGGAGCCGCGGCGGATGGTCAGCCAGACGGAAATCCTCGTCCTCGACGAGAATGTCGGTCGTCAGGAGAAGCCGCTCCGGCCCCCGAACGAGGGCCGCGTCGTCGCCGATGCCGAGAAGGACATCCGGCCTCGCCTGGCCGAACGTGCGCCGGATGCGGGAGATCACGCGGCGCTCGCCGAGATGCCTCAACCGCATCGCGCTCCTCCCCCGGGGACCCGACTACTTCGCGCCGCGCTTCTTCGCGGCGGGCTTGGCCGCGGGCCCCAGCGGTCCGACCATGGCTTCCTTGAAGACGTCCTTGACGTCCTCGACAAAAATGAACTCGATGTCGCGGATGACTTTTTTGGGGATCTCGTAGAGGTCCTTCTTGTTCGCCGCCGGCATGATCATCTTCTTGACCCCGGCGCGCTGGGCGGCCAGGACCTTTTCCTTGATCCCGCCGACGGGCAGGACGTTGCCGCGCAGGGTGATCTCGCCGGTCATGGCCACGTCCCACTTGACCTTGACGTTCGTGCAGACGGAGAGGAAGGCGGTGGCGATGGTGACGCCGGCCGACGGCCCGTCCTTGGGGATGGCCCCTTCGGGAAAATGGACGTGGAAGTCGTTCTGGGAAAAGATCTTGCTGTCGATGCCGAATTCCCCGGCGTGGGCCCGGGAGTAGCTCAGTGCCGCCTGGGCGGACTCCTTCATGACGTCGCCGAGGGAGCCGGTGAGCTGCAGCTGCCCCTTGCCCGGCATCTTGGTCGCCTCGACGAAGAGGATCTCGCCGCCGACGGCCGTCCAGGCGACGCCGGTCGCGATCCCGACCTGGTCCTTTTTGAGGAGCTGGTCCTTGAAGACCTTCGGCGGGCCGAGGAGCCGCTCGATCGACTGGGCCGTGATGACGGTCTGGCCCTTCTTCCCCTCGGCGACCTTGCGCGCCACCTTACGGCAGACCGAGGCGATCTCTCGCTCGAGATTGCGGACGCCCGCTTCCCGGGTGTAGAGGGAGATGATCTTCTTGACCGCGCCGTCCGTGAAGTCGATGAGCTTGGGCGTCAGGGCGTTCTCGGCGACCTGCTTGGGGATGAGGTGGCGGACGGCGATCTGGAGCTTCTCCTCCTCGGTGTAGCCCGGGAGCTCCAGCACCTCCATGCGGTCACGGAAGGCCGGCTGGATGGGGTCGAGGAGGTTGGCCGTGGTGATGAACATGACCTTCGACAGGTCGTAGGGGACGCCCAGGTAGTGGTCGCGGAACTGGTTGTTCTGTTCGGGGTCGAGGACCTCGAGCAGCGCCGAGGAGGGGTCGCCCCGGAAATCGGCCCCGATCTTGTCGACCTCGTCCATCATGAAGACGGGGTTCTCCGTGCCGGCCCGGCGGATGCTCTGGATGATGCGGCCGGGCATGGCCCCGACGTAGGTCCGGCGGTGGCCGCGGATCTCGGCCTCGTCATGGACGCCGCCGAGCGAGATGCGGACGAATTTCCGGCCGAGGGCCCGGGCAATGGACTTGCCGAGCGATGTCTTGCCCGTGCCGGGCGGACCGACGAAGCAGAGGATGGGGCCCTTGGTCGTCTTGGAGAGCTTCCGGACGCCCAAGTACTCGAGGATGCGCTCTTTGACCTTGTCCAGCCCGTAGTGGTCCTCGTCGAGGATCTTCCTGGCCTTGACCAGGTCGATCGTGTCCAGCGTGACCTTGTTCCACGGCAGCATGAACATCCAATCGAGATAGTTGCGGACGACCGAGGTCTCCGCCGATTCCGGGTGCATCTGGGCCAGGCGGCTGATCTGCTTCTCGAGCTCTTCCTTGACCTCATCGGAGACGCGGATCTTGCGCAGCTTCTCCTGGTAGATCCGGATCTCCTCCTGGATCTCGGAGCCCTCGCCGAGCTCCTTCTGGATGGCCTTCATCTGCTGGCGCAGAAAATACTGCTTCTGGAGCTTGTCCATCTCGCCCTTGGCCTCGGTCGAGATCTTGGACTGGACATCGAGGAGCTCGAGCTCGCGCGTCAAGAGCTCGAAGATCTTCTTGAGCCGTTGGGCGGGGTCGGCGATCTCGAGGATGGCCTGGGCTTCCTCGACCTTGAGCTCGAGGTTCGAAGCGGTCAGGTCGGCCAGGCGGCCGGGCTCGTCGACGTTCGAAGCGATGATGAGCACCTCGGGAGGCAGGTTCTTGCCGAGTGAGGCGGCCCGCTCGAGGCCGGAGCGGACATTGCGGATGAGGGCCTCGCTTTCGATGCTCTTCTCGGGCTTCTCGGGCTCTTGGACCACCTTGACTTCGGCGCTGATGTGGGCCCCGTCCTCCTCGAAGCCATCGACGCGGGCCCGGACGAGGCCCTGGGCCAGGATGCGGACGCGCCCATCCGGGAGCTTCAGCATGCGCATGATCAGCGCGACCGTGCCGATGTCGTAGACGTCCTCGCGCTTGGGGTCCTCGACTTCCATGTCCTTCTGCGTCAGGAGGAGGATCATCCGGTTCGTCGACAGGGCGACGTCGATGGCGTTCTTGGACTTCTCGCGCCCGACGAAGAGCGGGGCGATCATGTAGGGGAAAATGACGACGTCCCGCAGCAGCAGGACCGGGAGCTTCGACGGCACCTGGAGCTTTTGGCCCTGCTCTTCGAGGATGCCTCCGATCTCGTCGCCGTTCTTATCGTCGATGCTGGCCATGAATTACTCCCATCCTAGCCGCCGTTCCGGCGGGTCTTGATCTCGACTTCCCTGCGCTTCCGGGGAGGCTTCTTCAGCACGATCGTCAGCACGCCGTTCTCGAGGGCCGCAACGGCGAGCTCCGGATCGACGGACCCGGGCACGACGAGGTCGCGTCGAAAAGCCCCGTACTCCCGTTCGAGCCGCGTGTACCGGGACCCCCGGGGCGTGCCCAGCTCGCGCTTGAAGCCGCTGACCTCGAGCCGGCTCGAGAACAGGACCACCCGGACGTCCTGCTCGTCGACGCCGGGGAGCTCCATCTCGATGATGAACTCCGCCGCCGTCTCGTACACGTCGACGGCGGGGACGGTGACCTCCCCGGGAGCCGGCAGCCGCAATTCGGACGCCCGCTTGGGCTGGGCCGTGGCCCGGACCCGCGTCTCGGCCTTGAGGGGACGGGAAACGGGCTTGATGCGGCGGACCATAGCGGACGATCCGGACTATTTTTCCTTCATGAGGTCCTCGAGCTCCTGCCGGAATTCGGCGACGTCGCCGAACTCGCGGTAGACCGAGGCGAACCTCACGTAGGCGACTTTATCGAGCTCCTTGAGCCTGTCCATGACGAGCTGTCCGATCTCGGCGACGCCGATCTCTTTGTCCGGCCGCTCCTGGAGCAGGGATTCGATCTCCTCGACGATCTCCTCGAGCTGGCTGATCTGGATCGGCCGCTTCTCGCAGGCCTTCATTATCCCCCGGAGGAGCTTCTGGGTATCGAAGGGCTGGCGGGTGCCGTCCTTCTTGACGACCATGTAGGGGATCTCTTCGACCTTCTCGTACGTCGTGAAACGGCGCTTGCAGGAAAGGCACTCGCGCCGGCGCCGGATGGAGAGGCCCTTCTTGCTCTCGCGGGAGTCGATGACCTTGCTTTCGAGAAAGCCGCAGTACGTGCACCTCATTGTTTTTCGCTCTCGCCCATCTTCTTGAGCTGGAGAAGGGTCAGCCCGTCGTGGGCCAATATAGCATAACCCAGGGCGCAAGTCACGGCGATCTGGATGGCGTGGACGACGACGGTCAGCCCGGCCGCGCGGGCCGGATCGATGCGGAGGAGCAGGACCATGCCCAGCTTGCTGAAGTAATGGAAGCCCCCGACCATGCCCGGCGTGGGAATGGAGGCGCCGACGGCCGTCAGGAAGACATAAGGGATGACCAGGAAATACGGCAGGCTGACATGATAGGCGAAGAAGAAGACCCAGTAGAAGAGAACGATCCCCAGCCAGACGACGAGGGACAGCACGGCGTAGAGGACCAGTTGTCGTCCCGTCTGGAAGAACCGGAGCCCCTCGATGAACTCGCGGAGGAGGGAGAGGACGGCCGCGCGGGCCTTTTCGGGCAGGGGCTTGAGCAGGAAGCCGACGACCCGCAGGGCCCGCTCCCGGAAGAAATAGAGGAACAGGATGACCGCCAGGATGGCCGCGGCGATGGCGACTCCGAAGATGCCGAGGAGGGTCAGGCGCTGGCCCGCTTCCGCGCCGATCGGCCAGGAGCTGGCGAAGAGCGGCCTCGAGAGCATGAAGAGACCGAGCATCAGGCACATCGTGGCCATGTCGAAGAGGCGCTCGACGACGACGGTCCCCACCGCGAAGCCGGGCTTCAGCCCCTCCTTGCGGGCCAGGTAGAGCGGCTTGACGAGCTCGCCGATGCGGCCGGGAAAAAGGAAGCTGACGGTGAAGCCGACGATGTTGGCCGAGACGAGGTTCCGGAAACGGACGTCGATCTTCTCCCGGGCGACGAGGACCTGCCAGCGAAGGGCCCGGGTGACGTAGTTGAGAAGATAGAGGGGGATGGCCAGAAGGAAGAGGGGGACGCTGACATCGGCGATCTGGGCGGGCACGTCCCTCCAATCGACGCTCCGCCCGAAGAGAAAGAGCAGGACGAGCGAAAGAATTGCGGCGGCGGCGATCTTCAGCGCGTTCGATCTCATCGGCGGGAGCCATCTTACCATGAACTCCCCGCTTTTTTCGACTTGAAATCTCCGCCGATTTTCTTTAAGATAGGTGTCCCTGCTGGGAAGTCGTCCAACGGCAGGACTCATGACTCTGGATCATGCAATCAAGGTTCGAATCCTTGCTTCCCAGCCAACTCCCCTTCTCCGTTTCTTCTAATTAATTAGATCGTTCCCACGGCCACGATACGTGCCGAGGAAGATGGATCATCGCCGTTTGACTTCCCCCCCCAACGGCCTTATCCTTGGGCCAAGAAGCTGACGGGGGTCAGCGGGCCATGAAATGCCCCGAGTGCCATACCGATAATCCCGACACGTCCCGTTTCTGCGCGATCTGTGCCTCTCCCCTCGGGGAGGTGGGAGGGCCGGGATTTTCGGCCACGCGAACCCTGGAAAGGTCCGTGCAGGCAGTAGCGCCGGGAACAATTGTCGCGGAGAAGTACCGGATCCTCGAAGAGATCGGCCGCGGCGGAATGGGCGTCGTCTATAAGGCCGAAGACATCAAGCTCGACCGGCCGGTCGCCCTGAAGTTCCTACCCCCGCAGTGGACGTTGGATCCCGATGCGAGGGAGCGGTTCATCCACGAGGCCCGGGCGGCCTCAGCCCTCGACCACCCAAGTATCTGCGTGATCCACGAGATCGGCGAGACCGAGGACCGGCAGATGTACATCGCTATGGCCTGCTATGAGGGGGAAAGCCTGAGGGATAAGGTCCGACGGGGACCCATGAAGCCCGATGAGGCCATAGGGATTGCCGTCCAGGTCGCCCAGGGCATGGCTAAAGCCCACCAGAAGGGCATCGTTCACCGCGATATCAAGCCGGCCAACCTCTTGATCACGAACGAGAGCGTGGCCAAGATCGTCGATTTCGGAGTGGCGAAGCTCGCGGGCCAGGCGAGGCTGACGAGGGAAGGCTCGACCGTCGGCACGGTCGCTTACATGTCGCCGGAACAGGTGAAAGGAGGGCCGATCGACCAGCGGACCGACATTTGGTCTCTGGGCGTTGTCCTCTACGAGATGGTCTCAGGTCGGCTGCCGTTCAAAGGGGACCTGGAACAGAGCCTGGCCCATTCGATCCTGACATCGGACCCTGAGCCGGCCTCGAAGATCCGGAAGGACCTCCCCAAGGGGCTGGAGCAGGTCATTTTCAAGAGCCTGATGAAGAACCCTTCCGCCCGTTATCAGACGATGGACGAACTGGCCGAAGACCTGAAGGCCATCGCTGAGGGATTAAGGCCTCAGAGAGCCAAAACGGGCTTATTCCAGGGCAGGATCCTCGGGATCAAGAAGGTCTATGCCTATCCGATTATGGCCGGGATGGCGATCCTGTCAATCCTCGCCGCGCTCCTCATCTTCCCCAAACGCGGCCAGGCTTACGATTCAATTGCCGTGCTGCCCCTGGAGAACCTGTCGGGCGATCCCGAGCAGGACAGCCTCGCTGAATCGATCCATGACGAGCTGATCACCAATCTCGCCGGGCTGAGTAGTCTGAAAACGGTGATAGCCCGAAGCACGGTAATGACCTACAAGGGAAAGAATACCCCACCGCAGAAGATCGCCCAGGAGTTGCACGTCAACGCCCTGATAACAGGGGCTTTGAGGCGCGCGGGGGGGCTCGTGCGTATCACCGCCCAGCTGATCAACCCGGCGACCGGAGCGCAGGTATGGGCCCGCAGCTACGAGCGTGATGTGCGCGACGTCGTGACGCTCGAAAACGAGATCGTGGCGTCGATCGCCCGCGAAGTCGATTTACGGCTCACTCCCGAGGAGAAGTCACGCCTGGCGAGCGCTCGAACGGTCAATCCCGAGGCCTACGTGGCCTATTCCAAAGGGAGGTTCTATCTCAACAAACCGACGCCCGAAGAATATGCAAAAGGCCTGACCTATATGCAACAGGCCATCGACATGGACCCAACGAATCCCTTGCCTTACGCCGCACTGGCGCTCGGCTATTGTCTCATCGGTCATGGCACGAGCCCTCCCCCGGACGCTTTCGCCCGGGCCAAGGCTGCGGCGCTCAAGGCGGAGGAACTGGGCGGGACGCTGGCCGAAACCGAGGCGGCCTTGGGCCAAATTAAGCTATTCGAAGAGTGGGATTGGACAGGCGCAGAAAAGACCCTTCGGCACGCCATGGCCCTTAACCCGAGTCTGCCTGATGCTCAACGCATGTATTCCTGGTATTTGCTGCTGACCGGGCGCAGTGACGAGGCCTTTGAGGCGATGAAACGAGCGATCGAAGTGGATCCGCTCAATGCCTACTGGTGCTCGGACCTGGCATGGCAATACTGGACCGCCGGGCGAAATCAAGAAGCGATGGACGCCGCCGGGAAGGCTCTCGAGCTCGATCCCAATTTTGACCAGGCGCTTTGCTGGCTGGGATTTCTCTATTCAGAGAAGGGCATGTTCACGGAGGCCATCGCTACCCATCAAAAGCTCGCCGCCGTTAGCCGTGCCTGGAGATGGGCTCTCGTGCGCACTTACGCGCAGGCCGGTCGCAAAGATGAGGCGATGAAGTTGCTCACCGAGTACTTAGGGCAACGCAAGCCCAGAGGCCGTTGGGAAGGATGGTTCTTGGGCGAGATCTATGCCGCATTGGGGGACAAGGATGCGGCCTTCCGATGGCTGGAAGCAGCGGTCAACGAACGCATGACCTTCATCCCATGGATGAGGCAGAATCCCGCCTACGCACCCTTGCGCACGGACCCCAGGTTCCTGGACCTGGTCCGGCGCATGAAGCTTCCGGAACTGAAATAGCCGCCGGTTCCATTTATTCTTCAGGCAAATTGGCCGGCGGACCAGCCCGAAGACCACGCCCACTGCAAATTGTATCCTCCCAGCTCGCCCGTCACGTCCAGCACTTCCCCCGCGACAAACAAGCCGGGCACTTTTTTTGATTCCATTCTTTTGGAAGAGATCTCGTCCGTGTCCACGCCCCCGCCCGTCACTTCCGCGGCCCCGTAACCGTCCCTTTTTTGAGGCGTCACCCGCCAATCGTGCAATCGTTCCGCGACCGATCTGAGTTCTTTTTCAGAGGTCCGGTTCAAGGGTTTGGAAGGGCAATAGAGCTCGCACCATTTTTTAGCGAACCGTTTCGGCAAAAACGCGGAGAGAAAGGTGCTCATCTCCGTTCTTTCTTTCCGACGGATCATCAATTCCTGATAAATATCCCTTTCGGGAAACAGGTCGATGGAGATCTCCTGGCCTTCTTTCCAATGTGAAGAAATCTGCAGAACGGCGGGCCCGCTCAATCCTCGGTGCGTGAAAAGAATATTTTCCCGGTAATGATGGCGCCCACATTTTACGATCGTATCGAAAGCCAGTCCTGACAAGTCCTGGAAATTCATGAGATCGTTTTCGCTCCACAAGAGCGGGACCAGAGCGGGAACAGGTTCGATAACATTGATCCCGAATTGCCGGGCGATTTGGTAACCTAAGGGGGTGGCCCCGATCTGCGGCATCGCGAGGCCTCCGGTCGCGATCACGAGCGATTCAGACTCAAAAGGGCCTTGGCTGGTAACGACTTCAAATGCCTCTCTTTTTGAGACCGCCATGATCCGGCACTGGAGCTGGATCGCGACGTTCGCCCGGGCGCATTCGTCTTGAAACATTCTCACGATCCCGCCTGCCCCATCCCCGGTGAAGAGCTGGCCCCATTTTCTTTCAACGATCCGGATCTTGTGGCGCTCGAGGAGCGCTATCATGTCCTGGGGTGTGAAACGGGAAAGAGCGGATCTCGCGAAGTGCGGGTTGGACGAGAGAAAATGGGTCTCGTCCACAATACGGTTCGTGAAGTTACAGGCGCCGCCCCCCGAGATCCGGATCTTGTTCCCGACGGTCCCGGTGTGTTCGAGGAGGACGACCGACCGGCCCCGCTTTCCGCACTCGACGGCGCAAAAAAGACCCGCCGCGCCCGCGCCGATGATGACCACGTCTTTCTTCATGACAGGCATTATACCAATCTTGCCTTCCCAGCAGGAGCAAAGAAAGGGATTGAAACAAGGGCGGCAAGGGCATTATGATCTCCAGCAAGGAGATATCCCTATCATGGCGAAGATAAGCTTAAGGGCCTCGGCATACAGAGTGGAGAGGGGCAAGGCGGAGATCGCGAGAGAGGCAAAATGGCAGAAGACGGCGAAGCTAGCGACGAAAAAACGCCTCGAATTGAAGAAGCCCAAGCCTGCAGAAGAGGGTAACAAAGGAATTGGGCCCAAGGCCCCGGATAATAATGAACCACTTGGCGATGGCGAAGCTATGGGCGATCCTGAAGCTCAGCGAAGGACGGGGAGCTTGTAGGTCCGGCGCAGGCGCCTGGCCAGGAGCAGGTTGTCGACCTGCGTCCTCCAGCGATAGCCGAAATGGAAAGGCAGGGGCGCGACGGCGGAGGCGGGGTCCTCGTAAGCCCGCCGCAGGTCGGGCTGCTCGACGTTGGCGAAGTCCTTGACCGGTGTCGCGTACCGACCGAAGAGCCTGACCTCCCAATCCCCGTCCCCGAAATACCGGAACGGGACGGACGTGTCGTCTTGGAGGACATAGAGGCTTTTCTCGAGGATGAGCCGACGGAGCGTCGAGAAGTTGTCCCAATGGAGCAGATACGAGCCTGACTTGACGAACGTCGCGGTCTGATCGAGTCCGGTGAAGAAGCGATAGAGGGGGGAATCTGTCCGGAAGGCCCGATTCTCGACGTCACACGAAAAATAGTAGGCGGTCCGGGCCGAGGCGTCTCCGGGCTTCAGGTAGACGATCTTGACGCCGTAGGGCCTGTGGGGCCGGACGGCCATCTTGCCGTACGGCATCTCGCTCCAGCCGCCGTCCTCGCTCGGGGCAAGGCGCCTGATGTCGACCACCGAGCAGCCTTCCCTGGCCAGGAAGAAGGCGATGACCGGCAGGGCGCCGTCCACCTTGCCTCGGGAATAGACGTCGTTCATCTCCCGGGTGATAAAATAGCCCCGCATGAGGAATCCTGAGACGAGCTCGCCGAGATCGGCAAAGAACGCCTGACGCCATTCCTCTGAGGCCCGGTCGAGGTCGGGCAGGCTGCCGACCGGCTCGAGTCCCATCAGGACTGTTATGGCCGCCCCCGGAAAAAGGCAATCGGCGGTGACGAAATCGGGCCCTCCGAAAGGATAGAAGACGGCGTTCGTGGCAGCCCGGGCTTCTTTGAGGTCGGCGTCGGCCCAGACTTTCATGCGGTTCAGGACCGTCTCGTCGAAATCCGTCCAGGCCTTTCCGGCCAGGGTGGCATAGTCCTTCCAGCAGGCCTCCTCGCGCCAGGCCGGCGGCACGCCCGCTGGACAAGGCAGGCCGGCGATGCCGGCGAAGAGCGGATCGAAAGCGCTTACGGCGGGCGGCTGAGAGGAATTGGATCCCGCTGCCGGAGCAAGGGCCGAACCCCCGGGAGGGTCGGGGCCGGCGCCATTTGGGCATCCTGTGAGGACGGAAAGACAGGCCGCTAAAATGAAGAGGAGTATTCCCCTCGCCGAGGCTCGCCTGAGGTACTGTTTGCCCATGGGACAATGGGCTATTATCCGCGTTTCGCGGATTAAAAGAAAGAGGGCCTCAAGCGTGAGCGGCGGACCGCTTCTGGACGAACCTAGCGTTCAGGCAGTCGCTGCAAAGCCTATTGAATTCGGCGGTGCGCCGGCGCGGAAAGCCCGTCCCCCCCGAGTTCAGGACCTCCCGGACGTCTTCGAGGCAGCTCTTGGGATCGACCATGGCGGTCGAGCAGATCTCGAAAAGCCGGGCGACCTCCTCGCCGGTATCGGCCCAGTACCATTTCTCGCAGTCGTCGCACTCCATGAGCTTCCTTGCGAATGGGGACCCCCGGCCCGCCGGCGGCTGACCGACGGGACTCACGTTCCGGTTCCAGCAGAACGGGCATCTTCCGTCCACCGCACCCTCCTCCCTATTCGTTCATGGCCTTCGGAGCCACAGCCTTTCTTCCCAGGAAGAACCCCAGGGCCAGCGACAGCACGATCAGGATTCTCATGCGATTGGATTCCCATTTCATGACGGCCATGAGAACCTCCTTTTATACAAATAGCACTTCTGCTATCCACTAACTACAAGAAACGTGCCAGCCCGACGCTTCTTGCCCCCGCCTTTTCCAGAGGGACCGCACGACCAGCTCCTCAGGGCCCCCGGTGTAAAGCCTCCTCGCGATCCGGGGCTGCGAGATTGCGTCCTGCCGGGCGGGAATGGACGCCGAGCTCACCTTTCCCCCTTCCTGACGCCTGCATCCTTCATGACCTGTTTGATGACGGAGACGACCCCGGCCGTGCCATTATCGAGATAGGTGATATACGTCGGCAGGATCCGATGGGCCAGGCTGATCGTTTCCTCGCCTTGGTCATCAAGGACAAGGAGGATCCGGCTGTCCTTGAGGAACTCCCTCAGAGACGCGATCCTCTTGAGGTCATCGTCAGACGGTCCGAGGATGACCACGACGCAGGACGGGTCCTTCGGCCGCCTGAGACGATCGGCGAAGCTCGCCACGTCCCTGTAGACCTCCACGGCGTCCGGCGGGACGAGCGGATTCGCGTCCCGCAGGAATCGCTCGCCTCCCGGGTCCTTCCCCGTCATCAGGAAAAACAGGTTCATGGTGGAATGTTAACCAAGATTCGTGCCAAAAAGCCCTTCGTCCCCCCTCAGGGTTTCTGGGGAGGGGGGAGGCGAAGGGGTGGTTTATCTCGGATGGGGAGAATTGGGCCTGTAGGCGAGGGCGGCAAGCTCTCGGCTCAGCCTGAGGGCTTGAGCCCGTACTTCTTCAGGAGCGTATAGAGGCGCGACCGGGACAATCCCGAAGCCCGGCAGGCTTCGCCGACATCCCCATTAGTCCGGCGCAGCAGGGACGACAGATAGTCCTTTTCGATCCTGGCTATCTCGGCCTCGCGGAAGTCCTTGAGGTTGAGGGACGGGTCGGTGGCCGCCTGGCCCGGCTCGGAAGGGGCCGTAGGGGGGCGCTTCTGGATGACCGCGGCCCGGGCGAGATCGATGCGGATGTGGTCCGGCAGGTGTTTGGTGAAGAGAACGGGCTCGTCCTTGGCGCTGATGACCGCCTTTTCCAGGGCCTGTGTGAGCTCACGAACATTCCCCGGCCAGCCGTAGGCCAGCAGGGCCTCGAGAAAGTCGGGGGAATAGCCTTTGACGGGCAGGCCGTATTGGTCGCAGTACAGGACGAGGTAGTGCTGCATGAGCTCCTTGATGTCCTCTTTCATCTCCCGCAGGGGAGCCAGCTCGAGGACGAGCGTGCGCAGCCGGAACAGGAGGTCCTCCCGGAAAGCCCCTGAGCGGACCTGGTCTTCGAGACGCTTGTTCGTGGCCGCGACGAGGCGGAAATCGCTGGTGACCTCCTGGCCGCCCCCGACGGGCCGGAACCGCTTTTCCTGAAGGACGCGAAGGAAGGCCTTCTGGATCGAGACGGACAGCTCCCCGACCTCGTCGAGGAAGAGGGTCCCTCCGTCGGCCTGCCGGACGAGGCCGTCGCGGGGCTTGTCGGCGCCTGTGAAGGCGCCCCGGACGTGGCCGAAGAGCGTGCTCTCGACGAGCGTTTCCGGAAGGGCGGCACAGTCCACGACGACGAAATTCCGGTCCGACCGGGCGCTGTTCCTGTGGATGGCGTGGGCGAACAGCTCCTTGCCCGTGCCCGTCTCGCCGGTGACCAAGACGCTGGCCTCGCTAGCGGCCGCCTGGGCCAGCAGGTCGAGACTGTGCCTGAGCTTGGGGCTCGAGCCGACGATGCCCTCGACCTTCAGGGCGACGGGCTGGGCGGCGGCGCGCTTTTTATCCCGGTATTGGAGCGCCCGCTCGACGCAAAGCATGATGGCCTTGACCGAGAGCGGCTTTTCGATGTAGTCCCAGGCCCCTTTCTTGATGGCCAGCTCGGCCCCGTCGGGGTCCCCGAAGCCGGTGACGATGATGACCTCGGGAGAGGCGGCGGAGGAACGGATCTCGGGCAAGAGGTCCAGGCCGGAGCCGTCCGGCATCTTCACATCGCAGAAGACCAGGTCGAAGTCCTCCCCTTGGATCTTGTCGCGGGCCGAGGCGAACGAACCCGCCTCGTAGGGCGTGTGATCCATCTTCTTGACGACACGGGCGAGGGATTCCCTGACGAGGGGGTCATCATCGACGATAAGGATCTTGGCCATGATACGCGGACTGGGGGTGATTATAGTGACCCCCCGGCAGCCTGTCAAACGAAAGGGGCCGCAGGCGGTTAGACCTGCGGCCCCTGCGCTGGAATACTGCCTAGCGTTTTATCAGGGCCGGCGCGGTCGGGGCGGCCAGGTCGAGGACCCGCCCCTCCGACTTGTAGAACACGAAGCCGAGCGACTTCATGTAATCGTGCACGGCGGTGTACTCGGAGATCCCCGTCGGATAGGCCTTAAGCTGGCCTTGGGCCAAGGTATTCAGGAAGTTGAAGATCCCTTCGGTCATGACCACTAATAGATCTTCCCTGGTTCGCGGCCACCTGTTCGCCGTTGATCATGACGGACTCGGGGTCGATCTGTCCAGCCCCGAATGATAGGAGAAGGTCAGGCCTGAGACCTGGGGATACTGCGCGTTGGATACCGCAAAATCGAGGCCGCCGAGAAGGAGGTACCCGGGCAAGCCAACGACGACGAGCTTGAAGCCCAGCCCGGTCGCGGGGTCATAACCGTAGGGGACGGCCCGCAGGATGTCGTTGCCGACGACCCTCCCCGCGGGGATCCCGAATTCCGTGTACCCTTGGGCATCGAAGGCACAATCGACCGGAGGAAGTTCCGGGACCGCCTGAACGGCGTATCTCATCGCGTCGGTCACGAGATTCCCGAGAGGCGCATCTCTGTATTGTCCCGTCGTCGGGAATTCCCGGCTGATGTTCCGGAAGGCCATAGCCACGGTCTCGGTATAGACGGGGCCGAACTTGGCGACGACGCCCTCGCGAAGGGCGTTCAGCCGATCCTGGAGCAGAGGGTCGGGCCTGACGGTCTTGTCGGCTTGGTGGAGCTTCCATTTGAGGAGCTTGACCGCCCCGTTCGGCTCGAGCTTGACCGAGAGCTCGCCGAGAGCCCTGTTGTGGCTCCCCGCCTGGACGATGATCTTGCCGCTGCGAACGATGGCCTTGCGGAATTCGTCGTGGCTGTGGCCGCCGACGATGATGTCGATACCCGCGACATCATCGGCCAACTTGAGGTCGCCGGCTGTCCCCAGGTGAGAGAGGCAGATGATGACCTTGCAGCCGGCGGCCTTGAGGGCCGACACCTGGCCGGCGGCAACTTGATTGATCTTGCCGGAGAACCGCTGGATCACTTCGGTGCCGAAATTGAAGGGGTCCTCGTTGAGCAGCCCGAAGATCCCGACCTTGACGCCGTCGATGTCCTTGATGAGCGACTTCCGGATCATGCCGAACAGCGCGTCTCCCTGGATGAAGTTGATATTGGCGCACAAAAGGGGCAGCGTCACCGAGTCGCCGCCGGCTATCAGCCCGCTGACGACCCCGGCCAAAGTGTCCATCTTCAGGTCGAATTCATGATTGCCGAGCGCCATCGCGTCGTAGAGGCCCTCCATGATCTTGAGCTGGGGATAGCCCAGGTAGGTATTGAATTCGAAGCTGCCGACGAAGACGTCGCCGGCGTCAAGGGCCAGGACGTTCGATCTGCCCTTCTTGAGGTTCTTGATGAGCGTCGATATCCGGGCGATGCCGGCATAGTCCCTGTCGAACCCCCCGGGGCCCCGGAACTCGTCGAGCCAGCCCATGCGATGATCCGGCCAAAGCCAGGTGAAGGGTGTCGGATAAGGCTGGTGCGACATCGGCAGGACGGCCGAGTGCGAGTCGTTCGTGTGCAGGATGGTCAGGGTCTTGGACTGGGCCAGTCCCATGACCGCGAGTCCCAGCACCAGGGCCAGGACCGCGAGTGTTCGCCCCGCTTGCCTTCTCATGATGATTCCTCCTATTTTTTCCCCGAAATTCGCCCTCAAAAGAGGGCGGTTGGAAACTTGATCATTCACGGAACTAAACTAAAGATTCCCCGCTCCCGAGTTGTCAAGATTATGTTAAGAATAAGCCAAGAAGATGTCAAGGGGCATGAAAGGCCGCTCGACAGGGGGGGATCAGGCCAGATCGACGGCGTGGGTCCCGGCTTCGATCCGGATGACGTGGATCTTGGGGGCCCGGCCGGTCACGGCCTCGTAGTCCCGGCTGACCCGGGCTTCGAAATCGGGGACCGCGGCGGCCTCGACCAGGCTGATCGTGCACCCGCCGAAACCCGCCCCCATCATCCGGGAGCCCAGGACGCCCGGCACCCGCCGGGCCGCCTCGACGAGGGCGTCGAGCTCGGCCGACGAGACCTCGTAATCGTCTCGCAGGCCGGCGTGAGACAGGTTCATCAGCCCGCCGAAGACGCCGAAATCGTTCCGGGCCAGGGCGGCCGAGGCCTCGCCGACGCGGATGTTCTCGCGGACGACGTATTCGCAGCGTCGAAAGACGACCGGGTCGAGCTCCGAACGGTGTTCGCGGAGAAGGTCCAGGCCGACGTCCCGCAGCGAACGGATGGACGGGTCGTGCGTCCGTAGGGCGTTGACGCCGGCCTCGCACTGGCCGCGGCGGACGTTGTATTCCGACGAAGCCAGCTCGCGGCGGACCAGGGTGTCGGAGATGACGACGCGAAGGTCCTCGCGCTCGAACGGGATGTATTCGAACATGAGGGAGCGGCAGTCGAGCTTGAGGACCGTTTTCGCCCGGCCATGGATGTTGATGAACTGGTCCATGATGCCGCAGCGGACGCCGACGAACTCGTTCTCGGCCTTCTGGGCCAGCTTGACCAGGGTCAGGCTGTCGAGGCCGAGGCCGAAGAGGGCGTTGAGGGCGAAGGCCAGGCCGCCTTCGATCGCGGCCGAAGAGGACATGCCGGCCCCGATGGGGATGTCGCCGCCGAAGACGCAGCTGATCCCGCCGATGCGGTGCCCGGCTTTCGCGAATTGGTCGAGGACCCCCAGGAGATAATCCGGCCAGCGGAGGGGCGAGCGGTGGAACTCGCCGAGCTCGCAGCGGAATTCCTGATCGAAGTCGCGGGACACGAAATGGCAGAGACGGTCGGCCCGGGGCGCGACGGCGAAGACGACGGCCTTGTCCGTTGCGCCGGGCATGACGAACCCCTCGTTGTAATCCGTGTGCTCGCCGATGAGGTTGACCCGGCCGGGAGAGACGACGAGGGAGGGCTTCCCCGGGAAGTGCTTGCGGAAGCGTTCGGCGATGACGGGGACGAGCGCGTTCATGATCACTCCTTACAGCCGAGTCTATCACGACTCCAAAGCGGAGGGGAAGCGGGAAGATGGGGCGGCTCAGACGCCGAAGCTGATCTTCTGGCGGATCTCGGCGGCTTGCCGCTCCGCGGGGACGATGACCTCTCGCTCGAACTTCGAGGCCACCTCGTCCGGGTCCTTGAAGCGCCAGAAGGGCAGGACCCAGCGGTAGCGGCGATAGTGGCTGTCGGCGGCGACCTCTTCGCCCCCCGCCTGACCGATGGGCTGGATAGGAATGGACGGCAGGAAGTGGACGACCGCGTCGAGCGTCTCGGCGATGCGCCGGTCGCCGGTGAGGTCGGCGACGATGAACCGCGACATCCGGCCGAGCGTCTTGACGATCTCGTTCTTGTCCCCCGACCCCGGCAGGTGGAAATCGAGGACGAGGGGCGAATACTCGCGCTGGCGGAGGGCCTCTTTGATGGCCGAGAGGACGGGCTCGCGCCCCGGGGAGAAGCGGCCGATGACGAGGACCGTGTTGAGGGTGATGGAGAAGACCTCGTAACGCGAGTTCTCGTGATGGAGCAGCATGCCGACGAGCTGGGCCGTCTGGAGGCTGTCGACCGAGAGGACCGGCTGCTGGGCCGGCATGATGTCGAGGTCGCGTTGATGCGAGTCGGCCAGGTTGACGTCCCAGAGCGAGGTGCCGTAGACGGCGCACTTGTCGAGGACGGCGCCCTCCAAATTCGTCTTGAGCAGGGTCGCGAAACAAAGATTGGCGTTGGCCAGCCGGGCCGAGCGGAGATTCGTCCGCTCCAGCACGGCTTCCTGGAGGTTGGCGCCTTCGAGGTCGGCCTCGCTGAGGTCGGCTTCGCTGAGGTCGGACTTGAACAGCGAGGCCTGGCTGAGGACCGCCTTGACAAGCTTGGCCCGGAAAAGGGAGGCCTGCCCGAGGTTGGCGCCCTTGAGGCAGGCGCCGTGGAGGCTCGCCCCGCTGAGGTTGGCCCGGATGAGGAACGCGCCGCTGAGGTCGGCGCCGTTGAGATTGGCGCCGGCGAGGTCGGCCTGGCTGAGATTGGCCTTGAAGAGAGTCGCCCGGCTCAGGTCGGCTTGGCTCAGGTCGGCGCGGAAGAGCTTGGCCCGGGCCAGGTTGGCCCCGCTGAGGTTGGCCCCCGCGAGGCGGGCGCCGGCCAGGTCGGCCCTAGCCAAATTGGCCCCGACCAGATTGAGCTCCGAGAGATCGGCCCCCGAGAGATCAGGGACGATCTTGGTGTTCTTTCGACGCCAGTCGTTCCAGCTCTCGATCCGATCCCGGACGAGATCGATGTGCCCCGCATTCGCCATCGGGCTCATTCTAGGCGGATTCGCGACCGCGTGTCAATCGCGCCCGCCGTCCCGGAGCGCGACGCGAATGACGAGGATCTCCGAGGCCCCTACGGTCCGGACCGGAGGCCCCCAACCTTGGACTCCGCTCGTGACAAAAAGATGCGCTCCGTCCTTTTCAAGATGTCCCCAGCTGAGGTCGTATTGACGCTGGGTGATGAGATTCACGGGGAAGAGCTGACCGTGGTGGGTGTGGCCCGAGAGCTGGATGTCGACCCCGGCGCGGCGGGCTTCGTCGAAGTCCACGGGCCGGTGGGCGATCAGGACGACCGGCAGGTCCCGGCGGGCGGACGCGAGCAGCTCGGCGACGGGCTTCCGGCCTCTTGAGCGGGCGTCCTTCCTCCCGGCCAGGATCAATGCGTCGTCGATGGGCACAGCCTCGTCCTGAAGGAGTCTGATCCCGGCCCGCTCGAGGAATCCGTCCGTCCCCGCCCGGCTGAAGCGCTCGTGGTTGCCCGGCGCGCCGTAGATCCCGTAGGTGGAGGCCATGGCGCGGAAGGCCCGCTCGTATCGGCCCGTGTCCTCGCCCCGCCGGTCACCCTCGAGCAGATCGCCGCCGACAATGATCAGATCGGGCTTCTGGGCGTTGACCTTGGCCGCGAGCTCCTCCAGGAAGCGGTTGGACGTCAGGCCGCGGAAATGAAGGTCGGCCATGAAGACGATCGTCAGGTCTCGCGCCAACGAAGCGCGGCGTGGCATTTCGACGCGGTATTCTCTCACCCGGAGAACACGGTGGTTGACGGCCCCGAAGACGACGACGAGGAGCGGGAGGCCGATTGAAAGGGCCAGCCGCCAGGTCCGGAAGCGCCGCGAGCGCGCGGCCTCCCGCGAGACGATGCGGCCCAGCCGCAGGAGGCCGACCGCCATATCGACGACGATGACAGTCATGACGAGATAGAGAGTGAGCGGGAGGGCGTAGTAGCCGAAGAGCACGAGGGCGCCGGCCCAGCCGTCCGCCTCCGCATGAGACAGCGTCTCGGCGACGGGGTACCCGGCGGCGACAAGGACGAACGCGACCGTCCAGAGGTTCTTGAGGAGCTTCGATCCGAAGAGCGACCGCACGCGGAGACAGACATAGAGGGCCAGCGGGATCGACAGCAGGAGCTCGTTCTGGAGGTACACGGCCTGGCTATTATAGCGGGTTTTCCCAGGTCCTGTTACTTCTTCCGGAGCTTGAGCACGCCCTTGATGCTATCGAGGTCGACCTGGAAATGCTGCAGGAAATCGTTGCCGAGGAGCCCCGCGTTCTCGGCGTCGCCGAGATCGTAGACGATGGCCCGGATATCGAAGACCTCCAGGCCCTCGATCTCGATCGATTCGACCGGGACCTGATAGGCGAGGTCGCCGCCGGCCACGCCCTGGAAGCCGACGACGGGAGTGGCGTTGTCGATCCGGATCTCCAGCGCCGCCGCGGCCGAGGCCGGGATGATGGTCGTCGTCGCGCCGGTGTCGATGAAGAACTTCTGGCGGAGCTTCTTGTTGAGGTAGGCGTAGACGGGGATGAGCTTGTCGCCGGGATTGAAGCGGATCGTGACCGAATCCTCGTCGCGCCGGCCCTCTTCGATGAGGCGTTCGAGGGTGCGGGCCTTGTCGGAGAAGGCCGTTGGGTACGGCTTATCGTTGAGGAGCTGCTCGGCCCGGACCCATTTCTTCTCCAGGACGGCGACTTCGACGCCGAGGAGGTGGAGCTCGATGTCATCGGGCGCGAGGCCGCTGGCCTCATCGAAGATGTCGAGGCCGCCGAAGCCGCGTTCGTTGAGGACTTTGTGGAGAGACGCTTTGGCCAGCTCGACCTCGACGGCGTCGAGCTCCCGGAAGGCGGGGGCGATCTGAATGACCGGGTCGCGCCGAAGGTCGGCGAGAAGGCGGTGGGCGGCGTCGAAGCCGCGGGCGTCATTGGTGGCGCCGGCCGCGGCCTTGATGAGGGGAATATCGGCGGCGGCGGAGAGGACGTCCGGGTCGATCGCTCGCGCGACCTCGTCGGCCTGGCCCTGCCGGACCATCGTCGTGATGATGGATGCCATTCGGGCGGCGACCGCGGCCGGCTTGAGATCCAGCGGAAGGTCGTCGGGCGATAGCAGGGCCCGGCTCCGGAAGCCCGCGGCCAAGGCCGCCAGCTTGCGCTCGTCGGAAATCCCCTCGGTCATGGATAGGGCTTGGGCGAACGCCGCTTCGCGCGAGCCGGTGCGGAGAGCGATGGAAAGGTCCGCGGCCGAAAGAACGGGCGTAGGTCCCACGCCGTCGGGCGGGGCCCACAGGTAGCCCCGGGCCATCCCTTGGCCAAACGTCCAGCCGACGAGCCGGCCTTCCTGGACGAGGACGCCGGGGGCTTCGATCTGAGTGAAGAGATCGAAGGTCTTGAACGAACCGGCAGAGCGGAGGGGGCCCGTTTCGATGGCGAACGACGTCCGTCCGCCGCTCAAGGGGCGCCACTCGAGAACGGCCGATCCATCATAGGGGGCGAGCTCGGGCGCTTTCAGGCTGTCGGCAAGTTCGAAGCGGCAAAGGACGATGGGATCCGCGGCGTTCCAGTCGACCCAGGCCGGGAGGATTCCGGGAGGACCGGGGCTCTCGAGCCGCGGCGCGGCAGGACCCATGAAGGCCCAGAGCGGCAGGGCCGTCCAGGCGCCGTCGAAGAAAGCGCTTTCGATGGTCGAGCCTTCCAAGGCGAAGCGGCCCGCGGCAAGTGAAAAGTCCGACGGGGCCGTCAGGGCTTCCACGCCCGAGGCTTGGGGGCCGGCGGCGGCCGGCTCCACTGCTCCGGTCGATCCGGAAGCGGCGCGGCGGGCCAAATGCCTGAGTCCGGGCACGAGGAAATAGGCTGCGGTGAGGGCGACGAGGATCCCGGCCCCGGCAATGACGAACCAGGGAACGGTCCGCCTCGGTTTGGCCAGGGATTTCGTCAGGAGAGCCCCGCAGGCCGAGCAGTACCTCGATGTTTCGAGATTCTCAGCCCCGCATCTTCGACAGTTCATAGCACTCCCTATTCGTGACGAAGCATAAGTTGAGTCGCTGCGGGAAGTCAAACTGAGGAAAAGGGACCGATCCCGGCTCCGGCTGGCCTTGACATCCCGAGAGAGGGCGGCCTAAAATCCACCGAAAAGGGGTCAGTCCTTATTAAGCAGGTCTGCTCGTATTCCAGATATCGACATGGAGCTTCCACGCCCCGTCCATGGATTTCTTCCATATGACGAGATACTTGCCGAAATCCTTGATTAGCCCATGCCCTTCTGGCTCTATGGTTAAATCATAGTTGCCGATTTCGTCGAACTGACAAAATCCGAGGGAAAATGGGGATATTGAGGCAAGCAGGGCCACGGGGATTCGAACCCCGGTCTGATGGCTGAGAACCATCTGTCCTGGGCCTCTAGACGATGGCCCCGCAAGGGGTCATAAAAATATCAGAATCCCTTCGGGGTGTCAAACCGATGGGACTGCCCCTCTTCCGGCGGCCTTTTATCTCCGCCCGGCCAGAAGCATCTTGGCGGCGATTTCTCCCCCGTTGATGCGGTAGAGCATCGGCAGGGGCCGGTCCAGGCCTTCGACGTATTCCGGCGCGTTCTCCCAGCGGTAGTTGAGGATGTTGGCGTAGTCGGAGAAATGCTGCCAGCGCCGGCGCGGCAGGCCGGTGACCATGTGCATGTGGTTGGCCGGCATGCCCATCTTGGCCTGGCTCGCGGGGACGTGGTCGAAGGTCAGGAGCGTGTGCGGCCAGGTGTAGTCCGACGCGTGGCAAACCCTCTCGGCGAGCGGCGCCGGGAGTTCGATCGATTGGGCCTCATCTTGGACCATGGTGAACAGCCCTGAGAGATCGGAGAAGCCGAGCCGGCCGGCGACACCCGTGATGCCCTTGGGCGAGAGGTAGCCCACGGAAAAGCCCAGGCCGGGGAAATAGAACTCGATGGCCTTGAACAGGAACCATTTGTCGGCGTAGTCGAGCGAGGCGGCGCCGGAGTTGTTGCCGTCGATGAAGCCGCGCTCCATCCAGGGCTCGCCCTTGAATCTCCGGATATCCAGGCCAAGGGTCTTGGCGTTGGCCTCGACCTCCCAGGGCTCGTAGACCTTGCGGAAGTCCATGAAAAGAGTGGGATTGCCGCCGGAGAGATAGCAGTAGGCGATCATCGTCAGGAGGGCCTGGATGTCGTTCTCCGTGGCGAAGGGGACGACCGTCTTCTTGCCCGTGTGGTCCTCGGACGAGTTGAAGAGCGACTCGGCGATGTCGCCAGTCGTCATCGGCAGGCCGCGCCGGTCCGAGCCCCAAGCCAGCTGGTTCGTCCAGCCGCCAGCGATGGCGTTGATGTCGCGCATGTAGTTGCGGATGATGAGATAGAGGGCCAGGCCCTCGTCGAGCTTCACCTTGTCTGCCGCGGCAAGCGCGGGCGCTTTGACGTTCTTGGCGGTGTAGATGTCGCGGCCGGATCGGGCGATGTCCTCGGAGTCGGTGAAGATGCGGCCTTTGAACTTGACGTTGACGACCCAATCATGAAGGGCTTTGAGCTCTTCAGGATCGTAACCGCCCTTTTTCCGGAGCATGTCGGCGAAGAGCTTCATGGATTCGCGGGTGCTCTCCAGACCGAAGAAACGGCGGGCGGCGTGGACGTGGTTGAGCGCCGTCTCCATCTGCATGGAGTCGGTATCGACGGCGACAAAGCGCCGGCCCTGAAGGGCGACGCGGGCGAGCATGGCGTAGGCCAGGTCGACGATCTCCGCCTGGGTCTTGGCGTCATACTCCGGGTGGAGCCCTGTCTCGGGCGTGTTGCCGATGACCATCGGGCAGAGGCGGCCCGTCTGAGCATAGGCGCCGACGAGCGCGTCGATGCCGACGACGCCGGGCTTGGGGGCGTTGTTGCCGCCGACGCAGGCCAGGGGGGTCGTCGGAGGGAAGTGCGCGGTCAGGGCCATGGCCGTCTTCCCGGGGAAGAACCAGGTGTCGGGGGTCATGATGATGGCCCCAACCCCGGCCTCGAGCATCTGCCGGGCCCCGGCGTCGGCCGCGAGCTCGCTGTCGACGAGCTTGGAGCAGGTGAAGATATTGGGAACGGTGCCGTCCGGAAGGCGCAGGCGCTTGGCCAGCAAGGCGGCCGTCATCTGGCCGATGTTGAAAGCCCGGGTCCTCGATCCCTCGTCGATGCGCGGGTCGCAGGGGACGAAGACGCCCAGGGTGGGCGCGCCGGTTCTTTTCTTTCCCGTATGGGGCATGACTCCCTCCGACGGAACAGGTTTCAGATGTATTCGATGGTGGCCGGCGGCTTCGCCGTGAGCTCGTAGGCGACGCGGGTGACCTGGGGAAGCTCGGTCGTGATCCGCTTCGAGATCTTCATGAGCGTGGTCCAGGGCAGCGGCGAGGGCTCGGCAGTCATGGCGTCCCGGCTCTCGACGGAGCGAACGATGATGATGTTGCCGAAGTGGCGCTTGCCCTCGACGATCCCGGTCCCCTTGTCCTCGAGCAGGACGGCGAAGGCCTGGAAGGGCTTGTGGGCCGCGACCTCCTCCTCGACGATGACCGTGGCCGCCCGGACGAGGTCGACGCGCTCCGGCGTCACCTCGCCGATGATGCGCGTGGCCAGGGCCGGACCGGGGAAGGGCATACGATTGTAGATGGATTCGGGCAGCCCGAGCTCCTTGGACACCACTCGGACCTCGTGCTTGAACAGCTCCTTGAGGGGCTCGATGACCTTGAAGCCGAAGCCCTCCTCGGGGTCGATGCCGATCTGCTCGAGGATGTTGTGCTGCGTCTTGAGACCCTTCTGGGTCTCGATGATATCGGCGGCGATCGTTCCCTGGATGAGGTAGCGGGCCTTGCTCTTGAGGACCTCTTTGCCGAAAGAGCTATAGAAGGCGTAGCGGAAGGCCTTGCGCTTCTCTTCGGGGTCGGCCTTGCCTTTGAGGGCGGCGAAGTATTCCTTCTTTTTATCGGCGATGTCGACGGCGATGCCCAGGCCGGCGAAGATCTTGGCGATCTCCTGGGGCTCGCCGGCGCGCATGAGGCCGTGGTCGATGAAGACCGACTTGAGTTGCGGGCCGAGGGCCCTGTAAGCGAGGACGGTGCAGGCCGAGCTGTCGACGCCGCCGGACAGGGCCGAGATGGCTTTGCCCGAGCCGACGGTCTTCTTGATCTCTTCGATCTGGGTTTCGATGAATTTCTTGACGTTCATGGGGGCCTCCCTCTGTTGTTTCGCCTCATCATACTGATTTAAAAAGAAGGGGTCAACCGGCATCACCTCGCCGAGGAGGGCAATTCACCTCGGCAACCCCCGCTTCAGGCGATTGACCGGCCCGCCCTCGCCTGGGAGAATCGGGCTATCGCAAGGAGGGCCTCATCCAAGGCTATTGCGAAAAACGGGGCGGATACGGGGATTCCTCTCCAGGCCCTCCTTGCACCTTTTCTCCTCCTCGATGGGCCCCCATCCCCTGAGGGATGGGGGTTTTTTTAAACACGGTTTGATAGGGCACCCCCGTTTCGGCTACCATAGCCCTCCGTGATCTTTGAGGAGGAATCCATGAAGAAACGTCCGCTCGCAGCGTCGGTCCTGATTCTCACCGTTCTCGCCGTCGCGCCCGTCGTCCGGGCCGCCGCGTATCCCGCAACACCGCTCGAGAAGAAGGTCAAGGCCCTGACCGACAAGCTCGCTCCGGAGCTCATCGCTATCCGGCAGGACATCCACTGCCACCCCGAGCTCGGCCTCCAGGAGACGCGGACGTCCGCCATCGTCGCCGACTACTTCCGCAAGCTCGGCCTCGATGTCCGGACGGGCTACGCCAAGACGGGCGTCATCGCCATCCTCAAGGGCGGCAAGCCCGGTCCCGTTGTAGCCATGCGCGGCGACATGGACGCCCTGCCCATTACCGAAGAGACCGGTCTCCCCTTCGCTTCGAAGGAGAAGACCGTCGTCGAAGGCCGCGAGACGGGGGTCATGCACGCCTGCGGGCACGATATCCACACGACCGTCCTTCTCGGCGTCGCCGCCGTGCTGGCCTCCGTCAAGGCGGAACTTCCCGGCACGGTCGTCTTCGTCGCTCAGCCCGCCGAGGAAATCGAGGGAGGTGGGGCGTCCCCGATGATCACGGAGGGCGCATTTAGGGACATCGTCCCCGAGGCTTTCTTCGCTTACCATGTCGACGACACCCTTAAGGCCGGCAAGATAGGCTACACTTCCGGTTTTATGACGGCGAATGTCGACGACTTCGACCTCAGGATCGATTCCGAGGGCTGCCATGGGGCAAACCCAAATCTTTGTGTCGACCCTGTCGTCGTCGGCGCCGAGATCGTTACCGCTCTCCAGGTCATGATCTCCCGGGAGATCAGCGTCCGTAACGATACTGTCATCACCGTCGGCTCTTTCCACGCCGGGAGCGCTCGTAATATCATCCCGCAGTCGGCCAAGCTCGAGGCCACCGCCCGGAGCTACGGAGAGGCCCAGCGTCAGGCGCTTAAGGAGAAGATCACCCGCCTGGTCACAGGGATCTGCGAGGCGGCAGGGGCCCCGTTTAGCCTGGATTTCAAGATCGGGACGGCCTCGGTCTACAACGACCCGGCCCTGACCGCCGGTGCCCTGGCCACGGCCGAGCGCGTCCTGGGCTCGAAAGCGGCCCTCGTCGAGCAGAAGCCGGAGATGGGTGGCGAGGATTTCAGCTATTTCGGCAAGATCGCCCCGGCCGTGATGTTCAACCTGGGCGTCGTTCCGCCGGAGCTCGAGGCGACGGCCGTCCACTCCCCGACCTTCATCGCCGACGAGGCCGCCATCCCCATCGGCGTCGACCTGATGGCCAATATCATTTTCGATCACCAAGCGAAGGCCGCCAAGGCGGCGGGGAAGAAAGTTCCCTGAATCCCCCGCGGCCCGGGTTTGCTATAATGCCCGGGTAAGCCGCCTCGCAGGAGGGCCCCGATGAAGTCCGCCGGCCTCGTCTCGTCAATCGTCACCGGGATCGTCCTGGCGACCTTATCCATCTCCGCGTCCGCCCAGGTCTCCGACGCCGACCGGGAGACCGACCCCCTCGTCCTGGCCAAACTCGACCGCTGGCAGGATTGGAAGTTCGGCCTCATGATGCACTGGGGCCCCTACAGTCAGTGGGGTGTCGTCGAGTCCTGGACCCTCTGCTCCGAGGATGAGCCCTGGTGCCGCCGCACGATGGACGACTACTGCGCCTACAAGAAGGCCTACGAGGCCCTGCCGCGCACCTTCAACCCGACGAAGTTCGATCCCGCGGCGTGGGCCGCGGCCGCCAAGTCGGCCGGCATGCGCTACGTCGTCTTCACGACCAAGCATCATGACGGTTTCTCCATGTTCGACACGCGGCAAACGGATTACCGCATCACAGGACCGGATGTGCCGTTCCGCACGGACCCCCGTGCCGACGTCGCCAAGGCCATTTTCGACGCTTTCCGGGCCCGGGGGATGGGCGTGGGCGCCTACTTCTCCAAGCCCGACTGGCACCACCCCGACTTCTGGGCGCCTGAATGGGCGACGCCCGACCGGAACGTCAACTACAGCATCGACAAGTACCCGGACCGCTGGCAGCGCTTCCGCGATTTCACCTTCCGGCAGATCGAGGAGCTCGCCTCCGGGTACGGCCCGCTCGACGTCCTCTGGTTCGACGGCGGCTGGGTCCGGCCCCAACCGATGACCGAGATCGCTCCCGGGCATTTCGTCAAGAACCCGAAGAACATGGACATCGACATGCCGAAGATCGCGGCCATGGCCCGTCGCCTCCAGCCGGGGATCCTCATCGTCGACCGGACCGTCACCGGGCGCTACGAGAACTACCGGACGCCCGAACAGGAGGTCCCCGAGAAGCCCCTCCCCTACGCCTGGGAAACCTGCATGACCATGGGCAACTCGTGGTCGTTCAAGCCGAATGACGCCTACAAATCGACGCGCCGGCTCGTTCATCTTCTCGTCGACATCGTCTCCAAGGGCGGCAATTTCCTGCTCAACATCGGGCCCAGCCCCGAGGGAGAGCTGCCCGCCGAATCGCTCGTCCGGCTCGAGGAGATCGGGGAGTGGATGCGCGTCAACGGCGAGGCCATCTACGGCACGCGGCCGATCGCCCCTTACAGAGAGGCCCAGACCTGCTTCACTTCCCTCGCGGACGGCACGGTCTATGCCATCGTCCTCGCCGGGGACGGCGAGTCCGCTCCGCCGCCAAAGCTGATGCTGACGTCCATCGCGCCCGAGGCCGGGAGCGTCGTCCGGATGCTCGGGGTCCGCGAGCCCGTGCGCTGGGAGAAGGTCGGCCGGGGCGCGCTGCTGACCCTGCCGCGCGCCGCCGTCGAGAAGCCTCCCTGCAAGGACGCCTGGGTCTTCAAGCTCAAAGCGGCCAAGGCGGGCGCGAGGGTGGCGGGATGAAGATGAGGCGGCCGGGACGGCCCCTCACGCTCAGGGTCATCGGGGAAAAGGCCAGCTCGAACGATTGGTACATGGTCTTCCGCGACGACCTCCGCCGCGACGTTCGGGCCCGGAGCGAACAGGCCCTGGTCCGGAAGGACGGCCGGGCGTTCCAGATCGTGCGCGTCGAGATCAGCCACCTCGCCCTTCCCGGGGGGGCGCTCGTCACTTGCGGCACGGAAAAAGCGCGGCTCGAACTGAAGCTCGGGTACAATGCCCTGGAGTTCCTCATCCCCGCCGTCGCTAGCGAGGGCGTTGTCACTTTCGAAGTCGTTCTCGACGATGGCTCCGTCCGGGGCGGCGCGCTCACGGTCAAGCCGGTCGTGCCCCGGGAGATCTGGCTTCTCCCCCACTCCCACGTCGACATCGGCTATTCCGACCCGCAGCCCGTCGTCGAAAAGAACCACTGGCGATATATCAAGGAAGCGATCGCCCTGGCCGGGAAGTCGGCCGCCTACCCCGAGGGCGCGCGATTCAAATGGAACACGGAACAGGCCTGGGCCATCGAGACCTATTTCCGGCAGGCCGGAGAAGCCGACAAGGAGGCGCTCATCGATGGCTTGCGCAAGGGAACGATCGGGCTCCAGGCGACGCTGGCCGGCGTCCTGACCGGCCTCTGTCATCCCGAGGAGCTCATCCATCTGACCGACTTCGCCCGGGGGCTCGGGCGGCTTGCCGGCGTGCCCGTGGACTCCGTCATGGTGACCGATATCCCCGGCCAATCCTGGTCGCTCGTTCCGGCCTTGGCCCTGGCCGGGATCAAGTATGTCTCGAGCGGGCCGAATTACATGCCGAGCCTGTTCGACGGCGGGGACAGGATCGGTTGGGCGCTCAAAGCCTGGGGCGACAAGCCGTTCTACTGGCGCTCGCCGTCGGGCCGGGAGCGGGTCCTCTTCTGGATGGCCGGCCGCGGCTACTCGTGGTTCCACGGCCTCAACATGGGCTCCCTCGTCAAGGCCCCGCCGTACCGCGTCTTCGAGTACATGGACGAGCTCGCCGAGAAGAGCTACCCATACTCCATGGTCCAGGTGCGCTACACGGTCGGGGGCGACAACGGGCCGCCGGACGCGGACCTCGCCGACACGGTCCGGAGCTGGAACGAGAAGTACGTCTCGCCCCGCATCGTCATCGCCACGGCCTCGGAGATGTTCGCCGAGTTCGAACGGCGGCACGGGGCGGCGATCCCGGAGGTCCGCGGCGACTTCACCGGTTACTGGGAGGACGGGGCGGCCTCGACGGCCAGGGAAACGGCCATGAGCCGCGCCGCGGCGGAACGGCTCGTCCAAGCGGAGGCGCTATGGTCCATCCTGGGCCGGGACGGGTTCCCGGCGGCGAAGGACGAGGAGGACTGGCGCCAGGTCGTGCTTTTCAGCGAGCACACCTGGGGCGCGTCCGACAGCGTCTCGAACCCGGACGGCGAGGGACCGCGGGCCCAATGGGAATACAAGAAGGCCTTCGCCGACAGGGCCGAACGGCTGTCCCGCGAGCTTTTCGAAGCGGCGGCAGGAAGAGGCCGCACGGAAGCCTCAAGAGCGGCCGGGAAGGCCATCGATGTCGTCAACACCTGCTCTTGGGAACGAACGGATCTTGTCACCGTCCCCGCCGCGATGAGCGCCGCCGGCGACCTCGTCCGTGATAGCGGGGGCGCGGTCGTGCCATCGCAGCGGCTCCGGACGGGCGAGTTGGCGTTCCTCGCCTCGGCGGTGCCGGGTTTCGGCGCCAAGCGGTACACCGTCGACGCTGGGCCAGGCCCGAAAAAGGGCGGGGCCGGCGTCACCGGGTCTGTCTTATCGAATGCGACGATCGGCGCGGCCATCGGTCCGGAGACGGGCGCAGTGGAGAGCCTTCGCTGGACGCACGGCTCGACCCCAGCCCGCGAGCTCGTGGACCGGGCTGAGCGATCGGGCCTCGCCCACTATATCTACGTCCCCGGGGTCGATCCGAAGACCGCCCGGACGGCCTCAGCCATCAAGATCCGGATCGGCGAGCCGGGACCTCTCGTCGCCTCGCTCATCGTGGACTCGGACGCGCCGGGAGCGAAGGGACTCGTGCGCGAATATCGGCTCGTCGACGGTTTGCCGCGGCTCGAGATCGCCGTGACCATCGACAAGGAAAAGGTCCGGGAAAAGGAGAGCGTCCACATCGCCTTCCCCTTTGCCCTTCCCGGCGGCGCGGCCCGCGTCGACGTCGGCTGGGGCTTCGTCCGCCCGGAGACCGACCAGATCGCCGGGGCCTGCCGCGATTTCTTCTGCGCGCGTGACAGCGTCGATATCTCCGGCGGGGGCTTCGGCCTGACCTGGACATCGCTCGACGCCCCGCTCGTCGAGATCGGCGCCGTCACGGACGAGACCCCGCGCCAGGGCGAACGGCGGGTCTGGCTTCAAGAGCTCGCGCCGTCCACCCACCTGTTCTCCTATGTCATGAACAACTACTGGCATACGAACTTCAAGGCCGACCAGGAAGGGCCGGTCATCCTGCGCTATGCTGTGACGCCACACCGCGGCTCGGACACGGCCACGGCCAAGAAGCTCGGCTTGGAAGCCGCCACTCCGCTTGTCCCCGTCCCAGCCGATCCCGCCTCCCCCTTGCCCCGGTTTCCGCTGGCTGTCGACTCGCCGGCCTTCGTCGTTATGTCGCTCAAACCCGCCGCCGACGGCCGGGCCTGGCTCCTGCGGCTCCTCAACGCCTCGTCCCAGCCGGAGAAGCTCCTCCTCTCCGGCCAAGCCTACAGGGACGGCCGTGTCTTTCTCAGCGGCCTCTCCGGGGCCGAGGGGCCACGCGTCTCAAGTCCGCTCGATGCCCCCGCCTTCGGCATCCTGACCCTGTTGATAAGAAATGGGGACGCTTCTATTTTTCCCTCGGAAATAAAATAGAAGCGTCCCCATTTTAGGGGGGTATTTTAGCGGGGCAAAGGTTTGGCCAGGCCGGTGAGTTTCCGATATAATAGTTATATCCTTTCTTTGGGAGGCCTCATGACGACCAACCGCAATCGTTCCCTCGGGATCTCCGCCAAGCTCGCCGCGGCCGCCGGCCTTCTGGCCGTCCTGGCCGCGCTTCCCCCCGCCAGCCCGGCCCAATATTCGTCCCAGATGCAGAACAGGCCCGAGCCGAGGGCCAAGATGGGGATGCCCATCGAGCTCAGCGCCAACCTCAGCGACCTCTGGTATATTCAGTCCTCCGAGAAGGCCAAAGGGACAGGAGACCAGATCTCGGTCCCCGGCTTCAAGATCGAATCCTGGTATCCGGCCGTCGTGCCCTCGACCGTCCTCGGGACGCTCGTCGAGAACAACGTCTATCCGGACATCTTCTTCGGCAAGAACCTCGAGAACGTCCCGACGGCGCCGTTCCAGGTCTCCTGGTGGTACCGCAAGGAGTTCACCGTGCCCATGGCCCCTGGGCTCGGCCGGACCCGGCTCGAATTCGACGGCATCAACTACCGGGCCAACATCTGGCTCAACGGGAAGAGAATCGCCGACGCCTCGGAGACATACGGCGCCTACCGCCGGTTCTTCATCGACGTGACGGCGGACGTCAAGCGCTCCGAAAGGAACGTCCTGGCCGTCGAGGTCTTCCCGCCCAAGGCGGGCGAGCCCACGATCGGCTGGGTCGATTGGAACCCGGCTCCTCCCGACAGGGCCATGGGCCTCTTCCGAGAGGTCCGGGTCCGGGCCACGGGCGACGTTTCGATCGAGAACCCCTTCGTCATCACCAAGCTCGATATTCCGGCCAACAAAGAGGCCCGGCTGACCGTCACGGCCGATCTCGTGAATTACGCCGACGCCGATGTCACCGGCAGTCTCCGGGGCCGGACCGAGGGCGTGAGCTTCTCCCGCGAGGTGACCCTCCGCCCGCACGAAACGAAAAAGATCGAGCTCACCCCCGAAACGACCCCTGAGCTCGTCATCAAGGACCCCCGGGTCTGGTGGACCCACGACCTGGGCAAGCCCGAGCTCTACCTCATGTCGCTCTCCTTCATCCAGAAAAAGGACAAGGGCGGCGAAGAGGCCGTCCCCGAGACGCCCCGCGCCAAGGGCGAGGAAAAGGCCCGGGACAAGGACCTCCGCAAGATGCCGGGCATGCCTCAGATCATGCCCTCGGATATACGGACCGTCCGGTTCGGCATCCGGGAGATCGCCGATTACCGCACGGAAGCGGGCTACCGCGGCTTTCTGCTCAACGGCCGCAAGATCCTCATCCGGGGCGGGGGCTGGGCCGACGACCTCCTCCTCGACGTCAAGCGCCGCAAGCTCCAAGCCGAGGTCCTCTATGCCCGCCATATGAACCTCAACACCCTCCGGCTCGAGGGCTTCTGGGGGACGAGCCAGGACCTCTACAACCTCTGCGACGAGAACGGCCTTCTCGTCATGGTCGGATGGAGCTGCCAGTGGGAATGGACCGACTATCTCGGCCGGCCCGCCGACGAGCCCTACGGCGGGATCAGCACGCCGGAGCTCATCGACCTCGCCGCCGACTCCTGGAAGCAGCAGGTCCTCTGGCTCCGCAACCACCCTTCGATCTTCGTCTGGGCCGAGGCGAGCGACATGGTCCCCCACCCCGACCTCGAGCGCCGCTACATCGCCATCATGAAAGAGATCGATCCGACCCGGCCGACGCTCGTCTCGACCAAGGGCAAGACGAGCGAGATCACGGGGCCGTCGGGGGTCAAGATGCTCGGCCCCTACGACTATGTCCCGCCAGTCTACTGGTACGTTGACACGAAGAACGGCGGCGCCTACGGCTTCAACACCGAGACCGGTCCCGGACCGCAGGTCCCGCCGCTCGAGAGCCTGCGAAAGATGATGCCGGAAGACAAGCTCTGGCCCATCAACGACTTCTGGGAGTTCCACTGCAGCCGCGGCATGTTCAAGGACCTCAAGCGCTACAACGAGGCCATGGACAAGCGCCTCGGCCCGGCCAAGGACCTCGAGGACTACCTCCGCAAGGCCCAGTTCCTGAACTACGAGGCCATGCGGGGCATGTTCGAGGCCTTCGTCGCCAGCAAGTATAAGGCGACGGGCGTCATCCAGTGGATGTACAACTCGGCCTGGCCCAAGCTCTGGTGGCAGCTGTACGACTACTACCTGCAGCCGAACGGCGCCTTCTACGGCGCCCGCAAGGCCGGCGAGCCCATCCACCTCGTCTACAATTACGGCAACCAAGAGATCGCCGCGGTCAACAACTCGGCGACCCCCGCCCCCAAGCTCAGGGCCACGATCCGCGTCCTCGACTTCGGCCTCAAGGAGGTCGTCTCGAAATCGGTCGACTTCGGGCTCCTCGCGGACGAGGTCAAGGCGATCGACGTCCTCCGCCTCCCGGCCGGCATCTCGCCGACGTACTTCCTCGACCTGCGCGTCTTCAAGGGCAAGAATGAGCTCGTCGACGCGAACTTCTATTGCCTGTCGGCGAAGCCCGAGACGCTCGACGAGGAGAACGGGACCTGGTATGTCACGCCCATCAAGGACTTCGCCGACCTCACGGCCCTGAACGCCCTCAAGCCGGTGATCGTCAAGGTCAAGGACAAGACCTCGAAGGACGGCCCGGTGACGAGGGTCACGGTCGAGCTCGAGAACCCCTCCGACGATTTGGCCCTGATGATCGAGATCCGCGTCGTCCGCGACACGTCCGGAGAGGTCGTCCTGCCGATCTATCTCGACGACAACTACATCACGCTCCTGCCGAAGGAGACGCGCAAGATCTCGGGCCTCTTCAACACCGAGGATTTGGGCGGCGAGCTTCCGGTCGTCAAGATCAGGGGCTGGAACGTCCGGGCCGCCGAGAAATGACCCGGACCCGCCGGCCGCCGCGCCGCCGGCCGGCTGCCGCCGGGGGCCTGACGGCCGGTCTGGCCCTCGTCATGGCCCTTTTCGCCCCGGGCTGCCGGGCGGACGGGCCGAAGGCCGGCGCCGCCGATCCCTGTCGGGTCTTTCTCTGCGACCACGACGGCATCGTCCGGGCCGACACATCCCTCCCTCGGATGGCCCTCATTTTTACCGGCGGTTCGTTCGGCGACGGCGGCGATCATATCCGCCGGGTCCTCCGCGAGGAGGGCGTCAAAGCGGGTTTCTTCTTCACCGGCGATTTCTACCGGACGCCGGAATTCGAGCCCGTCATCCGGGGGCTCGTCGCGGACGGCCACTATCTGGGACCGCACTCGGACCGCCACCTTCTCTATTGCCCCTGGGACGACCGCGAGAAGACGCTCGTCAGCCGCGAGTCATTCCGGGCCGACATCGAGGCGAATTTCCGGGAGATGGAGCGGTTCGGCATCGCCCGCGAAAGGCGGCACCTCTTCATACCGCCCTACGAATGGTACAACCGGGACATCGCGGCCTGGTCGCGCGAGATAGGGCTCGTCCTCTTCAATTTCACACCCGGAACGTCCTCCAACGCCGACTACACGACGCCGTCCATGCCCGAGTATCTCCCGTCACAGACGATCTACGACCGCATCCTCGCCTACGAGCAGATAGGACCCCCACGGCCTCAACGGCTTCATCCTTCTCATCCACATCGGGACGGACCCGGAGAGAACGGACAAGTTCTACCTTCGCCTCGGCGACCTGATCAGGGAGCTCAAGGCCAGGGGCTACGCCCTGGTCAGGATAGATCGACTGCTGCAGGGGGGCTGATCTGCGGCCTTTTGGTCCACGCCCGCTCCGGGGCTTTTTCTCGAGGCGGCGACGGGTGTTGCCTCGAAGATCCCCGTGGTGGAGGGGGGACCCGCGAAGCGGGGGGAACCGCACGAACGGGTTCCCGGGGTCGGGGAGCTAGAGGCAATACCCTGAGCCAAGCCGGAGAGAGGGCCGCCCCGGAGAAGGCCCATCGACTCAGCGACGAAATAGAAAAGAGCCTGGAGGGTGCTGACCCTCCAGGCTCTGGAGATCGATCGGTGGGCCGGATCAGAAAGAGTACATAAGGCCCAGACGGAAGTAGCGGGGATTGACTAAGCCGACGACCCGACCGACATCCCTGAGCAGAATGTCCGAGTCCGGAACTGGAACCTTCTTGACCATGGCGTTGGTCACGGCCTTGCTGCCGAGAATGTTGAACCCATCGAGCATGGCCCGTATCTTGCCGCGGCCGACACTGAAACTCTTTTCCAGTCGCAAGTCCAGGATGCTCAGGATGGGCATATACAATGGTTTGGTGGGATCCTGGGCCACGATCTGGCCTTCCATCCCTGATTGGAGGATGATCGGCCAATGCGCCCGCTCCTCTTCAGTAGCTCCGTCATAATTGTACGGATCGAGCTGGCGGAATGACGACAGGACCCATACGGGACGGCCCGTGTGCAGGCGGAAGCGAAGGCCCAGGTCGACCTCGATCTTGGGGATAGTGTAGTTGCCGTTTATCTTGAATTCAAAGCGCGGGGTGAACGGCATCGGGCCGGTCATGTTGTTGATGGTCTGGTTGAGGCCGCCCAGCCATGTATCGGACCAGATGTTCGTGCCTTCCATGTTGTAATCCTGGTCTTGGCGTTTGTTGCGGCCCGCAAACCCGGTCGATTTGTTGAACAGGAGAGAGCCCATCAACTGCCAGCGGTTGTCATAGCGTTTGTTAAAGGTCACCTGGAGACCTCGGAACCTGCGCTCGGCCTTGACGTCCGGCCCCCCGGCCTGGATCGGCATGTCCGGCATGTTGCGCCACTCGTTGTCCTGGTGGCGGTAGATCCACTGGATGTCATCGCCGTTGGGAGGGCCGCCGCTGCCGTCATAATCCTTCAGGACAACACTGTAAAGGGAGACCTCCTGGCCGTTGACGATCTGGGTCTTGATCTCGTATTCCCAGGGCTCCAGAGTGACCTCATTCAGGGGCCATTGCACGATGACATCCTTGGTCACCCGGTTGATGTAGGTGGCCGATACCGAGAAATTCTTGAAGAGCTCGCGCTCGAGATTGACGGTCCATTGGTCCGTATGCTGGTTTTTCATGCCGGACTGGACCTTCCGTTGCCAGGAAGGATCACTGAACTCAAAGACGTTCAGCCAGTCGCCGTTGTCCAACACGGCATTGATGGGGGTCAAGCTGGGTATCTTACGGGCGGCGTTGGCGAACTCGCTGCCTGCGATGTAGCCATCTCCGTTCAGGTCGAGACCGTCCCAGGGAATGGAATAATACTCCTTGAGCGTATAGGTGCGGTCCAGATCGGGCCCGCCGCCCCCGAAGCTCTCAACGCCGATGGGGGTATAGTACCGGCCGAAACTGGCCCGGAAAACGGTCTTCCGGTCCGGGGTCAGCGCGTAGGTGAGACCGACTCGCGGGGACCAGTTATTGAAGTCGAACAGGTTGTTCGAGCCCTCGCGATCGCGCGTTACCGTGAGCGGGTCCTGCCAGGCCGCGGGAGAGGTCGGCTGTTCCAGCATCTGGCCCGGGCCGAACTTGGCGGTCATCTTGTCGTAGCGCAGGCCGAGGTTCAAGGTCAGGCGTTTAGTCGGCGACCATTGATCGTCGAAGAAGAAGCCCAGGCCGTCGGACGTCCGGACCGTGCGGTGGGGCTTGTCATAATTCTTGTAGGTATAGAACATCAAGCCGTCGTAGTCATAGTACCAGCTCTGGAGGTATTCGATCTTATAGGTCCAGCGATAGGGGTACGCGCTGGGATACACCCCGAAGAAGCCGAGGTTCTCATCGGTATTCGGATCGATGAGCTCTTCTCCGAAAAAGGACCCGCTCGTGCTCTTCAGGCGGCCCCGAGTGTATTGAACGCCGAGCTTGATATCGTGTTCGCCGAGGAAATTCTCGGCATAATGCGACAGGTCAGCCTGTAGGGTCGTCCGGCTGGTCAGGCGTTTGTTCGCCCCTGAGAAGGCCCCGCCGACCATGGAATCGAAGGGCACGCCCTTCCACCAATTGACATACCCCGGGTGGTTCGGGGCGTCGGCCGGAAGCTGGTTTCTGTCATTGACCCAAAAGCCCAAGAGTTTCACCGAGAGGAACGTCGCCGTACTGGGGAACCATTGCCATTGGGAAGAGACCGAGTGGCTTTGGCTATAGTAATCATAGGCCGTTGAGGGATCCCAGTCCAGGCTCCCGTCGGTTATCCCCCCGCCGTTGTTGTTCTCATAATGATATGAGATCCAAGCATGGTTGTTCTTGATAGGCGTGCTGGTAAGCTTGAAGTCGCCGTACCTTCCGGTGGATCGAGAGATGGGCTCCCAGTTGAGCTCCTTGTTTCGGCCGTTCAGGTAGTTGAGCGCTCCGAAGAACCAGACTTTGTCCGAAAAGAACGGGCCGCCCAAGGTCAGGTCTAGTTCGACGTTCGACTTGGGATAGGACCGATAATCGTCCCCGGGTTCGAGATACAGCCAATCCCGGCCCAATTCGCCGGCTGTGAGCGTTTGGCCTTTGGGCGTGCCGAGCTGGCTGTAGGCGCTCACCGAGCCCATGAACTTGTCGCTGCCGGACTTGGTGATGACGTCGATGGCCACGCCCGAGAAGTTGCCGTATTCCGCCTTGCTGCCAAGGGCGATAAGGCGGACCTCCTGGACGTTGTCGTAATTCACCTTGATCATCGAGCCGTAGCCCGAACCGGCCGGGTCGGTCGTATCCAGCCCGTTCACCAGGAAGATATTCTCCGAGGTCGACCCGCCGTAGGCGGTCGGACTCCCCATGACGTTCTTGCCCACGTCGAACATGCCTGGCGTCGAGAGCGACAGGTCATAGAACGAATCGCGGCTGGTCGGCAGCTTGGCCAGCATGGCCTGGTCGATCTTGGCGTCGATGTTCGAGTTCTTGACGTCGACGATAGGCGCCTCGCCGGTCACCGTCACCGTCTCCTCGATCGCCCCCACCGGCAAGGCCAGGTTGATGACGACGGAGCCGCCTGCCCTCACTCCAATGCCTTCCTGAGTGACGGTCTTGAAACTGGGCAAGGACGCGGTGAGTTTATAGCTCCCGCTGGGCAGACTGAGGAAGACAAATGTCCCCTTCGCCGATGTGGCGGCGGAACGCTTCCCCATCAAGGCGGGGCTCGTGATCTCTACGCTCGCTCCGGGAAGGGGCTCGCCATTATCATCGGTGATCGTTCCCGTTATCTTGCCCTCGAGGATGGATTGGGCCCGGGCAACGCTCACGTTCATGATAAAAAAACCGAGCCCGAGGACGAAGATCATCAAGGCAAATCTTCGCGTTTTGTGCATGATCCGTTCTCCTTCAGACCTTCTTCCCTTGAACCCCTGCTTCATCCGGACTGGCCATCAGAAGCAACCGCACGCTCCGTGTTTGTCTCATTTCTCCTTGGTTTTCCTCCTGTCCGGATCTCTCGATGTCCATGATGTCGTGAAATATTCTGTCTTCTAAATATAATTTTGATTTCCTCTTGTCAAGCCGATATTCTAATTCCGGACTCGATGAGGCGACTTCTTGATTTGCTCTTTGAGTTTGGCGATCAGATCGTCCAGGGATTTAACCCTTTCCGGGTCGGTCAGGAGGCCTTTGACCTGCTCCAGGTATTCGATGGCCTTGGAAAAGTTCCCCTGGTTGATATAGCAGCGCCCGGCCATCTCCAGATATTCCGGATCGCCCGGCTTGACTTTCCGCGCCCGCTCGAAGTTCGCCAGGGCCTCGTCGACGCGGTTGAGGCCAAAGAGGATCAGGCCGGCGTTATAGGCGGCATCCGGATTCCCGGGGTCGAGCTCGAGTGTTTTTTGGTAAAGATCGAGGGCCTTTTCTTTCTCCCCCTGCTTTTGGTAGCAGACCGCCAGTTCAAAGTGAGCGGGAGGGAACTTCGGGACCAGATCAACGACCTGGCCCAAGGCCGCGATGGCCTCCGCGTACATCTCTTTCTTGGAGTAGCTCAATCCAATCAGGTAGAGCGCGTTGGTATCGTTGGGGTTCTTGGCCAGCACATCTTTTAGGAGGGTGATGGCCCCGTCATAATCCTTTTGTTGTCCGATCTTGCCGAACGCCTCCTTGACCTCTCCCTCCATTTCTTTGAGACGCCCCGCCTCCGCGACCTGGGCCTGCGAGGCCAACACGACGGCAGGGATTTCCATTCTCTTCATGGTATCTTGCGGCGTCGCAAGCTTCCAATCATCCTCCTTGACGGCATAGCCCTCTTTCTTAAAAACGACTTTGTACGTGGCATGAGGCAAACCGGCAAACTTGAACGCCCCGTCCTTTTTCGTCTTGACCGTGAAGCTTCGATTTGAGAGAACGTCCCGGACGGTGATCTCGACTCCGTCCAGAGGATTCTTCTGGGTATCCACGACGTTTCCAAAAACGTAGTATTCGCGGTACTGGCCGAAGCCGGGAAGGATCATGGCCGAACCGATCAAGACGACAAGCAAGAAGATCTTTTGACCAATCCGATATCTCATGATTCACTCCTTTTTAGCTTTCAACGAGTTGGCTTTTCGCAGGGCCTCAGTCATCTTCTCCGGCTGATGCCGCCGTTCATAGATATCCGCCAGGAGAAAATAGCCGAAGGCCTGGAGTTCGGACGTCTCGGCCACACCAAGCCCTTTTTCGACGAGCCCCTGGATCTCGTCGAGCGGCGCCTCCATGCGGAGCAGGCCGCGAGCGAGAAACAGGTATCCCTCGGGCTGCCGGGGGGCCACTTTGACCACCTGCCGCATGTTCTCCATGTATCCGTTCAGGTCACCGAACTTCAAGAGGATCTTGCCCAGATTGAACCAGGCCTGGAATTCCCAGGGGAAAGCTGCGGCCTCTTCGGCATAGGCGGCCTTGGCCTCTTCGAGCCTTCCCTGCTCTTCATAAAGAAGCCCCAGGTTGTATCTCGCCCGCGGCGATTTCGGGAATTCCCGGACAATGTCCTTCAGCATCGTTTCGGCCCGGGCATATTGCTTGACCCCGACCAACGCGGCGGCCAGGTTGAGGCGGTTACGGGTCAGCTTCGGTTGGATCTCAGCCGCCCTTTCGAGATAGGGCAGGGCCGCGGCATGGTCCTGCTCACCCATATAGACCTCTCCGATGAGCATATAAGCTTGCACGCTTCTTTCGTCCACAGACAGCGTTCGTTTGCAGAGGGCCAGGACGTCTTCATTCTTTCCTTCGCTGAGAAGAATGTTGGCGAAGCTGATAAGCGCCTGGACATTCTCGGGATCGTCTTTCAGAACCGAATCGAGCTTGGTTTTGGCCTCTTCGATCCGGCCCAACTCCGTATAGCAAGTGGCCAGCTGGAGCAGGGCCTGCGGCATCGCCGGCTCGCCCCTCAGCGCCGCCTCCAGCTTCTCGGCGGCCTCGGCATATTGGTCTTGCGTGATCAGTTCGCCGGCCTCCTGGATCGAGATAAAAACGGGGAGCTTATCCTTGGGATCGGCCAGCGCCCGTGGATCGCTGCTGGAAGGCTTTTTCATGCTGGTCGGCGTTCCGACATAGCCGAGAGCGGCCAACCTCTCTACGGTCTCCTTATCCAGGTCAGCCGCTTGGGGGGTCGGGGCCCCACGGCTGGTTTCTGTCGTCAGCCGGTCCAGTTCGGCCTTCATCCGCCGGGCGATATCCGGACGGTCCCCCCAGAGGTTGATTTGTTCGTCGGTGTCCTGGGCGATGTCGTAAAGCTCGGCCCTTGGGGCATCGATATACTTGTATCGTGTCGTCCTCAGGAACTTGAGCGGGCTCCAACCGAACTGGATGCTGGGCGCCATGGATTCTCCATAGGCGGGATCTTCCCTCTGGGATTTCGGCTGGAACATCAGCGGGAGGGTCGACCGGCCTTGGACGCCGGCCCGGCTTTCGGCCCCGATAAGCCCAAGGATCGTCGGAAAGACATCAACCGCTCGAACCTGCGAGGAAACGCGGACGCCCTGCAGACCCCGAAGGGGAGTCGAGATGATAAGGGGGACGTGGGCAGCGTAGTCATAGATGAAATAGCCATGAGTTCCCTCCCCATGGCTCCCCAGTCCTTCACCGTGGTCGCCGACGAGGACGATGACAGTGTTCCGACTCAGGCCGTTCTTCTCTAACCAGGCGACGCACCGTCCGATCTGTTCGTCCATCGAGGCGATCTCGCCGTCGTAGAGGCCGATCCTCCCCCGCAAGCTATATTCGGAATAGTAAGGCTCCGGCGGCTCATAGGGGGCATGGGGATCGTAAAGATGGATCCAGGCGAAGAAGGGGTGGGACTTTTCCCCATCCAGCCAGGTGAGAGCAGCGTCCATCACCTCGCTGCCGGGTCTTTGGACCGCTCCAAGGTCAATGTGCTTATATTTTTTCAGGTCGAACTGGTCGTCGTAATGCTGGAAGCCCTGATTAAGCCCCCAGCGGCCATCCAGAACGAAGGCCCCGATAAAGGCCCCGCACTGGTAGCCCCGGGATGAGAGGACCTCAGCGATCGTGGTCTGTTCCTGGCTGAGCGCTGTATTCCCGTTGACCCGGACGCCGTGGTAGGTCGGATACATTCCGGTCATGATCGAACAATGGGCGGGGAGTGTGAGCGGGGATGACGTGGCTGCTTGCTCGAACAGAACCCCCCGGCCGGCGAGAGCATCCAGGTTGGGCGTCCTCACGTCGGGATAGCCGTAGCAGGCGAGATGATCTGCCCGGGTGGTGTCGAGAGTAATGAGGATGACATTCGGCTTATCGACGCCCCGGGAAGCCCAGAGCTTGGCGACCCGGCGGGCCGGATCCGGTTCAGGGCGTAGGAAGAGCCAAAGGCAGGCGCCGAGGATCAGCGCCCCGGCCGCGCCCGCGATGATCCGTTTCGTTATTCTCATATTCTTGTAAAGAACCCAACGATACCGCTTTGAGCGATGGTTTTCAACAGCACCGCCAGCACAAACCGCTATTTCTTGTTGAGGGACTCGAGAAGCGTCCGAATCTTGTCCTGGTTCGGGCTGAGCTCCAGAGATTTCGTCCAGGTCTTGACGGCCTCCTCCCTGTTCCCGAGCTGGAACTGGCATGTCCCCAAGTCATTCAGGATTTCGATGTTCGCCCCGAACCGGGTGAGATAGGCGTTGTAATGGGTCACAGCTTCCGAGTAGTCCCCGAGGGCGAGGCAGGCCCGGCCCAACAGAGCCAGAACGTCGGCTACCGGTTCCGGCCCGCCGGCGAACGGGACGAGAACTTCTTTAGCGCGGCGAAACGCGTTGGAACGGAGGAGGGCTTGGCTATAGGCGATGGCAATATCGGGCCGGGCCGGGTTGCGGCCGTGCGCGTCGGCGAGACGGTTTCGGGCCGCCTCGAGGTCTCCTATGTTCAGGAGCTGAACGCCGGTTGTGAACAGATCATCTTCGGTCCTTATTGCCGGGACGACCTTCGCCAGAATCAGGGGCCTGGGGACCCCCGCAGCGAGCGATATCTCGAAGTTCGCCTTGGCGCTTGCCACCTCATGATCCTGACCGTCAAGAAGGGTGACCCGGACTTGGTAATAGCCTGGCGAGAAGGCCGCGAGCGGCTGGACGTCGAAGACGTCCGCCCCCCGCCGAGCGTCCGCGACCCGGTTCGTTCTCGTCAGGAAGTCCTTGTCCTCCCGCAAGAAATCGTAGCGGAGTGTCCCTGAAGTCTTGAGCTCTTCGGTCAGGTTGTAGATCTGGAAGAAAAGGACGGCCGATTCCTTGGCACTGAACGTCTTTCGTGTTTGGCAGAGCAGCTGGCGGTCGCCGGTCTTGAAGGGCACACGCTCGCCGGGGGGCGACGGCCTCGTTTCGACCCCATAGGCCAGAAGGAGAGGACTCATCCGGACCGCCCCGCCGGGTCCGGGAACGATGACCGTCTGCTCGGCGCCTGTGAATTCCTTGGACAGGACGTTCTTCAAGAGGATATCGAACGTGTAGGTACCGGGAGTAAGGGGGAAAGCATCCTGGATGGAAATGGACTTGGCCCGGACATCTTCGAGCTCGGCCGAGGTCAAGTTGAAGGGAAAATTCTTGTCAAACTGGAAGACCGTCCGGCCCTGGGCGTCGGAGACGCGACCCACGAGCTGGAAGAGCGCCTCATACTTTCCGTCTCTGCCCTCCACGGAAATCTTGGCCGGTTCGATCGAATAATGGACCAAAAACGTGCCGGAAACATCCTCGATGACCTGGAGATTGGCATCGCTGCCGATATAATTGGCAGTGTATTCGACCTCGACGATATCCTTGAACTTGAGGATGGCGTCAGCGTATTCGACTTGGACCCTTTTCTGGGGCGAGCGGCTGATCTCGGCGATCAGCCTGTCCGAGGCCAGAGACCCTCTGCCGGCAGAACCGTACTCGCCGGGGATCAGGCTCAACGTTTGCGGTGCGAGATTCGGCGCGAGTTGCTGAAGGGCCTTGTAGGCAGACTGGTCATCCCGAAAATTTTCCATGGAGTCGGCGATGAGACTCTTAGGTCCGTCGTTGGCCGGCGAATAAAGCGTATAATCCCCTAACCCCGCCCGCTTGAAAAAGATGAGGTTGAAACCTGTCGGAAGCCCGAGCTCCGGATTTCCCAGATAAAACCAGATCTCGACCGGGTAAACGCCGCTGGTGTTGTCGAACTGCTCGATCGTCTTCGGAGCGCCGAGGATGATGTACATTCGGCCACGATCTGTACGCCACCCGGGAAGGGGCGTGCTCCGCCCATAAAACGTTGTGGCGTATTCCAGACGGCGATAGTGCTCCTCCTTGAACTCATTTCGGGGCGTCTCGGGTGTGGAATCTCGGTGTTTCCAGAAGGCCTCGACAAAGATGTCCCGTTCCTTATCGGATTGGAGCTGAAGGAATACATCCCGTTCGTGCGGCGTAATGATATAGACAACCTCCTCATCGAGCCAAGTCCTGTACCTGTCGGGCAGGGCGACCTTCTGGCCAGCGCCGAAAGATAGCAAAGCAGGAAGGGCTATCAGAAGAGCGGCCGGCATCAGTTTCTTGATCATGATCAGCCTCAGTTTTCCAATGTAGTCGTTTTCCGCCATTCCTTCAACTGGTGGACGATGGCGGGGACGATCCACGGCCAGCGAGCGGCGCCCGTCCGCTGCGAGGTCACGCTAATGGTCCTGCCCCGCTTTTCCTGCATTCTTCCTGATCGCTTCGTAAAGCGCCCAGACCGCGCCGGGGCGCATGTATTTCATGGCCCGGAACGTCTTCTCGCCGTACTTCGCGGCGGGGTCGTTCCACAGGGCCTCGTTCGGATCGAGATAGGCCTCGGGCGTCTTGAAGAAGTAGCCCTGACCGAAGGGACTGTAGACGACGTGGTAGAGCCCGTAGGCCGTGTGCATGCCCTCGTCGACGAGGCCGTTGAGGACGAGGTCGGCGGCGAAGGCGTAGGCCGTGCCGACCCAGACCTCGTCGCCCTGCTGACTGCGGAGCTGGCTGCCGTCGGCCTTGCGGCCGTTGACCGCCCCCATGACGCCGCCGCCGAACCCGAGGACGTTCTTCTCGTAGACCGTCCGCAGGGCCCGCTGGACGTCGACGGGAGGAACGATCGGATCGCGGCCGTCGGCCTCGAGGCCGAGCATGCCGGCGTACCAGACGCCGAAGAGCTGGTCGGTCATGATATCGTCCATCGTCGCGTCGATATGAAAATAGCCGGCCCGCTCGTCCCAGAGCTTGCGCAGGGAGGCGCGGCCCGACTCGAACCAACCTTTATATTTTACTAGGATTTCAGGGATATCCAAGTCCCCGGCCCGATAGAGCCCGCGCGAAGAGAGCGTCTCGCCCATACGGACGGTCGCCTTGAGGCCGGCCAGCCAGAGCAGGCCGACGTAGGCGCTTTCGCCCTTCATCTTCCAGGTGTCGTAGGTCTGGTCGGGGATGCCCTCGTTGAGGGGCACGTGGGTGACCCGGTCTCCGAAGCGGGATTCGAGCGTGTCGAGGGCGACGACGGAGGCCTGGAACATGCGCATGAGAAAGCCGATGTCCACGCCGCCGGTGGCCAGGAAGTCGCGGTAGGCGCGGAGCGGGAACTTCGGGTTGATGTCCTTCCAGACATTCGCATTCTGCCAATCGAAGCCGTTCAGAATGACCCACGGGCGCTTGCGCGGCGAGCCGAGGTCGTGGGGGACCATGCCCGCGGTCTTGATGGTGTTCCAGTAGTAGCCCATCTTGTCCGCGGGGATCTCTTTGGGAAATTGGACGGCGTATTGGAAAGCCCGGTAGGACGCGTCTTCGAGAGGGATGGTGCCCGCGAGATAGCTCATGTTCTTCGTCTCGAGCTCGGGCCAGAGGCGCAGGACATGCCAGCAGTAGGAATCGACGTCGGTCGTCCCGTACATGAGATAGTCGGCGCTCTCGAGATAGGTGTGGAGATCGGTCGTCGCGTCCCAGATGCTCGTCTCGGTGAGGACGTAGAGCTCGTTGAGCAGGGCCTGGCGGAACCAGTCCGGAAGGGCCGGGTTCGTCAGGCTGGGTTTCTGCCAGGCGTCGATCGCCTTCTCCCACTCCCCCGCCCGGACCAGGGCCTCGGCGGCGATGCGGAAGGCGTTCGTCCCGGCCGCGCCGAAGAAGGCCGTGTATTTCTTCTTGTGCTTGGCCCCGGCCTCGAATTCATAGTACGGCAAGTCCCAGGCGATGGCGAAGGGCACTTCCAGGCGCTCGCCGGGCTTGAGGGTGAAGGTGACGGCCACGGCCGCGCCCGTCCCCTGACCCGCCGGAGCGGTGGCGGAGGCGCGGGCGGTATCGAGCGTTCCGTCGGCGGCGAACTTCGTCCAGATGTCGGCGCCGTCGCCGCGGGGATCGAAGGCCGCCTGGACTGAGACGCGCGACTGGCCCGGGTTTTCGAGAGCGGCGATAGCCATGGACCCGGCCATGGCGTTCCCGGTCCTCACGTCCTGGCCCTGCTTGCGGAACAGGATGCCCTTCGTCCGCCCGTCATCGACGGACTCGTTGACGTTCCCGGCGCTCATGCGGTCCCAGACAAAAGAGGCTTGCGGCGTCTCGCCGGCCGCGGCGCGGGCCCGGACCGCCTCCCAGCCGATCATGTTCTCCCAAGTCAGGAGGATCGTGACCTCGGCCGGGAGCTTGGTCGGGTTGCGAGCGATCCACTTATAGACGGCCACGGGGTAGCTCGTTTCCTTGTAGTTGCCGGAGATGATTGGCGAGAACTGGACGACGGCCAGCTTGACGGGAAGATCGGCGTTCTCCTCGTAGGAGAAGCCGGACTTGGGATAGAGGGCATAGTAGTCGCCCTTTCCGGCGGGGTAGTTCCAGGCCCAGGTGCCCAGGCCCGAGCCGGTGGGCGGGGCGGTCGTCGACAGGGTCCTTGAGGTCGTCTTGCCTCCCGACTTGATGAAGACGTGGAACTGGTCGGCCCAGACGGTGTCCTCGACCATCCAGCCGAGCTTGAGGAACCAGGTCGAGAAGTTGCCGTTCATGAGCCGCTCGAAGCCGCCGGCGCCGATGCCGCCGACGGGGCAGGCGCTCCCCTCGGCCCGGGCTTCGATGTCTCCCGGGGCGATGGTCCGGCCAAACGTCTCGAGCTTCGTCCCGATGGGCCGGTCGAAAGCGGCCTGGGGGAAGCCGGCCAGGTTGAAGGCGGAATAATTCATGGCGTCGAGGGCGGCCCTGACGATTTCTTTGGCCGTCCTGGCGCCGGACGCGCGGACCGAGGCGAAGAGCTGGTCGAGACGCCCGTCGATCTCGCGGCCGGCGTCGTCCGTGATCCCTTTTTCGGCGAGGAGCTGGGCGTACTTGCCGGTGAGCTCATTGCGCGCGGCGGCCGTCGCCGCGTCCTGGGCAGGGGCGGCGGCGGCCCACGACATCATGACGGCACCGATGAGGACGACGGCAAAGGCGATCGTCCGGGTTGTGGCGAAGGCTCTGGTCCGAAGGTTCATGACGGCCTCGCTTCCTTGGTAGGTTTCCGCGTCTCCCGGCCGACCAGGACCGTCAGGAGGACGATCATGGCGCAGTTGACGACCGGAATGATGAGCCCTTGCCTCAGGCTCGAGGCCTCGGCGATCTTGCCGGCGAGCCATGGGGCGATCATGCCGCCGACGAGGCCAACGGCGATGACGACGCTGAACGCCGTGCCGGTAAAGGCGGCGAATCTCTCCCCGACAATGGCCAGGGTCGTCGGGTAGATCGCGGCGAAGCCGAGGCCGATGATAATGGCGCCCGCCGCCGCCAGCACCCCCGAAGGGGCCAAGGCCATGAGAAGGGCCGCGGCCAGGGCCAGGACCGCGCTTCCCAGGATGAGCGTTTCGTTCCGGACGGCCCGCACGAGGCGGCTCGAAAGCAGCCGGCCCGACATGATGGCCGCCCAGTACCCGGCGAGAATGAGCGCGGCGGCCGCGGCGCCGACCCCGAAGGTTGTCTGGAGGTAGGTCGAGATCCAGCCGCCGACGGTGAACTCGTTGGCCGACTGGAAGAAGAGGATGAACGCCGTGAGCCAGAGGAGCGGGCTGCGGGCGATCGACGCGGCGGACTTGATCGGAAACCCTTGGCCATGCTTGGCCCTGGGAAAGCGAAGGACAGCGTAGACGACGAACGGCACCAGGCTGAGGACCGTGGCAAGGACGAGGATCCGTCCGACGCCGAGCGCGTCCCGAAGCGTGCCGATGAGGAACGGGATCAACAGCGCGCCGAAGCCGAAATAGATGCCGAGGACATTCAGCGCCGTACCGCGCTCCTTGCCCTCGTGAAGATCGCTCGTCAGGGCGTTGGTGCCGCCGTTGAGGCCGCCGCCTCCGAGGCCGAGGATGACCGCGGCGCCCAGGACGAGTCCGTAGCTCGAGGCCCGCGAGAGAAGGAAGAAGGCCGCGGCCACGAGCAGGGCCGAGACGGCCAGGACCGCCTTGAAGCCGAAGCGGTCGACGAGCGGTCCGAAGAACAGGGTCGTGACGAGCATAGCGAAGTTCATCGTCAGGAAGAGGTTGCCGGCCGCGCCCGCTCCGAAGCCGATGCGCTCGAAGAGCGAGGGCAGGATGGCCCCCAGGATGGCCATGACGATGCCGAAGATGAAGATCCCGGCCCAGGCCGAGAACTGGAGACGGGCGACGTCGGAGGCCGGACGTTCGGACGCGTTCGCGGCAGCCATCGCCGGCCTCACGCCTTGCGCCGGGCCTTGAACGGCCGGGCGTACGTGAACTCGGTGAAGGCCTGGTAGACGCCGGCCATGTGTCCGGGCGTGACGCCGTGGACGTTGGGCGAGACGAAGGTCGGCGGGACCTTGCCCGTCTTGGCCATCACGGCCGCCGTCTCGGCGACGAGGGCCATGGCGATCGAGACGGCGGCGACGGTCGAGCCCGCGGCCACGCGCTCGAGCTGGCCAACGTCGACGAGGGCGTCCTCGGGCGGGACATGGTTGTCGATGGCCACGTCGGCGATCTCGGACAGGATCTTGCCCGACGAGTGGGAGCGCTTGCCGATCTTGACGTTGGCGTGGGACGAGACGGTGACGACCTTGAGGCCGCGGGCCTTGGCCTCGAGGGCCATATCGATGCCCGCCGCGTTCAATCCGCCGTGGGAGAAGACAAGCATGACGTCGCGCTTTTCCAGGGGATAGCTCTGGAGGAAGACCTTGGCGTAGCCCTCCTGGCGCTCGAGCCAGAGCAGCTCCCGGGCCCCGCCCGGGCCGATGACGTTCGTCCACATGAGCCGCGGGTCATAGAGCGGGAAGAAGCCGACGAAGCTGCCGTAGCGGGGGAAGATGTCGAGCACCGGGATGACCGAGTGGCCGCTGCCGAACATGTAGACGCGGCCCTTTTTCCGGATCGCCGCGGCCATGATCTTGGCCGCGGCCTTGATGGGCTTCATCTCCTGCGATTGGATCTCCGCGAGGATCCGTTGGATCATGCCGAGATAGTTATTGGCCGACATGTCAGCTCTCCTTCCTGCTCGGAGATCGTTACCAGAAGTACGTATCCCCGTTTTGTTGGTCTCCTATTTCCGGGAAATCCATCTCGAGGCGGCGATGGATATCGCCCCGAAGCCCCCGTGAGGGAAGGGGGACCCGCCGGAGGCGGGGGAAACCGTTTACGGAGGTTTCCGGGGCGCGGGGATGCGAGGGGCGATATCCTGAGCAAAGTCGGAGAGAGGGATATCCCGGAATCGGTATAAGAAGAAGATGAACCATCTTTGTTCATTCGCCTTCGAGGGCATTCCAAGCCAGCTTCCCGCAGCCGTAGAGACCGGCGTCCTCGCCGAGTTTGGAAGGCTCGATCCTGACCGAGCGGGCGGCCAAGGGCTGGGCCCAGCGCTTGAACTCGCGGCGCACCGGCTCGAGGAAGACGTCGGCGGCCTGGAAAAGGCCCCCGCCGAGGACGACCACCTCGGGGTTGAGGAGGCTGACGATATTGGCGACGCCCATGGCCAGGTAGGTCACCACCTCGGCGACGATCTCGAGGGCCAATGGGTCCCCGGCCCGGGCCGCCGCCGCGACGATCTCCGCGGTCACCGAGTCGATGACGCCCCCGGCCAGGTCGAGCATCGACGAAGACCGGCCCGTCGCCAGCCGCTCCCGGGCCTTGCGGGCCACGGAATTCCCCGAGGCCTCGGCCTCGAACGAGCCCATGGCCGCATACTCCGGCTTGAAGTCGGGGTCGAGCCCGAACCAGCCGACGGCGCCCGCGATGTCCTCGTGGCCGTGGAGGATCTGGCCGCCGGAGATGATCCCGGCGCCGATGCCCGTCCCGACCGCCAGGAAGACCGCGTCGCGGGCGCCCGCCGCGGCGCCTCTCCAGGCTTCCCCCGCCACATAAGCGCTCCGGTCGCTCTCGAGGACGATGGGGACACGGATCGAATGCGCGTTGCCTCGGATCTTGTCCAGCAGTGGGAACTGGTCCCAGCCCGGGACATTGGGGGCCCAGACTCTGCCGCTTGAGGAATAGGCGATGCCGGGAACACAGATGCCGATCGCGGCCAGACGCCCGCCGGCCCTGAGCGCGGCCTCGTCCAATTGGACGATCTCGTGCCTGACTTGGGCGGCGGCGGCGTCGCCCCCGACCTTGTCGATGGCGACCTTCTCCCCCGCCGAGATCTCCCCTTCCCGCGTGAACAGGGCCGATGCGATCTTGGTCCCGCCGATGTCGACGGCTCCGCAGACGTCGGTCATCTTTCGGACACCCGGACGACCCAAACTTCGCCCGGCCCGAGGGCCTTTTCGAGAACGGCTCGATCCCCTTCCCGGATGAGGGCCACGGCCTGACCTGTTTCGATATCGATCGCCGCGGGCCGGGCCGCGTCCGTCATGACACCGAACCTGGCCATGACGGCCTTTTCGCCGCGGTTGAAGCCGAAGAGGAGCGAGTAGCCGTCGCCCTTGAGGAGCCGCCCCTCGACGACGGCGTCGGGAACGGAGGAGGTCACCCGCACGGGCGCCGAGATCTTGAGCCAATCGGCGAGTCCGGCGAAGAGCTTCCCGTTGTTGGGGTTCTTGAAATGATGATAGGCCGAGCCGAGGAAGGAGCCGACGATGATGGCCCGGCCCTTCCCGAAGGGCGCGGCCACGATCGCCGGACGCCCGTCCGGGAACGCGGCCACGACCCGGCTCGATTTCCCGAAGACGTCGAGCGACTCCTCGAAGAAGAGGCTGTCGAGCTTATCGCCCGGCTTGAGCAGGGGGAACGCTTCGTCGGCGGCCTTGATCTCGACGACCCCGCTCTTGGAGAGCGGGGTCAGCTCGCGCTCGCGGCAGCCGAAGACCTGGTCGAGGCCGCCGCCGGGCACGATCGGGCTCGAGGCGCCCTTCTCGTCGACCCAGCCGCAGCGGGCCTCGGTCAGGAGCGTCCCGCCGCCGCGGACATATTCAACGAGGGCCCTGACGTGCGGCTGGGACATCATGACCGGGTAGGGCGCGATGATGAGCTTGTAGCCGGCCGCCCGCGGCGTCCCGAGGTCGCGGACGTGGAGGAAATCGACCGGGATGTTGCGCTCGAAGAAGGCCCGGTGGACGCCTTGCAGGGATTCGCTCAGGTTGTTGACGCCGACGGTCTGGCCTTCGCCGGTGAAGGACTGTTGGCCGCCGACCATGTGCGACAGCGGATTATAAAGGATGGCGATTTCGGCCTTGGCCGGCAGGGCCTTGAGGAAGAGGTCCTGCTGGGCCGTGATGACCCGGGCGATGCGGCCGCCGGCTTCGGCCCTCTCCGTGATCTTGCCGTCGAGCTCGACGAGGCCGTAGCCGCCGGCCTCGTAGCCCGTGCTCATGGGATAATAGGCGTAGATGTTGACGGCCCGGGCGCCGTAAGCGACCGTGCTCCACATCCAATCGCGGATGTCCGCCCCGACGACGGGGTAGCTCATCTTCATGCCAAAGACGCCGTAGCCGGCCTGGAGCTCGCCGATATAGAAGCCGCCGTTGCCGATGCCCATGGACCGGACGAAGTCGAGGCCCGAGGAGCGGTAGAAGGGCGACCAGGGCTTGATCGTCCAGGCGTGCTTGGGGTAGATCGAGGCCCCGTAGAAATCGACGCTGTCGGCCATCTTGCGGTCGTCGGGGGTGCCCGACCAATCCGGCCGGGTGAAGATCCCCGGCCCGGCCGAGTGGCTGGTGACGACGGTCGCCGGCAGGACGGACTTGACGGCGGCGGCCTTGAGGGCCAGGTCTTCGGCCAGCTTGTCGGAGATGAACTCCTTCCAGTCGATGTAATCGGTGAAGGTCAGGATGGTGCCGAAGCGCGGCGGCTGGACCTCGTCGAAAGACGCGAGCGTCCGGTACCAGGCCTTGTTCAGGGCCTCGATCGTGCCGTACTTTGTCCGGAGCCAGTCCCGGAAGCGGGCCTGGGTCGAGTGGCAGTAGCAGAATTGGACCGACGAGAGGTCCCCGACGTAATAGACCTCGGCCCAGTTGATGATGTGGGGCTCGCTCCAGAGGTCCCAGCCGTAGAATGCCGGCTTGCCCTTGACGGCCCGGGCGGCGGCCTTGAAGAAGTCCAGGATCCTTTTCTGGACGCCGTCGTGGTCGAAGCAGAAGCCCGGCGAGGCCTGCGATTCGACGGCGACGCCGTTCGAGGAGACGAACTTGGAATCGGGGAATGAAACGCCGACCCAGTCGGGGGCCGAGTCGATGTAGACCTGCACGATGACCCGTAGGCCCGCCTCGCCGGCCAGGTCGGTGAGGAGCTCGAGGGCCGAGAAATCGTACGTCCCTTCGCTCTTCTCGCAGGCCGTCCATTCGATCCACGTCCGGACCGTGTTGAAGCCCAGCCGCTTGATCTGGTCGATGTCCTTCTTCCAAACTTCCCGCGACTGGGGCGTCACGGTCTCGAGCATGGGCGCCCGCGCCTTGCCGCCCGAGTACCAGACGGACACGGGGAAGAACCCCTTGGTCTTGTCCGCGGCGGGGGCGGCGGCGGTCGCGGGGGCGGCCGCGACGACGAGCAGGGCCGTCGCGGCCAGGATGAGGGAGAACGCTCTCGCCGAACGTCCTGCGTATCTCATCATGATCACCTCTCGGAATGCGATGGTCAGTCTTGTCCGGAGCCGGCGCCGAAGGACTTCCCGACGACCTCGAGGAGCTCGGAGTTCCCGGAGCGGAAATCGCCGCTCAGCTCCCAGATGATGACCCCGGCCGAAGTCTTGTCCTTGACGTACTGGCACTTCAGCCCGACCGAGCTCATGTCATCGTAGGAGATGACCATGGTCCCGTCCGTCCGGCGCATGTAGGGGACCTGGGCCTCGCCGTCCCAAACGCGCGTCCAACCCGCGCTGGGGAGGGCCAGGATGTCGGCGTAATCCCAACCCTGGCTCGTCGTGAACGGCTGGCCCATCCCGCCGCAGTCGAAGGACCGGCCGAAGAAGGCCACGCCGACGAGGAGCTTGGCCAGGGGGACCTGGCGGCTGCGGGCGTAGGCGAAGGTGGCGTCGACCGAGCCGCACGCGTCTCCGGCCGGCGTGTAGAGGGGGGAATTGTGGCCGGAATGGTCGGACCAATCGCCATGATAATCGTAGGTCATGAAGCCGATGAAGTCGAAGTCGTCGGCCAGCCGCTCGTAATCGATCCAGCGGCCGTAATAGTTCCCGGACGGTGTCGCCGTCGTCACGAGGAGGCGCGGCGTCTGGGACTTGAAGGCGGCGGCCAGCGCCTCGACGAACAGGGTGAAGTTCGCCTTCTCCGTATCGTTGGAGACGAACTCCCAGTCGATGTCGACACCGTCGTAGGCGTTGGCCTTGCAGAAATCGACAAGCTGGCCGATGAACCGGGCCCGGTTCGCCGCTGTCGAGGCCATCCCCGGGAAGCCGGCGCAATTGCCCCAGCCGCCGAGACTGACGATCATCTTGACGTCGCTCGCGTGGGCGGCGGCGTTGAGCTCGGGATAGAGATAATCGGCCGGCACGACGAGGTTCCCCGACGCGTCGGGCCAGGCGAAGGCATGGGCGATGTGGGTCAGGTACTCGTAGGCGATCTTGGTGTGGTCGAACTCGGCCTTGGACCAGGACTGGTAGTACCCCATGACGACCTTCGTCGGCCGGGATGGTTTTTCAGGGACCTGGGTGACCCCGCAGGCTGCGGAGATCAAGACGGCGATAAGGACGGCCGTTCCGGCGGCAGGTGAAGACGTCCGACGTCGGGGGTATGCCATGTTCACGCTCCAGACGTCTATTCTTATCTATCGGCGGGCTTTTTTCAATGGACGAGGCGCCGCAGGAGGGCCTGTTTCTCCGGCGACTTGGAGAGAGCGTCCCAGGACCAGAAGACGACACCGATCGAGGGCGGCTTCAGCGCCTCCGCGGCGGCGGCCCGGAACTCGCCCGGAGAAAGCGCTTCCTTGACGTAGGCTTCGGAGACCTGGGTGCTGGCCAGGACCGCCGCCCCGGTCCGGGAGGAGATGTCCATGACGACATCGTGGACCCAGGCCGGATCTCGCCCGACCATGTGGTGATAGCACATCGGCGAGATGAGATCGACATAGGGCGCGAGCCGGACGAGATCCTGACCGGCCACGGCACGGACGGCGCCGCCAAAGTCATCTTGCCGCCAGGGCACGGCGTGGAGGTTGACCTTGACCGTGGGGTTGACCTCGCGGGCCGCCCGGGCCAGGCGCTCGACGGCCCTGGCGATTGTCCGGCACTTCCATTCCGTCCACTCGGTGGCATGGGTCGAGAGGATCCACCCGGCCTTTTCGGCCGTCGTAACGAGTTCGACGGGGAGAGCGACACCCATCTCCGCCGCGAAGCCGGCCAGACAGACGGGGCAGAAACAGGTTTGCGGCAACGAGTCCGGAGCGCGGTCGGGCGTGACCCTTTCCCAGAAGACGAAATACCGGATGAAGTCCAGGCTGACGGCGGTGGGATCGCCTTCTGCGACAAGGCCTTTCAACTGTTCGATCTTGCGGCTGAGGTAGTCCTCGCGGGCCGGACAGACGAACTCGACCCACTCTTCGCGGGCCGGCGTTCCGGCCGAGGTGATCGCGGCCAGCCCGGGGCGGTCCTTGATCGCCTCAGGACTTTGAAAGACGGGGAAGATCAGGAAGAGCGAGAGGCCTTCGGCCTTGGCCATGGTCCGAAACCCGGCGTCGCGCAGGAGCGCTTCGCTGACGAACAGGGTGTTGACCCCGAGGTCGTGCCATTGCCGGAAGAGGCCGTCAAAGGGAGGGGACGCCTCATAGATCTTGACCCCGACGACCGGGCCCGCGGCGGCGCTTCGGTCTCCCCTGCCGCAGGCCAGGAACAGGACGAGTGTGAAGACGATGAGCGTTGCGGTCAGAACGACTCCGATGGCTTTCGAGCTTGTTTTCAAGATCCCTCCTTGGGGGCGTTCGTCAGCCCATTTCGGGAAGGCAGAAGGAGACCGAGCGCCGCTCGCCGCAGGCGCCGCAGCGGAGCGAGGCCTCGAGCTTCTCGCACTTGAGCCCCGCTTCGGTCCGGAATTCGGTCTCCCACTTGCCGCCGCAGGCCCCGCACGAAGCGGGCATGACGAGTGTCACCTTGGCCCGCCGGCCGCGGCCGCCGGCCTTGGGGACGTCGACCGTCCGGACGCGGAAGTCCATGCCGTGGGCCTCCTCGAGTTCGCCGATGTAGGCCTTGTAGAAGCGCAGGGTATCGGCCGATTTCTTGACGGCCAGCCGCCGGGCCGCGGCCGTGCGCATGTTCGCCGGCAGGACGGCCGCGTAGGTCAGCTCTTTGCTCAAGTATTCCATGGCCGCCGACTCGAGATTTCGGCCCCGGAGCGCCGACTTGACGAAGAAGTTGGCCACGCCGAGGTAGCCGAACTTGGACAGGAAGTCGGCGTCGTGGACGATGTCCGCCAGGCGGTTACGGCTCGCGCTGGACTTGTAGAGCGAGCGGAGTGCCCGGACGACGTGGCCGGTATCGGCCATCTTCAGGCCGGCCTCTTCCAGGGTGGTCCGGGCGATGCGGGCCGCCTCTTCCTCCTCGGGCTTGTCGCCGGCGTGGTAGCGGCCGCCGGCGAACTTCCCCGAATCATGAAAAAGGGCGACAAGGGCGGTCAGGTCGGGGTTCTCTTTCTCCGCTTTGGCCAGGCGGAAGGCCTGGGCGGCCACGAGGACTGTGTGCTCCCAGAGGAACCCTGCCTTGGCGTCTTTTTTCCCCGAGAACTTCTTCTCGGCCTCCTCGATCGTCCGGCGGATGCGTTCGACGAGGCCGGGCGAGAGGGCGGTCAGCGAGCGGTAGAATTCTTGCTGTTTGAGAAGCATGGGGTCGATTGTGCCCGCCCATTATCCGGCCCGCAAATCCGGAAGTCAAGCGGGCCTCGGCGGCTGCGGGCTTCGAGCATCGTCTCCGTTCGCTGCGATGATTCTTCACGCCGGTCCGTGCGCCGGACTCGACGCCAAAACAACTCGCTCGGCGTCCGCTACGCCTCGCTCAAACACGTTTTGGCGGTTTCCACTGAAACTGCCCTCGTCCGGCTTCGGACCGGCTAAATCATCGCCGATGCTCACTCTGACGACGCCCTCAGCCCCGTTCACGCCACCTCCGCCGAATCGAGGCCTCAGAAGTTGAATTGGAGACGTGGCCGCTCTATGATGGGCGGCGTGAGAAGGAAGATACGGTGCGGGGGGAAGCCGGTGACGGCCGTCGTCCTGGCCGGGGGCCGAGGGCGGCGGATGAAGGCCGACAAGGCGGCGCTGGACGTGGGGGGAAGAACGCTTCTCGAGCACGTCCTCGGCCAGGTCATACCGTATTTCGACGAGGTCCTGATCAGCGTGTCACCCGGGCAGAAATTGGCGTCGGTCACACCTATGCGCATCGTCGAAGACGTGACACCCGACCTGGGTCCGCTCGGCGGCATCCTGTCCGGGTTAAAGGCAGCGCGGAACGAGGCCTGCGCGGTTATCGCGTGTGACATTCCGGACATCGACGTTCCCTTGCTCCGATCGCTCGTCCAAGCGGCGCGGGAGGCCCAGATCGCCGTGCCCGCCGGCCCCTCCGGACTTTATGAGCCGCTCTTCGCGGTCTATCGCAGGTCGATCGTTCCGGACATCGAGTTTCTGCTCGGCGGCGGAGAGCGCAGCGTCCTTCCTTTATATGACCGCTGCAGGACGGCTGTCGTCCGGTTCGAGGAAACCGGCCGGCTCCGCAACCTCAACACACGCGGGGACTACGAAGCTTATCTCCTCTCGATCCCCGGGCGAGAGGGAGGACAAGTCCGGGAGCCGGAAGGGACGTCGGCCGAAGGCCCGTTCCAAGGGCCGGGCCTGAAACGGTCAGTCGCCGGGACGGGCCACGAGGCCGTAAAAGTGGAACCGGCCGGCCGTTTCGCCCGCCAGGATGAGCAGGAACGCCAGGAGCAGGGTCGGGCTCAATCCCCGTTCCCTCAGGATGTCGTTGGCGCCAGAGACGATCTCCACCGCGAGGAAAACGAGCCCGGCGGCGAGGAACGCGATCCTGGCCCGATGGTAATGTCGAGCGGAATCGTCGACCGGGCGCAGGGACGGCCCGGTGAGGAGGCCGCGGACGCCGTGCCGGGGAGCGGCGAATGCCGCCAGCATGATCTCGGCGATGATGAGGCCCAGGGCGACGGCGGTCAGGCTCACATCAAGAGCGCCCGGCCCCACGATAACGCGCACGATGACCTCCGTGGCCAAAGCGCCCAACACGAGAGTCGTCAGGGAGAATGAAAGCGGCGTGTAGGCCCCTCTCCAAACAGGCACAGAGTTGAGCATGTACAGCTTGGCCATACTGAACAGGAAGAGGCCGCCGGCCAGGCAGGCCATGACGAGCAGGCCCCAATGAAGCTCTCTCCACGGGGCGCGGATCCACGCTCCCCAGGCCGCGAGTGCGACGAGGGCAAGAAAAAGGAGCTCGAAGAGGATCTCCCGGCTGAGCCAGGAAGTCCGCAGATTGCTCAGCACAAAGCGGGCCCGGAAAGGGTGGCGGAGATGGAACAGGGAGACGAACGCCGCCAGGCCCGTCATCATGATGACGAGAGCCAGAATCACCAGCCAGGCCACGCGCCAGCCATAGGATGGCACACGGCCCTGGACGAGGAAGGGGACATGGAACCAGAGAAAGACGCCGACGGCCATCTGGCCCAGAAGGGTGAACGCGACGAGAGGCCACTCCTTGAGCATGGGAGACTAGACTTCTTCCCAGTTGGCGACTTCGGCGGCCCGCTCCTCCGCGCGGGCGGCGTCGCGGTGGGGCTTGATGATGAGGGCCGGCTCGGTCTGGGCGGGATCGGGAAGCGGGAAGGTCCGGCGGACGTCGCCGTATTTCTTTTTGAGCTCGGCCATGTCGCCGAAGTCGAGGGCCCGCTGAGGGCATGAGGAGACGCAGGCCGGCGTCCCGCCGGCGTCGATCGCGTCGTAGCAGAAGTCGCATTTGGAGACGGTATTGGTGCGGACATCGAAGCGGAGGGCCGTGTAAGGGCAGGCCCATTCGCAGTAACGGCACCCGATGCAGGCGCCCGTGTCGACGAAGACGATGCCGTCTTCGCGCTTCGAGATGGCCTTGACCGGACAGGCCAGGCCGCAGACGGGATTCTCGCAGTGGTTGCAGGCCATGGAGATGTTGTAGGCGACGACGGACGGGACCCAGACCTCGCCCTTCTTCTCCCAGCCGCCGCCGGCCACCTCGTAGACCCGGCGCCAGAGGACCCCGGGCTCGAGGTCGTTGCGGTCCTTGCAGGCGACCTGGCAGGCCTTGCACCCGCTGCAGGTGGCGGCGTTGAAGAAGAAGCCGTACTGCGTCACCATCTCAAGCCGCCTCCGCCTTTTCGACCTGGACCATGATCGTATGCTGGGCGTTGCCGAAGGCGAGCGGCGTCCAGCGCTCCGAGGAGAGGACGTTGACCGAGCCGCGCCGGTCGAGCCCGTTCTTGTCGGGCGTCCACCAGGCGCCCTGAGGCAGCGCGACGACGCCGGGCATGATGCGCGGCGTCAGCCGGCACTTGACGGCGACGGCGCCGCGGTCGTTCCAGACCTTGACCGTGTCGCCGTTCTTGATCTTCCGCGGCGCGGCGTCGACGGGATTGATGAACAGGCGCTGGGGGAAGGCCTCCTCCAGCCAGTCGACGCCCTCGAGGGTCGAATGGACACGGGAGAGATAGTGGTGTCCGATGGCCGAGAGCGGGAATTTCGCCGCCTCCGGCCCGAAGGGGCTCTCCCATTCCTGGATGTACTTGGGCACGGCCGGGATCTCGGCCGGCCGGTTCATGTCGTGGAGCGTCTTGGAGAAGATCTCGATCCTGCCCGAGGGCGTCTGCAGCGGATGCTTCTCCGGATCGCGCCGGAAATCGGTGAAGGCCACGGCCGGCCGCGTCACCGGCAGCGAGTAAACACCGGCGTTCGACTTCTCCAGCTCGTCGAGCGATGGCAGGCCCGGGAAGCGCGTCTGCCGGTAGCGGTCGAGCGACCAGGCGACCCAATCGCGCTCGGTCCGGCCTTCGGTGTATTCCTTCTCGAGGCCGAGCCGGGCCGCGATCTCGGACGCGATGCGGTAATCGCTCTTCGTCTCGAAGGGCGGTTCGACGATCTTGGGCATGAGGATGACCTCGTCGCCGTACTTCCAGCCGTCCTCGAGCCCCCAGGTCTCGAACTGCGTGCAGACCGGGAGGAGGATGTCGGCGAACCGGGCGGTCGGGGTCAGGAAATTGTCCTGGACGAGGAGGAATTCGACTTTTTTCTCGTCGGCCAGGATGCGGGCCGTCCGGTTGACATTGCCGTGCTGGTTGACGAGGGCGTTGCAGGCGACGGCCCAGATGCACTTGATGTCCGTGTCGAGCTGGGCCGCGCCGCGGACGCCGTCGGCCTCGCCCATGTCCTTGCCGCGCAGGACCGCCTCGGTCCAGAGGAAGCTCGGGATCATGGCCCGGACGGGATTGTCGCCGGTGGGGAAAACGAGCCAGAAGGGCCCGCCGTCGGGGGCCTGGAGGGCGATGCCGCTGGCCCAGCCGCCGGGGACGCCGACGTTCCCGGTGATGGCCGCGAGGACGCAACCGGCCCGGACGGCCTGTTCGCCGTAGGCGCGGCGCTGCATGCCGTAGCCCTGGTAGAGGACGCCGGGCTTCGTCGTCGCGTACTCGCGGGCGACGCGGGCGATCGTCTCGCGGGGGACGCCGCAGATCGCTTCGGCCCACTCGGGGGTCTTGGGGACGCCGTCGCGCGTGCCGAGCAGGTAGTCGGTGTAGCTTTCGGCGCCCTCGGCCCCGGCCGGCATCTGGGTCTCATCGAAGCCGACGCAGTGCGTGCGCACGAAGGCGGCATCGACGAGGCGCTCGCGGACCATGACGTAAGCCATGGCGGTCATCATGGCCGCGTCCGTGCCGGGCCGGATGGGGATCCACTCGTCGGCGAGGGAGACCGCGCTCAGGGTCATGCGCGGGTCGATGCAAACGACGCGGGCCCCTTTCTCCCGGGCCTTCTGGACGAAATACTCGCTGTTCGTCCCATCGCGCATCTCGGCCGGGTTCCAGCTCCACATGAGGATGTACTTGGCGTTGAGCCAGTCCTGGCGCTGGTTGCCGGTGACGTTCGTGCCGTAGACGGTGGGCGTAGCCGCCGAGATGGCCGCCCAGGAGTAGCTATTGTAGTAGCCGAGCGAGCCGCCGAAGAGGTTCATCAGGCGCTGGGCCGTCTGGCGGCCGTTGATCTGGTTGTAACTGCCCGTGCCGTACGGAACGTAGAACGCTTGGTTGCCGTAGGCGGCCTTGACGCGCTTGAACTCGGCGGCAATGTGGTCGAGGGCCTCGTCCCAGCCGATGCGCTCGAACTTGCCCTCGCCCCTCTTCCCAGTCCGCTTCATCGGGACCTGAAGGCGGTCGGGGTGATACTGGCGTTTGCGGTAGGCCCGGCCGCGGACGCAGGCCCGGAGCTGCGGGTCGGCGATCGTGTCGCCCGGCCGGTCATCCGTCTCGATGCGGACGATGCGGCCGTCTCGGACAAAGACCTTGAGCAGGCAACGCCCGCCGCAGTTGTGGGAGGGGCAGCCCGTCCGGACCATGCGCTCCTCGGACGGCGCCTGTTCGACCAGGGCGTGACGCGGATCGCGGCGCCGGAATCCGGCGGCGAGCCCCCTCGATGAGGCGGCCGACCCGACAAGGGCGCTCCAACGGAGGAAGCCGCGACGGCTCATGGCCGCCGTCTCGATCTTCTTCCTGAGCGCCGGCGGCTTCATGTCCCGCTCAAGAAAGAAATGGGGACGTTTCTGTTTTTGGCAAACGCCCCTGATTCGAAAAGAGAAGCGTCCCCGTTTTCAGCTTGACCCAAGCCGTCGCGGCCAGGGCTTCGAGGAGGATAGCCTGGATCGGGTTCGCCAGGGCGAGGAGGTCGGTGCCGGGCACCAGGAGGTCGAAGAGCTTGAACGAGGCGGCCACCACCCCGGTCAGGAAAACGGCGCCCGCACGCGGCGAGCGGACGAGCACCCGGCCCATGACGAGGACCGCGAACGGGACCATGACCAGTCCCGGCAGGCCCGGCACGTGGGCCCTATGGAGGAGATGCCCGAGGGTCGCTTCGCCCAGGCCCCAGACCGCCCCCCAAAGGAGGGCGGTGCTAAGATAGGACGGAGAGCGGGTCATCCCACCTGTGTCGTCAGGAAGATCTGCAGGCCCATCTGACCGATCTGGTCCTGGATCTCCTCGATGCCATCGATGTGTCCGTCCTCGTCTTTGAGGATGGACTCCAGGATCTCGCGGGTGGCATAGTCCTTGAGGTTCCCGGCCAGGATGATCCCCTCGTTATAGGACTTGATGGCGCCTTCCTCGAACTTGTGATCGCTCTCGAACATCTTGGGGATGTCGGCGCCGATGGCCAGCTTTTTGAGGTCGCTGACGACGGGCAGGCCTTCGAGGAACAGGATGCGTCCGATGAGCTTCTCAGCGTGCTTCATCTCGGCGATGGCCCTGGCCTCGATGGTCTTGTGGAGCTTGTCGTAGCCCCAATTGTCGCACATCTCGGAGTGGACCATGTACTGGTTGATGGCCGTCAGCTCGTCGGCGAGAAGCGAGTTGAGAACCTTGATGAGTTTCGGATCCCCTTTCATAATGACCTCCTTCGGAATGAGTGATTCAGGCTACGGCTTGAAAAGACCATTTTATCTCCATCCGCCGGCGAAGGCAAGCCGCGGAGCGGCGAAGGCCGGCCGCGGCGACGGGGGACTGGAGGAGGGAGGAGTTTTTGGCTAGAATACGTCTATCTCGCCGATGGAGGGAAGTATGAGACGCTCGATCGTTCTGACCGCGGTCCTCATCGCGACGCTCGTCCTGGCCGGATGCGCGCCCGGCCCCAACAGCCTCGAGAAAACGGCCGACAACGAGGGCGGCACCGCCGGGTTCCTGATGGGGATCTGGCACGGCCTCATTTCGCCGGTCACGTTCGTCATTTCGGTCTTCAGCAAGAACGTCCGGTTCTACGAGGTCCACAACAACGGGACCTGGTACAACTTCGGCTTCGTCCTCGGCGCCGGCCTCTTCCTGAGCGGCGGCATCCTGGGCAGGAAGAAGAAGAGGTCTTGACGTTCATCGCCGCCGTCATCTTCGTCGCGGCCTTCGTGCGTTCCGCCTTGGGCTTCGGCGACGCGGTCGTGGCCATGCCCCTGCTGGCCATGTCCGTGGGGCTCCGCACGGCGACCCCGCTCGTCGCCTTTATGGGACCGACGATCTCGCTCCTGATCCTGGCCCGGGATTGGCGGAAGGCCGAGTTTAGGACGGCCGGCCGCCTGATCGTGGCCACCCTGCTGGGGATCCCCGTCGGGGTCTACGGCCTGGCCCGGCTGCCGGAAGCCCCGCTCAAGATCGCCTTGGGGATCGTCATCCTGCTCTACGGAGTGTTCGGGCTCGTCAAGCCGGGGGCGAGGCTCGCGCGTGAGAAGGCGCAGTTCCCCTGGCTCGTCGGCTGGTCGGCGGGGGTGCTCGGCGGCGCCACCAACACGAATGGGCCGCCCATCGTCGCTTACGGCATGCTCAAGGGGTGGCCGCCGGAATCGTTCCGCGCGACGCTCCAGGGCTATTTTCTCCCGACGGGCCTGGCCATCCTCGCCGGTCATGGCCTGGCCGGGCTGTGGACGGGAACGGTCCTTCGGTCCTACCTTTATTCTCTTCCAGCGATCGTCCTCGGCGTCCTTCTCGGAGGGCTCTTGAACAAGCGGCTGACGCAGGCCGTCTTCACCAAACTCGTGTACGCGTCTCTCGTGGTGATGGGCGCCGTTATGCTCCTTCGAGAGCTATAAGAAGGGGTCAAACCTACCCATCGTTACTTCCGAGAGGGCATCGGCGGCCAAAAGTAACGATGGGTAGGTTTGACCCCGTCTTTCTTATTCCAGAACTATTGTTTTCGCGGGGCCGTAATAGATCCCGTTGAACAGCAGCTTGAATGTGCCGTGGGGCTGGCCCCTGAAGGCGATCTCGGGTCCGTAGAGGAAGACTTTCCCCTCCCCCATGCCCGCCTCCACGACCTGGACGCTCCGGCGCAGATAGGTCTCGCCCCAGGCCCAGCCGCTTCTCAGGAGCTTTCCGTCATCGAACCAGGCCACGGGCCTGACACCCTTGAGCTCGGCGTCGGGGAGGAGCATCCAGGCAGGCGTGTTGTCGAAGAAAACATCGACCGTGTCCGGCATGCCATAAGCCAGCGGCGAGGTGTTATCGACACAGGCCCGCAGGATCGAGCCGGGGATATAGAATTTTTCCGACCGCAGCGCGACGTCCGCCCCTTCGGGCGACTTTTCGACCAGCGCGTTGGTCAGGGGCAGATGGAAATGCTCGGCCAGCACCGTGGCCGAATCGAGGGCCAGGATGGTCCCTCCCGCTTCGACGAATTGCCTGAGGATGGGGATCGTCTTATCGGCCGTGACCCGGCCGATCCGGGACTTGTATTCATCGGGGACGTTGGCCGGCGTCGGCGACTGGAAATCGCGCATCCCTCCCCCGCCCTCCTGGCCCGCCGACGGCATACGAGGGATCGAGCCTCCGACGAAGATGAGGACGTCGAACTTGTCGTTGAGGCCCCCGGCATCGAGGGCCGGGGCGAAGACGAGCTCGAAGGGGAATTCGAACTGTTCAAGGAGCCAGCGGATCCAGCCCGACGCCATCGACCCGCCGTAGCTGTCCCAGAGCCCGATCCGAAGGGGCCTCAGCTCGTACGCCGGGCCCTTGGGAGCGGCCGGGATGCCGTGGACCGCCAAGCCCAGCTCTCTCGCCGCCTTCCCGAGCAGGCTCCCGGCGTCCGATGCGGACGGCACCCATATCGTGCCGGCCGGGTAGGTCCTGCCGTTCGCCTCCATCGCTTCCTTCAGCCAGTAGACTTTCCCTCCGGCCTTGAGCAGGCGGTTGACGGCGACAAACGTGTCATTGACGCGGTGGTCGAGAAGATAGCCGGCCGTGGACGGCCCGGCGTCCAGGATCCCGGCGGGTGGCTTGACGACTCCCGTGAGCTTCTCGAACGGGCCGCTGAAGTCGTCGAGAAGCCTGTCGAACGCGACGCCCATCTGGTAGGCCAGCGTCCAGCCGGCCGCGTCGTAGGGCGGCCGCGGCGGGCCTCCGGGATAAGGAATGTCGTTGGGATGGTCCTGCGGTTCGAACATGCTCATGACGTGCGGCCGGAATGCCTGGGCCGCCGAGACGACAAAGGAGCCTTTCGGATAGGTCTTGCCCCCGGCCGTGAAATCGGCTTTCGCCCTTTCTACCACGACGCCGCTCTCGATGAGGGCGTTGACGAACTTGGTCGCGGTCGGAAAATCGGTTTGGTCCGAAGGGATGACGTAGCCCCGCGGATCACGCTTGGTCCTATCGAAGATGGCCTCGTAATACTTGATGTCGGCGCCGCGGGCCCGGCCGAAGCCGCCTTCTCCGCGTCCGCCGCCTTGAGGCTGGGCCCCCGGCCGCCCCTGGGCCTGGGCCGCCACCCTGTCTTTTTCAATCGCGGCCTGCACCTCGGCGACCGTCTCCGGCACGATGGTCCAAGCGTCCTTGCTTCCGAGCTCGATGGCGTGCTTGCCCATAAGATAGCGCCTGTAGAGGAAGTCCTCGCGGTGCTTGGAGGCCACGTCGAGGATGGCCATATCGGCGGTGATCGCGTACTCGATGGACTGTCGGAAATGCCACTTTTGAGGCGCGATCGGATAGGGATAGTCCTGCTTGGGGAGAAGCCGGTCCGGGATGAACGGGATGTCGACCGGTGTCGGGTTGCCGATGGTCTCGGTCAGGATGCCGATGATGTTGTGGAAATAGCCGGCGCTCCTGAGGCCGCCGTTCCACCACGTCGAATAGCCGGAGCCCGAGCGCATCGTCGCTCCCGGCTTGCCCTCGGTGACGAAGCGGTTGTGCATGGACGCCGAGACGAGGTCGATGCCCATCGGCACGAGCGGGTCGAAGACGTAGTTGAAGGGGTCGCGGAAGGGCGGCGCGAAGAGCACCGTCCCGGCCGGCCCGGTCTGATGGTGATTGTAGAGGATCTGCGGGTGCCACTCGATGTAGAGCTGACGGCTGATGGCCTTCGTCTCCGGCTGGGTGTTCATATAGAAGTCGCGGTTGTTGTCGTGGCCGATGTACTTCTGATAGAGGACGGGCACGCCGCTCATCGACCGCTTCGATGGCTCCTTCTCCCGCATATACCAGTCGGCGACGAGGTCGAGCCCGTCGGGATTGGCCGGCGTGGCGAGAAGGATGACGTCGTCGAGGATGCGCAGGGTCTCGGCGTCGTTGGCGCTCGTCATCCGCCAGACGAGCTCGATGAGCTGCTGCGAGCCGAGGATCTCGGTCGCGTGGAGCCCGCCATCGATCCAGACGACGGCCTTGCCCTCGGCGGCCAGCTTGCGGGCGCTCGGATCGGTCAGCCCCTCGGCCAAGGCCAACCGGCGGGCGATGTCCTTGTAGCGGCCGAGGCGGGCGTGATTCCCGGGCGAGGTGATGATGGCCATGACCATCGTCCGTCCCCCGGCCGTCTTGCCGATCTCGACGAGGCTCATGCGGTCGGACGCGGCGTCGAGCTTCTTCCAGTAGGCGACCAGCTGCTTGTAGTTGACGAGCGCGTAGTCGTCACCGATGGCGAAGCCGAACTGCTCTTTCGGGCTCGTGATCCCGGCCGCGGCCGCGGGGAGCCGAAGGGCCAGCAGCACGAAGGCGACGGAGAGCCCGGCGAGGAGGAGCCGGGGAAGCGCGCGAAGGCGTGGACTCAAGGACATGGACATCCCTCCTGAGTGGAATCGGAACATTTCACCAAACGCCCGGGATGAGCCTCGAGCGGACCTCCTTGGCATAGTCCGCGTACCAGAGAAGGTCCCTCTTCAACATCCGGTCCTCGAGGAAGGTCCGGGCGACGAGGAGCAGAGCGGCGAGGCCCTGGGGGATGAGGGCCCAATAGGAGCCGAGGACGATGGGCGTCGCCAGGCCGAACATGAGTCCGCCGAGGTATCCCGGGTGGCGGCAGAGCTTGTAGGGGCCTTTTTGGCAGACGGTCTGACCCCGGTCCGATTGGATGCGGACGACGCTCGAAAAGAACGGATTGACCTTCTTGGCCCACAGGAACAATAACTGGCCGAGGACAAAGATGGCCAGGAAGAGCGCGTACAGGACCGGCTTCGGGGGGGGGCTCCAGTGGCCCCGCCCGGCATCGATCCCGGCGACAATGACGGCCGTGAAATAGAGCGGCGTCGAGATCAGATAGTAGCCCTTGTCCCACCACTTCATGCCCCGGCCCGGACGAAGCCGTTCGGCGACGAGCCCGACGTTGTCCTTCAGGAGTCCTAAGGATATGATGGCCAACGCCAGGATGCTGAGGAGGAAGAGCCACCCCTGCCAATAATCAAGGCGGCCCGAAGAGAGGAACAGGATCCCCATGAGGACGATGATCCCGGCGAGGCTGCGGGCCGGAAACCGGATTTTGGCGCTCATCCTCCGGCCATTATCGTGCAGGCGGATGATATATTCAATATCAGCGCCGATATTATTGTGTCTCGTCGCAGCAGCGCGGAATTCAATATCCGGCCGGAGAACACGACTAAAGATATGGTTTTGTTGGACTTCGCCGTACAGGAGGCCCGTCCATGTCCCTCAAGAGCGTCCTTCGCCCTGCCATTGTCCTGACACTCTTCGCGTTTCTTCTCCCGGCCGCCGGCTTCGGGCAGGCCCCGATCCGAAAGCATGACGCGTCCTTTCAGTTTGGCGTCCTGTCCAGCGATCAGGCCGCCGACCTCTTCGGGGACGTCCTCCTCGTCATCATCACCCTGGGCAACTTTTCCAAAAATGACGTGAAATACAGCGGCGTACCCTTCCTGACCTACCATTATTCGGCCAATTCCCGCTTCGGCTTCGGCGGCGCGATCGGCGGCTACACGGTCAAAGGCGATCTCGTCCGGCAGAACGCCGAACTCGTCGTCGGCGACTTCAGGGAGACCAACTACGTGGCCGCCGCCGAGCTCGATTACCACTGGATCATGAGGCCCGGCTTGCAGCTCTATTCCGGAGCGGGCTTCGGCGTCCGGATGCGCAGGGGACGGTACACGGATGAGACCGATACGCAAAGGGCCAGCAAGACCCTTCCGACCTTCCATCTCAACGCGATCGGGGTCCGGTTCGGCCAGAGGGTCGGCTTCTTCGCCGAGTTCGGATACGGCTACAAGGGCATGTTGTCGGCCGGCGTCAATGCCCAATTCTAAGGGGCCTGGCGGCCTCGGTAACGGAGCAAGGATATGAAGAAATCGCTGCTCGTGGGTTTGGCGCTGATGGTCGCGGCCGCGGCGGGCGCCACCGCGGTTTCGGGGCAGGATGCGCCGGCGTCGGCAAACAGCAGCATCCAGCCGGTGTCCTGGGACGGCTGGCTGTCCGCCAAGGCCAAGGCCGAAGAGAACGACGCGGCCGGCCACCTCGTCCCCGCGCTCCAGTACTATCTCGAATACACCCGCCAGGCCCAAGGGCTGAACAGCCCGGTCCGTGTGGCCTGGGGCAAGAACAACGCCGCCTATATGATCATCAAGATGCACCGGCAGGACCCGACCGTCGATCTCAATCCGGCCGCGAAGCTCCTCGAAGAAGGCCTGGCCATCTCCGAAGCGACGGAAGACTGCCGCAAGATCCTCGAAATGAACCTTCAGCACGTCAAGGGCTGTCTCGGCCGGACCTGATCGCCGGGTCTCTCCATCTCTCGGTCCCCCCGATAAGGCCGGAGGGCCGGTCCCGCCTCCCCTGCTTGTCCCGCGACTCCGACCGGCGTAGGATAGCTGCAAACGGAGGCTCCCGTGCGGCGCAAGATCGGGGTGACCTTCAAGGGCGTCAACGGCAAGAAGGAGAACGACCGATGAGATGCAAAGTCTGCGGCAAGGATTACCCGTCGCTCTATCATTTCAAGACGGCCGATATCTGTCTGGGCTGCTATGAAGGGATGCCGGAGGAAGAACGGGCCAAGGCCGCCCTGCCGCCCAAGATCTTCCAGATGACGACGACGGCCTTCACCATCGACGGCTATCGTATCGTCAAAGCGTTCGGCATCGTCCGCGGCATCACCGTGCGGTCGCGCTCGGTCTTCGGGACGATCGGGGCGTCGCTCCAGACGATCGTCGGCGGCAACATCACCCTGTTCTCCGAGCTCTGCGAGCAGACCCGAGCCGAGGCCTTCGAGATGATGGTCAATCACGCCGTCGAACGCGGGGCCAACGCCGTCATCGGCGTGCGCTACGACGCGACGGAGATCATGCAGGGCGCGACCGAGGTCCTGTGCTACGGAACGGCCGTCCTGGTGGAACCGCTCGCTTAGATCTTGATGATGATCTTCTTTTTAAAGAGCCAGTAGCACACGTACCAGAGCATGGCCCAGGCGGTGAGGCTGGTCAAGATCTCCGCCGGCAGCTCGCCGATCCAGCCGGCGAAGGCCATGGTGAACGGCCAGGCGAGCTTTCTCACCCAGACCGTGCCTCCGCTCTCCGTGAAGAGGTAGATGAACAGCGAATTCATGCCGACGATGTTGAGGAAGACAGCCCATTTGTTCCACTTGCGGACGTCGATGAGTCCATAGCTGAAGGCGAGCATGAGCAGGCAGAAGCCGCCGCTGGCCACGACGAACGAGCTCGTCGAGATGCGCTTGATCATCGGCGACACGGCCGTCAGAGCGAACCCGGCGGCGACGCCGGCCGCCCCGAGCCCGGCCAGCCAGGCGATCTTCCTCTTCGGCGCGACGCTGCGCATGAGCCACTGCCCGGCAAGCACGCCCCAGATCGTGTGGGCCGCCGTCGGGATGGCGTTGAAGGCGACCCAGTGGCCGGCCGAGAGCTCACCTCCGAGGAGCATATCCACCCACGACCCGAAGTTGTGGTCCGGGACAAACGACTGGTTGTAACCCGCGACCCAGAATGTGCGGTAGATGACCTCGGTCGCGATGATGAAGGCAAAGCTCCAGGCGATCTGCGTCCGTGGCTTCCGCCTCATCAGGAAATAGGCGATGGGATAGGTCACGCCGAGCTGGGCCAGGACGTTCTGGAAGCGGAAAGTGATGCGCCCGGGGCCGATACAATAGAGGGCCCAGCCGAGGACGAGGAGCGTCAGGGAGCGGATGATGACGTGCTTCGTGATCTTGGCCCGGCTCTCTCCCCTCTCCGCGCGCCTGGCCACGGAGAAAGCCAAGGCGGCGCCGACGATGAACATGAAGAACGGCTGGACGAGGTCCCAAAAGCGAAGCCCGGCCCAGGGATGGTGGTCGAGCTGAGTGCCGACGAAACCCAGGACGGTTCCGGCGAGGTGCGGGTCCCGGAGGTGCTCGTAAAGGAGCGTGCTTTCTCCGATGAGAAGGAACATCGTCAGCCCGCGGAAGAAATCAAGCGACAGGAATCGCTCCTTGAGGGACGGCGGGGCGACGCTCGAAGGGGTGGGGGTCGACGGCGTGTCAGTCATGATCTGGATCGAGCGGATCATACCACGCGGCGTGGCCAGCGGACAATGGCGCCATCACCCCCACATCGGACGAGACAAGCCCTGCCGTTCGGCGTCTCGCTGGAAAGACCGCCAATTGCCCCAGGCTGATGTCTATCGTATAATCGACCAGGTTCAGAGACGTGCGGTGAGCCCGGGTGGCGGAATAGGAATACGCACGACACTTAAAATGTCGCGGCCGTAAGGCCTTGTGGGTTCGAATCCCACCCTGGGCATTCCCTCTCCCCTCTCCTATCGGTAACTCGGCTTGTTCTTTTTGACTTCTTTGAGCCGGGCGGCGAAGTCGCGTCCGACCGCTTTCTCTTGTTGCCGGCGGGTCTTCTCGTCCTTCTTAAGCTCCATGAACCGCAGCTCCCGGCGCAGCTTGAGGTAACTTTCCCATCGCCGGCGATCGAGAATCCCGTCTTCCACGGCCGCCCTCACGGCGCAGCCGGGCTCATGTTCGTGATCGCAATCAGGGAACCGGCACCGCGACGCAAGGTCGTCGATCTCGTCGAAGGTCTTGTCCAACCCCTCGTCATCCGCCCAAAGCCCGAGTTCGCGCATGCCCGGCGTATCGACGAGCAGCGCCCCGCCCGGGAGCCGGATGAGCTCACGGGCCGTCGTGGTATGCCGGCCCCGCCCCGCGGCGGCGTCGCTCATCGAGGCCGTCGCGAAGCGCTCCTCTCCGAGCAGGCGGTTGATCATGGTCGATTTCCCCACCCCCGAAGAACCGAGGAACGCGACCGTCTTTTCCGCGATGAGATAAGGCGTCAGACCCTCGAGACCCTCTTCGGCAAGCGCCCGGACCGCCACGATCGGCACCCCCGGCGCGATGCGCGCGGTCTCACCGATGACCTCCGGGAGGTCCTCTCTGAGATCGGCCTTGTTGAGCACGATGACCGGGCCGGCCCCGCTCGACCAGGCGATGGTCAGGTATCGCTCGATCCGCCGGAGGTTGAAATCGCCGTCGAGGCCGCTGACAAGAAACACGGTATCGACGTTGGCCGCGATGACCTGGGCCTCGACGGCCTCTCCCGCCGCTTTCCGCGTGAACGTGCTCCGGCGCGGCAGAAGGGCTTCGATGAGGACCAGCCCCTCACCGGCTGGCCGCGCCGCCGCCCAATCGCCGACGGCCGGGTAGTCCGCGGGGCCGAGGGCGCGATGACGGTACCGTCCCGAGACCTCGCCGGCGACTTCTCCCTCGGCCGTGATGAGGGTCGACCTATCACGGGCTTGCTTGATGACGCGGCCGGCGACAAGCCGCTCGTCGGCGCACGCCCCGAATGCCGTGGCGAGCGTCGCATTCCAGCCGTATTCGATGAGATCGATCATGTGAATTGATCCGTCGGGCATAATAGCCGCAATCGGACGGGGCGTCAATCCGATGAAGCCGGGAATCCTCTCGAGGCGGCGAGGGATCGGCGCGTAGCGAAGTCCTCGGAGCGGAGCTCCAGAATGGCGGCGGAGCGGCTCGAAGCCGTTATTCTGGGAAGTATCTTGAGAGAAACACTCTTCTCAGATGTCTCGCAGAATCGCGGCTTCGAGTGTTCAGCCCCGACTGTCACGCGTCCGCGATCTTGGCGGCCCCGTTGGTTTCCTCGCCGTGCTCCTTCTTCCGCCTGAAGTCCTCGAAAATGTTATAGACGACCGGGACGACGATGAGTGTGATCAGGGTCGAGCTCAGTAGCCCGCCGATGACCGTCCGGGCCAGGGGGGCCTGGGCTTCGCCGCCCTCGCCGAGCCCCAGGGCCAGCGGGAAGGTGGCCATGATGGCCGTGAAAGCCGTCATCAGGATGGGCCGCAGCCGGCGCCGCCCGGCCTCCTCGATCGCCTCGCGGATGGGCATCTTGTCGCGCTGCCGCAGGAGGTTCGTGTAGTCGACGATGATGATGGCGTTGTTGACGACGATGCCGCCGAGCATGATGAGGCCGATGTACGACTGCATGTTGAAGCTCGTCTTGGTCAGGAAGAGCGTCAGGATGACCCCGATGGCCGCGAGGGGAACGGAGAACATGACGATGAAGGGATCGCGGAGCGATTCGTAGAGCATGGCCATGATCATGTAGACGAGGATGAGGGCCAGGATGATGCTCCGCAGCAGCTCCTTGTTCGCCTTCTGCTGCTCCTCGTAGTCGCCGGTGAAGCCGATGCTGAAGTTCCGGGGGATGGGGATCGACCGCAGGGCCCCCTGCGCGTCGGCGATGACCGACCCGAGGTCACGGCCGGCGATCTCGCCGGAGACGGTCACGACGCGCTCGCGGTCCCGGCGCTCGATGCGGATCGGCCCCCGCCGGGGCCGGGTGGCGATGACGTTGCGCAGGCTGATCTGCTCGCCTTCGGAGTTGGACACGGTCAGATCGAGGATGTCCTGGACGTTCAGGAACTCCGAGTCCTTGACCTTGACGAGGATGCGGAACTCGCGTCCGGCCTCGCGGAAGTAGCTGGCCTGGGTCCCCGAAAGGACGGTCTGGATGGACTGGCCGATCTCGCTGACCGAGAGCTTCATGTCGGCCGCGGCCTGGCGGTCGATGACGAGGAGCTCCTCGGGATTGCCGACCTCGCGACTGACGCGGGTGTCGGTGACGCCCCGGACCGTCTTGACGACCTCCTGGACCTGCCTGGCCAGGGCCTCGGACATGGCGAGGTCGTAGCCGCGGATCTCGATCTGGAGCCGCTCCTGGCCGCCGCCGCCGCGCATGCCGAACATCATCTGGCCGCCGCTCGCCCGGGTCCGGACGACCGTGCCGGGGATGTTGGAAAGCTTCTTGCGGAGGTCGATCGCGATCTCCTCGGTCGACCGCGAACGCTTGTCCCGCGGCACGAGCTTGAGGGTCATATTGCCCGTGTTCGCGCCGCTGCGCCAGCCGCCGCCGCCAAAGCTATCCTCGCGGCTGACGATCTCGGGCACGGCCTGCTTGACGATCTCCGTGGCCGTGGCGAACGTCTTGCCCATGACCTCGAGCCGGGTCCCGACCTCCATTTCAAGCGAGACGCGGACCTCGTTCTCGTCGGTCGCCGGCATGAACTCGGTCCCGACGAGACGGATGAGGAACAGGCAGCCGATGAGCAGGGCCGCGACGCTGCCCAAGACGAGGACGCGGTGGTCCAGGGCCTTGTGGAGCAGCCGCTTGTACCAGTTCTCCAGCTTGCGGAATCCGTTGAGGAACATGTTGGCCAGCCGCTCCAAGGGCTTCCGGGTGTTCGGATCGACCGGTTTGACGACGCGGATGAGCCGGCTCGAGAGCATGGGGATCATGGTCAGGGCCACGAACAGGCCCATCAAGTTGGCGAAGCTGACGACGTAGGCCAGCTGCTTGAACATGACCCCCGACATGCCTCGCATGAAGATCATGGGCAGGAAGACGACGCAGGTCGTGATGGCCCCGACCGCGATGGGCGCGGCCACCTCGTTCACCCCGTCGATCGAAGCCTTGAGGGGCGGGACGCCGCCCTCCTCCATGCGGTAGATGTTCTCCAGGACGACGATGGAGCTGTCGATGAGCTGGCCGATGCCGAGGGCCAGGGCCCCGAGGGTCATCGTATTCAGGGTGAAGCCGCCGAAGTAGATCAGGGCGATGGTCCCGACGAGCGAGATGGGGATGGAGATGGCCACGACCAGCGTGCTGCGGATGTTGACCAGGAAGACGAGCAGCGCCAGGATGGCCAGCACGCTGCCCCAGATGGCGGACGAGCCGACGTTGTTGATGGCCCGGCGGATGTATTCGGCGCTGTTCGACGTGGGCAGGAGCTCGATCTGGGGGATGTCCCGCTGGATCTCGGTGATCTCCTTCAGGACGCGCTCGGCGACATTGACCGTGTTCTGGCCCGACTGCTTGTAGACGGCCAGGCGCATCCCTTCCCTGTCGTTGATGCGGGCGACGCGAGTGACGCGCTGGAACGTGTCATCGACGCTGGCGATCTCGCGGAGCTGGATGGGCACGCCGTCCCTGACGGCGACGACCGTGTCCCGGAGCTGGTCCAGGTTGGTGAAGACGCCGGGGATGCGGAGAAGGATCTCGTAGTTGCCCCGCTCGATGACCCCCGCCGGCATGTCGACGTTCTCCTGGCGGATCTTGCTGGTGATGACGTTGAGGGGCAGTCCCAGGGCCTTGAGCTTGAGCGGGTCGAGGTTGACCTGGATCTCGCGCTGGCGGCCGCCGAAGACATCGACGGAGGCGACCCCGGCCACGCGCTCGAGCCGGTAGGCGATTTGCTCGTCGATGATGCGCCGGGCCTGGACGGGATCGAGGTTGCTGAGGGCCCCGAACTGCAGAATGGGCTGCTGGGCCGGGTCGAACTTGCGCAGGGTCGGCCGGTCGACCTCGTCGGGCAGGCGGCCCACGATCCGGTCGAGGCGCTCCCGGACGTCGTCGGCCGCGGCGTCGAGGTTGGTCCCCCAGGCGAACATGATGCGGACGGAGCTCGAGCCTTCCGAAGAGGAGGAGAAGACCTCTTCGACCCCGGGCACGGCGCTCAGGGCCTCCTCGATCGGCCGGGTGATGATCTCCTCGATCTCCTCGGGTCCCGTGTTCGGATAGGAGGCGTTGACGTTGAGGGTGGGGTAGACGATCTCGGGCATGAGATCGACGGGCAGGCGCGAGAGCGACACGAGCCCGATGATGATGACGACGAGCGTCACCATCCAGGTGAAGATGGGCCGGCGGATGGAGAATTCCGAGAGCTTCATCGCTTGTCTCCAGGATCTTGCTTCGAAGCCGGCGCAGCGGCCCCGGGGGCGTCCGCGGGCAGGATGATCGGCGTGCCGTTCTCGAGGAGGTGGTGGCCGAGCGTGACAACATAGCCCTGAAGCTGGGCCGGCTCGACGATCTCGGCCCGGTCGCCCTCGATGATGCCCACGGTCGCGGGCTGGAAGACGGCCTTCTTGGCTTCGAGATCGGCCAGGAACAGGCCTTGCAGGGCGCCGCGGTTGACGACGGCGCTGGTCGGGACGATGATCGCGTCCGCGCGGTTGATGAACTCGATCCGGGCGTTGACGAACATGCCGGGCTTGAGGGCGCCGTCGGCGTTGTCGACCTCGACTTCGACCCGAGCCTCACGGGAGGTCTCCTTAAGGAGCGGGGCGACCCGGGCCACGACACCGTGGAACTCCCGCCCCGGGTAGGCTCCGCTCGTCAGGAGGACGGGCTGCTCGGACTTGAGCCGGAAATAGTCCTTTTCCGTGACGTGGATGACCGCCGTGATCGGCTGGAGCTCGATGACCGACAGGATGGCCGTATTCGACGAGAGCATGGACCCGGGATTGACGAAGCGCTCCCCGACGAAGCGGACATCGCCCCCCGTCTCCCAGGCGGCTCGGATCCGGGTGTAGGACAGCCGGACCTTGGCTGTTTCCAGGGCCGCCTGCTGGTTCGCCAGCTGAGCGAGGGTGACCTTATGGCGCGCATTACGCGTCCCGAAGGAGGACACCGCCGCCTCGAGCTCGGCGTCCGAGAGGATGCCTTTCGCGTGAAGGGTCCGGGCCCGCTCGAGCTCCTTCTGCGCCAGCTCTTGAGAGGCCGCGGCCTCTTCCAGGTTGGCCTTGGCCACACCCAGGTCGGCATCGGCCTGGAGGACCTGCTGCTGGTATTCCTCGTCCTCGAGCAGGGCTACGAGCTGGCCGCGCGAGAGCCCGTCCCCGATGTCCACGTAGAGCTCCTTGAGCCGGCCGGAGATCTTCGGGACGATGGTGAAATAGGATTTCGGGATCAGGGTCCCCGAAAACGTACCGATGTCGCGGATGCTTCCGCGCTCGACGGCCGCGATCTCGACGGCGACCGCAGCCCCGCGCGGGCCGCCCGTCGCGCCGCCGCCCGGGAGCCGGGAAATGATCTGCCAGATCAGGAAGATGAGGAAGAGGAGGGCCAGGAGCGTGAACGGCCGGGCCTTTTTCGCCCAGAGCTTATTCCAGACGGTGTTCCAGTTGACTTTAGCCAAGTCGGACCTCGCGCAATGCTAGACTTAAAGAACCATTATATCAGACGACAAGAGGGCTTTTTTCTTCCCTCGTCCGTCTCAGGACCGCGGGGAGCGGTCCGCCCCCGTACGACCCGGGATCAGGCGCCTTATTCGACCCGGTAGACCTTGTCCCCTTCCCGGACGTGCTCCTTGACCTTGAGTCCCGCGGAGCCGCCCTTCTTCACCTCGGGGACCGTCAGGTGCTCCTGCTGGAGCGAATCCACGGTCTGGGTGAAGTCGCTCGTGTGGCCCTTGATCCGGATGGTCTCCCCCGCCTTCAGGGACGCGGCCGTGACCTCGATCACGGCCACGCTGATCTTGGGGAAAAAGTGGGTGATATGCCCGATCTCTTCTTCTGCCATCGTCCCCTCCTCGACATCCTCCGAGACGTCTAACGGACAGGCAGGAACGCATAGTCCCTGCCGTAGCGCAGCATCTGCTCGATGTAGCCTTCCTCGAGCGAGATCTTGACGTCGACGATCCGGCCGTTCTCGACGACGGGCGTGTAGACGGGGTTGACAAAGCCGGCGTAAGGGGCGAGATGGAGCTTGGCGTAGCGGTCGAGGACTTCCTTGTGGAGGGCCTGATCGACCTGGACGCCGTAGGATTCCATGAGCGTCTTGGCCGCCTCGTAGTCCCCTTCGCTCGTGATCCGTTGGACCTCGGCCAGGAGCTGGCCGAAGAGCCCGCGGAGCTTGGCGTAGTCGTTGATGACGAAATAGGTCTTGCCGTCCTTCATGACCCGCTCGATGACATTCTCGGGCTTGCCCTTCTCGTAGACCCACTGGGCGACCATGGCCCGGGCGCGCATGTGGGCCTCCTCGATCGTCTTGCCGGGCTGGATCCTGGTCAACTGGGTCATCAGGCCGTTGCGGATATCAAGGTCGTATTCGGCCTTGGCCGCGTCGATATCCGGCAGGAGCCCCAGCTCGACCATCTTGTCGTCCATGATGTAGTAGAGGGCGAAGAGGTCAGCGCGCGACTCTTCGATGGCCGAGTGGTAGTTCTTGAGGGACTCCGACCCGATGCCGGGCATCAGCTGGCCCGAGCCGTGGCCGAGGACCTCGTGGAGGTCCGTGTGGATGTTGCCCGCGAGGGGGCCGTACTTCTTGGCCCGTTCGAGGAGCTCGGCGGAATAGGTGAATTCGGGGCCGAACGGTGACTTGAGCGAGGATTGGTCGTAGGCGTAGGTGATGTTCTCGATGGTCACCGACTTCGACCCGTAGTTTTTGCGGATCCAATTGGCGTTGGGCAGGTTGATGCCGATCGGGGTCGAAGGGTAGCAGTCGCCGCCGAGCATGGCCGCGGTGATGACCTTAGCTGAGACGCCCTTGACCTCTTTCTTCTTGAACCGGGGGTCGACCGGCGAGTTGTCCTCGAACCACTGGGCGTTGGCGGAGATCGTGTCGGCCCGCTTCGTGGCCGCCAGGTCCTTGAAGTTGACGACCGACTCCCAGTTGGCCTTCTTGCCCAGCGGGTCGCTATAGACCTCGATGAAGCCGTTAATGAAATCGACGAGGGAGGCGACGTCCTCGACCCAGAGGATGTTGTACGCGTCGAACGTCTTGAGATCGCCGGTCCGGTAGTAGGCGACGAGGGCGTCGATGGCCTTCCTCTGCTGGTCGTTCTCGGCGACACCTGAGGCCTTCTCCAGCCAGGTGACGATCTTGGCGATGGCCGGCCCGTAGAGACCATCGATCTTTGCGACTTGCTCGACAACGCGGCCATTCGCCTTGACGACGCGGGTGTTGAGGCCGTAGGAGATGGGCGTCTCATCCTTCGGGTCGACGATCCCTTTATAATAGGCCTCGACCTCGGCCTGGGTGACCCCGTCATAGAAGTTGACGGCGGAGTTCGTGACGAGGTCCTTCGTCGAGTCCTGGGAGACCTTCTTCGGGGCCACGGTGGGATCAAAGAGGATGGGCTTCAGGAATGTGACGAGGTCGTCGACAGTCCGGCCCTCGGCGAGGGGGAAACTCACGCCCTCGGAGCCCTTGACCAGCGCGGCAAAATAGTCGGCATCGAAGCCGGGCGCGAACTTGTCGTTGGAATAATGGTGGTGGATGCCGTTGGAGAACCAGACGCGCTTGACGTAGACCATGAACTCGGCCCAGCGGGGATCGGTCCGGTCGCCCTTGTACCCTTGGACGATGGCGTCGAGGGTCCGGCGGACGGCGAGGTTGTCCTTGTAGTTCTCGTCGAAGATGATGTCCCGCCCGCATACCGCGGCCTCGCTGAGGTAATAGACGAGCTCCTTCTGGGCCGGGGCCAGGGCCTCGAACCCGGGCACCTGGTAGCGGAGGATCCGCAGGTCGGCGAACTGGTCGATCTGCCACTGGAATTCCGGGGCGGCCGCGGCCGGCTGGGGCTCCGGTTCCTTTTTTTTGCATCCGACGGCCAGGGCGAGGAGGCCGATACAGAGGGCGAGGAGAAGCGAGCTTTTCACGTTCATGGGCGACAACCTCTTAAAAGATGTTTATGGCGCATCCCGCGCCTCGAGGTCATGATATGCCATCGCCGAGAACATGTCCATCCTTCGGCGGAACGGCCTCGGCGCTGAGGACGGCGACCCTCCGGTTGACGAAGAATTGGATGGGGATCATGACCAGGAGCCAGGTGTTGGCGACGACGATCGTATAGAAATAGAAGATGCGGGGCTTGAAGAGCAGGGCGGCGACGACGAGGACCACGATATGAGCGGACAGCTCGATCATCTGCCAGGCCCGGAGGGTCGCCAGGTTCAGGCGGGCATAGGCGCGGGCGTCGAACGACCGCCGCGGCGGAGCGACCTTGGCCTGGAGCCTGTGGTAGCCGAGTGCGGCCCTCATGACAGGGCGCAGCAGGTGATGGCCTCCTTCCGCCCGCAGTGTCCCGAGCGTTGCCTCGTAGAAACGGACCTCGTCGAGCACCGAACTCCTGGTACCCCAGACCTGGAAAGCATACTGGCAGCGGTAATGGTCGACGACGATGCAGTGGACGGCCACGGAAACTCCCGCTAGGGCCGTGGCGGCCCACGCTGCGAGCGGAGGGAACACCCCGGCCCTCGACACGCCGATGGCCAACCCCGTCAGGACGGCCACGCTGTTGGTGTAGTCGACGGCGCCGTCGATGATCCTCCCGAGAGGGGTGCCCGATCTTTTCAGCCGGGCCAGCATCCCGTCGGCGCAGTCGAGGACGGCCGTGAGGGCATAGAAGAGGCCGGCCAAGGAGAAGCTCAGAGGCGTCCCCAGGGCGAAGCAAAAGCCACTCAGAAGACCTGTCGAGATCGCCGAAAAGGAAACCTGGTCCGGTGTGACCGGGAGCTTCTTCAGGACCTGGACGATGGGATAGGCGAGAGGGCGGAAGATCAGGAGGTCGGGCAGGCCCTCGATCGGCAGGGGTTTGAGGAGCTCCCGGTATCGCGAAAGGAGAGTTCCTCGAGCCATCATCACCCGCCAACGAGGGATTCCTGCTGAATATATTGACGGCGGCGGCGGAAGTCAAGGCGACCGGCGCTCGCGCGGAAGAAATCCGGCCGGCCCCCGTCTAAAAACGTGACCATGAAATTGAGGTGGAGGTATCGATGAAAAAGAACGTTCTCGCCGTCGTCCTCGTTTTCGCCGCGATCGTCGGCCTTCGGGCCCAAGGCCCGCCGCCGCAGCAGCAGATGAAGCTCGAGGATGTGCAGAAGGCGCTGAGCCTGGTCGACAAGCCCCAGCCGGCGCCGGACAAGTTCAAGGCCGGCCTAGAAGCCATCACCGCCAAGGACACCCTGGCGATGCTGTCTTACATCTCGTCCGACCTTCTCGAAGGACGCGAGACAGCGACCCGCGGCTACGCGCTGGCCGCGGAATACGCCGCGTCCCTCCTCAAGATGTGGGGCGTCAAGCCCGCCGGCGACATGCCCATGACGATGGGCGGCTTCCGCATGGGGGGCGGCCGGGGCCAGGCGCCTCAGACCCCCCGGGAGAGGACCTATTTCCAGGAATTCGCCATGAAAGAGACCTCGGACGCCAAGACTGACATCACCATCGAGGTCAGCCGGGGCGGTGTGGTCAAGACCCGGGCCTTCCAGGGCGGTCTCGACTTCCAGGGTGGCATGGGCGGTATGGGCGGCGGCGCCGACGGCACCGTGACCGCGCCCGTCGTCTTCGTCGGCTACGGCATCAGCGAGCCGTCCATCGGTTTCGACGAGCTCAAGGGAATGAACCTCAAAGGCAAGATCGTCCTGCTGCTCAGCGACGCGCCCGGACGCGACGACCCCAAGTCCCCCCTCCAGACCAAGAAGGAGCTCAAGGACAAGTACTTCCCGGCCGCGCCGCAGGGCGACATGATGGCCATGATGATGCGGGGCGGCCCGCAGCGGTTCAACAAGCTCGACGCGATCGCCAAGCTCGAGCCCGCGGCCATCGTCCAGGTGTCCAACGCCGGCACCGATGCCGCCATTTATAACGCCCTGTCCATGGTCCGGAAGCCCAGCGACGATAGACCGATCATCAACAAGCCCCGGCGGAGGCTCTCTCTCGCCGGCGTCGCGGGCGGCATGGGCGGACGGGGCGGCGCATCAGCGACCCAGATCACCCGCGAGATGGCCGACTTCCTCCTCGTGGGAACGGGCCAGTCGATCGACGACCTCAAGAAGAGAATCGAGTCGACCATGAAGCCGGCCTCGATGGACGTCCCCGGCGCCAAGATGACCGTCGCCACGACGTCCAAGACCGCGCTCGTGCGCGGCACGAATGTCCTCGGCATCATCGAGGGCTCCGACCCCACTCTCAAGGGCGAATACTTCGTTGTCGGCGCCCACTACGATCACAACGGGGCCTGGGACGGCTATGTCTGGAACGGCGCGGATGACAACGGCTCCGGCTCGGTCGGCGTCCTGAACATCGCCAAGGCCATCGCCGCGAGCCCGGTCAAGCCCAAGCGCTCGATCGTCTTCGCGCTGTGGACGGGCGAGGAGGAAGGCCTCCTCGGGTCGCGCTACTACGCTTTCAATCCCGCCTTCCCGATCGCCAAAACGGTCGGCTACCTCAACTACGACATGATCAGCCGGCCCTATGACGCCGAGATGCTCGCTCGCACGGCCCGGGCCTTCAATGTCCCCGGCGCCGAAGAGCTGGTCAAGAAGATCCGCGCCCCCTGGTTCGTCAGCGTCAACCTGACAGAGGGCACGCCCTTCGCCGACATCGCCCGGGAGATGAACCAGTACGTCGGCCTTGACCTGTACTTCCGTTTCAACGCCCTGGGCGTCGGCGGCGGCGGCTCCGACCACTCGTCGTTCGCCGCGATCAAGGTCCCCTATGTGTACTACATGGCGGCCATGACGTCCGATTACCACCAGCCGAGCGACAGCGTGGAGAAGGTCAGCGGCGACCTCATCGCCAAGATCAGCCAGCACGGCTACATGACCATCTACACTTTCGCCGACAGATAAGCTTTCGACGAGGGGGGCAGGCCGTCCGGCCTGCCCCCCTTCATTTTAGCTCGATCCGGCCGCCGTGGGCGTCCTGGATGTGACGGACGATCCTCGACCCGAGGGGCGCGCGGCTGGTGAAGTCCGCCGTCTGGGCCCCGGATCCGTCATGCCCGGCCTGAATAGATCACAAGGGACTTTTTACCGGACTTTGACATCTTCTTGACAACTCGCCTCGCCGGCCTGTCTATCATGACCCCGGGGATGGGAAACCGGAATGGCCCGGGGGCCGCGAGAAAGCTGGAGATGAGAGGACGGATCGACATGCGAGGTGCCGCAAGCAAGGTCTGCGTCATCACGGAAGCGTCGTCGGGGATCGGGCTCGAAGCGGCAAAGCAGCTGGCCGCAGCGGGCATGGAGGTCATCGGCATCGGACGAGCTCCCGAGGCCTGCCGGCGCGCCGAAAAGGAGATCCGCGGGTCCCGCCCGGGGGCCGAGGTCCGGATCACCCCCGCCGACCTCTCGTCGATGGCCAGCGTACGCCGGGCCGCGGCCGGGATCCTGGACGGACTCCCCGGAGGCCGGCTCGACCGGCTCATCCACAACGCCGCCACGGTCGTGGACCAGTACACCGGCACCGAGGACGGCTTCGAGCTCCAGTTCGCCGTCAACTATCTCGCCGCCTTCGTGCTGACGCGCGAGCTGTTCCCCGCGCTCATCCGGCCCGAGGAGGCCAGGGTCATCACGGTCTCTTCGGGCTCGCACCGGCGGATGGAGATGGCCTGGGACGACCCGATGTTCCGGCGGAGATACAGCGGCCTCCGGGCCTACAGGCATTCGAAACTGGCCCTCCTCCTCTTCACCCTGGAACTCAACCGGCGCGCGGCCTATCGGTTCCCGCTCCGGGCCGTGGGAGTCGAGCTCGGGTCCGTCGACACCGCTTGCCGCGAGAATGCCTCCGGCCAGCCCGGCCGCAGCGGCTCGCTGCGCCGCGAAAAAAAGGGCATCAGCCCGGCCGACGCTGCCTCGGCCATCGTCCGGCTGGCCGCGGACCCCCCGTCATCGATCGTGAGCGATTATTGGCGGCTGGGACGGCCGGTCGAGCCCAGCCCTTACGCGAGAAGCGCCGAAGCCGCGCTCCGCCTCTGGCGGCTTACGGAGGCTCTCTGCGGCGTCGATTTCCTGGGACCGGCCGCGTCCGATCCGGCGGGCCTCCCACGGCCTCCCGCCAACTACGTGTGACCGGCCCGCGTCGGCGGGGTTGCGGGAACCTTTCGGAATAAATTAGAATAGGCCCGGAGGGTTTCCGGAAGGGTCATGAAGAAGCTCCGTGTCGCGCTCATCTATAACGCTTACACGGACTCCCAGCCGGACGAGAAGTCCGACACTGGGAGCCTGCATTACCTGCGTCAGATGATCCGCGGTATCGCCCGCGGCCTGCGCCGCCTCCGTCACGAGGCCGCCGTCATGCCGCTCGCCGGCGACCTGTCCGTCCTCCAGCGGAAGCTCGACCGCCTCCAGCCCGACGTCGTCTTCAACCAGTACGACGACGTCGTCCACGGCGCGCTCTACGAGATGCGCGTGGCCGCCTTCATCCGCATGCTCGGCTACCCCATGACCGGGTCGCCCGCCCTGGGCCTGGGTCTGAGCCGTGACAAGTACATGTCCTTGAGCCTCCTCAAAGGCGCCGGGCTGCCCGTCCCGCCGTCAACGGCCATCGTCGAGCGGCTGGGGGACATCGACGAATACAAGTGGACCTTCCCCCTCATCGTCCACGCCGCCCAGGAGCACGCCGGCATCGGACTCGACAGGGATTCCGTCGTCGATACGAAGACGGCCCTGAAGGAGAAGGCCCGGGAGATCCTCCGGACCTACAAGCAGCCGGCCCTCGTCCAGCACTTTCTCCAGGGCCGGGAGTTCAACGTCGGACTCCTCGGCGGCCGCAAGGTCCAGGTCCTGCCGCTCGCCGAAGTCGACTACTCGCAGCTGCCGCGAAAGATCCCGCACATCATGTCGTATGCCGCCAAGTGGATCGAGACGTCCGTCGAATACCAAAAGACCGGTGTCATTTGTCCGGCCCGGGTCGACCCGGCCATGTCCGCGCTCATCGGCAAGACTGCGGTCAAGGCCTTCCGGGTCGTCGGCGGCTGGGGATACGGCCGCGTCGATATCCGGCTCGACGAGAACGGCGAGCCCGTCATCCTCGAGGTCAACTGCAATCCCTGTCTCGACAGCGGCATGGGCCTGGCCCGCTCGGCGGAGCAGGCCGGGATCACCTACCCGCAGCTCCTGCACTGCATCATCAAGGCCGCCTTCGAAGGCCCTCCCTACGACAAGCATCTCCCCATTTTCAACTCGGCGACGAAAGCCATGGTCTTGGGCCGCTAGGCGGCCCGTCTCAGCCGGTCAGCCGGCCGGTGTAGGCGAAATCGAGGGCCAGGGCGATGACGAGCGACATGACGTCCATCAGCCTCTCCCCTTCGGCCCCCGGCCGGTAGCTCAGCCCGAGCGCGGCGGCCCTGGCTTCGAGCTTGCGGAGGAGGGCGTCGGCCTCGGCCGGGGTCAGCACGGACCAATGGACGACCCGTTCGACGAGACGGTCGTGATACCGCTTGAACAGGGCCACGGCCGGCCGCAGGACCTGGCCGCGCGAGGCCGGGAAGGCGTCGTGGAGACTGTCGTCGACGTAGCCCCGGGCATCGCGGCGGAAGCGCTCGGCCTTCTTCCCATAGTGCTCGGCGAGAGTGAGGTTCATGCGGTCGACGGGACGGAGGCGCCGGCCGCGGCGGCTTTCCGGCGCGGTGCCGCGGATGTCCTTCATCAGCCGGTCGACGTAGAGGAGCTTGCGGATGACCGGCCAGCTCCTGTAGCGCACGCGCCAATGAGAGCGCGGCGTCAGCCAGACGGCGAAGGTCTCGGCGAAGTCCTCATCCGGGTGCTTCTGCGCGTAGGTCCGGCCGTAGGGGTAAGCGGCAATGTGGCGGACGTAGTGGCGGCTCGTCCGGTCCGGCCGGAAGGCGTCCCGGTAGGGCTTGGTGAACGGCCCGAAGATCTCCCCCCAGCTCGGCCGTCGCCAAAGACGGTAGGCGTAGTTAACGGCATGCCCCGCCTCGTGGCGGAGGAGCATCATGATCGTCTTCGGGTCTTCGACGTCACCGGCCTGCTCTTCCTCGAGGCGGGCCAGCCGGTCATCGGCCAGGTAGAAGGGGACCCCGATGACGGGGGTCCGGTCCGGGCAGCCCCAGATATCCGTAAGATAGACCTCCGGTCTGAAGCGGAACCCCTTGGCCTCCATCTCCCGGCGGAGGCGGGCGACGAAGCGTTCGAGCGGGGACCCCTCGATGGCCAGGTCGAGGGCCGAGATCCGGGTCTTCAGGAGCTCGAACCTGACAGTTTCCCAGCCTTTGACAAGGGAACGGATGGTTTTACCGCTCATGGCAGAGTGAGAAAATAAGGCAAGGTCGGGGGGTTGTCAAGGCGGATTTCGGCCCCCCAGAGGGGTCCGGAGGCTTTTTTCTTGAGGGAAAGTCCCCCTTTATGGTAAAATACTTTTTTGATCAGATCATCGGACAGAGACGTCACGGAAGAATATTCCTGCCTGAGAGCCCCCTCCCCGAGGAGACTGCCCCGGCGCTGACCCCCGGTCCTAGAAGGAATTGACATGCTTTTTACCGAACTCGACCTAGATCCCAGGCTGCAACAGGCCATCACAGACAGGGGCTACTCCGAGCTGACCTCGGTTCAGGAGAAGACCCTGGACAAGTCGCTCAAAGGGCAGGACGTGGCCGTCCAGAGCCAGACGGGCACGGGCAAGACCGCCGCCTTCCTCATCACGCTATTCTCGCACCTGCTCAAGCATCACAAGGCGGCCCGGAGGAAGGCGCTCATCATCGTCCCGACGCGTGAGCTGGCCGTCCAGATCGAAGGTGAGGCGCTGCTTCTGAACCGTCCCCTCGGCCTCCACATCGGCTGCTTTTACGGCGGCGTCGGCTACGCCGTCCAGCTGGCCCAGATCAAGGCCGGCCCGGACATCATCATCGGCACGCCGGGCCGCCTTCTCGACCTGGCCGAAAAGAAGCGCCTCGACTTCAAGGAGTGTGGCTTCCTCGTCATCGACGAGGCCGACCGCCTCTTCGACATGGGCTTCCTGCCTGACCTCCGCGACATCGTCCGGCAGATGCCCGACCGGGAGCATCGCCAGAGTATGCTCTTCAGCGCCACGCTGAACAAGCTCTCGCAGCGAGTGGCCCAGGCCTACCTCAACGCCCCGACCTTCATCGAAGTGACGCCCGAGCAGCTGACCGTGGACACGGTCTCCCAGGAGCTGTACCACGTCGGCAGCCACATCAAGCTCAACCTCCTCCTCGGGCTGCTCCAGCGCCGGACGCCGAAGAACGCCCTGATCTTCACCAACATGAAGCACACGGCCTTCCTGCTCGCGAAACAACTTCAAGCGAACGGTTACAAGGCCAACTTCCTCAGCGGCGACCTGCCCCAGAGCGAGCGGCTGAAGATCATCGAGGATTTCATGGCCGGCCGCTTTCCTCTCCTCGTGGCCACGGACGTGGCCTCGCGGGGGCTCCATGTCGACGACCTCGAGATGGTCATCAACTACGACATCCCCCAGGACAGCGAAAACTACGTCCACCGCATCGGCCGGACGGCCCGGGCCGGCGCGACGGGCCTGGCCATCACTCTGGCCAGCGAGAAGACGGCCGACCACCTCGAGGCCATCGAGAAGTTCATCGGGCAGAAGATCCCCGAGTTTCCGGTGACGCCCGACATGTTCGTCCGGGACATGAGCCTGGAGAGGCTGGCCGGCCAGCACCTCGAGCGGCGGCGGCCATCGGGGCGGAGGGGCGGCGGCCCGTCCGGCGGCAGGGACCGCGGTCACGGCGGCGGACGGGGCGGCGCGGGCCGGCCCGGGGGCGGCGGACGCCCCCGCCCCTCGCGTTGACACGCACGGGTCCGCTTGATTAGAATGGGCGCCTGACCCGGGAGAGCCGGGGATCCCAGAGCCGAGGTCGTCCGTGGAGAAGAAGCCGTTGCCCGAGCTCGACGGGATCTGCGCCGCGTTCGATTGCCCCGGCGACTGGGTCTCCTCCTGCCCCATCCCGTCCGGCCACATCAACGACACCTACTGTTCCGAGTTCGACGACGCCGGGCGTAGGGTCAAGTACGTCAACCAGAGGATCAACCACCTCGTCTTCCGCGAGCCCGAGCGGCTCATGGAGAACATCGAGCGGGTGACGGGGTTCGCCCGGGCCCAGATCGCCGCCGCCGGCGGGGACCCCGACAGGGAGTCGCTGACGATCGTCCCGACGCGCGATGGGAGGTCCTTCCATCGGACGCCGGAGGGCACCTACTGGAGGATGTTCCGCTACATCGACGGCGCGAGAACCTACGACCGCGTCGAGGACCTCCGCCACGTCTACTCGGCCTCCAAGGCCTTCGGGAATTTCCAGAAGATGCTGGCCCGCCTGCCCGGCGGGCGGCTCCACGAGACGATCCCCGACTTCCACCACACCCGCAAGCGCTACGACGTCTTCCTCGCGTCGGTCGAGTTCGACCCCGTCCAGCGAGCCGCGGCGGTCAGGCCCGAGATCGATTTCGTCCTGGCCCGCGAGAAGGACACCGGGGTCGTCGTCGACGGGTTGGGCTCCGGCCTCATCCCCGAGCGGGTCACGCACAACGACACAAAGCTCAACAACGTCATGATCGACAACCGCACCGGCGATGGCATCTGCGTCATCGACCTCGACACCGTCATGCCGGGCTCGGTCCTCTACGACTTCGGCGACTCGGTCCGGCTCGGGGCGGCCACCGCCGCCGAGGACGAGCCGGACCTCGCCAAGGTCGGCTTCGACATCGGGATGTTCGACCGGCTGGCCGCCGGCTACCTCGACGCGGCCCGGGGCTTCCTCGTCCCCGCGGAGACGGACCTGCTGGCATTCTCGGCCAAGCTCCTGACCCTCGAGTGCGGCATCCGCTTCCTCACTGACCATCTCAAGGGCGACGTCTACTTCAAGATCCATCGCCCGGGCCACAACCTCGACCGGGCCCGGACCCAGTTCAAGATGGTCGCCGAGATGGAGAGCCAGATGGCCGCGATGGACGGCGTCATCCGCAAGTACCTCTGATGCGGTGATGCCGGACCCGAGGCCTGGAGCCCCGATTATTCCCGCTCGATCGGCGTCGACATCCGCTATGGGCTTTGGGTGATCGAGAAGTTCGCCGGGGCGGAGCTCCTGCTCGAGGTGATGGGGGTCGGGACGGGCCGTTAGCGCGTCTTGACAGCCGTCCAGACGGCCTGGCTGATCATGATGTCCTGGACAGCGACGCCGGTCAGGTCGGCCACGGTGATCTCGCCTTCGGAGGCGCGCCGGAGAGCGGGGTCCTCGATGACGCGGCCCAGCTCGACGAGGCTCTCCCTCCCGATCGCCCCAGCAGCGACAGCCCTGTAGACCTCCCCCCGCAGCTCCGACTGGCTCAGACTGTCGACGACGACACGGTCGGCACGGGCCAGGATGGCCGGGTCGAGCTCCTGCTTTTCGGCCGTGTCGGAACCCATCGCGGTGATGTGTGTTCCCGGGCGGATCCACTCGGCCTTGAGCAGCGGCCGGATCGACGGGGTGCACGTCACGATGAGGTTGGCGGCCGCGGCCACGTCCTCGGCCCGGAGCGTCGTCCGCACGTTCAGGCCGGGCCGCTCCATGTCGTGGCGGTAGGCGGCCAACTCCCGCTCGTCGATGCCCCAGACGACCGCCTCATCGAATGCGCGCACGCGGCGGAGCCACTCGAGCTGCATGCGGCCCTGGACGCCCGCGCCGATAATGCCCGCGGCCGTCACCTCCTGCGGAGCCAGGTATTTCGCGACGATGGCGCCGGCCACGGCCGTCCGCAGGTTCGTCAAATAGCCCTCGTCGAGCAGGAGGGCTTCGAGCCGGCCGGTCTTCTGATCGAAGACAAGCATGAGGCCGTCGCCGGACGGGAGCCCCCGCTTCGGGTTGTCGACGAAGCCCGAGGCGATCTTGATGACATAGACGTCGCCGCCCTTGATGTAGCCGTACTTGATGTGGACGTCGCCGGGCGGGTCGTCGAAGACGAGCTCCCCGACCGGCGGGACGACGGCCCGGCCGCGCGAGTAGGCGACGAAGCCCGCCTCGATGAGCGGCAGGGGATCGATCGCGGCCAGGGCCTTCTTGATCTCGGCGAGGGGGACGACGACCGGCATGGGAGACTCCTTTGTCCGGGCGCCCGGCCGCCGTGGCTCAGAGCTTCCGGACGGACATGCCCAGTTTCTCGAGCGACTTCACGGCGGTATCGAGCTTCTGACCCTTCACGAAGACGTGGTCCGTCGTGTACGCCGAAAGGGTGAAGAGGTTGACCCCGGCGTCGGCCAGGGCCCCGGAGACCGCGGCGAAGAAACCGACCAGGCTGAGCGGCAGGACCATGTCGAAGGTGATCATCCGCCAGTCGCCCTCGAAGCCCAGGAACTTCTGCGAGCCGAGCTTGGACTCGTCGATGACGCAGGTCGTCTCGCGGTCGTCCTTGATGACGGCGAACGCGTTGACCAGCGCCCGTTTCGTCTTGACGATGGCGTAGGTCTCGGCCGAGACGACGGCCCGGCCGTTCTTGAAGTACGTGCGGATATCGCTGCGTTTCATGGCTTCCCCCTCCCGCCCTTCGCTGGCCACACCCGTGTCCCCTCCTGGCCCGCACCCTCGGGGCCGGCCGTTTTTCGTTTCATACGAGCTTGGTGATCAGCTTGAACTTCTTGTCTTCCCAGAGAGCCTCGAAATCGGGCTCGTTCTGGGCGAGGACGGAGAAATTCCTGTCCTTCTGGACGGCCTTCTTGAGGTGCTCGAGGGCGGAGTCGGTCTGCCCCATCAGGATGTTGGCGTCGGCCAGCAGGTAATAGACGAGGCCTTCTTTTTCTTTGTACTCCAGTGCCTTCTCGAGCAGCTTGACCGCCCCCGGGTAGTCCTTCTGGTTGATCCTGACGGCGGCGGTGCGGTAGTGGTCCTCGAAGCCCTTGAGCGAGACGCCCTCTTTCTTCGGCCGCTTCTGGGCGATGGCTAGATAGGCCTTGGCCCTGTCGACGATCTCCTTGTCGGCCGGGAATTTCTCGATGAAGTCCTTGAATGACGCGATGGCCTTGTCGAATTCGCCTTTCTGGAATTCCTTGACGGCCAGGCCGAAGGCCGCCAGGGCTTTCTGATACTCGTCCTTTTTCGGTTTTTGTTCGCGCACGGTTGTTCCTCTCAGGTCGCAGTCGGAATGGCCCATATTTTACATGACCCGACCCTCTTTGACAACAGGGCCGGGAGGAGTGGGGTCGAGGGGAAGATGGGGACGTTTCGATTTTCCGCACGCGCTTGGCCGTTATGGTAGAATAGCGGGGATGAAAAAGCGCCTGGAAGGGATCCTGGAGAAAGTCCGCGACGGCAAGCTCACGCCGGCGAAAGCCCTTGAGCTCCTCGGGGACTTCCCTTATTGCGACCTCGATTTCGCCAAGGTCGACCACCACCGCGAGGTGGCCAAGGGCACGCCCGAGATCGTCTTCGGGCTCGGCAAGACGCCGGCCCAGATCGGGCGCATCGGGCGGGAGATCCTCGACAAAGGCTCGAACCTCCTCGTCACCCGGATCGAGCGGGAGGTCTGGGGCAAGGTCCGGTCCAAGTTCCCCGGGGCCATCTACAACGAGGCGGCCCGGACGATCAGCCGGCTCCAGACCAAGCCGCCCGCCGGCGTCGGCACGATCATCGTCCTGACCGCCGGGACTTCGGACATCCCCGTGGCCGAGGAAGCGGCCGTGACCTCGGAGGTCCTGGGCAATGCGACCGAGCGCATCTACGACGTCGGCGTTGCCGGCCTCCACCGCCTCCTCGGCCAGTATGAGCGCATGCGGCGGGCCCGCGTGATCATCGCGGTGGCCGGCATGGAGGGGGCGTTGCCAAGCGTCGTCGCCGGCCTGGTCAAGGTCCCCGTCATCGCCGTGCCGACGAGCGTCGGCTACGGCGCCAGCTTCAAGGGCCTGGCGGCCCTGCTGGCCATGCTCAACGCGTGCCCGGGCGGGGTGTCGGTGGTCAATATCGACAACGGCTTCGGAGCCGCTTTCCTGGCCAGCCAGATCAACCATCTCTAGCGCATGGAAACGGACGGGCCTCGTCCGAAAGAATAATAGATAGAGCACCTTGACAAGGTGCGGGCCCGTCCCTATATTCTGTGAGAACGCGCGGACCGAAAAAGCATATATGGAGATCATAGACCAGGTCAGGCAGGCCTCGTCCATCGTCGAGATCGCCTCCCAGTACACGGCCTTGAAGCATCGGGGCCGGAAATGGGTCGGATTGTGCCCGTTCCACACCGAAAAAACCCCCTCCTTCACGGTCGACGAGGAGAAGCAGCTTTATCACTGCTTCGGCTGCGGCGTCGGGGGGGACGTCTTCTCCCTCGTTATGGAGCGGGAGAATCTGACCTTCCCCGAGGCCCTCAAGAGCCTGGCCGAGCGCTACCGCGTCCCCTTGCCGGCCCGACAACGCGTTCCCCCCGAGGTCCTCAAGCTCGAGGAGAAGCTGTTCCAGGCAAACGAGCTCGCCCTCGGCTTTTTCCGTAAGAACCTGACGGCGACCCAAGAAGGCAAGAAGGCCCTCGAATACCTGAAGAAGCGGGGCCTCTCGGATGAGACCATCCAGACGCTCAAGATCGGCTATGCCTTGAATGCCTGGACGGCGCTGATCGAGTTCTTCGACTCGAAGGGCGTCCCCGTCAGCCTGCTCGAAAAAGGCGGCCTGGCCCTGCCCGGATCGCGGCCGGGCGAATACCGGGACCGGTTCCGGGGCCGGGTCATCTTCCCCATCTTCAGCCTGACCGGCCGTGTCGTCGCCTTCGGCGGACGGACGGTCACCGACGCCGAGCCGAAGTACCTGAACTCGCCGGAGACCCCGCTCTACTCCAAGGGCAAGCTCCTCTACGGGCTGAACTTCACCAAGGACGCCATCCGCCAGGAAGGGACGGCCATCCTCGTCGAAGGCTATACCGATCTCTCGTCGCTTTACCAGGCCGGCATCACCAACGTCGTGGCCTCGCTCGGCACGGCCCTCACGCCGTGGCAGGTCGGGCAGGCCATGCGCTTCGCTTCCCGGCTCGTCGTTAATTACGACGGCGACAACGCCGGGCGGACGGCCGCGGCCCGGGCGGTCCCGCTGGGACTCGAGAAGGGCCTCAACATCGACGTCCTCATCCTCCCGGACGGCCTCGACCCCGACGCCTTCCTCAGGAAGCACGGCCGCGACAAATACCTCGCCTTGATGAAAAAGACGGTCCCCGGACTCGATTTCCTGATCGACTCCCTCGCCGCCGGCGCGCACATGAACGTCCCTGAAGAAAAGGGCAAGGTCGCCCGGGCCGTCGTCAGGGAGATCGAGAAGGTGCCTGACGCCGTCGCCCGCAGCGAGTACCTGCGGCGGGCCAGCGCCAAGCTCGGCGTCGGGGAGGAGCTCCTGCGCAACATCATCGAGAACAAGCCCCCGGACAAAGGCGCCGAGGAGCCGGGCCTTTTTTGCCCGGCCGAGAAGCGCCTCTTCCAGATCCTCATGAGCGACCGCACGCTCGCGCCCTACGTCTTCGCCGAGTGCGGCGAGGAGATCTTCGAGGGGCTGCAGAGCGAGCCCGTTTTCCAATACATCATGACGTGTTTCCGGAACGACGAGGAGTGGAGTTTCCCCGGGCTCCAGGGCAAGGTCCCCGCGGCCCTGCTGTCGCAGCTGGCCCGGGCGCTGTTCGAGAAATCGTCGGGCGGCTCGGTCGAAGAGGCCCAGGAGTGCCTGAGGTCCCTGCGCAAGGTCCACCTCAATAACCGGCTCAAGGACATCCAGTTGAAGATCGCCCGGTCGGAGAAGAAGGGCGAGAAGGAGGAGCTCCTGGCCCTCCTCTACCAGAAGCAGGATGTGACCAAACAGATCCTGTCGCTGATGTGAGCGGGAAGAAAACACCATGGACCTTCGTCTAAGAGATTCCAGCGGTCAGAGAGGTGCGCGCCGTGTCTCCGGATAACAAATTCCATAAGGACGAGATCTCCCAGCTCATATCGAAGGGCCGCAAGCAGGGCTACCTTCTCTTCGAGGAGATCGACAAGACCTTCACCGAGGACCTCGATTCCGAGGAGGATTTCGACGATTTCCTGTCGTCGATGGGCGACTACGGGATCAAGATCCTCGATTCGCGCCAGAAGGAGATGATCCCCCAGCGGCGCAAGACCGATCTCGTCTCGACGCACGGCCTGGAGCGGACGACCGACCCCGTCAAGCTCTACCTTCGCGAGATGGGCAATATCTCGCTCCTGACCCGCGAGGGCGAGATCGCCATCGCCCGCGAGATCGAGCGGGGCGAGAAGAGCATCATCAAGGCCCTCAGCCGGACCCGCCTCGTCCTCAATGAGGTCCTGGCCCTCGAGGAGAGGATCAAGGAGAACCCGTTCATCATCCAGGAGTTCTTCGACGTCTCCGAGGAGGACATCGCCGAGGGCAGGCTCGAGGAGAAGAAGAAACAGATCCTGGGCAAGATCAAGAGAATCAAGGAGCTCAGCCGGAAGCTCGACCGCATCCCGGAGAAGAAGAAAACCCTGGTCAGCCGCGGCCGGGTCATCGTCAAGATCAGCCGGACGATCCGCGACCTCAACCTCCGCTCGGCCCACCGCGAGAAGATCATCGAGGAGCTGCGGCGCCGGCTCAAGTCCATCAACGATCTCGAGGACACCCGCGACGACTGGGCCGCCGCCCTGGCCAAGAAGAAGAAAGAGGACCTCGTCCTCAAGCAGAAGGTCCGCGACGCCAACCGGGAGCTCCGCAAGCAGACGACCGAGATCGGGCTCGACCCGGAGTCGCTGCGGCGGGCCGTCCGGGCCATCACGGCCGGGAAGAAGGTCAGCGACCAGGCCAAGAAGGAGCTCGTCGCGGCCAACCTCCGGCTCGTCGTCTCCATCGCCAAGAAGTACAGCAACCGCGGCCTCCAGTTCCTCGACCTCATCCAGGAAGGCAACATGGGTCTCATGAAGGCCGTCGAGAAGTTCGAGTACCGGCGGGGCTACAAGTTTTCGACCTACGCGACGTGGTGGATCCGGCAGGCCATCACCCGGGCCATCGCCGACCAGGCCCGCACGATCCGCATCCCCGTCCACATGATCGAGACGATCAACAAGCTCATCCGCGTCTCGCGGGCCCTCGTCCAGGAGATCGGCCGGGAGCCGACGAGCGAGGAGATCGCCAAAAAGATGGACATGCCGGTCAACAAGGTCCGCAAGATCATCAAGATCGCCCAGGAGCCGATTTCCCTCGAGACACCCATCGGCGAGGAGGAGGACAGCCACCTCGGCGACTTCATCGAGGACAAGCTCATCCCCTCCCCGCCCGACACGGTCATCCACATCAACCTCAAGGAGCAGATCGAGGAGGCCCTCAAGTCGCTGACGGACCGCGAGGGCCGGGTCCTCAAGATGCGCTTCGGACTCGGCGATGGCAACGAGCACACGCTCGAGGAGGTCGGCCAGCAGTTCAAGGTCACCCGCGAGCGCATCCGCCAGATCGAGGCCAAGGCCTTGCGCAAGCTCAAGCACCCGAGCCGCAGCCGCAAGCTCAAGAGCTTCACGAACAATCACTGAGGTTCGCTCGTGAGGCCGCGGAGGGGTCACCCCTTCTCCCGCGGCCTCTGGGCATTTCGCATCCGCCCTGCGAAGAGCCCTCTCCACTCCTTGCTGAATTGACGCCTTATCGTTATTTTGTTATAACGATGGGCCGAGGGCCTATAGCTCAGTGGTAGAGCCACCGGCTCATAACCGGTTGGTCCCAGGTTCGAATCCTGGTAGGCCCATGTGACCGAGAGAACGAGGATGCACCGATAGTGGAAATCGACTTCGCCCTGATCATCGAGCTCCAGCGCCTGGACTCCGAGATCCACAACGCCTCCCTCGTCCTCGAAGGCATTCCCCGCCTCGTTCAGGACGTCGACAAGAAGATCCAAGCCACGACCAAACTTGTCGCCGACGCCAAGGACAAGATGGCCCAGAACCAGAAAAAGCGGCGCGACCTCGAGAATGAGGTCAAGGACCTCAAGGTCGCGATCGGGAAGTACAAGCGCCAGCTCAACGACGTCAAGTCCAACAAGGAATACACGGCCCTCCTCCACGAGATCGAGGAGACGCAGCACAGGGTCGACACCCTCGAGGAGGGGATCATCGCCGAGATGCTCGCCGCCGACGACGTCGAGGAGGAGATCAAGGCCGCCCTCCACAAGCAGGCGACGGAAGAGGAGAGCCTGAAGAAGGAGAAGCTCGTCCTCGACGAGAAGATGAAGGAGACCGAGGCCCGCTTCGCGGCGCTCACCAAGGAGCGCGAGGCCCTGCTCCCCCGCATCCCCCGCGAACAGCTCCGGCTCTACGAAGCCCTCTTCCAGAAGAAGGGCGGCACGGCCCTGTCGCCCGTGACGGGGGACTTCTGCGCCATGTGCCACATGCGCGTCCGCCCGCAGATGCTCAACGAGATCCGGGACAAGGTGAAGGTCATCCTCTGCGAGAACTGCGGCCGGATCCTCTACTTGACCGCCAAGCCCGAGCCCGTCAAGACCGAGCCCCCGGCCTCCGAATAGGCCCCGCCCGCATCAGCCGACGTTCACCCCGTCGTCACGGCCCTCTTCGATATCCTCCCTGTACAGGGCGTCGATGGCGGCCTGGTATTCGGCGGTGACGTTGGCCCGCCGGACCTTGAGCGAGGGCGTGATCTCGCCCTTTTCGATGTCGAAATCCCGCGGCAGGACGGCGATCTTCTTGATCCGCTCGTAGGACGCCAGGAGCGGCGTGGCCCGGTCGACCTCGGCCTTGAGGAGATCGCCGATGCGCTTGTCCTTGCAGAGCTCCTCGATCGTCGCGTAGGTAATCCCTTGGGCCCTGGCGTACTCCCTGATCTTGTCGTATTCGGGCACGACGAGGGCCGCGACGAAGCGCCGGCGGTCGCCGATGACCACGGCGTTGGAGATGTAGGGGCTCGACTTGAGGAGGTTCTCGATCGGCTGGGGGGCGATGTTCTTCCCTCCCGAGGTGACGAGGAGGTCCTTCTTGCGGTCGGTGATGACGAGGAAGCCGTCGGCATCGAACTGCCCGATGTCGCCCGTGTGGAACCAGCCGCCTTCCATGACCTCCCGCGTATCCGCTTCTTTCTTATAGTAGCCCTTCATGATGTTGGGCCCGCGGGCCAGGATCTCGCCGTCCGCCGCGATCTTGATATCGATGCCGGGGGCCGGTTTGCCGACCGATCCCAGACGGATATTCTCGAAGGTGTTGATGGACAGCAGGGGCGACGTTTCGGTCAGGCCGTAGCCCTCGAGGATGACCAGGCCAATGGCGTAGAAGAATTCGGCGATATCCTTCGACAGCGGCGCGCCGCCGGAGACGAAGAAGCGGACGCGGCCGCCCGTCCGGGCGGTGATCTTAGAGAAGACGAGCTTGGCCGCGATCGCCCTGCGGATCCTCAAACCGCGGGGGACCGGCTTGCCGGCCAGCTGGAGCGCGCCAGCCGCCTTTCCGACGCCGAGGGCCCAGAAGAAGATCTTGCGCCGCAGCGCGGGGCTCGTCAGGACCTGGTCCATGACCTTGGTGTAGATCTTCTCGAAGACCCGGGGCACGCTGACCATAATGTGAGGACGGATCTCCAGGAGGTTCTGGGCCACGGCCTCGACGCTTTCGGCGAAGGCCACGGTGCAGCCCTTGTAGATGTATGTGAACATGACCATGCGCTCGAGGATATGCGACAACGGCAGGAATGAGAGGACGGTGTCCCGGGAGGAGAATTCGATGATGTCCGAGGCCGTCTTGATATTGCTGACGAGATTGGCGTGCGTCAGGATGACGCCCTTCGGGACGCCCGTCGTCCCCGACGTGTAGATCAGGGTCGCCTCGTCATCGGGCTTGACCCGGGCCACGAGCGCGTCATACAGGCCCGGCTCTGCGTCGGCCACGGCCTGGCCCCTGTCCATGACGGACTTCACCGTCAGGACGCCGGCCGGGGCCTCTTCGGCGAAGGTGATGTAGTGCCGGACCTTGGCGAGGCCGGCCCGCAACGGCTCGATCTTCTTCCATTGCTCGGCGTTGGAGACGACGACGACCGTGGCGTCCGAATCGTCGATGATGTAGCGGGCCTGCTCCGAGACGAGCGTCGTATAGATCGGCACGGTCAGCCCGCCGCAGGTGAGCGCCGCGAAGTCGGCCGTCGTCCAGGCCGGCCTGTTCTCGGACAGGATGCAGAGCTTCTGACCGGCCTCGAAGCCGAGGGCCCTGAGGCCGAGGGCGAAGTGCTTGACTCCGTCCCCGAACTCCGCCGCGGAGATGGGAACGTACGCTCCGGCCTTCTTGAACAGCATGAAATCCGGCTTCGGGTAGGTCGACACCGAATGAACCAGGAGCTGTGCCAGCGTGGTGACCATGAGTCCTCTCCTCCAATAAGTGGCCTGATTCTATTTTTCCCCGCCCGATGTGTCAAGCCGTAAAGATCTTCCCGTCACGAAGCTCGATCGTCCGCTGGGCCAGCGCGGCCAGTCGGGGATTGTGGGTGACGAGGATGACCGTCAGCCCCTCATGCGCGTTGAGGTCCATGAGGATCTGGCCGATCTCCTCGCTCCGGGCGGTATCGAGGTTTCCGGTCGGCTCGTCGGCGAGAAGGATGTCGGGCTTGTTGACGAGCGCGCGGGCGATGGCCACCCGCTGCATCTCCCCGCCGGAGAGCTGGCCTGGCAGATGGCCGGTGCGTTTGTCGAGGCCGAGGAGCTTGAGGACCCGGCCGACGTCCTCTTCGGCGCCCGGCTTCCTGAAGAACGTGAACGGCAGGATGACGTTCTCGAGGACGGTCAGCGTGGATACGAGGTAGAATTTCTGGAAGATATAGCCGAAGACGTCCCGCCGGATGAGGGTCAGCTTGGATTCCGAGAGCCCCTTGCAGTTCTCGAAGACGGCCCGGCCCTCGAGGCTGAGCTTGCCCGACGAGGGATTGTCGAGGCAGCCGAGGACGTTGATGAGGGTCGTCTTGCCCGAGCCCGAGGGTCCGATGACCGAGGTGAACGAGCCTTTCTCGATCCGGAGGGAAACGTCGTCGACGGCGGCGATCTCCTCGGGGCCGCGGCGGTAAACCCTCGTCAGGTGTTCCGCATCGATGGAGGTGCGGACCGGCGCGCTCACGACTCCACCTCGCTGCGAATGGTGTCGAGGGGCCGCATCCTGGCCGCCTTCCAGGACGGGTAGACGCCGCTCGCCAGGCCGATGGCCGTGACGACACCGAGGGTCATGAGGACGAGGCCCATGTCGATGGCGACGAGCCCCCCGCTCGGCGAGTACGGCAGGAGGCCGCGGACGAGGATGTCGGTCAGCCGGGCCGTGATCAGGGCCAGCCCCGTGCCGATGAGGCCGCCGCTGATGCAGAGGATGATCGTCTCGAGCCAGACGAGCTTGAAGACGTCACCGGCCATGGCCCCCATGGATTTGAGGATGCCGATCTCCTGGCGCCTCTCCATGACCGACATGAGGACCGTGTTGATGACCCCCATCATGGCGATGAGGATGGCGATGAGGGCGATCGAAAAGACCATGACCCGGGCCGTCGACACGAGGGTCATGATGGTCGTCTTGACCTGGCTCAGGCTGACGACCTGGACATCAGGGAGCTTGTACATCTTGTCCTCGAAGGCCTTCATGTCGGCCTCCTTCTTGACCTTGATGCCGATCGACGTCAGCTCCCGGACGCCGAAGACATTCTGAACGGTCTTGAGGGGCAGGAAGATCGTCCCGTCGTCCTGCGTCCCCGTGCGCTCGAGGATGCCCACGACCTTGACCTCGACCTCTTTCTCGGGGATGAGGTAGAGGTCGCCGACCTCGCGCTGCTCGAGCTCGGCCACCTCGTAGCCGAAGACGGCCGCGGCCGCTTCCGGATCCTTAAACCAGCCCCCGGCCTTGAAGGGCAGGGCGCTCTTCATCTTTGGGAACGTGACGGGATCAACGCCGAGGAAAGCGGCCAGCCCGCCCGTTTCGCCCTTGTTGGGGTCGAAGACGACCTGCATGAGCATGGCCGTCACGCCGTCGACCTCGGGCTCGGCGGCCACGGCCTTGGCGATATCCTCGTTCATGTACTTGAGGCCCGTGCCGCCCTTGAGCATGAGCGTCGCCGCTTCGTAGGGACAGCCCTTGGCCACGACGAGCATCTGGAACCCCAGATTGTCGATGTCCTTATTGAGGGAGGCCTCGTAGCCGCGGTTGAAGCCGAAGAGACTCACCAGGACCCAGGCGGCCATGGCGATGCCCAGGATCGTGAGCAGGCTCCGGGCCTTCTTGCGCAGGAGGCTCTTCCAAGCGACCGCGAAAACGGAGAGCTTTTTCATGACGCGCTTCCTTTGAAGTATTTCAGGTGGGGATTGCCGAGAAGGAACTCGTCGACGAGAATGAGGTTCTTTTTGGCGGCCCGGAGCGCGGCCCGGAAGTCCTTCTCAGCGTCGGGGACGGGATTCCTGATGCGGCTGATGGGCCCGGGCGGCTCCTCCTTCCCCGACGCCACATCGTACTTGTAGAAATCCTCCAGGCTGAGCCCCAAGAACTGGCCGCAGAAAGCGGGTTCACGGAAGGCCTTCGCCGCCTTGGAGGTCAGCTTCTGGAAGTAGAACCCCTTGATGACGCCCTTGAGGTCGAGAGCCAGGAAGACCTGGAGCCCGCCGTACGTCCCCTTCTGGTTGACGCCGTGGATGTAGCCGATGAGATCGCCGCCCTTGGTGACTTCGTACATCGTGTAGGGGACGTCGGCCGTCTCGAACAGCCCGGTGAACGTGTCGCCTAACCGGGCCTCGATCTTCTTCAGGAGGTCGTCGCCGCCCTTCTTCGAGATCGATACGTAAAGTGTCTTGAAACCGGTCGAGCCGGGGAAGAGGCGTTTGACGTCCCTGCCGGGATCGTTGAGGTCGCAGCCGACGGCGGCGTAGAGGGCGGCCGAGGCCAGGCCGAGCCCGAGCGCGGCCAGGGCAAGAAATGCGGGGAGCCCGTTGCGGGATCGTTTTCTCATGCTCTCCCCTCCTCCGTCACAGGCGCTTGTAGTAATAGAGCTGGACGGCGAACCGGGCATCCCGGCGCTCCCGATCGTAGAGCACCATGAAGCGACCGGTCAGGTCCGCATTCAGGAGATAGGTCAGCCCCGACCCGAGAAGATACTGCCAGCTCCCGGCGCGCCTCGTTAGAACGGGCTGGACCTCGAACTTGAGCCGGCCCTCTTCGAGCAGGGACAGGCCGGACCGCCAGAACAACAGGAACATCGGGGCTCCGTCGCGACGGCCAAAGAGGATCTCCGCCCGGTTCTCCAAGTTCCGCCAGACATGGGACGCGTCGACGCTCAGGGAGGTCCATCTGAACGGCTCGGGGTCGACGAGAGTGGCGCCCATCGTTTCGAGGATGTTCCCGTGGGCCAAGGACATGCCGACGCTGTAATTATCGCGGGCCAGGACGCCCTCGAAAACGCGGGCGGCGGCCAGGTAATTGCCCTTGAGATAGAGCGGCATGCCGCTGCCCGTGGTCAGCGAAGCGGCGGCGCCGCCCCAGGCGAAGTCCCTCTCGAGCCCGAGGCCCCAATCCCTGTCGAAACTGTACCCGAGCATGGCCGGGTCGGGCAGAAGCAGGGCGTGATTGTCGAGGACGGAGGATAGTCCGAGGGCAGGCCGGTTGTGTCCGGCCCAGATATTGGCGAATCCCGTCTTGAGGCGGAAATAGGCATTGTAGAGCTGGGGCTGAAGCTTATGCTCGCCCTCCTCGTCGTAGACGAGCCGGGCCTGGACGGCCAGGAGGCCGATGTCGCGGCTCTTGCCGCTGAACCGCTGGACGAGGTCGAAGCCGAGGCCCGGCTTCTGCATGATCTCCTCGGCCGCGAGCGAGAAGAGCTCGAAGCGGTCGGAAGAGGTGGAGTACGCGCCGGCCGCCTGGAGCTCGAGGAAGAAGAGCGAGCTCTGCGCCCGGAGACCACCGGCGAGCGCTGCGAGGAGCAGGGCACCGGCGGCGAGCCGCTCGAGTCGAACGGGACATTTCATGTCACGGACTCCCATCGACCGCGCCGGCCGACGTGGACGCTGAACCTTCGCCCCAGGCCCGCGCGGGGCCGTCCTCATCAGACATCGAACGTGACGCGGCCGCGGAAAATGACGATGCCGTTGCGGGAAAACGTCAGGAGGACCTCCCAGCCGCCGGGCATGACGACGTTGACCGGCATGAGATAATCCCCGGCCCTGTTCGTCTTGAAGGCAATGTCGCCGGAGTCGTGGGCCCCCCGCATCGAGGGCATGTCGGTGCGGCCGGAGACGGTGAGGTCGGAGACCCGTTTCCCGTCCTTATCAAAGAGCCTGACGATGAGGATCGACGTCCCCATCTTCGGGGTCTTGTCGAATTCCCAGGTGAAGTAATTGACCTCGCCGATCCAGCATTTCTTGCCCGATTTCGGCAGGTCCTGGAAAACCGGTTCCCCCGCCTGGCCTGTCGGCACAAGGCCCGGGGAATTGCAGCAGGCCCCGGCGGGCTGGGCGGCTAGGAAAGCCGCCGCGGCCAGATAGATCAGAACAGCGGCTCCCGCCGTCCTTATAGCTTTCATGACGATGGCCTCCTCGATCAGCTTTATCCCTACTAATTATATAGGATTTTCCCTCGCGCGGCCAGAGCCGGGCCACTGGGTTTTCCAACTTGGAGGGCCTTCACGGGGGAAGTCTGGCATACAACCTGCCAAAGGAGCTAGAATGGAGAGGAAACGGCATGAGCGAACGACCCTCCCGTCGACCGGTGATAGCGGCGTTAGCGGTCCTGGGAGCCGTTGTCATCTTGGCCTCGTGCGCCGCCGGGCCGACGAAGCTGGCGACGGAGCCGGGCCCCGGCAGGCCGTCCGAAAAGGCCGGCGCCTGGGGGACTACCGTCGCTCTCTATGACCCCGCACTGTACGGGCCGGAGCGCCCGCTGTCCCAGATCGTCGCTGCGCGGCGGCTGCGCCTCCAGGACGGAAAAATACGGAAGGCGAAGATCCTCGTCAACAAGGCCCAACGCCGCCTCGAGCTCTGGGTCGGACGGCACATGGTCAAGGCCTATCGGATCCAGCTCGGGTGGCGCGCTCATGGCCCCAAGGAGCGCCTCGGGGACCAGAAGACCCCCGAGGGCACGTACACCATCTGCGCGCATCGGCCCTCAGCCTACTATCTCGGGCTCTGGCTGGACTACCCGAACGCCGCCGACGCCCGCCGGGGGCTCGAATCGGGGCTCATCGACCCGGGGATATTCAGGACGATCCTAGAAAGACTCGACGGCCACGCCTGCCCTCCCCAGGACACGAAGCTTGGCGGGGCGATCCTCCTTCACGGCCAGCTGCCCGAGTTGACGTCGAGCCTGGCCCGGAAGCACCGGGCCGACCCTTCTTCGCTTCGGGCCGGCTGGCGTCCGGGGGACGCGGACCCGGCGGCGATGCGGGAGTATCAAGATTGGACCGACGGGTGTGTCGCCCTGTTCAATCCCGACATCCGGGAGCTCTACGAGTTCATTGGCGACGGCACTGAGGTCATCATCGTGGCCAACGCCGCCGTGACACGGGCCCGCCGGCCGGCGTCCGGGCGCTGAGCGCGCCGACGACCGAGACCTTCCTCAGCTCCTTCCGTAGACAGGGAGGGCCGCGCCGCTGGTGACGGACGAGGCGTCGGAGACGAGGAAGAGCAGGACCTCGGTGATATCCCCGGGATCGGCCCACTTGGAATAGTCCCCGTCGGGGATCGCGGCCCGGTTGTCCGGCGTGTCGATCGTCCCGGGCACGATGCAATGGGCCGTGATCCCGGACTTACGGGTCTCCTCGGCGATCGCGTCCGTCAGGACGAGGACCCCGGCCTTGGATACGGCGTAGGCCCCCGATCTCGCCCGGCCTTTTTTTTCAACAGCGGGACGGGCGGCGACGTTGACGATACGGCCTGAGCCGGCCTTCGTCATCGCCGGCAGGACGGCCCGGGAACACAGGAAGGCGGACTTGAGGTTCGTCGCCATCAGGAAGTCCCAATCCGCTTCGGCCGTCTCAGCGATGTCCGCGCCGCCCCGGTAGGCCCCGGCGAGGTTCAGGAGCGCGTCAATGCGGCCGTACCGGCGGACGACGTCATCGACCATCTGCCGGACCTCGGCCTCTGATGTGACGTCGGCCCGGAAGCCGGTGAGGGATTCGTTTGCTCCGCCGACGAACACGATCAGATCGCGGAATCTCGCCTCTCCCCTATAAGCGGCGACCACTGCGGCGCCAGCCTCGAGAAGGCGCTTGACGACGACCCGGCCCAGGCCGCCTGTGGCCCCGGTGACGAGGACGATCTTGCCCTTCAGAGATCCCCGGGACCCCACGAGCGGCCCCGTCACTTCGCGTTCTTGAGGACTTGGTCGAGGATATCGCGCGACACGAACCAGGTCCAATGGAGCTTCTCGAGGGTCTTGCGGTCCATCGCGAACTCCGAGAACGCCTTCCACATGGGAGTCGCAGACAGGTCGTTGGTGAGGACCTCAAATCGTACGCGGTCGAGGCCCTTGAGCTTCTTATACAGCATCTGAAGGCGCGGGGCGATCTCGGAGGCGAAGTCCGTCTCATAATTGTCCTGGTCCACGTCATAGTACCGATAGGCGATAACGGCTTCGCCGTCGTTCCCCAGGGTGAAATCCGAAACACCCGACGCGTCATCTTTGGGCGCTCCGAGCACAGATTGGACATCTCCGAGTGTCACGGCCAGCACGGCCTTTTGGCCGGCGGGCACGGCCGTCCCGCTCAGCTGCCGGGCCGAAGCCGGCACGGCAGCCAAGAGCGCCGCCAGAATCAGGCCCAAAACACAGGATCCCAGACGTTTCCATGTCTTCATGACCGATCTCCTTTCACGCACGGATCTCATCGGATGTCAGCTTTCAGAGAAGGACCTCCGCTTCCGGAAGGCGTGGCCGCCTCGTTTGGGCCTGGTCTCTCCGCAACCCGGACTTGGTCTCATCTCAGGCTCTCCTGTCCTCGATATTTCAAGAAATGTGCCAAGAGCGGCCCCGGGGGATCAGGGGGGAAACGGCCTTTCCCCCCATGATCCAGGGAACTCCGGGCCCCGACGATTCCGCCGGGCAAGAAAGAGTCCTGAGGGAAAGGAAAGCCGGGCCGGGCCGTCAGATCACGCGGCCGGGGGTCCTCGGCCGTCGGTGGGCATAAAAGATCCTCTTGACGGCCTCGGTCGTCAGTACGTAAAAGACGATGATCCCGAGGAGCCAGGCCATGAGCGGCGCCGGCAACGGCACGAATCCCAGCAGGGCATGGAACGGCAGATAGGGCAGAACGATCGTCAAGCCCGCGACGATCCCGGTCGAGATGAGCAGCCATCGCCCCGGCTTGCTCTTGTAGAACGGCCGGCGGGTCCGGACGACCATGGCGACCAGGAGCTCCGTCAGCACGGACTCGATGAACCAGCCGCTGCGGAAGACGTCCGGCGTCGCCTTGATGAGAATGAGGAGTACGCCGAAGGTCAGGAAATCAAAAACGGAGCTGGTCAGGCCGAAAACGATCATGAAGTTGCGGATGGACCGGACATCCCAGCGATGGGGCGTCTCGATCCATTCGGGATCGACGTTGTCGCCCGCGATGGCGAGGGCCGGAAAGTCGGACAGGAAGTTGTTGAGGAGGATCTGCTTGGCCAGGAGCGGCAGGAAGGGAAGGAAGAGGGAGGCCGCGGCCATGCTGAACATGTTGCCGAAGTTGGCGCTGGTCGTGGTGAAGATGTACTTGAGGGAATTGGCGAAAGTGACCCGTCCCTCCTCGATGCCGCGCCGGACAGCGTCCAGGCCGGGCTCGACGAGAACGATGTCGGCCGCCTCGCGGGCGATGTCCACAGCCCCTGCGACGGAGATCCCGATATCGGCGTCGTGGAGGGCCGGGGCGTCATTGATGCCGTCCCCCAAGTAGCCGACGACGTGGCCGGTCTTCTGGAGGGCCCGGATGATACGTTCTTTCTGATTGGGGTCCACCTCGGCGAAGAGGGTCGTGTGCTCGACGCTGTGCCAGAGGGCCTCATCGCGCGCGATGGCCAGGTCGGAGCCGGTGAGGACCCCTTCGATCTCGAGGCCGACCATCCGGGCGATGTGCTCGGCCACGCGGCGGTTGTCGCCGGTGATGATCTTGAGGCTCACGCCCCGCTTGGCCAGGCCCTCGATCGCTTGCAACACCCCGTCCTTGGGCGGATCGAAGAAGGACAGGAATCCGGCGAAGGTCAGGTCGTGTTCGTCCTCGCGGGTATAAGCGCTCTGGACGGGGACGGGCTTGATGGCGACGCCCAGCACCCGGAAGCCCTGTTCGCTCCAAAGCGCGAACCTCTCCCGGATCCTCTCCCTCTCGTCTTGGTCGAGAGGGACGACGTCGTCGCCATGGCGGACATCGACACAGACGGCGAGGAGGTTCTCCAGGGCGCCTTTGGTGATCAGGAGGGGTCCTCCCCCGCCCTCCTGGACGACGATGCTCAAGCGCTTCCGCACGAAATCATACGGGACCTCGTCGAGCTTGGCTGTCCCGCCGAGGTCGATCCGTCGCGCCGAAGTGATGGCCCCGTCGAGCGGATTCGAAAGCCCCGTCTGGAGGCTCGCGTTCAGATAGGCCAAGCGGAACACCTCGTCGGATGGCTCGCCGGAACTGTCTAACGCGCCATCGAGCCGCACGATCCCCGCCGTCAGCGTTCCCGTCTTGTCCGTGCAGAGGACATCCATGCTGCCAAGGTTTTCGATGGAGTTCAGCCGCCGGACGATGACGCCTTGGCGGGCCATCTCCCTCGCGCCCTTGGAAAGATTGATCGTGATAATGGCCGGAAGGAGCTCGGGGGAGATCCCGACCGCCAAGGCGATGGCGAAGAGCAGGGAATCAATGGGCGGCTTGACGGAAATGATGTTCATGCCGAAGACGACCAGGATGAGGGCGACCATGACCTGGGACAGCATCAGTCCGAAGCGGCGGATGCCGCGCTCGAATTCCGTCTCCGGCGGGCGGCGATTGAGCTGATCGGCGATCCGGCCGTAGGCCGTCCCGGCCCCCGTCTGGGCGATAAGGGCATGGGCCGTGCCGCTGCGCACGGTCGTGCCCATGAAGACGCAGTTGGTCCGGCCGGCCAGGTTCGATTGCGGAGGGGCCGCGCCGGGCATCTTCTCGACCGGAAAGGTCTCGCCGGTCAGGACGGCCTGGTTGACGAAGAAGTCTTTCGCTTCGAGGACCACGCCGTCGGCGGGGATGAGGCTGCCGGCCGATAACGACACGACGTCGCCGGGCACGATCTGCTCGGCCGGGACGGGCTGCGGCGTCCCGTCGCGGAGAGCCGTCACGGTATAGACGAGGAGAGCGCGCAACTTCTCGACGGCTTTGGACGCGCCGAATTCCTGCGCGAACGTGATGATCGCACTGCCGAGCACGATGACGAGGATGACGGCGGCATCGGCATAGTCCTTCGCCAGCGCGGAGACAAAGATGCCGAAAATGAGGATCAGGACGAGCGGGCTCTTGAACTGCCTCAGGAACAGGCCCCAGGCCGTGGCCCGCTTCCGGACCTTGAGCGCGTTCGGCCCGACGGCCTCCAAGCGGGCTTGCGCTTCGGTCCCGCTGAGCCCGTGAGACGTCGCCCCGAGCTCATCCAGGAGCCGGTCGGCGGGGCGGCTCCAATAATCGGCCGGGGTTCGGAGCGGTTGAGGCATGGGCGGTCTGATGTCGGGCGGCACTCCCCTCTGTTTCGAAGATAGTCCCGGTCCGGACACGTGTCAAGGGTCGAAAGACCCGGAAGGGCCGGTCACTTGGCCAGACCGAGGACATAGAGGACGCCCATGATGAGGGGCTGATGGACGATGTAGATCAGCAGGGAGTGGCGGCCGGCGAAGTTGACGAACGTCTGCGGCAGGCGCCACGGCAGGAGACTCCGCTTGGGAGCGTACATGGACTTCCCCAGCGCGGCCCCGACCAGGAAGATCCCGAACCAGGGGATGAGCGGAAAATAATCGAAGGACGAGAACGAGGGGCTGGTGATCCCGAACGGCATCAGCCAGTCGGAACGCACGGCCAGCGCCTGTCTCAAGGCCGGGAGAGCCGCGGCAAGCCCGATGATGACGGCGCCCCCCGCGGCGCCGGCGGCCGGCCGGGTCTTCTCGAACGCCGCGCCGTAGATCAGCATGGAGACCGCGAGACACTGGAGGATGCCGAAGAAGACCGCCGAAGCCGGGTCGAAGACGTAGGTCGCCGCGCTGACAAGGAGGGATACCACGAGAAGCCGCAGGCCCCGGCGGACGTTGTTCCGGGTCAGCGTGCCGCTGATCCCGGACAGGACGACGAAGAGTACGGCGAAGAAGAATTGGGCGATCGTCCAGGCCGTCGTCGAAAGGTCGGTGGACCAGCCCAGGAACTTCTTGATTCCCACGAATTCCCCGAGGTCGAAGAGAAGGTGGTAGCAGACCATCAGGATGATGGCCACACCGCGCAGGAAGTCGATCTCCCAGATGCGCCCTGAGACGTCCGCTCTTCTCACGCCGTGAGGATATTACGGCCCGCGGCGCGCGTCAAGGAACCGCAGGCGCCTCGAAGGGCGGGCTCCGACGCGCTACGGCAGCCGGCCGGCCTTGACGATGCGGAGGCCGTAGACCGTCGCCGTCTCGCGGCCCTCCGTCCCTTCGAAACGGACCGTGACCTTCGCCTTGCCGGCGACGGCTTCGGCCGGGATGGGGTAGGCGACGTCGAAGAACTCCTCGTTCTCCTGGGGGCTCCGGCGGGCGATCTTCTGTTCCCCGACCTTCCGGCCGTCGACGAGGAGGACGAAGGACCGGTCGGCGCGCTCTTCGTTGCTGTACGTGACAATGAGGGTGAGCGCGCTCGAAGGATCGACCGGCAGATCGAAGGAGAACCAGTCCGTCGCACGGCGGCCGTAGCGGCCCCGGAACGGAACGGGCATCGTCGTCCCACCCCGCTGGTTGAAGTCCCGCTCGGATTGCATCTGTCCCGGTTGGATGAAGGACACCGTGGCCGCCTCGAGCTTCCGGCGGTCCTCCTCGGCCGCCTTGATGGCCGCCGCGCGCTCCGTCCATTGCTCCGGCGTCAGGATATCCCAATACGCGGCGTAGACGCGGCGGTGGAGGCGGTAGAACGGGACGAGCTCGACGTCGCGGTCGCGGCCGGCGCCGACGGTCCTGAAGACGCCCGGCTTGTCCTCCAAGGACTTGACCCAACGGCCGACCGACGACTCGGAGGTCACGAGGACCGGTGTCGTCGGCCATTCCGCCGCCGTCGCCGCTGTCGCCACGGCTTCGTCGCGGGGCTGTCTCTTCGGGACCGGGCCGAGGTCGCCGGCCAGAACGAGAGGCCCCCATAGAATGGCCGCCCGGGAAGGATTATCGGGGAGGGGCTCCAGACGAAGCGCTTTGGGCAGGATGAGCTCCACCTTGTCCCCCGTCCTCCATTTCCGGGTGAGGCGGACATAGGATCCGGCCGGTCCCGGATCCTTCACGGCGACACCGTTGACCTTGACAGCGAACCCCTCCCCCGCCCAGAAGGGCCGGCGGAGGGCGAGGACGAAGCGGCGCGGCCTCTTCGCCTCGATCGTCAGCGCGGCCGCGTCCCCCTCCGGGAAGGACGTCGTCATCGACAGACGGACGCCCGCCGGGTTCCAGCTCGCCGTCGAGGGCGCGTAGATGTTCACCCAGACCGTATCCCCGGATTCATAATAGATCCCGTAGCCATGCAGGGCGTGGCTCTCCATGCCGGAGCCGACGCAACAGGTGAAGTCCTCTTCCATGTCCTGGTATTCGCGGACGACGCCCCGGCCAACCGGGACCATGTAGCAGGTCGCGCCGTCGGCAGGGTCCATCGAGCCCAGGATATGGTTGAAGAGGGCCCGCTCGTGGAAATCGGCATAGCGCATCTGCGGGTCGAGGCCGAAGAGCGCCCGCGACATTTTGATCATGTTATAGACGTTGCAGGTCTCGGCCGTCCGGCCCTCGGTCATGGGGTCGAGCCTGTCGGGTTCGCCGAAGTACTCGTTGCGGCCGTGACCGCCCGTGGCGAAGCTGTGATGGAGGGCCACCCGGTCCCAGAAAAACGTCGCCGCGGCGCCGGCGGCCCGGTCGCCCGTAGAGACGTAACGCGTCAACTCCCCCAGGAGCTTCGGGACGAGCGTGTTGCCGTGCTTGCCCCGGAGGATGTCCTCGCCGCGGGCCAGGGGCTCGATGATCGCCCGGTGCTCGAAGCGGCCGGCGAGGGCCAGCCAGCGCCTGTCGCCTGTGTCGGCGTAGAGATCGACGAGGACCTCGTTCATGCCGCCGAATTCGGTCCCCAGCATCTTCTGGATCTGCCCTTCGTCGAGCCCGGCCAGGACGCGTTCGGCCCAAGCCGCGAACCGGGTCTCGACCTCGAGCGCGCCGGGGCTCCCCGCGAAGCGATGGGCGTCGCGCAACCCGGCGAAGATCTTGTGCTGGACATACCACGGCGACCACATCCCGTTGAGGTCGAAGCCGGACGAACGGATGTCCCCGGCGGCGAGCTGGGCGTAGAGGGTCCTTCCCGGCACGCCGTTGCGGTCGGCCTGGGCGCCGATGTAGCCGTCGCCATGCTTGTCCTGGACGGCCCGGAGCTCGGCCACGAGATAGTCGGCTCGCTCCTTGAACCGCGGGTCGCCCGTCGCGGCGTACATCAGGCTCACCCCCGAGAGGTAATGGCCGGCGATGTGGCCGGTCAGCTGACGGTCCGCCCCGTCCCACCCCCCGTAGCCTTCGGCCTTGGGCTCGAGCCCGGCCGCCTTGCGGAGGAAGGCCATCATCCGGTCCGGTGAAAGCGAGAGAAGGTAGCGGCCGTTCTGGTCCTGGGCCTGCTTGAGCGGGCCCCCCGTCAGGCGGACGTCCCGAAGCGGGATCGGCCGGGCCTTCTGCGGGATCATGGGCTCGACCGGTCCGGCCGCCGCGCGAATAGCCAGCGAGAAAAGAACGACCGCCATCGGAACGAAGCCTGTCTTGATTCGACTCCTCATGTTCACCTCGTAGCGCCCGGGCTCTCGGCCTCTCGCGTCGTTAGCTCTCGCGGACCTTGGCGATCGAGCAGACGCGGTCCTTGTCGTCGAGGTTGATGATGCGGACGCCCTGGGTCGCACGGCCCGACGAGCGGACCTGGGTCGTGGGGATGCCGATGACCTTGCCCTCGACGGTGATGACCAGGAGGTCCTCTTCATGGATGCCGACCATGCCCAGGGCATGGCCGATCTTGGGCGTGATGCGGAGATTGAGGACGCCCTGTCCGCCGCGGTGCTTGATCGGGTACATCTCCGCGGCCGTCTTCTTGCCATAGCCGCGGTCGGTGGCCGTGAAGATGAACGTGTCGTCCGGGCCGACGACGATCATGCCGATGACCCGGTCCTTGGGCTTGAGCCGGATGCCGCGGACGCCGGAGGCGGAACGCCCCATCGGCCGGACGTCGGATTCCTTGAACTGGAGGGCCCGGCCGAGCTTCGTCCCGATGACGATGGAGCTCTTGCCCGTCGAGATCTGGACCGAAAAGAGCTCGCTCTTCGGCCGGATGTTCATGGCCAGGATGCCGCCCTTCCTCACGTTCCGGAACTCCGAGAGCCGCGTCTTCTTGATGATGCCGTCGGTCGTCAGCATGACGACGAACTGGTTCTCGCTGAACTCCTTGACGGGCAGGACGCCGGCCGGCTTTTCGCCCGGCTGGAACTCGACGAGGTTGGCGATGGGCTTGCCCCGCCCCGAAACGCCGACGTCGGGAACGTCCAAGGCCTTGAGCCAGTAGAGGCGTCCCTTGTCCGTGAAGACGAGGAGATAGCTGTGGGTCGAGCAGACGTAGAGGTCCTCGACGATGTCCTCGGCCTTCATCTCGATGCCGCGGCGGCCCTTGCCGCCCCGGGCCTGGAACTTGTATGAGGTGAGCGAGGTCCGCTTGATGTAGCCGCTCGAGGTGTAGACGATGGCCACGTCCTCTTCCTTGACGAGGTCCTCGGGCCGAAGCTCCGAGACGGCCTCAT
>CAWEJF010000005.1:0-99504 GCA_963809345.1 Candidatus Aminicenantota bacterium | reverse complement strand
TTGACCAGGAAGACGAACCGCCGCCCGCCGCACTCGAGCTCGCAGCCGAAGATCGGCTTGACCCCGCCCGCCGGCGCGATGCGCTTCCACTTGCCCCAGCCGTAGATGTTGCCCGCATCCGTCAGGGCCGCGGCCGGGAGCCTTCTTCCCGCGGCCCAGGCCGCCGCCTCTTCGAGCGTGACGCTCCCTTTCCCCCGGCTGTACACCGAATGAAGGCGGAGCGGCACGAACATGGCGCTTGTCTCTCTCCTCTCACTTCGTCAGGGACGCGGTCTTGAGGACGTAGCCCCGCCGCTGGTCGAAGGCGTAGACGGCGTCGAGCATCTTCTCCCGGGCCGTCAGCACCGAGCCGAAGCCGTACTTGTCGCGGACCTCGTCGATGGCCCCGCCGAGACGTTCCGGCCGCTCCGAGTAGGGCTCGAAGAGCGCCAGGGGCCGGACGCGCACGAGGTCCGAGGCCTTGACCCCGACCAGGCGCAGGGCCAGCCGCGAACCGGCGACGAGCTCGAGGAAGAGCTCCTCGGCGATCTTGTAGATCTTGCCCATCTCCTGGAGCGGCGACAGCACGAGGCGGCGCTTGATCTCCGTCTTGAAGTCGGCGGTGCGGGCCTTGACCTCGATGACGTGGGCGTAGAGCCGGTCCTCGCGCAGGGCCAGGGTCAGCCGGTCGCAGAGGTAGGCCAGGTGGGCCAGGAGCAGGCGCTTGTCCCAGAGGTCCTCGAGGAAGGTCGTCTCGCGCGAGACGGACTTGGGCACGGTCCGTGTGACCAGCGGCCGGCTGTCGATGCCGCGCGACTGGAGGAAGATGTCGTCGCCGCCCTCGCCGAAAAGCGTGTGCAGGGTCCCCCGCGGCAGCTCCCACAGCTCGCCGATCTTGTGGATGTTCATCAGGCGCAGGACGACCTGGGCCTTGGGCCCGATGCCGGGCAGGGCCTCGATGCCGAGGTCGCGGAGGTAAGCCTGCTCCTCGCCTTCGCGGATCTCGAAGAAGCCGGCCGGCTTGGCCCGGCGCGTGGCCAGCTTGGCCAGGATCTTGTTCGGCGCGGCCCCGACCGAGACCGTGACCCCGATCTCGCCCTCGACCTGCCGCTTGAGCTCGCGGGCCGCCGCAGTGAACGAGGGATAGATGTGTCCGCAGCGGGTGAGATCCAGGTAGGCCTCGTCGAGCGAGGCCTCCTCGACGTCCGGGGTCGCGGTGTGGAGGACGCGAAAAAAACGCTCGGAGAAGGTCTGGTAGACCTGGAAGTTGCCGCGGACGAAGGTGCCTTGGGGACAGAGTTTGTAACACTCGCGCAGGGGCATGCCCGAGTGGACGCCGAACTCGCGGGCCTCGTAGGAGCAGGTCGAGGCCACGCCGCGCTCGTGGGGGAGGCCGCCGACGATGACCGGCTTGCCCGCAAGCGAGGGGTCGAGCAGGACCTCGACGGCGGCGAAGAAGGCGTCGATGTCGACATGCACGATGTAACGCCGCCCGTTTTTCGACAAAGACACCTCGCCTTCTTTTTCCGTACGATCCGATTTTCTTTATTTCCCCTTCCCCGAAGGGGATGTCCTCAGGGGCCCGCCCCGTTCAGTACTTGCGCATGATGCCGATGACCCGGCCCAGGATCTTGGCCGAGGGCGCCTCGATCGGCTGGAAGGCCGGGTTCTCCGGGACGAGAAAGACATGACCGTTGTCGCGGCGCAGGCGTTTGAGCGTGACCGAGCCGTCGTCGAGCATGGCCACGACCATCTCGCCCGAGTTGGCCAGGTTGGTCCGCTCGAGCAGGACGTGATCGCCGTCATCGATGTAGGCGTCGATCATGCTCTTGCCGTCGACCCGGATGCAGAAGACGTTGCCCCGGCGGCGGCCGACCATCCAGCCCGGAACGTCCATGGCCTCGCCGGTCGCGTCGAACGACTCGCGTGGCCCGCCGGCCGGGACGAGGCCGGCCACCGGCACCCGGACCTGGCTCTCGACGAGGGCGGCGAGGCCGGCCACCCGGATCTCGCCGTCCGCCCGAGTGATGTAGCCCTTGCGCTCCAGGCTCTGGAGGTGCTTGAGGACGGCCGAGGGGCTGGGGATGCCCTCGCGCGTCTTGACCAGGAAGACGAACCGCCGGCCGCCGCACTCGAGCTCGCAGCCGAAGACGGGCTTGAATCCTCCCGCCGGCGCGATGCGCTTCCACTTGCCCCAGCCGTAGATGTTGCCCGCGTCCGTCAGGGCCGCGGCCGGGAGCCTCCTTCCCGCGGCCCAGCCCGCCGCCTCTTCGAGCGTGACGCTCCCTTTCCCCCGGCTGTACACCGAATGAAGGCGGAGCGGCACGAACATGGCGGCTGTCTCTCTCCCCTCATTTCGTCAGGGACGCCGTCTTGAGGACGTAGCCCCGCTGCGGGTCGAAGGCATAGACGGCGTCGAGCATCTTCTCCCGGGCCGTCAGCACCGAACCGAAACCGTACTTGTCGCGGACCTGATCGATGGCCCCGCCGAGACGCTCAGGCCGCTCCGAGTAAGGCTCGAAGAGCGCCAGGGGCCGGACGCGCACGAGCTCCGAGGCCTTGACCCCGACCAGGCGCAGGGCCAGCCGCGAGCCGGCGACGAGCTCGAGGAAGAGCTCCTCGGCGATCTTGTAGATCTTGCCCATCTCCTGGAGCGGCGACAGCACGAGCCGGCGCTTGATCTCGGTCTTGAAGTCGGCGGTGCGGGCCTTGACCTCGATGACGTGGGCGTAGAGCCGGTCCTCGCGCAGGGCCAGGGTCAGCCGGTCGCAGAGGTAGGCCAGGTGGGCCAGGAGCAGGCGCTTGTCCCAGAGGTCCTCGAGGAAGGTCGTCTCGCGCGAGACGGACTTGGGCACGGTCCGTGTGACCAGCGGCCGGCTGTCGATGCCGCGCGACTGGAGGAAGATGTCGTCGCCGCCCTCGCCGAAAAGCGTGTGCAGGGCTCCCCGCGGCAGCTCCCACAGCTCGCCGATCTTGTGGATGTTCATCAGGCGCAGGACGACCTGGGCCTTGGGCCCGATGCCGGGCAGGGCCTCGATGCCGAGGTCGCGGAGGTAAGTCTGCTCCTCGCCTTCGCGGATCTCGAAGAAGCCGGCCGGCTTGGCCCGGCGCGTGGCCAGTTTGGCCAGGATCTTGTTCGGCGCGGCCCCGACCGAGACCGTGACCCCGATCTCGCCCTCGACCTGCCGCTTGAGCTCGCGGGCCGCCGCCGTGAACGAGGGATAGATGTGGCGGCAGCGGGTGAGGTCCAGGTAGGCCTCGTCGAGCGAGGCCTCCTCGACGTCCGGGGTCGCGGTGTGGAGGACGCGGAAGAAGCGCTCGGAGAAGGCCTGGTAGACCTGGAAGTTGCCGCGGACGAAGGTGCCTTGGGGACAGAGCTTGTAACACTCGCGCAGGGGCATGCCCGAGTGGACGCCGAACTCGCGGGCCTCGTAGGAGCAGGTCGAGGCCACACCGCGCTCATGGGGGAGGCCGCCGACGATGACCGGCTTGCCCGCAAGCGAGGGGTCGAGGAGGACCTCGACGGCGGCGAAGAAGGCGTCGATGTCGACGTGCACGATATAACGCCGCCCTTTTTTCGACAAAGACACCTGTCCTCCTTTTTCCGTGTGATCCGATTTTCTTTATTTCCCCTTCCCCGAAGGGGATGTCCTCAGGGGCCCGCCCCCGTTCAGTACTTGCGCATGATGCCGATGACCCGCCCCAGGATCTTGGCCGACGGCGCCTCGATCGGCTGGAAGGCCGGGTTCTCCGGGACGAGAAAGACATGACCGTTGTCGCGGCGCAGGCGCTTGAGCGTGACCGAGCCGTCCTCGAGCATGGCCACGACCATCTCGCCCGAGTTGGCCAGGTTGGTCCGCTCGAGCAGGACGTGGTCGCCGTCGTCGATGTAGGCGTCGATCATGCTCTTGCCGTCGACCCGGATGCAGAAGACGTTGCCCCGGCGGCGGCCGACCATCCAGCCCGGGACGTCCATGGCTTCGCCCGTCGCATCGAACGACTCACGCGGCCCGCCGGCCGGGACGAGCCCGGCCACCGGCACCCGGACCTGGCTCTCGACGAGGGCGGCGAGGCCGGCCACCCGGATCTCGCCGTCCGCCCGAGTGATGTAGCCCTTGCGCTCCAGGCTCTGGAGGTGCTTGAGGACGGCCGAGGGGCTGGGGATCTTGAGCGCCGATCCCAGTTGGCGGATGGTCGGGGCGTAGCCGTGGCCGAGGATGAAGTCCTCGACGGCCTTGAGGACCTTGGCCTGCCGGAGGGTCATTTCCCGTCTCAACGTGTTTACCATTTTGTTCACCATTTATAAAATAAGCCCGCCGGCACCGTTTGTCAAGAGGAAAATCGAAGGGCTGGCATTTTCTTGACAGGATGAGGGGCGTGTGGAATAGTGTTTCGTTCGCCGCGGCCGTTTTGACGGCCCTAAGGAGAGCTCACGTCCGATGAAGAAATTCCTGAAGAAAGCCCGTTGGATCCTGATCCCGGCCGCCCTGGCCGCGATCGTCATACTCTGGGTCGTCAAATTCGAAACCCAAAAACCGGAAATCCGTCCGGCCGACGACAGCCCGTTCCTCGGCCGCGAGCTCACGTTCCGGGCCAGCGACCGGAAAAGCGGTCTGGCCGAAGTCCGGGTGGAAGCCGTCCAGGCCGGCCGGACGGTCGAAGTCTTTGCCGAAAGATTCCCCGCGGCGCTGCCAACGTACGTCAAAACGCTTACCCTGCGCCCGCTTCCCGCCGGACTGGCCGACGGCGAGATCCTCCTTCGGATCTCGGCCGAGGACCGCTCCTGGAACGGTGGGAACACCGCCGTCATGGAAAGAAAGATGATCCTCGACAGCCGCCCCCCCCGGATGAACATCGTCGGCGGGCCTCACTACATCAACACGGGAGGCGCAGGCGTCGTCTCCTGCACCGTGGACGAGGAAACCCCGGTCGTCGGGATCCAGGTCGGGGAACGCTTTTTTCCCGGATTTCCGACCGGGGAAAACCGGTTCCTGGTCTTTTTCGCGCTTTCTCCGGACGCGCCCCGCGACGTTCCTTTCTCCGGCGTGGCCGAGGATCCGTCCGGCAACCGGACGACGATCGTTTTCCGGCCGGTCATCAAAACCGTCGCCTTCAAGCAGGACGCCGTAAGCCTGTCCGACAAGTTCCTCGGAGACGTCGTCTCCTATTTCAAGAACATCGACCCGGGGCTCCGGGGAACGGACCTGGAGGCCTTCCTGACAGTCAACCGAACGCAGCGGAAGATGGATTATGAGCGGCTGGCGACCCTCTGCAAAATAACGGAATCCCGGATGCTCTGGTCCGGGGCGTTTCTCCGGCTCCCGAACTCAAAGCCCATGGCCTCGTTCGGGGATCGGCGGACTTATACATACGACCGCAACGTCGTCGACCAGCAGGTCCATCTCGGCGTGGACCTGGCCTCCACGGCGCAGTGTCTTATCCCCGCGGCCAACGCCGGCCGGGTGGTGTTCGCCGGCCCGCTGGGTATCCACGGCCTGACGGTCGTCATGGATCATGGCCTGGGATTGTTCAGCATGTATTGCCATTTGAGCCGGATCGATGTCACGTTATCCCAGGGCGTGACGCGGGGCGAGACCCTCGGGCTTTCGGGATCCACGGGCCTGGCCGGCGGTGATCATCTCCATTTCGCCATGCTCATCCACGGGGCGTGCGTCAATCCCGTGGAATGGTGGGATGCCCACTGGATCCGCGACAACGTCGAGCTCAAGACGAGATGATGCGGCCCCGCACTCCTTGAGTCACCCGCCGCCCTTTCCTTGACTTCCATGACGGCTATCGGCTAGCATTCCCGCCATCGTGAATCCCACCAAAGGAGAGCTGAACGCTATGGACATCAAAGAGGCCATTTACACCCGTCGATCCATCCGGGCCTATGAGAACAAGCCCGTCGACCCCGGCTTGGTCCGGCAAGTGATCGAGGCCGCCGTGCAGGCGCCGTGCGGCATGGGCATCGAGCCCTGGAAGTTCGCCGTCATCCAGGACCGCGAGATCCTGGCCGACCTTTCCAGCCGGACGAAGACTCATATGCTCGGGATGATCGACCAGATACCGCAGCTCGCGCAGTACCGCGAAACGCTCGAGAATCCCGGCTTCAACGTCCTTTACGGCGCGCCGGTGCTGGTCCTCATCTGTCATTCAACACAGGATTCGAGCCCGACCGCCGAGATCGATTGCGCGCTGGCCGCCCAAAACCTGATGCTCGCGGCCCGCGGCCTCGGCCTGGGCACATGCTGGATGGGCTTCGTGGGAACGTATCTCGGGACGGACGAAGGCAAGAAGCGTTTCGCCATCCCGGAAGATCACAAGGTCGTGGCTGCGATCGCCGCCGGCCATCCGGCCGTCGCCTTCACGCCCATGGAGAGGAATTCCCCGGCGATGATCTTCTGGAAATAGCCGGCCAAGGGATATTAATTAATTATTTTCATCATTCTAATCAGCGGCTTAAGAGCCGATGCGCCTGCCGGATCGAGCGTTCTGGCTGAAGCTGTGGTATAATGACGGTGTTCTTAGCAAAGGGAAACCTCGGCTTTTAACAACTGAATGACTAAAGGAAGGGGCCAGAGGCCCTGATCGGTCGATTTCTCCTCTCCTTTATGGCGTTCAAAAATCTTTATGTAAGGGGAAGACTCTAAGGAGTCTTTCCATCGTCGAAAGGAGACGAGAATGAATATCTACGTGGGTAACCTACCCAACTCCGTCAATGAGGGCGACCTGAGAGAAGTCTTTCAGGCGTTCGGCGAAGTGTCGACGGCCGCCGTCATCAAGGACAAGTTCAGCGGGGAATCCCGCGGGTTCGGCTTCGTTGAGATGCCGAACAAGGACGAGGCCGAAAAGGCCATTTCCTTGACCAACGGCAAGGACCTGAAGGGCCGCACGGCCAAGGTCAACGAAGCTAAGCCTCGCACGGACTCAAGGTCCGGCGGCGGTTTCGGCGGCAACCGGCGGTACTAAGACTCCCGGAAAGCCGGGGGTCCCAACCACGGCACCCCAAGGGGAGCGGCCGATCCCGGCCGCTCCCCTTTTTTTTGCGCTTCGGCTCACTTCTTGTAGCCGCCCGGGTGGTTCAGGAACTCAGCCGGGGGCCGGTTCGACCTTGATGGGAGCGTTGAGGTCGACCTCCGCGACGCCGATCTCGCCGTTCCAGACGAGATGATATTTCGCGTTGGTCAGGCTGATATTGAAGTAGGCGGCCAGGCCCTTGAAGCTGATCAAACCGGCCCGGCGGTATCCGCCCGCAAGAGAGATCTTGACCGTCTCTGGGTAGCCGAGGTGTTTTCGCTCCGGCTTGATGGCCAGGACGTTGGTGGCGGGATTAAAGGCCAGCCGGACAGCCCTGAACTCCATATTCTCCCCCATGAGGATCTGGGTGGCTCCGTTGTTGAAGATGGCATAGCCGTGCTCGGACAGGGACATCACGGGCTTGCGGATGTGCAGCGCGTGCCCACCGTCACCCTTAGGCTTTCTGACGACCAGGAATCCCTTGCCGAACGGAAGCTCCGACCCGTCTTCGACCATGTGCTAAACTCCTTTGGCTGAAGTCGAGATCCGCGAACGCAAGAATCGAGGCGAGCGGCATCAGCAAACGGGCCATCGATAGTCCCGGCTCCGAACCAACCTTCCCCACAGGCGCTAAGATATGCCGGTCCCAAACGGGTGTCAAGGACTCAAAAAGCAGGCGGCCGGGGGGGATGGATCAGTTATCTCGGCGGATCTCGACGCGGTCGAGGCCGTTCTCGTTGAATTCCTTCTCGTACTTTTCGATGAGCGGGCGCTCCCGCTCCATTCCCTTCTCGGTGTAGATCTCCTCGAGGGCCTCCTCGCCGAACTTGCGGACGTAGTCGCGGTCGGCCATGCGGTAGATGAGCTGGTCCCAGAAAGAGTTGTCGTTGTAGAACTCGGCCGTCTCGGCCATCTTCTCCTCGAGCTCGCCCGAGGGGATGGCCTTCTTGGACTCCTCGTCAAAATCGACATAATCCCCGAGGCCGTGCTTCTGAGCGACGTCGAGGACGAGGCTCTCGACCTCGTCATATTCCTCGATGACGTCGTCGGTTCGCCAGTCGTTGGCCATGCGGTTGCCCAGGTAGACGAGCTTGACCAGGGACGCCAGCTGTTCTTTGGTGACTTGGATGTTCATCGCTGCCTCTCTCGAGGAAAATATACCATTTTCCGGCGCTTTACGCCAAACCCGAGAGGCGCCGGCCTCCTCTGTTGACAGGACCGCCGACGGCGGCTATAGTTCGGTGACATCCATCCTGCCCAGGAGGTTCATGCCATGAAAAGAACGTGCTTCGCCCTTGCGGCGGCGGTCATCGTGCTGTCGGTCGTCGCGGCGGCCGGTCCGCAGGCCGACAAGCCGTCCGCGACGTCCCTTTCCGTCCATTATGAAGAGCTCACCGCCCCGGATTTCGCCCGGGCCGTGGCGCAATCCGGAGGCACGTGCGTCGTGCCCTTGGGCATCCTAGAAAAACATGGGCCGCACCTGCCGCTCGGGACCGACCTCATCGACTGCCGCGAGATCTCCCTGCGGGCCGCGGCCGCGGACTACACGATCGTCTTCCCATCTTACTTCGTCGGCCAGATCTTCGAGGCCAAGCACCAGCCGGGGACGATCGCCTACGGCAGCCAGATGATGCTCGATTTCCTCCAGCAGACCTGCGACGAGCTCGCCCGCAACGGCCTCAAGAAGATCATCCTGGTCAACGGCCACGGCGGCAATGATCCGTTCCTCCACTTCTTCTGCCAGTCCCAGCTCGAGACGCGCCGCGACTACGTCGTCTACCTCTTCGAACCGGCCTACGACGCGGCGACCGAAGCCCGGCTGGACAAGATGCGCAAGACGACGGTCGACGGGCATGCCGGTGAGGAGGAGACGTCCGTCATGCTCGCCCACCACCCCGAACTCGTCCGCCTCGACCGGGCCAAGGACGAGAGCGGTGCGGACCAGAAGCGGCAGGCCGGGCTGAAGCACGCCTATACCGGCATCTGGTGGTACGCCGGGCAACCCAACCACTATCGCGGTGACGGGAGCGCCGGCAACGCCGAGTTCGGCAAGGCCCTGCTCGAGGCGGAGACCGGGGCCCTCGTCGAGATGATCCGGTCGGTCAAGAAAGACACCGTCACGGGCGAGATCCAGAAGAAGTTCTTCGACGACGCGTCCAAGCCGCTCGAGACCAAGCCCACCATCAAGAAATAATGGATCTGCCCCGCCTGGATCACCCTGCCCGGGAAGCTCGTCCGGGGCGAAGAGGGAGTGTTATAATGGAGCCGCATGGGAGGCTGACATGAAATCGAACACTAACAGGACCATCTTCTTGATTGTCATCGCCCTGAGCCTGGCGCTTTTTGCCTGCGCCGACACGAGGTCGCGGGGAGAAGATCCGGCCGGGGCCTCCGCCCCCGCGGCGTCAAGTCATGACCGGACCGCCGCAGTGTCCGGCGCCGCCGGGCCGAGTCCCTCGGCACCCGGAGCCGCGGACGCGCAGTCTCAGGTCGCGGACCAGGCGGTGCCCTCGGCCCAGAATGCCGGGGGTGCCCGCCTGACCGAAGACGAGAGGAACACCATCGACGTCGTCCGGAAGACCAAGAACTCCGTCGTCTACATTACGAACTTGCAGTACGCGCGCGACTTCTTCTTCACGTCCGACGAGCTCGTGCCCCAGGGCACCGGGTCGGGCTTCGTCTGGGACGACCAAGGCCATATCGTCACCAACTTTCATGTCATCAACGAGGGCGTCAAGTACATGGTCAGCCTGCCCGACCAGAGGCAGGTCGAGGCCTCGCTCGTCGGCCGTGACCCAACGAAAGACATCGCCGTCCTCAAACTCAGCGAGCGGGTCGCCGGGTTGGCCCCGGTCATCATCGGGACGTCGAAAGACCTCCTGGTCGGCCAGAAGGTCATCGCCATCGGCAACCCGTTCGGGTTCGATCACACGGTCACAAAAGGCATCGTCAGCGCGCTCGGACGGGCGATGCCCGGGGCGGGCGGGGTAACGGTCCGGGACATGATCCAAACGGACGCCTCGATCAATCCCGGCAACTCGGGCGGGCCGCTCCTCAATTCGGCCGGCGAGCTCATCGGCATGAACACGGTCATCGTCAGCCCGTCGGGCGCCTCGAGCGGTGTCGGATTCGCCATACCCGTCGACACGGTGCACAAGGTCGTGCCCCAGATCATTCAGTTCGGGAAGGTCATCCGGCCGGACCTCGGCGGCCTGTCCTTCGTCAGGGACGAGGTGGCCCAGCGGGCCGGCATCACGGGCGCCATCGTGCTCGAGGTGTCGCGGCCAAGCCGGGCTTACGACGAGGGGATGCGCGGCCTGTACCGGGACAACTTCGGCCGGCTGCTCATCCGCGACGTCATCACCGGGATCGACGCGATGAAGGTCAAGTCCTACGACGACCTCTTCACCGCCCTGGACGGCTACAAGATCGGGGACACGGTGACGCTGACGGTCGAGCGCGAGAGCAAGACGCGAAGAGTCACTCTTCAGCTGGTCGGCACCGACTGAGCTTTTCCTATCCTTTCTTGAGAGGGGCGATGCCGGCCATATCGCCGATAACGTTGACCAGGTCCTTGTCGGACGGGACGATGATCTTGGCATTGCCCTGAAGGGACGTTTCCAGGGCTTGCAGGCGGCGCAGGATCTGGGCGTTGCCGACGAAGTACTTCTCGGCGGCCTCGTTGACGAGGCGGATGGCCTCGGCCTCGCCCTGGGCCTCGAGGATCTTGGCCTGGCGGACGCCCTCGGCCTTCTTGATTTCGGCCCGGCGTTCGCCGTCGGCGACTGTCTCCCGGGCCGTGGCGAAGTCGATCGCCGCGATCTTCTCGTTCTCCGCCTTGACGACCTTGTTCATCGTCTCCTGGACGTCCTTCGGCGGGTCGATCTCCTTGAGCTCCGTCCGGACGATGTCGATGCCCCAGCGAGCCGCTTCCGCGGATAGGGTCTTAAGGAGCTCGTCGTTGATCTTGCCCCGTTCGCTGTTGGCCGACTTGAGGGTCAGCGTGCCGATGATGTTGCGCAGCGTCGTCCGGGCCAGATTGACGATCTGCCACTGAAAATTGTTGACGTTATACTGGGAAGCCTTGACGCTCGGCTCGTCCTCCTTGACCCGGAAATAGACCTGGGCGTCGACCCGGGCGTTGAGGTTGTCGTTGGTGATGATCTCCTGCGGCGCCGCGTCGACCATCATTTCGGTGATGTTGATCTGGCGCATCGTTTCGATGACGGGGATGATCCAGCTGAAGCCGGGCCTGGCGAAGCGGTTGTACCGGCCCAGCCGCTCGATGAGCCCGCGGTGCGTCGGCCGGACGATGCGGATGCCCGCCAGGAATATGAAGACGGCGATCGCCGCGATCCAAAGGTAGATGCCCATGTGTTTCCTCCCCTGAGTGGTGATACCTATTGAATGTATCGCCGCTCCGGAAAGATGTCAACCGAGAGGGGGACAAACCGGCTTGACCCCTTATTACATCTTCCACGTGCCGGAGACGATGACGTTGGAGCCGGTGACCGCGGCCGCGGCATCCGAGGCGCAGAAGGCCACGGCCTCGGCGACGTCCTCGAACGTGCCGAGCCGGGATTCAGCGAGTTCCCGGACCTGGGGCATGACGCCCCCCCGGATGAGCCCGGGCGAGACCATGTTGACCGTGATCCCGTTCGCGACCTCGGCGGAGGCCGCGGTCCGGGTCAGCGTGAGCAGGCCCGTCTTGGCCACGGCGTAGGGGGCGATCGTGGGAAAGGCGCCGAGATGCTCGGCCCGGCTGTAGCCGAGGTTGACGATCCTCCCCCACTTCCGCTTGCGCATGCCGGGAAGGGCGGCCTTCATGCAGAAGTAGGACCCCAGGAGATTGCCCCGCAGGACACGCTCCCAGTCGGCCACCTCGAGCTGGTCCCAGGGCTTGACCAGGAACGGTCCGACGTTGTTGACGAGGACGTCGATACGGGCGAACCGCTCCTCGACCTTCTTGATGAGTCCGGCGGCCTGGGCCTTCTTGGTCAGGTCGGCCCGGAAGACGGCGCTGAGCTTGCCTTTCTCGCGGATGGCGGCGGCGAGCTCCTGGGCCTCATCGCGCCGGCTGAAATAATGGACGGCGACCCCGGAGACGTCCTCGGCGAGCCGGAGGGCGATGGCCCGGCCCATGCCGCGGCTGGCCCCCGTAACGAGGGCGATCCGCAGGCTCATGACGTCACGCCAGAACCCCGACGGCCCGCTCGACGGCCTCGAGGATCTCGCCGGATTCAACGACCTGCTTGAGCCTGTTGATGTCGTCGTAGAGCGGCCTGTCCTCATCGAGGTGGGCGATATGCTTGCGGATGACGTCGTAGGCCGCTTGCGTCCCCTGGCTCGGCGCGCAGGGCTTGCGGAAATCGACGGCCTGGGCGCCGGCCATGAGCTCGATGGCCAGGACAGCCTGGGCGTTGTCGATGATCTGGCGCGTCTTGAGGGCCGTGGTCATGCCCATGCTGACGAAGTCCTCCTGGTCGGCCGCGGCCGGAATAGAACCGGTGGCCGCCGGGTGCGACAGGACGCGGTTCTCGCAGATGAGGGCCCCGGCCGTATACTGCGTCAGCATCAGGCCCGAGAACATGCCTGCGCCCTTGGTCAGGAAGGCCGGCAGGCCGGCGCTGAGGTGCGGGTTCATGAGGCGGTTGTGGCGGCGCTCGGAGAGGACGGCGATCGTCGTCACGGCCGTCCCCAGCAGCTCGAGCGGGAAGGCCATGGGCACGCCCTGGAAGTTGGCGCCGGTCAGGACGAGGTCCTCATCGGGGAAAAAGACGGGGTTATCGGCCGCCCCGTTGAGCTCGATCTCGATCATGTAGCGGGCCCACTTGAGGGCGTCGCGCGCGGCGCCGACGACCTGGGCGGTGCTGCGGAGGCTGTAGGCGTCCTGGACCTTCTTCCCAGGCAGGGCCAGGAGCGCGCTGCCCTCGGTAATGCGGCGGACGTTGGCCGCGGATTCGAGGGCCCCGGGGTAGCCTCGGGTCTTGTGGATCCGCTCGTCGTAGGCCTTCATGTTGGCGTTGAGGACCTCGAGGGTCATGGCCGCGGCGATCTCGGACATCTTCAGCCAGCGATGGACGTCGTGGACGATGAGGGCCGACATCCCGGCGATGACGTTCGAGCCGTTGATCATGGCCAGTCCGTCGCGGGCGTGGAGGACGAGCGGCGTGATGCCGGCCCGCTTGAGGGCCTCGGCGCCGGGCAGGCGCTCGCCCTTGTAGAACGCCTCGCCCTCGCCCATCGGGACGAGGGCCATCTGGGCCATCGGGGACAGGTCGCCGCAGGCGCCGACCGAGCCCTTCTCGCACATGACGGGCGTGACGCCCTTGTTCAGGAGCTCGGCCATCGTCTCGGTCACGACGGGACGGAGACCCGAATGTCCATGACAGTGGCAGTTGATGCGGCTGAGGATGGCCGCGCGAACGACGTCCTCGGGCATGGGCTTGCCGTAGCCCGCGGCGTGGCTGTAGATGAGATAGCGCTGGTATTTCTCGATCTGCTCCTGGGTCAGGACGACGTTGGCCAGCTCGCCGATGCCGGTGTTGACGCCGTACATGATCTCCTTCTTCTGGAGCTTGTCCTCGAGCAGGGCCCGGCATTTCTCGATGCGCTTCCTGGCCGCGGGGTCGATGGCGACGGACAGGCGTTCGCGCGCCACCTGGACGACCTTCTCGATGGTCAGACCGGTGCCGTTCAGGGTTATGGACATGGGGAGGCCTCCTCGGGGTGATGATCAGGGTCACGATTCATGTTGAGCCCTGATACTTTAGCCGAAGTTAAAGACGGGGTCAAACCTACGGCAGGGAGCGGATCCCGAGGAGCGACCGTCAGCGCCGCTCCGGAGTGACTCGGAGGAGCGGGGCTGGGCAATATCTGAATGAGGATAGAACTGGCATCGCGTAGGTTTGACCCCTTCATGTTGCCTGCCCCGGGGCCGCTGTGTTATAAAAGACTTTCTGTTTTTGCCATTCTGGAGCGGAGACGACCCTGATGACGAAAGAGACCAAGCGAGTCCTCATGACGGGCGCGGCCGGACAGATCGGGTCCGAGCTGGCCCGGGCCCTGCGGGCGAAATACGGCGATGCGAACGTTGTCGTCACCGACCTCTTCCGCCCCGCCGGGGACCTGGCCGAGGCCGGGCCGTTCGAGCTGCTGGACGTCACGGACGCCACGGCCCTCGACGCGATCGTCGGGAAATACGGCATCGACACGGTCTACCATCTGGCCGCCCTGCTCTCGGCCACCGGCGAGAAGAACCCCCAGAAGGCCTGGCACGTCAACATGAGCGGGCTCACCAACATCCTCGAGGTCGCCCGCGCTCGCAATCGTCGTCCGGGTCTACTCGCCGAGCTCCATCGCCGTCTTCGGACCGTCGACGCCCCGCGAGATGACGCCCCAGGACACGGTCCTCGGCCCGACGACGATGTACGGCGTCACCAAGGTCGCCGGCGAGCTCCTCTGCGATTACTACGTCCTGAAATACGGCCTCGACGTCCGCGGCTGCCGCTATCCCGGGATCATCAGCCACCTGACCCTGCCCGGGGGCGGCACGACCGACTACGCCGTGGCCATCTTCTACGACGCCGTCAAGCACGGCCGCTACACCTGCTTCCTCCGCGAAGACACGCGCCTGCCCATGATGTACATGCCCGATTGCCTCAAGTGCACGCTCGACCTCATGGACGCGGACTTCTCCCGCCTGAAACACCATTCGGGCTTCAATGTGACGGCGATGAGCTTCAGCGCGGGGGAGCTCGCGGCCGAGATCCGCAAGCACATGCCGGCGCTCGCGGTCCGCTACGAGCCGGATTTTCGCCAAGCCATCGCCGACTCCTGGCCCGCGTCGATCGACGATAGCGCGGCCCGCGCCGAATGGGATTGGCGGCCGGACTACGACCTGGCCGCGATGACCGTGGACATGCTGGCCGCCCTCAAGAAACGGCGCGACGCCGGCACACTGGGCGCCTGATCTCCCCTACTTCCCCTTCGCCAGCCTTTCCGCCAGGAAATTCGGCAGGGCGAAGGCCGCGCGAAAGACCTCCGGGTTGAAATAGCGCAGGCCGTCCGGGATGTAGAGCGTCCGGACCTTCGCCGGGTCGACCTTGTCCGAGAGGAAATTGTAACACCACATCCCGACGGGATACGTCGGCACGGGCCCGAGGTAGAGCGGCGAGTGACGAAAGATCTTCTTCAGGAACACGCTCTTCCGGGCGTGCGAATCCAAGTGGAGCATGAGCGAGCCCGCCTGCGCGGCGATGACGCCGCCGGGATTGAGCTTGGCCTTGAGCTTCCGGTAGAAGCCCTCCTGGTGGAGGACGGTCGACGGGCCCACGGGGTCGGAGGAATCGACGAGAATGACGTCGAAGGTCTCCCGCACCTTATCGATGAAGACGTTGCCGTCGGCGACGACGAGCTCGGCCCGCGGGTCCCGGAAGGTCGACCTCAGCCAGGGGAAATGCTCCCGGCAGGCCTCGATGACCTGGCCGTCGATCTCGACGAGCCACGCTTTCTTGACCGGGTGCTTGAGGACCTCGCGGAGCGCTCCGCCGTCCCCGCCGCCGATGATCAGGACCTTGGCCGGCCGCGCGTGCGAGGCCAGGGCCGGGTGGACGAGCATCTCATGGTAGGTGAACTCGTCGCGCTCGGTCGTCTGGACGAGCCCGTCGAGGAAAAGGACGCGACCGTAATCCTTGTTACGGATGATCTCGATCTTCTGGAACGGGGACTTCCCCTCGTAGAGGACGTCCTTCACGGTAAAGAAGATGCCGGAGGCCGGGGTCTGGTACTCGCGGGCCTCCGTCTTCTTGGCATTGAGCGCTCTGGTCGTCTTCATGCTGTCCTCCCTGCCTCCCTCCCAGCCGCCCATCTTCTAGCGCGGCCAGCGTGCGGCTTGCCCATGATAGCACATCTTCTCGGCATGTTTATCGACGCTCCTGCATAAGTGAGGTGCGGTCTCCGCGAGGCGGCGAGGGATATCGATTCAAGGCCCCCGTTAAGGAAGGGGGGCCCGCCGGAGGCGGGGGAAACCAGTTTCGCAGGTTTCCGGGGCACGGGGGCAAGAAGCGATATCCCAAGCTCAGCCGAAGAGGAGACTTCACGGCCGCTAAGATTGGGGAACGCGAGGCTACGTCAGTAGATCTTGTCGATCTTGACGCCGGTGTAGTACTTCTTCAGGATGTCCTGGTATTTGCCGCCGGCCACGGCCATGCCGTAGGCGCCGACCTGGCAGAGGCCAACGCCGTGGCCCCAGCCCCGCCCCGAAAATGTGAACTGGTCGACGCGTCCGCCCTCATCGTAGGTCTTATCGACGACGAACAGGGTGTCCCGAAGCCCCAGCGCGGCCCGGATCTGGAAGCCGCGGACCGTCGCCGCCGCATCGGCGCCGGTCAGCGCCAGGTCGGTCACCCGGCCCGAATCGCCGCGCGCCTTGACTTCGATATCGACGAGGGGGCCGATCGCGTAGGACTGGTTGATGAGCTTATCGAGGTCCTGCCTCGACTTCCGGACCTGCCAGCGGTTGAACCGCGACGACCGGTCGAGGACGTTGGAGTTCGGCGGATAGAACACCTCGAGGTAGGCGACCTGGCCTTCCCGTTCGAGCCAGCGGACATTCTCCCCTCCGAGCAGCGTCAGCTTGGTGGCGAAGGTCGTCTCGCCTTCGATCGTCCGCAGCAGCCGGACGTGGTTGGACAGGGCGAGCGTCTTGCGGTCGAAATCCTGCCCGACCTCGATCGTGCCCTTGCCCGCCGAGCGGAACGTCCCCGTCTGGAAGATGTCCTTGTGGTCCTTGATGATGCGGGCCAGGGCCATGGCCAGCTCGGCCCGGCCGACCGCCCGCAACGGGTCTCCGGTCCGGACCGAGGCCGGGAAGAGCCCCGACTGGAAACAGTAGGCCAGGGGTCCGCGGTCCTTGCCCTGCACCTGGGGCAGGTCCTGGAGGATGAAATCCACTTCGCCGGGCAGGAGCAGCTCCTGGATCCTGTCGTTCCAGCCGAAGGCCTCGACGAGGAGCCGGGCCAGGCTGACGAAATCGAGGGCCGCGGAATCCGGGACGAAGCCCTGGTCCTTGATCCCGACGAACCGGCGCGTGTCCCGGACCCAATCGACGGCCTCGTCGAACGAGGCATCCTGGCGGAAATCCAGGGGCTCGGCGCCCATGGGAACGATCCCCAAGCCGACGAGGAGGGCGACGTCGAGGCTGGCGTTGCGGCCGTCGACCGTGATCGGCGCGACGAGCGTCTTGGTCTCGATCCGCCACTCCTGCTGCATTTCCGAGGCGCACTCGACGCTCTTGAGGTAGGGAACGGGCCGTCCCGAGAAGACCTTTTCGGCGTCCTCGGTCTTGCCGCCGCAGGTGCTCGTGTAGAGGGCGTTGATCAGCTCGCCCCGGTAGCGCACGACCTGGCCCTTGGTCTCTTCGACGGCCTGCGTGCTCAGAGGATGTTCGGAGGACATGCCCATATAGAGCTGGGACCGGGGCGTATTGACGAGGTCGTAGCCGAACTTGTCGTACTGTCCCATGTTCTTGAGCGCGTAAGTGCGGGCGGCGACGGCCTGGGCCTTGAGGGCCTCGAGGGCGTTGAACTGGCCGGGCGAAAGCTCGCCGGGAACGACGGATTTCAGGTAATCCTCGAGATTGACGTAGTTGACGATGACGATGCCCCGCGGCGTCCCCTTCATCACGAGGAAGCCCCGGTAGCCCTTCCCGTTGAGGGTCAGGTAGCTCTGGGGATTGGCCGGGATGAAGTAGAGCTCCGAATCGCGCTCGAGGGATTTGAGGACGTTCCCGATGAGCATCCAGATCGGACGGGACGGCTCTTCGAGGATCTCCTCGCGGTCGATCCACACGTCATGGAGGCCCGCCGCGCTGAGCTCGGCGACCTTGGCCAGGGCATCGCCGCGGGTCAGGAAGTCGCCGAGCTTGACCTCGAAGACGCCGGCCGCGTCGGCATCCTGGTCCGCGGCCACAGTGATGTTGCCGCCGAACCGGGCCTTGTAGGCCGCAGCGAGCTGGTCAGCCTCCTCGCCTTCCTTGGCGTGTCCGAGCAGGATGACGTACTTTTCGGTGAGCTTCTCGCCGGCGCCCTTGATCTCGGCTTCGTCGGCGTCGTCGTTGAGGATCCGGTAGTCCGTGTTGACCTCATAGATCTTCATGCCCGAAGAGGAGCGGATCCGGATGTCGTTGAGGTTCGTGCCGAGGCCGACCCGGATGACCGGCTTGGGCATCATGTAGCCGTGGAAAAAGGCGCCTTCGGTCCCGAACTCGACAGGGATCCCCCCAAAGAAGAAGAAACCGAGAAATAGAATAAAGACGTACTTGAATCTATTGAACATCGTAAGGAACCCGCTGACAGCTTGGACGATCCCATGCTAGCGGATGAAGAAGGGTTTGTCAAGCGGAGAATCTAGCCCTGCTACAGGTTCGCGCAATCTCCACAATATGTGGTAGATCGAGGGCCGGTCTTTATTCAAACTCGGCTAGCCAATCGACCGCCCCGCTCGCCGCGGGACGCCATCCGATCTTGACCAGCGGCCCCTGCCTCTCGATCCGGGCGAAGGCCTCGCCCGGCGCCTCGAAACGCGCCAGCCGGAACCCTTCGGGCTCGGTCAGGAAGATCTCGTAGAGGTCGCCGGCGACGACCCGGCTCGTCCCGGAAAGCGTCCCGCCCGACCAGCGGACATCGATGAGGTCCACCCCGCCGCACGTGACGTGGCGGCTCGTGGCCAGGACCTGCGGATGGGGCCTGCGTTCGCGGATGGCCAGGGCTTGCGACCGGAAGAGCGGATCGAGCGGCCCCGGCGCGAACGCCCCGGAGAAGCTGCCGAGGAGGCGTTTCGCCCAGAACTCGAAAACGAAGTACTCTTTCGCCGGATCGAGCCCGAGGTCGGCGAAGGAGATGTCGCGGACGGACTCCCCCGTCCGCCCGAGGACCGTCCAGCTTTCGAACGGCCGGACGATCTCGAGGAGGAAGAGGTCGCAAGTCGGCTGAAACGACGCGTCGAAGACGCGCGCTCCCGAGCCGCTGACCTCGGCGGCGACGCGTCCGAGCTCGCCGGAGCGCGACGGATCGACGTCGAACACCTGTCCTGGCACCGTTCCCAGGACGGGCGCGGCGCGGCGGGCGGGTTCGACGATCTCGGTCCGATAGACGTCCGGTTTGTCGGTGAGAAGAAGGATCGACCCTGTGAGGGAGGTCACGAGGGTCGACTTGTACCGGTCTTCGTTGAGCTCGATGTGGTCGGGGTCGTTGCGCCAGACGACGTTGTTCCAGGAGTTGAACTGGGCCAACCCGGCGTAAGAGAAGCCGTCCGTGCCGATGCGGCAGCCGTCGATGAGCCCGATGAGTTCCGGCCGTATGCCCCAGCAGCCGAGGATGAAAAGATCCCGGCCGACCTCCTCGCGGATGGCCTCGACGTAGCCGCGGTAGGCCTCGACGAGGTCTTTCGTCCTCCGGAAGTGCCCGGCGTGGGCGTTGTAGCCCTCATAACGGAGATGGCGCAAGGCGTCGACCTTGAAGTACTCCCAGCCCATGGCGCGCAGGCCGCGATAGACCGGCCTGACGACGGCGTCGACGGCCTCGGGCTTCGAGGCGTCGAGGCTGAACTCGACCCAGTTGCCGCGGGCGGGCTCGCCCTTCGCGTCGGTCACGAACCAGTCCTTGTGCTCCGACGCGAAGTCGGGCTGCTTGAAGGCGACGTTCGTCCAGATGCCCGGTTTGAGGCCCTTGCCTTTGATATAGGCCGGCAGGAAGCCCAGGCCTCGGGGGAACTTGGCGTTGGCCGTGAGCCAAAGGTCGGGACGCCCCTCCCCGCTCTGATAGCCGTCGTCGATCTGGAGGTAGTCGTAGCCGAAGGGCAGGAGGACCTCGGACAGGGTGTCGGCCGTATCGACGATGTCCCTCTCGGTGACGTTGTCGTAGAAAGCGAACCAGGAGATCCAGCCGGCCACGGAGTCCGGCCAGATCTTGTAGGTCCATGGCTCAAAGAAGCTGAGGCCACGATGGACCTGATAGAAGCGCGGCCGGAAACGCAGGACGATCTCCGCGCCCTCCGCGCTGAATACGTAATCTCTCGCGTCGCCTTTTCCGGAGGACGGCAGGACGGAGGCCCGGGGTCCAGCGTCAACCGAGAAGACCCAGTCGCGGCCGCGGTCATAGACGGCCCGGTTGAGAAGGCTGCGGCTTATTCCCGAAACGTGGCGGACCATGACGAGTCCCCTGTCGCGGCGGTCGGCTTCGCACGGGAAGGACTCGGGCCCGGCGGTGATCTTGCCCTCGATCCGGACCCGGCCGCCCTTTTCCCGAGGCGTCAAGAGGACCGTCTGATCGACCGCGATCCCGGTCCGGAAGACATTGACCTTGGCCTCGAACCCGGCCGCGCCGGCGCTGACCTCACCCTCGAAAATCTTCCCGCCGTCGTAGCGGACGCCGATGTCCGCTTTCCCGATCTTGACCTTGGCCGCCTCGTTCTCCGGCGCGGCGGACGGCCGGCCCTTGCTACATGAGGATACAGCGATCGCCAGTGCAACGATCGCGATCACGTTCATCACCGCGGCTCTCGCGTGTTTCTTCATCGATGGCTCCTCATGTCCGGCTCCGGTCCCGCTTATTCTATCGCCGGCATCCCCTTATCTCAATCCGCATATTATCCCCGGCCATGCACATCCGGGGAAGGCCGCCGAAAGAAGGGGTGAGGAGTGTCGTCGAAGTGAGCATAAAGCGGTGAGATATCAGCATGCTCCTAAGATATTTGCCGCACCGCAGCGAACGAAGATGACCCCCGAAGCCCTGCGGCGGCCGGACAGGCGCATCGGGAAAACACTGCGGGGAGTATGATAGAATTCCGGTGAATAGATTCACGGAGATCGGACCATGAAAAAGATATTGCTGGCCGCGCTCGCGGCCCTCGTATGCGCCCCAGCCCTGCCGGCCGACGTCGACAGCCTGTCGAAGCTCTTCGTCCCGGGCCGGGCCGTCCTCGACCTCGACGGAGATGGCTTCCCGGAGAAGCCGGCCCTGACGATCATCGTCCCCGACAGGCCTACGGCCGGCGAGCTGGCCCTGGCCGCCGACATCGCCGCGCGGGCCAACTTCGAGAGCTTGGCCGTCGAGTTCGGTCTGGTCCGCCGGGAATCCGATATCTCCAGCGCGACCTCGCTGCCCCTTCCCATCCTCCTCGGCAACAACCTGGCCTGGGTCCGCGAGGCCCTGAGAGAGCGGGGCCTCGATCCGGCCTCCCTCGCGCCGAACCAGGGCCGGGTCTTCCTTTTCGCGCGCAAGGGCCAGACGGCGATCTCTTGCATCGCCGGCTCCGACGAAACCCTCCTCAGGACGGGGCGAGCCTTCTTCCTGCGCTGGCCGTATTTCTGGGAGATATGGGGGCGCGAGACCGGGGCGACTTACGAAAGCCTCGAAAAGGACCTCGACGCGTTCTTCTCCGCCGAGGGCCTCAAGCTCCAGAAAACGACCGTCCGCGAAGCTCTCTACGAATTCCCGGCCGCGCCGCCGGTCGCCGACGGCCTGAAGGCCCTGTCCTTCGAGCAGGGGCAAATCGCGAACCTGTCCGTCGAGGTCCATTTTGCCGCTGACGGGGACCGCCGGAAAGCCCACGACGCCCTTGTCCGGCTTGCGGCAGACCAGCGCATGGGAAAGCGGACCTCGGTCCTCTCCTATCCGGCCTGCGCCGCCCTGACCTTCGAGCTGAGCTACGGTCCGTCGCGCTCGACGGCGGTCCTGCCGAGGACGGGCGCCACCAAGAGGCTTCTCACCCCGGGTTTCAAGGAGCGGCCCGCTACCGACGCCGCCGGCAAGGACTTCGACCTTCTCGGTTTTTATTCCAACAAGGCCGCTTATTCCGACCAGGACCGTGACGGCATCCCCGACGCCCTCGACGCGATCGTCGTGGTCCCCAAGGAGCTCTCGGGTCTGGGCCTCGCCGATCTCACGAGCCGGCTGGTCATGGGAACGGCGGGAGCCTCCTTCCCCATCATCCAGCTGGATTCCGAGGTCGAGAGCCGCAAGGCCCTGGCCGCCCCGGTGCTCGTCGGAGAGAACGCCCTGACCGCCGACCTCATCAAGACGGGCAAGCTCAAGCTCCCGGCGCTCGCGTCCGGAGAGGGGCTCATCAAGATCGTGCCCAAGGCCTTCGGCAAGTCCTCGGCCCTCGTCGTCAGCGGCGCCGACCCGGCCGGCCTCGACGAGACCGTTTCCTATCTCTCACGGACGTTCCCGTTCTTCGCCGACTATGGCGAGGGGAACCCGCAGCTGGCCGACCTGGCGGCGGACCTCGACCGGTTCCTCGCCGGCGAGAAGGGGGCCGCCGAAGCGGTGTTCATGAATGCCACCGAGAAGGCGGCGGCCGAGATCAAAGGCCGCGACCTCGAATCGGTCGAGGCCGAGCTCATCCTGCCCCGCTCGAACCCGCCCTTCGAGGACGCCGTCAAGGCCGCTTTGCGAAGCGCCGCGGGGAGCGCTCCGGTCACGATCCGCTCCTCTTCGCTCAAGGACGGCACGGCGGTCTTCGAGAAAGAGAGAACGTTCACCTGGGAGATCGACGACGCCAAGGCCCTGCTCAAGGACAGAATGAGGGCCCTCGTCGACGCCGCTGGCAAGGGCGGCAGCGTCGAGGTCAGCCTCGGCGTCAGCGAATCCCCGGCCGTCCGGGGGAAAGTCCGTGGTGAGATCGAGTCTTTCCTCAAGGACTCGGGGTTCCCGGCCGCCCGGGTCGAGGTCCTGTCGGCCTACAAGCCCGGCTATCACTGGCTCGTCGAGAAGGTCCTCCCGGCCCTCAAAGGCAAGGACGTCCGGCGGTTGACCGTCCGATTCGCCGAAGAGCGTGAGGACTTCACCCGGGCCAAACGGACGTACGCGGAGCCGGGACGCTGGCTCCAGGAGCTCTACCCCGTCGACGAGATCGCGGCCCGCGAGCTCAGCATCCCGCTCGAGGACGTCATTTTCGAAGTCGCCGCGCCCGGCTCGGATACCTATAAGGTCGAGGCGGCCGGCATGGGCGGCGAGGTCGTTTTCGAAGCGCGCTTCACGCCGCGGACACGTGAGATCCCGTTGTCGGCCGTCCTTCCGGAATGGGGCGCCGCCCGGGTGACGACCGGCTGGCTCCGCATCGTCGCCGGCGGCACGGTCGTCTGCGACCAGGCGCTCGAGACCGACCTCGAGAAATTCTGGGACTTCTACCAGAAGGACGTTCTCGCCGCGGTCGTCGCCCACGTCCGGAAGAAGACGGGCGGCGAGCCGACCTTCTCCAAGCAGCCCTATTTCAAGCGCCTTCTCGTCGACCTTCAGGCGAGCGAGCCCGACTACAGGATCGGCCTCGACGAGGAGATGGTCTCGTCCCTCGAAGCCGTCCATGACGAGATCTATTTCGACACCCTCGACCTGCTTCGGGGCATCACCCGCTTCGACCCGGAGGACAAGGATACGGCGGCCGACACCTCCCGGTCCTCGGCCCCCGGCAACGTCTTTCCGTCCCTCCACCCTTCGCTCGAGGGCGGTCCGGCCAGGGTCCGCGTCGTCCTCGAGGATTGGCCGGCCCCGGCCCCTCAGATCGTCTTCGGCTGGAAAGAGAAGGGCCGCGAAAGCGTCAGCCGCAAGATCGTCTTCCAGACCCTCAAGGCCAAGGAGACGCGGGCGGCTGAGCTCGTCTTTGACGGCCGGGCGGGCCGCGTGTCAAACGTCGTCTTCGAGTCCGACTGGGAGAAGGAGGCCGACTACCTGGCCCTCATAGAGATCGCCGAGACTTGGCGAAAGCTTTCCGAGGCAGGACTCGTCACCGAACCCTTCCGCTTCCCCGAGCTCGACGCCGTCACGCTCCGGCCGCGCTATCAAACGCAGGAAAAGGACGAACGGCTTCCCGTCGTCGCCGTCGACGGACCCACCCACGCCCCCGGCGCTTCGAGCCAGGAGGGGCAGTCCGCGCGCGGGGACAGCCCCCCGCGCCCCGACGAGAGGATCGTGACGACCCGCGACATCATCTCCCCCGACATGGCCGGGGACATCGTCCGGCGCCTCTCCGCCCTGACCGGAGTCAGGGGCTATGTCGGCGGCCGGTCGTACGAAGGCCGCGACGTCCCGGTCCTGGAGCTCTTCCTGCCCATCGAGAGATATGTCTCCCTGCCACGGCTCGTCACCTTCAAGCCGACCCTCCAGGCCGTCGCCCGCCAGCACGCCAACGAAGTGTCGTCGACGAGCTACCTTCTCCGCTTCGCCGAGCTCCTGGCCCGCGACGCCGTGACCCGGGAGGCGCTCAAGAAGATGAGCTTCGTCTTCGAGCCGCTCGAGAACCCCGATGGGGCCGAGCTCGCTTACGCGATGCAGAAGAACGAGCCCTTCCACAGCCTCCATGCGGGACGCTACGGCGCTCTCGGCGTGGACATGGGCTACCAGACAGGGTCGAAGCCCCTCCTCCCCGAGGCCGCTGTGCGCGCCCGGCTCACCGACCGATGGTCGCCGGACATTCTCCTCAACCTCCACGGCTATCCCTCCCACGAATGGGTCCAGCCGTTCTCGAACTACACGCCCTATCTCTTCCGGGACTATTGGATCCCGAAGGGCTGGTTCACGTATTTCAAGTCCCTCAGCCTGCCGATCTATGAGGAGCACAGGCAGGCGGGAGCGGCGCTAAGGAAGCTCATTGCCGCCGAGCTCGACGCCGACCCCGTCATCGCCGCTTCGAACCGCGGCTTCTACGACCGCTATGAGCGATGGGCCTCCCGCTGGGCGCCGCACATGAACGCCCTCGAGCTCACCGACGGCGTCGCCATCTTCGCCAAACGCAGGGGCCCGACCGAAAACCGCATGTCGCCGCGCGCGCAGACGACCTTCAGCGAGCAGACGCCCGAGCTCATGGACGAGACGGCGACCGGGAATTGGCTCGAGTTCCTCTGCGGCCAGGGCCTGGCCTATCTTCGCGCCCACGTCAAATACCTCACCCAGGCGGAGTACCCCGTCGTCCGGATCGAGGAGGAGGTCCGCGACCGGACCCGCCTCACCCTGGTCCGGGGCCGCCCCGGAAGGGGTCAAACCTAAAAGCATAAAAGTTTAGGTTTGACCCCATCTTGGAGACTTGATAAGATAACGGCGCCGCCGAGGGAAAAGGGCGGGGAGCGATGGACGCGCAAACCAACCTGCTGATCATCTCCGACGATTTCTCTCTTTACGAGACCGTCAAGAAGGCCCCTGTGGCCGCCGATTTCAACGTCTTTTTCTCCCAGACGGAAGACAATTTCCTCGACGTCATCCGCGAGCACGGCATCCGGGTCGTCCTTGTCGATTCGGGCGACGCCCTCGCCGCCGGGCTTGTGATCATGAAGAAGATCAAGAAGTCCGACGCCCTCGTCGATGTTCTCGTCGGCGGCAGCCCCGTCGGCCGCGAGGCGGCCCTCGATATCATCGGCGCCGGGGCCACGGACTTCGTGCCCAAACCCTACGAGCGCGACATCCTCGGGGACATCCTGCGCCGCATCTCACGCAAGCGCGAGCTCCGCCGGGAGACCCTGCATCTCGAGAAGAAGCTGGAGCGGAAGTACGTCTTCGAGGGCCTGATCAGCCGCAACCCCACCATGCTCGAGATCTTCGGCCTCATCGAGAACATCGCCAAATACTTCTCGAGCGTCCTCATCACCGGCGAGACCGGAACGGGCAAGGAGCTCGCCGCCCGGGCCATCCACGCCCTGAGCCCGGCCAAGGACATCCCGCTCACGGTCTGCGATTGCGCCTCCATTCCGGAGAACCTCTTCGAGTCCGAGCTCTTCGGCTACAAGAAAGGGGCCTTCACCGGGGCCGACAAGGACAAGCCCGGCCTGTTCGAGGAGGCCGATGGCGGGACGATCTTCCTCGACGAGATCGCCGAGATCCCCGTGGCCGTGCAGGCCAAGCTCCTTCGGGTCCTCGAGAGCCATGAGTTCCGGCCCCTGGGGGCCAACGAGAGCACAGGGGTCGAGGTCCGGGTCCTCGCCGCCACGAACAGGGACCTCGCCGAGAGGGTCCGGGCGGGCACGTTCCGCGAGGACCTCTTCCACCGGCTGAACAAGGTCGTCATCGACCTGCCCCCGCTTCGCGAGCGGCTCGAGGACATCCCCCTCCTCGTCCGCCACTTCCTCCAGGGCGCGAACCGGAGCTTCTCCAAGAACGTCAGGGGCGTGTCGCGCGAAGTCCAGAAGCTCTTCCTCAAGTACGGCTGGCCGGGCAACATCCGGGAGCTGGCCAACGTTCTCGAAAGCGCCGCCATGCTCTGCAAGAAGGACTTCATCGACGTCGCCAACCTGCCCAAGTACCTCCGCGATTACGTCCCGCCCCAGGGCGCGATCGCCTTCGCCGGCGGCGGCCACCTGTCGTCCCTCAGCGACCTCGAAAAGGACTACATCACCTATCTTCTCAAAGTCACCAAGGGGAATTTGCGCCAGACGGCCAAGATCCTGTCGATCTCGCGGACGACGCTCTACAACAAGCTGGCCAAGTACGGGATCCGGAACTGAGGGGCCGTCAGGCGGCGGCCGAGGCGCTCTTCTTCGACGCCTTCTCCTGGTACATCCTCTTGTCGGCCACGGTCAGGAGCTCCTGGAGGGTGCACGGCCTGTCCGGATCGTAGCGGGCGACCCCCAGGCTGAAGGACACGGGATACGCGCTGCCCGTCCGGGCGTTGCGGGCCTGGATCTTTTCCCGAAGCCGGCGCGATATGGTCGCCACCCGCCCCTCGGCGACATCGATGGCCAGGACGACGAATTCGTCGCCTCCGATCCGGGCGATGATGTCGGAATCGCGGAAGACTTCGCGCAACAGACCGACGGCCTCCACGAGGGCGGCATCGCCTTCCTCGTGGCCGAAGGAATCGTTGACCGTCTTGAGGTCGTCGAGGTCGGCGTAGAAAAGGGACATGTCCTTCTTCGTCCGGTGGGCGATCTTGATCTGCTGCTCGGCCAGGGTCATGAAACCCCGGCGGTTGTAGACCTTGGTCAGCTCGTCGACGAGCGACAGCTCTCGCAGCGCGTTCTCCGTCCAGGTCCTTTGAACGGCGATCGAATAGAGGTCGGCCAGGCGCTCGACGGCTTGGAGGTCCCTCTCGACGTAAGGATTGTCCGCGTTGGCGACGACGATCAGCCCGACGATCGCGTCCGACATGATCGCGGGCACGGCCAGAAAGTGGCGGATCGGCAGGTGCCACTGTGGCATGCCTGTGTAGCGCGGGTCCAGGCTGGGCATGGTGGTCACGATGGGCCGTTTTTTCTCGAGGACCCATCGCCACAGTCCGGAATTGCCGTGGAACGGGGCGTCGCCCACAGGATGCGCCTCGAACATGTCCCGCGCGTCGGGCGTCAGGGCCGCCGGGACGAGACTTCCGGTCCGCTGGTCGACGTGCCCGACGAAGGCGGAGGCGCTCGACGTCAGCCGGCGGGCCTGTTCCATGACCAGGTTCGACATCTCCTCGATCGGGGTCGGCGACAGTAGCCGCTCGGAGACCTCAACGACGGCGGCTTGCAGGGCGACGACCCAGGAGTGGTCGTCCTTCATCTTCTTCTTCGGGGTGATGTCCTCGATGACTCCGTCGTAGTAGAGGACCTTGCCCCGGGCGTCCTTGGCCGCCCGGCAGGAATCCTCGGCCCAGAAGAGGGTGCCGTTGGTCCGCCGGAGCTGGGATTCGAAGATCCCCATCATGGTGGTCGAGTCGAGGAAGGCCTGCTTGTTGTCACGGTCGTGGGGGTCGCTGTGCAGGTCCCAGAAGCTGACCGCTTTGAGGGCCTCGACGTCCGGATAGCCGAGCATACGGGCCAGGGTCGTCGACGCGTCGACGATCTTGCCCTGCGGCGTCGTTCTGTAGCTCCCCAGCGGGTAGCTGAAGATCCGCGTCATCTTCTCTTCGCCCGAGGCCAGGGCGGCTTCGGCGTTGGCGGCCCTTTCGCGGGCGGTCTCGAGGGCCCGGGCCATCCGGACGCTCACCAGGGCCAGCCCGGAGATCCGGGCCACGGTCAGGGCCAGGTCGAGGTCGTGATCGCCCCGCTCGGGACCGGCGAGGCCGGCCAGCTCGATGACGCCGAGGACGTCGCAGCCGTGGGCGATCTTGAGATAGACCAGCTTGCGATCGTCGGTCCAGGCATAATCCGCATTGAGGGCGACGATCCTGTCCAGCGGCGAGCCTTCCGGCGCCGGCCGGCCCGCCAGGAATTCGAGGGAATAATAGATCGCGCCCTGGGGAGCGAGCATGACCCGGAAGAGCTCGAGGATGGCGGCCTCGGCGTCTTCCATGGACTTGACGCCGGTCACCGCGCTCAGAAGGTGGCCGACCCGCGCGTAGTCGGAGATCCTCCGGCCGAAGACGGCCTCACGGTCATCGTTGTCCGTCTTGAGCCGGTCCACGCGCCACGACAGAACGGTCCGCTCCAGCATCAGCCGGAAATGGCCCAGTCCTACGGGATGGACTTCGCAGGGCAGGCGAACGAAACGGGCGAAGGATTTGAGCTGGCGGTCGACCCCGGGATAGACGCCTGTGTCGAGCAGAACGACCTTCCGGGCCACATCGCGGAAGAAGGCCTGAGCGGCCTTACGATCCGAGGGCCAGCGGGCGTCCACGCGAGCTTCCCAATCCTTGATCCAGCCGGGAAGGACCGGAAGCGCGCCGGCCTGGAGCAGCCGGTCGAGGAGGTCCTTGTCCGCGACCCATTCGAAACATTGGCTCTTTTGATCCAGATGGCAGGTCCCGTCGAGCCCGAGCTCCCTGACCGGGCGTGTCAGGCAATAGCCACCCGCGAGGCCGACCGGACAGCCCTCCTTGCGGCAAGAGTCCACGGCTTCGCCGAGTCCCGTCCACGGCGCCTCGCTCATGTCGCACTCGACGGGAATGAGGCGGAAGCGGACGTTCTGAAGATCGGGGGACGACTGGACGGCCTGGACCTCACCGCCCAAGTTCAGGCAGGTGATGAGGCTCAGTCGATGCGACATTCCGGCGCCATCCGTAGTATGAATATGTCCTAATTTTGTACATATTGATTATAGCATGGCAAATCTTCATAAGTCAAGCATTTTAATATCTTTGACAAATTATGTGTGTCTTATATCATTACATATTAATAATTGACCGTTTCCAATTGTTGCCATAATTTATTTATTATGTTGGTCTTGAGTATGGACACAAATATTTCTTATGAACTGGCTAAACACCCGCATTGCCGAGGGCTAATCGGGACCACTGCTTAACGTGATGACGCGCGCAGGGCCAGGCCTTCTCCATGACCCGCGTGCTTGGCAAGGGCGAGAGTTTGATCTAGAATGAGGTGAATTCTAGTTTTGGAGGCTTTGATGAAGAAAACACGAATGTTGATTTTTGGGGCCGTCCTGCTGGTGACGATCGCCGCGCTTCCCGGCTACGGACAGAAGGCCGGGCCGGCCGGCAGCAAAGAAGCCATGGCCGTCGTCGACAAGTTGATCGAGGCCATGGGCGGACGGAAGCTGCTCGAATCCATCAAGGACACGACGGTCTCTGGTACGGCCGAGATCGTCCAGTATGGCATCACCGTGCCCATCACCATCTACCAGAAAGAACCCGACAAGCTGCGGCTGGACATCACCATCGCCGAAGCCAACATGACCATCATCCAGGCCTTCGATGGCCTGAAGGGCTGGTACACGAACCCCCAGACCGGGGCGACGGAGGAAATGCCCGATTTCATGGCCAAGGAGCTGGCCCGGCAGGCCACGGAGAGCCAGGCCCTGCTCAACCCGCAGAAGACAGGCGTCACCTACGCCCTGAACCCCAAGGAGGCCCTTGAGGGCAAGGACTACATCATCCTCGAGCAGACGCGGGCCGACGGGCACAAGACCAAGCTCTACCTCGATCCCGAAACCTATCTTCCCTACAAGACCGTGACGCGGTCCATCGACCAGAGCGGCGCCGAAGTCGACGCCGAGTCCTACGCCACCAACTATCAGAAGGTCGGCGGCACCATGGTCGCTTATTCCGTCCGGGTCCTCAACAACGGCTCCGAAGCCCAGAGGATGACCCTGACGTCCGTCACCTACAACTCGAATTTGGACGATGCGCTCTTCACCTTGAAGTGAGCGAGGAGGAGGAATCATGTCTCGAACAAAGATCGCCGCCATCGCATTGCTGACCGCCGCGGCCATCGCCTGCGCCGTGAACCCTGTGACCGGCAAGAAGGAGTTCATGCTCTACTCCGAAAGCCAGGAGATCGAGCTCGGCAAGCAGACGGACTCCGAGGTCGCCGCGACCTACGGGGTCTACGACGACCAGGCCCTCCAATCCTATGTCAGCAAGATGGGCATGACCCTGGCCGCCAAGGGCCAGCGGCCCAATCTGCCCTGGCGTTTTACCGTGCTCGACAGCCCCATCGTCAACGCCTTCGCCGTGCCCGGCGGGGCCGTCTACGTCACCCGGGGCATCCTGGCCATGATGAGCTCGGAGGCGGAACTGGCCGCCGTCCTCGGACACGAGATCGGTCACGTCAACGCCCGCCACTCGATGAGCCAGATGAGCAAGCAGCAGGTGGTCCAGGTCGGTCTCGTCGTCGGCAGCGTGGTCAGCAAGGAGTTCGCCAAGTACGCCGGCCTGGCCGGGACCGGCTTGCAGGTCCTCTTCCTGAAGTTCAGCCGCGACGCCGAGAACCAGTCCGACGGCCTCGGCGTTGACTATGCCCGGGCGGCCGGTTACAACCCGGCCGACATGGCCGCCACGTTCGTGGCTTTGCAGAAGATGGGCGACCTCTCGGGAGGCGGCAACTCCCTGCCCGGCTTCCTCTCGACCCATCCCCTGACGCCCGACCGCATCGCCCACGTCCAGTCGATGCTGCGGCCCGGGGACCAGTCCCTCGCCCGCCGGCCCGAGATCTACCTCCAAACGGTCCAGAACATCGTCTACGGCGAGGACCCCAGGCAGGGCTACGTCGAGAACGGGTTCTTCTACCATCCCGGGCTCCGGTTCCAGTTCGCGGTCCCTTCGGGCTGGAAGGTCGAGAACATGCCCAGCCAGGTCATGATCATCGCGCCGGACCAGAGCGCCGGCGTTATCATGCAAGGCGGGAAGACGACCGACAGCGCCGAGGAGTTCATCAAGAAGCAGGCCGCGCAGATCACCAACTCCGGCGGCCAGCTCCTGGGCGAGAACCGGACGACGATCAACGGCCTGGCCTGTTACGAGCAGGCCTATCAGATCGCCCAGCAGGGCGCGGATCCGGTCCGGATGAGCCTGTCCTGCCTGAAGAAGGACGATTGGGTCTACGCGTTCCAGGCCATGAGCTCGGTCAACGGATTCTCCAAGTACGAGCAGGCGTTCCGGACGGTCGTGACATCGTTCAGGAACCTGACCGACGCTTCGAAGATCAACCGGTCGCCCCAGCGCCTGGCCTTGGTCAAGGCCAGCGGCGGGGAGACGCTCCAAGCGATCTTCCGGAGATCGGGTATGCCCGAGAAGTCGTGGCCCCAGTTCGCCGTCATGAACGGGATGGAGCTCACAGCCACGCCGGCGGCGGGCAAGCTGGTCAAAACGGTCAAGTAAGCGGGGACTTGACCTCGGAGACGTCGAGGATCGAGGCGTAGATCTCCGCCTCCGCGGCCAAGTCGCCCTCCACGAACGCCTTCCCCTTCATCTGGATGATCCGGCCTTTCTGCCGGACCCAGGCGACCTCCAGCCGGAGCTGGTCGCCGGGGACGACCATCCTCTTGAATTTGGCCCTGTCGACCTTGCTCAGCACGACGAACTTCGTCTCAGGATCGGGGATGGAGCTGAAGAGGAGCACGGCGCCGGCCTGGGCCATGGCCTCCACGATGAGGACCCCGGGCATGATCTTCCATTCCGGGAAGTGGCCCTGGAAGAACTGCTCGTTGCAGGTCACGTTCTTGATGGCGACGATGGCCTTCGCGGGGACCATGTCGAGGACGCGGTCGACGAGCAGGAACGGGAACCTGTGGGGCAGGAGCTTCATGATCTGTTCGGTCGGGATCATGGCCCGCCTCCCCCCGGGGATTACTTCTTGACCGGCGGCGTCGCCTTCATCGCGTCGTAACGCTGGACGAGCTCGCCGGTCAGGTCGAGGGCGGGATTGAAGAACACGGTCCCGCTCTTGGTCAGGTCGAAGATGATGTCGAGGCCTTTGTCCTTTCGGAGTTGCTCGAGGAGGGGGATGAGGTCCGCCTGGATCTGGCTGAGCGTTCTCCCTTGAAGCTCCTGCATGGCCCGGGTGGCGTCCTCGACCAACCGCTGGCGGTCCGTCTGCTTTTTCTGGATCTCGGCCTGGATCCCCGCGGCCGCCTCGGCCGTCAAGGTCAAGCGCTGGGCCGTCAGGCGGTTCTGGAGCTGCTTCATCTGGTCGTCCAGACGCGTGATGTCATCCGAGTATTTCTTGTCGGCGGCTTGGAGCTGGGCGATGACCTTCTTGCCCTCGGTGGATTTCTCGAGGACCTCCTGGGAATTGATCATCCCCAGCTTGGCCCCCTCTTGGGCGATGGCCAGACCGGCCAGGCCGGCCGCGGCGATGAAGGCGAAGATGCGAGCGTTGTGTTTCATGGTCAGGAACCTCCCTAGAACGTCGTGCCGACGGCGAAGCGGAAAGCGAAATCCGGGTCGGTCGACATGATCTTTTTGTTATTGTAAGAGAAAATCAATCGGAACGGCACGCGCAAGGCCGGGATGAAGAGGCGGGCCTCGAGGCCCATCGAAGAGTACATGTCCTTCCAGGTCAGGGACGTTCCGTAGTCGACAGAGTTGCCCCGGTCATAGAAGAAAATGGCATAGAGCGGGCCGCCGACCGGGATGATGTACTCGGCGTTGAGGACGAGGGCCTTCTCGCCGCCGACCATGTAGCCGCTCGCGTCGCGGGGGCCGATCGAGTAGACCTCATAGCCGCGGATGGAGCGCTCGCCGCCGAGAAAGAACCTCTCCCAGTAGGGGATCATCGAGTTATGGAGGGTCTTGACGAACTGGTATTGGGCGTGGATGCCGACGACGTGGGCCTTGGTGCCGCGCCCGATGACCGGACGATAATGGGTGAACTCGAGCTGGGGCTTGATCATGTCGATCGCGCCGCCGAGGAAGCTGCCGGCGTACTTGACGCTGGCCGAGTACGACGTGCCCCGTGTCGGCGTCAGGGGGCTGTCGATCGTCGACCTCCAGATCATCGGCGTGATGGAGCTTTCATAGTACTTGCCGCTCGCGCCGTAGTAGGACGCGTACATGGACCCGGAGGGGTAGTCCATCTCGACGCGCTGGATCGTGTAGGTCAGGTTGGCCCGCCACATGCCGAACAGCCGCGATCCCAAGGTCAAGTCGACGCCCTTTGTGAGCTGCTTGTAGAGGCCGTAGGTGCTGTAATCCGTCTTCCGGTCGTAGACATTGAAGCCGGCCGTGATCGGCTTGTCGAAGAGGTAGGGCTCGGAGAAGCCGAAGGAGTAGTTCTTGACGAGCTTGCCCGTCTGGACGGCGAGCTCCACGTTCTCTCCCGCCCCGAGGAAATTGACCGTCGAGTAGCTGAAGGCTATGAAGGGCCCCTCGTAGCCGCTGTACCCGGCGGTGAACTGGATGTTGTTGCGCTGCATCTCCTTGACATTGACCTGGACGTCCATCTTGGTTGGATCGTCGGGGTTCGGCTTGATATCGGGGTCCTTCTCGAGGTCAACGAGCCCCAGCTGCTTGATCCTCAGGATGCTGTTCTTGAACAGGCTGAAGCTGAACCGGTCCCCCTCGCGGATGATCATCTCCCGGCGGATGACCTTGTCCTTCGTATAAGCGTTGCCCCGGAACTCGAGCCGGTTGAGGTAGGCGATCTCACCCTCGTTGATGTTGAAGGTGACGTTGACGATCTTGTTCTTCGGATCGAGGTTCTCGACGGGGATGATCTGGGCGTAGACGAAGCCGAAGTCCCGGAAGGTCTCGCCCATGTCTTCGATGCTCTTCTCCCGGTCCTTGGTGCTGTAGATCGCGCCGGCCTTGAGCTTGACCAGGCTGAGGATGCTCTTGACGTTCAGGGCCTTGCTGCCCTCGATCTTGACCTCGCCGGTCCGGTAGAGGTATCCGGGCGTCACGGGGAAGACGATCCGGATCATCTTCTGCTTCTTGAATAGGACCGACCGGCGGACGAACTCCTCGGTCCGCGGCTGGCCGACGGAGGCCTCCATGTAGCCGAGCTCCTGGTACTTCTTCTTGATGACGTCGATGTCCTCTTCGAGCTTGTTCTGTTTGAAGACGTCCTTGCCGGCGATCCAGTTGAAGAGGCTATGGGGCCGGTTGTCCTTCATCGACCATTTGAGCGTGCTCGCCGGGACCTTGAGGCCGCCGTCGAAGACGACCTCGCCGACCCGGAGCTTAGGCCCTTCGTCGATCCGGATCTGGACGTCGACCTCGTTCTTCCCCTGCTTGACCGCCTCAGTCTCGATCTTCGAGGCCAGGAGGCCCTTCTCATAGAGGAGCTCGGTGATGGTGTCCTTGATGCGCTGGACCTTGTGGGCGCTGTAGTAGGAATAGGGCAGGATGGACTGATCCTTCTCCTTGAGCTTATCGACGATGTCCTTTTCCTTGACCTTTTTCCCCGTCTTGAAGGAAACGGCCCGGACGACGGGGTTCTCCTCGACGGTGACCTTGACGATCTTGCCCCGCGTCCCCTGGGTCTCGTCGAACGTGATGTTCGCGAAGAACCCCGTCGACCAGAGGACCCGGAAGTCCCGGCGGAACTGGTCGACGCTGTACAAATCCCCCTCCCTGACGGTCAGGTAGTAGAGGACCGTCTCAGTCGTCACGCGGTCGTTGCCGACGACCTCGACCTTCTCCACGACGTCCTGGGCGGCCAGGAAGACGGGAAGGACGAGGAATCCGAGAAGTCCGAGGAGGAGAACGGCCTTTTTCATGTCAGATATCCTTCACTCATATACCATATCGGACCGGAATGGTCAAAGCGCAGGCGCGCGGCAGGGCCGGCGGGACGCTCCCCTTTTCATTAACTCGGGAGCGCGTCCAGGCGTTTCATCGTCCCCGCTTCCATCATGTAGACTTTATGGCAATAGCGGGCGATCTTTTCGTTGTGGGTGACGAGGATCGAGGACAGCCCTTTCCGCTCGTGGAGGTCAAGGACGAGGCGGAGGACCCTCTCCCCCGTCCTCCAGTCGAGGTTGCCGGTCGGCTCGTCGGCCAGGAGCAGGCGGGGACCGTTGACGAGCGACCGGGCGATGGCCACCCTCTGCTGCTCGCCGCCCGACAGCTGCCCCGGCCGCGAAGAGGCCTTATCCTCGAGGCCGACCTCGCGGAGCATCTCGAGGGCCCGTCTGAACGCGTCCTTCCGGCTGACGCCCCCGATCATCAGGGGGAAGCTGACGTTCTCGAGGGACGTGAATTCGGGCAGGAGGTGGTAGACCTGGAAGACGAAGCCGATCTTGCGGTTGCGGACCGAAGCCACGTCCCGGTCGGTCCCGATGAAGAGGTCCTCGCCGTCAAGGAGGACACGGCCTTCGGTCGGACGGTCGAGCCCGCCGAGAAGGTTGAGGAGCGTCGTCTTCCCCACGCCCGACACGCCCATGATCGCCGCAAGCTCGCCCCGCTCGAGCTCGAAATCGAGCCCCTCGAAGACGCGGAGCTCGCCCTTGGGCAGGGGGTAGGTCTTGCCCAGGCCTTCGGCGACGAGGACGCGGTCACTCATATTTCAACGCCACGACGGGGTCGATCTTGGCCGCGCGGCGGGCCGGGAAGAGCGTCGAGACGAAGCTGATGAGGAGGGTGACGCCGACGATGACGGCGAGGTCGAGCGGCCTCATCCGGAACGGGACGTAGGAGATCTGGTAGATGTCGACGGGGATCTTGATGAGCTCGAAGGCGTTGGCCAGGGCGCACCAGCCGAGGCCGAGGATGACACCCAGGGCCGTCCCGATGACGCCGATAAGGGCGCCTTGGAAGAAGAAGATCCGGTTGATCATCTGGGGGGTCGCGCCGATGGCCATGAGGATGCCGATGTCGCGCGTCTTCTCCATGACCATGAGGATGAGCGTCGCGATGATGTTCAGGGCGGCGACGATGACGATCAGGGTGATGGTCAGGAACATGATGTTCTTCTCGAGCTTCAGGGCGGAGAAGAGCGACTTGTTGAGCTCCATCCAGGTCGTGATGTAGACGACGGGTGGCAGGGCCGCCTTGATGGCCTCGCCGATCGCGGGCGCGGCGAAGATGTCCTCGAGCTTGACCTGGATGTAGCTCGCCCGCCCCTCGAGGCCGAAGAGCCTCTGGGCGACGCCGATGGCGACGAGGGCCGTCGTGCTGTCGAATTCGTAGAGCCCGGTATTGAAGATCCCGGCGACTTCGAAGCGCTTCCTCTTGGGCAGGAGCCCCATCGGGGACAGCGTCGAAGAGGCCGTGACGATGTCGACGACATCGCCGACCTGGGCGCCGATGCGCAGGGCCAGCTCCCGGCCGAGGAGGAGGCCTTCGCGGGCCTTCCCCGTCGCGGGGATCGCGCCGGACTCGAGCTTCTGGAGCCAGGCCGAATCCGTTTTCTCCCGGTCGAAATCGATGCCCTTGACGAGCGCCCCGGAGCTCTCCCCGATCCCGGTGATGAGGACGGTGCTATAGACGACCGGCGAGACGGATTCGACGCCCGGGATGGCCCGGACCTTCTCGGCCATGGCCTCGTAGTCCTCCAGGCCCCGGCCGCCGAGGTCCGAGACCATGACATGGGAGGTCGCCCCAAGGATCTTGTCCTGGACGTCGCCCTGGAAACCGGTGATGAGGGCGATGGCGATGACCAGGGCGGCCACGCCGATGGCGATGCCCGCGACGGAGATCATGGTGATGACAGAGATGAAAGCCTGTTTTCTCCTCGCCGTGAGGTAGCGCCGGGCGACGAACAGCTCGAAGCTCATGGGACTATTTCGGCCTCAGCAGGGGGAAGAGGACGACCTCCCGGATCGTCTTCTGATTGGCGAGGATCATGGTCAGCCGGTCGATGCCGATGCCCTCCCCGCCCGTCGGTGGCAGGCCGTACTCGAGGGCCTCGACGTAGTCCATGTCGACGACGTGGGACTCCTCATCACCCCGGCGCCTCTCCTGGGCCTGCTCCTCGAAGCGGGCCCCCTGCTCGGCCGGGTCGGTCAGCTCCGAGAAGGCATTGGCGACCTCCATCCCGGCGATGAGGAGCTCGAAGCGCTCGGCCTCCTCGGGGTTCTCGCGAGAGGTCTTGGCCAAAGGCGAGATCTCCCGAGGCGGGTTGGTGATGAAGGTCGGTTGGACGATGTGGTCCTTGACGAACCGGTCGAAGACGATGTCGAGGGCCTTGCCGTAGGTCTGCGGCTTCTTGTCCGGAGCCAAGCCGGCCGCGAACTCGATCAGGCCCTTGGGATCGTCGAAGCGGCTGGGGGCCAGGCCGCTGTAGTGGATGCAAGCCTCGCGGAACTTGAGGCGCTTGTAAGGCCGCTTGAAAGAGATCGTGTGCTCGCCGTACGGGACCTCGTCCTTGCCGAGGAGGCCCGTGGCCAGCCCCGTCAGAAGCTCCTCGGTCATGTCCATCATGTCGAAATAGTCCTTGTAGGCCTCGTAGAACTCGAGCATGGTGAACTCGGGATTGTGCTGGGCGTCGATGCCCTCGTTGCGGAAGCTCCGGTTGATCTCGTAAACGCGGGGCAGGCCGCCGACGACGAGGCGCTTGAGATAGAGCTCCGGGGCGATGCGGAGATAGAGGTCGATCCCGAGGGCGTTGTGGAACGTCTTGAACGGCCGGGCCAGGGCGCCGCCGGGGACGGGGTGCATCATCGGCGTCTCGACCTCGAGGTAGCCGCGGGCGTCGAAGAAGCGCCGGATGTGGGCGATGATGGCGCCGCGCAGGCGGAAGATGTCTCCGACCTCCGGGTTCATGATGAGATCGAGGTAGCGCTGGCGGTAGCGGAGTTCGACGTCCTGAAGGCCGTGCCACTTCTCGGGCAGAGGGTGGAAACACTTGGCCAGGAAGGTCACGGCATCGCAGAGGACGGTCAGCTCGCCCGTGCGCGTCTTGAAGAGCCTGCCGGCGACCGAGACGACGTCGCCGAGGTCGAAGAGGCCGAACCGCTCATAGGCCTCGGCGCCGACCTTGTCCTCGCGGACATAGGCCTGGACCTGCTTCCGCCCGTCGGTGATGTGAAAGAAGGTCGCTTTGCCCATCCGGCGAAGGGACATGATCCGGCCGGGGACGACGACGGCCGCTTTCTTCTCCTCGATCTCCGCCGCGGTCAGACCGGCGAAGGCCTCGACGACCTCGGCGACCTCGTGCGTCCGGGACGCCGTATAAGGGAAGAGCGGGACGCCCGCCTCGCCGAGCTTGCGGTATTTCTCCCGCCGGACGACGTCCTGGTCGAGCTCGGCGGGCTCGTCTTTTTTACTCATGCTCACCTTCTTTGGCCGTCCCGACGGCTTTCGCCGGCGTCCCCTTGAGGCCCCGGACGACCGCGTCGAGGACGCCGTTGACGAACACGGCCGACTCCTCGCCGCTGTAGCGCTTGGCGATCTCGATCGCCTCGTCCATCACGATGGCCGGGACGAGGGCCGGCTCGTAGAGGAGCTCGCAGACGGCGATCCTCAGGATGTTCCGGTCGACCACCGCCATCCGGGCCAGGCGCCAGTTCTTCGAGGCCGCCTGGATGGCCCGGTCGATCTCCGGACCGTGCGCCAGGATCGTCTCGACGATCCAGGTCCCGTACGCGCGGACGTCGCTCGACGCTTTCTGGTGCTCCCAATAGACCCTAACGAGGTCCTTGGGGTCGGCGGCATTGAACTCGAGCTGGAACAGGATCTGAAGGGCGCACTCCCGCGCCTTGCGGCGTTGTCCCATGGCTCGAGCCGTCGTCCGCTCAGCGGAGGCCCGCCTCCTTGATCATGTTCAGGGTCTCGACGAGCGAGAAAGCGGCGTCATAGCCCTTGTTCCCGGCCTTGGTCCCGGCCCGCTCGATGCCCTGCTCGACCGTGTCGACGGTCAGGATGCCGAAGGCGACGGGGATGCCGTCATCCATGGCGATCTGGGCCAAGCCCTTGGTCACCTCAGCGCTGAGATAGTCAAAGTGGGGAGTGTCACCGCGGATGAGGGCGCCGACACAAAGAATGCCGTCGGCCGATTTGGACTTGGCCACCTTCTTGGCGATGATGGGGACCTCGAACGAGCCCGGCACTTTGTAGACCGTCAGGTCGGCCTCCTGGGCCCCCATCTTCTGGAGGGCCTCCAAGGCCCCCTCGAGCAGTCGCTCGGAGATGAAGCTGTTGAAGCGGCTGACCACGATCGCGATGCGGAACCCCTTGGCCTGGAGCTTGCCTTGATGGATCTTCATGATTGTCATGCCCCCTTGTCGGAGATCGGCTTTTCGGAGATCGGAATGCCCATGGGGCCTTATTCTAGCAGATGTCGGGGCGCAATTCATCAAGAACCGGGCCCGGCCGGCCGGCCGCCTTGAGGAAGCGGGGGGATTATGGTAGTTTGGGGCCAAGGAGTTGAGGCATGAGAACGAAGAGCGGATTCCCCGAGCTTGCCCCGGATGCGCTGCGCTGGACGTGCTGCCCGGACCTCGTCCCCGTTGAATCGAGTTCGGAGGCCAGGCCGTGCCAAGGGATCATCGGCCAGGAAAGGGCCCTGCGGGCCATCCAGACGGGGCTCGACATCAAGAGCCTCGGCTACAACATCTTCATCACCGGCATGGTCGGCACCGGCCGGACGACGACGATCAAGCAGCTGCTCGACCAGCTCGAGAAGGCCGACAAGACGCCCGACGACATCCTTTACGTCAACAATTTCAAATATCCTGACGAGCCCGTCCTCATCATGCTGCCGGCCGGCAAGGGCAAGGAGTTCGCAGCGGCGATGACGAAGCTCATCGATATGCTGAAGACGAACATCCCCCAGCTCCTGAAGAGCCCCTACTACACTGAAAAGCGCGACGCCCTCGTCGAAACCCAGCAGAAAATCCAGCGGGAGCTCCTCCAGGGCTTCGAAGAGGAGGTGGCCGAGCAGGGCTTTTCCGTCATCCAAGTCCAGATGGGCCTGTTCAGCCGCCCCGACCTCATTCCCGTCCTCGAGGGGCAGCCCATCCCCTTCGCCAAGATCGAGGGCCTGGTCAAGGAGAAGAAGATCCCCAAGGAGACCCTGGATTCCCTCCGGACAAAGTACGAGGAGCTGACGACCAAGCTCGAGGCGGTCTTCGAGCGTCTCAAGGAGATCGACGAGGAGACGCGGACCCTGCTCCGGGGCTGGGACGAGGAATCGATCGCGCCCGTCATCCGGGGCGCCATCGACGAATTACGGGCGAAGTTCAGCTATCCCAAGATCGGCGCCTACCTCGACGAGGTCGAAAAGGCCCTCGTCAAGAACCTCGACGCCTTCAAGAACCATAAGAAGGAGGAGAAGGAGCCGGTGGAGGACTTCCTCGAGTACCGGGTCAACCTCCTCGTGGACAACTCGGACCAGCGCGGCGCTCCCGTGGTCATGGAGACCAACCCGAATTACGTCAACCTCTTCGGCTCGGTCGAGTCGACCATGTCGCGGGTCGGGATGAGCCAGACCGACTTCACCATGATCAAGGCCGGTTCGTTCCTCAAGGCCAACGGCGGCTACCTCGTCATCAACGCCTTGGACGCCCTCGTCGAGCAGGGCGTTTGGCCGGTCCTCAAACGGACCCTGCGCAACCAGATCTTCGAGATCCAGAACTTCCTCCAGATGTACCTGTTCACGACCGCCCGCCTCAAGCCCGAGCCCATCAAGGCCGACGTCAAGGTCGTCATGATCGGCGATTCCTATATCTTCAACCTCCTCTATTTTCAGGACGAGGACTTCAAGAAGATCTTCAAGATCAAGGCCGAGTTCGATTCGGAGATGGATAAGGGCGAGAAGGCGTTCGGCGATTACGCCCGGTTCATCAAGAAGATCTGCGACGACGACGGCCTCCTGCCGCTCAACAAGGAGGGCATCGGCGCCCTCATCGAGTATTCGACGCGCATCGCCGGACGCCAGAAGAAGCTATCGACGCGGTTCCACATCATCGCCGACGTCATCCGCGAGGCGAGCTATTGGGCCCGCCGGGACAAGAAGACGGCGGTCGGGCGTGAGGATATCGACAAGGCCGTCGACGAGAGGTTCGCGCGGGTCAGCCTCATCGAGAACAAGATCCAGGAGATGATCGAGGAGGGGACGATCCTTATCGACACCGAGGGCGCGGTCGTCGGCCAGGTCAACGGCCTGTCGGTCTACGACATGGGCCAGTTCATGTTCGGCAAGCCGGCCCGCATCACCGCCCGGACGGCCATGGGCCGGGCCGGGGTCATCAACATCGAGCGCGAGGCCGACCTGAGCGGCCCGACGCACAACAAGGGCGTTCTCATCCTCGGCGGATACCTGCGGGGAAAATACGCCACCAAGAGGCCGATGTCGTTGAGCGCTTCGCTCGCCTTCGAGCAGTCCTACGGCGGCGTCGACGGGGACAGCGCCTCGTCGACCGAGGTCTACGCCCTCCTGTCGAGCCTTTCAGGACTCCCCCTCCGCCAGGACCTGGCTGTCACGGGCTCGCTCAATCAGAGGGGCGAGATCCAGCCGATAGGCGGGGTCAACGAGAAGATCGAAGGCTTTTTCGACGTTTGCAAAGCCAAGGGTATGACGGGGACCCAGGGGGTCATCATGCCCCATCAGAACGTCCAGAACCTCATGCTCCGGGCCGAGGTCGTCACCGCGGTCAAGGACGGGAAGTTCCATGTCTACCCGGTCAAGACGATCGATGAAGGGATCGAGATCCTGACGGGCGTCGAGGCCGGCGCCGCCGACGCCGAAGGCGTTTATCCGGACGGCACCGTCCACGGCCTGGTCGACCGGGAGCTCCAGAGGCTCGCCGTGGGCCTGAAGGCCTTTACCGCCCCTGTCGAGAAGGGCGAGGGCTTGCCCGACGGGTCGAAGTAACGGTCGGGGGCTCTTCGAGCCCGACGAGTTTTTTCAGCCGCCGCACTTCCGCGGTCCGCAGGTAGCGCCACTGACCGGGCCTGAGGCCCTCGAGGGTCAGACCGGCGAAATCGACGCGCACAAGGCCGGCGACCGGATAGCCCACCGCTTCGAACAGCTTCCGGATCTCCCGTTTCCGGCCTTCGTGGATCTCCACCTTGAGAGTGGTGTGCCGGTGGCCGTGACGGAGGACCGTGACCCGGGCAGGGGCCGTCTTGCGGCCTTCGAGAAAGATGCCCTGCCGGACCTTGTCGAGGTCCCCTTCCCTCGGCTCGCCCTCGACCCGGGCCTCGTAGACCTTGACGGCGCCGAAGCGCGGGTGCGTCAAGCGGAGGGCCAGGTCGCCGTCGTTGGTGAGGAGCAGCGCCCCCTCGGTGTCAAGATCCAGCCGCCCGACGGGATAGACCCGGGCGGACAGGTTCTTGAGGAGATCCATCACCGTCGGCCGCCCGAACGGATCCTTGACGCTGACGACGCGGCCGGCCGGCTTGTTGAGGAGGATATGGATTTGTTTCTCCTCTTCACCCCGGACCGGCTTCCCGTCGGCGATCACCCGGTCGCGCGCCGGGTCGACCTTCTCGCCGAGCTCTTGGACGACCCGGCCGTTGACGCTGACCCGCCCCTCCTCGATCCAGCCGTCGGCCTCCCGCCGCGAGCATACCCCGGCGTGCGCCAGGAACTTATTGAGTCTCATTAACATAGGAAGGTCTTCCCATTATGGGGCTCACTCCGCCAACTGTCAAGCCGCATCTCTCTTGATAACGGGTTTCAAATCACCGCAGCGAACGGAGGTGATCCCTGCCGACCCTCCGGGGCCGTCATGGGTATCGGGAGGACTTGGTGAGGCGTCATGCTGAACCATCCTTTCGGAGTTTCGTATAGATAGGGTAGAATACACAAGGTACATCCATGGCCAAGCTGCAAGTCAAAGAATCGGTCACGATGGCCCTCGTCTCCCTGCGGAGCAACAAGCTCCGCACCTTCCTCACCCTGCTCGGCATCATCATCGGCGTCCTGACCATCATCGCCGTGGTCTCGGTCATCCAGGGCCTCAACAACTACGTCTACACGAAGATGTCGTTTTACGGGGCCAATGACTTCTCCGTCCAGAAGTTCTCCATGATCGGGACGTCCATAAAGGAATTCCGCGAACAGATGAAGCGGAAGGACATCACCCTCGACGAGCGCGACATCATTCGGGCCCATTGCCCCTCATGCGAGCTCGTCGGCGCCTCCACCTCCTCCAGTGCGACCGTCAAATACGGCAGCCAGTCGCTCAAGGAGACTGAGGTCCTCGGCGAGACCTACCTCGACCACGAGATCGGCTCCGTCATCGAGTTGACCAGCGGCCGGCACCTCCAGAGCCAGGACGAGACGAACTCCCGCTTCGTCGGCGTCATCGGGGCCGACGTCGCCGAGAAGGTCTTCGGTTCGCTCGACCCGCTCGGCCGCTGGCTCAAGGTCGGCAGCCGGAACTTCCAGGTTATCGGCGTGGGCAAGAAGAAGGGCAAGATCCTGGGCTTCAGCCAGGACAACTACGTCCGCATCCCCATCACGACCTTTATGAAGGTCTACGGGTCGCGGCGCTCCATCAGCGTCAACATCCACACGAATTCACAGGAGGAGATGGCCCGGGCCCAGGAAGAGGTCCGGACCGTGCTCCGGTCGTGGCGGAAACGCGGCTACAACGACCCCGACGACTTCTCATTTGCGACGTCGGAGACCTTCATCCAATTCTATAAGACGGCCACGTCGGGCATCTACTTCGCCATGCTCGCCGTCTCCTCGATCGCCCTCGTCGTCGGCGGCATCGTCATCATGAACATCATGTTCGTCTCCGTGTCCGAGCGGAAGAAGGAGATCGGCATCCGCATGGCCGTGGGCGCCCGGCGCCGGGACATCCTCTATCAGTTCCTCATCGAATCCGCGCTCATCTCCGGCCTGGGGGGATTCATCGGCATCGTCCTCGGATTCATCGTCGCCCGGATCGCCTCCGCGGCGACGTCCATGCCCTCGAGCGTCGAGCCCGTTTCGATCCTGCTGGCCATGGTCATGTCCTGGTCGATCGGACTGTTCTTCGGCATCTACCCGGCCAACCGGGCGGCCAAGCTCGACCCTGTCGAGGCCCTGAGGGCGGAACAATGAGGCTCCAGATCTTCCGCGAAGTCTTCCGCATGGCCCTCGATTCCCTGCGGTCCCACAAGCTGCGGTCGTTCCTGACCATCCTCGGCATCGTCATCGGGGTCATGACCGTCATCGGGATGGTCTCGATCATCCAGGGGCTCAACAAGAGCTTCCTGTCCGAGCTCCAGTCGGCCGGCTCCGACATCATCATCATCACCAAGAACGACGCCGTCCAGATGGGGCGGATGAACGATGAACAGCGGACGCGCAAGGACCTGACCTTCGAGGACGTCCAGGCCATCGAAAAGGGCGCGCCCCTCGTCAGGGCCGTCGCCGTCGACATCTACGTCAGCCCCTTCGATCCGGTCGAGGTCAAGTACCGGAACGCCAAGAGCGATACGGCCATGGTCATCGGGATGAACGACAAGTGGCCCCTCGTCATGTCCCTCTACCTGCCGCGCCTCGGACGGTTCATCACCGAGTCCGAGGTGGCCCGCAGCGCCCGGGTCTGCGTCCTCGGCTCGGAGACCGCCGACCTCCTCTTCCCGACGACGAACCCGGTCGGCAAGGAGATCCGCGTCGGCCCCGAGGCCTTCACCGTCGTCGGTGTCTTGAACAAGCGGGGCCAGATGTTCGGCCAGAGCCGGGACAACTTCGTCGGCATGCCCATCACGACGCTGATGAAGTACTTCCGCTACGAGAAGGACCGCATGGAGATCATCACCGCGCCCCGCCGGCAGGACACGCTCGGCGAGACCATCGAGGAGATCACCAACGTCCTCCGTCAGCGGCGCAAGGTCCCCGCCAACAAGCCCAACGACTTTTCCATCATGACCCAGGACACGATGGTCGACCTCTACAACCAGCTGACGGGCGCCGCCTACCTGGTCATGATCGTCATCTCCTCGATCGGCCTCCTCGTCGGCGGCATCGGGGTCATGAACATCATGCTTGTCTCGGTCAAGGAGCGGACCCGCGAGATCGGCATTCGCAAGGCCATCGGCGCCCGCGCGGGCGACATCCTGAAGCAGTTCCTCATCGAGGCGATCTTCCTGACAGGGGTCGGCGGGATCATCGGCGTCCTGGTCGGCTTCGGCATCGCCTTCATCGTCAAGACGGCGACCCCTCTGCCGGCGACAGTCTCCCTCTGGTCGGTCGTGCTGGGGCTTTCGGTCTCGGCCTCGATCGGCCTCTTCTTCGGGATCTTTCCGGCCCAAAAGGCCGCCCATATGGACCCCATCGTCGCCCTGCGCTACGAATAAGACCGCAAGAGAATATCGGGGGGATCCCTCCGCTCGTCTCTGGCAAAAGATATCGTCCCTGGCCCCCACACCCCCGGCGGCGGGTAGCGGAATCTTGGGAGCGGACCGGCAGAAGGACGGCGGAGATACGCGGAGCCGGACTTCTGCGAAATATCCGAGAAGAGCTCTTTCCTTATTCTCTCCCAGCGCCACCCCTCCGAGTCGCTCCGGGATTACCCCGATATTGGGAGAAAGACCATCAGATTAATCTGTTTATTTCGGCGCGAGTGGGGGCCGAGGGTTGGGCGCCGGGACGGGTGACGGAAATGGCCGCGGCGGCCTGGGCGAAGCGGAGGGCTTCGGTCAGGGGGAGTCTCTCGGCGAGCGCCACGGCCAGAGCCCCGTTGAAAACGTCGCCCGCCGCCGTCGTGTCGACCGGATCGACCTTGAAAGCCGGGACCAGCCCCTCGAATTCGGAGGAAGACGCATAGGCCCCGCGCTCACCGAGGGTGACGACGACGCTGGCCGCGCCGCGCGCCCGGAGCCGGGCGGCCGCGCTTTGGACACCGCCGGCGTCCCTGACCGCGATGCCAGAGAGGAGCTCGGCTTCGTTCTCGTTGGGGGTCAGGACGGAGACGCGGGAGAGGAGATCCTCGTCGAGCGGGCGGGCCGGGGCCGGATTGAGGATGACCGGGACGCCCTTCTCCCCCGCCTTCCGCACCGCGGCTCCGACGGTCTCGATCGGCGATTCGAGCTGGACGAGAACGATGTCCGCCGCGGCGAAGGCCTCGGCGGCGTTCTCGACGTCCGCGGCGGAGAGGAACGCGTTGGCGCCGGAGGCGACGGAGATACTGTTCTCGCCCTGCTCATCCACGTCGATCAGGGCGATGCCCGACGCCACGCCGGAGGTCCGGAGAACGAAACGCGTGTCGATGCCGTCGGCCTCGAAGCCGGCCAGCGCCTTGTCGCCAAAGACGTCGTCGCCGACCCGGGCGACGAAAGTCACCCGCCCGCCGGCCCGGGCCGCGGCCACGGCCTGGTTCGCTCCCTTGCCCCCGCCCGCCATGGCGAACTCGCCCCCGAGGACCGTCTCCCCGGGCCGCGGGATCCTGGGGACGCGGATGATCATGTCCGTGTTGGAGCTGCCAACGACGAGGACGCGCTTCACGCGTTCTCCCGCAGCCACGCCGCCGCGACGGCGACGGCGTCCCCGAGCCTCGCCTTGTCCGCCATGACCAGCTCGACGAGCGAGGGCCCGCCCCCGCCCTTCACCGGAACGAGGGCCGCGACGACCGGGACGACCTGCCGCAGGTCGGACTTGAGGGCCTCGGACCGGGCGACGATGACGTGCCCCTGGCTCTCACCCGAAGCCCCGTAGGCCACGGCGAATTCGCCGCTCTTGATGATATTGAGAGCCAGGAAGCGGGCCTCCTCCGGCGTTTTGTCCTCGAGGACGCCGGCGATGACGCGCCCCGCGGCCGCGCGGACGATCTCCTGGGCTTCGAAGGCCGCCAGCCGCTCCTCGAGACGGCGGGCCCGTTTTTTCAGGGCCTTGCCCTCGGCCGAGAGCTTCTCAACCTGTCCGGCCAGGTCCGCGGGCGGACAGGAGAAGGCCGCGGCCAGCTTCCGCGCCGACCGGTCCTTGGCCCGGTAATCCCGCAGGGCCCTCCCTCCGCACAGGAATTCGAACCGGAGGTTGCCCCGGATCTTTTCTATCCCGCCGAGCCTGATCAGACCGATCTCGCCGGTGCGCCCGACATGCGTCCCACCGCAGGCCGAGTAGTCGAACCCGTCGACCTCGACGACCCTGAGGAGCCCTTGTTTTTTGGGAGGCCTCCTCAGAGGCACCTCCCCGATCCGTTCCTCGGGCACGAAATAGGTCTTGACCGGCAGGCTTCGCCAAACGACCGCGTTGGCCCGGTCCTCGACGCGGTCGCAGTCGGCGTCGGAAATCGTCTTCAGCCCGATCTCGAGCGTCGAGACATCCGGGCCCATGTGGAAGGACAGGGTCTCGCCTTTAAGGAGCTCCCAAAAGGCCTGGGACAGGACATGCTGCCCTGTGTGTTGCTGCATATGGTCGATGCGCATGGCGGGGTCGATCTTCCCACGGACCGGCCCGGCCGCGATCTCCGACCTCAGGACGTGGAGGACCTTGCCCTCGACGTCGATGACGGCGAGGACGTCCACGCCGTCGAGCGTGCCCTTGTCCCAAGGCTGGCCGCCCGATTCGGGATAGAACGCGGTCCGGTCGAGGACGACGGCCGGATGCCCTTCATGTTCCGTCCGGGCCACGACCTCGGCCTCGAATTCCAGGAGATACGGGTCGTCATAATAGAGCCGCTGCGTTTCGGCCATCGTCATCTCCTAAGAAATGGAAAAAACAGAAACGTCCCCATTTTTATACGAGCTTGGCGACGCCCGCGGCCGCCAGCACGCGGACGGTCGTCTTGAAATGGGTCTTGGCCACCTTGTCGAGGATGGCCGGCCCTTTCGCGCGGACGAGCTTCACGGCCGCCGCCTCGACCTGCTCCGAGGCGCCCTTGGGCAGCTCGAACCCGACATCCTTGGACAGGAAGTGGAGCTTGGTCAGGAATTCCGCCCGGGCCAGGATCGAAGCGGCCGCGACCGCGGCGTCCTCCTCGGCCCGGGGCATCTGGACGAGCTCGATCTCCCGGCCCTTCTTGAGCAGGGCGTTGCGGACGAACCGCTCGTCGCCGAACTGGTCCGTGATCGCCTTCCCGGCCGGAACGCGCTCGAGGATGTTCTCGATGGCCCGGGCGTGCCCCCAGGCCAGGAGCCGGTTGAGGTTGCGCAGCTTCTCCCAGAGCTCGTTGTACTTCTCCGGGCCGATGCTGATCACCGAGTGGTACGGGTAGCCCCGCTTGAGGGCTTCGGCGATCTGGCGGCAGCGGGCGTCCGAAGTCCTCTTCGAATCCTTGACCCCGAGCTCCCGCACGACCTCCTCCTGGCCGTCGGGCAGGAAGAAGGCGGCGATGACGAGCGGCCCGAAAAAGTCCCCCTTGCCCGATTCGTCCGAGCCGATGCGCCCGGGCTCGGCCGGAAAGAGCCCGGCGACCATCAATCCTTCCCGTAGATGATCCGGCCATCGAAGATGGTCATCCGGACCTTCGCCCCGCCGATCTCCTCGGGCGGGACGGTGAAAATATCGCGGTCGAGGACAACGAGATCGGCCAGCTTGCCGGCTTCGATCGTCCCTTTCGTCGCCTCGGCGAATTCGACCCAGGCGCCGTTCGCCGTGTAAGCCCGGACGGCTTCTTCGACCGAGACCTTCTCTTCCGGGACCCAGCCGCCCGGGTTCTTTCCGTCGAGCGTCCGGCGCGTCACCGCGGCGTAGATCCCCAGGATGGGGCTCAGCGGCGCGACCGTCCAATCCGACCCGAAGGCGAGGACCGCCCCGGCCCGGCGCAGGGATGCGAACGGGTAGGTCGTCTTGACCCGCTCCGGACCGATCTTCCCTTCGGCCCAGCGGCCGTCGTCGATGGCGTGATACGGCTGGACGGCGGCCACGAGGCCGAGCTTGCCGAACCGGACGATATCGGCCGGCCGCAGATGCTGGGCGTGTTCGACCCTCCAGCGGCGGTCCCGCGGGCCGTTGGCGGCGATGGCCCTCTCGTACATGTCGATGAGCATGCTGTTGGCCCGGTCGCCGATCGCGTGAATAGCCAGCTGAAGCCCGGCCCGGTCAGCCTCCAGGATGCGTTTTTCCATGATCCCTTCGGGGAACATCTGGCCGTTGAGAAGCCCCGTCGTCTTCGGGTCGTCCGTGTACGGCTCGAAGAAATAGGCCGTCGCCGAGCCGAGCGAGCCGTCCATAAAGGCCTTGAGGCCGGCCAGCTTGAGATAGGGATTGCCGAACGGGGACTTCAGCTTGAGCCGGGCCAGCGTGTCGACCTCGGTGATCGGGATGTAGACATGGACCCGGGTCGTCAGCCGGCCGAGGCGGGCCAGCTCTTCGAAAACCTCGAAGCTCGACGCGTCGGCCATCTCGTGGACGGACGTGACGCCGTTCTCCGCGGCATGGCGGATGGAGGCCTCGGCGGCCTCGAGCTTCTCGGCGAAGGTCGGCTCGGGGATCTTGGCGTAGACGAGGTCCATGGCCGTGTCCTTGAGGATCCCCGTGGGCTCGCCTGTCACGGGGTCCTTGACGATCTCGCCGCCGGGCGGAACGGGTGTGCTCTTCGTGACGCCGGCCAGCTTTAGGGCCAGGCCGTTGGCCAGGATCATGTGGCCATCGAGGCGGTTGACACAGACGGGATTGTCGGGCGTTACGGCATCGATCCAGTCCCTGCGCGGCAGCTCCACCGGGTCGAACTGCTGGTGGTCCCAGTCGCCGTTCAGGATCCAGCGCCCTGGCCCGGCCTCCCGGGCCTCGGCGGCGATGCGGGCGACGAAGTCCTCGCGGCTCTTGGCCTCGCGGAGCTGGATGCTCTTCAGGGCGAAACCCCCGGCCAGGAAATGGGTGTGGCTGTCGATGAACCCGGGCAGGACGAGCGCCCCGCCGAGCTCGACGAGCTTCGCGCCCGAGGACGACAGGTGCCTCAGCTCCGCCGCGGTCCCGACGGCGACGATCTTGCCGTCGCGGACGGCCACGGCCTCGGCCCAAGGCCGGCCGGGATCGCCGGTCCACACCTTCCCGTTGACCAGAACCAGGTCGACCATGTTCCCTCCCGTAGCCGCCTTGCAGCCCGCCTCGAGTCCAACCGCCAGTATGATCGCCAAAATGAGGCCTACGTTCTTCATTATCGTTCCTTCGCAACCTTATATAAAAGAAATGCCAGCTGAAAGCAACCCGGAGGAAGTTGTCCCTCCGGCACGTCTGCCCGATGAAGACGTTCTCAAAACATTTCTCAGAAGTCCGGCTCCGAGTCGCTCCGCCGTACTTCTGATGGTCCGCTCCTAAGAATCCGCTCCCCGCTGGCAGGGGCGATGCCCGGAGGAGGCCGTGGGAGGGCGGAGCGGGCACGGATCCTCACGCAAAGCGTGAGGAGAGCGAAGCCCGGATACGAAGCGAGCCGGCTCGCCGGGCCGGCGAGCGGCCGACGGAGGGCGCGGCCCGAGCAAGGAGGCAGCAGCGCCGAGGTGCCGTCATGCATGTCTTTGACGAGTGTGATAGAATAGCGGATTCGATGGACGCCACCCCGGCGCCCTTATCCTTCGGAGGCCTCAATGATCGACGCGACCCAGATCCGCAAAGGCATGATCATCATCATGGACGGCACCCTGTACCGGGTGATGGAGATGCAGCTCATCACGCCCGGCCGGTGGAAAGCCATGGTCCAGACGAAGCTGCGCAATATCCTGGTCGGCTCCCAGATGGAACACCGCTTCCGCTCCGAGGAGCGGCTCGAACAGGCCCGCCTGGACGAGCTCGAGATGGAATTCCTCTACGAGCAAAGCGGCGATTACTTCTTCATGAACCTCGAGAACTACGAGCAGGTCACCATGCACGCCGAGGCCATCGGCGACGCCGTCAAGTACCTCAAGCCGAACACGATCATCGAGGTCGAGTTGTACGACGGCAAGGCCGTCGGCGTCAACCTCCCCCACACCATGGATCTCAAGGTCGCCAGCACCGAGCCCCGGCTCCAGGGGGCGACCAAGACGGCCCTCTACAAGCCCGCCGTCCTCGAGACCGGCGCGGTCGTCCAAGTGCCGGAGTTCATCAAGGAAGGGGACGTCATCCGCGTCGACACCCGAGAGGACAAGTACCTCGAACGGGCCAAGAAGTGATCCGGCCTCAGAAATTCTGCCGGAAGACCCCGACGTTCCCGTAACTGTCCCGGACCCTCACGGTGACCTGGTTCTCCGCCCCGGCCGGGAGCTTCAGCGACAGCTTGAACGATTCGCTGCGCGAGTCGGCGATCCCGTCGACCGGGAAAACGACGCGCCATTCGCCGGGCCGGACGAGCACCTTGGCCTCCTCGATATAGGAATAGGAATCCTCCGCCTGGAAGGCGATGTCGAGCGCGGCGCCGTTCTTCGCGGCCGTGAATCCCTTTATGACAGGCAAGGAATTGTCGATGACAAGGGGGGTGCTGGTCTTGTCGGATCTGAGCTCGACGCCCAGCGGGTTCGACGGCGCGTCGGAAGCCGTAAGCCGGAGAAGGTAGGTCCCGTCCGGAAAGGCGAGCGTGTCGAAAGCGTAGATCGTCTCGGTCCAAGCTGCCTCGAGGGCGCGCCATTCGGACTCGCCGTCCTTTTTGATGGCCAGCGCGTAACGCAGGGTGTCTCCGTTCTCGTCGGCCGCGTCCCAGGTGACCGTCTGGAAGCCCTTGCGTTCCGACTTCCGGGCCGCCATTCCCATGCGGAGCTCGTCCGTCTTCTTGGGCGTCTCGGCAAGGTTCCTTTCGACGCCCAGGATGACGTCTTCCTGATCGGGAAGCTTGAGGTAGACCTCGTTCGGCTTCAGGAACTCGAGCCGGGTCACCATCGGCGCGATGTTCGACTGCAGGTAGAACACGGTCAATGTATCGAAGACAGGCGAGGCCTTCCCGGTCTGGGTGCGGAGGAGGACCTTGACCTGCAGGAAGCGGGATTTCGGGCTGAGGACTTGTTCCTCCGTCTTGCCGTAGAAGGGCGACCAGTCCGTCCAGGTCGCGTTGGGCTCGCTCGTGTTGCCGCTCCGGCTTTGGAGCTGGACGGAAGCGCCGGCGGCCACGGCGGCGTCCCAAACGATGCGCCCCCATGAGGCCTGGGTCCGGGCGTCGAGGACGGGGCTCGTGTATTCCCCGGCGAACCGCTGCTCGGTGAGCAGCAGCCCGAAGTAGCAGGGGTTGTTCGACAGGACATAGATCTTGGAGTCGAGGGGCACGAGCTGGTAGACCTGCTCGGAGCTCTGTTGGAGGAGCAGGGCGACCCTCTCGTCGCTGTCCACGGAATAGACCCGTCCTTTGCCGCCCGTGCCGAAGACGACCCGGTTCCCGTCCTCTCTCCAGAGAAGGGAATAGATCATCTCGTCATCGGAGCTCCAGAGGCGCTTGGCCAGCCCGTCGGCCGTGACGCGATAGAGCGCCCCGCCGTCCTTGGCGGAGAGGCCGGGCGCCGCGCCCGACGCACCCGCGGGCCGGCTCACTCCTCCGGAGGCGCTGACGGTGAGGACGACCTCGGAGTCGAGACGGACGGGCGCCTCGGACGTGTCGTCCTTCCGCGTCCTCGTCGGCGTCCCGGAGGCGGCGGCGTAGATCTGGCCTTCGCGATCGACGGCCAGGGCCCGGACCTCTTCGTAGGGCGTTTCGAAAAGGACCGAAGCCCGCCCTTCCGTCGAGATCCTGTAGACGAGCCCGTTGCCGCCGCTGCCCGCCACGACGTCCCCGCGCGCGGTCCGCTCGAGGCAGAGGATGTGGTTCTCCGCGGCCTTGAAGAACATCCGGCCCTCGCCGAGCGGCGAGATGCGGTAGATGCCGCCGCTCTCGCCGACGGCCGCCCAGAGCTCGCCCGCGTCGAGGAAGAGAAGGTCCCAGATGTATTTCTCGGCCGGATTGAAGAACTCCTCGCCCTTGCCCTTGTCCGTGATCTTGTAGATCTTGCCGTTCGGCGACGTCGCGGCGTAAAGCGTCCCCTTCCGGTCCCGGGCGAGCGAGGTCACGTCCATCTCGGGGGCCTGGAACCAGAGGTCCGCCTTGCCGTCCTTGTCGATGCGGTAGACCTTGCCCCCGTGGCCCGTGCCGAGGAACGTGACGCCCTCTTCCGTCGCCAGGACGGAAAGATAGAATTCCTCCTGGGGCGCCGCGATCTTCTCTTCCTTGGGCGCCAAGGCGAGCGTGCCGTCGTAGGAAACCGAGACGCCGTCGAACTTGCCCCGCAGATAATCGTCCCGGGTCCGAAGCTCCCACTTCTGGGGGACGACGCCCTGAAGGGACGAGACCAGGACGAGAAGTCCGAGCGCGGCGGGCAGGGTGATCTTGCGCATGTCGGGGGCTCCTATCCTGGATTATTCACGGGAGTAACGTGGCGTTTTCATGAATAGTCCAGGCTACTTCCGGATGCGGACGGGGATGGTCGCCCCGCCCTTGAACACGTAAGGGATGGCGAGCTGATATTCGCTCAGGGTCGACCGGGTGATCTCGTTCGGGCCCGCGGCCGAGGACCGCGGTGAGGCGAACATCGTCTTCAGCGTCGGCGGCAGGTTGGGCAGCTCCTCGCCCTTCAGGAAGAGCCCCGGCTTGGTGGCCATGATCCTGAAGTAGATCCGGCTGTTCTTGCGGAGGTTGCTGAGCAGGCGGACAAGCTGGTCGAGGCTCCTCGGAACGTACTCCTGGATGCGGTACTGGGCCCGCTCGATCTGTTGCATGGACGCGGCGTCGCCGACGAGGATCTGGAATTCGCTCCCGGCGGGCAGCGCGGGGGCGACGATCGTGACCTCCTCGACCCGGCTCTCCTCGTCCTGCGACCGATAGAACGCTTTGAGGCGGATGGCCTCGCCCGGGGACACCTCGTACTTGTCGAGGAGGACCTTTTCGAGAGTGGCCAGCCGGCTCTCCTCGATGGCCCGGACGTTGAGGTCGATGCGGAAGATGCCGACGTCCTTGAACTCGTTGTTCATCAGGTAATGGACGACGCCGGCCAGAAGCCCGGACAGGCTTATCGCGGGGTTGTCGTAATTGCCCGAGAAGAGGTCCTCGAGGTGCACGGAGAGGCCGCCCTTGTCGAGGAAGACGTCGGCGTTGAAATCGAGCGTGATGTCGCCGTAGCTTCGCTCTTCGCTCGTGACGAGCCCGGACACGGCCATGTTGATGAGCGCCGGCGTCAGGAACTTGTCGGCGGCGAGCTTGAGCTTGTAGTCCTTGCGGCTCGCCGGCCCGGTCTGGAGACCGATGTTGAGCGGGATGAGATGCGGCAAGACCCCGATCTCCCCCGCGGCCCCGGACGTCCGGTCCTGGCTGAAGCGGCCGATGACCGGGCCCGTCGAGGCCAGCTTGAACGAGCTCTCGAGACTTGGCATGACCGCGATGACGTCGGCCCGGGTCATGGCGTAATCGACCTTCCCCAGGTTGTAGATCGGGTGGCCGAAGGCCAGGACCTGAGAGCCGTCGACGTAGGTGGCCGTCCCGACGGCGGACATGTCGAGGTCGCCGCCGATGAGCTGGACCCCCACGGCATCCCCCTCGCGAAGCGCAGGCGGCGCGGGGGTTTCGGCCGGCCGGGTCTGGCCGCCGGTCCCGCCCGGGAGGGCCCGGAACCCCATAGGGGCAAAGAACGAGCGAGCCCTCTCGAAGGCCCGGGGAGAGAAGCCGCTGATGACGAGCGGCAGCTCGAGGGGCGCGAGGGTCGACCCCGCTCCCCTGTCGGCGCGGCCGGATGCGAGCGCCTTCAGGAACGTGGCGGAGAGCTCCTCTTGGCTCATGTCCTCGCGGAGGATGATGGGCGCGGCGGCGCCCGTCTTGACCTCCTCCGGCGTGGTCCCGACAGCCAGCATCTCCTCGATCGGGGTGATCCCGGCGATGGCCTCCTTGGAGAAGCTGAACCCGTAGGCCACGGCGCCGATGAGCTTGCCGTCGATGTAGACCGGGCTGCCGCTCATGCCGCCGATGATGCCGGTCGATTCGAGGCCCCGGCCCTTGAGCCGGGCCAGGATGACGCTGCGCTTGGGCGAGGTGTTTTCGAGGACGCCGAGGATCTCGGCCTCGAAATCCTCGATGACCTGGCCCTGAAAAACGCTCTTGCCGCGGCCCTTCATTCCTGGCTTGACCTGCGACAGGGGCATGGTGATGGTGGCCGCTTCGGCGGCCGCCGCGGCCGCGAACAGGACGAGGACCGCGAGGGCAGCCCGGAGGGTCTTGGCCGTCATGGCTCAGATGATCCCCAGGGCCCGGCCGCATTTCTCGAAGGCGGCCAGGATCGCGTCGAGCTCTTCGTCGGTGTGGCCCGCCCCATAGCTCGTCCGGATCAGGGCCTGACCGTGGGGGACGGCCGGATAGACGACCGGGGTCGTAAAGATCCCCTCCTCCCGGAGGAGCCTCCAAAGCATGAAGCCCTTCTCATCGTCGCCGACGAGGATGGGGATGATGGGCGTCTGCGAGCGGCCCGTGTCGTAGCCCATGGCCTGGAAGCCGGTCCGCATCCGCTCGGTGACGGCCCACAGGCGGGCCCGGAGCTCCGGCCGCGTTTCGAGCATGTCCAGGATGGCCAGGACCGAGGCGACCGATCCCGGCGTCGCCGCGGCGCTGAAGATCAGCGGCCGGGCATGGTGCTTGATGTAGGAGATGACCGGCTTCGCGCCGGCCACGACGCCGCCGATCGAGGCGAAGGTCTTGCTGAAGGTGCCCATGGTCAGGTCGATCTCGCTCTCGAGCCCGAAGTGCTCGGCCGTGCCCCGGCCGTGCGCGCCGAGGACGCCCATGCCGTGGGCGTCGTCGACGAGGATCCGGGCCCCATACTTCCGGGCCAGGGGGACGATGCCGGGCAGGTCGGCGATGTCGCCCTCCATGCTGAAGACGCCATCGACGACGATGAGCTTGCCGGACCCGCTGCCGAGCGAGGCGAGCAATCGCTCGAGGGCCTTCATGTCGTTGTGGCGGAACTTATGGACGGTCGCAAACGACAGCCGGCACGCGTCGATGATGCTGGCGTGGACCATGCGGTCGATGACGATGTCGTCGCCTTTCCCCGCGACCGTGGAGATGATGCCGAGGTTCGTCTGGTAGCCCGTGCTGAAGGTCAGGGCGGCTTCGCGGTTCAGGAACTTCGCCAGCCGCTGTTCGAGCTTCTCGTGGAGGTCGATCGTGCCCGTTAGGAAGCGCGAGCCGCAGGTCCCGACCCCGTAGCGGTCGACCGCTTCCTTGGCCGCCGCCTTGGCCAGGGGATGGTCGGCCAGCCCAAGGTAGTTGTTCGAGCCGACCATGATCATCGGCCGTCCCCCGACCATGATGCGGTTCCCGACCGCCTCCTGGATGGGGGTGAAGTAGGGGTAGAGGTCCGCCGCCTTGAGATCGTCGGCCCGGGTGAAGGACAAGCACTTGTCGAAAAGGTCCACGTGCGTCTCCTCTGATTCCTCTGGCTCCGCGAGTCCGCCCACGGCATCATTGACCGCCGCGGCCGAATCTCATACAATCCGGCCCATGCGAGTCTTGGTCACCGGGGGGACGGGCTTCCTCGGGAGCCATCTCGTCGAAGCGCTCCTCGAAAAACCCGGCAGCGAGGTCTACGCCCTCGTCCGCGACCCGCGCCGGCTGCGCTGGCTCGAGGGGGTCGAGCGCGTCCGCCTTCTCACCGGGGGCCTCGGGAGCGTGCCCGGCCTGCCTGCCGGCCTCGCGTGCGTCTACCACGCGGCCGGACTGACCAAAACCCTCAGACCGAAGGAATATTATACCGTAAACCGCGAAGGCACGGCAAATCTGCTCCGGGCCCTCGAGAGCCAGGCTGGCCGGGTCCGTTTCGTCCATGTGAGCAGCCTCGCCGCCGTCGGGCCATCGGACCCCAAGGGGGGCGTTCTCGAGGACGATCCGCCGCACCCCGTCTCCCCTTACGGAGAAAGCAAGCTCCAGGCGGAGCGGGAAGTGTTGAAATACAAGGACCGTTACTCCGTCGTCCAGCTCCGGGCCGCGGCCATCTACGGCCCCCGTGATGAAGATTTTCTGGAGTTCTTCCGCTGGATCAAGCGCGGCATCAAGCCGGTCATGGGACGTCAAAAGCGCTTGAGCCTCATCTACGTCCGGGACGCCGTCCGGGCCTGCCTGATGGCCGGCGACTCGGGCCGCCCGAGCGGGGAGATCTTCAACATCGCCGACCCCCGGGCCTACAGCTGGGAGGACGTCGGCGGGGCCGTCGCCGCGCTTCTCGGGAAAAGACCCGTATCCATCCACCTGCCCATCTGGTCGGCCTACCTGGCCTCGATCGCGTCGGAAGGCGTCGGGCGCCTCACCGGCGGCGGGAACGCCCTTTTCAACGTCAGCAAGTACCGGCAGATGAAGCCGGACGGCTGGGTGGCCGACGCCGGCAAGGCCCGGCGGGAACTGGGCTTCGAGAGCGTCTTTTCCCTCAAGCAGGGCCTGGGCGAGACGATCGCCTGGTACCTCTGGAAGGGATTGCTGTGATCCGGACCTCCGCCGTCCGGATTTCATTTTTTAGGAGGCATCCTCTATAATACCAATGAGCATGACAACCCCTCGGACCATCATCACTGGCACCGGCCACTACGTTCCGCCCCGCGTCGTCACCAACCACGACCTCGAAAAGCTCATGACCACGTCCGACGCGTGGATCCGGGAGCGGAGCGGCATCGTCGAGCGGCACCACGTCGATCCGGGGGTCGGCACGTCCGACCTGGCCGTCGAAGCGGCCCGGCGGGCCATCGCCGACGCCGGGATCGATCCGGCTTCCATCGATTTCGTGGTCGCGGCGACCATCTCCCCCGACCACTACTTCCCCGGCATCGGCGTCCTCATCCAGGCCAAGCTGGGACTGGGCACAACCGGCGCGCTCGACGTCCGCAACCAGTGCAGCGGCTTCATCTACGCCCTGTCCGTCGCCGACCAGTACATCCGGACCGGGACGTACAAAAGAATCCTCCTCGTCGCCGCCGAGGTCCAATCGAGCAACCTCGACTTCTCGGACAAGGGCCGAGACCTGTCGGTCCTCTTCGGCGACGGGGCCGGGGCCGTCATCCTCGAGCCGGGCATGGACGGCGACGGCCGGGGCATCCTCTCGACCCACCTGTTCGCGGACGGGAACTTTTTCTCCCACCTGTGGATGGAAAAGCCCAGCCCCAAAGACAAGCCGACGTTCCAGACGGCCTTCTTCGAGGAGGGCCGCTTCGCCCCGAAGATGGACGGCCGGAACGTCTTCGTCAACGCCTGCCAGCGTATGCCCGAGGCCATCCGCTTCGGTCTCGAGAAGAACGGCCTGACGGTCGAGGACATCGACGCCCTCATCCCGCACCAGGCCAACGACCGGATCTCGCTCATGGTCGCCAAGGGCCTCAAGATCCCGGTCGAGAAGGTCGTCCGGAACATCGACCGCTTCGGCAACACGACGGCCGCCTCCATCCCCATCGCTCTCGACGAGGCCGTGAAGTCCGGCCGGATCAGGCGGGGGAACCTCGTCGCCCTGACGGCGTTCGGGTCCGGCTACACCTGGGCGTCGGCGTTCATCCGCTGGTAAAAGTGGACCCCGTTCACATACATTGAGGGTTGTAAAAGGGTTTGTCAGGGAAGGAAGAAGTGTGCTAGGATTTCCGCGACGCTTTGAGGAGGAACGCATGAAAAGAACAGCCACCGTCATCGCCGTGCTCGCTCTCGTCGCCTGCACGACGGGCGTCCTGCTCGCTCAGTCGGCCGAGGACGCCAAATTCAAGAAGTTCCAGGACACGTTCTGGGACGCCTATTTCAAGTTCTACCCGACCGCCGGGACCATGCAGGGCTACACGAAGTACAACGACAAGCTCGAGGACCCGAGTGAGGGGGCCCTCGACAAGTTCAACGAGCAGCTCGACGCGTTCAATCAGGAGCTGGTCACCAAGATCGACAAGACCAAGCTCTCCGCCGACAACCAGATCGACCACGAGCTCTATCTCGACTTTCTCGACCTCGAGTTCCTCAAGCTCCAGTACACCCTTCCCTGGCAGGACAACCCGCTCCTCTACAACGACCTCTTCGTCAACGGCGTCCACAGCCTTCTCGTCAAGAACGGCGGCGCCGCCGCCGCGGCCCGGGCCAAGCTCATCCCCGGGCTGGTGAAGAGGGCCAAGGACAGCCTGAAGAACCCGCCGCAGGAATACACGCAGGCGGCCATCGACCAGATGCCCGCCATCCTCGATTTCTACAGGGTCGAGATCCCCAAGCTCTCCGGCGGCTCCCCCGCTCTCCAGGCCGAGGTCGTCAAGGCCGTCGCCGCCCTCGAGGACTACCAGCGCTTTCTGAAGGGCGAGCTCCTGGCCAAGTCGACCGGGAACTTCCGTATGCCCGAACCGCACCTGCGGCTGCTCCGCCGGACGACACAGGGCAATCTGCCCATCCTCGAGGAGATCGTCCAACGCTCCCTCGCCGACTTCAACAACATCCGCCGCGAGATGTTCCTCGTCTGTATCCCCTTCTACAAGATCATGTACCCCACCGTCGACATCGAACAGCTCGGCCGGACGAAGGGTGAGGAGCAGACCCGGAACACCGTCATCCAGGGCGTTCTCGACAAGATCAAGGGCGACCACGTCGGCCGCGACGAGTTCGTGGCCCGCATCAACACCGGCGCGGGCGCCATCAAGAGCTTTGTCCAGCAGCAGAACCTCATCGAGCTGCCGACGGAGAACCTGACCATCGAGCCCATGCCCGCCTACTTCGCGGACGGCTTGTGGGCCCGCCTGACGGCCCCCGGCGCCTTCGAAGCGTCCGGGCCCTACACGCTCTTCATCAAGCCCATCCCCGCCGCCTGGTCGGCCGACGAGGCCACATCTTTCCTCGAAGAGCACAATAACTACTACATCGATTTCATGACCATCCAGAGGATCTTCCCCGGCAGCTTCGTGCCCATCTATGATACCCGCAAAAACCCGTCGGTCATCAAGCGGATGGCCCCCAACCAGGGGCTCCTCAAGGGCTGGCCGATCTTCCTCGAGGACCTGTTCATGGAGTCCGGCTTCGGCAATTACGATCTGCGCATGCGCCTCAACCAGCTCAAGCTCATGCTCAAGACGGTCATCGATTTCCAGATGGACATCAACGTCCACGAGGGGACATGGACCAAGGACAAGGTCATCGATTACATGACCGTCAGGGGATTCATGACCAAGACCGAGGCCGAACGCCACTGGAACCAGCTCGTCCTCTGTCCGGGCGTGGGCGCGCAGGCTTACATCGGATACCAAGAGATCCTGGACATGGAAAAGGATTACCGCAAGCTCAAGGGGGACTCCTTCAACGCCAGGGAATTCCTGCAGAAGCTCCTCAGCTACGGCGCGCTGCCGCTCCGGACGCTGAAGATCAAGATGGCCCAGTAGATCCCACGAGGGGGACGCGTGCCGCGAAGGTGCGCGTCCCCCTTCTTCTTTATATGGACGCAAAGCCCCGCCTGGTCGATTCCCACGCCCACCTCGACATGCCCGAGTTCGATCCCGACCGGGCCGAAACGGTCCGCCGGGCGTTTGCGGCGGGCATCGTCGCCATTCTCTGCCCGGCCGACCTGACCCGTGCCGAGAGCTTCCCGGTGATCGCCGCGCTCGCCGCCGAGTTCCCGACGATCCTCGCGGCGGCCGGCGTTCACGCCCACCAGGCCAAGGACCTCACATCGGACCATCTCCGCGAGCTCAAGGCCCTGGCCGCAGGCGGCGCCATCCGGGCCGTCGGCGAGATCGGTCTCGACTATCACTACGACTTCTCGCCCAAGGACGCGCAGCTCGGGGCCCTGCGGCGCCAACTGGCGCTCGCCGCTGAGGCCGGCCTCCCGGTCATCCTTCACAGCAGATTCTCGGGCGCGGACATCGTCGAGGCGGTCGACGGGGAGAGTTTCCGCGGGGGGGGCATACTCCACTGCTTCACCGAGGATTGGGGGACGGCCCGGGCCATGCTCGACAGGGGCTTTTTTGTGTCGTTCTCGGGCATCCTGACCTTCCCCAAGGCCGGCGCGCTCCGCGAGGTCGCCGCCAAGGTCCCCCTCGACCGCCTGCTCGTCGAGACCGATTCCCCCTATCTCGCCCCCGTGCCCCTCCGAGGCTCGGGCCGGCGGAACGAGCCCGCCTTCGTCGTCGAGACGGCCCGCGTCCTGGCCGGTCTCCGAGGCCTGGCCCTCGAGGAGCTGGCCGGGGCGACGACACGGAATTTCGCCGGGATGTTCCCGTTTGAAAAAACGGGGGGTCAATGCTAAAATGGCCGCGCTATGGGCCTGGATCACTCCTTCGATATCGTCTCCCGCATCGACCTCCAAGAAGTCGCGAACGCCGTCAACATCACCTTGAAGGAGATCCGCAACCGCTTCGATTTTAGGAACAGCCGGGTCGACATCGTCCTCGAGAAGGACAAGCTGACTCTCGTCGCCGAGGACGACCTCAAGATCAAGGCCCTGAAATTGGCCCTCGAGGAAAAGCTGGTCAAGCGGAAAGTGCCCCTGCGGGCCCTCGAGTACCGCCGCGTCGAGGACGGGGCGAACCGCACGGTCAAGCAGGAGGTCCTCTTCCAAGTCGGCATCCCCATCGAGAAGGCCCGCGAGATCGTTAAGCTGGTCAAGGCGGAGAAATTCAAGGCCCAGGTGGCCATCCAGGGCGACGAGGTCCGGGTGTCGTCGGCCAAGATCGACGTCCTTCAGGAGGTCATCGCCTTCCTCAAGGGCAAGGACCTCGGCATCCACATGCAGTTCGCGAACTACCGATGACCTCGCCGACCCCTCTCGTCGACCGCTGGTCGTCCGTCGCCAAGTGGAACGACATGTCGTCGCTCTACAAGGACATCCGGTCCGACCTCGACCGGGTCGAGGACCGGCTCGAATCCTGGTCCCGCTCGTCCAACCCCCTGACCGCCGAGATCAGCCGCTATGTCCTCCGCAAGAAGGGGAAGAGGCTCCGCCCGGCCATCGTCCTGCTGACATCCCGGCTCTTCAGCCCTGGCAGCGAGGAATCGGTCTTCTTGGCCTCGCTCGTCGAGCTCCTTCACACCGCCAGTCTCATCCACGACGACATCGTCGACAACGCCGGAGTCCGCCGAGGCAAGGAATCCGTCCACGCCAAGTGGGGCCCGAACATCACCGTCCTCCTCGGCGACTATCTCTACATCAAGTCCATCGGCCTGTCCCTCCAGTCCCGCCACGAGCGGGTCATCCGCCTCCTGGCCGACATCTCGGCGCGGATGATCGAAGGCGAGCTCGACGAGTATGCCGTGTCGGGCGACCTCCGGATCACGGAGCAGCAGTACCTGGACATCGTCGAGAACAAGACCGCGGTCCTCTTCGGCGCCTGCTGCCGCATCGGGGCCATCCTCGGCCTGGCTTCGCCCGAAGAGGAGGAGGCCGTCGCCGCCTACGGCCTGAACTTGGGGAAGACGTTCCAGATCGTCGACGACCTGCTCGATTTCACCGGGGACGCCCGGGTCCTCGGCAAGCCGACCTTGTCCGACCTCGGCGAGGGGCGGATCACCCTGCCCCTCATCACCGCTCTCGAGTCCGGTGGCCGGGCCGGGCGGCAGCAAGTCAAGTCGCTCGTCGGCCGGAAGGACATCTCCGCGGAGGAGCGGCGCGGCCTCCTCGAAGGCCTGGCGGCGTGCGGGGCCTTCGACCACGCGGCCGGCCGGGCCAGGGGATTCGCCGAGAAGTCTCTCGAAGCCATCCACCCGTTCCCGGAAACGTCGCCGCGCGAAACGCTCATCCGGCTGGCCGTCTTCGGCCTCCTGCGGAAGCGCTGATAGGCCGGAAAGAGGGGACGCCATGACCGAGATCGAAGTCAAGATCCGGATCGACGATCCCAAGGCCGCCCGGGAGAAGGTCCTCGGCCTCGGCGCCGTCGTCGCCCGCGACAGGCACCTTGAATCCGACGCTTTCTTCGACTTCGGCGACGGGTCGCTCGGGGCGGGGCGCCGGGCCCTGCGCCTGCGGACGGCGGGAAAGCGGGCCACACTGACCTTCAAGGGCGAGCCGCAGAAGTCCCGCTCGTTCAAGGTCCGCGAGGAGTTCGAGACCCAGGTCCGCGATCCCAAGGAGGCGCGGAAGATCCTCAAGGCCCTGGGGCTCAAGGAGATGTTTTCTTATAGGAAACACCGGACGGTGCTGCGGAAGAGCCGGTTGACCATATGCGTCGACGAGACGCCGGTCGGGAATTTCGTCGAGCTCGAGGGCGAGCGGCATGAGATCACCCGCTTCGCCCGGGCCCTCGGCTTCGGGCGGACGGACTTCATCACCCGGAGCTACGTCGATCTGATCCGCGATCGGGAGGGAACGGGCGCCGCGGCTTGAGCCACCGGTGGACCCGGGTTACTCGTCCTTGTCCTCTTTGGCGAGGCCGTCCTCTTCTTCGGCGTCTTCGTCGACTTCCTCGGTTTCGGTCTCCTCGCCCGGCACGACCTCGACGTCCTCGTCGACGAGGTCCTTCCCGGCGACCCCGTCGGATTCCACGGCTTCGTCGGGGATCCCGCCGCCCACAAAGACGCGCTCCTCGCGCTCGGGGACCTCGTCCATGTGGGTCGGGATGATCTCGTATTCGATGAGCCCTTTCCGGACCTCGGCCTGGGCGATGCGGATGGGGTTCTTGGACTTGCCCTCGATCTTGGGCTTGGCGCCCTTGAGAAGCTGCTTGGCCCGCTTGGCGGCCAGGATGATGAAACGGTATTTGCTGTCGATATTCCCGAATGCGTCCAAAGTGTGTCGGCTCCTGCGGAAAATTAGACAGATGTAATGGCTTAAGATACCAGAAACCGGGGAGGAACGCAAGCCCGGCTATTTGTTTTGACAGGAGCCGCGTCCTATGGTAATTAACTTTTCTCTCTGATCCGAGGAGGTCCCATGACTCAAGGCGTCTCCACAAGCGGCTGGTTTTTCCTCGTCTTCGGCTGGGGTTTCATCCTGACCCTGACGATCTACTGCTTCTCCCGCGTTCTCTTCGGCAAGAAGCCGGAGGTCGTGGTCGAGGCCGGCGGCCGCGAGCAGTGGGGCTCGCGCATCGGTCTCATCCTGGCCGTGGCCGGCAACGCCATCGGCCTGGGCAACTTCCTCCGCTTCCCGGTCAAGGCCGCGGCCAACGGCGGCGGCGCGTTCATGATCCCCTATTTCGTCGCCTTCCTCCTCCTCGGCATCCCGATGATGTGGGTCGAGTGGACGATCGGCCGCATGGGCGGGGCCCACGGCCACGGCACGACGCCGGGCATGCTCAGCCTCCTGTGGAAAAAGGCGCCGTCGAAGTACCTGGGCGCCCTGGGCATCGTCATCCCCTTCGTCATCGTCATCTACTACAATTTTATCGAGTCCTGGTGCCTCGGCTATTCCTGGTTCTCGGTGACCGGGAAGTACTTCGGCCACGCCAACCGCGACGCCATGGGCCAGTTCCTTCGCGGCTTCCAAGGGGTCGAGCAGAATGATTTCTTCAGCTCGATGGTCCCTATCCTCATCTTCTGGGGCATCACCATCGCCTTCAATTTCTATTTTCTCTACAAGGGCATTTCCAAGGGCATCGAGATCCTGGCCAAGTACGGCATGCCGCTGCTTTTCATTTTCGGCATCATTCTGGCCATCCGCGTCCTGACCCTGGGCACGCCCGACCCGTCGCAGCCGGAGATGAGCATCGCCAACGGCATGGGTTACATGTGGAATCCTGATTTCAGCCGCCTGGGGTCGGCTTCGGTCTGGCTGGTCGCGGCCGGCCAGATCTTCTTCACCCTGAGCTTGGGCCAGGGCATCATCAACACCTACGCCTCCTACGTCCGCGAGAAACAGGACATCACCCTGAACGGGCTGACGACCTCCTCGACCAACGAATTCGCTGAGGTTGTCCTCGGCGGCACGATCGCCATCCCCGTGGCCGTGGCCTTCTTCGGCCTGGCCGAGACCCAGGTCATCGCTCAAGGCGGCGCCTTCAACCTCGGCTTCCAAGCCCTGCCGGTCATCTTCCAGAAGATCCCTCTCGGCCAGATCCTCGGCGGCATGTGGTTCTTCCTGCTCTTCATCGCCGGCATCACCTCGTCGGTGGCCATGACCCAGCCGGCCATCGCCTTCCTCGAGGACGAATTCAAGTGGAAGCGGGAGAAGGCCGTCATCGTCGTCTTCTCCGTGCTCGTCACCATGAGCGCCATCGTCATCGCCTTCTTCAAGTTCGGCTTCCTCGACGAGCTCGATTTCTGGGCCGGCACGTTCGGCCTGGTCGTCTTCGCGGCCATCGAGATCGTCCTCTTCTCCTGGATCTTCGGCCTGAAGAAGGGCTGGGTCGAGATGCACAAGGGCGCCGATCTCAAGGTCCCCAGGATCTTCAAGTTCATCCTGACCTACGTCACACCGATCTACCTCCTCATCATGCTCGCCGTGTGGACCTACCAGGACGCCGTCAAGGAATTCTTGATGAAGGGCAAGGACCCGGTCAACCGGCCCTATCTCTGGGGCGCCCGGGCCATGATCGCCGCCTTGCTCCTGGCCATGCTGCTTCTCATCCGCAAGGCCTGGAACAAGAAGAAGGGCGCAGTGACGGAAGGCGTGGAAGCCAAGCCCGTCTAGGGCCAAGAGCTCGATCGGATCGCTTCTTGCGTTCGCCCGCGAACCACAGGGCGACACCGTCCGTCAATTGAATTCAGCCGTCGTCTATGGTAAAAAAGAGTATCGGGGCCAAGGTCAATCAAGGTCAATCATGGATAAGCGCATCTGGGCTATTGGCGGCGGCAAGGGCGGAACAGGCAAGAGCTTCGTCGCCGCGAATCTGGCCCTCCACCTCGCCTCGCTCGACCGCGAGGTCGTCCTGATCGATGCCGACCTCGGGGCCCCCAACCTCCACACCCTCCTGGGGATCAAACCCTCGCACCCGGACCTCGGCGACTTCCTGACCGGGTCCGTGCCGACCCTCGAGGCCGCGGCCGTCGAGACCCCGTACCGGAACCTCCGCCTCGTCAAGGGCACGGAGAACATCCTCTTCGTCGCCAACATCGCCCATTTCCGCAAGCTCCGGCTCCTCCGCCAGATCCGCCAGCTCCAGACCTCGAACGTCATCCTCGACCTGGGCACGGGCAGCTCGTTCAACACGCTCGACTTCTTCCTCAGCGCCAACCCCGGCGTCGTCGTGACGACGCCCGAGCCGACGGCCATCGAGAACACCTACCTCTTCCTGAAATCATGCATCATGCGGGTCCTCAAGCTCTATATGGACCACTACAAGATCCGGGACCTCCACCAGAAGATGCTCGACCAGATCGAGAAGAACTCCCAGTCGCTTTACGGTTTCTTCAAGTCGCTCATGGAGACCGACCGGTCCTACGGGACGATCCTCTACCGGGCCCTGCGCGGCTTCCGCCCCTGCCTGGTCATGAACCGGACGCGCAGCGAAGAGGACGTCCTTCTCGGCCGGTCCGTGGCCGACGTGGCCCGCAAGTACCTGCTCATCGACATGAAGTACCTCGGCGCCATCCCCTACGACGAGGACGTTCCCGCCTCGCTCCGCAGCCTCCGGCCTTACTACCCGGAACACCGCGGCTCGGCCGCCGCCAGGGCCATCCGGCAAATGTCCGAGGAGCTGGCCTATTCGATCGAATTCACCCTGCGGACGCCCCCCGAGATCCGCCTGCCTGACGCCTGATGCTGAAGAAGATCGAGGACTGGAACTACTACGAGCTCCTGTCGGTCGAGCGGACGGCCTCGCAGGACGAGATCTGGGAGGGCTATCAAGCCGCCCTGGCCACCTATCGGGACGGGTCGCTCGCCCTTTACGGCCTCGTCTCCGAGGCCGAGCGCGAGGCCATCCTCGGCCGCGTCCAGGAGGCCTTCCAGACGCTCCGCGACCCCGATAAGCGCAAGGAGTACGATCTGGCCCTGCTCCGGCGCGCCCCCTATTTCCCGCCCCAAGCCGCCTTCCGCAAGTCGGTCGGCAAGCTCGAGATCGAGGAGGCGCCTGCCCGGAAGACGCTCTGGGCCAGGATCAAGCGGCTCTTCGTTAAAAATCCTTGACGATGTCGTCGGCGTTATCGAAGATCCGGTCGGGACCGGCCGAGCGGAGCCGGAAGCTCGAATCCGACAGCCTCTCGTAGCGGATCTTCGTCCCCCACGCGTCGGGCAGGGAGCCCGCGGTCGGGTGGAAACGCCTCAGCGCGTCGAGCGTCTCGGGCAGCCCCTCTCCTTCGCTCGTGTATGTGAGGACCTCGCGCGACAGGCCCTCCAGATTGGCCTCGGTCAGCTTGATCTTCGACTCGAGATACTTGTCGACCATGATCTCGAGGCCGCCTTTGTCGTCCTTGGCGACCTTGGTGAAGAAGATGAAGTAGCCGGCGACGAGCGCCAGGAGGAGGCCGATGATCATTCCCCTGAGCTTCATTCTGGACTCCCCGGCCCGCCCCGCGGCGACTGTGGGGCAGCGGCCTCGGCGGCATGGGCGGCGATGCGGTCGGCGATCCGGACGACCACGGCGTCCGGGACGCCGTCCGGGTGGACCGACCGGAGCCTCATGTCGCAGATCTCGTTGACATAATCGACGACGACAAGGCGGCCGCGGTCGTCCCGCGCCACCTCTGTCGAAAAGAACCGGAGCCGAGAGACGCGGGCGATGGCCCGCACGATCGCGTAGATCGGGCCAAGGCCGGCCGCGGCGGCCTCGTCGTGGCCGAGCTCGGTATAGATGTGCGTGCCGTCGTCCCACCAAGTAAGATAGACCTCGCCGAAGACATAGAACCCCCTGAGCCAGAACCGCCGGCCGGCCGTGACCTCGGGGACGACCTTCTCCTGGAGCAGATACTTATCCGTCGGGTAGGTCTTTCGCGCGGCCAGGACATCGTCCGGACCGCCGGCGCTGGCGACGACGCCGAGACTGCCTCCTGTCGTATTGGCCGGCTTGATGATAAAGGGGACGCCGAGCGGTTCCAGCTCGCGGGGCGTCAGGTCGATCCGGGGCTCGGCGGCGAAGGCCGGCAGAATGACCGTGTGCGGTGTGGGAATGCCCGCGGAGTGAAACTCCAGGTGCATGGTCGCCTTGTCAGAGGCCCATCGGAGCTTGTCCAGGCCTTCGATGACGTCCCGGCCCCTTTCGACGGCCAGGGCCTGCAGGCCGATGAATTCCGGCGAGGACCCCGAGGCCCGGTCAAGGAGGACCGCGAAGTCGAGGGCCCCGGAGCGGAACTCCTCGAGGACGCGGGCGGCCTCGGCCGGCGGGATGAGGAGAGTCGTCAGGCCGCGTGAGCTGGCCGACCCCGCGATGAGGCGGACGAAATCGGCGTCGTATTCCCAGTCATGGGTGATGGCCAGGTCGTATCGAGGCATCGGCTTGAGGGACCGACCGCTCGGAACGCCCGGTCCACGGCGATTCTCGCCGAAAACGGCGGACCTGTCAATCCGACCGGGCGGGCCCGGGCTTCAGATCTTCTTGAAGAGGTAGGCCGCGCCCCGCGCGGTGCCGGCCCCGTCCTCTCCCACGGCTCCGACCAGGATGTATTGGCCGAAGATCGCGGTGGAAAAGCCGAACCAGTCCTCGTTCGCGGCGTCACTCGCCCGCAGGCGCTGGACCTCGCCCCAGTTGTCCGTCCCCCCCTCGTCCCTGGTGAAGAGGTAAGCCTGGCCCCGTTCCGTGCCTCCGGCTCTGGCCCAGCCGGCGCCGACGACGATGCTCGTCCCGTCGATGGAGACGTTGTATCCGAACAAATCGGAATCGCGGGCGTCGCTCGCGGTGAGCTTCTTGACCTGGCCCCAGTTTTCCGTGCCGCCGCTGTCCTTGCCGAAAACGTAGGCGGCGCCCTTGTTGGTCCCCCCGCCGTCGTCCCATCCCGAGCCGACGACGGCCAGCGTCCCGTCAATCGCCAGGGCGGTCGCGAACCAGGCGTCGTCGGTCGGATCGCTCGGAACGACTTTTTTCACCAGTCCCCACGCGTCCGTTCCGCCGAGGTCGCGCGAGAAGATGTAGGCCGCGCCGCGGTCTGCCCCGGCCCCGTCCTCCCCGGGGGAGCCGACGAGCGCGTAATTCCCCTTGAGGGCGAGAGCGTAGCCGAATTGGTCGATATCGTCGGGGTCGCCGGAGACGATCTTGGCGACTTGACCCCAATTGTCGACCCCGCCGACGTCCTTGGTGAAGATATAGGCCGCGCCCTGGTCGGAGCCGGAGCCGTCCTCACCGTCCGCGCCGACGAGGATGGTCGTCCCGTCGATGGCGATGGCGTAGCCGAACCCGTCGTTGTCGGCCCTGTCGCCGCCGACGAGCTTCTTGACTTGGCCCCAGTTATCGGCCCCGCCCTGGTAACGATAAAAAACGTAGGCGGCGCCCTGGTCGGTCCCGGAGCCGTTCTCCCCGACCGCTCCGACGACGGCATAATCGCCGGAGATGGAGACGGCGCAGCCGAAGAAATCGCCGGCGCCGGCGTCGCTTGCGAGGAGCGTCTTGATCTCGCCCCATCCGTCGAGCCCGCCCTGCGATCTCAGGTAAAGGTAGGCCGCGCCGCTGTCCGTCAACGAGCTGTCGGCGCTCGGGGCGCCGATGAGGGCGTAATCGCCGTCGAGGGACAGGGCGAAGGCGAAGTTGTCGCTGTCGGCGGGATTGCTCGCTGTGAGCTTGAGAAGGGAGGCCCAGGTGTCCTCGACGATCGGTTCCTCCTTCGCCTGGCAGCCCGCGAGGAGGAGGCAGGCGAGTCCGGCGAAAAGGGCGGTCAGGGCGAAATGTCTTTTCATGAGTCCCGCCTTCACTTCACGGCGCAGCGGCGGGCGAAGTCCTGGAGCTGGCCCTGGCTCAGACCGCGGTGATAAGCGCCGTCCAGCCGGCGGACGAGGGCGCCCTTTTCGAAGAACAAGACGGTCGGGAAGACGTCGATCGCGTACTTCTCGACGAGGGGATCGCCGTCATCGACGATCATGCGCGCGTAGCAGGGGTCGCCGGCCGAGGCATGAGCGAGATACGTCGGGAGGAACGCCTGGGAGAAGGGGCACCAGGAGGCGTAGAAGAGGACCATGAGCTTGTCCCGGGACCGGATAGCCGACACGAGCTCCTCGGCGCTTTCGAAGAGGACGCAAGCGTCGCTCACGGGGCCGCCCTGCTTCCCGCCCACGATATCCTTCATCATCTTGCGCAAGCTCATCTGTGACAGCTCCTTAACGGTGGGATGGTCTCCCGAGACCCCGGCGTCCATCTTAGCAGGAAGGCGGAGACCGTCAAAATCGCAGCGCGAGATCATCAAAGGCGCCCGTGTCGTCGAACGAGCCGACGCCGACCAGGCCGTGGCCGAGAGCCGTGTCGCGGGCGGTCAGGATGGGCCGGGCCATGTCGTCGAGATAGGCCCGGATCTCGCCGGTCCGCGCATCGCACGTGACCTTGAAATCGTGCCAGGCGCGGTCGGTCAGGCGGAAGACCGACTGCCCGGCCGGCTCGGCATTGATCTTGACCCGGTCGGCCCCGTCGACGAGGCCGATGATGTTATGGACCTCGTCGCTCTTGCCTGCAAAATGGACGTAGCAGAAATGGGTCGGGTCCTGATAATGGAAGATGACGCACATGTCGCGGAAGGCGATCGAGGGGTCGGTGTGGCAGCGCAGCCGGCCGGAGAACTCGAAGGACGAGACGTCATGAGCCGCGATGAGGGAGCGCGAGGCCGGGGCCCTGACGGGGCCGGGAGCGCCGGGGGCCGTGAGCTCGTAGACCTTGGATCCGCCATCGGCGACGACGCGCCAATGGGAGGGGTCGTCGGGGACCCAGCCGTCGACCGAGCCGTTCTCGAAATCATAGGCGGCGAGGCCCGAAAAGCCCCGCACGCCGGCCCGGCAGGCGGCCAGGGCGATGAAGGCCGCGGCCGCCAGGGCGATAAAAGTGCCGGCCTTCAACACCCCTCCCCGTCACGATAACCCGGTCTCATCCAGGGGAGGCCGTTGCCTGCGAAAAAGGGCTCGAGCTTGACCGTGAGGCGGCTCATCTCCTCGGGAGACAGGGGCTTGAAATCGCGCAGGAGCGCGGCGTTCTTGCGGACGACCTCGACGCTGTCCGTGCCGACGACCGCGGAGTGGACGAGCGGCAGGGTCAGGGCATAGCGGATGAGGTCCGAAGCGGCCAGGCCGGCGACCGTTTCGCGCGGCCGGACGGACTTGATGATCATGATGCCCATCTGCCGGGCCGCGGCGGCCGGGATGGCCCCGCCCTCGAGATCGCCGCGCCGTTCCTCGTAATGGTTGAGGGCGATGAGCATGGTGTCGAAATTGTGGCGCCGGGCGGCCTCGGCCATGGCCGCGGCGTCGGAGTGGCCGCTGAAGCCGATGAACCGGGCGATCTTCTGGTCCTTGATCTTGCGCAGAGCGTCGAGGGCGCCGCCGGGGAGACCGAGCGTATCGAGGTCGGCCATGGATGCGATGAGGTGGACCTGATAGAGGTCGAGGTGATCGGTCCGCAGGCGCTTCAGGCTCCCTTCGAGCTGGCGCATGACGCCGTCGTAGGTCCGCTCCTCGAATTTCGTGGCCAGGAAAACCTCGTTGCGGCGGCGTTCGAGGACGCGGCCGAGGCGCTCCTCGCTGATGATCGACGCGTTGGTGTAGCTGTAAGCCGTGTCCCAATAGTAGAAGCCGTGGTCGATGGCGGCTTCGAGGATCTCGAGGGCCTTGTCTTCGTCCGCGACGGCGCAGAAGCGGCTGCCAAGCCCGATGCCGATGCGCGGCACAACTACGCCCGTCTTGCCGAGCGTCGAGGTCGGGAGGCCCTTCGCGTCCAAGACGGCGCTAGCGGCACGGTTGGCGTTGAGGCCGCCCCCGAGGGGACCAGTTCCCCTCAGCGACGAAGCTGTCGTCCCGACGGCCGCGGCGGCGGCCATCGTCTTGAGGAAATCCCGGCGGCGGATGCGTTCTCGGCTCATGGTCCGCTCCTTTCAGGCTTAGTGATATACTGATTCTAAGCATAAACCGGGTGACACACAACTCGGCTGGCTTAAAAAAGGATCATCTCTCATTTCAGGGAGTCCCTCTCGAGGCTGCGACGGATGTCGCTCCAAGCCCCCGTGTGGGAAGGGGGACCCGCCGAAGGCGGGGGAAACCGTATAAGGAGGTTTCCGGGGCGCGGGGGCAAGGAGCGATATCCGAAGCGAAGCCGAAGAGAGCGGACTCCCGGAATCGGGAGATGAACCTTAAAAAAGCCCTGGCCGGACCATTACCCCATGCTCGAGCGGCCGGACGAGTTCAACCGTCTTGTGGCGGAACGGTCGCCCGCCTGATCAGGTGAGACCCGACGCGATCGCGGACCGCACCCGCTCCATGAGCTCGGGCATCGTCTCCGGGGTGGTGCCGGAGACGGCGATCGGCTCGTGGAAGAGGATCCGGACGGGCCCCTTGCGGATGTGCCAGGTCCCTCTCGGCATCAGCTCATAAGTCCCCTTGATCGACACCGGGACAATGGGCGCCCCGGAATCGAGGGCCAGAAAGAACCCGCCGCGGCGGAACGGCTGCAGCGTCCCGTCCGCGCTCCGCGTCCCTTCGGGATAGATCAGGAACGAATATCCCTTGTCCCTGACGAGCTGCGCCGCCCGAGCGATCCTCTTCCGTCCTTCGCCCGCGCCCTCCTTGTCGAGGGGGACATAGCCGGAATAGCTCATGCCCAGGCCCAGGACGGGGATGCGGAAGACGAACCTCTTGACGATGAAACGGACGTGGCGGTCGAGGACCGTCGTGAGGAGCGGCGCGTCGAGAAAGCTGAGATGGTTGGACATGAGGACGTAAGGGGTCTTCCCGTCGAGCCGGTCAAGCCCCTCGACGTCGATCGGAACGCCGAGGATGAAGCGTCCGACCTTCATCATTCCGACGCCATAGCTGAGAAAAGCGTCCCTCAGCCCGAAGAGCATGCAGACGAGAAGGACGGGGATGGCGGCAAGCGTCAGGACGATGAAGACGAGGACAAGGACGGCATTGCGCATGGTTCCGCTCGATTATAGCTCCTTTCGCCGGGCCTCCCCTATCTTCAAGAGCCGGGCCGACGACCCGTCCGGCCGCTGCTATAGACATAGGCCGTTGTGATGGCCAGAGCGATCAGGGTCATCATGCCCGGCTTCTTGTCCTTGAACTCGGCCACGATCCCCTTCAAGAACGGATAACCTCCATAGAAAAAGACAAAGGACGAGAGGATGAAGAGGACATAGATATCCCCGGGGAACCTGAGGGCATCCTTTAGCCCCAGGAATCTCTGGACCAGGGGGGAAAGGCCGAGAATGGGAATGGTGACAATCAGGGAAATCCAAAATCTTTTTTGGAAGTCCGCCACCATGTGAGCATGGTGATGCCCCTGTCCCGCCTCATGCTCCATCGCCCTCTGCATTTTGTGATCTTCGTGACTCATCGGTCGGTCCTGATGTGAGTGAGGGTTATGGTCCATCTTGGGTCACCCCTAATGCCCTCTCATATAAGGCCATCCGGCGTGCCGGCTTGATTAGGTGTTAGCCAGCTTTGTACTTGCCGCGGATCTTCGCCCCGGATAGCGGGCCACCCAGCGCAGCGCTGAAAAAGCAGATGTCAAGCGCTCCGGCGCTCATGGCGAGAGCGCCCCACACCATAGATAATACACCGAGCGCACGGCCCCGATAAATGTAGCCTAACGCGAGGAATCCCGCACCAGCGACCAAACGAAAGACGCGGCCCGCCGGACTGTTAAGGAATCTCGAGAGACCGGATTGATTGAAGGCTTCTTCGAATCTTGGCATGTAGAAACTCCTTTCCGACGAACAAGATAGGGTCCTATGATCTAAGCAGGAGAGTCCAAGAATTGTGCCAACCGTAGCGCATCCCGCTATTGCATGCCGCCTGAGGGGGGACGCCAGCTGGGGAAGGCGGCGGTTAGCCGCCAGCGGGTAATGAAGAGCCCGAAAACACACGCTCCCTGCCCATACTGCCGAAATATTTCCTGTTTGATAGGACTTCTCAGGCACCCCGGCACGCAAGGCAAACGATGGGAATTTCCGGAAGACGGGAAATGACCCGCGTAGGACTCGAACCTACAACCCGCAGATTAAGAGTCTGCTGCTCTACCAATTGAGCTAGCGGGCCAAAAAAATCCCCTCTAGTCTAGACGAGTCCGCGTTCCTTGTCAAACCCTTGCGGGAGGTGTTTTTCCCCGGGGTTTTGGGCTAGAATCGGGCTGATGGCCCCTGAGATCGACGACCCCATCGAGATGCCCATCGACGGCGTCCTCGACCTCCACACCTTCAGCCCGAAGGAGGTCAAGGACCTCGTGCCGGAATACATCGAAGAGTGCCTGCGCCGGGGCATCACCGAGATCCGCATCATCCACGGCAAGGGGACGGGAACGCTCAAGGCCATCGTCCACGCCTCTCTCAAGAAGGACCCACGTGTGGCCGGATTCAAGGACGCCGGGATCGACGCGGGCGGCTGGGGGGCCACCCTCGTCCGTCTGATCGCTTCATAGCTCGAACCGGTACGAGAACTTGATCATGAAGATGTTCTCGCCCGGCGCCCGGAAAAGGTCGCCCATGTCCCGCCAGAGCTCGAAGTCGCCGGGATCGGAATAATCCGCCCGCCGCTGCGTCCAGACGAAGTAGAGCATCGACCCCGGCCGGTATTCCCAGCGCAGAACGACCGTCCCCCTGAGCGACTTGAGGCTGAAGTCGGGGTCGGCGAACGTGAACGGCGCCGCCGGACCCGCCGCGCCGTCGGGATCGACCGTGTAGACGCCGTCCGCATAGGCGATGGTCGATTCACCGTCGCCGTAGTAATCGAAATCGAAGGTCCGCGCCGCGTGAAGCTCCTTGAAAGCGGAAAAATCCCCCGCCGCGATATAGGGTTGGAGATAGGCCTGGAGGCTCAGCCGCGGCGTGAAGGTCCAGCCGATCCTTGTCTCTATGGGCAGCGTCTTCTGGACGATGTCGGAGAGGACATAGCGGACGCCGTAGGTCGACGTCTTGAGCGGATCGACGACGCTCCTCACCCACTGCCCCTCCGAATAGCGCCAGCTATAGCTCGGCCCGATCGAGAGCCGGAAGTTCGGGCTCGGCTTCCAGGCCAGGCCGGCGGCGAACGTGTAATTGTATCCGCCGCTCGGATGATAACGGTACTGCACGCTCCCGTCGAGAACGAAGGGCTTACGGTCGTCCCCTTCGAGGCTGAGACGGACCGTCTCCCCCGCTGGATAAAAGGCCATGGGCCCGCCGCGCGTCAGGTAGTGGCTATACTTTGGCGGCTCCCAATCGAGGTGGATCGCGGCCGTCCAATAGTTGAGGAACTTGCCTTTGCCGTCGAGATAGACGTACTCCCCGACCCGGTTCCAGCCGAAATCGTAGTTCCGATAATATGATCCCGTGACGGACCAGCTGCGGAACAGACGCCCGGGCTGGAGCTCCCGGTACCCGGCCTCGACATGCCCGTTGATGAGGTCGCCGCGGTTGTGGTAGCCGAGGTCGTTGGCCTCGAAGCCCGGCGACATCGCGCCGATCGCCGCGTTGAAGACGATGTTGCCTTTCTGTTTGTTGATGTAGAGGCGGCCTGTCCAGCCGGACAGGGACGTCGCGTTCTCGTCGACCTCGACCCAACCGGCGTCGGGCCGCTGAAAATAGTGCAGGGACGAGCGCTGGAGGGAGGTCATGGCCGCGGCGCTCCCGTGGACCGTCGACAAGGCGCCCCAACCGGCCAGGGCCCAGCCCCTGTCCTTGTCGAGAAAAGTCCATCCGTCGACGCCGAAGGCGAGGGCGTTGCGCGAGAGGGAATCCTCGAGCGGGCCTGTCTTGATGTCCCTTAGGACCGACGTGGCGATGAAGCCCAGACCGCTCCGTCCCGCGCCGAACTCCTTCAGCCCCCGGGCGACGCCGTAATGACTGAAGGGCTCGACCTCGGCCGTCGAGCGGGCGCCTGCGAGGTCGATATCGGCATATTCGCGGGCCGTGGCCGCGCTGATGACCCCAAGGTTGAAGTCGCGGCCGACTTTTCCGGTCAGCTTGGCCGCGCCGAGGATGGTCGTCCAATCGGGCATGTCGAAAAAGCCCGGGGTGGAAGGCCGTCCCTGGGGGCTCCGGCCGATGCGCCGGCTGTAAAAGAGGTCCGGGTCCTCCCAGCCGAACATGCGATAGACGTTCGGCCCGCCCCGGCCGAAATTGAAGATGCTCGCGCCCTCGATGAAGAACGGCCGCTTCTCCTGGTAGTAGGTCTCTTCGTCGCTGATGTTGATGATGGCCGGGTCGACCTCGACCTGGCCGAAATCTGGGTTGACCGAGAGGTCGAGGGTCAGGTTGCTGCTGAGGCCGCCCTTGAGGTCGAAGCCGCCGCTCACCGCGGCTTCGCGTCCGTTGCGGAACGGATCGCCGGCGACGGCCGGGCTGAACATGGCCCTCGACAGGGCGAACGGCGAGATCTCGAGGCGGCGGCCGGAGGCGATGCCGGCGAGACCGGTGAGCTCGGCGAAGTTCGAGACGAGTCCGTTCTGCTCCTTGGGCACCCAGGCGAAATGGTCCTCCTCGTTCTTGCGCTTGATCATCCGCTGGAAATTGACGCCCCAGACCTGGACATCCCGCCGTTTGAACCGGAGCTGGTCGAAGGGGATGCGGATCTCGACCGTCCAGCCCAGGTCGTCGATGCGGGCGGCGCTCTCCCAGACCCCGTCCCATGTCGCGTCCAGATCTTCATCGTTGAAGAGGGTGCCGTCCTCGATCGAGCCGAAAGGATTGACCCCGAAGTAGTATCCACTCCTGCGGTCGTGATAAGGGTCGAAGCCGACATCGAACCAGTCGGATTCGACGGACTCGTCGCGGCGGCCGAGACGGCCGACGATCTTGCCGGGCTCGGCGTCGGAGAGCCGGGCGGCCACATAGAGATTGTCGCGGTCGAAGGCGACCCAGACGGTCGTGGGCTCGCTCGCAGGCTGTCCGTCTTGAGGATCGCGCTGAGTGAAGCCGCTGGAACCGGGGGTCTGCCAAACGGCCTCGGACAGTACGCCGTCGATCGCAATGGGTCCGCCCGAGGGCAAGGCGGCGATCGTCCGGACCGTGCGCGGGTCGTTGCGGCCCGGGGCCCGCTCCTGTGCCGAGGCCAAGCCGGGTCCGGCCTCCCGACCGGACGCGGCGGCCTGGGCCTGGCTCGAAGGCGCCGAAGCCAGAAGGATGGACAAAGAAGCACAGAGAACCGAGGCGGTCGGCCGGGCCGCGCGGCGGATAAGCGGGAGATGTGGCATGGCGAATCCTCGTGCTGATATATCAGCCCCCGCCGCCGCCTGTCAAGGCAATGAAAGGGGGATCCGGACCGAAGGTGCGCGTCCCCTTTCATGTTCCAGCGATTTGATGTAATAATCGATAGGTCAACGCAAGGATCGGCGATCGAGGAGGTGCTCATGAGCGTGACGGTCAAGAGGCGCGATTTCATGAAGTCCGGTGCGTTCCTCGGCGCGGCCGCGCTAGCCGGCGGACTCCGAGGCCAGACCAAGCTCGCGACCGGTATCCCGAGGCGGGACAGGCCGGACCTGGCCGTCGTCACCGGCACAGACCGGATAGCCGCGGTGTCCAAGGGGCTGGCCGCCCTCGGCGGAATGAGCAAGTTCGTGCCTAAAGGCTCGTCGGTCGGCCTGCTCATCAACGCTCCGGCCTGGTGGAAGAACCCGGGTAGCCACACCCACCCCGACCTCGCCCTGGCCGTCATCCTGGCCTCGCTCGAGGCCGGGGCCAAGGAGATCCGTTACCTTATCGATCCTCAGCCGGGCTACTGGAAGCGCGCTGTCCTCGCCTCCAAATACGAGAAGGAGATCGGCGCGGTCAAGAACTCTTCCGGGAACTACGTCGAAACGCCGGTGGCCAGGAACAAGACCCTGAAGAAGGCCAGCGTCGTCAAGGAGTTCCTGGACTGCGACGTATTCGTCAACCTGCCCATCATCAAGAACCATGTCGGCGTCGGCATGTCCTGCAACCTCAAGAACCTCATGGGGGCCAACTCCGGCCCTTCGAACCAATTCTTCCACTCCGGCTCGGGGGCCAAGGGCGAGTACGACGACGTTCCCTTCCTGGCCCAGTGTATCGCCGACCTGAACACCTTGCGCCGGCCCGACCTGTGCGTCGCAGACGCCACCGAGTTCCTGCTGACGAACGGACCGGCCGGTCCGGGCGAGATGCGCCGGCTTAACAAGGTCGTCCTCGGCACCGACCCCGTCGCTGTGGACGCCTACTGTGCCCCCTTCGTCAACCTGAAGGCGGCCGATGTCCTGATCATCACCAAGTCGGTCGAATGGGGCCTAGGGCAGATGGAAGTGGCCAAGCTCGCGGTCGAGGAGATCACGGTCTGAGAAGAGGACACATGGCCGAACACAAGAGCCTCGGTATCGCGACGATCCTGGGGATCGCCGGCCTCTCGGTCCTTCTCCTGATCGCCACCCCGTCCCCGGCCCAGAAGACCGTGCCGGATTTCCCGGGACCCATCGATCCGCAACGGGTCCAGGACCAGGACACGATGACCTGGGCCGATTACCGCCCCATTCCCGGCCGCAACTGGGCCGACCCCGCCCTCAAGCCGGGGCGGGGGTTCCGTCTGGCCGTCGTCGGCATCGATTTCCCCGGTCAGCCGTTCGTCATGACCATGCCCAAGGGCTCCGATCCGTTCGGCAATCCCCAGATCGATCCCGTCAAGCGCGAAGACGTCCCCCGGTTCTTCGCCGATTTCTGGATGAAGCCGGGCGAGGTCAACCACGGCCAGACCATCAACGGCTACTGGATGGAGCAGTCGCGGGGCAAGTTCGGCATCACCGAGGTCGAGTCCTTCGGTCCCTACCTCATGCCCAAGCCCATCTGGGCTTATGGTCTCAACGAATACCGCCAGAACGACCAGACGCCCGACGGCAGCCGCGCCGACGGCCGCATGGAGCGTGATTGCGATGAGATCTGGACGGCCGCCGTCGGCAAGGACATCCGCAAGGACTTCGACGCCGTCCTCCGTCTCTACGCGAGCTACGACGAAACGGGCGTGTGGCAGGAGTACGGCGAGATGAAGTTCGTCTCCAAGGAAGACATCCCGGCCGAATGGGGCAATCCAAACCCGGCCATGCCCCGCTGGATCCCGACCCGCTACGTCGAATGGACGAGCTGGCTGGCCGGGTCCCAGCAGTGGGGCCTGTCCTCCATGCGCCAAGGTGAGAACTCAGGCACGATCACCCACGAGCTCGGCCACTTCGCCTTCAGCCTGCCCGACCTCAACAACAATCCCTACGTCACGCCCTACCGGCGCGTCGCGGCCGGGACGTGGGACATGATGGACCGTGGGTGCTTCAACGGGCCGGGCGGGCCCCATAAGCGCTGGGTCGTGCCGCCGATGCAAGGCGCGTTCATGCCGGCCGGGCTCATGGTCCGCAACCGGCTCGAGAACAAGTTCATCGACGAATCGGTCCTTTTGACCCTGGGGCGGGCCGGCCTGGCGAAAAATGGACTAGCCGTGGCCGAGGTCACGGCTAGGGCCGTCGATCCGCTCCCCGGCACCTACACCGGGATCATCGTCAAGTTCGACGGCGAGAAGCCGGGCGACCTGACGCCCCCCGACGATCCGGCCACGAACCCCCTGTCGGCCGGGACGCCGAACTACCGCTTCTATACGCTCGAGGTCGTCCAGCGCATCGGCTACGATTCCTTCACCCCCGACAACGGCGTCCTCATCGCCAAGAACAAGGACGGCCTGCGCGGCCGCAACGGCGGGCCGAACGAGTTCAACAGCTACATCTGGGTCATCGACGCCCACCCCGAAGACATCGGCATGGTCGACTACGTCAAGCCCAACGGCGAGAAGGTCATGCGGACCGTGGCCGACTACCGCCAGCTCAACGACGCCCTCTTCCACGCTGGGCTCGACTCCGGCAGCTCCTACGAGTGGGAGGACACCCCGAACCGCCTTCATTTCTACGTCATCGACCTCCGGAAGGGCACGGACGGGATCCTCGTCTATACGCTGGCCGTCCGTTCGCTCGACGGCGCGGGCCCGCAGCGACGCGGAGTGGCTCTCGCTCCTCCGGCGGGGCGGTCGGTCCCCAAGATCAGACAAGCGCAGGCGTCCTCCATCGCCTTCACGCTGTCCAATACCGGCGCCGCTCTCGATCCGAACGCCGGCGCGCATTTCGGCGCCGACATTTATAGGATGTCGGTCTCGGTCGACGGGCGAGGCTGGAGCGTCCGTCTGCCGAGCGCGCTGGCCGCCGTGAAGACCGGCGCATCTCGACCCGTGACGGTCTTCGTGTCGCGCGAAGCCGGCGCTTCGAAGTCGGCGACGATCACGCTCCGCGCGGCATCCGAAAGCGATCCGACGAAGTCCGCGACGGTCGCAAAAAAATATTCGCGATAAAAAATATTTTTTTGCTTTTCGCGCCGTTGTTTATGTTAATCTGTCATTGAATCATGGTGGAGAATCGTCGTCACGACCTGCCCGTCCTTCTGATCCACAATATGAGCCTCGAATGGACCTCGGAAGAGGCGCGTGACGCGCAGCAGGACATCGCGGCCCTCGGCGACGCGTTGAAAGCTCTCGGCCATCCGGTCGATCTCCTGGCCGTCGAGGATGGACGCCTCGCCGCGCGTCTCGAGCCACACGACCCGCGCGACATGATCGTGTTCAACTGGTGCGAGGAGCTCCCCGGCGTCCCTCACAGCGAGCCCGAAGTGGCCGCGGTCCTGGAGCGGCTCGGCTTCGCGTTCACGGGCGCGTCGTCTCAGGTCCTGTCGCTCTCTCACGACAAGCCGCAGGTCAAGCGCATTCTCGATAAGAACAGTCTGCCGACCCCTCCCTGGGCGGTCTTCGACACCCCGAGGATCAACGGCTGGAACATCTTCCCCGCCATCGTCAAAGCGGCCAACGAACATTGCAGCATCGGCATCTCCCCCGACTCGGTCGTCACCTCCCGGGCCGAGCTCGAAAGCCGCATCGGCTACATCTTACGGGAGCTCCAGCAGCCCGCCCTCGTCGAGGAGTTCATCGACGGCCGGGAGTTCCATGTCGCGGCGTGGGGGAACGGCTCGGTGACGGCGCTCCCCGCGGCCGAGATGGACTACGTCGGGCTGACGGACATCCGGGACCGCCTTTTCACCTACGACGCCAAATACCTCCCCGGCTCCCGCCTCTACGAGACGATCGAGCTGCGCGTCCCGGCGGAGCTGGAACCGTCGGCCCAGGCCGAGCTTGATCGGATCGTCCTGGCGACGTACCGGGCCACGGGCTGCCGGGACTATGGCCGGATCGACCTGCGGTATCGGGACGGCGTCTTCTATGTCATCGACGTCAACCCGAACCCCGATATCAATCCGCTGACATCCCTGACCTACGCCGCGGCCGAGGTCGGCTATTCTTACGGGGAGATGGGCAGCCGCATCGTCAACCTGGCCGCCGCCCGCCATCCGCTCTACAGGGGATCATAAGGGCCCCTGCCGGGCGCCACTATCTCATTCGGATTCAATGAGTTGTCGTCTTGCGGGCGGCCGATAGGGCCTTATACGCATTGACCATGCCGCCGCTGCCGACCTTGCCGGCGAGACCGGCGACCGGGGTGGCCGTTTCCATCAGGAGCTTCTTCAGCGCGACGGCGGACAGCTCCGGCTTGACCGAAAGCGCCAGGGCGGCGATCCCGGCGACGACCGGGCCGCTGTTGGACGTCCCGGCGCTCAGCCGATAGGTGCTCCGGCCGTTCTCGATATCGGTCGTGAAATTCTCGTCGAGGGCGGCGATGTCGACGTTGACCGGGCCAAAGTTGGATCCCAGCCGGCGCTCCCCGGCCTCGTAGACGACGAGCCCGCCCCGGAAATCGATCATGGCCACGGTCAGGATGCTGTCGAGCGTGAAACAGGCGGGATAGGTGAAGTTCTCCGGCCGGTCGATGTCCAACCCGGAGTTGCCTGCTCCGACGACCAACAGGACGTTCTTCTTGCCGGCGTATTCGATGGCCGACTTCAGCTCGGCCAGCGCCTCCGGCGTCGGATCGCTGACGAACCCGCTCCAGTTGATGATCCTGGCGCCGTTGTCCGCCGCATAGCGGATGGCCTTGGCCGCCCGTCCCGGGCGGAGAGTGTCTTTTTCGTCGCGCCCGATGCCCTGGGCCCCGATCTTGAGCAGCATCATCGACACATCCCAATTGATCCCGGCGACGCCGACGCCGTTGTTCCCTCTCGCCCCGATGATGCCCAGGGCCGAGATGCTGTGCCAATACGGTTGGATCCGGTCCCTGCTCATGCCGTCGAAGACGTAACAGTCGGGGTCAGGATCGTCGAAAGCGAAATCCCAGCCCATGACGTCGTCGACATAGCCGTTCCCGTCGTCGTCGACGCGGTTGGTCTCCTTGGCGTGGCCCGACGCGTCCGGACCGGACTCACCCGTGTTCGCCCAGATGTTGCCGGCCAGGTCCTCGTGCCCGTAGAAGAAGCCGTCGTCGAGGATGGCGACGACCGTCTTGCGACTCCCCGTGGAGATCGTCCAGGCCCGGGTGATGTCCGGGTCGATCCCCGCGACGGCGTCGAGCGTGACCGGCGACGGCTTGATCGAGGTCCGTTCGATGTCGATCTTCCCGCCGGGATTGAGGAAGCTGACTTGATACTTGAAGTAGGGGTCGTTCGGGACAACGCGACCGGCCGGGGCCTGAGCGGAAGCGAGGAGGAAAACGAAGAAAACAGGTGTTATCTTTTTCATCACATCCATTCTACGCCCGGGCGGCCGGAACGTTAAGGGGCCGGTCGCCCGGTGTCCGGGGATCGCCGCCGCCGGGCTAGCGCCGGTAACGGATGGCGATGCCGACGATCTGGCGCCTGTAGACGCTCCGCGGCCCGCGCCAATAATTGAAGACGACGCCGTCGCGGAAATAGCGGTCGGCGACGATGACCAGCGCCTCCGCCCCCATCCGGGCCGCCCGTTCGCGGAGCAAGCCCTCGACATCGTAGCGGTCCATGCGCCAGCTCGGCCTGATCCAGACCTCGCCCAGCCGTATGTGGTCCCGGCGCGGCTCGCGCCTCAGGAGATCGACATCGGCCGGAAAGGTCGGCGCGAAGCGCGGCGTATGGGGATAAAAATGGTATCCGGAGTGCCGGTAGCAAGCGACGACGCTCGGCAAGAGAAGGGCCAAGATCAGGGCCGGAAGCCATATCTTTTTCATCTCGTTCCTCCTTGGTGACCGCTCGATCGGTCATCCAAACAGGTTAGATAGCAAGAACCATACCAAGAAGCCATAAGGCGGCGCTATCAGGAGCAGTGTCCTCTGCCGAGGACAGGCTGCGGAGACGAAGCTCCCCAGGAGAGGTTACTCGATCGCGGAAGGGTCATCTTCTCCGGTTCGAAGATGACGCAGCGCTCGCCTTTTTCGACCTGGCCCAGATCGATGAGACCGTAGCCCGCCTTCCGGCCCGCGTCGAGGGTTCGGGCAACTTCTTTTTCCGGCACATAGACGTAGAACCCGATGCCCCAGTTGAAGGTCGTTACGCAGTCCAGAAGGCTGACCCCGGCCTCGCGCATGAACAGGAACAGCGGCGGGATCTCGTCTACCCATCTCTTCACCCGATAGGTAAAAGGTTTTTTGGCATAGGCGATCTTGGAGATGCCCCCGCCCGTGCCCCCGAGCAGCGCGTGGATGTCGATATTCTCCTGCTGCAGCGCTTCCACGAGCCGGACATACGAGCAAGTGGGGATGAGCGCCTCCTCGCCCAGCGTCTTCCCGTTGGGCAGGAGATGGAGGAACTGGTCCTTCAGGGCCAGGGCCCGTTTGATCACCAGGGAAATGCCGTTGGCATGGAGCCCCGACGACGGGGCCCCGATGATGTGGTCACCGAGAGCGAGCTTCTCCCCCGTGACCATCCTCGTCTTGGGCGCGACGATGCCGGTGACGCAGCCGGAGAGCGACGGCGCGCTCCGCACCGGCGGCTCGGCCTTGACCAGATAGCGCAGGGCGGGAGACTCGCCGGCCGGCAGGGCCATGCCGCACATCTCGCAGGCCCGATAGAAGCTCTCGGCCAGGTCGTGGCTCCGCTTTTCGTCCATGAACCATTCGCTGTCGCCCGCCGCCACCTCATCGGTGAAGATCACGGGCAGGGCGCCCTGACAGATCACGTCGTTGGCCGCCATGAGGGCGGAATCGATGCCGATGCCCTCATAGTAGGTCCGGCCGGTCCCGGCGTGCTGATACATCCACTCGGCGATCCAGTTCTTGTTGCCCAGGCCCTCCTGGGTCATGCACCAAAGGTGGGGCGCGGAGCCCCGGTATTCGTAGACGGCGCCGTGCGCGCCCACGCTGTCCGGGTCGACGAATACGCCGCGCCTGTTCGGGAACGCGAGCGTCCGCTTCCCGGCCCGGACCATGGCCATCTTGAACGGCTCGATCTTGGTGTAGTCTACCCCGGCCGCGGCGTACTCGGATTTCGCCCGTGTCTCCGGCATCTCGAGATCTCTTTAGAGAGACGCCAGGTCCGCCGCGGAGGGCTTGTTCGGGATCACGGCGACGGTCTTGCCCTTGTACTCGAAGACTTCCTTGTTGTCGTCGTTGATCTCGCCGATGACCTCGGCCCGGACGCCCTTGGCCCGGATCTTCCGGAGCACCAGATCGACGTCCTTCTTGGCCACCTGGACGGACATGCGCCCCTGGGTCTCGCAGATCAGGATCTCTTCGGGCGTGAGGCCCTTTTCCCGGAGGGCCACCTTGCCCAGGTCGACGTGGGCCCCGAAACCGCCGTATCTCGCCGACTCGCAAACGGCGGCGCCGATGCCGGCCGCCCCGAGGTCGGAGCAGGACTTGATCTTGCCGGTGCTGAATGCGGCCAGGGACGCTTCCATGATCTGGCGCTCTTCCTTGAAGAGGGCGACGGCCGGCTTCATGACGTTGACGAGTCCCGCCCGGTAAAGCGTGTCGTTGCCGTCGCTGCCGGTCTTGCCGATCAGGATGAACTGGTCGCCGGCGGCCTTGGCCGGCTTGGTCAGCGGCTTGGCCGTGACGAGCTTGCCGAGCACCGCGACCACGGTGGCCGGGACGATGTCCGAGAAGGAGGTCGAAAAGCCCCCGCCCACGATGAAGACGTCCATGGCGTTGCACATGTCCCGCAGGCCCTTGGCCATCTGGTCGACCCTTTGCCCGCTGGTCATCTCGACGCATTTCCCGCAGGTGCACGCGCCGTCGAACCCGCAGGGACCGACGATGACCTTCTCGTCGAGCGGCCGGGTGCCGATGAAATTCATCAGGAAGATGGGCCGGGCGCCCATGGCCACGACATCGCGCATGGCCCCGCCGGCCCCGGTGGCGGCGGCGTCATAGGGCCGGGGGACGCAGGGAGAGCAATGGCTCTCCAGCTTGCCCACGAATATCCCTTTGGTGCCGGGGAATCTGAAAGCCGCGGCGTCGTCGCCTGGGCCGACGATAAGGGCCCTGGGGAAGAGCTTGCCGACCTTCTTGTTCAAGGCCTCGATGGCCTTGAAGTCGATGGCCTTGTCGATGTTGTGATGCAGGTGCTTGAAAAGGGCATGGACCAGCGCTTTTTCGATGGTGTTCATTCTCCGGCCTCCTCGATGGCGACAAAGACGTTTCGTGAGCCTGATGATATCGCCGGCGGCGACCCCGAGTCAAGGAACGCCCGCCGTCCCATGCCAATGGCCATAATGTGACGTTTGACTTTCGCGGGCGAGAGGCAGAAAATCAGGTCGGGGAGGTGGCCATGAAATATCCAAAAATCATCAAACACGCAGGCCTTTTCCTGACCTTCGCCCTGGCCATTGGCCCGGCGCTCGTTCCGGCCCAGAGCCTCGAGGACAAGGTCACCATGCACACGCTGAAGAACGGGCTCACGGTCCTCTTTGCCGAACGCCACGGGGCGCCGGTCTTCAGCACGCTGTACGGGTTCAAGGTCGGGTCGGTCGACGAATACCCCGGCATCACCGGGACCGCCCACCTCTTCGAACACATGGCCTTCAAGGGCACGCCCAGGATCGGGACCAGGGATTACGGGAAAGAGAAGGTCCTGATGGACAAGATCGCCCAGGTCGGCCATGAGTGGAGCGTCGAGCTGGCCAAGGGAGACCAGGGCGACAAGGAGAAGGCCACCCGCCTGCGGGCCGAGCTGACCAAGCTCGAAGAAGAGCAGAAGGCGTTCATCGTCAAGGACGAGATCGACCTCATCTACAGCAACGCCGGCGGCACCGGGCTCAACGCCGGGACGGGCACGGACCAGACGATGTACATCATCAGCCTGCCGGCCAACCGGTTCGAGCTCTTCTGCCTCATCGAGTCCGAGCGCATCCGGAACACGGTCCTGCGCGAGTTCTACATCGAGCGGAGCGTCATCCAGGAAGAGCGCAAGCAGACGACGGACGCCGTCCCCACCCGGCTCCTCAGCGAGATGTTCATGGGCGCGGCCTTCATGGCCCATCCCTACAAGAACCCCGTCGTCGGCTGGGCGTCCGACATCAACTCGGTGACCCTCGAGGAGGCCCAGGTTTTCAAGAACAGGTACTACACACCGAACAACTGTGTCCTGGCCATCGTCGGTGATATCTATCCGGAGACGGCCATCCCGCTCGTCGAGAAGTACTTCGGGGACATTCCCCGGGGCGAGGACCCGCCCGTCTTCCGGACGGTCGAGCCCAAGCAGCTCGGCGAGCGCCGGGTCCGGTTCGAGTTCGACGCCGAGCCCCAGCTCATGATGGGCTACCACAAGCCGAACTTCCCGTCGAAGGAGGACGCCGCGGCCAATGTCTTGGCCTATATTCTGACGAGGGGCCGGACGTCGCGCATCTACAAGGACCTCATCCAGGACAAACAGCTCGCTGTTTCAGTCTCCGCTATCGCGGCGATGCCCGGCGACCGTTACCCGAACCTGTTCGGATTCAACGCCGTACCCAGGTTCCCTCACACCGTCGAAGAGGTCGAGAAGGCCATCCTCGAGCACGTCGAGAAGGTCAAGATCGAGCCCGTGTCGGAACGGGAGCTCCAGAAGGTCAAGAACAACCTCGACGCCTCCTTCATCCGCTCGATGAGCTCCAACTTCGGCATCGCCATGACGCTCGTGGAGTACCAGCTGCTGTATGGCGACTGGAAGCTCTTCAAGACCTACCGGGAGCTCGTCGGGAGCGTCACGGCTGACGACGTCATGAATTTCGCCAAGACCTATCTGACGCCGGAGAACCGGACCGTGGCCGCCCTCATCAAAAAGGCCAAGGCGTCCTGAGGAAGGAGGAACGACCATGAAACGCACCACGACCCAAGTCACGACGGCCATCGCGTTCGCCCTCCTTATCCTGGCCCTGCCGGTCCTCGGCCAGAGGCACCCGAGCGAGCTGGGGGCCCCACCGCCCCTGTCGTTCAAGATGCCGAAGCCGGTCATGTTCACCCTGGCGAATGGCATCCGCGTCGCCTACATCCAGGACTCCGAGCTGCCCCTCGTCTGGGTCTACGGCTACTTCCGCGGTGGCTCGCTCTTCGAGCCCGCTGACAGAGCGGGACTGGCTCAGCTCACGGCGACCGTCCTCCGCACAGGGGGGACGAAAAGCCGGGCCGGCGACCAGATCAACGAGGAGCTCGAATTCATCGCGGCCACGGTCGAGGCCATGGGCGGCTCCGAGTACATGACCGTGACCGGGAACTCCCTGAAAAAAGACTTCGCCAAGCTCATGGAGATCTACGCCGACCTGGTGATGAACCCGGCCTTCCCTCAGGACAAGCTCGACCTGGCCCGCAATCAGTCCCTGGAAGGCATGCGCCGGATATGGGACCGGCCCAGCCAGGTCTCGAGCCTGCTGTTCCAAGAGAAGCTCTATGGCCCCGACTCGCCCTACGGACGGCGGGCGAAACCGGCCACGCTCAAGGCGGTCAATCGCGAAGACCTGGCCGCTTTCCACAAACGCTTCTTCTCCCCGGCCAACCTCATGCTGGGCGTCGCCGGAGATGTCTCCGTCAACGAGGTCAAGTCCATTCTCGATCGAGTCTTCAAGGGCTGGCCCAAGGCCAAGGTCGATCTCCCCGAGCCCGCGCCCTTGACCGAGCGGGCCGACGGCACGATCTATTACGCCTACAAGGACACGCCCCAGGCCAACATGTACCTGGGCCACCTGGGCGTCCGCCGCAACGGCCCCGACCAATACAAGCTCGATGTCCTGAACAACATCTTCGGCGGCGGCGGCTTCACGGCCCGGCTGATGAAGCAGCTCCGGTCCGACCGCGGCCTGACCTACGGCATCTACGGCGGGGTCATGGACGGACGCGACCGCGGCCCCTTCATGGTCGCCTCCCAGTTGAAGGCGGCCCAGTTCGTCGAGGCCTTGGGACTCATCAAGGACATCGTCAAGGACCTCCAGACGAACCTCGTGTCCGACGAGGAGATCGAGACGGCCAAGAACTCCATCATCAACAGCTTCGTCTTCAACTTCGAGGAGAAGAGCCAGGTCATGAGCCAGGTCATGACGCTCAAGCTCCAAGGTTTCGCCGACACCTATCTCGACACCTACATCGACAACATCCGCAAGATCACCAAACAGGACATCCTCGAAGCGGCCAAGAAGTACATGGACCCGGCCAAGATGATCATCGTGGTCGTCGGCGACGAGAAGAAGTTCGACAAGCCGCTGGCGAGCGTCGGAACGGTGAAGACGATCGACCTCAAAGCCCTCATGGAGGCGGAGCGGGGGCCGGAAAAGTAGGTTATCTGCCTTTTTCCAGGAACAGCAGGGCCCGTTCCATCACCGGATCCCGGCCCGCCAAAAGGTCCTGGATCGTCGGCGTCACGGGGAAATCTGGGACGATGCCGCGGTCCTTGGGATGGCCGTCGACCGCCATCGTGGACAGGACGAGGGGGATACGGACCCGGATGCCCGTATTGGGAAGGGTCGCCGTGACGATGAATCCCGACATGCCGTAGTAGCCCGAGCCGCATTCCTCCCCGAAGAACACGGCCTTCTTGTAGTAGTGGAAGGCGGAGGTCGTTTCCCCCGTCGCCGAGGTGCTGCCGCCATCGATGAGGATGGCTACCCGCCCCGCGAACCGGGGTTCCTGAGGCATCTGGAGCCCGCGGTTGGGATGGCCGATGACATCGAAGCGGCCACGAGCGTTCTTTCGGAGCGGCCTGGCCAGCTCCGCGGCGCTTGCCGCGGTTTCGTCCGTAAAGCGGAAGAAGTCGTATTGGTTCTTCTTTGTTTCGATGGCCCAATAATACAGGAACGGACGGTCCATGATGTGGGCGAAGAGGCGCTTGCCATACTCGTCCAGCCCGCCGCCGTTGCCCCTCAGGTCGATGATCAAATTGGGGGTCTTATTTTCCGCCAGGGTGCGGAACGTCTCCATCAAAAATTCCGGATACCGCGGCCTGGCCTTGTCCGGATCGTCGCCGAATTGCCGGATCGTCAGGACGGCCGTCGGTCCTATGAAGGACAGCTCGTAGGTGGGATGGCTCTCGGCCGTCGCGGGGTATCTTTCCGGAAGGAGCCGGGTGATGTCGCTGGCCGTAATGCCCGGTATCGTGATCTCCTTGATCTCTCCGCCAGGGAACGGCCGGAAGCGGATCCGGCGGGATTCCCGCCGCCCGAATCGAAGGGCCAGGAGCCGGCCGAAAGAGGTCGGATACTCGAGGCGCCGGATCCGGCTGGTCCGGATCCCAGCGTCACTCGGGACAAGCGTCAGGAGCGCCGATAAGATGTCCGTGATCGGTGTCCCGTCGATGGCCAGGAGTTCTGCGCCGTCCTTGATGCCCGCGTCGGAGCTCAGGTTCCTGAAGATATAGGCCTTGTCCTTCAGAAAGCGGAGCCAAAAGGGAAAGAAGACGGGTTGGGCGTCCAGCCAAGCGCCGGCATCAGAAGAAAGCATCAGACGCGTATGCCCATCCTTGATCTCCGCCACGAGCGGCAGGAGCCTGGAGTAGAAATCGAATGCCGTTAACGGACCGGTCCGTTCGATCCCGGCTTCATCGAAGCTCTTTTTAAGCACGGCCGCCGGCGTATAGCGATCGAGCCCGCCGTGTCCTTCCTCCAACATATCCCAGAGAATCGTGAGGTCTTCCTTGAGCGCTCCGGCCGGATAGGTCTTCAACGGGTCGAACGAGTCATGGGGCTGGGAGAAGGCGACGGCGATGAAGACGGCCATCAGCGAGGTCGTGATCGCCATCTTCCGGCTCGCTCTATTCATTTCGTTCCTCGGCCATCATTATTTGGCCCTTTCCCAAACGATATTCTTCGCGGACACGACTTCGTAGTCGCATGCCCTGGTGGACTTGTCGAACTCGTGCCTAAAATCCTTTCCGATGGCATCGCAAGCGCCGGTCACCAGGTCGGCGAACTCTTTGATCAATATGTATGTTCCCTTATTAGCGGGGGATGCGTCCGTGCGCCGGGGAAGTCCCTCATAGACATAGACTCTTCCTCCCCGGAATCGGAACTCCTCGATCTTATCGGTCACATCCACTCTTCGATACCCCCATTCCCTCTTATCGAGACGGATCACCTCGGCGTTGCTGATCACATAGAGAATGGCATTGATCCTGCCCTTCTTTTTTTCATGGATATTGAGCTCTGCCGTCCCGTCAAAAGGAACACGTTCATTGCCACGCAAGAAGAACGCCTCGATCCGTTTCCTATCCGCCGAATTCGCTAGAGGATCGTTGAAGGGACGAACACAGGCCCATTCCCTCTCATAACCCGTCAGATGGATCTGATGGGTCGGGCCTTGGTAGTTGTGCCCGAGCGTCTGCTCCATGCTCGGCAAAGAGATCAGGGAGCCGTAAGCGACGAGCCCCGAGAAACCCTCGGGGATCTCAACGGCTCCTTTTCTTTTAGCGGCGGCAACGGATAGGCTGAAAAGAAACAGCACAGATAAGCCGAGTAATAGACCCAAGACTGATTTGGCCGCAGGTGGCCCTCCTCCGGTCATGGAAATTCCCCCTTCTATTTCAGACTTCCGGACTTCAACCCTTCGACGATCCGCGGGATCCACGAGTCGGGGCCGATCCAATCGAGCAAGGAATATTCGGGCTTGTAGGCCTTGAGCACATCATCGCGGACCATGTCTTCTGCGCTCTTCCCGGCATCATAATTCTTTTTGACGATCGCGATCATCCCGACCAAGTCGTTTCTGTATCTCCTGAGGCCATCTTTTGTCAGGTCCTTGCCATGGCCGCTCACGAACGTCGTCCCGTCGGGGAAGATGTCGATGACATTGTCGAGAAAAGTCATGTAGCCACCGACATCCGCGACGGCGGGACTGCTCTCGGAGAGCAACAGGTCGCCCATGCAAAGCACGTTCGACTTGGGCAAATAGATAAGGAGGTCGGACTCGGAATGGAGGCCTGGGTAGGGAATGATCTGGACCTCCTCTCCGTTGAGGCGCATGAGATAGGGCGCGGCAAGCTCCCGGCCGGACGGGCCGCGGAGAGCCGTTCCCCCCTTGGAGATCAGGCCCTGAAAGTCCCCGCTTTCGAGGCTCTGGTAGTTGAGGATCTTGCCTTCCGGAGGAAGGATCCCGTTCCCTTCGACATGATCTCCGTGGGGGTGCGTGTTGAGCACGTATTTGATCTCTCCCTTGGCCAAGCCCTTTATCGTTTCCCGGAGCGCGGCTATCGCGTGTTTGCTGAATCCGGTGTCCACGAGGAGGATCCCGTCCGAGCCGGAATAGACAACCATGTTGTTCCTCATGCCCCATGGGTAGGCAATGCGGTGGACCTGTTTCGCCAACGGGAAGGTTTCGAATTTCAGGGGCGTCGGCTGGGCGCCCTTGGACTTCAGGTACTCGATGATGCCGCTGTCACCGCCGTCCAGGGCCAGGTCAAGAGGCTTTCCCGAGTATTTCGCGACGGCGTTCACATCCGCGCCCTTTTCGGCGAGCAGCCTGACGAGCGCGAGCGGAGAGCCGTTCCCACAGGCCAGGATGAGCGGCGTACTATGGAAATCGTCCTGAACGTTCACCTCCGCCCCCTTTGAGATCAGGTACTCCGTGATCTCGAGCTGGCGAAAGGCGACCGCTGCGAAGAGGACGGTCCTTCCGTTCCGGCCTATCTCCTTTACAATTCTTGGGTCCTTCTCGACCATGGCTTGGACCTTGGCCAGATCCCCCGCCTTGATCGCGTCAAGGATTTCCTGCGCGGAAAGCGCGGCCGAAATCGCCATTAGCGAGCAGAGCAGAAACATCAAGATCTTCCGGGTTCTCATGGGGATTGGTTTCCTTTCTATCCAGAGCCTGCTTTGAATCAGTATCGGCCTATGCGGAGGGGAAAGTCAAACCTCTGATGGGTCGAGCGCTAACTGACCCCGTCGATGCCGTCCCCGCCAACAGATCGTCCTCGGCCATCACCTCGCGAATCACCCCTGGAGGCGATTGAACCTCCCCGCCGGCCAAGGGAGAATGGAAGGGGAACGGGTCCGCAACTTGCGAAATCAGCAGATTTGGCCAAAGGCATTTGACGATCAGCCCTCGCTGGCCGCGGATAGGGCTGAGAAGCTGACATGCGAAATTTCCCATAAGATCCTTGATCCCGAATGGGATTCATTCGTCGCCGGCGTGCCACTGGGGAGTCACTTTCAGTCCAGCCCATGGGCGGCCTTCAAGGCTTCGTTCGGCTGGTCCCCGGCAAGGATCATGATAAAGAAGGAGTCCCACATCGTTGCTGGGGTTCAGGTCCTTGTTCGATGCTTGCTTGGAGCCATAAAGATCGCCCATGTGGTCCAAGGTCCTGTCCTATCGAGCCATGAACCGGAGCTCTTTGAAACGGTGCTGGATGAGTTAGCCAAGCTTATCCGGGCCAATAAGATCGTCTATCTGGCCATGCATCCGGCTTACGATTGTGGCGCGGTCGATAGTCTTGAAAAGCATGAATTCCACGCCAGGTCGTTTATAGGTAAAGAACGCGCCACCCTCATCATAGACCTGTCCCAGGATTCGAGAGAGCTTCTGCAGAAGATGCGAAGGACGACACGGAACAATATCCGGCTGGGCCGTGATCTGGGAATTCGGATTCTGAACGGGAAAGAAGCCGATATCGCCGTTTTCCATAAGCTGCTTATGGCAACGGGACGAAGGCATGGGGTTGCCCTGGAGCCGGAAGAATATTTTAAAATTTTGTGGAAACACCTTGAGCCTTCAAACCATATCCGGCTCTTTTTGGCGGAATACCGGGGAGAAATATTGTCTGGCCTCTTGGCGATCCCTTTTGGCAATACGGTGACGATGAAAAAGCTGGCCTGGGGGGGCGGCCAGCGATGGCTCCGTCCGAACGAGCTTCTCGTCTGGAAAGCCATCGAATGGTCGAAGGAGAACGGCTTTCTCAATTTTGATCTCAACGGGATCGATATCACGGCCGCACGGGCATTGCTCTCTGGCAAGCCTCTTCCCGAATTCGAAAAGCAGAGGTCGACACGGTTCGTACTCGGGTTTCGGGGATCCGTGGTCCTGCTTCCTGCGGGGTACGAGTACATTTCCAACCACGCCATGAGTTCGCTACTCAACAAATTTGACCTTATTGTGGGCGACGACAAGCTGAATCCCATCTTACAGCGCGTCCTCTCGACCTGCCCCCGAAGGATCGGTCTGAGTATCAGGAGAGAGGACCCGGAAGAACGGAGTTTCCGCGGGCGGGGTACGGTCCACGCCGGAATGGATCATCGCCAAACGGCGTGAGCCTCGTCACTGTCGCGTACGTGCCTGATTGACCTCTCCATATGTAACGCCGTACGACCCATTCCACCTGAATCGATCATGTGAACCCCCGCATTCATGCCCCCCACGGCCCAAGACGCATTGATCTATAACACTTGGGCAACCAGGTTTCAATGAGAGCAGAGAGAGTTCGACCCGCGGGGAGCTCAAGACCGCCTTTGAGGGCTAGGATTTGGCCGGACCGGCCGGCTTGTAGATGGCCGCCGCCAGGATCCCGCTGATGAGATTCAGCAGCAGGCCATTGAGGACCCACCTCACGACCAGCGCCATCGGGATCGGGAAGAGCATCCACGCGCCGAGGCCGGTCGGCACGGTGACGAACAGCCAAATGATGATCCCGAACCTGACGCCTTCCTGAATGCCCTTGCCCTCGCGGCCTTTGACGAAGATGTAGGTGAACATGAACGCGACCAGGGCTCCGACGGCAAACATCAGCCACACCGTGGATAGCACGTCTGGCCGCAAAAGGCTCTTCACTTTCTCATCGCGCATCAGGATGAAGGTGTCGATGAGGTAGTCCAGGCCTTTTCTGACAACGAGGATCGCCAGGCTGGCCCAAAGAAAACGTTTCCAATTCATGACCTCCTCCTTTTGGGCAAACGAAGGAATTCCCCTTTGAGTGTCCTCAGAATAGCACCGTAGCGCGCGACGCGTCAATGATAGGGCAGCGCTATTGACCCGTGTAATAAGCGAGATGGGAATGGCGTGATTGAGAGGATTCGAGCCTCCGACCTTTGGATCCGGAGAACGAGCGAGTCCCATATTATGTAGTTGATATTAATTACAATACGGCCACTAAAAAGTGGGCCTGTGCCACATTTGGATCACCGCTTTCCCGACCTTTGGGCTATTTAGACGATCTTGATCCGGGAGGCGACGTCCAGGAAGAACTCCTTCGACCAGATCGCCAAAGCGGCCGCGTCCTTCACGAAGGGCTCGACCTCGTGCCGGATCTGGTCGATGTCGACCTTTTCGATCCTCTTTGACACCAAGTCGCGCAAGTCCTCTGCCGTTAACAGCACCGACTTCGTCCAATGCCCCGTCTGCCGCATCCTCTGCTCGAGGTGGGCGAGATGCAGCTCGGGATGATAGGCCGCGAACCAAACAAGATCGTACCAGTCCCGGCCCTTGACCCGGCTCTTCCATTCGCGGCAGAGGACGGCGTGGCATCTTGCCTGCGAAGAGATCAGGCAAGCTGAACGTCCGGACGGAGAACGGGACCGGCCTGAGGATGTATCGCACTTCCGTCGCGAATCCCGGGGGCGGATCGACGTCGATCTCGAGCTTGATCTTCAGCACTTGGTTCCGGGGGACCCTCTGAACGAGGCCCTTGTCAAACTCGACCGTGATCATCTGGGTCCGCGTGTCGGCCTTGAGGAAAGCGGACTGGATGGCCGCAGAGGCCGGCTTGGGCCGGCTCTCGATCTCGACGGCGAACCCGAAGGACGCGAGCTCTCTCTTCAGGGCTTCGCTGTAGTCGCCCAGGTCGAAGTTCTTGCGCTTCTCGAGGAGTGAAAAGTCCAAATCCTCAGAGAAACGGTCGAGCCCGTAAAGCACCCGGAGCGCTGTGCCGCCATAGAAGGCGGCATTTTCGAAGAACTTGCTTCTCCAGAGGCCGAGAAGCGCGATCTCCTGCATGACCTCCCTGAGGGCGCGCAGGGAATCTTCCACGGACCGGATCTCATAAGCAGCCAGGATCTGACGGATGGCCTCATTCATTGTGGGCCACCTCTCCGGACCTATGGAGCCGTCTCAGATACCCGCTGAGGCGCCTGAGCCTCAGGGATCGGTAGCATCCGGCGAACTCGTCGATCCACTCCGCGGACAAGGAACGGAGCGCGCCGGAGTCGATCCGCAGGTCCTCTTCGAGGAACCGGCCCATCTCCCCGATAGACGCGATAGGGGCGCCGCGCACCGAGACGATCTTGTCGGCCAGGGCCTTTTCTGGAGAAGCGATCAGGAAGGCCTGGTTGTGCTCCCCTTCCACGCGGACCATCCCGACTTCATATGCCCGGGCGGGGACCTGACGATAGATGAAGAGCCCCACCGGCGTGCTGAACCTGCGGGAGCGGCTAGGCGTTACCGACGTCAGGGCCTCGACCCTCTCAGGAATGAGCCCGTGATAGGCGAGCGCATAATCGAGAGAAACGTAGGAGGGGCCGTAGACGAGATTGGCCAGCAGCTCCTTCGAATAGGGGTATCTTCTATACTTGTCGCCGAAAACGTACAATCCCTTCTTGACCCTGACGATAACGCCCTCCTGAGGAGGAGCGTGGTCTTGTCTCTGGGGGCAGGACAGGTCCTTAAGCGCATCCGTCAGTGTCTGATAATCGAAGATCTCGGTCTGGATGCGGCTTCGGATATCAACGAACATGGGATACTCTCCCCTTGCCTGAATAGGGCAATATGATAGTTAATTGTCATAGTAAGTCGACTTATGTCGACATACTATGACAAATAATAACAATTGTCAAGCTCTTTTTGAGTACCGGCGAGACGGGGAAACGTGGCGTGCCTGAGAGGATTCGAATCTCCGACCTTTGGGCAAGAGAGAGACTTTATCGGGCGATCAGATATATGATCGCGAAGACCAACGCCGTAACATAGGATCCAACACAAGGATAGTACAGGGGCCCAACCTTTCCAGTCTCTTTCCGGGTCAACTGCTTATACTGATCAATGTACTTGATCATGAACAGCCTGATCAGGAACCAATTGATCTTGACCCCTCGCTTGGAGACCTCTTGGACGATCATTATCGTAAATACGACCCCCAATCCCACCGACACGAATGCCAAGATCAGAGACGCGTTGACCATCTTTTCCTCCCTATCATTATAGACTTCCGAGCAGGGAAAAAGGTTCGTGCGGATGGTGACTGGCGTGCCTGAGAGGATTCGAACCTCCGACCTTTGGATCGGCAGAGCGAGCCGGCCTGCGGCATTCAGAATGGCAGCGCGGCTATGAGGTGAGCAGCCGGGTGAACGAAAGCGAACCCAGCTTCCACGTTCCGTCCATCTTCACATACACTTCTGTCACCACGAAGGGATTGGTGACCTCATTCCCTCCGACAACGGCCAATAGAGTGATCCTGTTCAAAAGGATGGCCGTTGAGCCGATGATATTCACCGAGACGTCGTGGATATCCGCTTTCTTATAGTGGATCCCTCCGCTCTTGATGACCCCGAGCTCCTGGTCCCTGGACATGGTTCCGCCCATGTGGACGAAAACCGCCTTTTCATGGAAGAGAGCAGCCAGCGAATCCATCTTGCGCTCCGCCATCCAGGTCCATTTCTCCTTGGAGAGATTGATGACTTCCTGCTCCGCATCCGTGATACTCACGGCGGGAGCGCTTGATCCCCCTGTTTGGGCGGAGGCCCACTGTACGCCCAGGGCCAAGAGGCATAGTCCGAGGATGGATAGCCGCCCAGCGGCTTTGCAAGACTTGAGATCGATCTGCATGGTCGTCGCTCCTTTCTAAACGGCAAGGACGGATTCGGCGGCTTTGAGATGGGCGATCTTCATCCCGACATTCACGTTATTGCGGCACTGGACCCGGCACTCCCCGCAGGAACGGCAGACATCCAGCCCTCGGCCCGGTTCCATCGATGACAGCGTCAGGCGCGCCAGCTCTCGATTGGAATACTGGACCGCGTACATGTGCGTCCGCATCAGAGTGGGGATATCCGCGCCTCGTGGGCAATCGCCGAGGCACTGGGCGCATTGACGGCAGAATTGCGCTCGAGCGGAGAACGTCCGGTCGGCGAGGAACGACTTCTCCTCATCCGTGTATTCCAGGTTGGACGCCACGGTGAAGTTTTGGTCCACCTGCTCGTAGGTGGTCGCTCCGGGGATCGCCGTGGCGACGTACGGATGGTGCAAGGCCCACTTGAGAAGCGCTGTCTGGCTGTGAGGAGGCAGGTCCTTCGGCAATCCCGGATCCGGCCGGGACAGGCCGCCGGCCTGCGTTTTCATGGCGACGATCCCCAGGCCCGACCGGGCGGCGCTATCGAGGGCTTCCAAGAGCATCTGGTCGGAGGCCATCGTGTAGTTGAAAGCGACCAACGCGACGTCGAAAAATCCCGATTTCGCGGCCTCCGGCAGAACCAGGCTGGCCCGGTGCGTCGAAAAACCGATCGAGCGGGCCTTCCCTTCCTTCTTAAGCTCGGCCAAGGCCTGGAGCGGCCCTTCCGCCCTCAGGTCTTCGAGGGTGTCGACAAGGTGATAATATAATATGTCCACACGATCCATCCGGAGGCGCTTCAGACTGTTTTCGAACGACTGTCGGAAGAGATCCCGCGCTTTGGGGTCCCGAACCTGATCCCGAAGCCAGACCTTGGTCGAGACGATAACGCTGCTCCGGACGTCCATCTCCTGGATCATGGAGCCGACCATCTCTTCATTGCGGCCGCGCTGATAAGCGGCGGCGGTATCGAAGTGGCGCACTCCGACTTCATAAGCTCGCCGGATCAAGCCGGGATTGTCGGCGTTCATGAAGCCCAAGCTGACGATGGGCACGGTGAGGCCGGTCTTCCCCAAGGCACGGGTAATCACATTCGATTCCGCTCGAGGCGCGTGCGGCCGGGCCCACAAAGACGGCCCCTGCATGTTCAGCAGCCCCGCCGAGGCGATCAACTGACCTGATCTGATGAGAAAATCTCTGCGGCTTTGCTTGTTGTTCATTCGCTCTCCTTGGGATTCTCCGTCCATTCCCTCCCATTCTAAGGGGGGAACGGCGGAATGGATAGACCATTCGTTCTGAATTCTTGCCTAATCGTTCCAATTGATCGAGGATCCCATTGCCTTGTTCGACGCGGCCTGATAGAGTTCAGTGGGATTGAACCATGCGAAATAGAAACCTCCGCCGGACTCTGGAGAGCCCGAAATTTGAATCCGCCCTCGCGGCTTTGGCTGGGAGCGTTGCCAGATGGACCGAACAGGGCGACAGGCGCGAGACCGTGATCCCCGGATTGTCCCTTTTCAGGCGAGAGCAGCCGACAGCGCCTATCAGCGGGATGTACGTGCCCGGAATTTGCCTGGCCGTCCAGGGGGCAAAGAGAGTTCTGCTCGGCAGGGAATCCTATGTCTATGGCGCCCGGCGTTACTTGATTACCTCCGTGGATATCCCGTCCTTCGCCCAGATCATCCGGGCCACCCCCCAAGAGCCCTACCTGGGCCTAAGGCTCAAATTCGATCTCCACGAAATCTCGCAGTTGATGACAGACAGGCATCTCCCCCCGCCGCTCGCACAACCGCCAAGCCGCGGCTTGGCGACCGGCGAAATCACAATGCCTCTGCTCTCGGCTTTTCAGCGATTGATCGACTTGCTTGCGGAACCTCAGGATATCCCGATCCTCGCGCCTGTCATTCAACGGGAGATCTCTTATCGTCTACTGGTGGGAGATCAAGGCGCGCATTTGAGACAGATGGCGACCGTCGGAAGCCGGAGCCATCGAATCGCTCAAGCGATCGATTGGCTGAAGAGCAACTTCGCCCCGGCCGTTTCGTGTCGATGATCTCGCATCGCGAGTCAGCATGAGCAAAACGACGTTCCACCGTCACTTCCGGACCGTGACGGCCATGAGCCCGCTACAGTACCAAAAACGGTGGAGGTTGAACGAGGCCAAACGGCTGATGCTCACGGAGTGCCTCGATGCGGCGACGGCGGCGCTTCAGGTCGGATACGAGAGCGCTTCCCAGTTCAGCCGCGAATATGCCCGTATGTTCGGTGCGCCGCCTTTTGCGTGACATCATGAATTCGCGGCGATCCCCGATCGTCAAGAAGTCGCGATGACCGATTGTTTTCTTTGATCCGGAGGCTTCTTTCAAGTCTCTCCGTTATCATTTATTAGTCCAATAATTCTGTGCCAGATTTGGGTCATATTTGAGCCACATCAGGGGGTAAACGTGGGTAAATCCGGGCAAACGCAGGCAAATTGGGCTCAGGTCTAGACCGGGCCTAAACCGATGATTTCAGTCGCCATATGGGGGGAAACGTGGCGTGCCTGAGAGGATTCGAACCTCCGACCTTTGGATCCGGAGTC